>CAYLQY010000006.1:73477-144368 GCA_964386325.1 uncultured Erysipelotrichaceae bacterium | reverse complement strand
CGTAGTCAGCTTGGAAGGCTGAAGTTCTACCATTGAACTACATCCGCATGTTAATTAAAGAATGGTGTCCCGGAGAGGAATCGAACCTCCGACCCACTGATTAAAAGTCAGTTGCTCTACCGCCTGAGCTACCGGGACAAGTATAATAAATAATTGGCTGGGGCACCTGGGATCGAACCAGGGGAATGTCAGAGTCAAAGTCTGATGCCTTACCGCTTGGCTATGCCCCAATTTAATGCTGCATACCGTTTATTTTTCTGCCCAATGTAAGTCATGAGTAGAAAATGGTGGAGAGGGGCAGATTCGAACTGCCGAACTCTAAGAGAATTGAGTTACAGTCAACCGCGTTTAGCCACTTCGCTACCTCTCCAAGTCCAAATAAATGGTGCCGACTATAGGAATCGAACCTACAACCTATTGATTACAAATCAATTGCTCTGCCAATTGAGCTAAGTCGGCATTAGTTGTTGAGGAGCGGTTACTTTTTTCCTCTATTCAAACTTGTTTTTTTCATAAAAAATGGTGGAGGTTGACGGGCTCGAACCGCCGACCCTCTGCTTGTAAGGCAGATGCTCTCCCAACTGAGCTAAACCTCCAGAACAATTTTTAGTGCTTACTTAATATACCATAGGATTTTATACCCGTCAACACATTAATGGAAATTTTTTTAATTTTTTGTTATACTTTGACTGTTGAATGAAGTAATGCTATTTTTTAGTTATTATTTCAATAAAAAGAGAGGAAAATTTTATGTTTAAAGTTTTTAATACAGAAGCATTATCAAGAAATCAAAGATTTCAAAAAGCTGTAATCGCAGGTATAGTAGCAACTATTGTTTTAGGACTAGGCTACGGTATACTTGCTGATATGTTACATTTCGAATTTTCAGTAGTATTCTTATTAATTGGTTATGGAATTGGTTGGGCAATACGTACTTATGGTCGTGGAGTTCAAGTTAAATTTTCAATCCTTGGTGCAATTTGTGCAGTCGTTTGTTTCCTACTTGCAGATATGATTGCTCTTGGTGGATTCAATATCTTCTTAAATTTAGAATATTTTGGTATGGTTTTTCAATTCGTGCTATCTCGTTTATTAAGTGTTAATATTAATTCATTGCTTGCCTTACTTTTCCGTGTAGGAGGAGTTTATGCAGCATATATTAGTTCTAGAATTGTATAAATCGTATAAAAGGGAGATATAAAATGTATAGAGAGAGTTGGGTTGAAATTAATCTTGATGCGCTTAAGTTCAACTTTAATAAAATAAAGGAAAAATCAAATAAAGATTTGATTTGTGTTATAAAAGCGAATGGATATGGTAGTGGTGATTACCATATCATCCAAACTGCTCTTGCTTGTGGCATCAATTTTTTCGCAGTATCAAGTTTAGATGAAGCAATTGTTTTAAGAAATGAAGGATGTCATGAAAAAATTCTTATCCTTGGTTATGTAAATCCAACTGATATAAAAGTATGTATAGAAAATAAGATCTCATGTACAGTTGTATCACTTGATTGGCTTAAAGACGTCTGTAAAGAAGATACAAGCGGTTTAGAGCTTCATTTAAAGGTTGATACAGGTATGAATCGCATTGGCATGAAAACGCTTGGAGAATGCCTAGAAGCGGTTGATTTATGTAAGCAATATAATATCGAAGCTAGTGGTATATTCACGCACTTTGCATGCTCTGATATTGCAAATCAAGAAATGACCAAAAACCAATATGAGAAATTCAGAGATATTGTTTTGGCTATACCACATGAGTTCAAATATATTCATTGTGATAATTCTGATGCCTTAGTATCTTTTCAAGATGACCTTACAAATTATGGACGACTTGGAATATCTATGTATGGCATAAGTTCTTATTTAAATGATTTGAAACCAGTATTTTCTTTGTATTCTACAATTGCGTGTATTAAAGAGGTTGATGCAGGTGAAACAATAAGTTATGGCGCTACCTATACCACAGCCTCAAAAGAAATAATAGCTACCTTACCTATTGGCTATGCTGATGGATGGCTAAGAAAAAATCAAGGTCGAAACGTCTATGTAGATGGTGATTTTGCACCAATTGTTGGAAGAGTTTGTATGGATCAATGTATGATTCAGCTAAAAACATTTAAACCTATTGGAACACATGTTGAATTATTTGGTTCACATATGCCTGTACAAGAAGTTGCCCACGACTTAGAAACAATACCGTATGAAATAATTACCAATCTTAGCGAAAGACTTACTCGTGTTTATATTGAAAACGGAGAGATTTTAAATGAAGTAAACGCTCGCTTAGAACGTTCTAAAATACAAAAGTGCTACAATGTGTAGCACTTTTTTAGAAACTTATTTCTTTGATAATATCACCATCAAATGAAAATACTTTAAATCCTGCCTCATCTAATATCCCATAACTTCTAGGATAATTTTCTTTAGGTAATGACATTGACCCTGGATTCAACAAATAAAGCTGATTATCAAAACTTGCCATCGGAATATGTGTATGGCCAAACAAGAACAAATCACCTTGATTCAAAAACGATAAATCATCAATCATATTCAAATGACCATGTGTCATAAACAATCTACGATTGCCTAACATCAATTGATTTTCATTTGACATCATTGGAAATTTTAATACCATTTGATCAACTTCACTATCACAATTACCGCGTACTGCAATAATTTTCTTATTCTTTTCATTCATTAATTCAGCAACTACTTTAGGTTCATGCCCTATTGGCAAAGGATTACGAGGACCATGATACAAAATATCACCCAAGCATAAACAAGCCTCAAACTGATTATCACTCATTAATTCAACAACTTTTTCAGCAGCTGGTTTAGAACCATGAATATCTGAAACTACTAAATATTTCATAAATACCTCCTGTATGATTATTATAATTCAAAGCTACTGACAATTCAAAAAATAAGCGCTATAATATTTATGCTTATGAAAAGAGATCGAATTGACTTTTATTCAACAATAGGCAAAATTGTGATTTTATCATTCATTGCATTCCATTAAGGAAGCGACAGGAGGAAATTATGAAATCGAAACAATTGAAATTATTTACGTATTTAGCTTTTTTTATCGCAATTGAAATTGTACTGATGCTTACACCCCTTGGATTTATTCCGCTTGGTGTCGTTCGCGCAACAACGCTACACATTCCTGTAATTCTTGCAGGTATTTTACTTGGACCAAAGTATGGCAGTATCGTTGGTTTTGTATTTGGACTATTAAGTCTAATGATTAATACATTCCAACCTACTCTTACATCATTTGTTTTTTCACCTTTTGTAACAATTGGTGGAACAAGTGGTAACTTTGCAAGTTTAATCGTAGTCTTTGTACCTAGAATCTTTCTTGGATTCTTTAGCGGATGGTTGTATCAGTTTTTATTTCGCTTTAAATGGAAACCAACATTTGCATTTGCAACAACTGCACTTGTAAATTCAATGATTCACACCTGTTTAGTATTAGGTTCGATTGCTTTATTTTTTGGCCAGCCTTACGCTGCTGCAAAAGGTGTTGATCTGTCACAACTTACTAACTTATTAATGATTGTTATCACAACAAATGGTATTGCCGAAATGATAGTTGCAGCTATAATTGTCACAGTATTAGCAAAAGCACTAAAACCTATCGTAGAGAGGAATATATAATGAAGAAATGTATAGTTATCGGAGTTACTGGTGGTATTGCCGCTTTCAAAGCTTGCCAACTAGTAAGTAACTTAAAAAAGAAAGATTATGACATTCACGTTATAATGACAAAAAATGCAACGGAGTTCATTGCCCCATTAACATTCGAATCATTAAGTGGCAATCGTGTTAGTATCGATACTTTTGATCGAAATTTTGAATATAGTACACAACATATTTCATTAGCAAAAAAAGCTGATTGTTTTGTCATTGTTCCTGCTACTGCAAATGTTATCGCAAAAATAGTACATGGATTAGCCGATGATATGCTTACCACAACATTTCTTGCTTGTTCATGTAAAAAAATCATTTGTCCTGCTATGAATACTGGGATGCTTAATAACCCAATAACCCAAGCAAATATCGCAAAGTGTATTGACCTTGGTTATGAGATTATCGATTCTGACAATGGATATTTAGCTTGTGGTGATGTTGGCAAAGGAAAACTTGCAGATATTGATATCATTGAACAAGCTATCGAAAAATCTCTTGAAGAACCTTTATTACAAGGAAAAAAGATTTGCATAACTGCTGGTCCGACACAAGAAGCAATTGACCCTGTACGTTTCATTACAAATCATTCAAGTGGAAAAATGGGTCATGCACTTGCAAAAATTGCGCGTAATCTCGGTGCTGAAGTAACACTTATAGAAGGTCCTACTTCTTTAAGTGATTTGCCTTGGATAAATACGATTCATGTGAAAAGTGCAAAGGATATGTTTGATGAAATAACTAAACGTGCTGAACAATTTGATTGCATCATTAAAGCTGCAGCAGTTGCCGATTATACAATTAAAAATCCCGCTACTCAAAAAGTAAAAAAACAAGAAGGTAATTTAATGTTATCACTTGAAAGAACTGAGGATATCCTAGCTTACTTAGGTCAACATAAAAGAGAAAATCAAATCCTTTGTGGCTTCGCAATGGAAACTGAAAACTTAATTGAAAACGCTAAAAATAAATGTATTAAGAAAAACTGTGATTTAGTCATTGCCAACAGTATAAGTACTGAAGGTACAGGATTTAAAACTGATACAAATAAAATCACAATAATCAGAAAAGATAGCATCAAAGAATTTGACTTAATGTCTAAAGAAGAATGTGCACGTATCATTTTGGAAGAGTGCTTTAAAGGAGAAAAACATGTTACTAACAATTGATGTAGGCAACACAAATATTACAATGGGTGTCTTCGACGGAGATAATTTGATTGGTAATTTTAGGTTAACCACAAAAACACCACGGACATCTGATGAATTCGGAATCTGTCTTCAAACACTTCTAACAAAATACAATATTGCCCCTGAGCAAATTAATGATGTAATCATCTCTAGTGTTGTCCCTAAAGTTATGCATGCGCTCAATAATTGTTCAATTAAATATCTAAATAAAACTCCAATCATTATTGGACCTGGTATTAAGACAGGAATTCAAATTCAATCTGATAATCCAAAAGAAGTTGGCGCTGATCGAATCGTAAATGTCGCCGCTGCCTATTATACCTATCATCAAGCTTGTCTTATCATCGATTTTGGTACCGCAACAACATTTGACTATGTTTCAGACAAAGGTGTTTTTGAATACACCGTTATTGCCCCAGGCATTGAAATATCAGCTCAAGCACTATGGAATCAAACCGCTAAGCTACCTGAAATCGAAATCAAAAAGCCAGAAAAGGTTCTTGCGAAAAATACTGTAAATGGAATGCAATCTGGTATAGTAAATGGTTACATCGGTCAAGTTGAATATCTTATTAAAGCGATTCTTAAAGAATTAAATACAAAAGATATTAAAGTTATCGCAACTGGTGGACTGGGTAGAATTATTTATAATGAAACTGATTATATTGATGTTTATGATCCAGATTTAGCATTTAAAGGTATGAAAATAATTTATGATCGTAACAAGTAACTTCGGAGAAATCTGAAGTTTTTTCATGCCGTTTTTTACCACAATAATTCCATTTTCTTCACATGTTCAGAAAAAGTTCAATTTAAAAACACATTTCATTCAAATGAGTTTAGTAGAGTATCTCTAGTATTATGAGGAGATAAATATGAAGAAAAATAAAATAAATGTACTTACCCATTTACCAAAGAAAATAAAAATAACAATGATATTTGTTTGCATCGTTTGTTTAATAACTCTCGTGTTTTTAGTAGTAAATAAACTTAATGCTAAACAAGTTATTAAAACTAATGCTGAAGGATTTGTACGAACGATCAATCTTTCAAAATCGAGTTTGGATGAAACAGTAAGTGCCACTGGAAATATTGAAAGTCAAGATACCAGTTCGGTCTCCACTAATTTAGAATATGCAGTCAAAGAAATCTATGTTCAAGTAGGTGATACTGTTGAAGAAGGCGATATCATTTGTAAACTAGATAGTTCTGAGATTGAAAAGAAAATTGAAAAAGCAAAAGAAACACAATCTACATCGAAAGAAACACTACAAACTAATTATGATAATGCTGTGAGCGCAAAAGAAACTGCATGGACTAATTTCAACTCACAAAGAGATTTAGTATATTCGTTAAACTCTACTTATCAAAACGCTTTATCTGCTTTTCAAGTAGCTGAAAATTCCGTCAATACCCAACAATCATTATTCAACAGTGCTGAGGTCACCTTACAAAATATGGGTTTACAACTGAACTCAGCTGAATCCGCTTGTCTTGCATCAGGTCATTTATCTGATTGTTCTGATGATACTACTGTTGCAGAATATACAACATATCAAAGTGCTAAACAAAATTATGACAATGCAAAAAATGATTATGATACGGCAAAACAAAACCTTGATAATGCCAAAACAAATTCTAATTATCAAAATTTATATAACGCCATGACAACTGCAAAAAATAACGTTGACTCTGCCAATGCTCAACTTACAAAATACCAAGAAACATTTAGTTCAGCTGATGCGAAAGTAGCTGAAACATATAAATCATTAAACAGTTCTTCTTCATCTTCTTCAGAACTTGAAGATTTGTATGAACAACTAGATGATTGTACACTGACTGCCAAAACATCTGGAAAAATCACTGCATTAAATGCTACTGTAGGAAGTAAAGTGAATGGTACTGTTGCGACTATTCAAAATACGAATTCTTTAAAAATTGTTGTTTCTGTTGATGAATATGATATTCAAAAAATTAAAGAAGGATTAACAGCACGAATTACTAGTGATGCTGTTGATGAAGAGTTAACTGGTGTTGTCTCTCAAATATCTCCTGTTGCTACAGCTGGTTCACAAGGAACTGCCAGTGGTTTCCAAGTCGAAATTGACGTAACCTCTTCTAATTCCGCACTACTTATTGGAATGAGTGCAAAAGTTGAAATTCTCATCTCAAGTGTCGATGATGTATTCACAGTACCTTTAGATGCTATAGAAACAAAAGAAGATGGAACATCTATTATTTATGTAAGAAATGATACAGGAGAATTTATTGAAACTAGTGTAACTGTTGGTGAAAAAACCAATTACTATGCAGAGATATCTGGCTCCAACTTAAGTGAAGGCATGGTTGTCCGTGCAAGTGCAAACGAAGAAGAAGCAACTGTTACTAATGACCAACAATTTTATACACAAGGCAAAGGCGGAATGGATGGATCCATCACGATCACTGATTCTGCAGGCGCAATAATGCCCGAAGGTCAACCTGGAGGTCCTCGCCAATGAGTCAATCACCAATTATACATTTAGATAAAATAGTTAAACGTTATTTTATTGGTAAACCAAATGAATTAGAAATACTTCACGGTATCGATTTAAATATCTACTCTGGTGAGTTTGTATCTATTGTTGGAGAATCTGGTTCAGGTAAGTCAACCCTTATGAATATTATCGGTATATTAGACAGACCTACTGAAGGCGAATATATTTTAGATGAAATTAAAATTTCAAAAGTTAAAGATCAGGATATCTCTCATATCCGTTGCCAAAAAGTTGGATTTATTTTTCAGACATTTAATCTCATCGGAAAAATGTCTGCACTGAAAAATGTTCAATTACCTATGTTATATGCAGGAATGAGCAAGAAAGAAAGTTCTAAACGTGCTAAAGAATTATTGACCCTCGTTGGTATGAAAGATAGGATGAAGCATCAACCCAACGAATTATCAGGCGGACAAAAGCAACGTGTTGCAATTGCACGAGCAATAAGCAATAATCCTTCTTTATTACTTGCCGATGAACCTACTGGAGCACTTGATTCACAGACGTCAAGGACCATCATGGACCTCTTTCATAAACTACATCGAGAACAAGGAATAACCATTATATTAATTACGCACTCACAAGAGTTAGCCAAAGAAACAGAACGCATCATAACATTAAAAGACGGCAACATAATTAGTGATCGAAAAGGAGAAGGATATCATGAACATTTGGGATAATATACTTCTCTCACTACAAAGTTTACGTTCCAATAAAATGCGTGCATTACTCACAATGCTCGGAATAATTATCGGAATTGGAGCTGTTGTAGCAATTGTTACTTTAGGAAATTCTATGACTACTTCAATCACCGATTCTATGTCTTCTTTTGGTATTAATAATATCAATGTTTCACTTGTAGAAAAAAGCAGTTCTACTCAGACATTATCCAATAATATGACTTCTGTAAGAATGTTCTCAAAAGCCAATTATGAAGAAAGTGATCTTATTTCTGAAAGCATGATTGATGAATATCGAAATGCTTTCCAAGATAAAATTTCAGCAATTTCTTTATCTACACAACTTGGTACCAGTACACTATCTAAAAACAAGACTAGCGCTACTGTAAATTTAATTGGTACAAATAGCGAGTATAAAACTGTAAACAATATTAACTTATTAACTGGACGTTTCATCAATCAAGACGATCTTGACGAAAATAAATTAAACTGTATAGTTTCTAATACATTCGCCGAATCGCTATTTGGAAATATAGCAGATGCAATCGGACAAACAATTGAACTTTCAGTAAATGGTTTCACAAAATCATTCACCATCGCAGGTGTATATGAATACGACGACAGTGGTATAGTTTATTCTGATAGTTCATCTATAAAAACCGATTGTTATATACCTATCACAACTGCGAAAAAATATAGTAACGAACAAGAAGGCTATAGTAGTTTCACTGTTGTTTCTAATTCAGATATTGATAACACAGCTTTCCTCAATGATACAACATCCTTTTTTCAAAGCTATTACACAAGAAATGATTCTTATACAGTAAGTGCATCTAATATGGAAAGTATGTTAGAATCTATGACAAGTATGATGTCAACAATGACATTAGCAATCGCCGCAATAGCTGCAATTAGTTTGCTGGTAGGTGGAATTGGTGTTATGAATATTATGCTTGTTTCAATCACTGAGCGAACACGAGAAATTGGAACACGTAAAGCACTCGGCGCTACTAATTGGAATATACGATTACAATTTATTGTAGAAGCTATTGTCATTTGTTTGATTGGTGGTATATTAGGTATTCTTACAGGAATCGCACTTGGTTCGTTGGGGTCTGCTATTCTTGGATACCCTGCAAAAACAAGTGTTGAAGCTTGTATTATCTCAGTAATATTCAGTATGAGTATTGGTGTCTTCTTTGGCTATTACCCCGCAAATAAAGCAGCCAAGATGGATCCAATTGACGCTCTTCGATATGAATAAACAACAGAAAAAAAAGAATGAGTTGTCTCATTCTTTTCTATTTTTTAGGAAACCAAGGTATAAAAACCGATGTTCTTTTCTTATATTCTTGATAACCCACTTTTGTCGCATTCCTTTTTTCAATAAAAGGTACACCTGAAATAAATAATAATGAAAATGTTATAAATGCAGCTCCAATGAAGCTAATAAAATTCATTGTTGCACTAAAACTTATTGTCGCTAACCCCCACCATATTACCGCTTCACCAAAATAGTTAGGATGCCTACTGTATTTCCATAAACCCGTTTCAATCACTTTTCCTTTATTTTCAGAATTCATTACAAATGTCTTTAGTTGACTATCTGCTACACTTTCGAATATGAAACCAAGCAACCATATTCCAATACCAATAATTAATAACCAATGTAGTTTGCTTGTACTTAAATAAAGTGTTTGAATTGGTAAAGATACAATCCACATGAAAATTGCTTGCAACAAATAAATTTGAAAGAACGAACGAAGAACTACCCATTTACCCCACTCTTTACGCCAAGCTGCATATCGGAAATCTTCTGGCTTACCATGATTTCTAGAATAAATATGGGTGAATAAACGTAATCCCCAAATGCTTAACAATAAGCTAAAGATAACTGTTATTGAATTAATATTATTTGAACTTACTAATAATACTGTGTTTAGGAAAATAAAACCTACTCCCCAACCAATATCCACGATTGAATTATTCTTTAACCATGTTCCCGCTAGAAAAAACATAAAGAAGTAAATACTTATTACGATGAACGAAAATATATAAATTGACATATTTTTACCTCTAACGAAGTGCTATCGCAAAAGAATTTTTGCCGACATGTAATGCAGTAGCTGATGAAATTTCTACACAATACACCGCATCTTTTCCAATTAACGTTTCCATTTTTTTCTTGAAATTTTGGTATCCTTCATTATCACTAGAATAGAATAATACATATTCTTGTATTCCTTTATCACTTATCAATGCCTTAACTTTTTTAATTACTTTATTTTCAACACTCTTTGAACTTAGCGAAAATCCATAAGCCTTTCCATTTCCATCTTTATCTAAAGTAAGAATTGCTTTCATTTTAAAACGGTTTGCTAGCGATGCAATCTTTGCATTAATTCTTCCACTTCGAGAAAGATTTTCAAATGTATTTAACACAACAAATGTTTTAATATTTTCTCTTTCTTGCTCAATAAGTCCAACAATCGCTTCAATTGGCAAATCACGTTTACAAATCTCTGCTGCTTGTTTTACTAATAATCCCTGTCCTCCCGAATTCAAGAAACTATCTATCAAATAAACTTTCTCTTTAAATTCTGGATACTTATCCAAGAATCGTTTGAATCCTTGATATGTTCCACTTAACTTAGAAGAAACCGATAATATAATTAGTTTTTCATAAAAATCAAGATAGTGCATTAACTCATATCGAATTTGTTGATCATTTGGTTGTGAACTTACTGGAAATTGTGCTGATTCATCAATCAAGGATAAAAAATCATCCAATACAATTGTCTTTTTATCAAGATAGGTATTCATATCCACAAGTAAATTCATCGAAATCATATGTATTTCATGACTATCTAAAATTTCTTTACTTATATCCGCAACACTGTCAGTCAAAACACCAATCTTGCCTTTAGTTTTTCGATAATTATTTTGAATCCACATATCATCTACTTTTGAATTCACAATATGACCATATTGCGCTAAAACTCTACTCACTAACCATGGTGTATTTGTATGTAGATGAAGATTTAAGAAGTCTTTATCACCAGAGTAGGCAATAGAATTTCCATCACTTCCTAATTCATCAATCAATTGCTTAATATCACCATTTATATTCTTAACAAAGAATTGTGTACAATAACGATATACCCCATCAAATTCTTCTTCTACTATCTCTATATCTTCATATTTTTTCCATTCATCAACAGTACTATTCTTTGTATCATACATACTGTTTTTAATACCTTCTATGAATAAATAGAATCCCAAAGCTCCAGAATCAGGAACTTTATGTCTCTTTAAATCTTTTAATTCATTCGTTGTCTCATCAACACTTTTCTTAATGATAGGCAATGAAACTTCAAATAATTCACCAAATGAATTCAATTGATTACTTTCTAAGAAATTTGCCCATTTACGGATTACCGTTAAAATTGTTCCTTCGGCTGGATTGTTTACAATTTCATACAATCTTTTTGATGAACTGCTCACTGTTCCAATAAAATCATTAACACTCATTTCTTGTTCATGACTAAAAATTGCTAATCCGTGGATAAATTCTGAGAAAATAATCCCCGAATTTCCTCTAGCATAATTAATTGCATTTTGACTTATACTCATCAATGTCTCAGTTACAGAATTACTGATTGTTGCATAATCTACTGCTGATTGAAGCGTATATTGTAGATTTGTACCAGTATCTCCATCTGCAACAGGAAAAACATTTATTTTATTTAGTAAATCTTTGTTTTTTGTTACTTCATTTACTCCTGATTTGAACAATTGGTAAAAATCATGGCCTGTTATATTATTATTTTTCATATTACTTTAATATAAAGAAACTGATTAATGCCACTGCCGTGGAAACAAATGATCCCCAGCATAAATCGATAATAGTTATTGTTAACGGCCAGTTATTAAGGGTTGCATAATTTGTTAAATCATATGTGCCATATGTTACTAGTCCAAATAAAACTGCAGATATTACTAATATTTTGATATCTCCACTTATTAGTGCTGGACTTATAACAAAATAGTACAAGGCAATAACAAATAAAACATAGAAAATTATAGCACTTAACCATTTCACATTTGTGGTCATCAACCCACCCAATTGTTTTGCATAAAAATTCCTCATCAAAAATAACCAAATTCCATCAATAACAATAAAAACCAATAACGTAATCCCAATATTTTTTAATACATTTGTCATATATTCATTCCTTTTATCCTTTAATTTAATTATAATTTTTCGTATCTACAAATCAACGAATACGCTTATGAGTTTATTCGCACTATCTAAGAGAGTATTATCTTCTTATTTCATTTGATAATATGAAACTTCTACTTACCCTATTATTTCATATAAAAAGCAGTCTAATATGTTCATTAAAAGACTGCTTTTATGATACTTGATTTACGCAAATTTCCCCTATACAAAAAGCTACAATGAGTCAGATTCATATTAATTTTAAATGACCTACTCTAAACTCTATAAACATTCGCTAAAATTGAGCTAAACTATCCAAATTAGTCACATTACAACCTTTACTCTCATAATACTCCAACATTTCATTAATTTTTTTCTTATCGTAGCTTGTAATGCAATCAGATAATACATTAACTTCATAATTCGCTTTACATAAGTTGTAACATGTTGACTTCACGCATGCCACTGCATCTGCACCTGTAATATAAAACTTATCAATTTTATGTAGATTAATAAAATTTACAAAATCATCACTTGTCAGTATGTTTCCTTTAGATTTTGTAAATATATTTTTTGAGACTATTCTCATTTCTGAAACCAATTCAGCTCCATATGTATTGGGTTTAAAAGTTCTAGTTCCCGCTGACAAATTCTCATGTCTAATGTAGATAACATGAATGGCATTGTCAACTGCCCAATCAATTGCCTTGTTAATATTAGTGATAATATCTTTATAATTCTTTGTAATATCATTTTGGATATCTATAATTACTAGTGCTTTGTTTTTCATGTTTAATTCTCCTTCTTTATTCTTGCAGTATATCACCCGATTGTTGACATCATTATGTCAGCAATATAAAATGATTAGAAGAAATTCTAAAAGGTGAAAATTATGAAAGTAGATCGACTCATTAGTATTATCATGGTTCTTCTCGACAAAAAACGCATAAGTGCACAGAATTTAGCAGATATGTTTGAGGTATCTCTACGAACGATTTATCGCGACATTGATGCAATTGATTTGGCAGGTATTCCAATACGTTCAACTTCTGGAGTAGGTGGTGGATTTGAAATTATGCCAAACTATAAACTCGATAAAAATGTGTTCTCAAGTTCAGACTTATCTACAATTTTAACGAGTCTCTCCAGTTTATCAGGTATGATTCAAGGTGATGAGTTGAAGCATACCCTTGCGAAAATAAAAACGTTTATTCCACCTGAAAAAATGAATGATATTGAATTAAAAACAAATCAAATACACATTGACTTAAGTACGTGGATGGGTAGTAAAAAGGTACAACCTTATTTATCAATGATAAAGAGTGCTTTAGAACAAAATAAATTATTAGTATTCAATTACTCTGATCGTTATAGTAATAAAACCGCACGTAAAATAGAACCGTATCAACTTGTATTAAAAAGCAATCACTGGTATTGCCAAGGTTATTGCAACAGTAAAAAAGATTATCGTTTATTTAGGTTATCTCGCATGTCGGATCTACAAATCATAGATCAAACATTCTCACCCCGTGACTATGAAAAACCACAATTAGATTTTACGGATATCTTACAATCACTTCAAACCAACATAACTCTTCGAATTCACAATTCAATAATGGATAATGTTCTTGATTATTGTGACCAAGAAAACTTTTTTCCTGAAGATAATGAATATTGTATTGTAAAGTTTCCTTTTATTGAAAATGATTATTACTATAATATTCTTCTAGGATTTGGTTGCAAATGTGAATGCATTGAACCATTACATATTCGTACAGAAATCAAAAACAAAATTCATGAAATCGCCAAAATTTATGACAACTAATGATAAAGATAAAGACGTAAGTGTTACATACTATCTTTAGTTGATGCTTTAAAAATTGATTTTATAATATATTACGGCCTCGTATGAACCATATAACTTTTAGCATAAATTATTCTTCGACAAAAACTTCGTTTTCGATATACTTAATGAGTTTATTCAGATCTTCATTAAATTTTTCATTTGGCTTTTGATAGGAAAATGCCTCATGAATAATATATACTCAATCTCATTGTTAGATTTATTGGCTATACTTCACAATCGTTTGTTTCTAATATATAAAAAACCTGTAACAAATGCCACAGGTTTATTTAACTTGAATGGTGCCGCCTGGCAGAATTGAACTGCCCGCTCATCCTTACCATGGATGTGTGTTACCACTATACCAAGGCGGCGCCTCTCTATAATACCGAATACACAAGAAAATATCAAGAAATAATCTTCATTAATTCATGATAAACAAGGGATAGAGGCAACCCCATGATTGTATAATAATCGCCTTTAATTTCTTTCACAAAACATCCTCCAAATCCTTGGATTCCATAAGCTCCTGCTTTATCCATAGGTTCCTTCGTTTCAATGTATTTCCATATTTCATCATCTGTTAATTCTGTGAAAGTTACTTCGCTAATTGAACAATATGTATTTTTAATACCTTGGTTAAGGATGCAAACCCCTGTAAGTACTTCATGTGTTTGATTCGATAATTTCTTTAGCATATTAAAAGCGTCTTGTTCGTCCTTTGGTTTACCTAATACTTCATCTTTATAAACAACAATTGTGTCAGCTCCTAGAACCACTGCATTTGTATGTTTATCTGCAATGACTTTCGCCTTACGATAGGCTAATTCCTTGATTTCCTCAACTAAGCTATTTTCCATATTCATAGACTCATCGATGTCTGAAACTTCTATTTTAAATGGTATTCCGATTGTTTCCATCAATTCTTTTCTTCTTGGTGATGAACTTGCTAAGATTAACTCTACATTTTTCATATTTCATACCTCTAATCCTCTATAAGCATGGTATAATATTTTCATGAATATTTAAAGGAGAGAGTATGAAAAAACCAGTATTAGTTATCTTGGCTGCTGGAATGGGTAGCCGCTATGGAGGTCTTAAACAAATTGATACCGTCGGAAATAATGGCGAATCAATTATCGATTTCTCAATTTATGATGCTCATGAAGCAGGATTTGAAAAAGTAGTTCTCATTATTCGTAAAGAACATGAAGAAGCATTCAAACAATGTTTAACTGACAAAGTTTCAAAACATATGGAAGTTGAATTTGCTTATCAAGACATTAATGATGTTCCATCTGGTATCACTGTACCTGAAGGAAGAGAAAAACCTTGGGGTACAACACACGCCCTACTCGCTTGTAAAAATCTAGATGCACCTTTCGCTATCTGTAATGCAGATGATTATTATGGAAAAGATGCTTTCAAAGTAATTTATGATTTCTTATCAAATGAAGTAAGTGATGATAATTATGGAATGGTTGGATACCTTTGCAACAACACATTAACTGACAATGGTACAGTAACTCGTGGTGTTTGTGAAAAAGAAGATGGATATCTTACTAAAATCGTGGAAATTCAAAAAATTGCTCGTGATGATCAAGGAAAACCTATTTTTGAAGAAAATGGTGAGTGGAAACCACTATCTGAAGACACAGTTGTTTCTATGAATTTCTGGGGATTCACACCAAAAGTGTTAAAAGACTGCCAAGAAATCTTTGATGATTTCATTAAAAAAGGCATTGAAGAAAATCCAATGAAATGTGAACACGTACTTCCTACTGCAGTTGGGCAACTTGTAAAAGAAGGTAAATGCAAAGTTAAAGTTATGAGTAGTGTTGATCATTGGTTTGGAGTTACTTATAAAGAAGATAAACCTGGAGTTGTTCAAAAACTTCAAGAATGCAAAGATAAAGGATTATACCCATTTGATTTGTGGAAATAAATCTAAACCTATGTAGAAATACATAGGTTTTTATTATGTTTCACCACATTTTTTAATAAAGTGCTATAGTAAAAGGTGAAGTAATGAAAGAAATTCTTTCGAGGTTATATCATGTCTGAATTCAATCACGAATCAAAACCAACAACTGTAGAAGAACCTGCTTATAAAAATAAATATGTAACTCTTGTTCTATGCCTGTTCTTTGGATATACGGGCGCTCATAAGTTCTATGAAGGAAAATATTTACTGGGGTTTATTTATTTGTTTTCTCTTGGTTTAGTTGGTATTGGTATCATTGTTGACTTTATTAATTTAATTCCTAAACCCAACCCATATATTGTAAACAAATAGTAAGAAGTCTAATGACTTCTTATTTTTTATTTAGTGTCGTTCTCATGAACGTTTATAGCTTTCACTCATAAATACTCAAGTTCTTTTAAACGCTCCTTAAAAGAGGTTTAAAATCGTTGTGGTGCTATTTATAATCTGTGTTCTTGATTAACATCACTCAATGTACTTTCAATCATATAAAAAGCCGCTATTTCTAGCGACTTACAGTTCAATCCATTTCATTTCCATTGCTTTTAAGTTATATGAATTATAAAGTTTACCTTCAACATATAAATCAGTGCTTACATCATTTGAAGAATTATTAATAATGACAACTTTGTTTACTTTTTCAAATGCTGCTATTTCAGTATTCATATTTGTCACAAAATATTTCTTCATCGTATCTTCTTCACTTGCTGCAAAATAAATTGCTCTTAACAACAAACGACAGTTTTGTGGTGAATATGGAAGTCCAGCGAAATAAACACTTCTACCTTTACCATATTGATTTGTTACAAGTTGACAATATTTTTGATCCATCGCAAGTACTTGATAATGATCTCCTTGGGCATACACACTTGGCATACCTTCACCAAAATCAATTGCTTCTTCAATATCTTCAAGAATGAAGTGATTTACATTTAGTGTATTATATTTGTCATGACTTAATGTAAATCCAACTTCTTTATCCACACCCATCACATCACTTAGTTGAAAGTATCTTCCTTGATGTTGGTAAGATGTTGGTTCACCTACACCGATGAATCCACCACCAAGATCCACGAACTCACGAATCTTTGTAACAATTTCTTCATCTATCCAATTTTCTCCGCCAGTCCAAGATGTTCCAACAGTTCCGGCATTAATAATTACTTTAATACTTGGATCAATACCTTGTCGAACATCATCAAAACTGATAAATTCTACATCAATTGGCATACCGCTCAAACATTCAATTACACCTACATAGCTATAGATTTCTCTATACCAAATCGCATGGTGAACTTGATTGCTCATCCAACGACGAATATTGCCCCAAGAGTTTAATATCGCTACTTTAAATGGTGCTGTATATGATTTTGTTCCATCTGTATATTCATGAATTTGTCTAAACTCACTTATAACATTTTTAATTGTATCAATAAAATTTGGCCATTTAGTCGCAAGCTTTAAATAACCACCGTAACCAATACGATCAAGTGGACTTCTTAACATTGCGCGACGTGCTTGAAGCCAGTTTTCATTTGCTTCTTTAATTGGATCGCCACCTTCAGTAAATACATCTGGGAAGAAGTAAGGTAAGAATCTTCCTTCTGTATATTTAACACCTTTGATATCAGAAATCATGCGCATTGTAACACCATTACCAACTGATCCTACAACTGCATCAAGTCCAATGTTCGCAAAGTATTTACCAAAAGGTTCTGTCCCAATCCAGTGGTCTCCTAAAAACATCATCGCTTCTTTACCATAGCTATGTACTATATCCACTAATTCTTTTGCTAGTTTAGATACTTCAATTTGTTGAAACTCGATGAAGTCTTTAAACTCTTTACTTGGAATTCTAAAAATAGAATTGTGATAACCTTGGTCAACAATGAATTCCGGTCTAAATTTATAACCTGCCCATTTTTCAAATTGTCTTAAAATATAAGGACTCACACTCGCGCTATAACCAAACCACTCTACATACTTCTCACGTTTTTGATCATCAAATGTTAATGTAAATTGATGAAAGAAAGTAGTAAAACGGATAACATCAACATGTTTATTTTCTTCACAAAAGGTACGAAGTTTTTCTTTAACATAGTGTTGTGTTTTAGGTTGTCGTACATCGAAGGTACATTGATGTGGTGCGTCTTTCCAATCATTTGTAATGAAATTATACATATGTACTGGATCCCATATTAAGAAAGCTAGAAAGCTAACTGTATACTCGTGATATTTTTTTGCTTTTAAAGTTACACAACCGGTATCTGCATGATATTGCCAATCTGTTGTTGGTACAATTTCCCCAGTTGTGCGATCAATGACTTCCCACCATTCTTTTGGGTCGTCTAATTCATTTACTTTTAGTTGTTGTGTGTGAAAACCATGCATTAATTCTATTTCTAAAGTATCTGCTTTGGCAGTATATCGATCTGTTATCAAATATTCTTGTTGAACTTCTTCTGGATTATTTTTTGCCCATTCATTATCTTTTCTTGTTGTGTAATATGTTGCATATACTTTTGCACCACACTCTAATAATTCCTGGGGCATCAATGTTCCATCACAGTCACGAATCGCATCAGCATCTAAATCTTCTTTTAGTGCCAATGTTTCTTCAATCATATCTAAATCAGTAGGAATTGTTAAACGTCCACCCTTTATCATAAGTTCTCCTTCATTTGTATTGTTTATTGTAATAATAAAGTAGAAAAATCAAACCAATGACTCCTACTGTTTCTGTTGCTAGCCCTATATAACCTGTATATCGTTGTCCTACAAAGACCATGATTACAGAAATTATAAAGACGATAAACATGCCTATTAATTTTTCTCTTGTAAATCTTCCCATAATTTCCTCCTAGTCTTTGATTCCACCAACAGTCATTCCTTGTGTTAGTTTCTTTTGTACCATCATGTATAGAATCAATGTTGGTAGCATAACTATTACTAATCCTGCATACAACATTCCATACTCTGCTTTACCACGAGCTGCTTGTGATAGACTTACAAGCCCAACCGGTAACGTTTTATTTGTACCTGGAAGTAATGTCAATGCGATAATATATTCATTCCAGAACGCTAAGAAATTAAATAAGATAACTGTTACAATACTTGGTCTTGCCATAGGAATCATAATTTTAATCATTGTTTGGAAATAAGAACATCCATCAATGTGAGCTGCTTCTTCATATGTCTTCGGTAATGTCTTAAAATAACTTACTAGTAAATACACCGTAAACGGTATTGCGGTTGCCGCATAAATTAATGCTAGTACAAATATATTATCTAAGAAAAATGAAGTCTTGAAGAATTCATACACTACATCATCCCAATCAAGTAACATCAAAAATATTGGAACGACAATATAGTTTACATTGATAAATAATCCAGCCATATACAATGCATCAATTAATTTCTTGAATTTGAATTCAAAACGTGCAAGCACATATGCAGCAGGTAAAGCCACCACTAATAGAATCACTAGTGCTAGTCCTGTAACAATAATTGAATTCAAGAAATATTCACCCATCTTTGCTTTTTGAAAAGCATTGATAAAGTTTTGTATATAGAAACCACTTGGTAAATTCCATGGGCTCGTGTAAAATTCAGCATTCTGTTTAAGTGATGCCATAAATACCCAGCCAACTGGAACAATGATTGAAATTGCAACTGCAATTAATGCAATATAGATAAATATTTTATATAATTTTTTATTTTTTTTCTTCATTTTCATTACCCCTAGTACTCAATTACTTTTCTTTCTGTTGCTTTATTAATAATTGCACTCAAAATAAATGAAATTACGAAAACTGTTGCACCAATCGCCATACCATATCCATAGCTTACATTGTCATAAGCTTGTTTATATAAATATCCTAATACGGTTTCACTTGCACCATCTGGTCCCCCACTTGTCATTACTTTAGTAAATAAGAAACTCAAGTTAATTGTACTAATAATAAAGAATGTCAGTGTTGTTCTAATGTTAGACCATACTAATGGAAGTGTAATATTAAAGAACTGTGTAAACTTACCAGCACCTTCTAAATCAGCTGCTTCATATAAATGGACAGAAATTGAACTCATGCTCGCCATGTACATAACCATGTAGTAACCAACTGCTTGCCAAATCATTGCTCCTGCAATTGAATAGAGGACAATTTTTTGACTTCCTAAAAACTTGATTGTCGTCCATGTTTCTGGTTTAAAAATACCAATTAAACTATTTAATAAACCTGTACTTGGATCATAAATTGCACTGAAAATCGCTGATATGACAACAACTGACAAAATATTGGGAATATAGAATACAATTCTAAAGAAATTTTGTCCTTTAATTTTTTCACGAACTAATATTGCTGCAAATCCAATCGCAAACACCAGCGTTACAATTGTTACAATCGCAATTAAGAATAATGTATTTTGCAATGCTCGGATAAAGTTCATATCTTGAATTAAAACCATGAAGTTTTTAAATCCCACAAAAGTTTTATTTGCCGATAATCCCCCCCATTTATAAAGAGACATTGTAAATACATTAATTGTTGGCACTATCATAAATAATGTAAATAATATGATAGATGGCATCATGCATAAAGCGATAAACTTAGATTTTTGTCTTGTTTTACGCATAAGTTTCCCCTTTCTTAGAAAGTAATAGCGGCGTTTCACACCGCTATCACAACTTTATTTATAATATGTATTAGTTAAATTTTTTAACTGCTTCAACTACGGCATTGTACCATTCTTCAACAGATTTATCGCCAGTAACTACTGAATTAACTGTTCCATAAATAATACCTTCTGCAGATGTTAAATCAACACCTTCAACAGCATCATGAGCAGCAAATCCTACAGCATTAGCTTTAGCACCATTGTCATAAACTGAATAGTATAATTCATTGTCTGTTCCTGCAAGCATACCAGATGCAGTTGTTGTAGGCATTACAGCACCACCGTTTTCAATGAATAATTTTGTTGCTTCATCAGAATAAGCAAATGCAATGAATTTTTTAGCTAAATCTGGGTTTGCTGCAGCTGTTGGAATATACATTTGTTCTGCAAATGTAGTTGAATAACCATCACCACCTGCTGTAACTGCTGGTAATGCAGTGAAGCCCCATTTGAAGCCATCTGCACGAGGAGCATCTGCCATTTCACCTGGCAACCAAGTTCCATTTGGACAGAATAATGCTTTGTTATCAAGAATTAATTGTTGGTTCTTTGTGAAACCATCTTTGTTTGCATTAGCAACAGTGTTTTCTTCTGTGTAGCTAGCAAGTTTTCCAACGATTTCAAATGCTTGTTTAACTTCAGGTAGTTGCCATGCTTCTGCATCGTAGTTCATTAAACGTGTATAAACTTCAGGACCTGCAGTTGCGTTAATTAATGCAGAGAAAAATGCATCGAAATAACCAGTTGTAGGATAAGTGAATAATGCGATTCCTTCAGCTTTTGCTACATCGCCTAAAGCCCACATTTCATCCCAAGTAGTTGGAACTGTCCAACCTTTTTCTTCAAATAATCCAGCATTGTAGAATAATCCACATGGTGAATAGAACATTGGAGCTAAGTATAATTTACCATCGCCATAAGGGCTAGATGTTAATGCGGCAGTGAAACCAGGTAAGATTTTATCTTGAACTGTTCCTGTTTCTCCAGGAATAGTCATTGTTAATATATCAGAAATATCTAAGATTTGTTTTTCAGCAACCATTGCATCTGTAAGTTTTCCTTCAGCTCCTACAGATAAATAGATAATATCAGGTACATTCTTTCCAGAAGTTATTACTGGACGTAATGTTTCAGCAATATTTTTTTCAAGTTGAAGTTCTACTTTAACTCCTTCTTTTGCTTCGAATGCTTTTGCTACAGCTTCCCAACCAGCAGTTCCGTACCCGCCATCAAGACCTGCAATTTTTAATACAGGTGCATTTGGGTCAGTTGTCGCTGTTGCTGTTCCATCACCACCGTTATCAGCAGGTTTTGAACATCCAACTAGAGAAACTAGCATTAGACCTGTACAAAGAAGTGCTACTAATTTTTTCATTTCTTTTCCTCCTAGCTTTCGCCTTTGTTAATTTTAGTATAGAAAATATGACCTTTGACTACTACATGAATATTGCGGTATTTTTTATTTATATTGCTTTTTTGTAAATTATTCAATATTATTAAAATATATTAACAATGGAGAATAACATGGGAAATGCACAATATGAAATAAATTATTCAACTTTATCCAAAATAAATAGCAAGTTACTTTATGTTACCAGTGCACAATTTGATACCGATTGGCATTCAATTATGCATACACACCCCTTTACTGAACTTTTTTATGTATTGAAAGGGAAAGGTACCTTCCATGTTGAAGACCGTATTCTTGATGTTACTGAAGATGATTTGGTTATCGTAAATAGCAATATCAATCATACCGAATCTTCCAATGGTGAATCACCCCTAGAATACATTGTTTTAGGCATTGAAGGGATATCTATTCTTGCTGGCAATAATGATGATGAAGTCCAATTATATAGTTTACATAATTATGAGAATTATAAACATGAGATTCTCTTTTATATTAAAACGCTTTTACAAGAAGCTTCTACCAAGACTGATTATTATGATCTAATTTCACAGAACTTACTTGATGTTTTAATTATGAATATCATTCGTCGAACAAAATCCGAATTAATTATTGAGACATCAAACAAGATATCGCATGAATGTGCTTATGTTAAACAATATCTTGATCAACACTTCAGTGAGAATATTAACTTAGATGAACTAGCAAAAATATCATATATCAATAAGTATTATCTTGTGCACTCATTTAAAAAATATGCTGGGATGACACCGATTAACTACTTGAACCACAAACGATTAAAAGAAGCATGCATGCTTCTTAGAACTACAAATCATTCAATTGCTCAAATTGCCAGTATTATTGGTATGTCTTCACAATCATATTTTTGCCAATCATTTAAAAAACAATATCAGATGTCCCCAAATGAATATCGCAAAGAATCTCAATCCAAAGAGAACTAAATTTCTTTTAATAGAATATTTATAGCCTCACTCATTGAATCAACAACATAATCAGCATGTTTAATGACTTCATTGGGTGAACTCGTAAATGTGAATGAACAATCTGAATCTTTTATTAAAGGTATATCATTATACGAATCACCAATCCCCGAAATATGATGGATATTAAAATGATCTTTAATTATTTGAATCCCTTTGCCTTTTGAACACCCACTAGGAACGATATCAATTCCACCTTTATTTTGGTAGGCTTCTAAATGAGGATATGCTTGTTTCAATTCTAAGCATATCTTTTTTGCATTCTCTTCATCAAATGCATTCAATCCAACAGAATAAATCTCACCTTGTTCATCATCCAACGAGTTAATTACATCATTAATAATATGATTATTCACATCATTTCTAACCGTTAAAAATCCCTTGTCTGATTGAATATAGACGCCAAGTGTTTTTATGTATTTGTTGACAAGTTCTTCTACTACTTCCCGCTTAATTACATTTTTGTAAATTTCATTAAACTCTTTATCTAAGATAAGTGCACCCGTTGAACAAATATAAAAATCTAAATCTAATTCTTTTACCATATCTCGTTTTAAATCTTCAAGGGGTCTACCTGTACAAATACCAAACATATTTCCTTGTTTTTTATACTCTTGTATTTGCCTTAAATCTTCATCTCTAAACCCATTTTCAAAAAATATGGTTCCATCAAAATCACTTGCAAGTGCTCTCATTTTCTTCTCCCCAACTTAAATTTGTAAACACTATAATAGTACTAAATTATTTACTACAAAACAATGCTCCAAATGAAAAGGAAATCAACTATGAAATTTCATAATCGATTTCCTATAAATCATTAATTTAAATTAAGCTTTTTTTCTTTTAACTTCATAGAAACAATAACCAATAAATGCTACCACAATAACAACAATTCCAACATATGGATATTTTAATAATCCCATCGTTACCATAACGTCGATGCAATCATGACCAACACCTGAAGCTCCATAAGCTGCGTAATCGAAGATTGTGAATAATAATGCTGAACCAAAGATTAACATAAATCCATAAACTAATCCTGCAATGATAGCCCCTCTTCTACCACCTGCAGCATTACCAAATATACCTGCAACACCACCCGTAAAGAATGCACCAATGATTGAAACTAAAGGTACAACTTTAAATACTGCTGAAGATACAAACATTGCTAGTATCATACCTGCAACTGCTGTAATGAATCCAATCATCAAACTGTTTGGTGCAAATGCGAATAAAGCAGGTACATCAAGTGCAGGAATAGCACCTGGAACTAATTTATCAGAAATACCTTTAAAAGCTGGAACTAATTCACCAAGGAACATACGAACACCTTGAAGTAATACAAGAATTCCAGCAGTGAATCCCATTGCTTTAAGTAAACCATAAACGATGTAATTTGTTGTTCCAGCATAAGGTGCTACTACTGTAGGACCTGCAAGAATCACAACCACGAGATAGAAAACTCCCATAACAATTGAAACAGACATTGATGTATCTTTAAAGAATTCAAGAGATTCTGGTAATTTAATATCTTCGGCACTTTTTGTTTTATCACCTAATAATCCACCAATGTATGCAGCAGGTACTGTACCTAGTGTAGTCAAATGGGCAATCGCAAAATTATCATTGCCTGTAAGTTTACGTACCATTGGTTGTCCAATCGCCGGAAATAATACCATCAATATACCTTGCAGTAGTGAACCCACGACAATAATCATTGTTTCACTAAAGTTTGCACTGTATAAGCTTCCTGCAATTGCTACGGATAAAATCCACATCATATGTCCTGTTAAGAAAATATATTTAAGTGGACTGAAACGTGCAAGAATTACATTCACTAAGAATCCAATTGCCATAATTAATGCACTTGTTGAAGCAATGACAGGAATTGCAGATTGCATAGCCCCTACAACCGCTTCAGATGAAGTCGCAAATCCTTGAAGATGGAATACTGTTGAAAATAAATCTACAAATGGAAGAATCTCTGTAACAATCAAACTAGATCCAGCACTCAATACAAGCATACCAATTGCTGTTTTCATTGTTCCTGAGAAAACTTGTCCAGCATTTTTCTTTTGTAATAATAAGCCAATTAATGCTACTAACGCTAAAACTATAGCAGGTGTTTTAATAATATTTAATATAAAATCTAACATAGTTTATTCCCCTTTCTTACACTAAATTATGTAGTTTTAAATATGTTTCTAATTTTTCTTTTGTTTCATTCACATCCACAATGTTATTTACATAAACAACATTTTCTTGATCTTGAAAATTTTTTCTAAACCCTTCAGTTGTAACAATTAAATCACAGGTTTGCCCCTTGATTGTCCCCATGTCCCAATGCTCAATTGTACATTTCACACCCAATTGATTCATTGCACTATCAACTGTCATTTTTAGTATTAAGCTTGATCCAACACCTAAACCACATACTGTTATGATTTTCATCTTTTTTCTCCTTTCTTTTATAGACAATCTATTTTGTTACAATACTCTTTAATATGCTCAGCATTTATCGCATCACCTTTATCTAAATTTGAGCTGACATAAATAGGTGGTATTTTTCCTGCTTCTACACATAATTCAATAGTGCGAGCCATAATCATATCCATTACCGTCATTCCTAGTATTGTTGAAGTTCCTGTAAACTTATCCGGCATTTCATTCATTGATAAACAAGCATCACCCGCAACACATTTAATATCAATTACAATATCTGCAACATCACTTAACTTCTTTCCAGATGAATGTCTACTTGAAACATCTGATGAAAAACTTTTCGAAACTAGAGCTACCACTTTCATTCCAATCTCTTTTGCCGCAAGTGCCATATCAATGACACCAGCATTTCTTCCAGAAATTGAAACAATGATAATTGTGTCATCTTCACTTACATCACATAAGTTTAGATAGTCTTTAGAGAAGCCTTCCACTCGTTCTTGAATTGTACTTAATTTAGCTTTTGGAAATAATGCTAAATGAGGAATCAACAGTGCGTTAACAGGCACTAATCCACCAGCGCGATAAAATACTTCCATCGCAAACATTTGTGAATGACCACACCCAAATACATGGATGAGTCGATTCTTTTTCACTGACGCTGCACAAGATTGTGCTGCTTCTTCAATAGTTTTTTCTTCCTCATTAACTTGTTGATTTAATTGCTTTGTTACAATCTCGAAATATTCTTTTTGCTTCATACATTTACCCTCCTAATATTTTTGTATGATTTCTAAAATTTCATCTTTTGTACCATTATTTGTTATCAATGAAATGAATTCTTGATCTTGTAGTAGTTGGGCTACTTTCATAAGCATTTGCATATGACTATCTGAGTCAATAGCTCCAAATGCAAATGCGCATCTAATTTCTTGATTTTCAAAATCGTCAAAATAAACTGATTCCTTAAATACTACTAGTGATAAACATGGTTCATTTACATTTTCCCCAGGCTGCCCATGAAAGAAACATACCTTCGGTAGTAAAATCATGTAAGGTCCTAATTCTTCAACTACTTTCTCCATAGATGCAATGAAAGGTTCTTTTATCTTTCCTGCATCCAATAGGAGTTTACCAGAGATTTGAATAGCCTCTCTCCATGTTTTACATGCTACATTTGTTAATACCAGTTCTTCTTTTAAAGTGTCTTTAATCATAGCGATTCCTTTCTATTTGGGAAGGGGTAAGTGGTTATGTTGTCATAACCACTTGTCTTTAAAATAATGAGATACTCACATATCTCAGAATTTAAGATTCAAGTTTAATTGTGAATTCAAATGCATCACCTTTAGATACGATGGTTGAATAACACACGATTTTATCATCACAATATGAAGTACGTTTTACGAGTAATCCATATTGTTTCTTTGGACAATTTAATAATCTACATTCAACATTATTAAGTTCTGTTGCTTTAAATGTTTCAATTGCTCGATTGATACGTTTTCCATAATCTTCTTCTAATGTTTTATATAAACCTTTCTTAGAAAAATCTATTGATAATAGAAATTCATATTGTTTGAATGGAAAGTAAGTTTTTTCAAGCATAATAGGTACATTCTCTGCACATCGCAAACGTTCAATATAGACAACTTGTTCATTTTCATTTATGCCAAGGTTTTGAGCCAATTTATGATCAGCCACTAAAACCGAACAACTTGTGATTTTAGTTGAAGATATCTTTCCTTGTTTTTCCATTTCTCTAGAAAAGCTATACACGTTCCCAAGATTTTGGATAATACTTTTACTTAAAACATAAGTTCCTTTTCCTTGAACTTTTTCCAATTTTCCTTGTCTAACAAGTTCATCAATTGCCATTCTCACAGTTATACGTGACATGTTGTAGATTTTACAAAGTTCTCGTTCTGATGGAATAAGTTGTCCCTTTTTTAGTTCACCAGTATTTATACGATCTTCTATAATATCTGCAAGTTTACAATATAGAGGAATTTTATTAAATGATTGATTCATTTCCTACCCACCTTATGTCTCAACTATAACTGGTCATAACCAGTTTGTCAACGTCTATTTTCTATAAATTATTGTTTATATGTTCATTTTTTATATGTCTTTCGCAATTCAATTAATACCACTTCAGGATTATCATTAACTCTAAATGGGAATGAACTATCGCCAATTCCCTTACTAATAATCATGTTTGTTCCATTTTTTTGAAACAACCCTGCATCATATTTTGGAAAGAACCCTTGGCTTGGCGCAATAATACCACCTATTAGCGGAATTCTTATTTGCCCACCATGTGTATGACCCGTTAAAGCCAAATCAATTTTATTTTTTACGTAGATTTTAAATAATTCTGGTCGGTGAATCAATAATATCGTAAATAAATTATTCTGCTTTATTTTCTTGATTTTGTGATCAACAATTTGTGACGGTATAACACTTTCATCTCTTATCCTGTCAAAATTTGGATCATCAATACCTAGCAATTGTATCGCTTGATTTTCCTTTTCGATTAATACAAATTCATTTCGCAAAACACAAACTCCTAATTGTTTCAAATCATCCTCAAATTGTTGATAAATCGTTAACCTTGATTCATGATTACCAATTACATAATAAACTGGTGCTATCTTGGTTAATTCACTTACCAATTTCATAGAAATACTTGGCTTGGTATTTCGAGAATCAAGTAAGTCCCCAGTAATAACAATACATTCTGGATTACTATCTCTTACTAAATCGATTATTATTTTATTATCATTACCATAATCAATATTATGAATATCGGATAAATGGATAATTCGATAATTATCAAATGCATCCGGAAGATTTTCATAATGAATACAATATGTAGTTAGTCCTAATGCATGATTATTTTTGATAACCCAAATAACAATGATTAAAAGAATAATTCCTACAAATAAAAACATAATTAGAATTTCATTTAATCCCATGCTTACCTCCTTAATTGTAATAGTATCATTGTATCATTTAACGCTACTTCCTCCTATACATATTAAAAGCCTAGTTGAAGGGACTAGACTTTATACACGTGATTAACTAAGTGAAAGTATACGGGAAGATTACTCAATTAATCAACATCATTTAGTTTTTTAAAACCAAGATAGGCAGCTCCATAAAGGGCTGCTTTACTACCGAGTGTTGCAGGTACAACTTGTGGCACAAATAAATTTGTTAGTGGTGATTGATTAACTTTTTCAATCATTTGATTCCACCAATAACATTTAGTATCAATTAATCCACCACCTAAAATTATTATTTCTGGATCATAGATATTTGATAATGACAAAATAGCCACTACAAGATCATCTATAAAATTATTTAGCACAGATAACGCTACTTCATTTTTATCTTTAACTAAGTCAAAGAATTCATATCCTGTTGTAATTGTTTGGGTTGTTTTTTCATTAAATATTTTTACTAAAGCTGTTCCAGAACAATACTGTTCTAAACAACCTTTTAATCCACAATTACATTGTCTGCCATTTGGATATAACGTCATATGTCCTAATTCTCCAGCACTCCAGTGAGCACCATGAATTAATTCACCATTAAGTTTAACTGCTGCACCAATACCTGTTCCAAGTGCAATACATACATATGATTTCTTGCCTATTGCACTTCCCATCCACTCTTCGCCTAAGCCAGTTACTTTACAATCATTTTCAACAACTGTCTGAATTTTAAATTTTGCTTCGACAATCTCTTTAATCTTTACGCCTGTCCATCCAGGTATATTATCACTGGCAAAGAATACTTCACCAGTTTCTGTGTTAATACGTCCTGCACTACCAATCGCTATACAATCAATTTTTCTAATACTTACTAATTGTTCAATAATTTCAAATAATGATTTCATTAAGTTTTCTGGTCCAAGTTTGGGATTTGTCGGTATGCGAATAGATTCTAATAATTCACCATCTTCATTGAGAATTGCACCAATTGTTTTAGTACCACCAATATCAATGGCTATTACATGTTTCATAATGTAATATTTTCCTTTATTTCATCAACAATCTTTTTAGTGATAATTTGAGGACGTGTAATACCCGCACCAATTGTGACTGCATGTGCACCAAGTTTTAGTGCCTTAATTGCATTTTCTGCATCCCAAAATTTTCCTTCAGCAACGATAGGAATATTAGTATCTTTCGCAAGTCTTTCAATAATTTCAAAGTTTGGTTCTCTGAATTCCTGAATAAGATCACTATTTTTATCAATTGTATCTGGTGTATATCCAGCAAGTGTTGTGGCAATATAATCAATATCCATTTTACTTACTGTAATACCTTCTTCATATGTTGAAACATCTGCAAGAATTTCGATATTTGGATATTTAGCACGAATCAACATAATAAATGTTTCTAAATCATTACCATCTGGTCGTGGATAATGGGTTGCATCAACACATACAATCTCTGCCCCTGATTCAACTACTTTATCTACTTCTTTCATTGTTGGTGTTATATAAGGATAGAATCCCTCATATGGAGTTTTAATTAATCCTAATATTGGTAAATCAACTGCTTTACGTACGGCAACTAAGTCATTATATGTGTTAACGCGTACGCCCACAGCACCTCCTTGTTTTGCTGCAATAGCCATTCTAGCCATAATATCAGAACCAAACATTGGCTCCTCTGGTGTTGCTTGACATGAAACAACTAATCCTTTTTTTAATAAAACCATAAATCTTTATCTCCCTTTCTTAATTATTTTGTCATATGAAATTGCTGCTAACATTACAATACCTTTTACAACCCATTGATAATATTCACTTATTCCCATCATAAGCATGCCATTACCAAGAACCGCCATTACTAGAATACCTGCAAATACACCTGTGATTTTTCCTTCTCCACCAGACATACTTACGCCACCTAATACTACCCCTGTAATTACATCCATTTCATATCCGAAACCTGCATTTGGTTGAGCATTATTGACCCTTGATAGAAGTACAATCCCAGCAATAGCAGATAGCACACTACATAATACATAAACTTTATATTTAACTTTTCTAATATTGATGCCAGTTAAACGAACTGCTTCTTCATTACCACCAATGCCATAAATGCTTTGACCAAAAGATGTAAATCTTAAAATGATAAATCCGATAATAAAGAATGTAATCATAATAATTACTGGAATTGGAACTATTCCAATATAACCTTGTCCAATTACTTTGAATTTTTCAGTGAATCCATAAACTGGAATACCACTTGTTAATATATAGGAAATACCTTTTAATATTTGAAGCGTTGCTAATGTAACAATCATTGGATTCAATTTAAATTCATGTGAGAAGAAAGCATTCACAATTCCAACAATTATCGCAAATCCAATTGCTGCAGCTATTGCAAGTATTGGATGAACACCATTAATCATAAGTGTTGAACATATTACCCCTGAACAAGCAATAACACCACCAATTGATAAATCTATTCCTCCTGTTAATATGACAAAAGTCATACCTACTGCAACAATGCCTACAACAGCAGTTTGTCTTAGTACATTAATTAAATTCGTTGGGGTTAAGAATACATTTGAATTAAATGCAAAGAAAACAATTAAGCATAATAAGACAAAGTAGATTGCATATTTCGCAAAGAAATTTTTTAAGTTAATATTCACATTATCCTCCTTAAGAAGCCAATTCCATTATTGCTTCTTGGCTAATTTTGTTTCCTTGAAGTTCACCCGATATTTTCCCCTCATGCATCACTAATATCCGATGACTTACGCCTATTAATTCAGGCATTTCTGAAGAGATAACAATGATTGATTTTCCTGACTTAGCTAAATCCTTTATCAATTGATAAATTTCTTGTTTAGCTCCAATATCTATACCACGTGTTGGCTCATCTAAAATCAAAATATCACAGTTTTTTAATATCCATTTTTCTAGTACAACTTTTTGTTGATTACCACCTGATAAATTTAATACTAATTGATCTTGTCCTTGTGCCTTTACTTTCAGTTGTTTATAGTATTTATCAATATCCATTTTTGATTGTTTAAAATCAATGAATTTAAAAATACTTTTAGAATAATTCTTTAAAGAAGGTAATAAACAATTCAAGTAAATACTTTTATTTAAAACCAATCCATGAAGTTTTCGATCTTCTGGTATTAATCCAATTCCGTTTTCAATTGCATCCGTTGGAGATTTAATAATTGCTTTTTTATGATTAATCAATATTTCTCCTGAATCCTTTGGATCTGCACCAAAAACTAGTCGCATAAGTTCAGTTCTTCCTGCACCAACTAAACCGCCAAAACCTAATACTTCACCTTTATGTAATTCAAAACTAACATCATGAACACGATTACTAACAATATTCTTACACGCTAAAACAACATCACCATCAGACAATTCTTTTTCTGGATATATATCATTTATATTTCTACCAACCATGTGCTTTATTAGTTCATTTTCATCCGTATCACATGTATGAATAGTTGTTATATATTTTCCATCTCTCAATACACTTATACGATCCGTTAGTTCAAATATTTCATTGAGCTTATGCGAAATATAAATAACAGTTACTCCTGAATCATTTAATCTACGAACAACCTTAAACATCTCAACTACTTCGGTTTCTGTTAATGGTGCACTTGGTTCATCCATAATAATTAGTTTAATGTTATGGTTAATACATTTTGCGATTTCAACGATTTGTTGATAGGCTGTTGAAAGATTTTTAACTTGTTGTGTTACATCAAAATCAAATCCTAATTGAGCAATACACTCTTTTGATTTTTCAATCATTTCTTTACGATTTAGTAATGTTGATTTTGATTTTATTTCAATTCCAAAAAATATATTTTCATATACGGTTAAATTTGGAAATAAATTGAATTCTTGATAAACTACACCGATTCCTTTTTTTATCGCATCAATTGGACTTTGAAGATCTAACTTTTCACCTTCAAAATAAATCTCTCCTTTAGTTGCTTTAATTGCACCTGCAATTGTTTTGATTAGTGTAGATTTCCCTGCTCCATTTTCTCCGACTAAACCATGTATTTCTCCTTGAAGAATATCAAATGAAACATCATTCAAAGCTGGAACACCAAAATACTCTTTTGTTATATTTTTTAAACTTAATAGAGTATTCTTTTCTAACTTCTCCATATTTTGCCTCCTTGTTTAAGAAGATAGAGACAAATTTCTTTGTCTCTACCCGTCTTTCTATTCTTGAATAAATTGAGCTACATTGTCGATAGTAACAGGATTCAAGCTAATAGCAATTGGTTCTGTTTTTGGACCATTTTCAATTACATCAATTGCTGTATCAATTAAAATCTTACCAGTTCCTTTTGGATTGATATCAATTGTTGTACGATAAATAGTACCTTCTTTAATTAATTGTAATGCTTGTTCAGTAGCATCCATTCCACCTAAGTAGAATTTATCTGTATTTTTACCAGCTGCCATAACAACTTCGTATGCACCTAATACCGCTGCATCATTAACACCTGCTACAACTTGTACATCTGGATATTTTTGTAAAACTGCTTCCATAGCAGCAGCTCCTTTTTCAGGCGTGTTTGCTGAAATACTTTGAACGATTTTTGCATTAGGCGCAAATTCTAAGATACCTTCACGGATACCATCACCACGTGCAATAATTGATTCTACTTCTGGATAATCAAATACAACAACTTGTACTTCTTCATCACCAAAGTTATCCTTAATATATTTACCTGTAACATCACCTAGTGATTTACCTAGATCATATTCAGGAATTGTTACAAATGCTTGTGAGCCTGGGAAGTCTTGGTTAGCTGCAATAACAACGATACCTGCATCTGTTGCCTGTTTAACTACATCTTCGAGAGCTTTGTCATTTACTGGTGTAATAACAATAGCATCAACTTGTTGAGCGATGAAATTTTCAATTTGTGAAACTTGTGCTGCAGCATCTTGTTTACCATCAGTCACAATCGTCTTAATACCAATTTCTTGTCCATACTTTTCAAATCCTTCTGATACAGTAACAAAATAAGGATTCGCAAGAGTTTGCACAGAATATGCAATCGTATACTCTTTTGTACTTCCATTTGTTGCTGCTGGATCAGTGCTTGCTGTTGCTTCTGGTGATGGTGCAGGTGTACTACAACCAGCCACTAGAACAAGGCTAAGCATTACAATAAGTGCCTTTAATAATTTCTTCATGATTTTTTCCTCCTTTATTATTGACCCTATTTTTAAAGAGCGTCCTCTTTAATAACCATTAATCAAGTTTCAATTTATATTTATATACTTTAGAATTTACGATACGATAGTTAAATTCAACTTTTTTGTCATCACAAAATGAAACACGTTTTACTAGAAGTTGAGGACTGCCTACCTTAATTCGCATTTTCATTGCATCTTTTTCATCAATAGCAACTGCTTCGATTGTTTCCTCAGAGTTATTTGGCACAAATCCATAGTTTGTTTGAAGTGATTTGTATAAAGAACCTTCATGAAGCATTTCTTTCTTAAATCCTGGAATTAATTTTTCTGGAATAAATGAGCGGTCATAAGCAGCAATCATCTCATCCGCTAATCTCAAGCGTTCAAGTAAAAACACTTTTTCTCCTTCTTCTAAATCTAATATTTCTCGAACTTCTTCATTAGGTTCGATTAATTCTAACTTCAAAAATACCGATGAAGGTACATACCCCATTTTTATTGTTTCATCTGTAAAATTATAAAACTTTGATATATTTTGTTTGATTTCTTTAAACTTTACATAACTTCCTTTACCTTGGATTCTTTCAATATACCCTTCAGATTCAAGTTCAGCCAAAGCACGACGAATTGTGATACGACTTACTTGATAGAGCTCACAAAACTCCATATCAGTAGGTAATTGTTCTTTAACTTTATAGATATCATTTCTAATTCTTTCCTGAATATCAATTTTAACTTGATAATAAGCTGGTACAGGCGACGTTTTCTTAATCATAAGTCCTCCTAAAGTGTATGTTGTTATAACAACATAATAAATGTAAGTGCTTACCTTGTCAATTGTTTTTGCAAAATTATGAATTAGTTAATTAAATAGATTCTTTATAATTCACAAGAATAGCTATTTATTTTTACTTTTAGTCTTTAATTTCATCAATTTGTCTTAGCAATGTATACCACTAAATACAGCAGAAAAAAATTGTGTTCTCTTTAAAACTAGAAAAGAATAGTTGACATCCAACTATTCTTTTCATTACTAAAATTTAAATTTATTTGCTGGAAGTGGTCTTTCATAATAAAACCCTTGGACAATATCGCAACCTATTTCTTTTAATAAGGAAACATTTTCCGCCGTTTCTACACCTTCTGCAACTGTTTCTATATCTAATTCCTTAGCCATTTTAATTACATTTTTTAATACAACACGCATTCTTTCAGGATCATCTTCATCAACAAAGAAACTACGGTCAATTTTAATAGTATCCACTGGAATATTTTTAAGCAATCCTAATGAACTATATCCAGCACCAAAATCATCCATAGAAAGTTTGAATCCAACTTCATGAATTTGGTTTAGAAACCCTAATAGGACATCCTCACTTTGTATCATATCCGTTTCTGTTAATTCAATCTCTACTAAGCTAGGTGGAACATCATATCGTTTTGTTACTTCAATTAAGTCCTTAATAAAATCTTCATTACTTAAATGCAATCTTGAAAAGTTAACAGAAATTGGAACTGGCGATAATCCTTGTTTTAACCAATCATGTATTAACATACAAACTTTCTCAAACATATACATATCAATCTTTGTAACAAATCCATTTCGTTCAAATAAAGGAATAAAACTTCCTGGATAAACAACATCAATATCATTTTCTTGCCAACGAACTAATGCCTCTGCACCAATAACTTTTTCATCAATCAAACGATATTTAGGTTGTAGATAAACTTTAAACTGTTCTGTCTTAAGGGCATAGTTCATCTTATTTTCAATTTCTTTTTCACGCAATTTCATTTGCATGATTTTATTATCGAAATCACATACGTTGGTATCCTTATTTTCTTTTGCATTTCGATGAGCGAAATTCACTTTTTCATAAATTTCTTGAAAATCTACTTCTTTACTTTCTATTAAATAGCGTCCATAGTTAAATTTAATTTCATAGTTAATTCTCATTATACGATTAACTATTGTCTCGAATTCTAATCTTTCTTGTTCCGTTTTTTCAAATGAAACAAACTTTTTCAATAAGATAAATTCATCCGCATTTATTCTGGCAAACATCTCCCCACAATCATCACTAATATCTTTTAATGCAAGCGCAATTATTTGAAGTAATTCATTACCCTTCTTCATTCCAAATACATCATTAAATAATTTAAATCGATCAATATCAAATTTGATTATAATGTATTCATTATGCTTATGATTTTTGATAATTCTAGGAGCATCCAACATGAATTTTTTGAAATTTGGTATATCCGTTAATTCATCAATAAATGCCACTTTGTAAAGTTTTCTAATATTTCTTGATTGAATAATCGCAAGTGCTATAAAAAATAAACCAAATCCAATACTAATAATAATCGTAAGTAATAAAACCCAGTTTGTTACATTATAAGCATTATCCAACATTACCTCTTTAGGAACGATAGAGAAAATATACCAATCTTTTGTATCAAGTGCATCATAGTAAACATATCTATTTTTTCCCTCTACATCGTAAATGGAATATCCTGGTTGTTGATTTTCTAAATCAATTATTAATTCATCAAAATTCTTTGCGTTTGAGAAAACTGCTTTTCCCCAAGCGTCAAATAAATTATCTTCTGTTGTAATTGTATAACTATTTGTTGTCTTTGCGATGATATCTCCGTTTTTAGTTGTAACATAAGCATATCCTGCACCATCAAACGAAGTACCAAATAATTGATCTAATGATGCTGTTTTCAATGTGCAGATAATCACACCAACCACTTCATCATTGCGGTTAATTGGCGAAGCTAACGCAATCACAATATCATCATTCGTTACTCTAGATACAATAGGATCAGAGATAGTTGAACTATTTCTATTTATAGTTTCTTGAAAATACACTCTATCTGAAACATCAATCATATTGCCTAAATTAGATACCCCAATACCATCAAGCCCTGCAACTACCATTGTATTGAAGTTAGAATCTTCTATTATATAATTCATATACGCAACGATCTCAGAAATATCTCCATTAAAATCTGGATACATCTTACCAATCTGATTTACAGCACTTAATTCTCCTTTAAGTTTTTCCTCGAAGTTATACTCTTGCTGGTGTAATACTTCTTCTAGTGAATTAAGCGATGTCTCTTCAATGCTTTTTCTAATCTGCACATTGAATCCTGATAATGTTACTACAATCAGCAATAAGATTAATACAGGTCCAATAAAATACTGTATTTTTTTATTTTTCATTGCCATTCTCTACCTTTCTAGGATTAGCTTTTAGAAAGTATTTAAACAAAGTAAAAGTACCTTCCATTTTTCAAAATAGTCCTAAAGACAATCCGGAAAGTACCTTTTAAATTTTCATCTAAATTATTTAATAAGAATAAACTATTAGTCAATAACTTGTTTAATTTAAGATTTTCTTTCGGTATATTTCTAGGTATTTTGCCTTCCATCCATTTTTTGGAGCATGGATAATTATGTGTTTAATAGAATAAATTCTTTTTCATATGAACTTATTTTTTAAACCATTTAATCTATAACATATAATTTTGCGAGGGTCAAGTTAAAGAGAGAATACAACTGCCTATTTTTCTAAGATATTCATAACTCGTAGATAACTATAAATAAACAATAAAATTACTTCTATACTTTCAAACCTTCATTATTCCTTTTAATAAGTAGACATTTAAATAAGTTATATAGTAGTTATATTAGATTTTGGCAAATTATGCCTACACTATGAGTACATTGTATTATCTTTACTTATTAAACTATCACTGAATTCCAAAATTTAAAATCAATAAATTTTGAACTATTGTATAATAATCTATATATAACTTATTTTTTTAACAATTTTTTAACATTTTTCTTGTATTATGCACTATAGAATAAAGAGGTAAAATATGATTAATATACTCGTAGTTGAAGATGATGAAAAACTTAATATCTTAGCATGTAAATATTTAAATGATGAGGGATATCGTGCAATTAGTGCTTTGTCAGCAAATGGCGCTTATGAATTGATGTATTCTAATGCATTTGATTTAATTATTTCAGACATTATGATGCCAGGCATTGATGGATTTGAATTCGCGAAAACAGTACGTACATTGAATGAAAATATTCCTCTCTTATTCATGAGTGCCCGTGATGATATTTTCTCTAAACAAAAAGGATTTCAACTTGGAGTGGATGATTATATGGTTAAGCCAATAAACATGGATGAATTATTATTGCGTGTAGGTGCTCTTTTACGTAGATCTCATATTGCACAAAGTAAGAAGATAGTTGTAGGGAATCTATCACTAGACGCTGATGCAATGAGTGCAGTAATTGATAAACAAGAAGTAGCAGTGACGGTGCGTGAATTTAATATTCTCTATAAGTTACTCTCTTATCCAAATAAGGCATTTTCAAGAGCCGTACTTATGAATGAATTTTGGGATGTTGAAAGCGATACGAGTTTAAGATCTGTAGATGTTTATATTACAAAATTAAGAGAAAAGTTTTCAACTTGTACTGGTTTTAAAATTGTAACTATTCATGGACTCGGATACAAGGTGGTTCTATTATGAGTAAAAACCTAAGTTCGACAGACTCTCGTATTAAAAAAACCGCTTGGGGATTAGGTAAAGCCGTACTTACTTATCTTATCATGTTATTTTTAGTAGGTTTACAAATGGGATTAATTGTATCCGGTCCTTTTCAGTCTTTGTCAGATTTTTGGAAAGTTAACTTAGTTTTGTTATATTGGGTATTAATAACTATTATCTTTATCTATATTACAAATCGCCAAATTAAATTTGTATACGATAAACCCATGCGTATTTTAAGTAAGGCGACAAAAGAAGTAGCATCTGGTGATTTTTCAGTTTATGTTGAGCCACGCCATACTGTTGATAAATACGATTACATTGATGTCTTATTTCTTGATTTCAATAAAATGGTTGCGGAACTTGGAAGTATAGAAACTTTAAAAAATGATTTTGTATCAAATGTTTCTCATGAAATCAAAACACCACTTGCAGTTATCCAAAATTATACAACAGCACTTCAAGATAATCAGTTAGATGAAGCAACAAAAAATGAATATATGAATACAATACTAAAAGCTACTGAAAGACTATCTTCTCTTGTGAGTAATATTTTAAAGCTTAATAAAATAGAAAATCAAGAAATACCCACATCTACTGAACCATTTGATTTATGTGCACAATTATGTGACTGTGCTTTAGGATTTGAATCATTTTGGGAGCAAAAGCGAATTAATTTTATCGTAGATATTGAAGATAAAGCAACGATTAATTATAATAAAGAATCACTTGAAATGGTTTGGAATAATCTAATTTCTAATGCTATTAAATTTACTAGTAAAGGCGGAGAAGTTATACTTAAGCAATATTCACAAAGTAACGAAATTATTATTTCAATCACTGATACAGGATGTGGCATGGATCGTGATACTATGCAACATATTTTTGAAAAATTTTATCAAGGTGATACCTCTCACTCTATGCAAGGAAATGGATTAGGACTAGCTCTTGCTAAACGTGTTATTGACAGAATGGGTGGTACAATTTCTGTAATAAGCGAAATAAATAAAGGGAGTACCTTCACAGTTGTACTTCCCCTTCAATAGAACAACTTCTTTAACTAAATAAAAGTAGTTGTTTTTTTTCAAAATCCTCGCAATGCATACTTATCCATAATGTGAATGACTTGTTTGTATCTATTTTTTAAAATTAACATTTTACAAACATTTTATAAGTAATTTATAAATATCATTCATTTAAAGTAGATATTGTCATAGAAAAGAAAAATTATGGAGGAAATGACAATGAAAAAAAGTAATTTTGTAGCAATGATTTTATCAACAATAAGTTTAATATTTTTTGGGTTAGGTATGTGTATGACTTTACAACCCGCATGGAATTCATTTAATCAAGGGATTGTAGTTGGTTCTATTGGCTTAATATTCGGATTAATCACAATCTTAGTATGGCGTAAAATGAAGCATTTAGCACCAATTAAAATAACAGGTAAAAGTATATTAATTATTATGTTGAGTATTCTTGGAACTTTAGGATTAGGCGTTGGTATGTGTAATGTAATGATATGGAATAACCTTATATTTGGAGTAGCAATTGGAGTTTGTGGTATTTTCATTCTACTTACTTCAGTTCCACTTTGGAAAGGAATTAAAGTAAATGAATAGAAAAATGAATGAACTAGAAAAATCAATCATGTCAACGCATAAGAAAATCGAAGACACTGTTGTGGGTAGCTACAAGAAAATTGAAAATGAAGTTGTTGGTCAATATCAAAAAATTGAAGATAGATTTGTAGAAAAATATTTAACTCACGAAAATGAAACTATCAATGAAGCAAAAGAAAGAATTAAAAACGAAAAAAAGGAGAAGTCTAAAAATGAATGAAGAAAATACATTTGTTGGTTATGAATATAAAAGTATAATTACTGACTCTGAAATGGAGACTATCTATGTTGATGGTTATCGTAATTTTGGATGGATTCTAGAATCTACTACACCTAATTCTTTAAAAGGTGAAGTAGCCATTAAGCTTAAACGTGATCGAAAAATTAGAAACAAGGCAGAATTAATACGTCTTAGTCGTCAATTTGAAGCATGTTTAGAAGAAATAACTGAATTAGAAAAATCAAAAACTACCATGCCTGTAATTATTGCATTCACAATTGGAATAATAGGGTGTGCATTTATGGCTATTTCTGTGTTTGCGATTACCGCAGCAATACCAAACGTAGTATTATCTATAATTGCAGCGATTCCTGGATTTATTTGTTGGATACTGCCCTACTTTTGTTATTCATCTTTAAAAAGAAAAAAAACAAATATGATTAATCCACTTATTGATAAAAAGTATGATGAAATTTATGAAGTTTGTGAAAAAGCAAACGAATTACTCTCATAGAAGACCATAGTTTAATGAAACATATAATAGCGATTGGCTTAATTACAACAGCGATTATTATTTTAAGTGGATTAACTATAGTCGCAAATAACAAGAAAAGATTATAGCACTTATATTTGGAGGTGAAAATGATAGATTCGATTATTCACTATAAAGAAAGATATTTTACAAGTTATCATGATCGAACAGTTCTTTCTTCAGCAGGATCCTTTGTTATCAACATTATTATTAGTATGGGTAAACTGTTTTTCGGATTAGTTATTAATTCAAATTGGTTTATTATAACAGCTGTCTATTCTCTAATTTTATGTATTGCTAAAGGACAGGTCCTATTTAAATATAAACTATTACAAAGCAGTTCGCTTACTAATGAAGTCAACATTCATAAGCAGTTTTTGATTTTTCAAAGGAGTGGCATATTTGTTTGTCTCACTGGAATTGCTTATCTCTTTGTTTGTCTACGGATGTATACTTCTGGTTCTCACACCACTTATCCTTATTATCTAGTATATGGTGTAGCTGGACTTGCTTTCTTTAAAATATATACTTCAATCCATGGAATGTTTGTTTCTAGAAGACTTAGAAATCCAACTATATCTACTTTAAAAGTATTCTCATTTATAGATGCTATGGTGACTATTGTAATTGTTCAATGTGCATTGATTGAGTTAAATGGAACAATTGAAAATGCAATTATTAGCAGTTCTTTGTTTGGTATTGCATGTAGTATTCTCTTCATGGCAATTGGAATATATATGATATGCAAAAAAGAAAACTAAATTATTAACTATATAAACTATCGCAAAATATATTTTAGGATAGTTTATTTTTTTTAACTGTCATCATTATTATACCCACAATAAATCCAAGACAAGCTGGAACAACCCACCCCATTCCAATTTCAAAGAATGGTAAATTACTTCCAACTGAAATTATACTTTGAACAATCGAATTATTACGAATGAATGGTGGACAAGCATTTAGTCCATCAAAAATTGCAGCAATTAATGTAAAGCCAGTTGTCATTTGATAGACAATTCTATTATGGTTAAAGAACGATCCAAATAACGATAATAAAATTAAGGTCATCGCAAGAGGGTATAAGAACATGAGCACTGGTATTGAAAATTCAATAATCTTTGTTAGCCCAGCATTAGCAAATAAACACGCCATAGCACTTACGGTTATCGCAAATACCAAATACTTACCTTTAGGAAACAATCCTACAAATGTTTCAGAGAATGAAGATATTAATCCAATTGCCGTCTTTAAACAAGCAACAATAACGATTGCTGCAACGACAATACTTCCAAAGCTACCTAAGTAGTAATGTGTAATTTGTGCTAAAGCAATACCACCATTTGCGCTTACTGTAAGTTTCCCAACACTCATAGCCCCCATATACGCCAACAAGCTATAAATCAATCCCATTAAGATTACAGTAAGAATTCCTGATTTAACTGTATCGATTGCAATGTTCTTAGGTTCATTAACACCTTTATTTCTTAAAGTACCAATAACGATAATTCCAAAAGCTAAACTCGCTAAAGCATCTAATGTATTATATCCCTGTATAAAACCAGTGAAGAATGGTTGTGATTGGTAAGTACTTTGAACTGTCATTTCACTAATTGTTCCCATTGGATTCATAAAGGCAATTACAAAAAGTATAAGTAACAAAACTAAGAACAATGGATTTAATACTTTACCCACATAAATTAATAATTTAGAAGATTTTCTTGCATAAAAACATGCAACTGCAAAAAACACAATACTAAATATCGCTAATACTATACCTATGTTAGATTCCTTTAGAAATGGTGCTATTCCAATTTCAAAAGAAGTTGTTGCTAGACGTGGTAAAGCAAAGAAAGGTCCAATAACTAAATACAAAAGTATTGTAAAAACATACGCATACTTTTTACTCACACGACTCGCCATATCAAACAAACCTTCACTTTTTGATATACCCATCGCAATAATTCCTAAGAATGGTAAACCAACACCAGTTATTAAAAAACCAATATTCGCAAGAAAAATATTACTTCCTGCTTCTTGACCCATATGGACTGGAAAAATCAAATTACCCGCTCCAAAGAATAAGCCAAATAGCATTGAACTAATATAAAAGTACTCTCTCCCTTTTAACTTTCGATTCATACTTTACCCCCTACTTATTTATGGTATTACTATAGATAAGTTTTCACTATTATATTCTACTTCCCTCTCCATTACAAATAACTTATTTCATAATACAATCACTTCATGTCTTGATCACTATTTTCCTCTTCTAAATTAAGAGCCAATAAAAGAGTAACCGTTGTCCCAACATTTTCAATCGAATCAATTGTTAACCCATAGTTATCACCACAATAAAGTTTAATACGCTGAACAACATTATCAATTCCTATACCACTCAACTCTGTATTTTTCATTTCCTTGATTTTTTGTGGATCATACCCTACACCATTATCTTTCACAACAATCCGTAACTGGTTATTTTCAATATGTGCATGAATAAGTATTTCTCCTAATCCATCTAAGTTTTTGATACCGTGATAAATACTATTTTCAACAATGGGTTGTAGAATAATTCTCGGAACTAAATAATTTAAAAGATTTTCATCAATATCAATTGTATATGCGATTTTATCACCATAGCGTTGTTTTTGAATAAACAAATATTGTTTAATGTGTTCAATTTCTTGACCTAAGGGAATAAGATTGCTACCTTTAGATAAACTTAGTCTAAAGAATTTCGCAAGAGACTTTGTAAGTTCAATTACTTGTTCATTCTCTTTAAATTCAGACATCCAAATAATCGTATCTAATGTATTGTATAAAAAATGCGGATTAATTTGTCCCATAAGAACTTTAATTTCTAATTCTTTTCTTTCATTTTCACTAATTGAAAGTTTTTCTAATAAATCCTTAATTCTAATCAGCATATCATTGTAACTTTCCACAACACTTTTAACTTCATCAGAGCTTTCTGGATCTATTTTAACCGGAATAAATTGTTCTGCATCCTTCATCGCTATTGTTAATTCTTGTAACGGATTTGAAATTCGTTTCACAAGTAATCGTCCAAGTAAAGTAACACCCGCCAATATAAGTAGTCCCGTAATTGCAATGAGTTCTAATAATTGTCTACGTAGCTGATCCAAACTATTCAAGTAAGAAACACCAATCATTGTCCAATTACTATTATCAATTGAAACTTGATAAGTTAGCATATCTTGATTATTGGTATTATTCATGAACCGCTGTAATTCAGCTTGTTTTTCCGACTCAATAAAATATGATAAATCATTATGATAAACAAGATTTTGATTACTATCCGTGATAAATACAAATCCATCTTTATCCAAATTCAATGCACTAATATAGTCTGTAATGAACTCATAATTAATATCAATTAATAGTACCCCTAGATTATTTCCTTGATTATCAGTAATCTCACGGCTTAATGAAATTACCCACTTATCATTATCCATGGAAAGTTTTTGCATCCGTGCTCCTGTTAGAAACGGCATGTTATCACTAATAGCACGTTGATACCATTCTTCTTCCATCATGTTATCAGATACTTGCATTTCTAGTTTTTCTTCATTTGAAATAACTCGTCCATCATTAGCTACTACCACAATTGTTTGAAGATATGGATCTGTTTCCAAAACAGTAGTAATTTCATTTCTTATATTTGTTTCGTACTGAATTTCATTTTGACTGAGGTACGCTATCAAGTCTGGGTTATCCACCATTAAATTAGATATTACTTTTATTTTTTCAATATATAAAGATAAATAATCACTACTTTGATTTAAATTTGTTTTTATTTGAGTAACTGCATCATTAACGAAAATATTAGAAACATTATAAAAAATGACTACACTAAAAATAACTATTATACCTAAACTAATCGACATGTATAAAATAGATATTTGTTTATTTATACTTCTTATTTGATGTTTTCGTTTTGTCGTTTTCACTTCTATTTTCCTTCTTATTTATCTTTAAATTCGCTAATTGAGATTCCATAAATTCTTTTAAAACAAGCACTTAAATAATTTGAATCTTCTATTCCAATTTGTTGTGCAATTTCATAAATCTTGAGATTCGTTGTAAGCAATAGTATTTTGCATTTTTCTAATCGAAGATGTAACAGATGATCTCTAAAGTTAACACCAAATATCTTCTTGAAAAGTTGGCTCAAGTAGGAAGTATTATATCCGGTTTCTTCAGCTAACGCTTGCAACGAAAATGCTGTATCTGCTAAATGTTTATTTATATACTCACTTAGAATTTGTTTCATATCAGAATCATTTTGATTATCATAATTAATTTCTTTCGCAATTGTAAGTGCTTCTCTTTCTTGATTTGATGTTTCAAGTTTATCCATCAGTTTGTTTAAGATTGCGATGATATCAACTTTAGAAACTGGCTTTAAGACATAATCATCAACACCTAATTTTAACGCTGTTATTGCATAATCAAGACTATCATATCCCGTAATCATCGCAATTCGCGTATTCGGTGATATTTGCTTTACGTTCGCAACAAAATCTAGTCCATTCATTTTAGGCATATTGATATCCGCTAAAATTAAATCCACCTTATTGTTTTTTACTATCTCTAAAGCTTCAATTCCATTTTCCGCTTCAAAAACTGCATTAATTTTTAATGCATCAAAATCAATAAGTGTTTTTATACCTTTTCTAATCATAGGCTCATCATCAACGATCAGTAGTGTTGTCATACTTACCTCCTAAACCAAGATAGACAGGATAATCTATCCTGTCTACTAATTACTCGAAGAGATATATTAAGAATCCATATCCTTCTTTGTCTAATTCATTATAATTGATAAAACGTATTGATGCACTATTTATACAATATCTTAGACCTCCTCTATCTTTTGGTCCATCATTAAATACATGACCTAAATGAGTATCCCCTGCACGGCTTCTAACTTCTGTACGTGTCATATTATAACTAGAATCAACATGTTCAGTAACAACCTCTGGAATAATAGGTTTCACGAAACTTGGCCATCCACATCCTGAGTCATATTTATCTATTGATGTAAATAATGGTTCACCAGTTACTACATCTACGTAGATACCTTTTTCTTTATTATCAAAGTATTGATTCGAAAAAGCTGCCTCTGTTTTATTTTCCTGTGTCACTGCATATTGTTCTGCAGTAAGTTGTTTGCGTAAAACTTCATCACTAGGAATTGGATAATCTTCTTTTTTAATTAGATCTTGTAATGTTCCTGATGCATTTAAATCAATATGACAATATCCATTTGGATTATTCTTCAAATAGTCTTGATGATAGTCTTCAGCTTGATAGAAATTATTTAGTTTCTCAACTTCTACTACAATATCTTTTGTATATTTTTTTTGTTGTTCACTAATAACACGATCAATAATTTCTTCATCTTTTTCATTTACGAAATATATACCTGTGCGATATTGTGATCCAACATCATTGCCTTGTTTATTTACACTTGTTGGATCAATGACTAAAAAGTATTTATTTAATATTCCTTCTAATGAAATAATGGATGGATCATAGGTAACTCGAACTGTTTCTGCATGACCCACTTTACGATAACTTACATCTTCATAAGTAGGATTAACTGTGTTTCCATTTGCGTAGCCTGATGTTGCATCAACTACTCCTTTAATGCGATCCATATATTCTTCAACACCCCAGAAACATCCACCTGCCAAATATATTTCATTTGTGTTTTCTGTTGCAAATTTATTTACTGCGATTGTTTGATTTGTTTGATCTGGTTCAATCTTGGCAGTTGTTGCACATGCCGTTACAAATAATGCTACGCCTAATACCGATAACATTTTTCTCACCATCTTCTTTCTCCTACGCTTACTTTATTGAAGTAAATGATTCAATGATTGTTGCGTTATCAAAATGCCCTGGTGATACTTTGACCAACGAACCATCACTGCTTACATACGCAGATGTAGGAAACCCTTTAACTCCTAATTCTTTTGCAATCTCGCCATTTTGATCAAACAATACTTTTATGTTTTTGTATTCTAATCCATTAAACCATTCCTTGAAATCTTCAATTGATTTTTCACCTTTATAATCAGGTGTAACAACAGTCAATACAACAAAGTCATTGTCTTCAGTTGATAATTTATCAATATCTTCTAAACCACCAAGACAAATTGGACACCAAGAAGCCCAGTATTTAATGTAAACTTTCTTTCCTGCATAATCTTCTGAAGAAACCATATTTCCATCAAAATCAGTATACTTGAACAGTGACATCATTTTATCATCCATCATTTTGCTTTCCTCTTTTTCCATTTTATCTTTATTAACATCCATAGTTGGTGCTGTTGTTTCCATCATCTTATCTTCCTTTTTATCCATTTTGTCTGTTTTAGGAGCCGATGAACATGCAACTAATAGTAAAGACAATCCTAATACACTTATAATTAATTTAATTCCTTTTTTCATAGTTTTTACCTTCCTTATCTTTCAAATAACGCTGTAATCAAATTTAAACCATCACTCATCAATAAGATTCCCATTAAAATGATAATCACTCCACCTATTACTTTTATTAGATGAAGGTGCTTATTTAACTTCTTCATTTTTGATAAGAGAATGTCTGCAAAGAAACTGATTATGATGAATGGTACCGCAAAGCCTAATGAATAAACAGCCATTAAAATGGCTCCCCAAACTGCATTATTACCACTTGCAGCTAGGCTTAATACACCAGTTAATATTGGGCCAATGCAGGGAGTCCAGCCAAAACTAAATGTTAATCCAAGCAAATAAATACTAATATAGTTACTATTCACCTTTTTCTTCATCTGTATTCTTTTTTCAAAATTAAGCATTTTGATATTAATTAATCCCGTTTGATGAATACCTAATACGATAACAATGATTCCCATTACCGTTAAGAAATAACGATTATTAATCAAAACACTAAACTGACCTGCACCAAATCCTAGAATAATAAATGTTGTAGATACTCCCAATACAAATGTTAATGTCTTTAGAATTATTCTTAATCGCCTTGATTTATCTTCACTACCATGTCCCTCTGTTGCTTCTGTTGCAAACATAGAAAAATACACAGGAAGTAAAGGTAGTATACAGGGCGACATAAATGATAATAACCCTCCTACAAACACTGTACTAATATATAAAGTCTCATTCATTGAATTCATCACCTCCTCGTTTCTATACTCTAATTCTATCTATTCCTACTAAACAATCTATGGACTCATTTTGGATAATTCTTTGATTTCTTTACATTTCTTGCGATGACTCAACTTTCTAACAGCTAACGTATTGTACTATTTCCTTTAAACTAAAAGATTCACTATTTTAAAATAATGACATTAAATCAAAAAAAGCGTCATCGCCGTGTAAATGGGATAAACGCTCTTCAGTATTGTCGATTTCTTATAAAGCAATTAAACAAAATAAAACTATTATACTGTTCTCTTTATAAATAGTTATTTTAAAAATAAAAACAAAATTATTGTTTATTTCATTACATAGAAAAGAAAATATAATTTAATTGCTATTTGATATTTTACTTCTGTACTAATTTTATCAGTAGAATAATAAATATCTTCCAGCAACTTTAAATCCGAATCTATTAATAATGAAATTTGTTTTAATGAAAACTCATAATCCATTAGCATAATATCAATTATCGCTTTTATCCTTGTATCCGCATCTATTTTAAATCCTTCATCAATCAATGCGCCAAATTGATTTAAAAATAAAATTAAATTCATGTTACTTTCTTTGCTTATTATATAATTACCATCAAGATACTTCTTTATCTCATCTTCATTAGTTTTTGCAATCTTTGCCAAACTATTAATTGATATTGTATTTTTATCAACCAATTTCATAAGTATATCTCTCATAAAATCTACCTTTCTTACAAAGAATCATAAATATTTCTACATATTCAAGAAAACAGCACGAATTTTATCATTCGTCTTTTGTTCATTATAACATTGTTCTTAACTGTTTCAGTATCTTTCTCATGAATGACTATATTAAAATTGTAAATTTAATTTGTATTCTCTACAATTGCAAATATTTTTTTGATTGTTGAATAATTTCACCTATGTTTACTAAAGCAATAAAAAATTATTTATATTTCCTAGACAACTTTAATTATCCTGTCGTAATTTTTCTAAATTACTTATATAATAATCTTATTGAGATAACTGAACGATAGTTTCAATTGATAGAATTGCATTTGTATCAAAGAAAATAAAGAATTGTAATTAATGTCATACTTTCCAACACGTTAAAAGATAAATAAAATTAACTTTTAAATACAAATGATATGGATACAATTTAATTGAAAATGAAGTTAATCTATTCCGTTGCTTTTGGAAGGCATCAACTGAACTAACAATGTAATTTATCTTAGTAAGATTTATAGTTATGGTCATTACGCTAAACGCGTTATATAGGAGGATATGACAGAATGAAAAAAATAGTTATTACTTTGCTAACTGCTATGCTGTTAGTTGGATGCTCATCAGGAGTATCACAATCAGAATATGATAAAGTTGTCCAAGAAAGAGATGCCTTGAAGGCAGAATTGGCACAACTAAAAGGGGAAGAAGTTGTAGAAAATAGCGATCCAGCAAAAAATGAAAAGCAAGATACTGGAACTTTTGATCGAAAGACTGTCTCTGAACAACTCATATTGACAGATTACATCATCGACTCTAAATACAGTGACTACATCGTTACTTCAATTAAGAATCCTACCAATTTTGATATAGAAATAATGATTAATCAAAGTTATAAAGATGCTGATGGAAATACTACTGGCGTAAATAGCAAGAAAGACTATTGCTTAGCTGCTGGTGGTGAAATTGCTTTATGGAGTAGTATTGATGATATCCCTGCTACCGTAGAAAACGCAGTCGATGTTAAAGAAAGTATGTATAAAGGTTTTAGTAATTTAAGCTATGACACAAATATAGTTGATAAAAAGGTAATTATAACTGCTACCAATAATGAAGATAAACCTATCTCTTTCTTAGAATATACAGTTGTTTTCTTTAATGGAGAAACTCCAATTGGAATAGATACAGGTTATCTAACTGATACAGACTATGAATTGAAACCAGGTGCATCACTTTCTGCTGAAGCAGAAGAAAGTAAATCATTCGACAATATTAAAATTTATTTCTCTGGTTATTTAGATTAGTTTATCATCGGCAAATTCATATATTAAACTAAAACGTTGTATCCTTACAATATTTTTATTACTTCTTTTTGGGTGTTCCACTTTAAATCATTCTACTGAAAAAAATGTAGATTTGACTCTCTATAAAGAATAAACTCAAGAAACTGTAATATTCACTAACGAATAAAATTGAGGGTGTTACGAAATAGATGAATGAGTCCAGACATCTAGAAACGTAATAGCTTCTTTTTTAGATTCTTTTTTTAGATTCTTTTATTCTTACATCTTTTGTGTTTTTTATTTCAAAGCAATAATTATCGATTTGATGTATAACAAAAGGCTATTTCTAACATATCGTAGAAATAGCCTTACTTTTTAATGATAACTCCTTGGGGGATCGAATCCAGAACTACTAATTGAGAAATACAAAAATCTATTAATAATCAAAGAAGTATCAACGAATTTCTTACTCTCGCCAATAATTAATAGTTGATATAATGAAAAATAATTCAATTCTTTATCTAAAGTTTTTCAGCAAGTCTATTGCAATACTTAAGAAATCTCTCCTTTAAAAGATAGAAAGTAATTACAAGAAGAATATCTATAGTCATTATACATATTAGAGTGGGTTATATAAACCCACTCCTGTTCATACTTCCATCATACTAATCCATTACCAATCATTCTAAATTTTGAAGTACAAGGAATCGGGCTGTCTTCTGACAACATACCCGTGTAAACATCATAAATACATGGTTTTATATTATTACTTTTATTTACAATAATCTTATTATGACCTCCTAGTACAAGCATCAAAATAATTAAACAATTGAGAATGCTCTTCATTATTTTATTCATTCTCCCTATTATAGATTTATATATAAATTAAGCGCTTCATTATTTCTTAAGATTAATAAGAGGAGTATATTTCAGTATATTTATTATAATACTTATTTTTTTAATTATTTATATTCTCTAGATAGTTCTTTTATTATATATACAAAATGTAGTATCCGTATCATGGTTATACTTTTGTTGTTTATCTATAATAACTATTACACCTTTAGTTTTAAGTGCTTTTTGTAATAGATAAGCTTTATTAAGTATTGTATTCATCTTATCGTCCCCCTTCAAAAAAAAACATCATTCAGATGTTTTAGTTAATAATCAAATAATCTCAATTCTTCCTTCATTTTTTCTGAAAAAATTGCACATAATTTTTCTAATTCATTTATTTTTTCAATAATGTCTTCAATGTTATAATCAGGTGGATCAGAAATACAGATCAATGAACTGTAGACATTTCCTATCTCTCTTTCAATTTGAGTAATCAAATCACAAAACAACTCAAAATCATCTATTTTTATATTTTTATATACATTAGTCAAACTAAATGTATTAATAAATACATCATTGAATTTAATAACATTTTTATCTAATGCATCTATAATAATATAGTCTGAATCATACTTATCCCAATTTTTGAAAAGAATTCTGAGTGTTCTTAGCATTCTTGTTAATAAGAATAGATTCTTAAAACAGTTTTCTCTTTTACTGTAGATATCTATATTACGCTCTTTTTCACTGATTGTCTCCTGCATGTCTGCTATTTTTTGGTCAGTTTCAATTTGTTTTTTTGTTAAACGATACGAAACAATTCCCAAGACTATGGCTATTACTGAAGAAGTGATAACTCCAATTCCTGATATTATTAAATCTATATTTTCATATGTCATATTAATTACCTCTCAACCCCATTATACCCAATGTTCCATATGAAACAAAATAGTTTATTGTAATTTAAAGTGAGCGAAAGTCACACAAGGCGATAGGTTGTTACTCTCTAATTTTTATATTTTGTACTGGTATGAAAAAATTAAACATGCATAATTGTCTAAATTTGTTTAAGAAAGGAGATTTCCAGTACCACATCATTCCAACGGATGAAACCATAAAAAAACATCAATAATAATAGTTATTTTCTCAAATCCGAAACTTCTTTCCGAAGTATTTCATAAAATAAATCCATAAAACTTTCATTATCTGTTGTTCTCAAAGTTTCAAGATTACTAACATCTTTTTTACTTAAATCCGCTTTAACGCGTTCATAAAAAACACAATATTCTCTATAAACGGCTTTTAAATCGCGACTAATATTGACTTCATGCATATCTAAAGTGTAGATATAATTATTGAAATTTTCAGGTGAAGTTAATTCTTCCAACTCTTTTTTAAGAAAATAGTATCTTTTTTCTTTTTTATACCTATTTATTTCAATATATTTCAACACAACTTGAAATATTCCACTTATTAATACCGAAACTAAACTTGACGCTAAAACTATTTCAATGAATTTCATAATCTACCACCTTTTTGTTGATTATACCTTATCCTCTCTCAATGTTGAAATAGATGATCAAGAAACCACCAATCTTTTATAAATAAACTTAATCAATACCATCAAATATCTTTTCAGATGCTGCTCTATATGCTTTAATACAATTAAGTCCTTGATCAGTTATTTTACCCGATTTATCTAAAAATCCTATTTCTTGATAATAATCTGGTTCAACATTAGGATAATTAACGCAAAAATCATATAATTCTTCACACATCATAACTCCTATTCTCACTTGAACTTTATCTCCTAAAATTTTTTTCAATTGTTCTTCAACTTGTAATAATGATTTATTAGCATTTCTTAAATAGTAGGATATCTGCATTTTTGTTATAGTATTTTCAATAGTAATTGATCCGTTATTCTGTATGTAAATACTTACTTCATCATTGCTAAAATCATAATATTCATGAATTTTATCAATAAATTCACTATACTCATATTCCTTGATTATATTAGTCATATTCCACCTCTAATCTTATTATAATTCATCCATATCAAATAAAAAAGCAACACTATCACTAGTATTGCTCATTTTTGATATAGTGGATGTTTCTATATGCATCATACATTATTTCTTTGTTCACATTTGTGAATTATTAGTAAAATCATTTATAATAATATTAATTAATCGGAGGATAGATAATGATTTTCGGAATATCATATGCAAATTGGCAAGTTATAGGCGTTTTATTATCAACCATATTAGCGGTACTAGCATTACTCTATTCAGTTTGGCAAAATAACAAAATTAAAACTAAAATTCTAAAATGTTTGAAGAATCATCTAGAGGTATTCTTGGAGTTTATACAACTGCTATGATTTCAAATAAAAGTTCAATTTATTTAGTAATAAAGAATTTTGGAAATTCTCAAGCAACAATAACCAACTTAAGTGTTGATAAAAAAACAAGAGAATGCATGAAATTATCTGGCAAGAACTTTGTTCCTTATATTATTAACACAACTTTAGCGCCTAATCAATCATTAACTTACGCAATTATTTCTAAGAATTTATCTCATGATGATATATCATCATTCAAAATTTTCTATTCAAGTATTGGAAAATTATATGCAGATGAGTTCAACTTTAACTTAGTAAACTTGGCTACCCTGCCAAGTACAGATTTTGCATCAGGAAAAAATGGAATCGAAGGAAAAATATCAATTTTTCTTGAACTTTATCAAGATTGGATTAGGAAAAACTTATAGTTATATAAACAAGACATTCTAATCAAGAATGTCTTGTTTTCTATACCATTTTATTCCGTATATCATATAATCTTTTTTGTATTATCAATCTCTCATGTAAAAAATTTTCCACACCTAATTTATTTATAATACATGGTGAATATTCAAATCAATAATATAGATCTAGAAGTTCAACTTCATCATCATTCAGTAGTTGTAGCGTCCTCATAACCTGCCTAACTGCAAATAAGTGGTAGTTACGCTCTTGTCTTACTCTTATGTACCTTTCTTCAAGTTCAATATATTGTTCTTATAAATTTTTGTTCCATCTAGTTGAGATTTTTAGCATGTTCCTTGAGATTTGCTTTTCTTAATATCTCGAAGCTGATACTTAATATCCACCAATTCACCCTAACATTTCATCCAGCCATTCACATGCTTTTAAACTGTTTAAGGACTAAGTCAATTCCTTTTTCAGTCATCCAACTACCTCCGCCCTATACTACTTCTCTAAATTTACTTACAAAGAATACTTGTCCTTTTCCAGTTCTAGTTTAATTTAGATATAAGTAAACGCAATGAGGAATTTGAACTAGAAGCTAATGTATTTGCTTTCTTTGCTTTAACTGTCCATGAGTCCTTGGATAATATTAATATCATTGAGTTGGCTATTCATAAAGGTTTTCCAAAGTAAATAGTAATTAAAGTTTATGATTTAGCACAATCAGTTTTACAATTATAGGTCATTATGCAATAATGCATTATATAGGATAAATCACGAAAATAGGAATGAGGAAGCCTAGCTTAAAAAAAGCAATTAGTGCTAGGATAACTGGAAAACTTAACAATCCGTAAAAAAGCAGTAAAACCTGAATATGATAAAAAAGGAATGGGACTATTTAACCCTAAGCGTGCTGTAAAGAATAAAATATATAAGAAAACAACATTTAGTATATTCGATATTTTTAAGTGATATGACGTTATAGGTCATATAGAGGTATGTAATGAGAGCGAAGAAAAAAGAAAAAACAGAAAATCAAGTTTTCGTTGATAAAATGTTATCCATAATAATTTCAATCCCTCTTTTATCAGCGATGGCTATGTATTTATTTTCGCAATTTTTTCAGTTTCCTAAATCACTACTTGTTGGCTCCATTGATGGTTGGCTAGGATTTACAGGTGGTGTAATAGGTGGAACTTTAACTTTATTCGGCGTGAGCATTACACTAAGAGAGCAAAACAAATTACGTGATCTTGATGAGCGAAAAAGAGATAATGAAAAAAAAGAAGAAGACAGAAAAAAATATATGCCGTATTTTTCATTGTTTTACTCTCATACAAATATCTGCGCTCTCAACAATATCCCGAATCATAATTTTTTCAATATTTTTTATTTTGATAGCCACTCTATTAAAAATGAATCGAATTTAGATAGAGTTAGTATTGTATATGCACGAATTAAAAATGTTAGCCCTAGTCCTGCAACTAACATAAAATTTATCGGAACAGAATTATCTATATTTGATACAAGTAATTTCGATAATAAAATATTATCTACTGAAATTTGCAATCAAAATGACCCAATGTTTCATAAAACAGAAGGAATACATGCCTCTGCCGGATATATACCCAGTAACGAAAGCATTCCAATTGCAGTATTTATTCCAGATATTCGAGGGTTTGAATCCATTTCACTGCACTTGCTTTTTAATTTATTTTACGAAACAAATTTAGGATACAAATATATGCAACCTGGCAAACTACTCATTTCAATAGATTTTATTATTGACATAGATGACAATTACACTACTAAGTTTAATCCTAATAAAATTCAATTTTCTCATGATATGAATGCTCCTATATTAATTTCAGAAGAGGCTAAAAAATAAAAAAGCAATCACAGCTTATCTTGGAGGAAAGTGTGATTGCTATAGCATAGAAAAGTTCTTTTTTCTATGCTCCTATTATGCAAAATAATAAGGAGGAATGTACAAATGGCAAAGAAATATAAAAAAAGAATAGATGGAGATATTCAACTTCTGAATTCATTGGATAAAATGAAAATAGTAAGAAAGTAAATAAAGCGGTATATGGTTACTCAATACAATAACTTGAAGAGAATAAGAGTCAAATCATCATTAAACATGCCAGTGGCCTTAAAATGCGTAAACAAGATATTATTTTTAAAACTATACTAAGAACTGGTTTGAAAACAAATGCAAAACCATTAAATAAAATCTCAGCTTATGTATAAGACCGTATTAGATAACCAATGTGAGTTAATAAATATCATGCAGCTTGCAAACATTACAAAAGCTTATATAAAGAAAGTGTTAGAAAGTGTTTTTGATAAACCACCTGCTGGTGAGAAAGTACGTATTACTTTGAATCAAGTATTCAACTTTGCTATAGATGATGATATCATCCATAAAACCCTTGAAAGAACGTTGTTCTCCCCAAAAAAGCAAAACCAACAAAAAGAGCATTAACCGATAATGAAATAACACTTCTTACTTTAACCACATTTACCATAGAGAACAATGTCTAATAACACTGTTTTATCACTATGAGTTAGGAAGAAAGGAGGTATTAATTCTTAAAAGAAACGATTTCAATTTTGATAACAATACTTTTTCTATAAATCATTCAGTTGTTTATATTAATAATAAAATGAATGACACATGTAAGAAGTTAAATAAGGAATTTAAAGAAAATAATACAGAATCAATATCACTAGCCTATCCAGAAATTAGTGGATTAACTCCACATATTTTTAAGCATAACTACGCAACTGATCTATATTATGCAGATGTTCCTATAAGAGAAACAATACAATTAATGGGTTATTCAACTATCTCCGCTGTTACTCAAAAAAATTATACACATCTTGAAAAAAATAAAATGCTACAAATAAATATGAACAATACTTATTAATGAAGAATGCTACAACAAACTAGTATTCTTTTTTTGACTACTTTATATTAAATTCGACTACTTTTGACTGTTTAATGCTTAAAGATTATATATGATTAATAAAGAGTGTCAAAGAATTTAAACATAAAAAAAGCGTTATTGCCTTTATTAATGGGCTTAAACGCTTGTTTATCACTGGTGACTCCTTGGGGGATCGAACCCCAGACCCACTGATTAAGAGTCAGTTGCTCTACCATCTGAGCTAAGGAGTCATGCACACTTATTATATACTTCATAAAGTATAATTTCAATTCAATAAAAGCCCTTGCGGGCTAGTATTTTCTTTTGGTGACTCGTACGGGATTCGAACCCGTGAATGACGCCGTGAAAGGGCGCTGTGTTAAGCCGCTTCACCAACGAGCCAAAAAAAATGGCGCCTAAAACAGGGCTCGAACCTGTGACCTAACGGTTAACAGCCGTTTGCTCTACCGACTGAGCTATTTAGGCGTGTGCTAAATTATAATAACATGTGATGTAGTTCATTGCAACCATTTTTTATACTTTTTTAAAAAATATTTTAGGATACTTCATTCGCTTCTTTTGTTACCAATTTTACTGGTTTCTTAGATTCTGTTTTTACTGCGAATACAAAGTATCCAATATGAAACAACCACACGATAAATAATATCAATCTACCTACTGGTACATTCTTCATCATAATGAATCCAATTGCCATTGTCGCAGAAACCATACTCATTATTTTTATTTTAACTTTCAAAGACATACTTCTCTTTTGAACATAACTTTCTAAATTATTCTTGTATAAATTTGTATTCTTAAACCAATCATTTAATTTCTTCGAACTACGTGCGAAACAAAAGCCCGCAAACAACAAAAACACAAATGATGGCATAAGAGGTACAATTGCACCTATAGCCCCCAAAACGAGGCTTATAGAGCCTAATACGATATAAATATATTTCATTCTTCTCTCCTTCTCTTGATTTCCTCAAATAAATGCTTTGTGACTAGAATTGGATTTGTAAATAACATTCTAGGTCCTGCATAACGCATAACAACTTTAATCTTTTCTCGCATATCTTTTTTGTAACAATGTACTTTGCATGAACTACAAAATGTTTTAGTTTCCATGAATGGACAATAATCAATTCTCATAAATGCATAGTCACGAATTTTATTACAATCATCACATAACTCTTTACCATGATTCCCTTTACAATAAAGTCGGATCATTGTTTCAATTGTTGCTTTCTCTTGTTTTATTCTTTTCTGCACATCATTCATATATTACTTTGCCATCTTTCATATGAACAACATCATCAGCAATACATAAAGTTGAAGGTCGATGTGAAACTAAGACTATTGTCTTATCTTCTTGTTGCTTCAAAGCGTTTAGAATAATTGCTTCATTAAGATTATCTAAATTGCTTGTTGGTTCATCCAATAGAATCAATGGAGCGTCGTGAAGAAATGCCCGTGCTACTCCTATTCTTTGTCTTTCACCACCTGAAAGTGTATCACCTAATTCACCCACCATTGTTTGATATCCATTCGGTAAAGTATTTATAAACTCATGAAGCGATGCTTTTTTACATGCTTCTATGATTTGTTCTTTTGTGGCATTTAGATTTGCAATTTTCAAATTATTTTCTATTGTATCTTTAAATAAAATTGTTTCTTGGGTTACGAAACTTTCAAGATTTCTAAGATTATTTGTTTTCAATTCTTTTATATCTTTATTTGAAATTTTAATCTCCCCATGATTTACATCCCAAAAACGCATTAATAACTTTAAAAGCGTTGATTTCCCTGCACCACTTTTCCCTGCGATTCCAAGTATTTTATTTTTACGACTATTTAAATTACAATCCTTTACTATTTTTTCTTCATCATAACTAAATGAAACATTCTGAATTTCAATCCCTTCAAATGCTACATTATCATTACCATATGTTTCTTGAACAATTGGTTGTTCTTCAAGCAAATCTAATACACGATTCGCTGCTGCGAATGTATGTGATAATCCAGTTCCAAGATTCGCTATTGCAACAACTGGTCCAAATGAACTTAGCATTGTAATTGTTGATAATATTACTGCATCAATTGATACAATCCCTTGAGTATACAAATAACTTGATACCACTAAGATAATCATCCCAAAAAGTAAGATGAATGCATTAATAATTGCCGTACTTTTTCCAGAGATTAATTTTAATTCTTTTTCTTTACTCGACATTTCTTCAGTTAATTCATTGATTAGTTGAAGTTTTTCTTCACCACAGTTATATTGAATGCTTTCACTGATACCACGAATATTATCTAAAATTGTACTACTTATTTCACCAATTTGATTGCGGATAGAAGTACCGTACTTCTGTGATTGATTCGAAATAACAAAAGGAACACCAATTCCCACTACGGCATATCCACTAAATGCAATTATACCTAACAATGGGTGATAACTACCAATAAAGATACTCATAATACTTGTCATAATAAACGCAATACATACGGGTGAAATTGTATGAGCATAAAAGACTTCTAGTAGTTCAATGTCAGATGTAATCACCGAAATTAAATTTCCTTTATCCTTACCTTCTAATTTAGCTGGTGCTAAGCTTCTTAAAACTGTGAATACTTTATCTCTAAGAATCGCTAATATCTTAAATGCCACATAATGATTACACGCCTGCTCACCATATCGCAAGAATCCTCGAGCTATCGCTAAAATAACCATTGCTATAAAAATAAAATATGATATTTGTTGCGTTTGAAACACTTCAAGAAGTCCCATACCCCCTAAGATAGGAATGAATATTGCTGCTAAGAATCCAAGAACACCCAAGATAATTGCAATGATCATAACTCCAGTCATTGGTTTTATAATCTTCAAGAGATTTATAATAATTTTAGATTTTTTTCTCATCTTTCAATCTCCAATTCTAAATTTTCAAGTTTATTTTGAGTTTTCCAATAAGTTTTATATTTATCATTATTTTTAATTAATGTTTCATGATTACCCTGACCGACAATCTTACCTTCATCTAACACAATGATTTGAGATGCACTTAACGCATTCTTTAAGCGATGTGTAATTAGTAAAACCGCTTTATTTTTGGATAGCTCATAGATTAAGCTCAGTATTTTATTTTCACTTTCACTATCAATATTAGAAGTTGCTTCATCAAATATATATACGTCACTATCATGAAGGAGTGCCCTTGCTAAAACAACTCTTTGATTTTGCCCACCTGATAAATTAGAGCCTTTCTCTTGTATAAAAGTATCTAATCCTTCTTGTGATTCAAAGTATTCTTTTAGATTAACTTTATCTAAGACATTCCATAAGTCTTCATCTTTTGCATACTTTTTCGCCATCATCAAATTTTCTCTAATGGTTCCTTTAAATACATAGCTATTTAAATTAACAAGTGTTATTTTTTCCATTAAACTTGCTTGTGTAATATCTTTCAAATCAATTGTTCCAACTTTTATACTTCCATTGCTCGGCTTAATTTTTTTCATTAAAAGCGAAGTAATTGTACTTTTACCACTTCCACTTTCGCCAATTAATGCTGTTATCTTTCCTTTTTCAATTGTTAAATCAATATCTTTAAGTGTTTCTTTATCTTCATAACTAAATGATACTTTTTCTAGTTTAATACTATTTTCAGTTGCGAATTCAATAGTTCCATCATCAGTTTGAGGTAAATCAAGAAACTTGAAAATCTTATCACTAGATGCAATTCCATTCATGGCAATGTGGAAATAAGAACCTAGTAATCGAAGTGGTAGGAAGAATTCTGCACTTAGCACAACAATGATAAATCCTTGTGCAAGCGTTAAGTTACCTATCATCATTTGTTGAATCGCTACAATGATACCTAGAGCGGAGGCTCCATATGCAACTAAATCCATGACGGATATGGAATTCAATTGCATGATTAATACTCGCATCGTAACTTTTCTAAAATTTTCAGCTTCTTGATTCATTTTCTTATGGCGATTTTCATCAGCTTGATATATTTTTAAAGTTGTTAATCCTTGTAGATTCTCAAGAAAGCTATCGCCAAGAGTTGTATATTGTCCCCAATACTTCTTCAATAACTTCTTCGCAAACTTCTGTACAAGAATAATTGAAATAGGAATAAGTGGAACACAAACTATCAAGATAATCGCAACTGTTAAGCTAATTGGAGCTAACCATATAAATAAGGTTATAGGAGCTAATAAACTATAGAAAAATTGCGGAAGATAGGAACCGAAATAATTTTCCAACTGCTCTACACCTTCAGAAGACATTTGTACAACCTCAGCAGTTGAAACCTTAGTCGTGTAAGAAGATCCTAAACTCAATATTTTTTTATAGATACTTTCTCTTAAATTACGTTTTACATCTTTGGACGCATAATAACTCATTTTACTAGCCTGAATCATACAAAATGAGCGAATAAGAATCATTGAAAACGCAATTGTCACTAGAATAATTAAAGAATGCCCATTGATTTTTTCTTCTATCAAATCGTTAATGAAAGAACCTATCGTAATTATTAAAATAATGTTTGATAGTAAACTAAGCCATTGATATATTACATTTCTTTTGACATACTTCATTGAAGATTTCATTTCTTTAATTAATCTTTTATTTATCATATAGTCCTCCGAAACTGTTAGGTTGACCTAACCATAACCTTTAAAAAATAGTTAGGCTTAACTAACTATCACTAGTTTATCTTTTTCTTTGCACTTTGTCAAATGAAAAAACAGATGATTTTCATCACCTGTCTATAGTTCTTCATGTGTTAAATTTCTTACCCATTTTTCTTTTCTTACTAACCAATAGCCAAATGCTAACTTAATTAAATCTGTAGATTGCCCTGCAATATACAACGCATAAATTCCAATTGGTGAGAAATACGCTAGTAATGCAACGAGCGGAATATTAATTAACCACATAAATGCACTATCCATAATTAGTGTGGATTTTGTATCGCCACCTGCTCGAAGAACAAAGTAGTTTTGCGTGTTTAGTACATAGATCGCAAACATAAAACTTTGTATTCGCAACATATTTTCCGCTATTTTCAATGCATCCATAGATATGTTTTGGTATAAATAAGGAATGTAAAAACTTGCGATAAACATGAGGGTTGCAAAAATGAAAGACAATATAAAACTAAAACCCATTAATTGATATCCATGCCTTCTACCTTCCTCGAGTTTATTTGCTCCTAATGGTTGTGAAATAAGCACAGTTGATGCTGCAGCCATACCACCAAATAAAACAAAGAAGATATCTCCTATTGTACTTGAAATAGAGAATCCCGACATTACTTCCGGACCCCTTGTCGAATAAAATTTAAATAGCGTTGCCATACCACCAGCCCATAAAATTTCATTCATCGCAAGTGGAGCAGCTTTGATCATAATTTTTTTAGATAAGGCTGCTGGTACATGAAACATTTCTTTAATTTTAGTTTTGAAGTCAAAATCATACTCTTTAATAAAATACAGCAATAATCCAGTTTCCACAAAACGAGCCACTAACGTTGCATATGCTGCACCACGAATCCCTAATTGAGGAAAACCAAAGTTCCCAAAAATTAAACAGTAATTTAAAAATGTGTTAATTAATACCGCAATCGCGCTGACCACTAAAGGTATCTTCGTTTCTCCAACAGATCTCATTGAACCAGAAATACTAAGTGTTATTGCAATTGGAATATATGAAAATGAAACTAATCGCGCGTATAACACACCCATTTCAATAACTGCTGGGTCATTTGTAAAGAAACCTAAAATTGCTTCAGGAAATATAAACACAAGCAAGAAAAATACTAACATAATCGCAATAGATATGTTAAGTAAAAATCTAAACGATTCTTTCATCTTCTCCATATGTCTTGCGCCAAAGTACTGTGCTATGAATATAGAGCCCGCTGCTACAATTCCATTTGTTCCATATTGTGCAATAATGTAAAAACGATTCACTGCAGCAACCCCACCAATTGCAGCATCACCCAATTGACCTACCATTAAGTTATCAACTAAATTGACTGATCCTGTAATTAGTTGTTGAAGCATCAGTGGTACTCCAACCATGATTGCAGCTTTCATAAATGTTTTATCGCCAATATATTTTGATAAATTCATTCTCTCATCCCCCAATCTTATTTGACTAATTTTATCACAAAGATTGTGCCAACGCTACAAAGAAAAAGTTGGTTTTACCCAACTTTAGCAATTTCTATTTTCAATATCCATAATTGTTGCAACACGTTCTGCATGACGCCCACCTTCAAATGTTGCATTCACCCATTCATCCACTATCATCTTCGCCAGTTCAACACCAACTACACGTGCTCCAAAACATAGAATATTTGTGTTGTTATGTTGCTTAGAAAGTTTGGCAGAAAATGGTTCAGAACATACACAAGCACGAATACCTTTAACTTTGTTACATGCTATTGATATTCCAATACCTGTACCACAAATACAAATACCGCAATCAACATCACCTTCAATAACTGCAGTTGATACTTTTTCTGCTGCAAATGCATAGTTATAACTTTCAGGTTCATCTGTTCCATAATTCACTACTTCAAATCCACGATTAACTAAATGTTTGAGGATTTCTTTTTTTAGTTCCACTGCTGAATGATCATTACCAATACCAATTTTCATACTTACCTCCTAATAGATTTTCTTATACATCTTGTAATTATACATCACAATTTTAACATAATTCTGTGTTTCAGGATATGGAATAACATCGAGTAATTTACCATTCTTTGAATAGTCTTTATTCGATAGCCATGTTTTTGTAATATTCAATCCCGCATTATATCCCGCTAGTTGTGTAGACACTTCACTAAATTCTTTTTTTAATAAACTTAAGAAATATGTTCCATACTTAATATTTGTCTCCGGATCGAACAAATCATCATAGACTGTTTCCTTATCATTCAAGCGCATTTTTAACCATTCAAATGTATCTTCGGTAATTTGCATTAACCCTCTAGCATTCGCTCTTGATACTGCGTCCGGATTAAATTTACTTTCTTGATGAATAATTGCATAAACTAAATTTTTATCAATATGGTACTCTAAGGCATATTTTTCTACATACTCATTATATTCTCTTGGATATACAAGTTCTAAACTTCTGCGCTCTCCTTCAATACGAAAACTAATTACAATAAGTACTAAAGAAACTATCGCAAGAATGATATTTAGAGAAGTAGTTTTAAGCTTTAATTTTTTCTTTTTTGTCATACTATCCATTATACTTGTTAAATAAAAAAAAGAAAGCCTGTAAATATACAGACTTATTCTTCAATTTCTATAACTTGTACAGGGCAATTGTCTCTAGCTTGTTTCACCGAATCTTCGATAGCTGCTGTAACTTCGCCATATACTTCAGCAAGATTATCTTCATTCATTCTGAATACTTCAGGACACAAGTTTGAACACATACCACAGCCAATACATCCTGCATTTATTTTTGCTTTCATTGTTTTCTCCTTTCAAAACAATACGGTTAATAACATTTTAAAGTTTTCAATAGCATAGACTGCATGCGGTTTTTTTGCAGGCATTACAATAGATTCTTTTTCTTCAAGAATAAATATTTTTCCATCGATTGTTATTCTTGCTCTTCCTTCTAAAATAGTTACTAATGCATCTCCATCTGATTCATGAGTGCTTATTTCTTCATCCTTCGAGAATGCGAATAATGTTAAACTCACTGCTTCATTTTGTGCAAATGTCTTACTTACTACCTGACCATGATTCACTTCAATTAAATTACGCATATCAAAAATTTCTTCAAAATTCATATTTTTAATCATTTAGTAGTTCTCCTTCTGTAGAAACTGTAATCACTTGCCATGGAATAAACTTTCCACTATTCTTCAATGCTTGTATAGCTGCATGTTCAATACCACCACAGCAAGGCACTTCCATTCTTATAACTTTCATTTCTTTAATATCATTATTTCTAAGTATTTCAGATAATTTTTCACTGTAGTCAACCATGTCTAATTTAGGACATCCTACGATTGTTACATACCCTTTCATAAAATCTTCATGAAAATTAGCATAGGCATACGCTGAACAATCTGCCGCTATTAATAGCTTAGCACCATCAAAATAAGAGGCTTTTGTTGGGACAAGTTTAATTTGTACTGGCCATTGTCTTAATTGACTAGATTGTTTTCTTTCAACTTGTTCATTTACGATAACATGATTCAATGCTCGCGCATGTGATCCAGGGCATGCACATGGTGTTTCTTCACGATTTTGCATATTTGCTTGAACAGCTTCATGATCATATGCAAGTGCTTCCCTCTCTTCGAATGTGATTGCACCTGTTGGACAAGTAGGCAAACAATCACCTAACCCATCACAATAATCATCGCGTAATAGTTTCGCCTTTCCATTCACCATTCCTATTGCTCCTTCATGACATGCAATTGCACATGCTGCGCATCCATTACATTTATCTTCATCTATTTTAATAATTCTTCTTTTCATAAGCACACTCCTTGTCTTTACATACGCATTATACTAAAGTTAAATCAAGTAAACTGTTGTTTTTACAACAAAAAGGAAATTTATGAAAAATGTTGAACAAATACTCATCACAATGAATCTATTCAAAAACATTGATTTCAAAGACATCTCTGACATTTTATATCAATTAGGTCCGCATACAAAAAAATACGATCAAGGTGATACAATCTTCTATCCTGGTGATACTAATATTTTTATTGGCATCATTCTTAAAGGCACAATCCAAATATATAAAGATGATTATTGGGGAAATCGCAGTATCTTGACAGAACTTGAAGATGGAGAACTATTTGGTGAAGTATATGCACTTACAGATGAAATACTTGGTGTCACCGTTAAAGCTAATATAGACACCGAAATTTTATTTATAGATATCAAAAAAATTCTTGAATATGCAACCTCAAAGCCTTTATATATGCAATTAGTCACAAATCTTTTAAATGAGTTTGCACAGAAAAATTTATTACTAACTAGAAAAATAGATATTCTTTCTAAACCATCTACCAGAGAGAAAATACTCACTTATTTATCAGCCCAATCTTTAAAAACAGCTGCATCTACCTTTGATATTCCTTTCAATCGCCAAGAACTTGCAGACTATCTATGTGTTGATCGCAGTGCATTATCAAATGAACTATCTAAGTTAAGAAAAGAAAACTATATTGATTTCAAAAAGAATAAATTTATCCTTAAAAAAGTGGCAAAATAAAAAAAAATATAACCCCTAACACGCAGAGTATATTTACTCCATTTACACTTCGTTGTGTTAAACTAAAATCGAAAGAAGGTGCCTTATGAAAATAACAGAAGTCATCCATGATTTACAAAGTAACGCAAATCCAACACGTCGAAAAGTCATGTTAAGAAATGGCGGTTCTGATGATTGTCTTGGTGTAAATCTAGGTTATTTACGTCAATACGCTTTGAAAATCAAGAATAATGAAGATCTTCTTTATGCGCTTTGGTCCACGGATATAACAGATGCTAATTTACTTGCAGCAATGGCATACTCTGATCAACCCTGTACTTTAGATGAATTTCAAGAACTTATTGAACAATCTTCTTACATTGAAATAAATGATGAGCTTTGTTTTAAAAGTTCACTTAATCCAAAAGATAAAGATATGCTCATCCAACTGTGGATTGATTCAGAATATCCATTACTTAGACGTTCAGCATGGGATTTAATTATTACATTGATTCTTGATAAGTCTGCTACACCTAAACAAATCAACACATGGTTAAAACGCATCAAAAAAGATATGTTGAAAGAAAATGGACGTGCTCAAGAAACAATGAATCGTGCTCTTTGTGAAATTGGCATTCATTATGATGAATATACTGAAGAATGCACGAAACTTGGCGAAAATCTTGGGCTCTACAAAGACTACAAACCAAGTAAAGGTTGTACATCTCCTTACGCCCCTATTTGGATTAGCGTACTAAGAAAAAAACTTAATAAATAACTACAAAACAATAATTCATGATTTGAGTTATTGTTTTTTTCATTAAAAAAGCAGTCGAATTAAATCAACTGCTTTATCTATTCACCATTTACATCTATACTATCTAAGTTTTAACGCTTTTTCCATCTCACGTTTAGCAGTCTTGATTTTATCATCTTGACGTTTATCGTATAACGCTTTACCTTTTGCAAGTGCAATCTCTACTTTAGCTCTACCATTTTTAAGATACATCTTTGTAGGAACTACTGTATATCCTTTTAGTTTAACTTTATTATTCAATTTCCTTATTTCATCACGATGGAGTAGTAATTTTCTCTCACGTGTTTCATCATGATTGAAATGAGTTCCATGATCATATTGTGCAATGTGCATTTCTTTTATAAATGCTTCGCCTTCATTGAATGATATATATGCATCTTTAAATTGTACTTTCCCTTGGCGTATCGATTTTATTTCTGTTCCAGTTAATACTAAACCAGCTTCGTAACGATCCTCCAAAAAATACTCGTGGCTTGCACTACGATTTAGCGATACAATTTTTTCACTCATAAAAATCACCACCTTGTATTATTATACATTAAATCCAAGCTTGTTTCTTCTTTTTCTTCTCTTTAAATATCGCAAAATCAATTGTATGTTTTTCTTTATTCGCATCAATCAATTTAACTCGTACTTCTTGGCCTAATTTATAGATAGTTCCTGTACGTTCTCCAATGAGTTGAAGTGTCGATTCATCATAATGATAATAATCATCACTTAAAGTTTGGACATGAACTAATCCCTCCACTGTATTTGGTAACTCAACATAGAATCCAAATTTAGTGATTGAACTAATTACCCCATCGAAGGATAAACCAATTTTATTTTCCATAAATTCAGCTTTCTTCATATCTTCAACATCACGTTCAGCTTCCGTCGAAGCACGTTCTCTATCTGATGTTTCAATACCGATTTTCTCCATCTTAATCTCATCATTTTTTATTTGACTAACATCTACACATTGATCAAATATATATTTACGCAACATGCGATGAACAATTAAATCAGGATATCTACGAATAGGTGAAGTGAAATGTAAATATTCTTCTAGTCCTAATCCAAAATGCCCTAAGCATTTACTATCATATCTGGCTTTTTGCATTGAACGTAACATCAGTGTTGATACGACTGGATATTCTGGTGTATCTTTGAATTCTTCTAAACATTTTTGAATTTCTAATGGATGAATATCTTCCATATTCCCTTTAAACTTATGTCCAAGAATTAACGCTATCTTCGCAAATTCACGTAATTTCTTTGCAGTTGGTTTTTCATGTATACGATATAGCGATGGTATTTCTAACCACTTCATATGTTTCGCAACTGTTTCGTTTGCACAAATCATGAAATCTTCAATGATACGCTCAGATATTCCACGTTCTCTTATTTTGATATCTACTACTTTGCCATACTTATCCACAACAACTTTTGCTTCATCTTTTTCAAAATCAACAGCACCATTTTTTTCGCGTCTAACACGAATACGAGCTGCGCAATCATTCATCATCTCAAACATATCGCCTAGATGTTGATATTTCTTTATTAATGCTGTGTCGCCATCTAGAATCTTATTTACATGATTATAGGTCATTCTTTCTGTTGAACGGATGAAGGAAGGATATATTTCATAAGAACTAACTTCACCATGTTGATCAATTTCCATATCACACGTTAATGTTAAACGTTCTACTTTTGGATTTAGAGAACATATACCATTTGATAAAATATGCGGTAACATCGGAACTACACGATCAGCAACATACGTTGATGTTCCTCTCTCAAGTGCTTCCACATCTAATGGAGAATTCTCCGTTACATAATAAGATACATCTGCAATATGAACTGCCAATTGATAGTTATTTCCTTTTCTTTGAATACTGATTGCATCATCAAAATCTTTTGAGTCATCACCATCAATTGTTACCACTAATTGATTTGTACAGTCTCTTCTACCTGCTTTTTGTTCAGGTAAAACATCTTGTGAAATACCCTCAGCTTGTTGAAGGACTTCTTTTGGAAATTCTGACTTGATATCATGTTCAAGTAATATAGATAAAATATCTACTCCTGGATCATCTTTATGTCCAAGTAGTTTAACAATTTCTACTGTTATCGTTTTCCAAATTTTAATAATCTTAAATTGTGCCTTAGTTCCATTCACAACTTTAAATTGCGATTGATTTTTTACTACTACTCTACCTTTCAATCTTTCATCATCGAGTTTTACATGAATGCCACTTCGCGAAATTTCAAAAGTACCAATACAATAGTCAGTATTTCGTTTTAGTATTTTTACAACTTGCCCCTCATTACTGTTCAGATTAATTAACTTAACAATGACTTCATCTTTATTCATTGCTCCCATTAAATCATCTGGACTTATGTAAATACTATTCTCATCATCTAAATCTAAAAATCCAAATCCTTTTTTATTAATTGAAACACTGCCTCGATAAATACCTGCTTGAGCGGCAGTTAAGAAGAAATTCTTTGGATTTCTAACAATTTCATATTCATCTTCCAGTTGATTCAAGACTTTATTCAATAGTACAAATTCTGATGTAGATGTCATATTTAAAAGTTTCGCAAGTTTTTCTAGGTCATATTCACCTTGTTTACCTGCAACAATTTTATCTAATAAGGTTCTTTTAAGTTCTTCCATTTGCTCACCTTCTTTCTTTTATTATATATTTTTTGATAATTCCTAGATAGTATTATCATTTGCATAAGAAAACGATGGTCAAATAACCATCGTCTACTGCCTGAATAATCTAATTTGAATTATTTGTAAATTCTCATAACAATTACAAGAGCAAAGAATAAAATTCCTACCCCTAAAGTAATGTTAGAAATAATTTTTTCAGATCCTCTTTCTTTAGTATTCGCGAACAGATTCAATCCACCGCTTCCTGTAAAAGCACCTGAAATACCATCTGATTTTCCACTTTGTAATAAAGAAAGAACAATTAATGCAGCAGATACGATCATTAATAAAATGTCTAGCATAAAATTCTCCTTCCAGTCATTTGACATATGCTAGATAATTATAGCACATGCCCATTGATTTGCAAATACATTAGAAAATCACATAATTCTTATAAAAGAGTTGTCATTTACTCATTGAAGTGCAAGTGAACCTTATCCTAGTTACAATTTAATGAGACAACGTGTTATATTTGATTAATCTCATCAAAAAACGATAATTGGGATTTTTTATAAGGTGACTGATATCCATTTATAATTTTCTTCATATCGGTAATAATTCCATACTTTCGACATTCATCTACAAACATTTTATACTTAGTTTTCACATTTGGAATTGCACAGGAATAATTGTCTCTATATTTTTTTTGATATTTTTCTTTAAGACCCGGGAAATATTTATCTAACTTCTCATAATAATAATCTCTTTGATTCATCCTTAATGTAACTCCGAATCCTGAGTAGATATATTTAACTCCACATTCATGTGCTCTTCTTACTAACTCAATAATATTCTCATCGCTATCTGTAATCCAAGGTAAATTAGGCATAAGTAAAATACATGTATCAATACCAGCTTCACTTAGCTTTTTCAAGGCTTCAAATCGTTTAGAACTAACGCAAACATTAGGTTCTATTATTTTACATAGTTCATCATCTACAGTAGTAACTGTCATCTTAACAAGTACTGGACTGTGTTGTTTGATTTCCTTAAAAATATCAATATCACGGGTTACTAAATCACTCTTGGTAGCAAGTGCTACCCCAAACCCATACGCATTGATTAATTCCAATGCATGGCGAGTAAGAAGTTCTTCTTTTTCAAATGGATTATAGGGATCACTCATTGCACCAGTTCCAATAACTCCCTTCACCTTTTTTCTCCTTAAATCATTGCGAATAATTCTTAGAGAATCATCTTTAGCACGTACTTCATCAAAATTATCTACATGATAACAATCACTTCTAGAGTCACAATAAATGCAACCATGTGAACAACCACGATAAATATTCATATTATATTTAGTCCCAAACCAATAAAAATTCTTTGAATTTGTGACGATTGTTTTTGCTGGAACAGTCTTCATAAAACTCACCTCTTTGATATTGTAGCATGAAAAAGATGACACATAGTGTCATCTTTAAATGGAGAAGATTAAGTATTGGGGGCCGGGGCGGGGTGGGTGGGGGGGGGGGGTGGGGGGGGGGGGGGGGGGGGGGGGG
>CAYLQY010000006.1:0-73467 GCA_964386325.1 uncultured Erysipelotrichaceae bacterium | reverse complement strand
TAAATTAATAAAAAAAACTCACCATTTTTATTTTTTACAATGAAAATTATCACACATTGTTTAATCTTAAATTGGTTATTTTTATTTTTTCCCCCCCCCCCCATTTTTTTGAGGGATTTTCAATTTCCACGAAATTGTGTTGCATCCACCGCTTTCCACATTTTCATTTCCTACTTTATAATCAAAAGTGACACTCATCGATTCATCTTCATTTATGTCAAAATGATTTTTCAAATTATCATCGATTGCAATTCTAATTACATTTTTATTTTTATCTATTTCAGCATGATAACATTGATTTCGTATCTCCCAAAATAAATTATCAATTCGCTCAATCTCAATATCTTCACTTATTCTTGAAGGGTGTATTACAATTGAGTCCTCTTCAAAATAAAATTTATTTAAATTCTCATTTTGTATTTGAACCCCTTGAACCCATAGTATATTCCTTCCGATTTCTTCAACTCTTTCTGGAATTTTTAATCCTGTTATTGAATTTGAAGAGAATGCATAACTACCAATCACTTTAACATGACTAGGTAATATAACTTTTTTCAATTTATTATTCGAGAATGCATGTTCCCCAATTACCCGAAGTGATGATGGTAAAACAACTTCCTTTAAGAGACAATCAAATAAAATAAATGCCGGAATTCTTCTAATGCCTTCAGAAAAAACTGCCTTATCTACTTTATTTTCTTGAAATATACATCCTCTACCCTTAAGTGTTAAGTCAGAATTAATTTCAATGTATTTAATACAATTATTCTTAAAAGCATATTCGTCAATAATCTTTAGTGATCGTGGCAAACGTAGTGTTCCTAAAATATAATTATTCGCAAAACAGCTTTTCCCAATACTTTGAATACTTTTCGGAAGTTTTAAACTTCCTAGTCTATTCATATAAAAAGCAAAATCATCAATTTCTAGTAACTCATCATCAAAATGAATTACCTCGATGAAGTTATTTGAAAAAGCATAACTTTCAATTTTCTTAATTGAAGCAGGTAAAACTACACTTCTTAAGCGTTTTGCTTGAAATGCTTTAGCTCCAATATTTATTACAGGAATTCCCTTAATTATTGGAGGTATAACCACTTCATAACCGCCTACTGCTTCATTATAATCAATTATTGTACCCGTTTTCTTATTAAACTTAAAAGCGTCAAAATTTGTGCATTGTGTTAAACTATTTCTTTCATTTTTCATATCACTAACACACTTAAAATACTTAAATTCCATTAAGTATTTTAAGCCTCTCCCCTGCCCTCTACCTAACTTCTATTTGTATCATATTGCTAATTTTCGATAATTCTTCCTAGTAAAAATTCAAAAACATGATTATTTCATAGTTAATGCTTGGTTTAATACTTCGCATCTATTGACACATTGTATAAACCAACTATATAGTTAATATACATCGTACATTGATGTTCGAGTCAAGTTAGGAGTGCCTATTATGAGCAATGATAACAACAATTCATACGTTCCCACTCTATTCCAAATCGGTACAGTTGCAAAAACATTGAAAATCACTCGCAAAATAATTTTAAATTATGAAGAACACGGTTTACTAACACCAGCTGTAAAAGACCCCGAAAGCGGTTATCGATATTACACTGCCGATAATATGACGCAGATTCAATTAATCCGATCATTTCAAAAATTCGGGTTGTCCTTAGAAGAGATAAAAGCTTATCTCGTTGGTTCTACCGAACTTACTACAACAATTAAACGTTTAGAGGATCTTAGGAATCAAATTGATTTAGGTATTTCGAAACTTTATATTCGTGCCAGCTCATCTAATAAACTTAATTTCTATTGGACTATTCTTCCACAGCAAAGATCATATTTTAGAAAATATGTAGGGTTTTCTATAGCAGAGCGAACTAAAGAATTGCGTGAGGCATATTTACACGTCATTCAGCACCACAAAATCAGCTTCGATAAAGGGCATATGTATAGTGAATTATCACTTAAGGATAAATCTGATCGCAGTATGTCTGTACCAGTAGATGAAACTTGTTCTGGTGATGGCATAATAATAACACCACAAATACCTGCTATTTGTGTATGTTACAAAGGTCCTTATGAAAATCTAGAAGATGTAACAAAGTCATTATTTGAATTCATACACAGCAAACAAATACAACCTTTAGGAACTGTACGTTATATTTACCTCGAAGGTCCGCCTAATCGAGGTGCTGATAAAGATTCTTATATAACTATTGTTGCGATACCTGTAAAAGACATCTATGAAGGTATCCCTAGAAGATAATAAATATAATTTTATAGCAAAAATGGATAGTCATATATCCATTTTTATTATGTTCATACAGGGTAAATTTTATAAAAAAAACTCATTAACCGAAGTTAATGAGTTTCAAGTAAACTATTTGTTTTTTACGTTGTAGAATGCTTGACGTCCAAGATATTTTGCTACTGCACCTAATTCATCTTCGATTCTGATTAATTGGTTATATTTAGCAATACGGTCTGTACGTGACATTGAACCTGTTTTGATTTGTCCAGCATTGAATGCAACAGCGATATCAGCAATTGTTGTATCTTCTGTTTCACCAGATCTATGAGAAACTACACAAGTATAACCAGCTTCTTTAGCCATTGTCATAGCATCGAAAGTTTCTGTAAGTGTACCGATTTGGTTAACTTTGATAAGGATTGAGTTAGCAATTCCTCTATCGATTCCTTCTTTAAGGATAGCTGGGTTAGTAACGAATAAGTCATCACCAACGATTTGGATCTTATCACCGATACGATCAGTTAATACTTTCCATCCGTCCCAGTCTCTTTCTCCAAGACCATCTTCGATAGAAACGATTGGATATTTTTCAACCCATTCAGCATACATATCAATCATTTCAGCAGTAGTTTTTGTACCACCGTTTGATTTAACTAGTTCATAAACTTTAGTTTCTGTGTTATAGAATTCAGATGCAGCTACGTCCATAGCGATAGCGATATCACCAGGTTTTCCTTCTTTAGAAGGGTTATATCCTGCAGCTTTGATTGCTTCTACGATTAATTGAAGAGGTTCTTCATTTCCATCTTTACATGAAGGAGCAAATCCACCTTCATCACCAACGTTTGTATTATAACCTTTTGATTTTAATACTTTACGTAAGTTGTGGAAAGTTTCAGCACCCATACGTAATGCTTCTTTAATATCTGAAGCACCGATAGGCATAATCATGAATTCTTGGAAGTCTACTGTAGAGTCAGCATGGCTACCACCATTAAGAACATTCATCATTGGAACTGGTAATGTTTTACCATTGAATCCACCTAAGTAACGGTATAAAGGCATACCATAGAAATCAGCAGCTGCAATAGCACAAGCCATTGAAACACCAAGAATAGCATTAGCTCCTAATTTAGATTTGTCTTTTGTACCATCAAGATCGATCATTGCTTTATCAACACCACATTGATCAGTAACATCCATACCGATGATTGCATCAGCAATGATGTTATTTACGTTTTCAACAGCTTGAAGAACACCTTTACCCATGAAGCGAGTTTTGTCGCCATCACGTAATTCAAGAGCTTCTCTTTCACCTGTTGATGCTCCACTTGGAACCATTGCGCGTCCAAATGCACCAGATTCAGTTGTAACTTCTACTTCAATTGTTGGATTACCACGTGAGTCAATAACTTCGCGTGCGTATACGTCTACTATATAAGGCATTATAATACCCTCCTTCTTTCTCAATCATTATACATTTCATTATGTATTTTTTAAACACTTATTCAATTTTTTTACAAAGCTTTAACTTATTTATTTTGTAGCATCGATAATTGCTGTAAATGAATCTACTTTTAATGAAGCACCACCAATTAATGCACCATCGATATCTTCACAAGCCATGTATTCTTTAATGTTTTCAGGTTTAACTGAACCACCGTATTGAACACGAACACCCTCAGCTGCATCATCGCCATACATTTTACGAACTTGATCACGAACGATTGCACAACAATTTTGAGCATCATCTTTACTAGCAGATTTACCAGTACCGATAGCCCAGATTGGTTCATAAGCAATAACAATATCTTTAACACAGTCCGCACACATGTCAGCTAAGCTTCCAGTTAATTGATCACGGATAACTTTTTCAGTAAGTCCTGCATCATATTGTGCTTCTGTTTCACCAATACATAGGATTGGAGTAATTCCAGCTTTAACTAAGCGTTTAGCTTTCTTGTTAACTGTTTCATCAGTATCGCCAAACATCGTACGACGTTCAGAATGTCCAATGATACAATACTTAACATTTAATTCTTCTAACATTGGTACACTTACTTCTCCAGTAAATGCTCCATTGTCTTCAAAATGGCAATTTTCTGCTGCAATGATTAAATTCTTTGCAGTAGATGTTGCATCTTTAAGTGCTGTGAATGGAGCACCTACTCCATAATCAGCAGCATCATGTAAAACTGGTTCAATTGCATTGATGAATTCAACTGTTTCTTTACAAGTTTTATTCATCTTCCAGTTTCCAACAATAATCGGTTTTCTCATTTTATGCTTTCTCCTGAATAATTGCGATACCAGGAAGTTCTTTACCTTCCATGTATTCTAGTGAAGCTCCTCCACCAGTTGAAATGTGACTGAATTTGTCTTTGAATCCTAAGTTAATTGCAGCAGAAGCAGAATCTCCTCCACCAATAACTGTCATTGCATCTGGTAATTCAGAAATTGCTTTACAAATTTCAATTGTACCTGTTGCAAATTCAGGTTTTTCAAATACACCCATAGGTCCATTCCATACTACTGTATGAGCACCTTGTAATTCATTTTTAAATAATTCAATTGTTTTAGGTCCAATATCAAGTCCCATGTAACCATCAGGAATTGCATTGATTTCTACTGTTTTAATATCTGTTGGATTTTCAAAGTCATTTGCAATAACAGCATCCACAGGAAGGATTAATTTTCCATTACCACGAGCCATGAAATCTTTAGCCATATCCACTTTATCAGCTTCAAGTAATGAAGTTCCTACGCTATGTCCTTCAGCAACTGCAAATGTGAAAGCCATACCACCACCGATAATTACTTTATCAGCGATTGTTAATAAGTTTTCAATAACTGCAATTTTATCAGAAACTTTAGCTCCACCTAATATTGCAACTAATGGACGTTTTGGATTGTCGATAGCAGCACTTAAGTTTTCAATTTCTTTTTGAACTAAGAAACCACAAGCACTTGGTAAGTGTTCAGCAATTCCTACTGTAGAAGCGTGAGCTCTATGTACTGATCCAAAAGCATCAGATACAAATAAATCACCAAGTTTAGCCCAATAAGCAGCTAATTCAGGATCATTTTTACTTTCACCTTTTTCATAACGAGTATTTTGAATTAGGATAATTTCTCCTTCATTCATGTCAGCAACAGCTTTCTCTAAAGCCTCACCACGTGTTTCAGGTACAAATGTTACTTTGTTTGATACAAGTTCAGCTAAGCGTGCTGCAACTGGAGCCATATTGTTTTTCTTTTTTCCAGCTTCACATTTTTCTGGATCTTTATGATCAATTTTTCCTAGATGTGACATAAGAATAACTTTAGCACCATGTTCAGTTAAATAGTTGATTGTAGGAAGAGCAGCTTGGATACGATTATCATTAGTAATCACTCCATCTTTTAAAGGTACGTTGAAGTCAACACGTACTATGACACGTTTGCCCTTTACATCTAAATCTTTTACAGTTTGTTTTGCCATGCAAATTTTCCTCCTTTTTGCTCTTAAATTATAGCACCGAAATGAAGCTTAAGTAAACGGTAAAAACATCTTTGTGTATCTTTTCACAAATTGAAAACGCTTACTTTCAAACTTCCTGTTTTTTAATTGAATTCTACTTCATACTTTTCTAAAAAACACTCTATATTCCTAGCAATTTACTACCTTTTAATACCGGTTTTCACAAAGAAAAAGTAGAAGCATTTAAGCTTCTACTTATAATATTTCATATAACTCTTGATATAAATTAGCACTGTATTCCCAACTTACGTCGGTATTCATTGCATGTTGAACTAATTCTTTCCATCCTTCTGGATTCATGTAATAGGTATCACAGGCAAATTTTAATGTATGAACTAAATCATCACCACTGAATGCCCAGAAACTAAATCCATTTCCTTCGTTTGTATATTGATTAAACGCATGCACAGTATCTCGAAGTCCACCTGTTTCTCTTACAAGTGGAAGTGATCCATAACGCATGGCAATTAATTGGCCAATACCACATGGTTCGTAAAGTGAAGGCATTAAGAATAAATCACACCCCGCATAAATTTGATGAGCTAAGTCTTCATTGTATCCACAATAGTAAACAGCACGACGTTTGTATTTTTCTTCCATATAGCGGAATGTACTTTCGGCATCGTCTTCCCCAGTTCCTAGAACTACAAATTGAACATCTAATCCCATAATATCAGCTAATCTTTCAGCAATGAGGTATACCCCTTTTTGATAAGTAAGTCTGGATACCATACCAATCATTAACACATCCGGTGCTTCTCTTAATCCTAATGTTTTTTGAACAGCTAGCTTATTATCCTTTTTACCTTTAGTTACATTCTTCGCTGTATAATTTTTCGCAAGTAACTTATCTGTTTGAGGATTCCATTCAGTTACATCAATTCCATTTACAATACCCCATAAATCATGTTGGCGATATCGAAGTATTTCATCAAGATGTTCACCATATTCAGGCGTCAGTATTTCTTTTGCATACGAAGGTGAAACAGTAGTTACTTTATCTGAATAAACAATTCCCGTTTTCATAAAACTAATCCCACCATCATAACGCATTGATCCATCTTCATAATATTTAAATGATAATCCTAGGCAAGATCCTAAAATATCTTTAGGGAAATTCCCTTGGAATGCTAGATTGTGAATTGTATACACATGTTTAACTTTATCAAAATGCCAATCACTACCATAATGAATCTTCGCAAGTGCTGCAAGCATTCCTGTATGCCAATCGTGTGCGTGTAAAATATCTGGGTAGAAATCAATCATTTTGCACATTTCTAAAATTGCTTTTTGGTAGAATGAAAATCTTTCTCCATCATCGGGAAAACCATACAATCCATCTCTTTCAAAATAAGCTTGGTGTTGAACAAAATAATAAATTACACCATCAACTTCTGTTTGAAAATAACTTGCTGGTTGATCAATCCACCCACTCTTTATTTGTAATGTTCCCAAATATTCAAGTTGATCAAAATATTTATCCGCAATTTTTTTGTAAAGTGGTAATACAACACGTACGTCATATTCTCTTTGTTTAAGTATTTTTGGTAGTGAACCAATAACATCTGCCAATCCACCACTTTTAATAAAAGGTAATCCCTCTGCTGCTGCAAATAAAATTGATTTCATAAAGCCTCCTAAATTCGATCTCGACGTTTAACGTAAATTGGTGCTTCTGGTGTTCCCACTAATTTCTTAACATGATGAACAATTGCACTCTTATCTACAATTACAGTATCTAGTTTAGCACTTTCACCAATAAATGCGCCAGGTAAAATAATGCAATTCTTAACTACTGCACCTTTTTTAATTGTAACATTGCGTCCAATTACACAATTTTCAACCCGTCCTTCAATCAAACATCCATTAGATACAATACTTCCTTTTACAGTTGCATCTATTGAATATCGTGTTGGAGGTGAATCGTTGGTCATTGTATGAATTGGCCAATAATCAACAAACAACTCTGATGCCAAATCTGGACAACGTAATTCCATACATGCCTTATAGTAAGCTGGTAGTGAATTTATACATGCAACATAACCACGTACAGGATATCCCACCATTTTTAATTCGTCATATACTTCTTTCAAAATATCTTTGAACCAATAAAGTGCACTCGTATTTGCTGCACGATTAATAAGTTCAATAAATAAACGTCTACTCATTACATATGTTTCAAGTGATACAGCACGAGTTTTATATTTACCACGATTTTCTTCAATTCCATTTACTCGTTTTTCTTTATCCATGGATAATGTATCACAGCCAATAAATTCATTCTTAGCGGTATCTACATTCTTATATAAGACTGTAATATCATTTTTAGATTGAATATGAGTTTCTAATACTTCATTGAAATCAATACTATAAATCATATAACTCGGTGCAATAATTACATAAGGTAAATTGCTTTCTTCAATATATTGCATATTTTGTAGAAAACTTCCAATATCATGATTATATACATCAGACATTACTTTACTTTCACCATATAACAAACGTAATTTACCACGCTTAGAATTGATATTGTAATGCAATCCAGTTCCTAAATGTTCAATCAAACTTCTTGGTTTTTCTTTAATATGAACTTGGATTTGTGATAAACCTGAGTTAGTCATGTTTGATAATACAAAGTCAATAATTCGATAACGTCCTAGAAAGCTAATTGCTGGAACTGGTCGATAATTACCAAGCCCCTCAATATCTGCTGTTGAATCTTCAAAATTCACTATTCCCAAAGCATCAATCATTGTCGTATCCTCCTATTTCGTAACATTCTTAGCTACTAAAAGAATGTTCTCACTGTCTTTTTGTCCAACAACAGCACCCGGTGCAATTTCTACACCATCGGCTACAATACATCGTGTAACCTTAGCACCTGAACCAATTTTTACATTTGTCATAATTACTGAGTCTAAGATTTTCGCATCTTCACCGATTGTTGAATTCGTAAAGATTACTGAGTTCTTCACAGAACCATAGATACAACAACCTTGAGTAATATATGCATTATTAGCTGAACCATTTTCTCCAATGAATTGTGGAATAGCATTCACATCTTCTGTATAGATTTTTGAATCAGGATCACTTAAATCTAATTCATTATTCGCATTTAATAAATCCATGTTTGCTTCCCATAGACTATCAATTGTTCCTACATCTTTCCAATATCCTTTAAATCTAAATGCTGCTAAACGTTTATTATCTCTTAAGTAATTAGGAATGATATCTTTTCCAAAATCATGTGTTGAATTTGGATTCTTTTCATCAGCATTTAAATATTTTTTTAATTGCTTATATTCAAAAATATAAATACCCATTGACGCTAAATTACTCTTTGGTTTCGCAGGTTTTTCCTCAAATTCAATGATCATGTCATTTTTGTCGGTATTCATAATACCAAAGCGACTTGCTTCTTTTAGTGGTACTTCTAATACTGCGATTGTCGCATCTGCATTATTCTTCAAATGATGTTGAAGCATCTCTGCATAGTTCATCTTATAGATGTGATCCCCTGATAAAATAAGCACATATTCTGCTTCCATTTGATCTAGGAAATCAAGATTTTGCGTAATTGCATCTGCTGTTCCTCGATACAATCCAAAACCTGTATCATCTTTTTCACGTGGAGGTAGAACAAAGACTCCACTGTCTTTCGCATCAAGACCCCAATGATGGTCTCGTGCAACATATGAATTTAATAATACTGATTCATATTGTGTCAAAACGCCAACTACATCTACATCTGAATTTGCACAGTTACTTAATGGAAAATCGATGATACGATACTTCCCACCGAAGTGCACTGCTGGTTTTGCGACCTTTTTGGTTAGGTCAAAAAGTCGAGAGCCTCTTCCTCCCGCTAAAATCATTGCTACCATATTATTTTGTTTCATGAGCTTTTCCCCCATAAGTTATTTATAATGTCATTATAGCCTATGTGCTCTAATTTTTAAAGCAAAAAGAAAGCGATTTCATAAACTTAATATCTTTTTTACAAAACCTTAACATCTCTAGCCTAATAATAAGAAAAAAGTTCCCTAAGGAACTTCTGCTTAAAGTTTGATTGTAACGTTGTTTGATTCTTCTTCGCTAGCCGCAAAGAAATCATATGTATTTTTTGATGCAAATCCTGCCACAAGATTACCTGGGAAAGTCTCTCTAGCTTGATTATATAAAGAAACATTTGAGTTATACATTCTTCGTGCTGCTTGCAAATGTTCTTCTACATCAAAGATTGTATCTTGCAAACTCAAGAAGTTTTCATTTGCTTTTAATTCAGGATAACTCTCTTGTAATGCAAATAATTTTGTTTGTGCTTCTTTATATTCTTGATAACAAGCCGTTTTTTGAGTCATCGTCATTTCATTACGTGCTTCAACTACTTTCGCAAGTGTTTCAGCTTCATGCTTTGCATAACCCTTTACTACCTCAACGGTATTTGTAAGTAATGCATAACGCTTTGCAAGTGCTACATCAATTCCCGATGCCGCCTCCTCAACTTTAATTTTGTAGGTAACAATACGATTGTAGATGTTAATCATAACAACAACGATTATTACAACTATTCCTAAAATTACATATCCCATTACACTTCATCCTCCACTAATCTAAAATGATTTATCATATTCACAATTTCATGAATATGATTATTATCAAATGTTCCACTACTTTCATCAACTTTTTGTAGCAATGATGGTTCAAATAAATTTTCTCTTGTATCGATTGCAATGTGAAACTCATTTCGCATAAATCCATAGTACACATTACATCCTTGCCTTACTCTAAAATCCATCAATAATTGCATAAATTGTGGTGTTACTAAATAGAAAGCTTCATGTTCATCTGCCGCAAATGTATCAAACATCTTATTAAATTCAATACTTTCAAACTCCACTTTTGTAGTTTTTGGTGCTGATGAGAAGAATCCATCGGGTTTATCATCAAAGAAAGTATTATCTTTAATAACCATAAAACTGGTAATTGTTTTAGGGAAAGTAAATGTCATGTATTGACCTTTAAAAAGTGTAACACGCGTTGTACTTTTACCTGTTGATGTAACTTGTTCTGTGTGTACATCACCCCGACGAACCTTTATACCTTCATACTCAAAACTAATTAAGTCATCACTTGAATATGTATTTGCTGTTGGAATCAAATGTGAATCTTTAATATAATCAACATTATATCCAGCCAACTCCATCGTTATTGGTACATTTAAAACTGTTTCAAATTGTTGTGCAATAAAATAATATTTAAATGCTTTTTTAAACTTTGATTGTTTTGATGAAAAAATAAAGATCACAACAATAAGAAGAATCATTACTGCAAAAAAAGCCATTTCTTGTATAAAGAAAGAGAGCAACAAAAGAACAATGACCGCAATTGTGACTAAACCCCAACTAATCGCGCTTATTCGGTATTTTTCAATATCTGCTAAAGTACAATCATTTTCCTTATTTTGTTTCATGACCATTAAAGTACCTCGCTAATTCAATCATATTTTCATAGTCTTGTTTTTCTTCACTGAAATCTAGTTTTTCAACTGAAGTGTAAACTGATGGTTCTTTAGTACTTTCTTTTTGGCTTACTGCTATATGAATTTCATTTTTTAGAAATCCAAAATACACTACTCCCGTATGGTACGTTTTATATTTTTTTAAGATTTCGCGTACTTCATCTGTTACTATTTTTTCTACATCACTTTCGTTTGCAGTGTATACATCAAATAATTTATTAAAGTCTTCATCTGTAGTTAAAATCTTCGTTGATTCTGGTGCTTCTTTATAATACTTTTCTATATCTGTACCATTGATATTCGCATCACGAATAGAAATATAACTAGCTAGTTCATTCGGAAAATACATGATGTCATAACGACCATTAAATAATGTTCTTATGAGTGCGTTTCTACCATCAAGAGTATATTTTAATTGTGTCGTAACATCGGAACGTTCAATTTTAATAGTATCCAATTCAATTGTAACCATATTCTCACTAGCATATAGATTAGCAAAAGGTACAACATGTGATTCTTCTACCTTAAATAAATCCATCCCTGTCCAATTAACATCCACTTCTTTATTAAATGCAAGTTCTGCTGGATATCGCAGATTAAAATCTCTAAAGGCATAGCGATACTTCGCTGTCTTCTTTGATCCAATAACGATGAGAAACAACAACACAACTATCACTGCAACAACTGTATAGAAATTCTGCATCAACATATACGCAACGATTCCAATTACAAATATTATAGTTATTAAAATAATAGTATTCTTGGCATTCTTTCTAACCTTTTCTATTTCATTTACTCGATTATTCATGACTATCTCCTCTATCCATTAAATATCTTCGTGCTTCACTAATAAAATATAATGAACCGCACAAAATACAAGAACCACCTGTTTTAGCGTCTTCTATTCCTTTGTTAATTGCTTCCACCGTATTTTCAACACATAGTATATCATCCCATAGTTTTAGATTTTTTGCACGCTCAACTCGATAAAAATCAAATTCCGTGACAATCATTTCATCCGCAATTTGATGAATTTGTTCAATCATTAATTTTGCTGGTTTATCACTTAATGCTGAAAAAACAAAAATCCATGGTCTTGGTAAAACATAGACTGATTCAAGTAAAGCAGAAATTCCTTCTTGATTATGCGCACCATCTAAAACAATTGTTGGTTCTTTTTGGATAATTTCAAAACGACCTTCCCAATGACTCTTTAATATGCCATCAATTTTATTTTGAACAGAAATTTTATAGTTATATTTTTCTTGTAGACAATCAATTACCGTTAGCGCAACAGTTGCATTACGCATTTGATATTTTGCTGAATTATATACTTTATAACATACACCATCTACTTCAAAGCTATCCATTGTTTTTTGAATAAACTTCTTTGATAAAATTAGATCACTTTGCTTAACTTTGGCTACATCTTCAATGACTGCTTTTACTGATGGAATCATTTCACCTATCAAACAAGGCACAGCTTTTTTTATAATTCCTGCTTTTTCTTTTGCAATTTTTTCAACAGTATCCCCCAATAATTCCATATGGTCGAGTCCTATTGATGTAATTACTGTAACAAGCGGATGGGTTAAGCAATTTGTACAATCTATTCTTCCACCTAATCCAACTTCATAGATAGCGATATCTACCTTTTTCTCATTAAAATATGTGCATGCAATCAACATATCAATATCAAACATATTTAACTGTTGTTCTTCAATAATTGCCCGATAATGATTTAATATTCTAAGAAAACTATCATCATCAATCCATTCGCCATTAATTCGAATACGATCTTGATGTTTAAGAATATGTGGTGATGTGAATGTTCCTACTTTATAACCTGCTTCAACTAAGCAGTCTTTGATATATGTTACCGTACTTCCTTTACCATTTGTTCCAGCAATATGTATACTTGGAATACTATCTTGAGGATTTCCTAGACTACTCATTAATTCGCAAAAAACGGCATGACCTAGTCCCATATTTTTTCTTTTCATTATCCATTCATTTGCTTCTGAAATTGTTGCTAACATACTAGTCCTCGATTCTCCATTGTATAGGTTCTTGATTTGTCTTTACTAAAAATTCATTTATTTTTGAAAATGGTCTTGAACCAAAGAAACCAGCATGTGCAGATAAAGGCGAAGGATGTGCTGCTTCTAGAATCAGATGATTTTTATTTGTAATCAAAATCTTTTTATCACGTGCATTTCTCCCCCATAATACAAAGACCATCGGTTTTTCACGTTTATTTAATTTCTTTATTACTTCATCCGTGAATAATTCCCAACCCTTTCCTTTATGTGATAACGGTTTAGAATCTTCTACTGTTAAAATGGTGTTCAATAAGAACACTCCTTGTTTAGCCCAAGACATTAAATAGCCATGATTAGGAATTGAATACCCTAAATCACTTTGAAGTTCTTTATACATATTTAAAAGACTAGGTGGTATTTTTACACCTTTTTGTACAGAAAAGCACATGCCATGAGCTTGATGTGGTTGATGATATGGATCCTGTCCTAGAATCACAACTTTAACATTTGAAAAATCGGTATTCTCAAAAGCTGCAAATACATTTTGTTTGGGTGGATATATTTTTTTAGTTTCATATTCTTCATGAATAAATGCTGCTAATTTCTTAAAATAATCTTTTTCAAATTCCGCTTTTAAAAACGGTGTCCATTCATTTTTAACCATACTTCCTCCTATAGAAAAACCATCGAGACGATGGTTTACTTTTTATCAACGAAAACTGCTTTTGCTATATTGCAACAATGGTCAGCCATACGTTCCATATTACTTAAGATATCACAGTATACTGAACCAGAAATCATTGAACTACACTTGCCATCACGCATTCTTTCAAAGTGACGTTGACGTGATTCATATTCCAATAAGTCCATATAGTTTTCATCTTCAAGCAATGCTTCAAACTTTGCATAGTCTTTTGTAGTATATATTTCCATTGTACTATTCAACATGTGATAGAACAATTCATACATTGCCTTCAATTCTTCCACCGCTTCTTTTGTAAAATTACTCTTATCTTCTTTTACCATTTCATAGAATTCACTTAAGTTAACCGTTAAATCACCAATACGTTCTAGATTTTTAACAACTTGTAAATTTAAACTATATTCTTGGAAATCAGATTCATTTAATTCTTCTTTAGAAATCAATAATAGATAATCCACAATTTTATGATCTAGACCATTAATGATTCCTTCCGCTTGAAGAATATTTTCTTTATCTTCGGAACCTGCTTTATGATTCATCAAATATTTCTGTGACTCTTTAACATTTCTTTCCACAACATTACTCATCTTAAGAATAACTTCTTTAGATACATTCAATGCAGAACTCGGTAATTGATGCGGTAAGATATCATTTAATTCATCAATATTAACATCTAATTTTTCAGGTTCATTACCAGGAATTAACTTTCTTACAATAGCACACATTTGTTTTAAGAATGGGAAGAATAGTAATGTTGTAACTAAGTTAAATATAATATGAGCAAACGCTATTTGCATCATCGGTGATAACTTCAAAAGACCTGTCAGATATACCACAATGGATACATAAACACCAAGGAACATCATTCCTATAATGGTACCCACAATATTAAACAACGTATGTACTCCAGCGGTTCGTTTAGCTGCCAAAGAGCCTCCAATCGCTGCAAAAATACCAGTAATCGTTGTACCAATATTAGACCCAAATACAAATGCTACACTGGCCATTAAAGACATTCCACCAGCTTCATAAATCTTTTGAACGACACCTATAACGGCTGAAGAGGACTGTATAATTCCAGTCATCACTGTACCCGCCAATAATGCTAAAATAGGTTGTTCTCCTGCTGCATGAGCAAATGTAACAAATTCTGGTAAATCTTTTAATGTTTTAAGGGCATCACCCATAATACGTAATCCATAGAATAATAATCCAAAACCAAGAATAACTTCCCCTAAATAATGTAATTTCTTTTTATTACCAAAACAAATAATTAATGCACCAGCAAAAACAAAGAAAAGAGCAAATTGTTCTACTTTTAAACCAATAATAAATGCTGTAATTGTTGTACCAATATTAGCACCCATAACAATACCCGCTGCTTGTTCAAGCTTCATTAAACCCGCTCGAACTAATCCAATGGTAATTGCTGTGGTTGCCGAAGAAGATTGAATGATTACAGTAATTACAGTACCAATTAATACCGCCATGATTGGCTTAGTTGTATATTTATCGATATATTCTCGTAATTTATCTCCAGCTAAGCTTTTTAAGCCATCTCCCATGAACTTAATTCCAAAAATGAAGAGACCAAAACCGCCCAGTATCGCATCCCAAGAAATATTCATTGTACGTCCCCCGTTGTTTTCTCACGGTAATTATAACAAGACTAGGGTTAAAATACATTCAAAATTTCAATTTTTTTGATTTTTTTCTCCTTCTTTTTCTCACAAAAGAAAAAGAGTCTACAATTTATAGACTCTTATTATTAAAATAAGCTTTAGTAAAAGGGTTAAATCTTCCAAATACCATTTTCAAATACAACAACCTCTTTACCATCATAAGTAGTTCCAACAATTTTTAAATCTTCAGTTCCAATCATGAAATCAACATGAATCATTGAATCATTGTAATTTGCAGCTTTAAAGTCTTCTTCTTTCATCTTTTCGTAGCCTTTAAAGTTATTTTTAAAACCCATTCCAAGTGCTAAATGGCAACATGCATTTTCATCAAACAACGTATTATAGAACATGATTCCTGTTTCATTAATAGGTGAGTTAAATGGAACTAGCGCTACTTCACCTAAATAGGCTGCACAATCATCCATACTAATCATTTCTTCTAAAGTTTTTTGCCCTACTTTAGCTTTAACTTTAACTGCTTTACCTTTTTTGAAACGAATACTGAAATCCTCAATTAAGTTACCTTGATAAGATAATGGTTTAGATGAATAAACAACACCATCCACACGATATTTATCTGGCATTGTGAATATTTCTTCTGTAGGCATATTCGCAATGAACTCAGTACCTTGTAATGTTTTTTCACCAGCACTTAACCATACATGCTTAGGATTTAACCCTAGTGTTAAGTTTGTTCCATTACTTGCAGTATAAGTAAGTTTATCAAAGTGATAACGATTTAGTTTACGCGCTTTTGCTTCCATTAATTTAACATGTTTATCCCAATTCGCAATTGGATCACCTTCAAGACGAGTGCAGTGAATAATTGCATCTTCAAGTTTCTTAAGTGCTTCTTCATCACTACAATCTGTAAAAATCTTTTTAGCCCATGCTAATGAAGGCATCGCAACAATTACCCATTGATAACGATTATCTCTAGCATCTATGTAAGGCTTAATAATTGGATATTTTGCTTGTCTAACTTTAGCCATCTTCGCTGTATCCACGCCATTTAGATAGTCTGGATCTTCATCTTCTACAATAATTGTACAAGGTAAAGTTTCTGTCATATACTTTTGTTTTTCTTCTTCAAATGTTTCTACTTTGCTTAATGTTTGAAGTGATTCATTTTTAAATTTCATTTTAGAAATTGCTTCATCTTCAAATTCTACCGTTACTTTTCTTGCTTTAGCTTTGTAAGCTGCATCCACCAAACAACGTGCAAATTCAGTTTGTTGTGTTGATACTCGTATAATTACGTCTTGCCCTTTTTGTAAATTAATTCCTTTTGTCACAACTAATTTAGCATAGTTGTTCATCATCTTTTTATTCATTATTTCCCCTTCTCTACCTTGCGGTTAAGTATCCAATTAGCCATATCTTGAATCACCTGTTCATCAACATTTGCAGGAGTTTTATAGTCTTCTGTTGTATTGTTGATAGCTGGTGTAAAGAAATGACTTAATCCTGGATAAGATTTTGTTTGTACATTATCCATGCCCGATGTTAACTTCAACCATTCTTGATAATCTGAATCATAGAATACTTGGAAATCACTTTCTCCTTGAAGTATTAGTACATCACATTTTAATTCATTCATGAAAATATGTGGACGTGATTGATTCAATTCATACCAGTAACTCAATGGAAAATTACTCACAACTTTATCCGTCGCAGTTTCCTTGGTTAATGATTGAACTTCCGCAATTACTTTATCCGCTAAATCCACAACCCCTTGAACCATTTGTTCATTTGCTCCTTGAGCTACAATGGCATTGTATTGTTGATCTTTCATGACTTCCTCTAACCCACGTGGCGTTCCCGCTAATGAAACTATTCCTTTTACTTCAGGATGATCATATGCAAGTCTAGGTGCTAACATACCACCTTGACTGTGTCCAATTACATATATCTGATTATGATTAACTGGCATATCTTCAAGTTGGTGAATCACACTAGCAAAATCATAGTAGTATTCCCAATTTAATGATATTTCACGAATACCATCCCATTCTGGATAACTATAGTATCGTTTATCATAACGAATTGTCGCAATTCCTTCTTTTGCTAAACCATGAGCAATATCTTCAAATGGCTTCATTGCATAAGCTTCTTCATTTAAATTACTCGAACCTGAACCTTGCACAAGAATCGCAACAGGTGGATTATCTACACCCACTGGTAGAGTTAAAATTCCATTTATCATTTCATCAACACCAACTAATATATTTTGCTCAGTATATTCATCAGTATTAACTGCTTCAATTATCTTTGAAGGATAGTTTAAATTCATACTTTTAATTTTCATTTCTTGATCAAAACCAAGTGATAGTTTGACAACACCATTCTTGAATGTTAAATAGACATAACCTAAATCTCGATCTGCTAAACGATGCACATCCACTTCCATAGTTTGATAAGAACCAAAATTTTCAGTTACCTTATTCCAACCTTGTGTAAGTTTTTCAACAGTTAGTTCCGATTTTAAATCTTTGTCTAAATATTGTGGAATATTCTTGAACTCTGAATTAACGAATGCATCTGCAACCTCTATCGAAATTACTTTGATATTTTCATCTGTTAGTTCTAGTACTGTTTTTTTATTTGCGCATCCAGTAATCAATACAAGTGCACAAACTACTATTATCTTACTTATTTTTTTCAACATATGTGTTCACATCTTCTTCCACAAATTCAAATGCTCTATTACCACCATCTAGGATTATTTTATTAAATTCTATTTGATTAAATTTATCTCCTAATGCTTCTTTAGCCTCATCTTCGTAAGTTTTGAATAACATAAGTCCTAATCCATATGGTGTGATTTGTCCAGGTTCAGACACTACACTTTCATATAATTGTTGAAGAGTTTCTTCATCTGTAATTCCTGATAAATCACCAATTTCTTTTGTTCCCCAACCATTATAGTTTACTGCCAAATCAATAATTGATTGCATGATATATCCATACTCAATATCAAAACCTAGTAATGTTGCAACATCTTCATCCGCAACCCAGTTAATTGATTCAAGTTCAGCCATCATCGCCCAACCTTCACCATACCCTAAGTTTGAAAGCACTTTAAATAGTGGGTGTACTTCTTTATCAAAGTAATAGGTATTTTGATATAAATGACCTGGGAAACCTTCATGTGCGAGTGTTGTATATAATGAAAATTCATCATCCACATTATCACCATTGATACGAATAATATTTTCCATTGGTGAATCAAGTGGTGGAATCAAGTAATAAGCAACTACATTTTCATCCGCAACTGTTGGATCTAGATAACTAGCTTCATAAGTTACTTCCGGTCCTTGTGGATAAGCTTTTATAACATTTTCTTGTAAGAATGCTAACATTTCTTCTGGTGTTTCAAAGTCTACCGCAAAGTTTTCATACCCAGCCATTACTTCTTCATTGCCTAATAATGGAATAGCTTTTTTAACTTTGTTTTGGATATAAGTTGATCCCATTTTTAATAACTCTTCTATTGATAATTTTGTACCTAATTTCAATTGTATTAATTCTTCGTAATATTTTTTTCCTTCTGGTGTACTTGATAAATTTACATCATCCGGAGTAGTTCCTTTATTCGCAAGTAAGAATTCTTTTACTGTCTCATACGCTGGTATTACTTGTTCAGTTACAATTTTTTTGTTTTCTTCTTTATAAGCTTCCGCATTTTCTAAATTCATTTCATCAATTTTATCATTAAATGAAACAATAAATTGATTATCATCTACCTTTGAAATAAACTTATCAATTCCATCTACCGTTTGATCAACTGTGAAGTCATTCATGAAATATCCTTCATCAATTTGCGTTTCTGTAAATGCAATCGCTTCCCCAAAATAACGTTGTATATCACCAAGCAGAACTAAATAATCTTTGACATCTTGTTCATTATAAAATTTGAATTCTTCCATGTTTGTAATTAAATTATTTGGAATACCTGTACTTGGTGCAAAGTAATTATCAAACATTGGATACGAATATCCTATAATTGAATCTTCTAAATAACGTTTTAAGATATTGTATTGACGTGCTTGTTCAGCATTTAAAGTTGTAACATCAATATCATTTAATCGCTTCAGTGAAGTTCTTGCAGCTTCTATACCACTACTATATTCATCTGATGAAATATTCCCTAATGTTACTTCTGGTTTTTCTGCATTGTAGGCAGAACCATCTTTGATTGTGTAGTGATAATTTAAGAAATCTGATTCAAGGTAATCAATAAATTCATCATCTAATAATTTAATAAATTCTTGACTCTGCTCTTTTTCTACTGCTGCTTCTGTTTCCTTTGGTGGATTATTTGCACAACCAACAAGGGATAGAGACAGTAATAAAATAACTATTTTTTTAAACATCTTGTGTTTCTCCTTTCAAGATATATGTTGCAGCTTCTTCTTTAGTAATTTGTGTTACACCTCTACATATTGGACACTGTTCATAATATCTCACACTCAGCGGTATGATAGGGATAAAGAAAAGTGAAAACCAATTGGTAACTTTAATTACAACCCAGTTACTAATATTGTTGCATCGTCCACAATGTATCTTTCCTTCTTGCGCAACTACTTTTTGCGTAGACTTAGTCCCAAATATTACAAACATTACGCTTCCTCTTGTCCTTCTTGCTTTGGTGCTGAAGCCAGCGTAAGTACTGTTTGTTCAGTGATATTGTCCATCATGTTTTCAAAACGTTCAACAGCTTCTTCTTTAAATGCATCTACTGGTTTAATTGAAGCATATTGACGTAGATAAATACCTTTTTTAACACGATCCATGTTATCTACATGTTCCATCCATTGACGATCTAAAATTGTTAAAAATACCATTTTTTCTAATTGTTTATCTTCACCATGAATTTCTTCATAGTTTCGCCAAGCATCATCCATCCAAACTTTACTTGCACGCCCATTATCATTAAATCCATTTTCAATTGCATCTTCTGAAATATTTAGTTTCTTTAACAATTCATGTGCATAAACTCTTGCTTGATTTGTTTTGCCTTGCATTTCAAAATTAACACTAATGCGATCAATGAATTGTCCGTATAAATTTTTAATTAAATCCGTAATATTATCCATTGCTAGAATTTCATCACGTTGCGTATAAATTAAACGGCGTTGTTCCATAAGTACATCATCATAATCTAAAACATTTTTACGTGAATCAAAATGTAAGCCTTCTGCACGTTCTTGAATTGAATCAATTAATTTTCTCATTTTATCAGCTGCAACTTTATCACGTTTGAAATCTTCAATTGTTTCTTTCATATAGTCAGTTGTAAATTTTTCTACTAAATCATCTTCCATTGATACAAAGAATCTAGAGTATCCTGGATCTCCTTGACGTCCTGCACGTCCACGCAATTGATTATCAATACGTTTAGATTCATGACGTTCTGTTCCTAGAACAACTAACCCGCCTAAATCACATACCCCTTCACCAAGTTTAATATCTGTACCACGTCCTGCCATATTTGTTGCGATAGTAACCGTTTTTCGTTGACCCGCTTGGGCAACAATAGTTGCTTCTTTCGCATCTTCTTTCGCATTTAAAACTTGATGTGGAATTCCTTTTTTCTTTAATAATTCAGAAAGGTTTTCACTCATACCAATACTAATTGTCCCAACAAGTACCGGTTGTCCTTTTTCATATAACGAAATCACTTCATTTAAAATAGCTTCATATTTCTCGCGCTTTGTTTTAAAAACTTCATCAGCATAATCATTACGAGCAATTGGACGATTTGTTGGAATTTGATAAACACGCATATTATATGTATTTAAAAATTCAACTTCTTCTGTTTTCGCTGTTCCTGTCATTCCTGAAAGTTTTGTATATAGTCTAAAGAAGTTTTGATAAGTAATCGTCGCAAGTGTTTTATTTTCTAATTTAATTCCAACACTTTCTTTTGCTTGAATGGCTTGGTGTAATCCATCAGAGAATTCACGCCCTTCCATTTTTCTACCTGTAAATTGATCAACCAAGACAATTTCATCTTCTTGCACAACATATTCAACATCGCGTGCCATTAAGAAGTTAGCACGTAATGCATTTTGTAAATAATGAATTAATTCCGCATTGTCAGACCCATAAAGATGATCCATCTTAAAGAATCGTTCTGCCTTTTTAATTCCATTTTCGGTAAGTTGAACAGCATTATCTTCTAGTAGTACTTCAACATCCGCATCTCTTCTACAACTTTTTGCGAAGGCATCTGTTTGTAAGTAATATGGCGACAATTGATCACCATAGCCTGAAAGAATAAGCGGTGTTCTTGATTCATCAATAAGCACTGAATCTACTTCATCAATAATTGCATAATATAAACCACGTTGTACTCTTCCCTCCATGGACTTAGCCATGTTATCACGTAGATAATCAAAACCTAATTCAGAGTTTGTTGAGTATGTGATATCGCAATTATAAACATCTTTCTTTTGAAAGAAAGATAAACTATGCAAATTCACGCCAACTGTCAATCCAAGAAAACGATAAACTTGTCCCATCCACTCAGCATCACGAGCTGCCAAGTATTCATTGACTGTAACTACGTGTGCACCTTTACCTTCAAGAGCATTTAAATAAATCGGCATAGTTGCGGTTAATGTTTTACCTTCACCAGTTTTCATTTCTGCTACATCACCGAAATGCAGTAAAACACCACCTAGAATTTGCACTGGATATGGATATTCACCCAGTACCCTTTTTGCAGCTTCACGGCAGTTTGCGAAAGCCTCTGGTAATAAGTCATCTAACTTTTCACCTTTAGCTAAGCGTTCTTTAAATTCAATTGTTTTTTGTTGTAGTTGTTCATCACTATATTGACTATATTCATCCGCATGTTTCAAGACTTTTGCTTGAAGCTTTTCAGCCTTTGAATAATGTCTTAATTCACTATTTACTAAATTTGCTATAAATCCCATAATTTTCTCCTAATATGCATAAAGGGGCCTAAATCCCCTTTATTTATTTTACGCTTACATCACTGCACATACAAGTAAACTGTAAGGTTTTATCAAAATATCTTGTGAAACTAAAGATTTCTTAAGCAATCCATTTTCATCCATTAAAAGCGTTAATTTATCATTGAAATGTAAATTTCGTTCAACCCCAAATGGATTAAAAATCAATTTCATTCCGCGACATTTCCATTTACTATCAGGATGATTAATTGTATAAACTAATACATTCGCATCCATATAATCAAAAGATACTTTTTCTTCAATCTCAGCGGTTGTTTTTAAACGGAAAGCTTCAAATTTTTTACGAAGTAAGATACACGTTCTCGTATATTTTACAATGTCTTCATAACGTATCATTCTATCCCAATCCATTTGATTAATTGAGTCACTTGAATTAAATGTATTATGATAACCAAGCTTTGTACGACAGAATTCTTGCCCCGCTTGAAGAAATGGAATTCCTTGAGCAAACATCACACTTGCAATTAACATTTTATGTTTTTGAATACGTACTTCGCGCGTATCTTCTTTGCAACAATCTTTAATCTTATCCCATGATGTTTGATTATCATGACATTCAACATAGTTGACTGTTTGATATGGTTCTAAAAAGATTTTATGACAATCACTTCCTTTAACGCTTCCCGCAAGTGAACTTGCCATATTAAAGATTAAATCCCCATCTCCTGTACAATAACCCTTTGCAAAGCTCTCTCCTTCACTTGATTTACCTTTAATTGAATCTCTAAAGTAATCATTGAAATGAGCCACTTCTGGCATTTTGGCATTATTAGACATACAGGCTTTTTTATCTTCTGGTAAATAGGTTGGTAAATTCCAACCTTCCCCATAAATCATTACCTCTTTTTTAATTTGTTTTGCAGCTTTCACAATTTCATTCATGGTATCCACATCGATGATTCCCATTAAATCAAACCTAAATCCATCAATTCCATAAACGTTCATCCACATCTTAATATTGTCGATAAAATACTTACGTGTCATTTTACGGCAACTATCTGTATCATTACCACAGAATGAACCATTGGATAATAATCCATTTTCATTGTATCTGAAATAGTAATATGGCACTATTTTTTGTAATGATGACATCGTTAAATCATAATGATGGTTCAAAACCAAATCTAAATTCACACGAATACCCGCTTCATGGAAACCATCTACAACTTCACGTAATTCCTGTACACGTAAGAAAGGGTCATTTGGATCCATACTAAATGAACCTTCCGGACAAAAGAAATTCAACGGATCATATCCCCAATTGTATTGGCGATTAGGACTATCTTCATCCACTGTTGCAAAATCAAAAGCAGGTAGTAATTGGACATGTGTTATTCCTAATAAACGAATATAATCATATCCTGTATGTCTTCCATTATTACGCGTATTAGGCTCAATCAACCCTTTAAATTTCTTATTGAAATGTGAACCACTTGTCGAACTAGAAGTCATATCACGTACACTACATTCATATAAAACTGCATCAATTGGGCTATTAAGTTTAGGTAAATTGAATTGCTTACGCTTAAGTTCGTTTAAATCGATAACGGCACTTCGTCTACCATTAGAAGTACATGAAAGTGCATAAGGATCTGTACTTTCAACAACTTCACCATTCACTGAAACTAAATAAACATAAGTAGCAGCTTGAAGGTCAGCATTAACGGTTGCACGATAAACACCTTTATCTGTTCTTTTCATGACAACATTCATTTCTTTTTGATCTTGACGAATAGATACAATTACTTTTGTAGCGGTTGGCGCCCATACAGCGAATTTTGTTTCATTCTTTGAATATGAGCACCCTAAATCATCCCCTGCATATTCAAACATCTCTTCAAATTGCTGGGTACGTACAATGAAACGAATTTCTAGTGGTGCTTGAAAACCATGATTATCAACAATTGTATATTGTGTTCCAAAATTAAGTTCAGCTGGAACTGTACAATCATATGTTGAAACATTTGGTCCATTGATTAAACCTCGGATAATACATTCACTACAATTACCAAACTCATCTTTTATATAAAAGGAATCTACTTTGCCATTATAAAAACGATGGGAGACAAGTACATGAACTTTCCCAAAATCATCTAAATACGCCTGTATACTATGTTCTTTTTCCATATTAAATCCTCACGACACCATTATAACATCTCCACAAAACCAGGAAAAGAAAAAGGGTCTTTCGACCCTTAAAACATGCACTTTTCACTATTAAACATTTTAGTAAGAATAAATACTAATATAAATGTATAAACTAAATTAGAAGCCAATGTTACAACAATATAAATCATTTGATAATTGAATGAGAAGATTCCATTCATCGCAACCACACAATTATACAAAGGAATAAATGCTGTAACAAGTGATGGCGTTTCATTACCAATCATTAGTGAACTAACACCCACAAACATTACTGCAATCATCAGTGGCATAATCGCAGTTGAAGCTTCCTTAACACTACTTGCATAAGCCGAGATAATTGAAATTGCGGCAATGATAATTAAGATCGTTGATAATACAATAAGCAATAACATACCATAATCCATTGCACTATATGCTACCGCACCAACACCGTCCATTGCACCACCCATTAGTTTAGGTAATGAAAGAATTGTCCCTAAGAAACTTGATAAACCAGTTAATAAAGAAATAATACTTAAACTGATAATCTTACCAATCGCAAGTTGACTACGCTTCATTGGTGTTGCTAATAATGTTGCCATTGTACCACGTTCTTTTTCACCAGCGATTGATTCAGGAGCAACTCCCATACATCCACTAAAGATGAAAATCATTAATAACATTGGTAACATACTTGAGAATATTTGACCCGTGATATCTTTCTCTGTAGCTAAGTCATATTGTGCTGTTCCACCATTCACATCAAATACATTCGATATTGAACTCTCATAGTTATTTAGTGTTGCAGTAATTACGTTATAAATTTTATTTGATTCAGTATTTGTTGAATTATAATACACTTCGACAAGTGGAACTCCTGTTCCATCCATAATCGATTGATCAAAGTTTTCAGGGAAATTTACAACAGCATCAATTTCTTTGTTTTCGATACGAATCAAATCATTATCAATAGTAGAACCATCATTTAAACCTTGAATACCTGCTGTGGTAAAACTTGCTTCAAGTGATACTGGCATGTTATATACCGCAATTTTTGGAACATAATCTTCTTTACCTTCGAATTGACTCATTAACCCACCACCCATAAATGAGTAGATAAGATAAATCATTAATCCTGGTAAAATAACTGTTGATAGAAATAATTTTTTATCGCCAAAGAATCGTGCTAATTCTTTCTTAACAATCGTTATAATGTTATGCATCGATTCTTCCTCCGTTTCTTTCATAAATTTCAAAGAATCTATTTTCCATTGTGTCTCCATTCATAACATTTTCTAGAGTATCACAACAAATCATTTTTCCATCAATGATGATACCAATACGGTCACAAATCTTTTCAACTAAACTAAAGATATGTGTAGATACGATAACACTCTTTCCTAATGCTCGTAATTCCAATAAGAAATCAGTAACTACTTTCGCTGTTAAAATATCTAATCCATTAGTAGGCTCATCAAAGATTATAATATTTGGATCATGTACAAGTGAGATAACAAGTGAAACTTTTTGTTTCATCCCTGTTGATAAATCTTGCACTTTAACTTCTCTAAATTCGTCAATGCCAAAGCGTTTAAATAATGTCTCTTTTCTTTGATTTCTCACTTGTGGATCTACACCATGCAAATCACTAAAGAAATCGAATAAATAATTAGGTGTAAAGAAATCTTCAAGTTTTAACTCACTTGTAAGAAATCCAATTTTACCACGTACTTCACCAGGATTATTTACAATGCTTGATCCATCAACAATCGCATCTCCACCATCTGGTTTAATAAGAGTTGAAATCATTCTTAATGTTGTTGTCTTACCAGCACCATTAGGTCCTAACAAGCCGAAGATTTCACCTTCATAAGCTTCAAAAGAAATTCCATTAACGGCAATCTTCTTCTTTTCTTTTGTTTTCGCTACCTTCATTTGTTTCTTTGACAAGATAAAGGTTTTCTTTAAGTTTTCTACTTTTAATATCGTTTTCATATTTCCCTCTATTTTTTCTTAAACTCTAATTCATTTATTTTTTTTGAATAGCTTATAAATAAAACAAGCCATACTCCTCCAATAATCAATACAAAGACATATGCAATTGAATTAAACATTCCAATAAAAAGTGAAATAACAATTGCCCAAGATAATACTTTACTTGTATTTTTATAAGCGTAGTAACTTGCCTCTCCAATATTTCTTCGCTCATGTTCATCACAGCTATCCAACCATGTTTTTTCAAATCGTTTATCTAGTACATATCCCTTTTTCTCTGGATAGATTTTTTTAATCATATCAACCGCTTTCACATGGATGATTGTACTGATTACCATATATACGATAAAGGTAACAAGTAATGCTAAACTAATGAACATTGGATATGGCGCAATTTCATCTACATCCGCTAAACGCCATTCATTCATCACAGGAATAACTAATCCTAAACCAATCATTCCCAAAATTTGCCCAAAAGAATTTAGTGTTGTTGCTAATGAAAATTCTTTATCCGCAAGAAGAAAGATATCTTCATCGTCATCATCTATCAATTTTAAGTATTTTTTCCCTTTATTATATTTAAAAATAGTTACTATTGTAACAATAATTAGAGTGATTAGGAAAAGGGTACAAAAGACAACCGGTATTGTTTTAAAAAGTCCTTGTAAACTCCAAACAAATTGTTGACTTTTCATCGCTAGATAACCCATAGCACCACCAACAATTGCGGCAATTAGTGTAACACCTATGTATCGCCAAAACGATTTTCTTCTACTCATTACTATCCTCCTCAAATTCAAAAATTTCTTCTACTGAAACTTTTAAAATTTTCGCTATTTTAAGTGCTACCAATACACTTGGGTGATAGTCTCCACACTCTATCGAACTAATTGTTTGTCGAGACACACCAACGAGTCGGCCAAACTCTTGTTGGTTAATACCGGCAGCTACACGGTATTCCTTAACTTTGTTTACTAAAGGCATAAGAACTCCTTTCCCGTGACAAGTTTTCTTGTCATGATTACTTTATCACTGCCAAGTTTTCTTGTCAACTAAAAAAGCCGATTCTTAATCGACTTTCTTATTTCTATTGAATATTTGTATTTTCAATTACTTCTTCTTTATTATTGAAACGCATGAACATCGCTGCTACTTGAGCTAAGCCAAGTATAAGCATAATGATTGTCCACTCATCAACAAGAACCATCACATTACGCATATCTTCTGTTACAAAGAATAGTACTGTAGTAATGATTGCTAGTAGTAATCCAATAATTTTTACATTCTTTTTTGTCTTGCCAGTTTCTTCATCTTCTGTTTTCTTTTTAAACATTATAAGAAGTGCCAATATAATAGTTACAACTGTTACAATCAAGTTTATCAATGCCCAAGTATCTTGGTTTGTTGCAAGTGGTGTAACTTCTTCCTCAACTGTTTCAATATTGTTATCAACTACAGTTTCTGGAGTTACATCATCAACGATTGTTTCGGTATTATTCTCTGGAATAATAGGTGCATTTTGTTCTCCTTGATTTGGCACATTAACAACTGGTTGTGTATTTTCTTCTACAACAGGTGGTTCTGGTGGTGTTGGTTGAACAGGTCCTGGCGTTGGTGTAACTGTTGGTGGTGTTGGTGTTGGTGTCGGTGTTGGTGTTGGTATTGGTGTCGGTGTTGGAGTCGGCGTTGGAGTCGGCGTTGGTGTAGTATCATTTTCTACAAACTTTGCCACTATTGTTAAATTTTGTGAAACAATTCCGCGTCTAAATGTTTGATATACTTCTTCTGCTGTTTCACCAATCTTCTTTCCATCCCAATACCATCCTTCAAATCTAAATCCATCATTTGCTTGTGGTTCAGGAATTGCTGTTACGATGTTTACAAACATATCTGGTTTAGTACCATCAAATTTAGTTTGACCTACTAATACCCCGTCTGATTCAGCAATGAAATTTACTGCGTATACTATTGGGTTAGGTATTTCATTTTGTGAAACGGGTTTGAAGTTTGCAGTAATTACCATAATGTCAGGTATTACTCCGCGTCTAAATGTTTGATATACTTCTTCTGCTGTTTCACCAATCTTCTTTCCATCCCAATACCAGCCTTCAAATTCATAACCTTCATCTGCTTTTGGTGTTGGAACTGATGTAACAACTGTTTCAAAGACTTCACGCGTTGGAGACATAAATGAAACTGTTCCTTCTAAACTTCCGTTACCACCGCTAATAAAATCAATTTTCATAGTCTGTGCGTTTACTTGTTGTGTTGTTACAGTATCAACTTCTTCAATTACAGCTTCTTTGTTTCCTATTCCTTCATTACTATTACTTTCCGCAAACACAAACATTGAATAATTTGTGCATAACCCAAAGGTAAGAATTACGGCTAAAATATTTTTAAGAATACTATGATTTAATTTTTTCATATAACTACCTCACTTAACGAGTCATATTTTATATGACTGTTATATAATACAGAATAATAGTTATATAGTGGTTATATGATTTACAATTTGCAAAAATATTTTTACTTGTGATTTTATTATCTATATTGAGCTACTTTTTACCTCTTTACTTATAATGAAAAAAAGGTATTTAACATACCTTTTTCACACTTATTTATGATTTGTATAAATTACCTTACTATATTTTAATTGGACGAATATGCCATATATCTTCTGCATATTGATTGATTGTTCTATCACTTGAGAAGAAATGTGATTTTGCCACATTTACAAGACATGATTTAGCCCATTCTTCTTTGTTCAAATACTTCTGTTCAATAGTTTCTTGGGCTTTCACGTATGCATCAAAATCAGCTAATACAAGATATTCATCATTACGGTATAATAAATCATCTACAATAACTTTAAATTCATTTGGATCACTTGACCATGTACCATCAACTAACGAGTCAACAGCGCCACGAATTCGTGGATCATTATCATAATAATTTCTTGCACGATAATATGGCTTAAGTGCTGTAACTTCTTCAACTGTTAATCCGAATATTACATCATTTTCTCGACCTACTAATTCATCAATTTCTACATTTGCGCCATCAAGTGTTCCAAGTGTAATTGCCCCATTCATCATGAATTTCATATTACCTGTTCCACTTGCTTCTTTACCCGCAGTAGAAATTTGTTCAGATACATCTGCTGCATTCATTAATACTTCCGCTAAAGAAACACTATAATTTGGAATAAATACTACTTTAATCATCCCTTTAACGGCAGGGTCATTATTAATCACAACTGATAATTTATTAATTAATTTAATAACTTTCTTCGCAAATACATATGCTGGTGCAGCTTTTGCCGCAAAGATATATGTTCGCGGATGAATTGTGTATGTTGGATCACTCTTTATACGTTGATATTGATAAATAATATGCAACACATTCAACAATTGACGTTTATACGCATGGAGACGTTTTGCTTGAACATCGAAGATACTTGTGCTATCTACAAGTATTCCTGTTCTATTTTTAATTTCCTCAACCAAAATTTCTTTGCGTTGTTGCTTAACATGTAAGAATTCTTGTTGAAGATCCTTATCATCCACATGATTCATTAAATCTTCAATTTTTTCAAAATCTTCAATAAACTCTGACCCGATTGTCTTGCTAATTAATTTAGTAAGCTGTGGATTTGAATAATATAACCAACGACGTTGAGTAATTCCATTTGTTTTATTGTTAAAACGTTCTGGATAAATCTTCACAAAATCTTTAAACAAGTCACGTTTAATAATTTCGCTATGAATCTTGGCAACCCCATTAATACTATGACTACCAATTACCGCTAAATTAGCCATATGTACTTGATCATCACGAATAATTTCAACACGATGTGCCATATCACTGTCACCAGGATATTCAATCGCAATCTTATTTTGGAAACGATTATTAATTTCTTCAATAATCATATAGATACGTGGTAATAAATTTCTTATATAATCCACTGGCCATTTTTCTAATGCTTCTTGAAGAATTGTATGATTTGTATAAGCCATAACCTTAACAACCATATTCCACGCATCCATCCATTCATAGCCATAATCATCCATCAAGATACGCATCAATTCAGGAATTGCTAATACAGGGTGAGTATCATTTAATTGAATCGCTACTTTATCTGCTAAATTATCCAGGTTTGGATAAACTCTTAAATGTGCACGAATAATTGCATTTAACCCTGCACAAACAAAGAAATATTGTTGCTTAAGACGAAGTATTTTTCCTTCTGGTGTAGAATCATCTGGATATACATTCAAACAAATTTCTTGTACTTCCGCTAAGTATTTTCTAAAGTCTTTGTTAGAAGGTAAAATATCACTTGCTTCCGCTGACCACAAACGAAGTGTATTCGTTTCTTTTGTACCTTTGCCAATTACTGGCATATCATAAGGAACAGCTAAAATGTTTTCTGCATCAACATGATCAAAATGGAATTTTCCTTCTTGATCTTGTGATACATTCACATGTCCCCAAAACTTTACATTTACCGCATGTTTTGGTTTGCGAACTTCCCAAATATTTCCAAGTTTTAACCATTGATCAGGCACTTCAATTTGATTACCATCTTGATCAATTTTTTGTCTAAATAAACCGTATTGATAACGAATACAGTTACCATTTCCTGGAAGTTGAAGTGATGCTAATGAATCAAGAAAACAAGCTGCTAAACGGCCTAATCCACCATTGCCTAAACCTGCATCAGATTCTAAATCTTCAAGTTCATTAATATCAATTCCTAATTCTTGTAATCCATCTTTAACAGTATTGTAAATTCCAAGATTCATTAAGTTATTTGTAAGTAATCTTCCAATAAGAAATTCCATTGAAAAATAAAACATTTGTTTGTCTTCATTTTTCGCAACTTCTTCTTTTGTTGCTTTCCAGTTAAGGCTTGCATATTCGCGAACCATTTCACCCAAAGCCATGTATTTTTCTGTACGATGTGATTGTTCAACTGAACGACCATACATCTCGGCAATTCTTAATTCAAACTCATTGATAAACTCTTCTTTATTTGTGAACATTTTTTGTCTCCTTTGTTCTTGTTGGTTTTACAGGTTTTTTTGTTTCCTTAATTGTTGTTTTCTCAAAACGTAAGATGATACCACCAAAAGGTGCTAATCGAATATGTATACTGTTTTCAAGATTATTCATCTTATCTTTTTTACTGCGCAATGGTTTAAAATTGCACATATTACAACCATCATAGATATCTCTCTCTGAATTGATTAATTCCGTATACGTTCCTTTATATGGAACACCTAATTTAAACTCTTCAAGTGCAACAGGAGTCATATTCAAAATTGTAATTAAAACTTCATCTTTGCTTTCACGATAGAATGAGTAAATACTTTGATCTGCATTATCCGCATCAATCCATTTAAAACTCATATTATCATAATCATTTTTACTCAAGCATTCATGGTGAAGATAAATTTTATTCAAATCTTCATAGAAGCGTAAGAAACTGTCATGTCTTGGATAATTTAATAAAAACCAATCACATTCCTTTGATTCATCAAACTCTCTGAACATACCTAATTCATTCCCCATAAATGATAATTTCTTACCTGGGTGTGTCATCATATAAATATATAAGTTACGTACTTGTGAGAATTTTTGATCATAATCTCCCCACATTCTATCGACAATTGTTTTTTTACCATGCACAACCTCATCGTGTGATAGTGGCAGAATAAATTTTTCCGAATAGAAATAAGCCATTGAGAAAGATAAATTATTGTGATGATATTTTCGATAAATTGGATCTCTAGCATAGTACGCTAAGGTATCATTCATCCATCCTAAATCCCATTTATAATCAAATCCAAGACCAGAGTCTAACGGTGATTGTGTTACTTTTGGATAATCACTACTGTCTTCTGCAATAATCATAACCGTTGGATATTCTTTATTGAGATAATAATTCATTCGCCGCATGAATGTTAATGCACCATCATTTGTACCACGATCTTTATTACCTTCCCAGAAAATCATATTCGCAACTGCATCAATTCGAATTCCATCAATATGATACACATCACACCAGAAACCTGCACTACTCATTAAGAATGAACGTACTTCTTCACTCCATAAATCAAAGTTACATGTTCCCCATTGACTATTGGCATCATTGGGATTCTTATACTCATAAACAGGTTTTCCATCAAATTCTCTTAATCCATGACTATCTTTTACAAAATGCACTGGAACCATATCCATAATGACACCAATGCCATTGCGATGACAAGTATCTACAAAATGGGCAAATTCTTTTGGATTACCATATCTTGATGTACATGAGAAATAGCCAATTGCTTGATAACCCCATGAACCATCAAATGGATGTTCACCTAAAGGCATCAACTCAATATGGGTAAATCCTTTCTCTTTTACATAAGGAATTAATTGTTTTTCTAATTCGACATAGTTAAACCATTGTCCATCTTCATAGCGTTTCCATGATCCGGCATGAACTTCATAAATATTCATAGGTTTATCAATATTTTTGGTACGTTGTTTCATCCATTTTTGATCTTTCCAAACAAGCTCATCTAGATTCACAATTTTTGATGCAGTTTGCGGACGTGTTTCACTATAAAACGCATACGGATCAGACTTATCTAAAATTTTACCGTCCCAACTTGTTATGCGATATTTATAAGTTTCCCACTCTTTTAATCCGGGAATAAAAAGACTCCAAACTCCTGTGTCTGTCGTTCTTTCCATGAGATGATTTTGCCCATCCCATTCATTGAATCCACCGATAATTTGCACTTCTTTTGCATTAGGCGCATAAACGGTAAATCGAACACCTTCTTTTGACTCATATGCAAAATGAGCACCAAACAATTTGTATGAATCAATTGCATGCCCCTGATGAAAGCTTTCTATTATTGTAGTGTAGGTCATAAATACCTCCCTAGATATATTTTTATTTTACCATTATTCAGACTAAATTCCTATCCATTTTTGATTAGTATCCCTTTATCTAACTGGTTTCAATAGGTATTTCATTAATTGTGAAAAATCATAGAAAAAAGAAGATTATACCAAAATGGCATAACCTTCAATCTATTCTTTATTACTAACTATAGAAACTTTGATAAATTTACTTTTTTATAGTCCAAAGATAAATGAAAGAGCACAACATACCACAACCAGTGATAGTAAAATTGTCGTTGTTTTCACTTTCTTACCTAGAACCCAATACATAAATCCAAATACCCCTAATTGGATTAAGCAAGGCATGATTTGATCCAAATAATACGTTAATGGTTGTGCAAAATCGCCACTACCTACCATGATTGGCAAATCCAACCAGATTTGTTGACAAATCATTCCACCAATAACCATTAAACCAACAATACCTGCATAATAGGAAACTTTATTCATGATTCCACTCTTCGCAATTTTTTCAATAAAGCTAGAACCAAATGAATAACCAAATTTCAAACTATAATAACGAATAATAAATGCTGGAATATTGAAAATAAGTAAGTATAAAATAGGTCCAAGAATATTACCAGCTGCAGCAAATGAGATTGCGATACCAGCTGCAATAATTCTTAATGTGCCAGGAATCAAAGAGTCTCCAATTCCTGCTAAAGGTCCCATTAATGATGTCTTAACCGCATTGATAGAGTTACCATCAAAGTTTGGATTATTGGCATTTTCTTCTTCCATAGCCGCATTAATTCCCATTAATAGCGGTGATAATTGTGGTGTGATAGCCATGAATTCAAGCCCACGTTTTAGTGCTTCAACTCTTTTTTCTTCATCTTCTTTATTTGGGTATAATTTACGTACAACTGGTGTTAATGCATATGAGTATGCAATATGTTGTTGACGTTCATAATCCCATGAAATATCCAATTGACATGAACGAATAAAGATTTGATTTAATTCTTTTTTAGTTAGTTTCTTCGCACTATTAGAACTCATTGTCATCTTGAACACCTCCATCCATTACAACTGTATTATTTCTTTTTTCATTAAAGAATAAGAATGCAACGATACATGCTCCAATTCCTGCAAGTCCAATAATTGGCATATTAAGGTATGCACATAATAAGAATCCTAGGAATAAGAAACAAGCTAATTGTTTGTTCATAATCATTCTTGCAATCATCGCAAACCCAATTGCTGGAATCAATCCAGTTGCGTAATTTAATCCGCTATTTAACCATTGTGGAATACTTGCGATAACACTTTCAATAACTGGTTCTCCAAAATAGAATGCTAATGCTACAATACCTGCTTGTGGAATAATTTGAACTACAATCGCAAGGTAATGCATCATGTCAACACCATGGCAATCACCTTTTTCTGCATAACGATCTGCTTTATGTCCAATAATAGGAACAACAAACATCATCATGAAGTTTGATAATAATGCTGTAAGTGTTGCTACTGGTACTGCTAGTAGAACTGCTGAAGCAATGTCTGCACCTGATAAGATAACATATGCTGTTCCTAGAATTGCCCCTGATGTATAATCCGGTGGATTACTTGCACCAATTGGGAATGCCCCTAACCAAACAAGTTCTAAGGTTGCTCCTGCCATAATTCCGGTTCTTAAATCATTTAAAGCCAATCCAACTAATGTAGAAACTACAAGGGGTCTGCCTATATTTGAACTTGCAAAGAAGCTATTCAAATAACCAAAGGCAGCGATACAAAAGATTAATAACGCTTGTACTACCATTTAACCATCCTCCTTTTTTATTTAATAAGGTCCATTACATCTTGACCCTTATCTTCCGGTACCATTTTTACTTCTACTGAAATTCCTCTTTGATTCATATCTTGTAATCGTTGAATCTCTTCAGGCGATACAAATACAGCCATTGATATTTGTTTTTTACCTTCATCGGTTTTAACACCACCCAAATTTACATTTTTAATGCTTGATACTTGTTTTGTTAATTCATCAGCATCTTTAATTGATTCAAGAATAATCATTAAATGATATTTATCAGTAACTCCTGAATTCAAAGCCATGATTGAATCTTCAATGCTTTTTATTACAAGTTTCACTCCACTTGGTGCTGCCATTCTTAATGCTGCCATGCGTAAATTATCTTTCGCAACTTCATCATTTGCGATTAGAATACAATCCGTTCCCAAGCTTTTTGTCCAAGCAAAGGCTACTTGCCCATGCAACAATCGATGATCAATTCTGACAAGTTTTATCATGTTATTTTCCTCTCATTCTTTTAATAATGTCTGTAATTTCCTTAACGTGCTTAGCACATACATCGCCAGTATCAATTCGTGTATCTTTGAAATAACTGCCAATAATCGCTGCATCTGCAATGCGCATTTGTTCTTCAAGAGTTTCTTTTGTTATTCCTGCCGCAACAATGACTGGGAAATCACCTACTGTATCTTTGAACTGTTTAATTTTTTCAATTGAAGTATTTTCACCAGTTGCCTCACCTGTAACACAAATGCCATCACAACGTGTCATTGCTGTTTTCAAATCTTCTTCTACTGAATGAATAGATAGAACAGGTTGATATTTAAAACGAACACCACCGATTAAACATGCATCTGAATTTTCTCTTTCAAGCTTGAAAAACTCATGAAGCGAAGGTTCATCTCTTTCTTTTACATGACCTACAACTGAATCGATTTGTACAAATTGAGCATGATACTTATTGGCTAAATGAAATCCTAAGTGATCAACATTCAAACAATTTACACCATAGACAATTGGAAGATTACTTGTTTCCACATAATCTAATATTCTTTCAAGCTGATAATAATTACCAAAGTATGTCTCTAAGATAATACCGTCTATACCCTGTTCGATATAAATCGCAATTTCCTTCTTTGCTCTTTCAAATACATCTTCATCATCTTCTCCCTTTAGATGAATCATGCCAAGTATTGGTTTTTCATTTTGAAATAGTGATAAAAAATCTTTACTCATTCTATTACCTCTTTCTAAAAGTCATTTTCGACTTGTTCAACATCGCTTTGAGTAGTTATATATTTAATGCCTTCTTTTGATTCTTGTACAATCTCTTCGATACTATTTGGATTCAATTGTTCGGTGTAGCTCAACAATAAATTCAACACAATAGGTAAACTCAATCCAGTAAACAACTTAACATTTGAATGTAGAGTTAATGGATACATCGCTGAACAAACACTTGCACCATATAAATCTGCCACAATCACAAATTCTGTATCTTGATTATTCATGATTTCTTCTTGTAACTGAGCAGCATAATCAAGTGGTGTATTTCCTGGTAATAAACAATATGTTTCAATTGTTTCTGCTAAATCTCCAGTAATAAGTTTAGCTGCATCTTTCATTCCTTCAGCCAATTTACCATGTGATGCTAGTATGATTCTTCTCATCTTACCCTCCTTTTAGGCGCACTAAAAACATCTTTTTTAATTCCTTGCTTTTATTCAAGTAAATGCTATTTATTACTTGATCTTACTGAAAATTTGTAAATATCACTTCGAATATATTGTTCGTTATAATAAAGCACTTGATTTGAATCACCCACAACAACTTGACTCACATAAAGTAAAGGTGCTCCAATAACACAATCTAAATATTTTGCTTGTTCTTTAGTTGCATATTTAATTTCAATAACATCATCAAAGAATTTAGCGGTATTTCCTGTATTTTCACGAATAACATCCAGTAAAGGTTGTTGTTCAACACTTTTACTAAGCATAAAATCAAAATTTGCGATAAAATAGTCCTCTTCAAGCATACTCGCATGTCCATCAATAAAACGTAGGCGTTGAATATGAATGGCTTTCTCATTTTCATCAATATTCAATTGTTCACAGATTCGTTTATCAATGTATTTCAAATCCTTTGATATGATTTCTGTACTTGGTGTTTTCCCCATTTGTAGACATGATTTCGTAAAACTACCTTCTGCACTCACACTTTCAACGTAAACAGGTAGTGATACAAAGGTACCTTTACCATGTTTTTTAACAAGTATATTATCATCGCAAAGTTTTTGGATAGCACTGCGAACGGTAATGCGACTTACCTTATAAATTTGACTCAATTGATCTTCAGACGGGATTTGACTCCCTACTTGATATTCACCAAGTGTAATTTTTTCCATTATCGCATCATAAAGTTGTTGATATAAAGGTGATGCAACCTTATTTTGTAGATTACTCATGATATCCTCCATTACGTTGTCTACATTATATCATAGAAGCGATAATACGTGTTATGACATCTCTTTTATATAAGACATCATAACACATATTATTCAGTTGTCAAATACAAAAGAAAAGGAATTGTAACGATTTCTTACAATTCCTTTTAACTAATCTAAATTTTGTCCATTTGATTTAATCACTTCTTGATACCAAGAAAATGATTTTTTCTTATAGCGATTTAATGTTCCATTTCCACTTTCATCAGCGTCCACGTATATAAATCCATAGCGTTTTTTCATTTCACCAGTACTTGCACTAATTAAATCAATGCACCCCCATGTTGTATATCCCAGTACATCAACACCATCGATATTTATCGCATCGTTTAATGCTTTCAAATGACTACGTAAGTAATCAATACGATAGTCATCTTGGATATCACCATCATTAAATTGATCTATGGCACCTAAGCCATTTTCAACAATAAACAATGGTTTTTGATAACGATCATACAATATGTTACATGTAATTCTTAAACCAAGTGGATCAATTTGCCAACCCCACTCACTTGATTTCAAATAAGGATTTTCAACTGATGCAAAAATATTACCTTTTGCTGTTGATTTTAATTCGGTATTACTCGTTGCAACTAAGCTGTTATAGTATGAAAATGACACAAAATCAACAATACCTTCTTTGAGAATATTCTCATCATTTTCTTCGAAAGGTATTGATATTTGATTACGCTCTAATTGCTTCAATGCATATGTTGGATAAAATCCTCGACATTGAACATCAGCGAAGAAATAATTTTCGCGATCCATTTTGATTGACTCCATCACATCTTCAGGATTACATGAATATGGATATGCATTTCCCGCTGCAAGCATACAACCCAATTTCATAGATGGATCTATTTTATGTGCTAAAATCACTGCCTTAGCACTTGCAATTAGTTCATGATGAGTCGCAAGGTAGCAAACCTCATCCCGATTTTCACTTGCATCAAACATCAAGCCTGCAGCCATGAACGGCATATGTAAAATCATGTTTATCTCATTGAATGTAATCCAATACTTTACTTTTCCTTTAAATCGATTAAATAACGTTTCACATAAATTCAAATAGAAATCGATGCATTGACGATTACGCCAAGAACCATATGTTTCTACTAGATGCAAAGGAACATCAAAATGATTAATTGTAACTAAGGGTTCAATATTGTATTTTAAACATTCATTTATTATATTCTCATAAAACAATAATCCTTCTTCATTTGGTTTTTCCTCATCACCGTGTGGATATATTCTTGACCAACCGATAGAAAAGCGGTATACCTTAAACCCCATTTGGGCAAATAGTGCTATATCTTCTTTATAGTGATGATAAGCATCTACAGCATAATGCGAAGGATATTTACCTTCTTTTATTTGATTATAGTGCAGCTTCCCACTTGCAACTAAGAATCTTTGCTCACCCGAAGGAATTACATCAATGTTAGATAAACCGCGATGTCCTTCTTGATAAGCACCTTCAACTTGATTAGCCGCAGTTGCTCCACCCCATAAAAAATGTTTTGGAAATGCTTCCATGTACTTACCTCCTAACGAATTACTGTCAACAGTTCTTCTTTACTATTTAAGCCTGTTTCTATGATATCCATGAATTCAGATGAATTGGTAATAACAATCGGTGTAACCAAAGAATATCCTTCATTTTTTATAGCTTCTAAATCAAATTCAAGTAACTTATCGCCTACTTGTACTTTATCACCTTGATGTACTAATGGTTTGAAATATTTTCCATCTAATTGAACAGTATCTACACCAACATGAATTAAAACTTCTATTCCATCATCTGAAGTTATTCCAATCGCATGTCCAGTAGGGAAAAATGCTGTTACTACACCACTCACTGGTGAAGTTACTTCACCTTTAGTTGGATCTATTGCTAAACCCTTCCCTAAAACTCCTTGTGAAAATGCAGCATCTTGAACATCTGATAAAGGACATACAGTTCCTTCCATTGGATAAAAGATACTTTGACGATTTAATAAATTTGGTTGTTTATTTTGAACTACAACTTCTTCTTTTTTATCATCTTTCCAAAAAATAGTTGTAACTATAAAACCTAATACCATTGCAGCAACTGCTCCAATGATTCCGATAATCATACTATCCATATTGTTATTCGCTGGATTAATCATTGCTGGAAATTCAAAAATTCCAAGTCCACCCATGATATATTCTTTTAAGTTCATAAAACCATAGAAAGCACCTACTGCTGCTGATACTAGACAACTAATAATAAATGGTTTTTTTCTTGGTAATAAAATTCCATAGATTGCTGGTTCTGTAACTCCAAAGATTCCAGAAATTGATGCTGGTAAACACATTTCTCTTAATTTCTTATCTTTTGTTTTAACCATCATCGCTAGAACAACTGCAGTTGTTGCAAATGTTGCTCCAAAGAATGGCATCATTACATTATCAAAACCTAATGTTGCAATATTGTTGATATACACTGGAATAAATCCCCAGTGAAGACCAAAGATAACCAAAATTTGCCATAAACCACCAACTAATGCACCTGCAATTAATGGTGAGAAATCTCTTACTGCAATTACCGAGGTTGCAATCAAACTTGATGCAAATGTTGCGATTGGACCAATAACAATAAATCCTGCTACTAAAGATATTAGTAGTGTAAACATTGGTACAAAGAAGAATTTAAGTGAATCTGGTATGATTCTATTTGAAATTTTTTCTATTTTACTCGCAAAGAAACAAATCAAAATTACAGGTATTACTGTTGAAGTATAGTCCATCGTGATAATAGGTATACCAAACAAATCAATATACACGGGTGATTCAAATATTGTTCCCGCAAACAATGTAGTAAGAACTGGATTTGCTGCTGAAAGTGTTGAAGCTTGAATCATTGGATAACATAATGCTGCTCCAATTACCAATCCTACGTAAGGTTTTAAGCCAAATTTTTGTGCTGAACTGTACCCAAGCATAACTGGCAAGAACATGAACATTGCATCACCAATCGTTGTAAGTAAAACATCTGCACCACTTCCTGGCGCATACCAACCAAACACCAAAAATAAAGCATTAAAGCCTTTAAGCATTCCAGCTGCTGACATGACTCCTAAAATCGGTTGAAATATACCAGAAACAATATCAATACATTTGTTAAGGAAACCTTTACTTTGTCCACCTTGTGATGAAGAATTATTTTCACTAATTCCTGCAATTTTACAAACATCTTGATATACCTCTGGCACATGATTTCCAATAACAACTTGATATTGTCCTGCTGATTTAATAAGCGTCACAACACCATCAAGATTCTTAATTACTTCATCATTTGCTTTCCCTGAATCTTTTAACTGAAAACGTAAACGTGTAATACAGTGTGTTAAGGAAGAAATATTTTCTTTTCCCCCAACATTTTTAATAATTTCTTTTGCTAATTGCTCATACTTTCCCATTTTAATGACCTCCATTTTCGTTATTAACAGTAAAGTTGAAATATGAAGGTTTAGCCAACTGAATGTAACTACCCAAAATTTAAGTTATTTTAATTATGTACCCCTCCTTTTATTTATATTCATTATTGAGACTACTTATTCTTCTGAATAATTCGTTCAATGTGAATGACTAAATAACATTGCTCCTCGTTTGACAAATCATAACTATAGTTATTGAATACAAATGCCTTAATTTTGAGCACACAGTTATACGCTTCTTGATATTGTTTCTTTATTATTTCTAATAAATCATCGTTTTCATTTCCATCATAGGATGTATTTGTCAGTAATCTTTGTGCAAAAAACTTCAAATGCGTGATGAAACGATAGTAATATGGGGAATCCTCATTAAATGTAACATTGCATGTATATTTAACAATATTCAAGATTTCTTGCATGAACTTCGTCAATCCTTGAATATCACCAACACTTGATTCCATTTGGGCATTTACTAAATGAAGTGCAATGAAACCAGCTTCATCATCTTGAAGTGATACCCCAAGTTGTTCATTAATTATTTCTAATGCTAATTTCCCAATTGCATATTCTTGTGGATAAAATCGTTTGATTTCCCATAAAAGTACATTTTTTACATCGATTCCTTGCTTACTTCTTTCAATGGCTGTATGAATATGATCACTAAGTGTAATTACTGCTGTTTCATTTAATTTTTTATCCAGCTTGTTTGTAGCTAAATGAATGATATTCATCGCTACATCTATTTCTTGAAGTGGAATTTCATTTAATAGTTCTACAAGTTGTTGATTTGTCCCTGTTAATGATAAAACAAACTCTTTCTCAATGAGATTTGGATCAAAGTCATCATCTGCATGTTTTCTAAAACCAATACCTCTTCCCATATAGATATGTTCTTGATTTTGTTCATCCAATACAATGACAATATTATTATTTATGACCTTGTATATTTTCATGTTTCCCCCTTTTAGCAAAAAAACTTACATATCCCCACTAAAAAACAATGAGTTGATATGTAAGTTTAGCTTACCTTCACGTAATAACTACCTACGCGTTGATATTATCATACAAATTTATTTAATGCAATCGCTTTCTTTATTATTTTGCACTAAAGCGATAAAATGATCCATTGATGAAAATGTCTACATTATTTTCATCAACGAATTGATAGGAATACCCAGTGCCAAAGTTGGATTGATCATCTTTAACTGGAATCATTGAACCACTAACTTGACTATCAATCTCTCCATCCATGACCCCACAACGTTTATCAATATCACTTAGTTGATTTGTATCAAAATATAGCTTTCCCTGAATCATTACCATAGGAATCAAATCAACTGGATTATTTTCATTCAACAAAATAGCATATACATTTTTAATTTGACCTGGATAACTTCTAAGAACAATTCCATCATAAATGACTTTAACTTGTTGATTTATACTGAAATTTTTCATACTATCGTTAAGTTTCGTCTTTAAAGATACCCAGTAAAGAGTACTTTCATCTTCATTTTGAGTCATTATGAGAATTGAATCTTCACTGACTTCCATCACCGTTCCAATAATAAATGGTTTATCTTTTAAATCATTCATTGTCATGGGACGATTCATGTACAACATGTATGCACTAATAATTAGTAAGATTACAATAGAACCAACAATCCATTTTTTCTTCATGTTGTTTACCTCTCTCTATTTATCATGTTAGTACTTTGCACGGGTTTCTATGAATAATTAAGCGGTTATCTTTTTCATTTCTTCATGATAGATATTAGCTTTTTCTTTTACTTCATCAAAATTTGAACCTTTAATACAGAAGTAAATTTTACATTTTGGCTCAGTACCACTTGGTCTTACCGCAATCCAACTGCCATCTTCAAGATAATATTTTAAAACATCAGAAGGTGTAAAACCAACTAGTTCTGAAGTGATGCCATCTTTCATGACTTCCATTGTGCCATAGTCTTCCCATCCAATTACTTTTTTACCTGCAATACTTTCAAGACGGTTATTTCTTAAATCAGAAATAATTTTCTTGATTTTCATAGCACCTTCTTGTCCAGCTAAAGTAATTGAAACTTGTGATTCATCATATGTACCCAGTTTTGCATATAAGTCATGAAGTACATCCACTAAAGTCTTCCCTTGTTGCTTGTAGTATGCAGCAGCTTCTGCCAACATGAGACATGCTTGTTGCGCATCTTTATCACGAACAAAAGGTGAAATCAATGAACCATAACTTTCTTCGTAGCCAAAAACGTATTCTTTTTCATGATTAATTTCATATTTCGCAACTTTTTCGCCGATAAACTTAAATCCTGTTAATGTTTTTTCAGTTTCAACATGATAGCTATCCGCAATCTTTTCACCTAAGTCACCAGTTACAACAGTATTAAACATAACTGGGTTAGCAGGCATTTTTCCCTTCGCAACCAATTGACTTAAGATGTATTCAATAAGAATTGCACCTGATTGATTTCCTGTTAGGATTTGATATCCACCATCACTCTTAACACCAACCCCCATACGGTCAGCATCTGGATCACATACTAAAATAATATCTGCATCATTGTTTTTAGCGTATTCTATCGCAAGTTCATAAGCACCTATTTCTTCTGGATTCGGTGTTTTTGTATTGCTGAAATCAGGGTCTGGATCACATTGTTCAAGAACTGGTATACAGTTATAACCTGCCATCTCATAGATAGTTCTTACTGGTATATTACTCGTACCATGTTCAGGCGAAAAAACAATCTTGATATCTTTTTTCACATCAGGATTTAATTGAATACCTAAAACGTCATGAATATATTGTTCATCAATCTCTTTACCAATCATCGTGATTAGTTTTTCTTGTTCAACTGTAGGATTAGCTTGAATTGATAATTCATCTTCAATCGCATTTACACGCTCAATAACTTGACTTGCAAGGTCTGGTACTAATTGACACCCTTTTTCATCATAAAGTTTGTATCCATTATATTCTTTAGGATTATGTGACGCAGTAATCATGATTCCGCCAAAACAGTTTAGCTTACGCACAGCATATGAAAGTTCTGGTGTTGGTCTTAAACTTTCAAACACATAAGATTGTATATTATATGTAGCTAATACTCTTGCCGAATCAATCGCAAACTCTTTTGACATGTGACGATTGTCATACCCGATTGCCACACCTCGTTTCATCGCTTCTTCACCATGTGCGGCAATGTAACCCGCAAATCCAGCATTTGCTTTACGGATTGTATGAATGTTAATACGATTTGTACCTGCACCTAAAATGCCACGCATTCCAGCAGTGCCAAATTCGATATTGGTATAAAAAGCATCATTTTTTGCTTTTTCATCCATACCTTTTAATTCTTCAACTAATTTTGAATCGGTATTCGAGTTACTTAACCATCTTTGATATTTTTCTTCTATCATATTTTTCTCCTCGTTTTGAAAAAAAGGAAGATGCATTAAGGCATCTTCCTTTAATTATATTTTTTTATACCTAAGCGATGACTTTTTGAGCGCGTAGTACTTCTTCGATTGTTGCGATAGCTACTTCTTCATCTTCACCTTCGCAAGAAACTACGACTTCAGATTGTGTAGGAATACCTAAAGACATTACACCCATAATAGATTTCATGTTTACAGTACGTCCTTTATAAGCCACTTTGACTTCACTTTTGAATTTACTTGCTGCGTTAACTGCTACTGTAGCTGGACGCGCATGTAATCCAACAGGGTCAATTACCAACACTGAAATTTGTTTCATTTTTCTAATCCTCCTGTTTACTGTCTTCATTTTAAACTAAAAACGACTAACTTACAAGAAGTTACTTGTGATAATTTTCGTTTTTCATGATTTTATAGGCTCTATAAATTTGTTCTACCAATAAAAGGCGAACAATTTGATGAGGAAACGTACATTTGGACAAGCACCAACGCACATTTGCACGTTTAATGACCTTTTGACTATATCCAAGTGAACCAGCAATCACAAAAGTAACTTTACTTGATTCATAGGTGAATAAATCGGATAAAACTTTACTAAACTCTTCTGAAGTATATTCTTTTCCATGTAAATCAAGTGCAATGACAACTTCATCATCACCTATCTTTGCTAGAATCGAATCTCCTTCTTTTTCTTTAACTATTTCTTGTTCCGCAAGTGATGCATTGGGAGCACATGGATAATCTTTTACTTCTATCCACTCTAATTTGGTGTATGGACCTAATCGTTTACAATACTCTTCAACACCATCTCTTGTATATTTTTCTTTCGCTTTTCCTACCGCAATTATCTTAATCATTCTATCGTAACGAGGAATGTAATATCTTCATTATCACGCGAAACTATTACTTCAACTTCATCTCCTGAATTAAGTGCATATAAAGCTTGGCGATATGCCTTAAATGATGTAATTTCAACATCTCCTAAGCGAACAAGGATATCATTCTTTACAATTCCTTTTTCACTTGCAGGAGTGCCTGTTAACACATTTGTAACAAGAACACCTTTAGTACGATCTAATGGAATTCCTAAATAGCTTTTTTGATAAACTGATAATTGTGCAATGTCTTTTCCTTCAATACCTAGAATCGGACGTTTCACTTCACCTGTTTGTTTAATTTGTTCAACAACCGGTATTACTTCATTAATAGGTATCGCAAAAGCAATTCCTTCATATCCTTCTGTTGTTAATTTCATCGTTGTAATTCCAATTAGATCACCACTTAAATTGATAAGTGGTCCACCACTATTTCCTGGGTTAATTGCCGCATCTGTTTGTAATACAACCATTTCCCATTCAATAATACCATCTTCATTCAAATCAACAGGAACTGTTCTATCAAGACCTGAAAGTATACCAAATGTAACAGAACCTTGGAAATCTTGCCCAAGTGGAGATCCCATTGCAATGACATATTCACCTTTTTTGAGTACCGTTGCTTCGCCTAAATTAAAGGGTTCAACATCAAATGTTGGAGTAACTTTTAGAACTGCCAAATCGGTCAATTCATCACTACCTAATAAATTCGCAAGTAAAACTTCACCGTTATCAAACGTTACAAAAATTTCAGTAGAATTCGCAATTACATGTTGATTTGTAACAATGTATACACCTGTATCATCTTTACTATATACAACACCACTTCCTATTGAAACAAGGTTTTCGTGTGCACTACTTGTAATACTAACTACTTTCGATTCTGTTTTACTTATGACGTTTGTTAAGTCCGAAGTAAAGCCGTTAATTGTATTGTTATTGTATACTTGTGTGGGCTTAGTAGGAACCGTATCAACACTTTTTAATTGGCTAATCTCAAAGGCAAGATAACTATTCCAAACCAAGAGCACAACAATGAGAGCTACTAGAAACTTTTTCATTTCCTTCTCCTCCTTGTACCATGACAAACTGATCTGATGCGACGATGACTAAATCTTTATTTAAATCCTTTTTCTTCATTAATGCTTCTGTATTTACTTTTAATGCTTTTTGGCGGGTATTTGCTTCATCAGAAATATGAGCCAAAAAGATTTGTTTCGTTTTTTCGGTAACAATATTCATTAATACTTCAGCACAATTTTCATTGCATAAATGTCCATTATCTGAAAAAATACGCTGCTTTACAAAATGTGGACGTCTTGAATCCATCAACATTTTTAAGTCATGATTACTTTCAAGAATAATGTAATCTGCACCAACTAAATAAGCATAATAACTCTCATTCAAATAACCTGTATCCGTAATATATACTAGTTTTTCAGTTTCACTCTTGATTACAAAACCCATTGTTTTTTCAGCATCATGGCTTAATGGTAATGGTGTAATTTCTAATTCCTTAATTTGAAAAGATTCAAATGGTTCTAAAACACGAAGATCTTTACAACCATTAATTTCAAGTGCTGAATAAACCGTTTTATTTTTAAACATCTGTATTTGACTAACATGATCGACATGTTGATGCGTTACTAAACATGCATCAACATCATCGACTTTAATTCCTAACTCACGATAACAATTTTCTAAATATTTTCTTGTTGATCCACAATCAATCACAAGCGTACAATCTTTATCTTGAAGTACAAAACTATTTCCTTTTGAACCACTACAACATAATGCAAATTTCATAGTTAGCACGCCAAGAATCCATCACATGGATCTCGTCTTCCACCATTTGCGGTAGGATCTAGAATAAAGAAGTGAACGTGAGGACCACTTGCTTTACCTGTCATACCAATTTGACCAATAATTTCTCCTTTGTCCACAATTGTTCCTACAGGAACATCTGACAATCTGTTCATATGTCCATAGTATGTTGATAGTCCGTTACCATGGTCAATAATAATATAGTTACCATTAATTCCATTATAACTAACTTCAACAACCGTACCACGGTCTGCCGCATAAATGTTACCATAACGTTCATAACGATTTTGAATATCAATTGCTCTATGTCCAGCATAACATCCCCAACGGCATGTTATATTTGGATTATCAATAGGCCAACGGAATGAACCAGTACCTTGACTTGGTATTGCCATTGTTCCTACATAAATAATTTCTTGTTGTGGTTGTATTGTTACGATTGAAGAAACTTCTTCCCCAGAGTAGATAACTCCATTGATCCATGTTTCTTCATATAACGCATTTTTAGAACCTACTTTTGCTTCTTGATAAAGTTCTTGTTCATTGGTATACATATCTTCTTTCTCAATATATAACGTTGAAGCAGGATACTCAATTTCTTTTCGAAGTGATTCTTTTTTCACGACAACATCAATTGGTGGTTGAAAATAAGTTATATTTAACTTCTCACCTGGGGTTAATACTTGATCAACACCTGATAAAATATCATCGTTAATATTTACAATTTGCTGTGCAGAGAGTGCTCCATTTTTAGAACCTACCCCTTCAATTGTATCTTGATTTACAACAGTATAGTATTGCTTCTCAACACCTTTTCCATATTTAAGGAATTCTAAAATTTCATCCTCTGTTGTCATAATTTCATCGGGTGTAGCATAAGCTTTCTTAAGAGAAATATTTTGTAATATTTCAATGCTCATATCACGCTCACCATACGTAGTCAGTGATGGAATAGTTTCATTCTTCAGAATTCGATTAAGAGATTGTTCATCAACAAAGTATAGTAAATATCTATGAAGAGCATCTTCATATTTTTTTACATCATCCACATAAATAATTGCAATAATACCATTTTCATCTGATATTTCAATCGCATTTACTTCTACTGTGAATGTATTTTTATCTTTAATATATTGAATGATTTGTTCATCAATATTTTCATAATTTGCATAACTTAATTCCGTAACTTCATATAAATCTTTCCCAATATCAAGACTTGTTTTAGGAAACTTTTCTTCATATGATTCTTTGTAGACTGTATCTAACATTGTTTCAATTGATTTTGGATTATGAATAACTCCTAAGAGTTTTCCATTATCATATATTTTTGTAACTTCTTTTGGCTCTTTATTCACATCAATGATGGCTTGTGGCAAGATTGACGTTTCAACTTGTTGATTCGCTTCAACTCTTTGTTGATTATTGCCAAATCCAATCATTGGTGCAAGATAAACAATCGCAAGACTAGCTAGTGCTGCAATTAAAATAGGTACTATCTTTTTCATCGCATTCACCCTTTCTATTCTTTCATTTATTGAGAACGATCAACATTATAGAATGCATTGATATCGGCTTTGAATGCTACATCTAAACGACGTGTTGCCCCGTTACGATGTTTAGCCACATCAACTTCAACAGTTTCAATACCATTCTTTATTGCTTCCTCTTTTTTCTCATCATCATAATATGATTCTCTAAACAACAAGATAATCATATCCGCATCTTGTTCCAGGGCTCCAGATTCACGAAGATCCGACATCATTGGTCGTTTATCTGTACGTTGTTCTACACCACGTGATAATTGCGATAATGCAATTACCGGAACTTTAAGTTCACGAGCAAGTGCTTTTAAATTACGTGATATTTCTGATACTTCTTGTTGACGATTATCGCCATTCTTACCATTTCCAGTAATTAACTGAATATAGTCAATAAGAATACAAGACAATCCATGTTCAGCTTGAAGTTTACGACACTTCGAGAAGATTTCAGATACTCTGACTCCCGGTGTATCATCAATAAAAATTTTGGTTGATTTTAATTCAGTAACAGCCTCAGATAATTGATTCCATTCGCCACTAGATAAATAACCAGTCTTTAAATGATCACCTAACACTGTACTTTTAGCTGAAAGAATACGACTGATTAATTGTTCAGCAGGCATTTCTAGTGAAAAGATCGCTACTGCTTTTTTAGTTTCAATTTGTGCCATATTCATACCCAAATTAAGCGCAAATGCTGTTTTCCCCATTGAAGGACGAGCCGCAAGAATAACCAAATCGCCAGGTTGAAAACCATGTGTTAGACGATCTAAATCCTTGAATCCAGTCGCAACCCCTGTAATTGGCGAATGATTGTCTGCCATCTTTTGGATATTTTCAATAACTGAATTAATAACTTCTGTTCCAGTTCTAAAATCACTTGTACGACGATTTCTAGTTACGCTTAAAATTCTCTTTTCAGCACTATCTAAATAATCATCAATATCAACTTGTCCATCTAATCCTTCTTCAGCAATAACTTGAGAGGCTTCAATTAAGCTACGCATAAATGCTTTATTTTGAATAATCTCTGTGTATGTTTTTGTATTTGCACTTGTTACCGCTGCATCACAAAGTTGCATTAAGTATTCTACTCCACCAACTTGTGATAATCGATTCATATCATTAAGACGTGTAGAAACCGTTGTCATGTCCACTGGTTTGCCTTCTGCATGCAAGTCAAAAATTGCCGCAAAGATTTTACGATGGGCTTCTAAGTAAAAATCTGAATCTTGTAATCCTTCATCAGATACAATGGTCATACTGTTTTGATAGACCATTAATGTCCCCAGTAAGGATTGTTCAGCTTCTAAACTATTGGGCATTTGACGATTCATAGTTTTTCCTACACTTTCTCTTTAATTAAACACTTAATTTCTCCAATTACATTTTTATATAACTCAACTTTTACATGTGAATATCCTAAACTTCCAACTGGATTTGTATCGATAAATTTACGTTTATCGACGTGAATATTATGTTTCTTCATAAGTTCTTCAACAATTTGTTTTGTTGATACTGAACCAAAAACTCTTCCGTTTTTACTGTTCAATGTGAATTCTAATGTAATTTCTTTTAATTTTTCTTTTAATTCTTTTGCGCTTTTTTCTAATTCAGCTTCATTTTGTCTTTGTTCTTCTTTTTGATCTTGAAGAATTTCCATACTTTTATTTGTAGCTTGTACTGCAAATCCTTTCGCTATTAGAAAGTTTCTTGCATAACCATCAGCTACTTCAAGGATTTCTCCCTTTTTACCTACTTTTTTAACATCACTCAACAGGATGACTTTCATTTCCTTCAACCTCCTCGATATACCGGCTAATCGCATCGATTAACTCGTCTTTTAATTCTAACACATTTGACCCATTACGTTGAAGTGCTGCAGCTGTTAAATGTCCTCCACCATGCATATTTTCCATGATTCGTTGAACATTTACTTTACCTTTGCTTCGTGCACTTATTGCGATTTGTTGGTCGCTAATTTTCGCAATAACAAAACTTGCTTGAACATCTTTAATTTGTAAAATACTATCAGCAACTTGTGACATAATCGAACGTGAAATAACACGGTTTTCAACCGGTGCTATCATTATACCCTTTTCATACTGTTCACAGGTACTCATTATTGAAGATTTCATCGCAAATTCAGAATACGTATCTTTCAAGTAATCATCAACAACAAGTGGATCTGCTCCTAAAGAGCGAAGCATACTCGCTGCCTCAAATGTTCTACTACCTGTACGTACTTTAAAGCGGTTGGTATCAATAATAATACCGGCATACATAATATTTGCCTCAAGTTCATCGATTTCAATACGATTTGATAAATATGGAATAAATTCTGATATAAGTTCAGATGTACTTGATGCTCCTGCTTCGATATATACAAGCGTTGGATTTACTTCTAAATCAGCACTACGACGATGATGATCAAATATCGCAATTTTATTAGCCCGCTCTAATACTTGAGCACCATTTGATTGTTTAAGACTATGGTGATCCACCATAATTACTAGAGAATCATCACGATATTGATTAATCGCTTCATTTTCAGTTACAAATTGGTGACGCGCCGCTAATTCAACTTTTCCATTTTCCAAAACAGCTGTTAGTTTCTCTTCAATACCCCCTGTTTTCGCAATGATACAACAAGGTTTGTTATAAGCTTGAACAATACGACTCATCGCTATTGCCCCACCAATACAGTCAAAATCTGCTTCTTTATGACAACAAATAATGATATTAGATGACTTTTGAATTAAATCTTTTAATGTATTCGCCATGATTCTAACACGCACACGGCTACGTTTTTCAACTGCTTCTGAACTACCACCAAAATACTTCACATCTTCGCCTGAACGACGAATCGCTACTTGGTCACCACCACGGGCTTGTGCTAAATCAAGTAATTGAATAACCATTTCATCCAATTCTTCATAATTGCTTGTACCACGGGCAAATGCCATTGATAGTGTAATTGATACATCCAATTCTTGTGATGCTTTTTTAACAGTATTTAAAATACTAAAACGGTCATCTACTAAAGTCCTAAAGATTGCTTCATTTAAAACAACCATATATCTATCATTCTTTAAACGACGAAGTAATAATCCATGATTTTTACACCAATCAATAACGGGTTGGCGAATACTAGTATTAATACTTGAAGTTAATTTTTCATCTTCATACCGTGTTGATTCTTCATAGTTATCCAAATTAATCAGCCCAATAACTACTTTTTCATCTTCATACGCATTTTTAAATTCTTTTGTTTCAGTAATATCTTTAAAGAATAAAACTTGTGCATCTTCTTTACGGTGAACTAAATAAATATGATCATCCAATGTAATTTCTATTTCATCAGCTTTCCCCGCTATTAAGTCATCTATTTCTGGAAGCCATACAAGTAGTTTTTTACCAACTCGATTAAATCCTCTTTCATCAAATAGATCACTCATCCAAGTGATTACGTAACTATCATCATAAGAAACCATTCCTGTTTCGCCAAATAAGAAGGCATCTTTTGCCTCTGTTCCTAAAATACGAGTAACTCCTAGATTTCTTTCTTCACTATCATTTTCAAACGTCTTAAATAAAATCGCAAAGGCTGCAATTTCAATAATCGTAATTAAAATAGGCGCAATCACATTGATGTCCCACATTAATTTAAAGAAAACAATAAGTATCACTTGAAATACAAGTAATAAAGTTACCTGGATTTTCAGTTTATTTAGTTTGTCCATTCTGAAGCCTCCTCAAAAGATTCTCACGCCAATCTGTGGTAATATATAAAAATCCAAAAAATGCTAATGCCGGTATCGCTATTTGCAAAAACAAAATCATACCTATCATAAGATAAAGACTAATATTCTTTTTAAATTTTGCAGCACCCATTATCACTGCACCTATATACCCAAATCCAATTAAGTAAATGTTCGAGATAATTAACACAATCATCGCAAGTACTTGAATATTTTGTTCTAAAGGTGTTCTTAGTCCATATTCAGCTAATGCCCATCCAACAAGCGCAACATATCCTGTCCATTTTGGGGCATTAATTTGTGACAAAGGTTTTGCCTTTGGAATGTGAAAACCAAAACGTGTAAGCATCAAGCGTGAAACCATGTGAATAAGCAATCCTTCTAGTATCCCTGCAAAAAGTATACTAAATCCAACTGACACTTTAATGAGTTGCGTCAAATCAAATGCAAAAGCTACTCCGGTTGATCCCATAACTTGATTCATTGTATCGCCTATGGCTTTAATTTCCATATTTATATCATAACCGAAAAAAGACGCAAATAAAACTGTTGTTACCAAACTTGATATGACTGAAATAGTCATTGTAACAAACAATAATTTACGATTATTCCAGCCTGCTTTTACACCATTACCATAAATAAGTCCTGATATAGCGGTAACCGCAAAATAATAAATTGATTGTGGCGTTCCTAAAATTAACGTTAGCAATACCATTGCTGATAAAGGAAGAATGCCATCTTTCCAGCCATATTTTGCAGTAAAGAATACCATTGGCAAAGGTAAAATCCAAGCAAATAATTCTAGAATTCCTACAAATTGACGGTTAATTAAAATGAGCACCCCAACAAGTGCAACCATCATTGCACCATCAGTTATCTTTCTTACATTGTTATTCATGGTTCCACCCTCCAAAAGTTCAAAAACCTCCATCATGCCGACGGAGGTTTAGTTATTAGTCATTAACGTATGGTAATAATGCCATTTGACGAGCACGTTTGATTGCTGTTGCTAACATACGTTGATATTTAGCACGAGTTCCAGTTACACGTCTTGGAATAATTTTTCCGTTAGCTGAAACGAATTTCTTCAACAATTCGATATCTTTATAGTCGATAGAAGTTACATTATTTTTTGTGAAATAACATACTTTCTTACGTCCCATTCTTTGTTTTTTAAATGCCATGGTAGATAATCTCCTTTCTTACTTAAAATGGTAAATCATCACTAGATATATCTAGCGATGGTCCAGCGTTGAAACCTTCAAAACCGCTGTTGTCCGCTTCATAACCAGATGATTCCATCCCTGAATAAGATGGTGTATCAAAGTTTGAAGGTGAACGATTCTCAGAAGTAGATCTTGATTCAAGTAATTGACATGAATCACATACAACTTCTGTAACATATACCTTTTTACCATCAGTACCGTCGTAATTACGTGTTTGGATACGTCCTTCAACTCCAACTAATGCACCTTTTTTAGCATATTGCCCTAAAAAGTCAGCAGTTTGGCGCCAAGCTACGCAGTTAATAAAATCAGCTTGTCTTTCTTGACCTTGTCCTGATGTTCTACGATTGCAAGCAACTGTGAACGTCGCAACAGAAAGTCCAGATGACGTTTTTCTTAAATCAACATCTTTTGTTAGTCTTCCGACTAAAACGACACGATTAATCATTAGGGATACCTCTTAGTTTTCGTCTTGTTTAATAATCATGTAACGAACAATGTTTGCATTGATACGCATTAAACGGTCAAATTCTTTAACAGTTTCATTGTCAGCTTCAAATGTTACTACTACGTAATAACCTTTGGTCATGTCTTCAATACGATACGCAAATTCTTTCACGCCCCACTCGTCAACATTTGCAATTTTACCACCACCATTAGTGATGATTGCGTGCATAGTTCCGATTACTTCTTGGCGTTTAGCATCTTCTAAAGATGCATTTACGATGTACATGACTTCATATTTTCTCATGTGTACACCTCCTCATGGTCTATTGGCCTATACTTAGGCAAGGAGTAGACGATTTATCTACCCGTGCCTATAATTTTATCATACCTCACCTAGCTTGTAAACTTTTTTCACGATAAACCCTCGATTTTAAGCCTTTTTTCTTCACTTTCTTCGCTATATCCTGTACTGTTAGACTATAAGGAGTAATTTATGAAAAAAAATAAGATATTAGCAATCACCTTTTTTGTCTTAACAATGCTAGTAACACACCTTGCTTGTATTATCATTACCCATGATTATGTCCATGGTTATTATGCTGCAAAATATATAGGTGCAAGTGCTCCCGCTGGATTAGCCTTCTTGTGGTTTATTCCTTTTGGTTTTGGTACTTTGCTATTTGCAATGCTCACAATTTCTTTTTATCGAAAGTATAAGAGTAATCTTATTCAAGATGATAAATCACTAACTTCAAAGGATCCTTCTAATATTCCTGAAAATATTGATGAAAATACACAAAAATAGCTCATTTATCATCTTTATTTATTATCAAACTATGCTAGAATTATAGGGTACATTAAGGGGGTACGACAAATGACAAAGAAAAGTTTATTCTCAACAAAAACTATCGTTGCAACTGGATTAGGTGCTGCATTGTTCATGGTTCTATTCATGTTCGTTAAGATTCCTTCACCAGTTCCTGAAACAAATCTTCAAATCGCTTATGGTGTATCAGCTTTCTTCGGTGCAGTATTTGGACCAATCTGTGGATTCTTAGTAGCATTTATCGGTCATGCATTAAATGATTTCATTAGCTACGGTGCTCCTTGGTGGAGTTGGGTAATCGCTTCCGGCGTTGCTGCTCTAATCGGTGGTGCTGCATACTTCATGATGGATGCAGAAAGTGGTAAAATCGGTAAAACTGAAATTATTAAATTCTGTATTGTTAACATTATCGCTAACTTTGTGGCTTGGGTAATTGTTGCTCCAGTATTAGATATCGTAATCTATTCTGAACCTGTTAACCTAGTATTTGCTCAAGGTGTTGTAGCATTTATCTTAGATGCCATCTGTGCTTGTGTTATTGGTTCATTACTACTTGTTGCATATGCAAAAACGAAGACTAGTAAAGGTTCACTTACAAAAGACTAGAATAATATAAAGGTAAGTAGATGAGCTAATTGTAAAGTTAGCTCATTTACTATTTAGAAAAGGAGATTAATTATGTCAAATCCCGTGATACAATTCAAAGATTTTTCATTTCAATACTATTCACAGGCTGAACCAACACTTCACAATATTAATCTAACAATCAATCATGGCGAGAAAATTTTAATTGTTGGTCCCAGTGGTAGTGGTAAAAGTACACTTGGAAATTGCCTTAACGGCTTAATTCCCTTTGCTTATAAAGGAAGCATTCAAGGATCTTTACTCGTAAATGATATTGAAACCAAAAATTCAACAGTATTTGATTTATCAAAACAAATTGGAACTGTATTACAAGATTCCGATGGTCAATTCGTTGGACTTAGTGTTGCAGAAGATATTGCTTTTGCACTAGAAAACGATAATGTGCCACAATCTACTATGAAATTAAAAGTAGAAAAAATAGCTGAACTTGTTTCTATGGAAACACTTCTACAAAATAATCCTTTTGAATTATCAGGAGGTCAAAAACAAAGAGTTTCTCTTGCTGGGGTAATGGTTGATGATGTAGACATATTACTCTTTGATGAGCCCCTCGCAAATTTAGATCCTGCTACTGGAAAAACCGCAATCGAATTAATTGACGATATCCACGCTGAAGGAAAAACAATCATTATTATTGAACATCGTTTAGAAGACGTACTTCACCGTCACGTTGATCGTATCATCGTTATGAATGAAGGAAGAATATTAATGGATGATACTCCTGATAATGTATTGTCAAGCAATATCCTTTTAGAACAAGGTATTCGTGAACCACTTTATATCACCGCATGTAAATATGCTGGAATTCAAATAACTCCTGATATGAAACCTGAAAGCATTCATAGTTTCAATATCGAAAAGAGTAAAATGCAATTACAATCATGGTTTAAATCTCATGAACGTACAATGCCTTGTCCACAAGAAAAATCATTGTTAGAAATTCGTAATCTAAATTTCAGTTATGATGGAAACCGTCCAATCCTTAAAGATGTATCCTTCACAATTAATGAAGGTGAAATGCTTGCTATCGTAGGAAAAAATGGGGCAGGAAAAAGTACTCTATCAAAACTAATTGTTGGTTTTGAAAAAGAAGACAGTGGCGCAATCTTATTAGAAAACCAAGATTTAGTTAACTATACTATTAAAGAAAGAGCTGACCATGTTGGAATTGTTCTTCAAAATCCAAATCAAATGATTTCAAAAAATTTAATTTTTGATGAAATTGCACTTGGACTTAGAATACGTGGACTAGCGGAAGAAGAAATTGAACAACGTGTTACTTCGGTGATGAAAGTATGTGGATTACTTCCATTTAGAAAATGGCCTATCAGTGCATTAAGTTATGGTCAAAAGAAACGTGTTACTATTGCATCTATTCTTGTATTGAATCCAAAAATCTTAATTCTTGATGAACCAACGGCTGGTCAAGATTATCATCACTATTCGGAAATCATGGATTTCTTAGAGAATCTAAACAAGAATGGTCAAACAATTATTCTGATCACTCACGATATGCATCTCATGCTTGAATACACACCACGTGCCATTGTTCTTGCGAATGGTCAAAAACTCGCAGATACAAAAGCATATGAAGTATTATGCGATGAACATTTAGTGAAAGAAGCCAACTTAAAAGAAACTTCATTATTCGAACTTGCTATAAAAGCCGGAATCTCTGATCCATTGAAGTTTGTGGAATGCTTTATTCTCGCAGAGAGAGGAGAACGTCGTCATGAAAATTAAATTGTTCTCTTATAATCAACTTGATACATTTATTCATCACTTAAGTGGTCTTACAAAACTAATATGTTTCTTATTTCTAACAACGACGGTTATGTTGACCTATGATATTCGTGTCATTCTCTTTGTTTTAGTTTTATCATTCGCAATGTTTAAAGTAGCGAAGATTCAATTTAAACAAGTTAAACTAATGTTGATTTATGTATTTATCTTCTTATTTACAAATTTTATTTTGACATTCATCTTTGCACCAATGCAAGGTGTTGAAATTTATGGAACTGAACATATCTTATTTAAAATCGCTGGTCCATATGTAGTAACTCTTGAACAACTATTTTATCAAGTTACTAAACTACTTAAATATTTATCCGTTATTCCACTGGGTATTATTTTCTTTCTTACAACGAACCCAAGTGAACTTGCATCATCATTAAATAAGGTCAAAATTAGTTATAAAGCGTGTACCGCATTATCGCTAACATTACGATATTTTCCAGATGTTCAACGTGATTATCATTCTATCTCCCTTGCTCAACAAGCACGCGGAATTGATTTATCAAAGAAAGAAAAAATCACAAAACGCTTTAGAAATATCTTAACCATTTTGACACCACTTATTTTCACAACACTAGACCGTATCGAATTAATTACTAACGCAATGGAATTAAGAGGATATGGAAAGTATAAAACAAGAACATGGTATTCATATCGTCCATTAACACGTAATGACGTTCTAGCTATGCTTGTTTGTTTAGCAGTATTTGTTACCTCATTATTAATTAGTGCATTTGTAAATCATAGTATTTACTTTAACCCATTTATTTAAAAGGAGAGAAATTTATGGAAAAACCAATTTTAGTATTTCAAACCGACTTTACATATAAAGAAGGTGCTGTTTGTGCCATGTATGGCGTTGTAAAAAGTGTTGATCGTTCACTAGAAATCATGGACGGTTCTCATGAACTTCCACAATATGATACATGGTCTGCATCATACCGTTTATACCAATCAATGAAATTCTGGCCAGAAGGTACAATCTTTGTATCTGTTGTCGATCCAGGAGTTGGAACTGCAAGACGTGCATGTGTTGCGAAAACCGCAGATGGCTATTACATCGTTACACCTGATAACGGTGCATTAACACATATTAAAAAATATGTAGGAATCACAGAAGTAAGAGAAATCGATGAAACAATCAATCGTCTTAAGGGTAAAGGTACTGAAGGCGTTGCAATTTTCCATGGCCGTGATTTATTCGGTTATTGTGCAGCAAGACTTGCATCAGGCATTATCACTTACGAACAAGTAGGTCCTACTTATTCACTTGATGAAATCGTTACTCATCCAATTTTAGAACCTACTCTTTCAACAAATAAAATCGAAGGTATCTTTGAAATCAATGACCCTAACTTTGGTAACTTATGGACAAACATTCCACTAAGTATGATGAGTGATGCTGGTTTCAATTATGGCGATATGATTAACGTCGAAATCAAACACAACGGCGAAACTAAATTTAACCAACCAGTTTTATTCCACAAATCATTCGGTATGGCTAAAAAAGGCGAACCAATTATTTACAACAATGAACTCATGAAAGTTTCAATGGCTGTGTCTATGGGAAATTTCATTGAAGAATACCACTGTGACTTTGGTTCTGATTGGACCGTCACTTTCACTAAATAGGAGAAATCACATGAAAAAAACATTAGTATTACAATCTGACTTTGGATTAGTAGATGGTGCCGTTAGCGCAATGGAAGGTGTTGCCTTCAGCGTTGATGATAGCCTTCGTATTAGAAACTTAACACACGATATCACCGCTTATAATATCTTTGAAGCTAGCTATCGTTTGTTTCAAACTGTAGAATACTGGTCAGAAGGTACTGTCTTTGTATCAGTTGTTGATCCAGGTGTTGGTTCACAAAGAAAAAGTGTTGTAGCACTTACAAACGCTGGACATTACATTGTAACCCCTGATAATGGAACATTAACACACATTAAGAAATACATGGGCATACAAGCTGTCCGTGAAATCTCAGAAGTAACAAACCGCCGTGCAAATACCGAAGCAAGTTATACTTTCCACGGGCGTGATGTTTACGCCTATACTGGTGCTCGTTTAGCTGCAGGTATCATTTCATTCGAAGAAGTTGGACCTGAATTATCAGTTGAAAGAATTGTAGAATTACCTACTGTTGATACTGAAATTACTGAAGACTCAGTAAAAGGTTCTATTGACATTCTCGATGTTCGCTTTGGGTCATTATGGACAAGTATTGAACGTGAAGAATTCTTAAAAATTAATCCAAGTTATGGTGAACGTTTAGAAGTTACTATTTATAACAATGATATGTTAGTTTATCAAAACCAAGTTGTTTATGGCAAAAGCTTTGCTGATGTAAGAATTGGTTCTCCAATTATTTATATCAACTCTGTTTACCGTGTTGGTTTAGCAATTAATCAAGGATCATTCTCAAAGGCTTACAACATTGGTGTTGGAGCTCAATGGAGTGTAGAAATTAAAAAAGCATAGAAATAAAAGATGGCTGAATATTCAGTCATTTTTTTATAAACTGACATTAGATGTCAACTTTAATATGTTACACTTAGCATATTAAAAAATCTTAAAGGAGAAAAACCATGGAACTTATTAAAATTACCCGCGACAACTTAGAAAGCGAACATATTTGTTGTGCCATATCAAACAATACTGACATTCAAGTAAAATCTAAGAAATCTTGGATTGAAGATCAACTTGATGATGGTTTAGTATTTTTAAAATGCAATGTACGTGGTAAATGTTTTATTGAATATATTCCTACTGAAAATGCATGGGCACCAATTATTGCAGATAATACTATGTATATTAATTGTCTTTGGGTATCAGGACAATTTAAAGGCGAAGGCTATTCAAACCTACTTCTAGATGCATGTATCAAAGATAGTAAAGCGAAGAAGAAAAATGGTCTTGTAATTCTATCCTCAAAAAAGAAACTAGGATTTCTAGCAGATTCAAAGTATTTAACACACAAAGGATTTAAACTAGTCGATACAGCTGACCCTTACTTCGAACTCTATTACCTACCTTTTTCAAAAAATGCGGCAATTCCACAATTTCGCCAAGCTGTAAAAACAAAATCAAAACAAACTGGATTCTTATTAACTTATACTAATCAATGTCCATTCACTGCAAAATATGTACCACTCATTGAAGCAATCGCAAAATCAAAAAATATCGAATTCAAAGTCAAACATATTCAAACAAAAGAAGAAGCACAAAATGCTTCTATCCCATTTACTACTTATGCACTTTTCTACAATGGTGAGTTTATAACCCACGAAATTCTTTCAGAAGCTAAATTCGAAAAAATCATTACATCTAAAGGATTATAGAAAGACGTTAACGATTATTACATCAAAAAATGCAGATATTTCATGAATACCTGCATTTTTAATTTGGTTTAATTAAGAGATTCATTGTGACAGTTTGACCTTGTTTGATTTTATAAATATCGAGTGGTTCTTCTCCCCAACTACCATTACCCAATCCTCTTTGGTAAATATCCAAATGAAGAATTGGTGCATCAAGTTTTTTAAGTTCAAACATATGCTTTGCATTCGCGATATCACTATCTAGATAAGGCAATACATTAACAGCAAAATTCACATCTGAAGTAAATCGTAAACTTCCTTTGTTTCCTTTTACCTCAAACCAGCGAACATCTGTTTTATTACCACTATCTTGTGGTTTTAGTTGAGTGTCATTAAACCAATCAAATAGACTTCCTGAATATACACCTACAAATGATGCAGTATTACGGTCACTATAATTTTCAAATGGACCACGACCATACATTTCATAAGACTTCACATCTTTTGATAGATTGAATACTACACCCACTCTCGCTATTTCCCCAACTACTTTGCTTGTAGGTACATCTATTTTCGACTCCATAAATAGGGAACCATCACCCATTAATGTATAGACTGTATATACGCTTGAATTAGTGGACTCGATATTACTTTCACATTTTATTATTGCCTTTGTATCCGTATAACTTAACGAAAGAGATACTAGTCTTAATGATTTCTCGGCCGCCATTACTTCACTACTAAATTCAATGTCGTTAGACACAGGAGCTCTGCCAAAACTTACATAGGGTCCATTCTCTAAGAATGTTTCACCTAGATAGCTATAATTAGTGATAGTTCCTGTTGTTTTATCAATTTTAACAGTAAACTTATTACCACTTATTTCAATGAAATTTTCTTTTTCATTCACAACGATTGATTTATTTTCGTCTGTTTGAAGTTCACTTTCATAATTACTTAAAATAAATTGTTCTGAAGAATGTATATCACCTTTTTTACCGCCAAACTCATTTGCCCAGATTTGATCTTTTGGATATTTCACATAAACATTAAGAATAATTTCTCCTGATAATGTCTTAAACTCTGGTAGTGATAATTGTATATCTTTTTTCGCAAGTGCTTCGATATTACATTGTGATTGTTCAATATCTTGTTTATAAACTGATTGACCATCACTGAACAATTCGATGGATACATTAAATTCATTTAAATTTGTATCAATGCTTTCATTTGTAACTGTTAAAATATTTTCCTTGAAGCTAAATTGAAAATCTTGTTGAACCTTCTTTACTTCTTCACTCTCTGCTTGTGGCTTGCGGTTAGCACTGATTATTCCATTACCACAGAAATCACCGTCATGAAGTTCAGTCCCCCAATCGCCGCCATGTCCATAGAATTCATTCCCATTTTCATCAACAGTTAGAATCGATTGATCAATAAAATCCCATATGAATCCACCTTGTATATTTGGATACTTGCGATATATATCATAGTATTCTTTAAAATTACCTAAAGCATTACCCATGCCATGACCATATTCTGATTGAAAGAAGGCATTCTTCTTGTTTCTACCATAGTCATCAACTTGGTCTAATGTCCAGTATTGCGTACTTACTACATCAACAATCGACTCTTCTCTTGTATTACCAATACGATTATCACGCTCATATACCCGTAATCGTCCTGGATCCCTAGATAAAATCCATTTGGATGTAACATAGAATGGGTAATTCTCATCCATTGGATATTCATTGTAGGTTGATTCATTTCCCAATGACCAAAACAAAATGCTTGCATGATTCTTATCACGCTCTACCATACTCTTTGTACGATCAAGAATTAATGGTGTGTATATTGGGTTATTACCTGGTACAGATAATTCTTTTTCCCCAATATGAGATTCTATATTCGCTTCATCAACAACATACAAACCAATTTCATCCGCTATATCATATGTTAATTCATCATTAGGATAGTGCGATGTTCTAAAGGCATTAATGTTGTATGCTTTCATCATAAATAAATCTTGGATAATTTCTTCTTTGGTAATTGCTCGCCCATTATATAAACTCGTTTCATGGCGATTTACACCTTTCAACCATACGGGTTTATCATTGACGAGTATTTGTGATACTCCATCAACTTCTTTTACTTCAACTTTTCTTATTCCGATACGCGTACATACTGTTTCTATTAAATTTCCCTTTTCATCGAATAATTGAATAAGCACACGATACAAGTGTGGTTTCTCACTACTCCATAGCTTAGGTTTCGTTATTTTTATTTGTTGATTTACAAGTTGACCTTCATCTTTTACTGTTTCAAATGCAGATAGTTTCTCAACATTTTTATTTATGGGATTGCTTAAAATCGATTGTTCCCCATCATAGACCTCTACTGATAAAGTATACCCCTCTTTACTTTCAGTTGATAAATTCCGAACACTCGTTTCAATGTTAACTGTTGCATCTTCATAATCAGAAGCAAGTGAACTTGTCACAAATACATCTCTAATTTCTACATCATCTTTTGAATATAAAACAACATCTCTAAAGATTCCACTTAATCTAATGAAATCTTGATTCTCAAAATAACTTCCTGTTGACCAGCGATATACTTCTACTGCAATTGTGTTTTTACCTTCTTTTAGATAAGGTGTAATATTAAAATCTCTCGTTGTATAACTATCTTCACTATATCCTACTCGTTGACCATTGATATAGACGTAGAAAGCAGATTCTACACCTTTAAAACTAACAAAGATGTTTCTACCCTTCATAGAATCATTCAACTCAAATTCACGCTTATAATGCCCCACACTATTATTCGTGGTTGGCGCAAGTGGTTCACCTTGCCAACCATATTGAATTATTTCATTATTAATCCAAGGATAAACTTGATTTATATAAATTGGATTCTCATATTTAAATGCTCCATCCTCATTACGTTGTGTTTGAATATTGGAAGGAACTTCAATATTTGTAAAGATTGAATCATCCCATTCTTCCCAATAGGAAAAAGCATCAAATCCTGCAATGTTTTTTAAACGTTCACTTGGTTTTTTAGCATAGTAAAATCGCCATGTGCCATTTAATGATTGAACATAGGGTGAAGATAAATAATCAATTTCATCTAAACTACTTTTCTCTGCGATAAGCCCTTCTTCTTTTGAAGAATATGGCCATATACTTGCCCGAGCTGGTTCACTATTAATTTCAAAGATATCATAGCGATCATACCATTCCTCACTCACAAATGATGTATCCGGAGTAAGCAACTCAAACCCTGGTTTAGCTGTACTTTCTGAATTTGTTGGCTGCGAATCTAGTTTTGAACAACCCGACATTAATAAAAAGGTAAAAACACACACCATTATTTTACGCATTATTTACCCCCTTATATGCATTCTCTTTCATAATTATAACAAGAAACTATCATTTGACCAATGCAAGAAAAAAAGTATTCTTTCGAAGAATACCTCTTATTAATATCCAAATTTCATTAATGTTAGTGGACCTGCTTGTATATAAATACCAAATTGATTTTTATCATTCACATGTACACTTTGGTACCAAGGATCTGGTTTACTTGTTTTTAGATTTTCTATATTATTATTAGCCATTGCAGATCCTAAAATTCCACAACCTAATCCCATTATCATTAATACTATTGATACAATAATAATGCTTCTTTTATTCACTATTTGTTTAATCATATACCTAAACCTCTTATTCTTTGAAACAAATAAATATTTGTTAAGTTCATTGCTTGTTTAGTAACTGCTGTAAAGAATCTTCCTAACTTAGCTGTCGCAATAAATAATAATGCAAAGCCACCTGTTGCGAATAATCCTACTCCTAATTGTATTATGCCAAGTGGTAAGTTTTGAACCATGATGACAAATGAACCTAAAACACTTATTGTAGCTAAAATTAAACAAGATACTCCAGCAATACCAACACAAATTGGTATTAGCCAAATAACAACTAATCCTGTAAACAATAATAAACATCCAGCCAGTAACAACATTCCAGCAGCTAACAACAACATTACCCATAATGGTGAACCTAATATAAGTAATACCCGCATCCATATTTTTTTACCTTTTGTCATTGTTTTTTCTGGTCTATTTAAATCCTCTGTAATTATTTGTTCAGCAATGTCACCAGGTTTTCCAACCTTTTCTATTGCTTCAAATTCTGTTAATCCATCTTCGATAAAGTCATCAATCATTTCACTATAGAAAGATATCGCTTTATCTCTTTCCTTTTTATCTATTCCCTGCAATAAACTCGTCAGTTTTGTTAAATATTCATTTTTATTCATTCCCTTGTTCTCCTTTCACAAAGACATAAATCTTTTTAATTTCTTCCCAATCTTCTATGAACTTTAATATGTGTTCTTTTCCGATGGGTGTAATTTGGTAATATTTACGCAATCGACTATTGTGTTCAACCGAATAGGTCGTAACCATGCCACTGGACTCTAGTCTTTTGAGAATTGGATACAACGTTGACTCTGATATTTCTATACATGTAGAAACATCTTTTACAATTTGGTAGCCATATGAATCTTCATTCTTTAAAGCCGCCAATACACAGAATTCAAGGAATCCTTTTTTTAATTGAGCATCCATAAATACCTCCTTATGTTATATACTATACATTGCATAGTATAATGTGTCAACGGGTATTTTAAAATATTCTATACAATTCCCTTTTTCAAGTATAATTAAGGTATTAATCATCAACTCAAGTACTAATTGAGTAATTCAAATACAACTCAATTATCACTTGATAGGAAATTAAAACCACACTTGTTAGGATACTGGTATAACATAGGAGGACATAAAAATGTTAAACACAAAAGCCATAGGCAAAAAAATTCTAGAGCTTCGCCAAAAATCAAATATGACCCAAATGGAATTAGCCGATAAACTATTTATCAGTTATCAAGCGGTATCTAATTGGGAAAGAGGCAATTCACTACCCGATGTAACAAAACTACCAGAAATCGCAGAATTATTTAATATCACCGTTAGCGAACTCTTGGGTGAGAATAATTCATTTCTTGAAAGCGCCATTAAAAACGAAGAAAAAGAGTTCATACGAATGAACCCTGATAAAGTTGATGAAGTCAAAAATGTATTACCTATCTTAAAACCAAGTCAAATAGAAAATGTTGCGGATGAAATTACCACAACAAATGATTTTAATGATCTATTAGAAATGCTTCCATTTCTAAGCGAAAAAAGAGTTAAATCTATCGCTTTAATATCCTTAGAAAATAAACAATATAATCTCATCCATAAAATAGCACCTTTCATGGATGAAGATGATGTTTACGAAATCGCCTTAACTTTAATCGATAATCATGAATCTATCGATAAGTTATTACCTTTCATCGACGAAGATGAAATTTACAAACTTGTCTTAAAGCTTCACGAAACGGGAAAAAATGTAGAAAACTTTTATCCATTTTTAGATGAGAAAGATTTAGAAAAATTAGCAACTATACTTTATAAGCAAAATGGATTTCCAGGTATTTTAACAATTCTTCCATTTATGGATGAAGATGATTTAGAAGAAATCGCAAAAGATGAATACAATAAAAATGGGCTTAAAAATTTCGCATCTATTGCACCTTTTTTAGATGAAGACTTTCTTACAAAAATCGCAAAAAAGTCCATTCATGATAACGGTTTAAAATCTATTAAATCATTGATGCCATTTATTGATTTAGATAGTTTAGATGATGAAGAGTAATCTATCACTCAGTATAATAAGGAATAAAACAAATGAAAAAAAACATTAGAACTATTTTTAAAAGTATCATTTTAATGGCGATGATACTTGCATTAGTAGGATGTAATGCATCACCAACTCAAACAACACAAATACCACCAACAGACGGCAAAGAAATGATTGATGAAGGAAATACATTATTAATTCCTTTATTTGTAAAAGATAGAGAATCAGGTATAAACTATGATACTGATATTGCTCAAGTGCAAGTAACACTTACTAGTGATACAGTTGACGTAAATACATTAACAGCATTAGACATCCGAGCATTCTATGATGCTACTGCATGTGAAGTAGGTAAAGAATGTAAAGTTCAAATACAAGTAGAAATAATCAATGATGCTGTGAATGAAGAAACACTTACAATGACACCAAACATTACAGAAACAACCGTAATCTTAACAAAATAATTTAAAGATAATGCAAAGAAACGCATACAATGATTAATACAAAGTATGCGTTTCTTTTTTATGATTAAAAATTATTTCTTTAATGAATTCAAGAATCTTTCAATTCTTGTTAATGCTTCTTTGATTTCATCAATACTATAAGCATATGAAATACGAATGTATCCTTCACCACATGTACCAAATGCAGTTCCTGGTACTACTGCAACTTTCTCTGTATTAAGTAACTGTTCACAGAATTCATCTGATGTTAATCCCGTTGACTTAATACTAGGGAAAACATAAAATGCACCTTCCGGCATATGGCATTTAAGGCCAATACGATTTAATCCATTTACAATAAAATTTCTTCTTCCTTCAAATGAATCATGATGTAGCTTACAATCCCCATCTCCATGAGCTGCAGCTTCTACAGCAGCATATTGACTAATTGTTGATGGACACATAATACAATACTGATGTATTTTATTCATTGATTTGATAATTTCTTCATCTGCAAGTAAATAGCCAACGCGCCATCCTGTCATAGAGTACGCTTTAGAAAATCCATTTATAATAATGACTTGTTCCTTAATTTCTTCAAAAGAAGCAATCGTACAAAACTCACTTCCATATGATAATTCGGCATAGATTTCATCTGTTAAAACAACGAAGTCATGTTCTTTTATAATTGGCACAATTTTTTCATAGTCTTCACGTGACATTGACCCACCCGTAGGATTACCAGGGAAATTAATAAATAACATTTTAGTCTTATCAGAAATTGCCGCTTGTAATTCTTCAACCGTTAATTTGAATTTATTTTCTTCCTTAAGCTCAATGATGACAGGAACTCCCCCCGCTAGACGAACTAGTGGTTCATATGCAACATAACCTGGTTGTAGAAGAATGACTTCATCACCTGGATTTAAAACTGTGCGCATCACAATATCGATTGCTTCTGAACCGCCTACTGTAACCATACATTCTTTATCCCATTTATAAGTTACATTAAAACGCCTTTGATAATAATTACATATTTCTTTTCTTAATTGTGGTAACCCTACATTACTTGTATAAAATGTTTTACCACTTTTAATTGCATAAATTGCTTCTTCACGAATATGCCAAGGAGTTTCAAAATCTGGTTCCCCCACCCCTAAAGAAACAACACCTTCCATTTGACTAGCTAAGTCAAAATACTTCCTAATTCCTGAAGGTGGTATTTGCTGGATAATTTCGTTTAAATATTTTTTCCCACTCATGGTGTAACAATCAATCTTTCAGGAGCATTCTCTTCTTCTGTTACAAGAACTCCTTCAACCTTATATTGTTTTAAAACGAAACATGTAATTGTATGTTTAACTCCTTCAATTGGAGCTAACTTTTGACCAACAAAATCTGCAACCTCACGCATTGTTTTTCCTTGAATAACAACCATGAACTCACTTTTACCACTCATTAGATACAAACTTGATACTTCAGGAAATTTTGATATTTCAGCAGCAACATTGTCATAACCATTTTCTCTCTCTGGTTGTGCACCAACTTCAATAATAGCCATACAATGATCACGATTTGTTTTATCCCAATTAATTACTGTATGATAACCACAGATTATTTTCTCTTCTTCTAAACGTCTTTTAGTTCGTACTACTAACTCTTCAGTTTCATTGAGAATATCCGCTAAATCTGTAATCGAAATGCGTGGATCGTTTTCTAATACTTGCAACAATCTTAATTCATCCATATTAATACCTCTCTTTATACTATTTTATCATTAGTGCCTTTGTTTTTAAATACGTATTTGATATTCAATTATTTTAGAAAAAGGATATAATTAATATATGTATATCTTTCCAGCCAATACCTTAGAGAGGAAAACTCTATGAAAGTTAAGCATCGTTTACCATTAATCATTGTTTTCATGTCAACTATCCCAATATTTATTATTGGGATTATTGCTTACTTTCTTATTACTAACTTTTCTCTAAGTAATTATAATATGATTTTAGCAAATCAATCTAGAGCTGCATCAAAACACCTTGAAGACTTCTATTTTGAACAAAGTTCTACTTTAGAATATGCATCACAACTAGAAATAAATGCACTTTATTTAGATGCCTATAATAAGAATGATGAGAAAACTGTCAACGAACTTCAACAATCGGTAAAAGATATTCTCGATGTAACTGTTACAACGAATGATTATGTTGAGGAGTCTTTCCTTGTTGATAAAACATCAAAAATATTGTCTTCTTCAAATGAATCATCCATCAATAAACTACTTGCCGATATATATCCTTACAAACCCTATAATGCTAATAAAGATACTCTAGATGTCTATTATGAAATTATTCAAGAAGATACGGGAAAAAAACTTCTTCTATTTGCGCCTATCACTAATAATAACAGTGAGATTGTTGGTGCACTTATCCAAAAAGTAAACCTTAACTATATCAATCATTATATTAGAGAGTTAAAAATTGGAAATCTTGGTTATCTTTATGTGTTAGATTATGATGGTAACACATTATCACACTATTATGACGATCGCGTTCAATTATCACCTAAAGGTGAAGATAAACTAGATAACTTATTAATTTTGATTGATCAAATCAAAAATGATACACTTACTAGTGAAAGTAACTTCTTTGATTATAAAATAAACAATCGAATAATTCATGCTTATTACGATACTATTCCTTCTACTGGTTGGGTTGTTGTATCCGCAATTCCTTATACTGAAGTAAATGCAAAAAGTAGCCAACTCATTTTTTACTTATTCATAACTGGCTTTGCTATTATCATTATCTCCTTGTCGATTGGTTTGGCAGCAGTTAGACACATTATTAATCCTTTACAGTATATAAGTGAGCGTATAAAGAATATTGCCTCTGGCGACTTTTCTCAACGCTGTACATATGCAGGTAAAGATGAATTTAAATCTGTTTGTGACAATGTAAATCAAATGACTGATAATCTAAGTCAAAGCTATCAACGCCTTGAAGAATCTGCAAAGACAGATATACTCACATTACTACCAAACCGTAATGCAATTTATAATATCATGGACAACTTATTTAACACGCAAGAAAATCAAGCTTGTATCTTATTAGATTTAGATGGTTTCAAGAATGTAAATGATTGCCTAGGACATGATTATGGTGATGATGTTTTGGTTTCGATTGCCAAAGTATTACGTAGTGAAGCAAGAGAGCATGTATATATTTCTCGTCTTGGCGGTGATGAATTTCTCGTATTCATAAGCAAGTTTGAATCACAACAAGAAGTAATGAGTCTGGCAGATTCCATCCTAGAAAAAATAAATAATATTTCAGTTGCACTTGATAAATCAATTTATATTTCTGCAAGTCTTGGTGTAGCTTTCATTGATGATGAAGATGAAAACAAATCACGCCTAATCAAAAAAGCAGATCTCGCAATGTATTCTGTGAAATCAAAAGCAAAAAGTGGAATAGAAGTTTACAATCAAAAATAGTCATTATAAAAGAGAAATGTTCAAATTTCTCTTTTAATTTGCTTTCAATTTTACTTCATACAAACTAACTTCCATTGGTCGATCAAACAAGAATCCTTGCACAACATGACACTCAAGAAGTTTTAATAGATCAAGTTGTTTATCAGTCTCAACACCCTCTACAACTAATGACATATCCAAATCCTTAGATAATAAGATAATACTTTTTAGCACTTGCCCTGCTCTTGCATTAGTTTCCGCATCTGTTAGAAATCCTCGGTCTACTTTTAATACATCTGCATAGATATCTTTCAATAAATTTAATGAAGAATATCCATTTCCAAAATCATCAATACATATAAGGAATCCATAATCACGTAGTTGCTTGATTGTATCTGTTAATCGCACAATATCATCATGAATAATTGTTTCTAGCAATTCCAACTCAATTAATCTTGGAGGAATATTATATTTCTCCACTGTTGATTTTAATTTTTGAACATAGTCATTGCCGTAAATTAATGGCTTTGATTGATTAACAGAAATTGGTAAAGGATTAATACCTTCATCTAACCATTTTCTTTGTAAACGACACACTTCATCTAATACAAACAAATCAACATTTACAATGAATCCATTTTTCTCAAACACTGGAATAAATTCAGAAGGAAGCATCATCTTACCATCTCTAAACCAACGTACTAATGCTTCTGCACCTTCCATTTTACCGGAATCAATATTGTATTTAGGTTGTAGAAAAACTCTAAACTCACCATTCTTTAGTGCAGCACTCATAACATTTTCAATATTCTTAGCACGAATAGCTTTTTCACGCATACCTTCTTGGTAGAAGCTAAACTTTCTTTCATTTGGTAATTGCTTTGAATAATTATGAGCCATTGTTGCTCTATCTACAATCTTGTCTATATCCTTTTCATCAGCTGGAATGTGATATATACCTGTAGTAAAGTTTAAAGTATATCGTTTACCATTTTCTTCCAAAAATTGACTAAAGGCTTTTCTAAACACTGTACCTTTTTCAATTACATCAGCATCAGATGGATATTTAAGTAACGCAAGGAAATCATCTCCACCCAATCGACAATGTAAATCATCTCCTGATAAAATTTCAGTGATTAGTCTCTCCATCTTCTTTAAGATAAAGTCACCCTCTTCAAATCCATACATCTCATTAATCATTTTAAAATTATCAATATCGATACGTACCATATATAAATCAGACTTATTCTTTTTTACAACGTCTAATGCTAGTTGCTTAAAATAAGCTAAGTTATAACAGCCCGTTAATGGATCATAGAATGCAACCTTCTTAAGTTTTAAATTATTCTTATAATTTTGCACTACGACAAATATTGCTAAACCACCAATGATAATTGTCGCTAAAGCTACTATTACAAAATTTCTCAATATAATATTGTCTGCATTTTGTGAAATAACCTCTTTCGGTACCACTGTAAATACATACCAATCATTAACACCTACTGCTGTAAATGCAGCTACATGTCTTTCACCATTAACTACATATTCAATGAAATCATTTTTGTTTTCTAGAATACTTTGTTTCAAATAATCTACTTCTTTTTGATCAGCGCCTTCACTAACTAATTCATCAAATAGGTTCTCAGCCAGAATTGGTGTTTCTCTATTTGCGTATGCAATCAATTCACCATTCTTATCAACTACATAGGAATAACCTTCACCATAAAATGTACTTACACTTAATAATTCAGAAAAGTTTTCTGCATCTGATGTCGCAATAATTACACCAATTACTTCACCATTATAATTAACCGGTGTAGAATAAACATTAATAAATTCGCCATTAACTTTATCGGTAATTCTATCGGAAACTGAGCTTTGTCCTGTAAGTGCATTTAAGAAATAACTTCGATCGCTTATATTAAAATTTGTTTCATCCGTCGCAACAACTTCACCATCAAGTCCTACAAATCCAAGACGTTTAAAATTAGATCTTTCATCTTCCACTTTTAAAATATCCATTGCATATTCTAAATCAAAAGGTTCTCTATCTGCAATAATACTTGCGATAGCTTCAACTTTATCTATTTCTAAATCTACTGTATTTTTGATTGTCGAAGCACATTGCACCGCAATCTCTTCTAAATACTGCTGATTCTGTTTATTTATGTCTGCACGAGTCCCTTCAATGAAGAAAACTGTTATCGAAGTGATTAAAACTAAAATTATAAAAAGCACTAGTCCCCACTTCAAAAAACTAGAATTTCGTTTTCTCATGATCTCACCTCGCCCTCTCTCGAATGAATCATCAGTCTGTTTAAATCGCTAGTTTGATTTTACCATACCTTGACTACAAAAAAAAGGTACAGTTATTTATAATTCCTATTTTATTTATGATGATATCATCAATTTATTAGTGAAGAAATTCTATATTCTAACTTCTAAGCATCAAAAAAGTAGACTAAGTCGCTTGACCTAATCTACTTTATTTTTATTCGATATCGATTAGTTTACCATCTTGTAAGAATACACGATGATCTGAT
>CAYLQY010000005.1:0-145113 GCA_964386325.1 uncultured Erysipelotrichaceae bacterium | reverse complement strand
CATATCGTCCTCCTATGCCAACAAGATTTGTTTTGGATTTAGTCTCATAATCATTGCAGAAGGAATTACAATACTTATGAATACAACTCCAATACCTAAAACATATATTTCAAGGATTAACCAAATACTGATAGATACATCATAGTTGTTAAGCAATTCATCCTGAGTAATTTCTGTGAAGTAGTTTTGATCTCCAGCCCAGTAATATACGTTATCATCTGTTGTAATTTCTTCCTCAGATGCACTTTGTTGGAAGTTTAATACCATCTTACCAACTTGCCCAGCAACTAGGCTACCTGATCCTACCGCCAGTGTAAATCCAATTACAGCAATGATTAATAATTCCATAAATAATTGCATAACTACTTTAAACTTACTTACACCAAGTGATAATAGAACCCCTATTTCAAATTCACGTGTTTTTAGTGTTAATGCTGTTACTAAAGAGATAATAACTACTGCATTTAGTGCAACTATCCATACTATTACATTCGCAAAGAATGATAATGTATCTAATGGTTTTGCGAGTTTCTTAAATTGTTCATTGTTTGCATTTAAGAAAGTGTATTCTTTTAAATCAGCTTTATGATTTTCCACAAATGAATCAACTTCTAGTGGATCGTTTAATAAGTAAACAACCTTATTTGCATAGTATGAATTTTCAAGTGTTGGTTCAGTTCCAATCATATCTAGTTGACCTTGTGATACATAATAATCATAAGTTGCTTTTGAAGTTTCATAATTAAATTGCGCAAGTGTAGTACCAGGAATCAATATAAAATTCTTTGGTGATTCATAAGCTGACATCCAATCAAACCGTTCATCATTTGGATCAACATCAGCTTTAGTTGTATAAATACCTACAATTTCTAATTCCATCTTTGTCATATCTTCAGTGATTCCCATATTTTCATAATATGACATTTGATCACTTTGCATGCTTGATAGCTTGATTGTATCTCCAACTGACAAACCATTCACATCCGCAAGTTCTTTAGTTATAACTGCTACTTTATTCGCATTATCTAAGTCATCTTGATTGTACATTCTACCATCAACAATTGAATTTGTTCCTTCCACAAATTCAATTGAATCAGGAACAATATTTGTTTGAATCATGATGTTTGGTTCTTTATATTCGAATTGCGTTCCATCTGCCATCATGACAGCACCACCGCCACCATTGTTTTCAGCTTTCTTATCTTCATTCCCTAAAGGAACATTTTCAAATCCATCTGAATACATCGTAGTTGATGCTGAATAATTCAATGCTTTTACACGTTCATCTTGTCCAATTTCTAAAGCTATTTCTTTCTCTATTCTTGGATAATTTTTATACGCTTCATTTCTTTCTTCTTCAGATTCTAATGAATCTGTATATTCCCAAAATTTTTGGTTATCAACTTCATAGTTAACAACTGCACGCATTGATTGACGTGTTAATATTTTCGCATTATTTGCCGCATCACTAATTCCTAAACCAATTAATACGAGGTTACCAATCATGAAGAAGGTAATTCCCAATAAAATTGATTTAGATAATTTACGAGTTACGTATCGCCATGCACGATTAAAGAAATTCATAGTTTATCCTCTTTCTATTTATTTGTAAATTCAGTTATCAAGGCTTTGGTGTAGGTTGAACAGGTATTTTCACTATTACAGAATCACCTTGTTTGAGCGTGATTGTACCGCTTAGTTCAGTACCATTCGAATTACTTATTGTAAATGTGTCTACTAAAGCTCCATCTTCCGCTGTCGCAAATGTTACACCATTCGCAGTACAAAGTGCCTTAAACATTTCATAATTACTGCTCATTGAATTATCAGCTGTATTATATTGGAATGATTTCACTGAAGGCGGAGGTGTTGTTACTGTACAAGGTCCACTAGACGTCTTCATACTGATTTTTGAGTCGAGTGGCATTGGTCTAGCACATCCATTTGCACCATACGGTAATTGATTTCCTTTTGCATCTAAACAAGAGTATTCAATTATTTGCCCTGGAACCTTATATTCATCACTACACACTTCTCCAGCCCATGAACCAGCAGCTAAGTTAGCTCCTTTACCATTTGCATCATCTACCCACTTGATTAATTCTAGATAATCTTTTCCATACCAAGCACGGCTATTAGTTTCAAGTTGTGGCATATATAAAGATATTGTAAGTTCTAAAACTGTACCTTGATCAACTTGTGTTCCTGCTGTTAATGATTGTCCGATAACAGTTCCTTCTGGTGCTGAGTTATAACGTTCTTTTTTAACAATTGTAACTTTATTTTCTGGGGTAGCTGCCCATACATCTAACATTTCTTTAGTGTAACCTATTAAATTAGGAATTTTTACAGCTTTACCTTTAGAAACTACAACACCAAGTTTTCCACCTTCTTCAAGGCTTTCTCCAACTTTAATGTTTTGAGAAATGATTTTTCCAACTTCTACAGTATCACTATATGCTTCTGTTTTTTCCAATAATATCTTCTTAGTGTTCGCCCATTGCTCTAACTCTGCATAAGGTTTTCCAACAAAGTTTTCTATTGCAACTGTTCCAGCAGGTGCTGGTCCTTTTGAAATATTAATTGTTAAAGTTGAACCACGAGTGAAATTACTTTCAGTTCCTGTTTTTAAATCATAGTTAATAACAAGATCTTTCTCAATCAATGTATTGTATTGCGTATTAATTTTTGTTTTTTGTAATTTATTTGTATCGATCCAATCTTTGATTTCTGAATAAGTCATATTCATCAAATCAGGGAATGCGATTACTTCATCTGGATCCGCACCTTTAGATGCAACAAATGTTAATGCTGTATCCGATTTAATTTTAGATCCAGCTTTTTTATCTTGCGATATGATTACATCTTTATCATATTCCAGACTATATTCTGTATTTATAATAATACCTGCTGTATCAATGTTATTTTGTTTAGCCCATGCACCGACATCATTAATTGTCTTTCCAACAAAATCAGGCATTGGAATTTTTGGTGCAAAGAAGAAAAACCAAACTAATCCAATAATTGCAATTAAACCAATTATTCCTGCAATTAAGATTTTAGGATCTAACTTAAATGGTTTCTTTTCAATTTTCTTTAGTTCTTCTTGTTGAAAGCTGTGTGGTGCTTTCTTCCCATCGCGTAAAGAAGTCGTTTGAGGACTTGGTTTAGGCGCTTGTTTTGGAGTAGGGGTCGCTGTTGCTTTTGGAGTCGCAGATGCACCACCTGTTGATGTAGGTTTAGGTGCTGTTTTGGGTTGAGCATTGTTTCCAGCAAAATCATAATCTTGATCTTTGAAATTTCTCAATTCTGCTGCACTTTTCGAACTTGCATGATAAATTTCAAAATCATCATGTGCTGCCCCTTCATTTTTAGTATCTAGTTCATCTGCTAGTGAACTTAGAAAATCTTTCTTCTCATTCATACAAAATAACCTCACTTCCTATTTATTGTACATTATTTCACATATCATTGCCACCTATGGGTCTTTGTTTTTTCTTAAGATTTTCTTAAGGTATAATGATATTTTTTATATCTTTTCCATATTTGGTATAAAAGTGCATTATTCTGGTATTTTAATACAAAAAAAGAGAGAAAAATTACACTCCCTTTAATTCGATAAGAATATCTCTTAATTCCGCAGCTCTTTCGAAGTCTAATACTTTTGCAGCATCTTTCATTTCTTTTTCAAGATTTGCGATTAATTCTTGTTTTTCTTTCTTATTAATCTTAGATTTCTTTTGGATATATCGTGCTGTCATTTCCTGTGTTTCTTTTCCATGTACAGCTTCTTGAATATCCTTCTTAATAGTTGTTGGTGTAATTCCGTGAACACGATTATATTCTTCTTGAATTTTACGACGACGATATGTTTCGCTAATTGCACGTTCCATCGAACCTGTCATTCTGTCCGCATACATAATTACTTGACCATGTGAATTACGTGCTGCTCGTCCAATTGTTTGAATAAGTGATCTTTCTGATCTTAAGAATCCTTCTTTATCCGCATCTAAAATCGCAACTAAAGAAACTTCTGGAATATCTAAACCTTCACGTAATAAGTTGATTCCCACTAATATATCAATTTTACCTCTACGTAAATCACGAATAGTTTCTATACGTTCCAATGTTAGTGTTTCATGATGTAAGTATGCAACTTTATATTCATGTTTTTTCAAATAATCGGTAAGATCTTCTGCCATTTTTACAGTTAATGTTGTGATTAATACACGTTCATTATTTTTAATACGTTCATTAATTTCATCAGATAAATCATCAATTTGTCCACGTGTTGGTTTAACCACAATCTCTGGATCCAACAATCCTGTTGGTCGAATAATTTGTTCCGCTACAACATGATCAACTCTATCTAATTCATAGTCACCTGGTGTTGCAGATACAAAGATTGCTTGTTTAAATATAGTTTCAAACTCTTCAAATCGCATAGGTCTATTATCTAATGCACTTGGTAATCTGAATCCATATTCTACTAATGTTTGTTTTCTTGCCCGATCGCCATTAAACATTCCTCGAATTTGTGGTAAAGATACATGACTTTCATCGACAACTAACAAAAAATCATCTTTGGGAAAATAGTCAAATAAGTTGAACGGTCTTACCCCTGGTTTTCTTCCATCGATTTGTCGAGAATAGTTTTCAATGCCTGGACACATTCCAAATTCACGTAATGCTTCCATATCAAATGAACATCGTTGTTCAAGCCGTTGCGCTTCCAATAATTTTCCTTGATCATTCAATTCTTTCAAACGCTCTTTTAATTCCTGACCGATTTCCTCACATGCGCGAAGCATATTTTCTTTAGGTCTAGCATAACCATTCGCTGGATAAATAATATAAACTGTATAACTGTTTAGTATTTTACCTGATATCGGTTCTACTTCTAAAATTCTTTCAATTTCATCATCAAACATTTCAATACGTATTGCGAATTGATCTGTATGTCCAGGAGATACTTCAATAACATCGCCTCTTACTCTAAATGTCCCCCGTTGATGATCCATATCATTTCTTTGGTATTGTCGCCCAATAAATTTTCGCAGTAATTCTTGGCGATCAATTTTCTCACCTGTCCGAACTGTAAAGAACATATCACGATATTGTGATGGATCACTTGATGCATAAATACATGCAACCGATGCGACGATAATTGTATCTCTTCTTTCAAGTACCGAATTATACGCTGCCATTCTTAACATGTCTAATTCATCATTAGTCATCGCATTCTTTTCAATATATGTATCGGTCTTTGGCATATATGCTTCTGGTTGATAAAAATCGAAATTAGATACAAAATACTCTACTCGATTATTTGGAAATAATTCTTTAAATTCAGAATATAATTGCCCTGCTAAGGTTTTATTATGCGCAAAAACAAGTGTTGGTTTATTCACTTGTTCAATAACATTTCCAATTGTAAAAGTTTTACCGGTTCCGGTTGCTCCTAGTAAAACCTGTTCATGTTTACCACTTTTTATTCCCGCCACAAGTTGCTCAATTGCTTTGGGTTGATCACCTGTAGGCTTATATTTGGATACTAGTTCAAATTTATGTTCTGTCATTTCAATTTCCTCTCGTTTTATTTTAGCATAAACCTTGTATTTGTACATGAATATTATTCAAGTACATGTGTAATTCACTATTTTTCGTATATTAAATACACATATTCGCTAAATCCCATTTGTTTAGGATATTTCACACTAACTCTTTTATATTCTTTAAAACCTATCTTTGTATAGCAACGTATGGCATTTTCATTAATATTTGTGGCTTTTAAACTGAATATTTCATAATCACTATGCTCGATTGTATAACGAATTAATTCGGTTCCTATCCCTTTATGATGATAAGCAGGATCTACTCCTATAATATCAAAGTACACATGATTATCCGCTAAATGTAACGGTTCTTCAAACTCTTTATTAATCATCATCGCAATCATATACCCTTTGAAGAAACCCGCTACTTTTTGAAATTTCTTCTTTATGATATATTGTGCTCTTGCATTTCCTGTTACAGCTGACAAAAATCCTACAACACGACCTTCTATTTCGGCAACTGTGTAGACATCTATGTTTATTCCTTCTTCGATTGCCGCTATAATATCTTCTTCATTTTCACCAAGAATTCGCCAGTCATTCTTAAAAGCTCTTGCATTTATTTTCGCAATTGCTTTACGGTCATTTTCATTGGCTTTTCTTATTATCATATTTTCCATAATATGTATTTCCTCCTAATTGGCAAAAGCTAGATTTCTCTAGCTTTTAAGTTAACTATTGTTGATTTAATAAATCTATTGCCGCATGGAATTGTAAATCTTTATCTTTTGACATTGACCATGTTTTTGTAATTGATGATAAAATTGCATCAAATGTAGTTGCGTCTAAAATTCCATCAACTTCTAAATTATGTTCTTCTTCAAATTTCTTAATTGCAGTTTCAGTTGACTTATCAAAATAGCCATCTTTTCTATCAATACTATAATCCAAGAATTCCAATCCTTCTTGAATAATTTTTATATAATCAGATACTTGATCAATTTTAAATTCTGTTCCTTCTTCAAGTTTTACATAACTTTCATATAACACATCATGAAGTCTAACTTCGACATCTGGCACAATTCCTACACCATTAATAGACTTACCGCTAGGTGATAGCCATTTTGATGTTGTATATTTAAGTGCTGATCCATCTTCAAAAGGTTGAGTAATTTGTACTGTTCCTTTTCCATAAGTTGTTGTACCTAGTACCGTTACATCATCTCTTAGTTCTTCTAAAGTAAGTGTTAATACTTCTGATGCACTGGCTGTATTTTCATTTACTAATACTACGATTTCATCAATATTTGTGAACTTACCTTCTTTTGCGTAAGATTCTCTAATTGTTCCATCCGCATATTCTTGCTTCATTACAATTTCATCTTTATCTACAAAATAACTCGCAATATCAACAAGTGCATCCAGATATCCACCACCATTATCACGTAAATCAATAATCAATTTTGTCATACCAGCATCTGTTAAATCTTGAAGATACGCACCAACTTCTTCACCAGTTGAATCACCAAATTGGTAAATTTCTATGTAACCAATACCATCTTCTACCATTTTTCCATTAGCTGTTCCATAAACTTCTCTACGGGTAATTTCTATTTCTATGGGTGTTCCTTGGCGTAAGAATTCAATAACTACGGTACTTCCTTCTTCCCCACGAACCATATTTTTAATATCATCAGAAGTTAATCCTTCAACAGAAACACCATCAATTTTATTAATGATATCACCAGGTAATACGCCTGCTTCTTCGGCTGGTGAATTTTTAAATACGCGATCAATCATATTCAATCCATCAGATGAGATGTATTGAACTCCAATTCCAACGAAATTCATATTAATTGATTGCATAAAATATTGAAGCTCATCACTCGATAAATAGGATGTATGAGGGTCCACTTCATTTGAAGTCATACCATACAATGCTTGGTCTAATAGATGGTCTACTATTTGTTCATCATCTTTGGCAAAATACCAGTTATTACTCATAATACCTAGTATTTTATCTAGTTTTGATTCAGTTTGTTGTTCCGGTGTTGGGTTAATAATTATCGGTTTAGCACTACCTATTAACCAGCCTACCACAAATACAAATAACATTGAAACAACCACAAATATAGTAACTAAACGCTTATTTCGTTTATCTTCAATACGGTGTGCTTCATCTGGCCATATATGACGTTCTAATTTAATACGAACTTTTTTATCATCATTTTTCATAATCAAATACCTCAAGGTATATTCTATCATAAAACATACAAAAAGGAGCAATTGCTTGCTCCTCATTTTAATATTTAGAATACTGACTCAGGTTTAACACGACAAGGGGCACCCCTATTATCGCAAGTAGTATTAAGTCCTGTACTACCCCATCCTGTTCCAAATGCTAAATCACCATTCCAAGATGAAATATATTCATTGATACTCATTGATCCTAGTTTAAATACTTCAACATGAACGTGATTACCACTAGAATTTCCAGAAGTTCCACATTGTCCAATATAATCACCTGCATTGACAATTGAGTTTTGGGCAATTGGTGAACCTTGTAACATATGCAAATATTTCACTGCATATAAAGTACCATCAATTTTAGTTAATAAATAGATTTGGTTTCCACCACCAGCCGATCCACCTTGGGCAGCTCCGCAACTACTTGTTAAGTATCCATCTCCACATCCATCAACGCTCTTAATTACAACACCATTTCCAGCTGCACGTATTGTGGCTCCTCTTCCAGGTAGGAAGTCAGCACCTAAATGTACACCGCCGGATGAATAATGCCATGTTCCTTCGCCAATCTTACCTGACGCTGGTCGAACAAATCCTGATGAACTTGGTATATTGTCAATATTGGTACTCATTGCCGCAAGTGCTTGTTTAATACCATCAAGGTTTCCGGCAATTCGATTTCCCTCTGCTTCCAAATCAGCTTCTTGTTTCTTTGCTTCTTGGCTTGCAATTTCTGCTTCTTTTTTCATGACAAGTATTTGATTTTGTTTTGCTACCACAGAAGCTTTATCTTCTTCAAGAGCGGCTTTGGTAGTAACTAATTCTTCTTTTGCGATATTTAACTCATCAATTAATGATTTTAATTCTTCTCTTTCAACTTCATCATAGTTTGTAATATCCTTAATACCATTGGTTCTACGAACTAAGTCATTTAAGTCTTTAGCACCCATGATGATATCTACATATTGATTCAAACGCATGCTTGACTGACTTGCCACCATACGATCCATAATTTTTTTCTTCAACGCTTCAACTTCAGCTTCTTTTGTCGCAATCTCTTGTTCTTTTAATACAATTTCTTGTTCCTTCACTGAAATTTGTTCATTTAATGTCGCAATCTCACCATTAAGAACTGATATTTGCGCTTCATAACCCGCAATTTTTTTACCATATTCAGCTATGTTTGCCGCAATTTCCTCACGTCTTGACTCAATGTCTTTTAATTGTTGACGAAGAGTTTCTGAATCATCTGACATTTTTTGGGCAAATCGTGCGCATTGATCTTTCTCCTCAGCAGTTAAATTTGTTGAAGAGCATTTTGCTGTCCATGCCGAAGTATCACTAAAATCTTCACCTTCTGCCATTACTGGAATAATATTGCCAAGTAACATTAAGACACTTAATACATATACTGTTAACTTTCTCATCGCTTCCACCTCAAATATTTTGTTACTGATAAGAAACTACCAATCAATCCAACTAACATACCTACAATAACCAACATAATTGATATATAGAGTACAAATGGATGTGGGCTTATTAATACAAAAATATTAGAAATCAATTTACCACCTAATTGAGAATATAGATAAATATAGCCAAAGATTGTCGCAAAGATTGGAATAATTGATCCCAATGCTCCAATAATAATTCCCTCTACAACAAACGGTGCTCGAATAAATCCATTTTTAGCTCCTACGCTACGCATAATCGCAATTTCATTTGCCCGTGCTAAGATTGTTACTTTGATTGTGTTTTGAATTAAGAATATCGCAAGCAAGCTTAACGCTATTACAATAACCAATCCACCTGTTCTAACAGAGTCCAATGCATCTACTAATAGAAGTGAACTATCTCCTCCATAGTTGATTTCAGAAACTCCTTCAATTTGTGAAATTTGATCCGCAATCGTTTTTAAATCCTCACCATTTCGAACTCTTACATAATAAGCATGATGCATTGGATTGTCTTCACGATACTGTTCAAGAATTTCTCTTTCACGTTCATCTTGGAAACTTTCAATATAATATGTAAGTTCATCATCCTTGTTTGAGAATTGTACACCTGTTGCATCTACACCTGGTATACCTTGAATTGCTAGTCCTATACGATCGATATGTTCTTGTGCTTCATAGTTATAATCAATCATTACTGATATTTGAACTTCGCCTTCAATCTTATTTGTCATTGAAGCTAAGTTCATTGTGAAGATTGCAAAGATTGAAATAATAATTAATGTAATTGTTACCGCCGATGCACTTGAGATTGACATTGCTGCATGCCGACCTACTCCGAAGAATCCTTCTTTTATGTGTCTTATTAATCTACTGAACATGTTTAATATAACCTCCCTCAGATAAGTCAGCCGCTACATGACCATTTTCTAAAACAATGGTTCTTTTACGGTGTTTATTTACTAAAGTTATATCGTGGGTAACCATCAATATTGTTGTACCCTCTTCACGATTAATCTTTTCAAGAAGAAGCATAATTTCATCTGATTTTACAGGGTCTAAATTTCCTGTTGGCTCATCCGCAATTAATACTTTGGGTTTATTCGCAATCGCTCTAGCAATTGCTACCCTTTGTTGTTGTCCACCCGATAATTCTGTTGGGAATGAACTTCCTTTATCATCTAATCCTACAAGATTCATAACTTGTCTAACACGATGACGGATTGTATCTTTTTTCATACTTATTACTTCTAATGCATAAGAGATATTTTCAAAAACTGTTTTAGCTTCTAATAAACGGAAGTCTTGGAAAACAACTCCTATATTTCTACGATATAGAGGAACTTTTGAATGTTTAAGTTTACCTACATTGATACCTACTACTTCAGCTTTTCCTTTTGTAGGAACTTCTTCACCATCTAGTATTTTAATAAGTGTCGATTTTCCTGACCCAGTAGGTCCAATAATATAGACAAACTCCCCTTGTTTAATTTGTAAATTTACATCATATAGTGCATTAACCCCATTTTTATAGGTTTTACTTACATTTTCTAAGATAATCATTAGCTTGTCTCCTAACTAAATTATTATATCATACTTTAATTTAAACACGATACCCATAACTAAATCCTTCACCATGAACATCTGTTGTATCGGTCGTAATAATAAATGCTTTGGGATCTATTTCATTTATCAAATCAATGAGTTGAGGATATTGATTTTGTGATACTACAACAAGAATTATCTTCTTTGCGTTATTCGTATAACCACCTACTGCATCCGTGATTGTTGTTCCTCTTTCAAGCACCTCATGAATCTTTGCAGAAATGATACTGTGTTGTTCTGAAATAATTTGTACAGATTTGGATTCTTGTCCACCCATCAACAAAACCTTATCAATCGCAAAGCTTGTTGTGAATACTGAAATAATTCCAATCAGAACCGCTTCTAAATCATAAGCTAATAATCCAAGTAATACAGTAAAGAAATCGGTGATTAAAATCAATTTTGCAATCGATATATTTGTATATTTGTGAGCGATAAGTGGTGGGACATCCATTCCTCCTGTACTTGCTCCTGTTCGTATTACTAATCCAATTCCAACGCCGCCAATAATACCTCCATAGAATGAAGCTAAAAGTGGATCCATTGTTAGCGGAATATTAAATTGACTAATTAGTGTTAAAAAAATTGGATAAACAAACGAACTTAACACTGTTTTAATTGCGAAATCTTTTCCTAAAAATATCCATCCTACAAAAAATAAACCTATTACCAAACCATTTACTATCCAATCAGTTGGAATTTGTACAAACGAATGAAGTGCAACCGCAATTCCAGCCACTCCTCCTGACAAGATATTATTTGGCAATATAAAATATCCTACTGCCAACGCAAGTAAAAAATTCCCTAATAATATCAAAACCAAATTTCTAGCATTTAATTTCATTATCCACCTCAATAACCTAACACATTATATCATAACGTCATCAATTTAAAAATCTATACTGATTCCTTCCCTTACTATTTTTTACATAACTACACTGGTTATTGCTTCTTATGTCTCTAATATTCATAATGAAGTTAAACTTCATTGTGTGAACTTTTGTTTTTTTTCGTTAGATATCAATTTTTTACTTAAAATATGTTATGATACCTACCATGGACGGTGAATTATGAAGAAGAAAGTTTTCCAGTTTATTCCATGGATTCTTGTAGGAATCATGATTTTATTTATATTTACCAACTCATTAATTCCAGCAGTTGGTTCTAAACAAATAAGTTCTACATTTACAACCATGATTCATAACTTATTGTTGTCACTCAATATTAATTTGGACTACGAATTTCTCCATCACTTGATTCGAAAATTCGCACACTTCTTAGAATATGCAATTTTAGGTGGACTTATTCATCTTGCTATTCAATCAAAACCACTTACAAAATCTACCACAACAAATTTTATATATTTCCTTGTTGTGCCAATCATTGATGAATCACTACAATTAATTACTCCTGGTCGTTCATGCGAATTAGGCGATATGATGATTGATGGTTCGGGTATGATTGTTGGATTTCTATTTATATGGCTAATCGTTAAATGTTTAGCGAAACAAAAGGCTACTCATTAGAAAGAGGATTTAATGAAAAACAAAAATTTATTATTTGCACTCGTTGTATTCCTAGTATTATCGTTTGGAAGCTTCTATGTTTTATTACCTGCACTTACTATCCAATCTTATTCTTCACTGATTATCTTTGGCGCAATACTTGCCGCATCCTACTTTATTTATATTGTTGGTGCTAATATTACGCAACCTCTCACAACTGTTAAGTTGTCATTCAAGGCATCTGTAGTCGTTGGTGTAGTTATCGTGATTGCGGTTGTAGGTGGATTCATTTATTCCCCAATATTTATGAGTGGCACTTACGCAAAACGGATTGATGTGACAGAAGGAAATTTTAAAGAAGATATTCAACCTGTTGATTTAAATAATTTACCACTTCTTGATAAATCAAGTACTGAAAAAGTGGGTGATCGCGTTATGGGTCAATTACCAGAACTTATTTCTCAATTTAGCGTTTCTGAGCAATATACACAAATCAGTTATAACGGTCGTCTTGTTCGTGTAACACCACTTGAATATAACGGATTCTTTAAATGGTTTGGCAATCGTAATGAAGGTATCCCCGGATACATCATGGTTGATAGTACCACTGGTGAAGCTAGTTTAATTAAATTACCAGAAGGAATGAAGTATGCCACAAGTGGATTCTTCAATGATAGTTTACAACGTCATATTCGTTTTCAATATCCAACAGAATTATTATCAACCTCTGTTTTCGAAATTGATGATGAAGGTAATCCTTATTATATAACTCCTGTATTAAAAGTGAAATGGATTGAAATGCTTCCTGATGTTAAAGGGGCAATTCTTACAAATCCAATTGATGGTAGTTCAACTTATTATGATGTTGCAGATGTACCTAAGTGGGTAGACCATGTATATCCTGCTAGTCTTGTTATTGAGCAAGCTAATTCTTGGGGTTCATATCAAGATGGATGGTTAAATAGTTTTATCGGTCAAAAGAATGTTCGTACAACAACACAAGGATATACATATCTTGCTGATGATACTGATATCTTTGTTTATACTGGAATTACTTCCGCAACAGCAGATCAATCTAATATCGGATTCATCTTAATTAATCTTCGTACAAAAGATACAAAGTTCTACGCTGTTCCAGGTGCTGAAGAGTTTAGTGCTATGGCCTCTGCTCAAGGTGCTGTGCAAGAAAAAGGATATATCTCTACATTCCCACTTCTTATTAATTTAGACAATCGTCCAACTTATTTATCTTCACTTAAAGATAGCGCCGGTCTTGTAAAAGCATACGCTTTCGTTGATGTACAAGATTATCAAAAAGTTAAAGTAACAGATAGCAACTTAGGTTTAGTCGCTGCTGCAAAATCATATTTACAAATGTTGGGAGCGAATTCCGGCGAGATACTAACTGGACAAGATATCATTGGTACAATTACAGATATCCAAAATGTTGTAATCGATGGTAATTCCTATTACTATCTAACACTTCAAAATGATGACATCATTTATAAAGCAATTATTACTTTAGATGATCGTTTACCATTTATTCAAGTTGGTGATAAGATTTCATTCAGTCATTCTGATGGTGTTATCATCACAATTACTACAGTCGAAAAAGCTACACCTCAAATACCAGTTGAATAACTGGTATTTTTGCTATCAATTTCTTGTTTTATTCTTTATAATAAACATATGAAAAAATTCTATTTAATATTTTTATCGGCAGTACTACTATGTGGCTGTACATCTGAAAAACCGGTCGTAGAGAAACCAGAAACGATTCGTTTTTACGTTACCAGTGATACTCATCTCTATAATCCCGAAATCATAGAGAACAAAGAATTGTTTGATAACCTCGCCTTAAACCAAGGTGATGGTCGTCTATTAAACTATGCGCCTGAAATCTTCAATGCTTTCCTCGACGAAGTCATCGAGACTAAACCAGAGTTTGTCTTATTTACTGGTGATATCAGTCTTGAAGGAGAAAAAACATCGCATCAATGGATTGCCCAACAATTAACTAAATTAATTGATGCAGGTATTCAACCACTTGTAATACCAGGTAATCATGACATTATGAATCCATCTTCACGAACATATGGTAGTCCTTCTTCATTTATCAGCACAGTATCAGCCGAAGAATTTGCAACTATCTATAATGATTGTGGATATGGCAATGCATTATACCGTGATGAAAATTCATTAAGCTATGTCTATGAATTAAGAGACAATGCATGGATACTTATGCTTGATTCCGCTAGATACGAAGAAAATACTGCACTTGGAGCAGAAGGTACAGGCAGTATACGTACTGAAACATATGAATGGATTGAAGAAATCGCTGATATTGCTAAGGAAAAAAATGTCCAACTCATCAGTTCAACGCATCATAATATTATTAAACAAAATGAATATTTCACATCTGAGAATACTTTATTAAATACATTGAAAGCGTTACGTATCTTCGACGAAAGAGATATACGTGTTAATTTTAGCGGACACATTCACGCTCAAAATATTAATACGAAAGAAAAAGAAAATGGAGTTATCACCGATATTTGTTCAAGTTCTTTATTAGTTTATCCAAGCCAATATGGAATCGTTGATTATTTACCGTTTAAAGAATTAAGCTATTATACAAAGACTGTCGATATTCCTACATGGGCAACTGAAAATAATGATGATCCTAATTTATTAAATTATCCTGAGTATTCCTACAATTATTTTAAACAATCATCTACTTCACGGGGAGCTAGCCGTTTTGAAGCAAGCTCTCATACCACAGAAGAAATCGCTCAGCTATTAGATGCGAAAGGAATGTTGAATTGTTATTACTTTGCTGGAAAAATACTTGAAATCAAAGATTCCTTTATGGAGACTGATTTCTACACTTGGTTAATTGAACAAGATGAAACAACCAGTGGATATATTTTATCCATGTTGAAAACAAATGGTCTTGACCCTAACAAAATAACAATAGATATGTCAAAGTGACAATTTTGTAATGATTTAGTAAGTTTTTTCTAAGGAAGAACTTACTTTTTTTGTCTATGATAAGAATAGAAAAAGAGGTGAGTTCCTATGAAAAGATTATTCGCAATTATTGTGTTGATTACATGTATATTAGGTGTTAATTTCGCATTACCAATCGTGGTTAAGGGTGTTGATATGTATCACACTGCAACTCAAGATAAACCGCTAGAAGAATACGTAAATGAAATTAGATCTAGAGATAATTATATTTCTATCGATGATATCAATCCACTATTTATACATACTCTCATCAATTCAGAAGATACTCGCTTTTATCATCATTCTGGTTTTGATTTAATTTCTTTAACACGTGCTTTATTCACAAATATTAAAGAAGGAAAAAAAGTTGAAGGAGGAAGTACCATTACTCAACAACTTGCGAAAAATATGTATTTTACTTTCGATAAAAAATACGAACGAAAAGTCGCTGAATTATTAGTTGCATTAGAACTAGAAAAGCATTACTCAAAAGATGAAATTATAGAATTATATGTAAATATTATTAATTTTGGAGAAGACTGTTTTAGCATAAAAACTGCATCTCTACACTACTTCAATAAACTTCCTAGCGAATTAAACGAAGATGAAATTAATGCTCTTGTTTATACTATAAAATCACCTAACAATTATAATCCTCACAAACTAAGCTTAAGTTTCGCAAAATAAAAAATTCTCTATTTTTTTAGAGAATCTTTTTTTAGAATGCAAATACCGCACCAATCGTTGCACAAAATAAAATTATAAGAATTGGATTTAATTTTTTAAAGTGATTTACTACAACTAATACAAGCAATAATATCCATGACTTCCAATTGAATAATTGCCCAATTGAGGTAAAATCAACGTTAAATAATGTGATTAAGAAAATATCGATACATGCTACTGCAATCAATGCCACAACAGCCGGACGCAAACCATAAAATATATCTTGAACCGTTTGATTTTCTTTGAATTTTTTTAACATGTTCGCAATGATACAGATGACGATGATGCTTGGTGCAACAATCGCTAATGATGTTGCGATTGCTCCTGGTAAGCCAAACATATGATAGCCAACATAGGTTGCCATATTGATGCCCATTGGTCCTGGTGTGCTTTCTGAAATTGCAATCATTGTTGTTAGCATTTCAGTAGAAAACCAATGGTATTTAACAGCCATATCTTGTAGGAAGGGGATAGTTGCTAATCCGCCACCTATCGCAAATAAACCTGTTTTAAAAAACTCAAATATCAACAAAAGAAAATTACTCATGTTTCATTCTCCTCACTTTGCTAAGTACAATACCAGCAACTCCTGCGAGAACAACAATAATGACAACTGAAACATTCGCAAAATAAGCAAGCAATAACGCAATCACAAATAGAACTATTCCTGTTATATCCTTAACACTTGATTTCCACAGTTTCAAAATGCTGGTTCCCATCAAGAAACAAACCGCCACACGAATACCTGCTAAAGCATTTTGAACAATTGTAATTTCTGCAAAATTACTTAGAACAGATGCAATCAAACTAATGATGATTATGCTTGGAGAAATAACCCCCAATGTAGCTGCAATCCCACCAATTACCCCTTTTTGATAATAACCAACAAATGTCGCTGTGTTAACCGCTATAATTCCTGGTGTACATTGACCTATGGCATAATAATCCATCACTTCTTCTTCGGTTGCCCAATGATGTTTTTCAATAACTTCTTTTTGTATCATTGGTAACATGGCATACCCACCACCAAATGTGAAAAGTCCCATTTTAAACCATGATACATATAAATCTACTAATACTTTCATAATCCACCCTATCTAAATTAGAGAATCAATAACATGCAATATTACTATCTGCTCTTGACTCAGTACCACCGATATAAACACCATTCTCTCTTAACAAAATAATTTGTCCTCGACCAAATGAATACCGATTATCTGCGACTGTTACAATATGTCCTTTGCTAATTAATTCTTCAATTATTTCCTTATCAAATTCAGGTTCTACAATGAATTCATTTCCTTCTTTCCATTGCCATCTTGGAGCATCTAATGCCATTTGAGGGTTAAGATTGAAATCAATTAAATTTGTAACCACTTGAACATGACCTTGCGGTTGCATATAACCACCCATGACACCAAAGGCACATACAGCTTTATTATCCTTAGTAATAAATCCTGGAATAATTGTATGATATGTTTTCTTTCTTGGTGCTAGAGCATTAATATGGTTTTCATCAAGCGAGAAATCAGAACCTCTATTTTGTAGTGCAATTCCATAATCTTCTACAACAATACCTGAACCAAATTCCATATAGTTACTTTGTATATATGAAACCATATTGCCATCTTTATCAGCCGCACATAAATACACTGTTCCACTCTTTGGTGGATCCACAGGATTTCTTAGTACTGCATTTTCTCTAATTTCTTTACTTCTAATTTTACCATAATCATCATTTAGATATTCATGAAAATCGCGTTTCATATTTTTGGGATCCGTAATAATATCAAAGGCATCTGCAAATGCCATTTTCATTGCTTCAAATTGTTTATGATATGTATCAGTGCAATCTTTTTTATCGAATTGAAAATTCTTTAAAATATTAAGTGTCATCAATGCAGTTAATCCTTGCCCATTCGGTGGTATCTCCCAAATATCATAACCGTGATAATTTACACTTACTGGTTCTACCCACTCTATATCATATTCTTTTAAATCATCTTCTTCTATATAGCCACCATCACGTTTACATTGTTTTACAATTTGTTTTGCAATTTCACCTTCATAGAATTCTTTTGCGTTTGATTCAGCAATCAATCTCAATGTTTTAGCATGATTGGGTAATTTTACAATTTCACCAAATTGATACGGTTCACCATTTTTAGTAAATGTTTTAATCCATTCATTAAACTGTGATGATTTTTTATATTCATCAATATTTTTACTAACATATTTATCCCATAGATGCGATAGTGTTGGTGATAATGCATATCCATTTTCAGCATAATGAATTGCTGGTTGAAGAACTTCCTTTAAAGTTAATTTTCCAAAACGTTCAAGGAGTGCTGCCCATGCTTTTGGTTGTCCTGGTATTGTTACTGGTATCCAACCTTTTTCTGGCATGGTTTGATAACCTTTATTTTTTACTTCACTAATATTAATGCTCTTAGGTGTATACCCCGATGCATTACATCCAACCATTTTTTGGTTCATCCAGACAATTGCAAAAGCATCCCCACCAATACCATTACTAGTAGGTTCAGTAACTGATAAAACAGCTGCTGTGGCGATTGCCGCATCAACTGCATTTCCACCTTTTTTTAACATTTCTAATCCTGCTGAAGAAGCCAATGAACTTGTACTACATACCATACCATTGGTAGCTGTTAGACAAAATCGATTCGAATTATACGGTTGATCATTTACATTATATTTCATAACATTCTCATTTCTTTACGACTAAAATTTATTCATTAGATCATTTAAATTTGTTTTTGGACTATCTGGTAAAATTCGACCGATAACTTCTATTCTAGAGCAAAGTTCTTTCCACGCAACAATATCCGTGTCACGTGCATAAATATGACTAACTATTTCTTTCGTGTAATCTTTTGGACGTACATTTCCAACATTAACATTCTTAATTTCAACGCCTTTATCCATCAAACCAAGAATTGCTTGAGGGCCTTTTACTAACAACATTATTTTCTTATTTGCAAGATCGCCCGATAAGATTAACGCTGCTGCTTTTTCCACCGTAAGAATATACGATTTAACTCCTGGTGGCGTTGCAAATTGAAGTAGTGAACATTGAAAAGAATCATTCGCAACAACATCATCTACCGCAATAATTGTGTTAACTCCTTTTGAATGAGTCCACCCCATAATTACTTGACCATGAATTAAACGGTCATCAATACGTACTACTGCAAATTCCATTTTATAGTTTGTGGTACTGCATAGGCAGTACCACACGCTCCTTCCTTTTTAATCAATCTTAAAAACTATAGAATTCCAAAGAATCCCAATGTAAATCCAACGATGATAATCGCAAACATTACCCATGTTGCACTCTTACCTTTGCGTAATAAACCAAATACGCCAAGTGTTGCTACAAGCGGTAGAAGTTTAGGAAACACGTTATTTAATACTGTTTGTAATTCAACAGTAGCTTCTCCTACAGTATACACGAGTGGTGTGCTTACTCCAAGCCATGTAGCAGCTAATCCACCCACTACAAATAAGCCGAGAATAGAAGCAGCTTCCATCCATACCTTTACATTTAGTGATTCCATCTTTTGCATAAATGTATCCGCAAATTGGTAACCATTCTTTACACACCAATATTCAACACCAAAGTGCACAACATTGATAACTACAACGAAGATTAATGGCGCAATACCATAACCAGATAATGCAAGCGATGCACAGATACCGGCAACAATTGGTCTAAATGCTCCCCAGAATAATGAATCACCAATTCCTGCAAGAGGTCCCATAAGAGCACCTTTAATTGCGGTGATGTTGTCTTCACTTACATCTTCACCATTAGCCATTCTTTCTTCCATTGATGCAACGATACCAAAGATAACTCCACAATCCCATGGATGTGAATTAAAGTATCCTAAATGTCTTTGATAAGCTTGTATACGTTCTTCTTTATTAGAATATAGTTTATTAATTACTGGAATCATTGCATACGCAAATCCTAATGCCTGCATTCTTTCGAAGTTGAAAGCAGATTGAACGGCATTTGAACGTCTAAATAAACGATTAATATCTTTCTTAGTTAATACTACGCGATTTTCACTCATCTTAATTACCTCCATTCATTTGAAGTTTATTGAATGCCCAAACACATACATAAGCGATACCAATAAACGCAATACCCATTACTCCAAAAGATGGAATATAAGCAGCTAATGCAAATCCAATGAAGAAATAACCAAGAATTTCTTTACGTCCTAAATTATTCAATAATAAACCAAATCCTAGCGCTGGTAATAATGCACCCACCGCTTTTACACCTGCCATAACATTTGCTGGAATGACATTCATCATGTTTGAAATATAATCAGCTCCTAGCCATAATGCTAAGAACGTTGGAATGAAGTATGCTAAGAAATGCACTAAATTTCCTAACCACATCATCAAAATAATTCCCTTTGAATTATCATCTAAGGCATATTTATCTGCACCATGTACTGCAAATGCACTAATTGTTTTCGCAAACATTTCAAATGTACTTGCAAGTACTGCGGCTGGTATCGCTACTACCATTGCCCCTTCAAGACCCGTGCCTGAAGTAATCGCAACAGCTGTTCCTAATGCACTACCAATAGCTACGTTTGATGGAACTGATCCACCAATAGCTTGTGCACCCATAAATACTAATTCTAAATTTGCCCCAATAAGTAAACCTGCATTAAAATCCCCTAAAATCCAACCAATTACTGGTCCCAATACAATTGGTCTTTCTAATTGACAATCCCCTAATGCTCTTCTTTGTAAATATGCTAGACCTGTTATTAAACTAATTATAAATACTTGAAATAGATTCATAGTTACCTCCTAACTTAAATTTATAATTTTTTGTTAATTCTAAAATTTAAAGTTCATAAGCCAAAGAATCATCTTAATATTCAAGGTAATAATTGAATATTTTTCTTGCTTCCTCCCTTCTTTGATTCCCTCTTATATCTCTTGTTACTACAAAAATAGCACAACATTTTTCATTTGTCCATACATTTGTAGTAATTATGTACATTTGTGAAATATCCATTAAAATCAACATGTTTATAACAACATTGGTTATTAATTTGCTATACTTAATCTGTAAGTATTTAAGCTGTTTTCACAAAAGAGTCATGAAAGGGAAATCAAGAAATGAAAAAAAATAGTAACCCAACTTCAAAAAAACAAGTATTGGAAAACTACCTTTTAAGTGAAATTCATAGTGGGAATTTAAAGGTCGGAGATCTTATTCCCTCTGAAAGTGAATTAGTTAAAAAATTTGGATTTGGTCGACAAACTGTTCATAATGTTTTATATGATTTAGCCCTCAAAGGAGTTATAACTCGTTCTAAAGGAAAAGGATCTTTTGTTGCCTATAAACCTGTAAATCGCAACATCCAAAGAAAAATGAGTTTTACCCAAGATATGCAAAGCATTGGAATGATTCCTGGGGCTAAGCTTCTTGAATACAAGATTATCAAAGCAAAAGAATTTCCTGATATCATTCGCGATTTACATATTCAAGAAGATGAAGAAGTATATTTTATGAAAAGACTTCGCACTGGAAACAATATTCCCATCGCTTTACAATATTATTATATCCCTGCAAAATTTCTTCCTAATATAGATTTAACTGCACTTACTGGTTCAATTGATGAGTATGTTGGTAAGCAGGGAATCGATGTAAAAGGATTTGTGACTAAGTTAAGCGCTGTTGAAGGAACTGATGATCAAACAAGTTTATTAGAAACAGAAAGCCATGCTTTATTAAAAAGTATTTCTATTCGTTTTGTTGAGGAAGACATTCCATTCCAATATACAATTACTTATTATCGTTCTGATTTGTACGAATATACTTTCTCATCATTTCAATAAAGGTTTAAGTTTCCCCTATACAAAATAAAAAGCACACTCTAATAAAGTGTGTTTTTATCATGGCGCTATTTTTCTTGGGAAGGGATTAATATGTATAGCTCGCCATTTTTTTATGAAACTCTGGATCACTTGAGATATTACAGTCAATTCCTAAATCTTGTGATAATTTTCGTGCAAGAACTTGTAAAGGTACAATATATTCTAATCCTTCAAAGTATTCATCATTCACAAAGTCATAAACAAAATTCTTACCATTGTCTAATTCTTTATCTGATGTAATGAGATAGTTGTGATTATGTCTTTCCTTTTCAAAATAATCTTTCATGCGAATACAACGTTCATAGTATTGACCTTTTGAAGCTAAATAAACCATGTATGTATTTTCATCAATTCCATGATAGATTCCATGCATAAATTCTTCTTGTTCATATCCAATAACACTGTATCTTACTGCTTCTGATATTTTCAATGTTCCTTCTAACATACTTGCTAGACAGTTCTCATAACCTAAAACAATCATTCGTCTAGATTTTAGTAGGTCTTCTTTATTACGTTTATACCATTCCCATGATTTAGCCGCAATATCTGGAATATTATCAGTCGTCTTTATCATACGATCAATGATTTCATTCTTTTCAGTATTATTGATGATACCGTTTTTAACACCATAATTTAAACCAAATAGTACAAGTGTTGCTACTGAGCCAAAGAAACCTTTTGTTTTTGGTCCTGCATATTCTGATCCGATTTCAATGTATACTGTTTTATCAGCATGATCAATGATAGGACGATTTCTTTCAGCTGTCATCGCAATCGTTTTTAATCCTTCTGCTTTGGCTTTTTCTAATGCTTGTATTGTACTTGAACTTCTGCCTGCATGCGAAATTCCAATCACAACGGTATTCTTGTTTGTAATTAATTCATTGTCTTTAAATGCCATCGGATAAACCGCAAACACTTTTTTCTTCAATGTTTTTTCTAAAACATTTCTCGCTGCTACTGCTGAATGATAACTTGTTCCAGAACCAACAATATAGATTTGCTCAATGTTACTACCACAATATTCAACAGCCTCACCCAAAATTTCTTCTTGGTTTTCTACAATATTTCTTACTGCGTCTTTTGATTCGACAATGTATTCATACATATCAAAATTTATGCTATTCATTTCTTTTCCTCCACAATTATACAGATGTATAAAAATATCCATATCTAGAACTTACATAATAGACCTCATCATATTCTATGACACAATCTTCTTGATCATATAAATAGGTGGAATCTTTCAATAATGCTTCATTCTTAATTTTCAAATTTTCTTCTTGTTCTTCAGTTGGTATATGTGCAGTCATTTCACCTTGAACTTTTGTGAGAATGGCTCCATAATCTATCAATGTCTCATAAATAGATTTATTCATTGTTTCAATATTTACTGACTTTAAATATTTTGGTGATATATAACTGTATGCTATGGCAACTGGTAAATCATTAATTGTTCTTACTCTTACCATATAATGAACTAAATCATTGTCGTTTAATCTCATTTTTTCTTGTAACACAGGTAGTGTAATAGCTCTAAATAAATGATATTCTAGAATTAGTGATCCTGGAATTTGTCCTGTTGATAAGACTTCATTTGTAAAGCTTTCTACTCTATCTATCTTTTTAAAAACGCGTTTAAAGACAACCAAGAAATTCTTCTTGTTTTCTTTGATATATCCTATTTTCATTAACTTCATTAAACTAGAATATACATCTTTTTCATCAGCGTTGAACTTTCTCGCAATTTCTTCTTTCGAAGGCAATTTGGAATTTAGTTCAAATTCACTTTGTTCAATTTTATTTTTATAAAATAAGAATATTTGTTCTACCTTGTTCATATTAGTCGAGTTTTTTATGGTCTTTCTTCATCGCTTCTAATGATTCTTTATTTACTTCAATTCTTGTTTTATCGATGGCAAGTTGTAGATAATTATTTACCTCTGCTTCACTTCCTTGATAGTGGTAAAGTTTAGCAATCCTAAAATATCCTACTGATTTTAATTCATCATCAACACAAGATTCTATGTCCTCTTTTATTTTTTCAATTTGTGTACTATCTTTATCACAGTAAACTATTTTCAATTGATTCACTTCTTTTTCAAGTGCATTGATTTTCGAATCTTTACTTGACTGAATACAATCATTCAAAACATTGTATAGTGCTTCTGCTTTTTGTATTTGATTTATTTCAATGTAATATGTATACATTCTAAAATATACCGTGGCTTGTTCATCACTTGTCATTTTAATAGCATCGTGTTGACGAAATGTTTCTTCAACTTCTTTTGTCATTTTATAGTCTAAGAAATAACCAAGTTGCATCCAATACAATGTAAACTTTGAAAAATTAAATTTTAAATAGGGAGAGTTCAATAACTTTATAAATTCTTCGGTATTTCTCTCCATTTTAAATTTGTAGAGCTTTTTTAATGTATCATCTGTAATCCATTTTTTATAAATGACACTACCTCCAATACAACCAACAACGACGAGTACTAATATACCTACGTTATTCTCCATGGAAACGGTTTAGTGTTCTCACAAATCGTTTAGCAGTTATGTGTGGGCGTGTTATAGCATTACCAACTACAACTGCATGTGCACCCATGTATAAACATTGAACTGCAATCTCCGGTGTTGAGACTTTACCTTCCATAATGACTTTTGTCGTTGTACCTTTTACTGCATCCACAATATCTCTTAACAAATTAAAATCAGGAGTATCTTTAATTTCTACTTTATTGAAGTGTCCTGCTTTTGTATAGCCCGCTAAAGTTGGTGCTACAAAATCAGCACCATAGCTTGCTGCAATTTTCGCATCTTCAGCTGTTGCGATATCTGCGAATATCAAAGCATCGGGAAGATTTTCTTTGATTTCTTTAATGGTTTCATATGAAAGTTTTCCATCATCACGTAAGTGATTAGTAGCTTGTACTGCGATAATTTCTGCACCTGCTTCCCATACTGCTTTTGCAGCATCAAGATTTGGTGTTAAGTAAACATCTTTAATGTTACGATCAATTTTCCAAATACCTACAATTGGTAAATTTACTTTTTCTTTTATCGCTTTGATATCTTCTGGTGAATTAACTCTTAATCCTGCAGCACCGGCCCAATCTGCGCATTCTGCAAATTTAACAGTGATACCTTCCATGTAGTGAGGTTCTCCTGGAACTGCTTGACAAGATACAATTAATCCATCTTTTAAACTTTCAATAATCTCATTTTTATTCATAAAATCTTCCCTCTGCTTTCTTAACTATTAAAGTAATCCAATCCAAACCCCGATAACACCAAGCACAAGTAAGCCAAGCATAATCGTAGTTCCTGAAACTTTCTTTTGTAACAATCCATAACAACCAAATGTTAACAACAATGGTAATAGTTTAGGACAAATTGCATTAATCATATCTTGTAATATAACTTCTGCACCATTAATGTTGATAACAGAAATAATATTTACTTTAACCATTGACGCAATCATTGCACCAATTACGACAAGACCCATAATACGTGCTGCTTCTGTAAGTTTATCTAAAGTTCCATCTTGAGAAATCTTAGTTAAGAAGCCTGATCCACCCTCATAACCAATTTTGAAGCCATAACGACGTACGATTTCTGATGGAATAACATTGATTAAGAAATATAGAATTGGTCCAAGCACATTACCCGCAACCGCTAGCGGTGCTCCAATACCAACTCCCATAACACGGAATGTTCCCCAGAAAAAGCTATCACCAATACCTGCAAGAGGCCCCATTAATGCTGCTTTAACTGAGTTGATTGATGTTGGATCAAAGGTACCTTCTTCAGCACTAGCATATTGTTCTTCCATTGCACAAGTAATACCAATGATGAATGGTGAAGGTGTTGTAGCACAGTTGAAGAATTCAAGGTGACGTTTAACTCCTTCTTTCATTTTTTCGGGATTATCACCATATAATTCTCTCATCGCAGGCATCATTGTCCATGAATAACCTGTAGACATTTGACGTTCATAGTTGAAACAACCAAGCAATTGATAGTGACGGTTGAATACTCTACTTAATGTTTTCTTTGATAATTTCTTTGCGACTGTCATTTTATAGTTCCTCACTTTCATCACTTATTAATGGTGTATTTGAACGATTGTTGCCAGCTAATTGGTAATATACATAGGCTGCAATTACACCAATGAAAGCTGCTCCAATTGTACTGATATTTAAGAATGCCACAAGTGCAAATCCTAAGAATAAGAATGCTCCAAATTTTTTATCAAATGTTAATTGAATTAACATAGCTACCCCTAATGCAGGTAATAAGTTTCCTGATTGAGCTAATCCTAATTTAATTACTTCTGGTATCATGTTTACAAATCCTGTAATTACATCACCACCAATTAAGAAACCAAGAAAAATCATTGCAAATTTAGAAATAAAGTATAAGCCAGTTCCTAACCAGTTAGAAACTTCTACACCTCGATAATCAGCTTTATCTGCACAAGCATCGGCTCTATGTGCAAATGCAGTATTTAAAATACAAACACCAATTGATACTAATTGTGCTAATAATGCAATTGGAATTGCAAGTGCTAAAGTTGTTTCGTAAGTTGCACCTGTTTTAATCGCTAATGCTGTTGCTAATGCTGATCCAACAACAACATCTGGTGGCGTTGAAGTTCCAATTCCTACTAAACCCATCCATACTAATTCTAATTGTCCCCCAATGAATAAACCTGCTTGGAAGTCACCCATAATCAAACCAACAACTGGTCCGATAATGATTGGACGATCAAGCATATGTTGACCACCAATACGACTCTCAAGATAAATTAGTGCTGAAACTGCTGCTACTAAAAATCCTTGTAACATAAATTCTCCCTCTTCTTTCTTTTATTTATGTGTATTAAAAATTTTCTCAATATCCTTAAAATCCATGCGTTCTCTTGTTGGCGTAATTTGGGCAAATATTTCTACACCCTCATTTGCCATTTTCTTTGCAGATTCAAATTCTTCAACGGTCATGAATACTTGAGGTAATGTTGGATAATATTGCTCTCCTGGTTTCTTGTTAACACCAGCAGTTCCAACATTTAAACTTTTGAATTTGCCTTCTACTCTTTCATAAATATAGAGGGCATCTTCTACTGTTTCTGTTACTAAGAAAATTTTCTTTCTATCGTTTATTGGATTATTTAAAGCCTTAATTGAATCATCTTTCGATTTGATAACTAGATTAACACCTGCTGGTTTTGCCATTTTCATTGTCATTAATTTAAATGAATCTGCCGCCACACCATCATTAGCCACCAAAATAGTTTCTGGTTTAAGATGTGATGTCCACGATACCGCTACCATTCCATGAATAAGTCGGTCATCTGCTCTTACCATTAAAATCATAATTTTCCTCCTTTCTTTTTATTAAAGTTCATCTGATGATTCATCATCTTTAAACTCTTCAATCACCATTAATTGTTCCTTCGCATTTTCTACACTCATACGAAGATCTTCAATCGTTAAATCATTTGGATTAAACATTAACTCTAGAAGTAAAGGTAAATTTACTCCTGTCACAATTTTGTAATTGTATTCTTGTGAAATATTTGTAACTACCTGATTAACACTTCCTCCTGCCATATCAGTAAGCACAATTAAATTTTCTTGTTTGATATCCTCAATCGTATTTCTGAAGCATTTTTCAAATTCTTGATCTTCTACATAGGCATTGATATATCTTACGTTGTCACAATCACTTTTGAAAAACTTGATTGCATTGTATAAACCTTCTGCATATGTTGAATGGGTTGCGATTACAAAATAGTTCATCTCTTTACTCCTTATACTCGTGTGCAAATGCTTTTCTTCTTAGTGGTCTAACACTTGTATCATAGCCAACTCTTTCACTATTCTTTGCCGCAATAATTTGGAAAGGTAATGTAAACACAAGTTGACTTAACTCATTAAATACTTCCGTATTGAATTTCAAATCTTTTTCAGATAACGCTATATCTTCAGTTGTGATAATAAATAAGTGCTCTGTAACTTCATTCTCTTTAAACCAGTTTTGAAAGAGTGGTATTCTCTCAATTTCTTTTTCATTCGATGCCACTATATAAACAAAGGTTTTATTATTGAATGCCATTTGTGGTCCGTGAATTAACTCTTCAAGTTCATAGGCATGAATTGGTCGCTTAAATGTCTCATATATTTTTAGTTCTGCTTCTATTGCAGTACATGTATTTGAACCATACGCAGCTACATGACCATGTTCCATTTGAATTAATTCTTCACTATTTTTTTGATACCATACATTAACTTCATCTAAATATTTTTCGAAATTATTCAACATCTTTTCAATTTTTTGAACACGTGTTTGATAATCCTCTTTATTCATTCGTTCAAGTGAATAAGCAAGTTCAAGTGCCCAACAATATCCAGTTAATAACGTTGTTGTATACCCTTTTGTTTCAACAGGTATTAATTCTTTCCCAACACATAACTTTAATACTTGATCAACTTCTTTCGTAATTAAGCTTTCTTCATTTTCAGTTAATGCAATTGTTGTGTATCCTTCACTCTTTGCTTTCTTCATTGCATTTACTGTTGAATAACTTGTTCCAGATTGCGAGATACCGATGACTAAAATATTTTCTTTTGCGTATAATTGATTGTTATTGATTGTTACATAATTTGTAAATATTGTTGGTATTACAACCTCTACTTCAACTGCTAAGAATTTTTCAAAATATGTTTTTATTGCGATTGATGCATTATAACTTGTCCCAGATCCAATTAAATAAATTTTTCTGATTGAATTCTTTTTGAACACTTCAATTAATGGATTACAATACAATGCTCTTTGACTAAATGTATATCTTAGTACTTCACCTTGTTCATTGATATATCCCAGTAAACTTGGTTTATTCATTTTCATCCCCTCCTATTTCTTTGATTATTTCTTCTAGATTATTAAGTTGTTTATGGATTCTTCCATAAGCCTCATCACTAATATCTAGGATGTCTTTTATATAGAATGTTCTTAAATTTGCTCCTGTTGCTGCAAGTACTCCTACTGTTGTATCTTCTACTGCCATGCATTCATCGGCATGAAGATTATTCTTATTCATTGTAATTTCATAGATTTCAGGATTAGGTTTACCCACTTTAACAATATCTCCCGTTACAATGTCATCGAAATACTCATAAAGTCCTGCATCTTTGAGCCAAGGTATAGCACGCTCTTCATAGGTACTTGTACAAACAATTGCTTTAATTCCCTTTTCCTTAAGGTAGTTCAAGCATTCAAATGCCCCTTGCTTAACACCAATTGGATTGTTTGCGGTATATTCACGAAAGAACTCAACCCTGAAATTTTGTATTTCATCATAATCTAAATGACTAGGAATGATAGAATCTTTGATTTCTAGCATCTTTTGTTTTGGCATACCAATAAATGAATCTTTAACTTTTGGATCAAACATAAAGCCATATTTCTCTTCCACTGCTGTCCAAGCTTTGTTCCAAATACCTTCTGTATCAAGTAAGGTCCCATCCATATCAAACAGTATTGCTTTAACCATTTTCTACCCCTTTTATTTTGTATATACATAATCTACTACTTTGTATATACAATTGTCAATATCTTTTTAATACATTATATATATAATTAAAAATTTGTATATACTTTTTTGTCAAATGCTTGCTTTGTAGATAGTAATCTTTTAGAATTAAAGAAGGTGGTGAAACATAATATGGCAAACCAAAGTAGCAAGTACCGTCAAATTGAGGATTATATTAAAAATGAAATTGAGAAAAACAACCTAAAGGTTGGCGATCAAATCATGACTGAAGAACAGTTATGTAAGCAGTTTAACTTCTCAAGAATGACTGTAAACAAAGCAATCGGTCATTTAGTAGAACTTGGCTATATCGAAAGAATTCCTGGAAAAGGTAGTTTTGTTACAGCACCACATTTGGCAAAAAGTATTTATACCCATAGCAGTTTCTCAGAAGATATGCGCTCAATTGGAATGACCCCTGGATCAAAACTCATTAGTTATGAAGTCATTCAAGCCAGTAAACTTCCTGATATTATGAAGAAATTGCATTTATCTGAAAATGATTTTATCCATTACTTTGTACGACTTCGAACAGGAAATAGCATTCCTATCGCAATTAGTTATACCTATGTATCCGCTAAAATTATTCCTGCGATTGATATCTCATCTTTAGATATATCTTTTTATGAGTATTTAAAAAGTATCGGAATCAAAAGTTCTAGTTTAACCTGGGAAATAAAAGCAATTACCCCATCTCGACAACAAAAAGAACTACTTAAAATTGATGATGTAGCTCTTTTAAAAGTTTGTCACATTACTCATTGTTCAATGGATAATGAAGAAATACCATTTGAGTATATCGAAACTTGCTATAATAGTGACCTATATAGTTATCGTCTGCAAACTGCTAAATAATGTATATACAAAGAAAGCACTTCAATTGAAGTGCTCTTTTATTATGTATACATTTAACTCACTTTATTTTTTATACTAGGTTTCCAATTCGTCAAATAAATGATATATCCGGTTGTTGCGGCAATTAAATATAAGTTACCTTCAACTACCATCATTGCCTCATTCATATCTCCTGGTTGATATGCACCAAAGGAATTTTCCAGCATATCGAAACTATTAGCCTCTGTAGCTCCATGAATTACCTTTAGAATATTTTTATTATATTCATACATTTTATTCAATGTTTCATCCAACAAAAAGTAATTCTTTGTTTTATAGTAATATACCGATAAAGGTAACCATGTCAAAAGCGAACCTTCTGGGTATTTATCGAGTAACGCATTTATTTTACCTTTTTTTTCTAGAAAACAGTAAATTGATAAAAGGCGATAACGCACACCCATATTATCATGATCATTCAACTTCAAAACTTCTTCCATTTCATGCCGTGCTAATTGATAACGACCTTTACTTAAATATATTTCAATTAAAGAAACTTTCGCTCGTATATAAGAACGAGTCTCTACAATATCATAAAAATAGCCAAAGTTTTCTTCCTTATAAATATCTTCTTTTACTAATCTTGCTTGTTCTTCTTTAATGATTCTTATTATATCTTCTTCTAGTACTTCACCATTATTTGCCGCAATCTCTGCTAAAAATATCTTTGCATCACAGTTGTTGGGATTTTCTCTTAATGCTTCATGGACCAATTTCAAAGCATCTTTTTCATTATCTGCTTCAAGTGCTTGTTCAAAAAGATAATCTGACCTTGTTTCTAAAGTTTCTTCAACAATTGGTGTTCCTAAATTATGCAATTTCATAAACTCTTGAACAGCTGCTTCATACTCCTCATCAGAGTCTATCTTTTTGTCCTTGATGAATTTTTCAAGCTGCTTTAATACTTTTTCAGTATCTCTCATCGTTGATCTCCTTTTCTTTATTGTACCCAACTTTTTGAAAAAAAGCACTTCTTATGAAAAGTGCTTTATTGTATTTGGCTCTTTAAATAACTAAAAATAAATTCATCTAGTTTACCATCCATAACTGCTTGAACATTACCTTCTTCACAATTAGTACGATGATCTTTTACTAGTGTATATGGACAGAACACATATGAGCGAATTTGTGATCCCCATTCAATCGCTTTTTGTTCACCTTTTAACGCACTTACTTTAGCTTCTTGTTCTTCAATCATGCGTTGATATAGTTTGGATTTCAACATATTCAAACAATGCTCACGATTTTGTATTTGGCTTCTTTCAGTTTGACAAGTTACCATAATACCTGTAGGTTTATGCACCATGCGAACGGCTGAGTCAGTTTTATTGACATGTTGTCCACCAGCACCACTTGCACGCATTGTTGTGATATCTAAATCTTTTTCTTCTATTGTAATCTCAATTTCATCATTGAATTGGGGCATAATATCTACCGAAGCAAATGAAGTATGCCTTCTTCCCGATGAATCAAATGGTGATATACGTACTAAACGATGAACACCTTTTTCAGCTTTAAGATAACCATACACCATGTATCCTTCAATTAAGATACTACATGACTTCATTCCAGCTTCATCACCATCTTGATAATCAAGTACTGTTACTTTATAGCCTTTATCTTCAGCCCATCGACAATACATACGATACAACATTTGAGCCCAGTCTTGCGACTCTGTTCCACCTGCTCCTGGATGTAATTCCAAAATTGCATTATTTTTATCATAGGGATGACTTAGTAAAATCTTAATTTCGAAGTTTTCAAAATCCTTAATGAATTCTTCATATTCTTCTTCGACAACCATCATCAGTTCTTCATCAAATGTTTTCTTCATTTCTTCTACTGTTTCATGAAGATTACTATGTTGAACATTCAATTTCTCATATTGAGCTATTAAATCTTTCGTTGCATTGGTTTCTTGAATAATTGTTTGCGCACGTTTTGGATCACTCCAAAAATTTTCGTCTTGCATCAATTCTTCATTTTTACTTATTAGTTCTCTTTTACTAGGTAAGTCAAAGAGAGTCGCCTAGCTGAATTAACTTCTCTTTTGAAGTTTCTAGGCTTTGTGTGATTTCGTATAATTCCATTATTTTTTACGCTCCTCAATTACAATTCTTACATTTAAGCAGAACGCAACTATTTCTTGGGAAATACGGTTCATCATATCTTCGAACATTTCATATCCTTCTTGCACATACGCTTGAAGTGGATTTGATTGTGCATATGAACGCAAACCAATACCATCACGTAGTTTACTCATGATATCAATATGATTAATCCATGCACGGTCAATAACTTTTAATACCATTGTTTTTTCAATTGGAAGAATTTGTTCACGGATTTGTTGAATCTTTTCTTCATATTCTTTCCAAGCTTGTTGGCTACAAATTTCTACTAATTCTTCTATATTTTTTTCCTGTAAATCACTTGGGTTTAATTTTTCTTTAAATCCCATCTTTTCAAGATTGATTAAGATTTCATCAACGTTTATTTTTTCTTCTTTTCCAGTATGATCAACATGTGAGCTTACAATATTTGTAATAACACGTTTAAACATGTCTTCTACAATCGAATGAACGTCTTCATTTTCAAGAATAAAGTTTCTTTGTTCATAGATGATTTCACGTTGTTGTCTTAATACATCATCATATTCTAATAACGCTTTACGTGAATCGAAGTTAACACCTTCAACTCGTTTTTGAGCATTACCAATTGATTTAGTAATTACTTTTGATTCAATAGGAACATCTCCCAGTTGAGAGAATAAACCTTCCATACGCTCACTACCGAAACGCACCATCAATTCATCTTGTACTGATACATAAAATCTTGAATATCCAGGATCACCTTGACGACCAGAACGTCCACGTAATTGGTTATCAATACGACGAGATTCATGGCGTTCAGAGCCGATTACAGCTAATCCACCAAGTTCTCTTACACCTTCACCAAGTTTAATATCGGTACCACGACCAGCCATGTTTGTCGCAATTGTTACTGCTCCTTTACGACCTGCAAATTGAATGATTTCAGCTTCACGTGCATGGTTTTTCGCATTTAAAATTTCATGAGGAATCTTGCGTGATTTCAACATTTTTGAAATTAATTCAGATGTTTCAACGGCAATTGTACCTACTAGGACTGGTTGTCCTTTTTCATGACATTCTCTTACTTCTTCAATTAAGGCTTCAAATTTAGCTTTCTTTGTTCCAAAGACTGCATCTGGATAATCAATACGTGCAACGTCTCTATTTGTAGGGATTTCGTAAACACGCATGTTATAAATACTTAAGAATTCTTCTTCTTCTGTTTTTGCAGTACCTGTCATACCTGCAAGTTTATTGTATAAACGGAAGAAATTTTGATAAGTAATAGTCGCAAGTGTTGTTGTTTCTTGTTTAATAGTAACGCCTTCTTTTGCTTCGATGGCTTGATGTAAACCATCTGAATAAGCACGTCCCTTCATTAAACGTCCCGTATTTGGATCAACAATTACGATTTCATCTTCTTGTACTACATATTCAACATCATTATGCATGATATAGTTTGCACGTAATGCTTGTGAAATATGATGAACAGTTTGCGTATGTTCTAATTCATATAAGTTTTTAACTTTAAAGGCTTTTTCTGCTTTCGCAACACCTTCATCTGTTAATGTAATTGCTTTTGCTTTTACATCAATTTCATAATCTTCACCTTCTTTAAGTGATTTTACGAAATGGTCTGCTTGGATATAAAGATTCGCAGTTTGTTTTTGTCCACCAGAAATAATTAACGGTGTACGTGATTCATCAATTAAGATTGAGTCAACTTCATCAACTAGTGCAAAGTTAAGTGGACGAAGTACACGATCTTCTACACGTGTAACCATGTTATCTCTTAGATAATCAAATCCTGCTTCAGCATTTGTTGTATATGTAATATCACATAAATACGCAGCACGTTTTTGTATTGGTGTTAATTGACGTAAATTCAACCCTACAGTTAAACCTAAGAAACGGTGAATTTGTCCCATCCAGTTTGCATCACGTTCAGCTAAATATTCATTTACTGTAATTACGTGAACACCCTTACCTTCAAGGGCATTTAGATATGCTGCCATAACTGATGTTAATGTTTTACCTTCACCTGTTCTCATTTCTGCGATATCGCCGCCTTGCATAACAGCAGCTCCCATTAATTGAACAAAGTATGGATATTCTCCAATAACACGTTTTGCAGCCTCTCTACAAGTCGCAAAAGCTTCTGGTAAAATATCATCTAATGTTTCACCATTTGCTAGTCTTTCTTTTAATATTGGGGTTTGCCCTTTTAACTCTTCATCGCTCATTGCAGCATATTTATCCGCAAGTGCTTCTACTGGACGCACCTTGTTTTCAATCTCTTTAATTCTTTTCTTTTCTACATTAAATAATTTATCAATAAAGTTAGCCATAATTCCTCCAAATTCATATTTTTATGCATTGTATATTATATCTTATTTAATGACTTAAAACAAATAAACAACGAAAGTTTCAGTTTTTCTTCACTTATCCTTGACTTAGAGTTCACTCAAAGTAATAGGCTAGTTTTAACGTAAAAGGAGAAAAGAAATGAAGAAAAAGATATTAGTCGCTTATTTTTCGAAAAATGGTGAGAATTATGTCAATGGATACATACAAAATCTCGCTATTGGAAATACTGAAATTATTGTGAATAAACTCGTAAATCAAATCGATTGTGATGTTGTAAAATTGGTTATCTCTAAACAAACTTTTTTAGATTCAACGGATGAGTCGCAACTACAAAAATTTTAATCTGTCCATCAAAAGATGAAAGAGCTTCTAAAGCCCCTTTTAATGTGCTTCCTGTTGTACATACATCATCCACTAATAGAATTTTTTTAATATGACTAACATCTTTTATACAACGAATCTTACCAATCATTTCTTGCCGTTGTAGCGAAGTTGAAACTACTTGTTTTTGATTTCCTATTTTCTCTAAACAACAGTATTTTTCATTCTTACACCAATCAAACATCCCTAGTACATGATTAAATCCACGTTCTTTTAATTTATCATCAGAACTCGGCATCGGTACAAGCGTATATCCCCAGTATTTAATATGAAACATAAGTCGGTAATTAAATAAAAATACCGACTTTAGTGCTTCATCCATACAATCTTTATATTGAACTAATAGCGAACTAAAAAAGTCATTATAAATATAACGTGCCTCAGCTTGAATCTTATTTATCATAAATTTCTTTTTATTTGGTATAAGTTCATGCCGACACATTGGACATAAAACATCATGATTAATGAGCACTTCTATGAGTGTTGCGCCATGTTCAAGCGACTGATTGCAAAACAGACATTTATCCATAATAATTAGCCTCTTTACAAATACGAATACACTTATCAACAATTGAGGATTTTGCATTACTTAGAAATAAACAATCACCGGTTGGATACTTGAAACTTCTCCCTACACGCCCACTCATTTGAATTAAACTCGCTTCATCAAATACACCATGATTCGCATAAAAAACACAGACATCTATACCTTCAATGGTAACTCCTCTTTCTAGTATTGTAGTCGCAATTAAGCATTGAAATTTCTTGTCTTTAAATGCTTGAATTATTTCATCTTTATTTACTGTTTTGCTTGTGCATACTTCCGCTCCAACGATAGATGACAAAAGGACATAGAGATACTTTGATAGTTTAATTGTTGGAACAAATACAAGCATTGATCTTTCATTTTTCACAATCCAATTAATTAAAAATAATAGCAGTATACATGTTGGTGCAATCCTTAATCGTGGTACTGGTAAATCATAATTATGGGGTCTTCTATTCAATTTCAAATGAGTTATATTTTTGCGTCTTAATCGTTCTTTTAAGTAATCATCTGGTGTAGCGGTTAAAAATATCATCTCACCTTTACAACTCGTTTGTACAATACCCGCAAGTACATCATTCCCTTTATAAGGAAAGGCATCGGGTTCATCCAAAATCAACAAATCGAACGCTTTAGGGTATCGATAAAGTTGATGTGTGGTGCATAGTATTAAATCACCCACTACATCCTTAGTATATCCCTGACATACCGCAATTACTTTGGCATTCACAAAGATGTTTTCTAATCGTTTCTTTAAATCTAAAACTACTTGTCGCCGTGCTATCGCAAACGCAACCCGTTTTCCATGTTTCAAATAATAACTGATGCTTTCAATGACAAGTTCTGTTTTGCCAGCACCACAAATAGCATCAATAAAGACATCTCTTTTTTGCTTAAGCGATGCAAGACATTGATGAGAAATTACAATTTGCGCTTTAGTAAGGGGATATTTCAAGGTATATTCGTGAGAATCTTGATTAATCTCATCATTAATTTCTATTTTCTCTTCTTCTATTAATTGTCGTTTAAATTGTATACACCGCCTACATAGCCACCCTTTACTTCCTTTATAAAAATAAGTTTTATCTTGATTCAAACATCGTGGACATTTCATAAAAAAAACTCCTTCTACCTATTTATAAGAAAGAGTTTTGATTTTCCTAATCTAAATCTTCAGTTGTAGTAATTTTTTTATTTCTATAATCGCCTTCAACAACCGCAATTCGGGTATTTCCATATTTTTCTACTAACGAAGCATCATCTGTCCCTACAAAATTATCAAGTTTTGCTTTTTTATAACATGTTAATAATAAAGATGTTTTAAATGCTTGTGGTGTTTGTGCATGCATGAGTGATTCACGCAATGGTGTATATTCAATATATCCATCTTTTACAGACTTAATTGTATCTTTCGCTGAAACCATTAATAAAGCTGCATCATTGGTTTCCATACTCTTGCATAAGCGATTAATACACTCTTTAGAGATATAAGGCCTAGCCCCATCATGAACGAACACAATATCCTCTTTTACTGCAAACAAGCCATTTTCTACGCTTTCTTGGCGTGTTTTTCCACCACCAACAATCACAATTTTACCGCTAAATCGATTGGTTTGCCGTTTATAATCTAAACCCTCTGTCACTATAATGATTTGACTGCAACGTTTGTCCTCCTCAAAAACCTTCATCGTGCGTTCAAGAATTGTTTTTCCATCAACACGATAATAGACTTTATTATAGCCCAAATTCATTCTTGTCCCCTTACCAGCGGCCACAATTATCACTGAATATTTCATTCATTCATTCTCCCAACTTTGACTCAATGATACAACAATTTCACAAGTTCCTCAATATTTATATTATTGTGCCATTTTATGAAACTTCTACTTCAAAACAGTACATTTTTATCGTATAATTTAAATACGCAGAAGGGGGTACAACCATGAAAGTATCCACAAAGTTAGGCGATACTGGCACAACTAGTGCATATGGTTGTCGAGTTGACAAATCAAGTACCCTTATAAATGCATTAGGGGAATTAGATTCCTGTATTGCTGAATGTATTTTAATTAGTTCGAAATGGGATTCTTTGTCCTCTACATGCCAACATATTGTAGAGGATTTAAACTGCATTTGTGCAATTATAACCGGATATAACTCAAGTAACCTTTTTACAGAGGAACGAACAAAATGGTTAGAAGTTGAAATGAATCAAGAATCTATTGATGAAGATTTTCATTTTGTTTATCCGTTTCATAACGAAAAAGCTGCGGCATTAAATCATCTTCGAACAACTGTTCGAAGTGTGGAGAGAAGTTTATTCACATTGAATAAGGAACAACCTGTAGCCTTAGAAATCCTAAGTTATATTAATAGATTAAGTGACTTTTGGTTTATAATCGGCTGTAAAGAATTAATAAACGAACGTATCAATGAAGGAGAATGATTATGAACTATAGCAAACAAACAATCGAGAAATTAAACAAGGATATTGAAACACATTTCCCTCATCTTACTAAGATAGAAAATGACTTTCATACTGTACACAGCGGGGTGTCTCGTCTAGTAATGCTTGACCGCTACTCTCAAAAAGATAGAGATTTAGTGTCTCTAGGTTTAGGGGATATTGTATTAACAGTTATTAAAGAAGATCCTAAATATCCAGCACGTGGTGTTGGAATCGTACAAGCTATAGATTACGATCATGAAATAGTAACCCTTGAAATAGAAGAAGAATTCAGAGGCACACTTGAAGATGAACAAGAATCTCAAACAGGGATTGTTAAACGTACATTCTTTCAAATTGATAAGCCCCTAGAAATTTTCTATGAACAAATTGCAAAACGTGTTGGTTATGCTTTAGCAACACCCGAAAAGGATGAAGCTACACGTGAAAAATACGGACAACTTTTCTTTGAACAATTAAAAAACTTAAATACGATCCCTGCTGGACGTGTCCTATATGGTGCTGGTAGCGGAACTCAAGTTACATATTTTAACTGCTTCGTTATGCCTTTTGTAAAGGATAGTCGTGGTGGTATTGCAGATCATCGTAAAGAAGTCATGGAAATCATGAGTCGTGGTGGTGGTGTTGGAACAAATGGTTCTACCCTTCGCCCTAAATCAGCTCCTGCAAAAGGTGTTGGTGGTAAATCAAGCGGTGCTGTATCTTGGTTGAATGATATTGCAAACTTAACTAATCTAGTTGAACAAGGTGGAAGTCGTCGTGGAGCACAAATGATTATGCTTGCTGACTGGCATCCTGATATTATTGAATTCATTATTTCAAAGATGCAAAATCCAAAAGTATTAAAATGGTTAACAGAAAACTCTAAAGATGAACAAATTCGTGAACTAGCTCATAACAAGCTTAAATTCACGCCACTTACTCGTCTTGAAAGAGAAATGTACGAAAGTCTTGTTGAAGCTAAAACTACCCCTGAACATATTAAAGATCATGCTAGAGAAATTCTACTTGATGGTGGAAGTTTAGATGTACAAAGCCCTGAATTCTTAACAGGTGCAAATATTTCAGTAACAATTACTAAAGAATTCATGAAAGCCGTTGAAGAAGACGGAACATTTGATTTAAGATTCCCAGATCTTCAAAATTATACAGATGAACAAAAAGAAGCATATGATGAAAAATGGCATGAAATTGGTGATGCTCGCGAATGGGAAGCTATGGGTTATCCTATTAAGAAGTATCGTACACTTAAAGCTAGAGATTTATGGGATTTAATTTGCTTCTGTGCAACATACTCAGCAGAACCTGGAATATTCTTCATTGATAATGCTAACGATATGACAAACGCAAAAACATACGGTCAAAAAGTTGTTGCAACAAACCCTTGTGGTGAACAACCACTTGCCCCATATTCTGTATGTAATTTAGCAGCTGTAAATCTTGCTAACTTTGTTGATAAGAAAACAGGCGAAATCCTCTATGATGAACTTGCAAACTCAGTTGCATTAACTGTACGTATGCAAGACAATGTAATTGACAATACACCTTACTTCCTTGAAGCAAACAAAGAACAAGCTTTAGGTGAAAGACGTGTTGGATTAGGAATCATGGGATTACACGACTTATTAATTTGGGCTAGAAAACGTTATGGCTCACCAGAATCAATTGAAACTATTGATAAAGTATTTAAATGTATTTCTGAAAGTGCATACCGTACTTCAGTTGAACTAGCTAAAGAAAAAGGATCATTCCCATTCTTTACTAAAGGTGAAGACTTTATTGAATCTGGATATATGAAATTAATGGATGAAAGCATTCGTCAAGATATCGTGAAATACGGTATTCGTAACTCACACTTATTAACAATCGCTCCTACCGGATCAACTGGCACAATGGTTGGTGTATCAACTGGATTAGAACCTTACTTCAGTTTCAGTTATTTCCGTTCTGGACGTTTAGGAAAATTCATCGAAGTAAATGCAGCAATTGTTGATCAATGGTTAGCATTGAATCCAGGATACAGTCGTGATACTTTACCTGATTACTTTGTAAGTGCTATGCAATTATCTCCTGAAGAACATGCAGACACACAATGTGCAATTCAACGTTGGATTGATTCTTCTATATCTAAAACAGTTAATGCTCCACGTGGTTTCTCTGTTCGCCAAGTACAACAAATCTATGAAAGATTATTCCATGGCGGTGCTCAAGGTGGAACAGTATATGTAGATGGTTCTCGTGATTCTCAAGTACTAAGTCTTACAAATGATGAAGATACTGCTTGGGATCAAATGAGTATCACTAAAGACTTTGGAGTCGATGTTAAAAAGAAACAAGAAGAAGAAAAGAAAACAGATTTAAGAGCTGACCGTCAAGATCGTAATATCGGTATTGAAGTTGGTGATATCTGTCCAATTTGTTTAGAAGGTATTGTTGAAGAAATTGGTGGATGTAATACATGTACCAATTGTAATGCTCAATTAAAATGTGGACTATAAAATAGAACCTCGATTAACGAGGTTCTATTTTTTTTAGATTAAATTTCTTTTTGCATATTCCTTAGCTTCTTCAATTGAAGTAAATTTCTCTTCAGTGTTCTCTAAGTAGTTAATCAAATCATTCCAATTTGTAAGTGAAAATTCTTTATTTCCATCTTTTAATAATTTTTTTAACTCAATTTTAAGTCTAGATGAAAATTTTAAATCTGATACACACTCACAACCACACTCTTCTGCTAGATAATCAAGCAAATGTAAATTAGTCATCTCTATAATCCATCTCCCTCTTTAACGCAACTACTTAACTGTCAAATGATTGAAAACGTAGACTTTTGCAATCACATTCATTAGAATAAAGTAAAGAGACAAACCCGTATGATTATCCCAAATTAAATGAATTATTATCCTAAACCGTGTGATGATAAGACATTGTACTGTCGAGAATAAAGGTCTACCTTTTTTTTCATATAGCTTCTCTTTCAATCCAATTATAAAAAGTTGATGGTGAAATATTTAATTCTTTTGCGGCTTGTCTACCACTAATAATTCTTTTCTTCCACAACGCATAAACACGTTTAAATTCTGGATTTATATCTTTTTTTGGTCTCCCTAAGTGAACTCCTTTAATTCTTGCTGCAGCTATACCTTCAGCTTGTCTTTTTTTAATGTTGTTTCTCTCGGTTTCCGCAACATAGGAAAGTATTTGCAGAACTAAATCTGATATAAAGATTCCAGTTAAACCTTTTTCTCGCTCGCGAGTATCCAATAGAGGCATATCAAGTACGACAATATCTACTTTCTTATCCTTTGTAATCATTCTCCACTGATGTAATATTTCTTCATAGTTTCTTCCTAAACGATCAATACTTAGCACAAAAATAATGTCACCTTCACGAATTGTTCGCATCAATTTTTTATATGCAGGACGATTAAAATTCTTTCCAGTTTGTTTATCTATAAAAATATTCTTTTTGACTATTTTTAATTCTTCCATCGCTAATAGTTGTCTATCTTCTTTTTGATCTTTAGAACTTACACGAATATATCCATACTTTTTCATATTTTCTCTTATCCTTTCCCATAATATTCTACTGTATCTATGCAAGACTTCTTCAAATTAATATAATATATATAGAAATTAAAAAACATTAAAGGAGATACTATGAAATACGATCAACACTCTTACTATTTAGGCATGACTTTCGCTTTTACAGAATGTGTTTTAAATGATGCTAAAGAAGTAGCATTAACTCATCCTCTACCACAAAGTGAGCATGATGAATTAAAAGAAATTCAAGAAAAAATGATTTTAGAAAATGGTTGTAAACTATATTGGGATACTACTCAAAATACAATCGTTGGTGTTATCTATAAATATGATGAAAGTCTTACTAAATACTTAGAATTAAGAAAACACCATGATTTGATTACGGACTTTGCTGTATTTAAACCTTTACTTGGTTATCATATTGTTTCCAAAATAAATAACTACACGCCAATTGAATGTCATGTAGTTAATAGTGAAGATTGGATTTTTAAAATCTAAGATAAAAATTTTCTTTCTTTAATTTGTTTAGTCATTTCCCTAACAAATGGTGGTCGAATAACGAGTAAGCAGATAAGATAAGTTATTCCACCCAATCCAATTTGTATTAAGGAAGTTAAGAAGCTTGATTTTAATAATGTTCCTACACCAACAACTACAACAAACATAATACTTGAAGCAACTATAATAGATAGGACTTCTGTCATTTTAAGTCTAACTTTAATATCTTTTCTAGTATATATGAATTGAATTATTGTAACTGATAATTCTGCACAAATAGACCCAATAATAGCTCCTATGGCACCTAATCTAGGAATTGCAATTAGATTTACACAAAAGTTAATTATCGCTCCAGAAACAACTGAAATCGTGTAAAATTTTGTTTTACCTGTTGGCACTAAGTATTGTGTACCAAATACATTACTAAGTGCTATGAACAAAATGATTGGTGACATTAATTGAATTAATAGTCCTACTGGTGCATAATCTTTGTTTGTAAAAAACCATTCTACAAATTTTTGAATCATACCACAAATACCAAAAATCATTGGTAATGATAAATATAAGGAAAGATGAATTGTTTTACTAAGATATTTTTGAACGCCTTCTAAATCTCCTTTGTGGAAAGTGTTGGTAACTCTAGGCAGCATAACTGATCCAATAGATGTGATAAAGAACAAAAACATTTTAATAAATTTCTGCGTTTGTTCATACAGCCCTACTTGATCAATCCCACCAGAATACAAAATTCTTAACATCATGATATCTAAAACAGAATAAATAGTTATGGCGATTTGTGGTACAAATAACGCAAGATTTGGTTTAACATGAACAAGAACATCCTTCAAAGTAAACTTTGTAAAACTAATGTATTGATGAATTTGTGCCCACATCACTAATTGTCCACAAATACCAACGGTCACATTTAGAAAAACAAATAGAGGTAAATCATTGGGACCTTTCACAAATCCAAAGATCAACATAACCCCTACTACTTTTACAAGCATATTACGAATACTTACTTTTTTAAAGTCTTCTACCCCATAGAAGAACCAAGTAATATCAAGTGAAACTGATAGTAGAGTAATCGATTGTATTAGAAGAATGTTCATATACTTATCGCCAACAACAATCGCATAAATAATGAATGCAATTATCGACAATAACATACTCAAACATTGCATTGTGAATATTTCTAGGAATGTCTTCGAACATTCTTTTTTATTATCTCTTACTTTTGCAATCTCGCGATTACCATAAATCGCAACACCCAATAAACCAAATGAAACAAATATTTGAATAATTGCAGATGTAGCTGCATTTATTGATAATAACTTCAATCCTAATACTCGAGTAGTATATGGAATTGTGATGATTGGCATTACTATACTTAGCAATTGATAAAGGACACTAAATATGTAATTCTTAACTAGTTTTCTGTCCATAATTCTCCCAGTAGACTCATTTTCTATAAAGTCATTCTACTGTTGTTTGATATATATTACAAGTCTCATCAATCAAGTATGTTCTCACATGGAACACTCACCCAACTTTTAAATTCATGCCCTTCTTGTGAGAAGTGAATTGTTCCATTCAATTTAGAAACATATCTTCTTACACTTCTAATTCCAATACCGTGATCATTCTTATCCATTTTCGTAGTAAATAACATTGGATTCTTCTTCAAAACATTGATGCCCGTTGTATTAACTACAATAACATCCAAGAAATATTTCGTTTGTCTTATTTTAATAGAAATCCGCCGATCATTTTGATAAATATTTTCAATAGCATTATCTAAAATATTAGATAAGATAATTGCAATATCAAAAGCCATTTCATCCAAGATATCTATACGCTTTATTGCCAATTCTATTTGAATAGCTACACTATGTGCTCTTGCCATTTTACTATTAATAACACTGTCTATTATTCGATTACCTGTTTGTATAACAGTTATTGATTTCTTAGTAAGTTCTTGTTCATTATCCAAAAACTTTAATGCTAAATCTAAATTATCTTGGATAATGTACTCACGTAATATCGCATTTTTATTCTTTATATCATGTCTAATTTCAGCAAGTATTTCTTCTTTTTCCTTTATCTCTTGGTATTTATAGTCTAATTGATCCATTTGTTCGTAGATAGATGATTTTTGAATTTTCTCTTGATATTCTAATTGCCCTTTGTAAGCCATAATTAAAATAACAATACACATGGCAACTACTAAAATCATCACCATAAACATTGCCCTTGTATTAAATGTCCCAAAATAAATAGCAGGTTCAAGATAGATAAATACTTCGTTAGACAAAATCATTAATATTGTTAAAAATATTATCTGTGTTTGATCAAAAACACTTACTTTCCTTTTTTCATGAATAATAAAAAATGCTACTAAAACAAAAAGTAACTTACTTAAAAATAAAACAGCATCCAAATAATTATGACTGAAAAAAACTTCATAAGTTTCTTTATTTATCGATAGAGAAACTAAAAAAATTGACATATAGTTTACAAAACTAGCTATTGTAAAAGGCAATACAGAAAATAGAAATATCTCAGCGTTTGTGTTTTTAGAAAAAATTTTAAAGAAAGCAATCATTGTACCCATCAGAAAATAAAAAGTGTGGCCATGATTAAGAAAAACAATTTTCAATAAATTGACTTCCGTAAAAAGTAATATACCTAAGCAAAAAATTAATAATATTTTACTTATTTCTTTCTTTAAATTTAGACTGCATATACACATTATCGAAATAGTAAAAGTCTCTATTAGACTAAGAATAATATAAACTATTCTGTGCATTGCATATTCCGTCTTTTCTAGAAATCACGATATTGTAAAAAAGCATCTCTGAAACCTTTTCTTCCTCGTACATTCAGTGTTAATTTTTCATCTGTTTCTAAAACGACATATCCTTTTTCATATTGCTTAACATATTTCAAATTAACAATTGTTGCTGAATCTACTTTAAAGAAACTTTTGGGCAGAATTTTACTTATTTCTTTTATTGATGTGCGTACATTGTATTCTTGACTTCTTGTTTTTATATAAAGATCATTATGAATTTTCTGCATATAAATAATCTCATCCAACAATACACGAATTAACACACCCGCTTTTTTGACTGTTATCGCTGTATTTCTTTCAACTAGAGTAGCTTCTAGATGCTCTAGCTTTTTTTGTAACCTCTCATCTGAAGTATCTTTCACAATAAAATCATAAGGGTGCACATCAAATGCTTCATACACTAAATGACTTTGTCCTGTAACAAAAATAATTAGAGCATATTTATGTTTTTTAATAATATTTTCTGCAAAAGTAAATCCATTCATTTTAGGCATCTCTATATCCAAAAAATAAGCATCAAAATCATATTCCCCAATATACTCTTGTGGTTTTAATACTATCTCAATATTTACCTCACCAGGATAAAGTCGAGTTATTCTTTCAACAAACAAAGCATTGAACTCCGCACTATCATCGCATAATAAAAATCTTCTCATACTATCATCCTTTACTACATGCATGAACATATTACCATAATGTATTAAAGTTTAAGCGAGGTTAGGTATAGATGGCGGTTTTCTAGGTATATTTTTACATTTTTTATATAACTGCTTTGGTTAACCAGCGTTTTCCTTTAAATCTAGTGACGAAGAAAATAGATCTTACAACCCAGTCACAAATCATTGCCAACCATACTCCAACAAGCCCTAAACCAAAAGTTAAACTAAATAAATAGCTTAAACCAATACGGCAAGACCACATAACAATCACTGAAGTAATCATGGTATATTTCACATCTCCTGCTGCTCTTAAAGCATTGGGTAATCCAAATGCTGGAACAATGAGGAAAATTGCACTAACACAATATATAATAACAATTTTCATAGCTAGTTGAAATGTCTCAGGCGATAAATTATAAATTGACAATATGTTGCTAGAGAGACAAAGTATTCCCACATTGACAATCAACATGCCAATAAATGCTATTTTCATAAGATATTTTGTATAATATCGTGCTTGTTCATATTCTTTGGCACCAACACAACGACCAACTACTGTAATCATTGCCAAGCCAATTGCCATTTCTGGTATACAAGCTAAGTTAGAAATATTATTTCCAATTGCATTTGCTGTTATTGAAACTGTTCCAAAAGAAGCTATGAGACTAGCTGTAAGTAATTTGCCTATTTGGAAGATACCATTCTCTAGACCCGAAGGTATTCCTACAACAAATATTTTTTCTGTTGTTTTAAAATCAAATCGATAGTGACGGAAGGAATCAATGCGAACCTCGGTATCTTGATGAGTAATCATATACATCATAAAAAATGCTCCCAAGACATTAGAAGTAGTCGTCGCAATAGCAGCTCCTGCAACACCCATATTGAATCCATAAATTAAAATCGCATTACCAATTACATTTAGCCCGTTCATCATAAGTGAACATTTAAGTGATAACTTCGCGTTCCCTATCGCCCTAAACAAAGCTGCTCCCGCATTAAATAACGATATGAACGGATATCCCATAGCAGTAATCAAGAAATATGTTTTAGCACTCGCAAAAACTTCTGGATCGAGATTTCCAAAAATTGTTGATATGATTTGTATTCTAAAGACAATACAAACTAACGAAATAATAATCGCTATAATTACTGTTGCGAAAACTAACTGCTTAGAACTATTTTTAGCATTTTGAATATCTCTTTTCCCAAGATATTGACTAACTACAATAGATCCACCTGTTGCTAATGCTGCAAAGACTTGTAGTAACAATAAGTTTACTCCATCAATTAATGAAACCCCTGATACAGCTGCTTCTGAACATGAAGCTACCATGACGGTATCTGCCATCCCCATGAATACTGCTAATATTTGTTCAAAGATTAATGGAATAATTAATCTTTGTAAATCCTTCTTGCTAAACATATCCTACCCCCATAGTCATTCATGACATTATAAACTAAAAGAAGCAGAAAAAAAAGAAGATAATCATCTTCTTATAAGGTTAATTCTATACTTTTTTCATTCGGGTTTAAATAAGATTCAATGTAAGCATAAACACGCCCATTTTTTGTATTTACTTTACTTTCAACACAAATAATTGGAGTATTAATTTTAACATTCATTAGATTTGCAAACTTAACAGGTACTATCATTGGTTTGAATACTTGATTTACTGAACCCGTTTCGACCTTAGCACTAAACTCTAAGATATTCAAAATATTATGCATGACTGAATCATCAATCATGATACGAACAATATAAATTTGATCTAAACTTTGTGGATGCCCTTCTTTTAAGTTCAATCGCACGATACGCACATATTGGTCATGAGTACTAATCTCAAGTTTTTGTGCCACTTCTCTGTTTTCATCTTTGACATCGAAATAAATAATTTTGTAATCCAAATTTGTATTAAAAGAATCTAATACTTTCTTTTGTGTACTTTTTTTATGTAGTTTACTATCCGCAACAAATGTACCAATATTTTGTTCGCGATATAAGTATCCCTCTTCCACCAGCAAGTCGATTGCTTTTCTAACCGTCATACGGCTTGCGTTGTATTTCTTTTCCAACTCTCTTTCAGATAGAATAGGCGTGTTGGGTTCTTGATCTTTTATTTCATCACGGATTGTGTCCATGATTTGTTGATATATTGGAATTCCCATAGTTACCCCTTTCTATATCGATAATAATATCTTATTTTAAATCAATTTTAAATAGCAAAAAGCCTATTTGCTACTTGATTAAAGCAAATGGCTTCCATGGTTGTATGAATTCTAACATTATCATTTCTTTTTCTAAAACTTTCCCAACTAAATTGATGTTACCTTCATTAGGCATATCTTTTAGAATTATATGGAGTTCACCTTTGTATCGTCCATATTTTTCGTTTAGGATACATACATCCCCGCGGTGTAATACGGCTGGTGTTGTCTTTGGAGTTATGCTTGCATCTTTGTAATCGATTCGACACATTGTACTACGTGCCATAAATTCACTCATATCCCCACGTACAAAATGTGGATAATTGAAAATAATTTCTTTCTCTACTTCACTAACTTCATCGAGAAGTTCAATTTTTATTGTTAATTTACCTGGATGAATTTGTGCCATTAGTGCCAGCTCTTCTTCACTAGCATAACAGTTTGCGACAAGGATATCATCAACCACTTCGGTCGCATATAAATGTCTAACTTGTAAATCAATAGGTAAATCTCTATGCATTTCCAATGTACATAATCCATCATTTACTGGCCAAGGTCCAAAAGCACCTTTTGTTTGACTTGTTACAAATGCCGCTACTTTAAGATTATTATTTTTGATTTGTTTTGATGTTTTCATAAATAAATCATAGCTTAGTGCGGTATATCTTTGCGGATAAAAATTATGACAAGTAATCAAATTATCCTTATAAGGTTTATAGCTTAATATATTGTCGATATACCCTGTATCTTGTGATGCATTTACTTCTATCTTTAAACGTTCTGGATTCATTGTCATAAGTGCTTCTTTTTGACCATTAAATCCTTCATCTAATCTTATTCCATCCGCATATAATTCTTTGAAAAAACTTAAGTCATTGAATGAACAATTATTTTCTTCAAAGACACTTGGAGCGACATCTAAAATGACCTCAAAGCCCTTATCATGTGCATATTTATTTAATTCTCTAAATACTTCTAAGTCTTCTTTTGAAACACTTAATAAATTTGTAAATAAACGTGTATAACCATATTTTGCTGCTAAATCGATATACTCTTTATCCCTCTTTATGTCTTTTGATACATCTGGATAAAGTGATATTCCTAATCGAGGCATGGTTATTCTCCTTTCAAGATATGCTCCTCTATTGCTTTCAATAGATAATGAATTCTTTTCTTACTCTTTCCACCATAAAAAACACTCATCAATTTATGATTTAGTTTATTTGCTGTATCTTTTCCTATAAACGATTCTTCATAATCCACAATACAGTGGGTGTCATCAACTATTTCTATACTATAATTCATGACTGTTTTTCCTTGTGATGAATCAAATGTTGCTTCATATTCTGTTGGTACAACTAATTTAGTAATTTCTACCGTTACATGATCAACTTGCTTCATTTTAGTTTTGATATCTTTTTTATAAGTAATCCCTTGAACAATGTGATCTTTGTCTACACTCTTCTTTTCATACTCTTTTAATTCATATTGAATTGTAGATAAAATATGGTCAAAAAACTGATTTGCCGAAATATTCAACTCTTCACTTACTTTCATTTCGCAGTACCTCTATTCACTTTCTTTTTCTTATAGACAATTAAGAAAGCTCCTAGAATTACATAGAAAATTCCACTACCAACTATTATTAAATTAGTTGGTGTAGATGCTGATGAAATCATAATTAGAAATAAGCCCAATCCACAAATCGTCAAACCCCATTTTTCCATATTTTTTCCTCACTTTACTACTTGAAAGTACAATGCTTTACCAATTTTGCTTTCTTTTATAATTGCCTTCGCTTGATTGATGGCAAGATCTAAGTCATCTGTAGTTACTTCAAATGCAATTTTAATGCCTTTTTTTCCTGCAAATTTAAACTTAATATCTCCCTCATAGTTTTCAAGCATATTTATTATATCATCTTGTTGTGCTGCGCAATTAACATAAATCATTTTAATTCCTACTTTCTGCTTTCGTATACATCAATAAATTCTTCTGCGATAATCTTAAATGCTTCGGCACTCATCAGTTGATCCTCGGCATGCATAAGCAATAAGGTAATTGTATTAATTTCACCATTTGCCTCTTTTTGAATCAATTCAGCATGTGCATGGTGCCCTTCAAGAAACAAATTACTACCTTCTTTTATTTTATTTCTAGCCTCTTCAAAGTCTCCACGTTTTGCGTCTTGAATAGCTTCGATATAAAAAGAGCGGGCTGTTCCTACTGCTGAAATAATTTGAAACGCGATTAGTTCTAATCCTTCCATACTGCCTCCTGTTTTAAAATAAGATAGAGGGGGATAAACCCCCTCTTTAATTATTTAGTCTTGAGATGGTTTGATTGTATTTGCAACTTTTACGAAAATTGACCATAAGAAGATTGCAATTACAAGGTTCAATAAAGCGACTCCCGCTGCAATAAAGTTACCACCTGTTGCAAGGAATGCATAGAATACTGGTGGAACAATCCATGGTACTTGGATAAATACTGGTGGAATAATGCCAGCAGCTGTAAATAGATAACCAATTGTTACAAGTATTGGTGTAATGAGAATCCATGGGATTAAATACACTGCATTTAATACGATTGGTAGACCAAATGCTACTGGTTCATTAATATTGAAGATACCCATTGGAGCTGATATTTTTGCTACTGCTTTTTCATCTTCACGTTTAGAGAAAATTAATAATGCAATAACTAATGCAATTGTACATCCTGCTCCACCCATCCATGCATAAGCATCGAATGATCCACGAGTCCAAAGATAAGGTAGTTCATTTAGTTTTGTCCCTGCCATGTAAGCATTATTGTTATCAAGTAATGCAGTTAGCCAAGCACCATCTAATACTGGAGCTAATACGTTAGTTCCATGTAATCCAAAGAACCAGAATAATTGAACAACAAATGTAAGAATTAATACTGCAGGTAATCCTTGAACCAAATTGATAAATGGTCCTTGAATTATTTTAAATACCCAGTCATTGAATGCCATTCCAACAAATGTTGAGAATAGGTATGCAATGATTGCGAAGATATAAATTGCAACTGTTCCTGGAATAATTGCTGCGAAAGCTTTAGAAACTGCTGGTGGAACAACATCTGGCATTTTAATTGTGATGTTATTCTTCATAAGGAATACATAAATCATTGTAGCTATTAAGCCAATGAATAATGCTGTGAATAGTGCACTAGCACCAAATTCTCCCCAGTGGAAGTAACCCCATCCTGCATCAGGTTGAGATTGTCTTGTTGTTACAAGGAATGCTGATAAGGCTACAAGTCCTCCAGCAAGTGGATTCACATCATAACTCTTTGATAAGTTATAACCTAATGAAATAACAAATGCTAATGCAAGAATAACAGTAGTTCCCCACCATACGTTACCATTTACACTGATTACCGGTGCCATGGCAGTAACGAAGTCTGTCATTTTCCACATTGTAGGTAAATCTCTAACAAATACGTTAATTAATGAAGCAATAGCTCCTGCCATTGTAATCGGCATGATTGAGATAAATGCATCTCTTATTGCCACTAGATGACGTTGAGAACCAATTTTTGCTGCGATAGGAACAAAGTTACGTTCCATCCAATTTACTAAACCGTTCATTTTATCCTCCTTAAAATTTAGTTTATGCGAACAATAGCTATTTAATAAGTGCTATTGCATCAGCCAATATTTTTTTACCATCCATTTTGCCATAGCTCATCATATCGATTGCAGCTACTGGTTTATTTGGATCCAATGCTTGAATTCTTGATAATGCAAATCTAATTTGTGGACCTAGTAGAATTACATCTGCTTTTTCTACATTCTCTTTCGCTTGTGCCTCTCCAACTGCCCAAATCTCTGCTTCAATACCTTGTTCAGTTGCAGCATCTTGCATTTTCTTTACAATTGCACTTGTGCTCATCCCTGCGCAACAAATCAAACAAATTTTCATAAAAACCCCTTTCTAAGCCCATTTACTCGTGGTATATACCACCTTTACAATCAAACTATAACTCATGATTTTTTAAAATGCAAGCGTTTTCTTTTATTTTTTTAATACAAATTTTTATTCTTGTGATTTTTTACTATTATCCTTATATGCTAATTTTTATCTGTATTTTCTCCTAAAAAAATATATTTTATAGTAATGAAAGCATATCTTTACTTCCAATGTTGTTTTATAATAGTACTAAATATTACCATTAATCACCCTAGGAGATTTGATATGAATACTCAATTAGAAGTCGATTACACTGATTCGGTTATATGTGGTTATAACCGTGAATGGATTAAAATTAAATATGAAGAGGCAAGAAAAACTCCCGAAAAATACTTGCTGGCTACTATGAATATTAAAAATTTTCGCTATTTCAATTGCCTCTATGGTTATGAAGGTGGCAACGAAATTCTTAAGCTTATTTATCATAAAGTAGCTGATTTCTTGGATGATGGTGAATCAATTGCTCATGACTTTAGTGATAATTTCGTCATTCTTTTTGCGTATTCCAATATTCATGACTTTTTATATACACGTATGCCAAAATTGATTGATCTTTGCTACCGCATTGATGACCCTCGTATACATCGTAATAATTTTGAATCGTTTGGTATTTTTCCACTCAATCATCATGATTGTGATTTTGAAGAAGCCTATCATTTAGCGAATATTTCTAGAAAACAAAGTGAAACTCTTACAAATCGTTCCCATTGTTATGAACTCTATGATGATACCTATAGTGAAAAATATATGAGTCAATGTGACCTAGAATTCAGAACTGCTCAAGCATTCTTTAATTACGAATTTGTTCCTTATCTTCAACCAAAAGTAGATCCGTATACAAATAAAATTATTGGCGCTGAATCTTTAATACGTTGGATTGATGCGAATGGTAATTTTATTCCAGTTTCTGATTTTTTACCTATTCTCATTAAAAATACCTATATTTATGTGATTGATCTCGATATTTTTGATGTTGTTTGTAAAATGCTTGATGAGCGGATACGTTCAAACAAGCCTGTTGTCCCAATTAGTTTTAATATATCAAAACCCGAATTCTATGATGATGACTTCATCAGCGATTATAAAAAAGTTGTAGAGAAATATTCAATTCCACTTAATCTTATTGAGTTTGAGTTAATGGAATCAATTTCACTTGATGATACCGATCGTTTAAAAAAGATAATTAAAGAAATAAAAGATGCCGGATTCTCTTGTTCTTTAGACGATTTTGGCAATGGATTTTCTTCCTTCAATGTGCTTTTAAATGCTGCATTTGATGCAATAAAAATGGATCGTGAATTCTTTGTACGAAGCATTAACGAGGAAAATAAAGTTATTATAAAAACAATGATTGATTTAATAAAATCACTCCATATGAAGGTTGTTGCAGAAGGTGTAGAAACGAAAGAATATGTCGACTTCTTATTACAATGTGGTTGTGATGCAATACAAGGATTCTATTATCATAAACCTATGCCTATGGCTGATTTCAATACACTTTTAGATAGCTATTCAGAATAGAAACAATTTAAAAACCCTGTTGGTAAGTGCTAATTTTAGCCTTTACTTATAGGGTTTTTATTTACTTCATTTTATTATTTATTTAATTTTGCAGCATTTGTTTCGTAATTTTTAATTTTATAATTTAAACGTTCTAAAACTTCATTCATTTCTCTTATTCGTTTCAATACTTCTTTTCTTTCTTCAATTAATAATAGTTTGCGTGCTTCTAAAGTTGAGTCTCCTTGTTGAAAAAGAGTAACATACTCTACAAGTGATTCAATCGATAAGCCAGCACCTCTCATACATTTAATGAATTGCACCCAATTACAATCTTCTTCAGAATAATCACGAATTCCACTCACATTGCGATGAACAGTTGGAATTAATCCAATTCGCTCATAATAACGTAATGTATCCGCAGTTATCTCATATTTTTTACTGACTTCAGCAATAAGCATAACTATACCTTTGAGCCCATTTTATATGCTTCTTCCATAAGTGCAGTCTCTTTTACCTCACCTTTTCTCCATACTCCTAATCCATAAAGTATTCCTTTTTCTATAGGATTTTCTAAACAATCAAAGAATCCTCTAAAACCAGCAATTGTTGGATTCATACTTTCTTTATCAGTTTCTGCAGCAGTTAAAATAATATAAAATTCTTTATCCTTTAGTTCCGTGTAAATCGGTAAAGTACGATCAATGAGAGTCTTCATTTGACCATCCATAGAATAAAAATACACGGGTGTCGCAAGCACGATTACTTGTGCTTTGTTCATCTTTGAAAGTATTTCATACATATCATCTTGTTGAAAACATTTCTTTGTCTTTGAACACGTTTCACACCCTGTACAAAATCCAATTTTTTTAGATGCGATACGTATAATTTCACCATCATTACCGGCATCTTTTACACCCCTTAAAAATTCATCACATAATAAATCAGAGTTTCCTTTTACACGTGGGCTTCCTGATAAAATCAAAACTTTTTTAGTCATAAGTTGTCCTTCACTTTCTATTTAATATCATCATACAACTTAGAGTCTACTCCAAGTCAATAGGAAAATTAAAACTCACCCGAAGGTGAGCTTAAAATTGTTTGTTTTTGATTACTTTAATACTTGCGATATAACTACTTAATAGGATGACTAATAGCGTCAATACTATAATGCCCATAATTACAAATTCATTTGTTGAACTTATTGATGAAAGTATTGAATTCAATAATGTTTGTGTATTATTTGGTCCTAAAATCACTGTAATAAGAGCACCTATACCAAATATCCCACCATAGAAGATAAACATTACAATTCTACTTTTTTCAGAACCAAATTTGAGTTGCAGTGGTATCATGATGGATAGTAGTGTAAAGATAACTAAACACGCAACAGATTGTGATAAAACCCAATCTAAAGTTACAAGTGTTTTTGTAGAAAGATAGATTGCCCCAGCACTTAGAATCATAGCGAATCCCCAACTTGTAAGTCCTAATATTAAACTCAATACGAACTTACTACGCACATAAGTTTTACGCGTTATTGGTAACGTAAATAAGAATGCGAATCCATTATTGTAATCATCATAACTAATTGTACTAATTACAAATAAGGAGAAAATAAATGTTAAATAACCAACAATAAATGAAGGATCAAAATTCCCAAAAAACATAATTATTGAAAAGAAAACGATTGATACAAAGAATGTTTTTTGTGATGCTAAAAGTTTAAAGTCTTTTATTAATAATCCCTTCATATTATTCTCCTCTCACCATCAATGTAATTACTTCATCAATATTGCCTTTTTCAATTGAAATTGATGGGTAATTTTCTTGATAGAATTGTCTTTGGTTTGTTAAGCAACTATAGCCAAAATTTTCTTTCTTATATTTAAGAATATGTTGTTTATCTAGTGCTGCAAATTGATCAACATCAACCTTAAGCAATGCATAATCACTAAGTAAAACATCTGTTTCTTCATGTAGTACAATCTTACCATCATGAATCATATAAATATCATCACAAAGTCCTTCTAAATCTGTTGATATATGTGAGCTTATAAGAATGGAAGTATCTTCATTCTCTTCCATATAACCTCTTATGATATCAAGCAATTCATCACGCGCAATGACATCGAGTCCGGCAGTAGGTTCATCTAAAATCAATAATTTTGCGTTATGTGAAAGTGCTACAATCGCTTTTAATTTCGCTTTCATTCCTGTTGAAAAATCTTTAATCTTTTTGTTTGTAGGCAAACTAAATTTTTGACAGTTCTTTAGAAAATCTCTTTTATTAAAATTCTTATAAAAACTTGCCATAATTGGTAGTAAATCTTTTATTGTAAAATAATCACTAAACCCTGAGTCAGATAAGATAACTCCAATATTTTCCTTATCACTATTGGTTAGTTGATGACTATCTTTTCCAAAAATTTCTATATTTCCTGAATCTATCTCTATCAAATCCAAAATTGCTTTGAATGTTGTACTTTTTCCTGCACCATTTTGACCAATTAAGCCAGTTATTGTTCCTGGTTTTATCCCCAAAGAACAATTGAGCGTGAATTGATCATAATGTTTTGTAATATTATTTACCTTTAACATTTTTATCCCTCCATAATTAAATCAATTAATTGTAAAATTTCTTGATCACTCATTCCACTTCTTCTACCTTTTTGGATGGCCATTTCCAAATCAGCTTCTACTTCTTTCTTTCTTTCCTCCATCATTAATTCTTTGTTATTTCCAGCTACATAGGTTCCTTTTCCATGGACTGTAACTGTAAAGCCTTCTGCCTCAAGGGTATCGTACGCTTTCTTGACTGTTAAGGCACTAATTTTTAAATCCTTTGATAGAGTTCGAACAGACGGTAAGATATCATCTTCTTTTAGTTGGTCACCTACAATCATCGCCTTAATTTGGTCAACTAATTGTTCATAAATAGGTGTCATCGAAGAATTATTCAGTATAATTTTCATAGTCTCCTCCTCTGCCTGTAAACAGTATATAACAGTGTATAACTGTTTGTCAACACTACATTGCTCTAACTAGGAATTGGTATCCATCTATGATATGATTTTCATATGAATTTTGGAGGGAATCTAATGAAGCTTGTTGAAGTTGTAAACAACTTATTTTTTGGATGTGTCGATGCTTCATTTTATGAGGAAAACCATATCGAGCTTGAGAAAACAAACTATGCATTATTAAAACGTTCTATTACTTTTTCAATGGGAATGTGTCTTTTCTTATTTTTAATAACACTGCCTAATAATTCGCTTGTTAAGGAATTAAAGTATTTCTACCTATTCTTTACTTTTTTCTATAGTGTATTAACTTTTTTAACCCTAACCTTTGTTAATAAACACCGAAAATATATAACTTACTTTTATTATCTTTTTGCAATATCAATTTTTGTTTTAACCATTACTGTTGGAACTGTAATCACACCAAATTTACCAGCTGTAACTTTCTTTGTATTTTTAATGATTATTCCGATATTGCATGTTTCTAAACCTATTTATGCTGTTCTGTTATCCATTGTCGCAACAATTGCATTTTGCATCACAACATTCTTGATAAAAGGGAGTGGGCAGTATCTTACAAACACTGATATTCTCAATGCTTTATGCTGTATGATTGTAAGTATAGGATTCGATATTACCATCATCAATATGCAGCTTGAAAATATTCGCGCAAAGAGTTTCTTTAGAAGACAATCAACAACTGATGAATTAACACGAATGCCTAATCGTAGAGGATTTGATCTATATATTGAAAAGCTATTTTATCGAAGTGTCGCAACAAATAAAGATTTTCTAATAATGATTTTAGACATTGATGATTTCAAAGCCTACAATGATACCTATGGTCATGTCCAAGGTGATCTTTGTCTAACAAAAGTAAGTGAAACATTGAAGAAAGTTGCTTTCGCAAAGAAATATTTTTTGGCAAGATATGGCGGCGAAGAGTTTGTCGTTGTTGCCCAGATTACGAATCACGATATGATTCAAAAAGAAATGAATGATTTTATTATTGCTGTTAAAGATTTAAATGTTCCTCATTCAGGTAGCGTACGTTGTTCAATTACAATTAGTGCTGGTTATGCAACCTTACATGAAACTAAAGCACTATCCCATTTAGAACTACTTGGTTATGCTGATTCGGCTTTATACAAAGCAAAAACTAATGGAAAAAATCAAGTTGCTCATTGGTCTAATAATTAAATTAAAACCTTGCTCAGTATCTTCTGAACAAGGCTTTTTATATCTTTACTACATAGTAAGCATTTTATCAATTACAAAATTTTACCATCAGATTCTATAACTTGACGATACCAATAAAAACTATCTTTCTTATATCGATTTAATGTCTTCAAATCTTCTTCATCACGATCTACATAGATGAACCCATATCTTTTTCTAAAACCTTGATGCGTGCTGATTAAATCAATTGCTGACCATGGACAGTAAGAGAATATTTCAACCCCTTCTGCCATGGCAATTTGCATTTCATTAATATGTGTTTTATAGTAATCAATTCTATATTGATCATGAATCTTCATATCATCTTCTACTACATCATAGGCACCCAAACCATTTTCACTAATCATTAATGGCAGATGATATTTTTCATAGATATCCTTAAGTGTAATTCTGAATCCTACTGGATCTACTTGCCATCCAAACTCTGTATTTGCTAAGTATTCATTCTTAACTCCTTTATAAATACCACTCTCAACATTCGCTACTTCTTGATCACCTTCTTGTGATTTACATTCATTTGAATCTGAATGCTCAACAGTTTTTGAACAATAATAGTTAATCGAAATGAAATCCGGATTTTGGTTAGCTAAGATATCATAATCTTCTTCAGCAAAGGTTGGTTGACACCCCATCTTGCCCAAGATATTCCAAGCATTTGTGCTGTATCTACCATAGACTGTCATATCGATATATAAGTAATTACGCAAACTTTCAAAATTTTGTGCAGCTAAAACATCTAATGGATTACAAGTCTTTGGATAGATATGTGCAATGTTTAAAGCTGGCCCAATTTTTCCATTCGTCATTTCATGACAAAGTTTAATTGCTTTCGCCTGTGCTAAAAACATATGATGGCTTTGTTGATAAAGAGTTTTCTTATCTCTTTGACCAGTACCCATAGCACCACCATAAAGCACCATAGAATTTTGTTCATTTATTGAGATCCAATACTTTACTTTATTGCCATATTCTTTAAATAAAATTCGTGTAAACTCGAGATAATGATTAATTACCTCCCTATTACTCCATCCACCAATTTTATCAAGTTCTGCTGGTAAATCAAAATGATAAATAGTAACAATTGGTTCAATATTATTTCTCAGTAATTCATCAATTAAATCATGATAGAATTGTATACCTTGTTGATTGGTATCACCATATCCTTTAGGAAGAATTCGTGTCCATGCTATTGAAAAACGATATGCATTTAGCCCCAACTCTTTGAATAAAGCGACATCTTCACGGAAACGATTATAGTGATCACTTGAAACCTTGAAATCCGCTGTTCCTTCATGTACAGTTCTGATATCTTGAATTGATGGACCTTTACCGTCTTGATTCCATCCACCTTCTACTTGATAAGCGCTTGTTGAAGCACCCCATAAAAATTTACTCATCTTCCTTCTCCTTTATTATTAAGATATCTCGATTAAACATTTACGCTTCTAAAATAATAAATTCGGAATTCTTATTTGTATGTTTAATTGATTTAAAATCATTCGCATTAACAATTACTACAGGCGTTGTTAAATCATAGCCTTCACTTTTAATTTTCTCGATATCAAATTCAAGAAGTAAATCGCCTTTTTTAATATGATCCCCATTCTTAACCAACGCTTCAAAGTACTTACCTTCTAATTTCACAGTATCTAAGCCTACATGAATAATGATATCTGCGCCATTATCTGATTTTAAAGAGATTGCATGTTTTGTTCTAAATATGTTGAATACTTCACCATCTACTGGCGAATAAACTTTACCTTCGACAGGTATGATAGCAGCACCTTTTCCCATTAATTCTTTTGAAAATGTTTCATCTTTTACTTCGCTTAAATCTTGAACATCACCTTTAATTGGTTGAATTAAAATATCACTAACTGTTGTACTAACATTACTATTCGTTGATTCAATAACATCATCTTTCTTTTCTTTGTATAAGAAATAAGAAACCGCAAAGCTTACCACAAATGCAATTGCTGCACCAGCACAAGCTAAATAGAAATTACTCATTGGAGCATCTGTACTAATATAACTTGGTAATGTAAGTAATCCTGGAGATCCTCCTGAGAAGTTCTTAATACCTAATACTCCAAGGAATAATCCACCTACTCCCCCACCAATCATTGAAGCGATTAATGTTGTTCTAATTTTCATTGTTACTCCAAATAAAACTGGTTCAGTAATTCCACATACTGCAGTGATTCCAGTTGCTGAACATAATTGTTTTAATTCAGAATTTTTAGTTTTAATTGATACTGCTAAAGCTGCAGCACCTTGAGCAACATTGGAAGCAAGTTGTCCTGGATAAACGATTGTATCATAACCCATTGTCATACGATTATTGATTCCAATTGGTGTAATACTATGATGTGTACCTGTCATTACAAGTAAAGGCATTACAATACCCATTACTGTTGGTACAAGCCAACCAACATAGCTATTTAATGTATTAACACAAGTTGCTATAAAGTTGGAAATAATATATCCAATTGGACCTAAAACACAAAGTGTCGCAACACCAACAACAAACATTGTAATCAAAGGACGTGTGAAGAATTTAATAGCTTTTGGTGAAATTTTATCCGCAATTGGTTCAACCTTTGACATCAAGTAAACCCCTAAAATAATAGGAATTACAGAAGATGAATAAGTTGCATTATAAATTGGTAACCCAAATATTGTTACTGCCATTCCACCTTCTTTAGCAGCAGCTACCATCGTTGTAAAATTTGGATGCAATAACATACCTGCAAGCATCATTGCTAGATATGGATTACATTTAAATTTCTTTGCTGCAGAATTCGCAAGCAAGATAGGCAAGAAGTAAAATGTTGCATCTGCCATGAAGTTAATAACTTGATATGTTGACGAAGCTTTATCCACCCATTTAAATGCTACAATAACTGCGAGTACCGCTTTAAGCATCCCTGCTGCGGTAAGTGGTGCTAAGATTGGTGTAAAAATTCCTTGTATAATATCTACAAACTTATCAAAAAAAGTAAGTTTCTCTTTTTTCTCAGTATTACCTAATTCAAATTCATCTTCAGTAAGTTCAATTAAATTATTTATTTCTCTAAAAACATTACTAACCTCTGATCCAATAACTACTTGATATTGTCCACCTTTAGTTACAACACCAGAGATTCCTTGTGTACTTTCTAAAACTTTTGTATTTGCTTTTGAGTCATCACTTAATGTAAATCTTAAACGTGTGAAACAATGACTAAGTTGTTTAATATTGCTTTCTCCACCAACATTTTCAATGATAACTTTAGCTAATTCTTTGTTATTCATTTTTATCTCCTTTTTTCTTTTCTGTTATTCTTTTAATATGAATGGTTAAATAAGTTAATTCATTTTCTGGTATTTTAATTTTCATTGATTCTAAGAAATATTTTTGTATTTTTAAGGTACATTCAAATTCATTTGGAAATTGTTTCTTTACTAAATCAAATAAATTGCTATCCACGTCTGGTGAGTCAATATTATTATTCAAAATACGTTCAGTAAAAAATTTCAAATGAACTAGAAAACGTTCGTATGATAATGAGTTTTCATCAAAGTCGATACTAAAATAATACTTAACAATGTTTAAAACATTTTGGATGATAGCCATTGATTTTTTAACATAATCATCTGTCGCATTATTGATACTCGCTTCTACTAAATGAAATGCTATGAATCCTGCTTCATCTTCTGGTAATGAAAAACCAAGTTCTCTTTTTACAATTTCAATTGCTTCTTTACCTACTAAATATTCACTATGATAGTAGTTTTTAATTTCCCATAAAAGTGCATTCTTTAATGGTAATCCTTTTGAAAGTCTCTCTAAAGCAAAATCAATATGATCTGTTAGCGTTATATAAATATTATCTTTTAGTTCTTTATCTAGGGTTTTCTTGGCATATTCAATAATGATGTTAGCAACGCGAATGTGTTCAACTGGAATATTTTCAAACAATTCTGCTAATTTGCTTTCAGTAGTCTTGTTAGATATTGTATAAATCTTTTCAATTAAAGACTCATCAATATCATCATTGATTTGTTTTTTAAATCCTAATCCGCATCCCATTACTAAGACTTCTGTTCCTGCATCATTAAATGATCTGACCAAATTGTTGTTGATGATTTTCTGAATTTTCATTATCATTTCTCCCCTTAAAACATAAAAAGCTATACTGCTCGAGCCAAATAAAGCTTTTTGCGGTATAGCCTGCATTACCAGTAACAATCCTTGAGCCTATGTTAGCATTAAGTGAAAGCGCTGTCAACCTCAACTTTATTTAAATACCAAAATTATTTATTATCACGTTTGTTTCTTTATTTTTAAACTAATTATCCAATCAGATAAAATAAAAAACATGTTATTCCTATATTTAACATGTTTTCATAAAAACTATTAAGGTAATTGATTCCCTGCAGCACGATACAATTCATACCACTCTACTTTTGTAAGTTCAATATCTGAACCCTTCGCAATATTTTTAATTCGTTCTGGATTTGTAGTTCCTACGATTGCTTGAATTCCCATTGGTAATCTTAATATCCAGGCAATTGCTATAGCTTCAGCTTTGACATCATATTTATCTGCAAGTCGATTTATAACTTCATTTAACTCGGGATATTTATCACTTCCTAAGAATGTTCCTTCAAAGAATCCATATTGAAGTGGAGACCATGCTTGAATGATAACATTATGCAAACGACAGTATTCATATGTACCACCATCTCTTGCTTCACCAGCCATTGATGGATGATTTGCATTTATGCCAGAGTCTATTATTCCAGTATGCGCTAAACTAAACTGTAATTGATTAATAAGAATAGATTGATCACATTCACTTTGAATTAATTCCATTTGCATAGCATTAACATTCGATAATCCAAATGCACGAACTTTACCTTCATCTTTTAAGATATTAAATGCTTCTGCAATTTGTTCAACTTCCATCAATGCATCCGGACGATGAAGTAACAATATATCAAGATAATCTGTCTTCAAACGTTTTAGAATATTATCTACTGACTCTAAAATATATTCTTTAGAAAAATCATAATATCCTTTTCTTATTCCACATTTAGATTGAATCACTAATTCTTTTCTACGATCTTTATTTTTTTCTAACCACTCACCAAATAACTCTTCTGATTTTCCGCCGCCATAAATATCAGCATGGTCAAAGAAGTTAATACCGCAATCTAATGCTGATGTAATTAGTGTATCAATTCCTTCACTAGTCATATCACTAATTCTCATACAGCCAATTCCAATCTCCGAACATCGAGGTATATCATTATTAATAATCAAGTATTTCATTAGCGTCTCCTTATACTCTATGTTGTCTACATAGATTGATTACCATCATTATATCATTCAAATGAAGATTTAAATCTTTTTTTCATCGTACACTAGTCATAAAATAAATTCATTTCTAATCAGCAAAATATACGATAATCTGCATGTAACATTAAATCAATAACATGTTTTTATTCAATTTATCTAAGATTCTAATGTACTTCTAATGAATTTTTCTGTGGTAAAATAATACTTACTAATAGAAGAGGTGTTTTATGAGAGAATTGACTAAGAGTGCTTTAGCAAACTCACTTAAAAAAATGTTAAGTTCAAAAACTTTAGACAATATAACTGTTACCGATATTGCTGAAGATTGTGGAGTTAATCGTCAAACATTTTATTATCACTTTCAAGATATCTATGCCCTTTTAGATTGGATATTTGTTAGTGAAACAAAAAATGCTATCCAAGCCGAGGTTAGTTATGCTAACTGGGCTATTTGCCTAGAAAATGTCTTTGCGTATATGCTAGAAAACAAAAATTTCTTCATAAATGTTTATCACTCAGTTAGTCGAGAAGTTATTGAACGATATCTGTATGATATTCAAAATCATTATTTAGATATAGTTATTAGCGAACTTGATCAAGATAAAATCTTGTCTTTAGAAGATAAACGGTTCATGGAACGTTTTATCGCATATGCAATTGTAGGAACTATTTTAGAATGGATTAAGAATGGTATGCATACTGATTATCACCTGATTACAAAACGAATTAAGAGAATCATGTCTGGAGACATTTTAAAATACATGATTTAATATACAAATGTGGAACTTTGTCTAAATATTAGACACTGTTCTTTTTTTGTCTATAGTCCTCATTGTTTTACCAGTCTATGATAGTTTCATAAACAAGGAGGAATTACTTATGTATTATTCAAATGGAAATTATGAAGCTTTCGCAAAGCCTTTAAAACCTAAAGATGTTGATTTAAAATCTGCTTATTTTGTAGGAAGTGGTCTTGCATCTTTAGCTGGAGCTTGTTTTTTAATTCGTGATGGTCAAATGAAGGGTGAAAATATTCATATCTTTGAAGAACTTAGTATTGCAGGTGGAGCCTGTGATGGTATTAACGATCCAAATAAAGGATTTATCATTCGTGGCGGAAGAGAAATGGAAGATCATTTTGAGTGCTTATGGGATTTATTCCGCTCCATCCCTTCTCTTGAGATACCTGATGCATCTGTTCTTGATGAATTCTATTGGCTCAATAAAAAAGATCCTAATTATTCTTTATGCCGTGCTACCATCAATCAAGGTGAAGATGCAAAGACAAATAACAAATTCAACTTATCTCAAAAGGGAGCAATGGAAATCACAAAATTATTTATGACTAAAGATGAGGATCTTTATGATAAAACAATCGATGATGTATTTGATGAAGAATTTTATAAATCAAACTTCTGGTTATATTGGCAAACGATGTTTGCTTTTGAAAAATGGCATAGTGCATTAGAAATGAAATTATATATCCAACGATTTATTCATCATATTGGAGGATTACCTGATTTTTCTGCTTTAAAATTCACTAAATATAATCAATATGAATCACTTATATTACCTATGCTTAACTATTTAGAAAAACATCATGTAAACTTTATCTACAATACAAAAGTAGTTGATATAGAATTCGAAAAAAATAGCAATGAGAAACGAGCTAAACGAATTATAATTCAACAAAATCAAGCATTAAACCAAATTGATTTATTAGATACTGATCTTGTTTTCATTACGAATGGCAGTTGTACCGAAAATTCAACCCTTGGCAATGACGAACATGCTCCTCTATTAAATACACAACCTGGAGGTTGTTGGGAACTATGGAAAAAGATTGCTAAACAAGACATATCTTTTGGTCATCCAGAAAAATATTGTACAAATATTGAAAAGACCAATTGGGAATCAACTACCATTACACTTAACGACAATACAATAACGCCCTACATTGAAAAAATATGTAAACGTGACCCTCATAGTGGAAAAGTTGTAACTGGTGGTATTGTAACTGTTAAGGATTCAAGTTGGTTATGTAGTTGGACTATTAATCGACAACCCCATTTCAAATCTCAACCTGACAATAAAATTGTTGTTTGGTTCTATGGACTATATACAGATGTTCCTGGCGATTATATTAAAAAGCCAATGAAAGAATGTACAGGTAGAGAAATCACTATGGAATGGTTATATCATCTTGGAGTTCCTAAAGAACGTATTGAAGACTATTCTAAAACTGCAACTTGTATTCCATGTATGATGCCTTATATTACCGCCTTCTTCATGCCACGCGCTAAAGGCGATCGACCTCTTGTTGTACCAAAAGGAGCTATTAATTTCGCCTTTATTGGTCAATTTGCTGAAACAAGTCGCGATTGTGTTTTCACTACTGAATATTCAGTAAGAACTGCAATGGAAGCCGTGTATACTTTACTCGATATTGATCGTGGTGTTCCAGAAGTATTCGCTTCATGTTATGATGTTCGCTATCTTTTAGATGCAACTTCTAAGATGATGGATGGTGAAAAAATTACTAACTTAAAAATTCCAGCTGTTTTAAAACTAGTTGAAAAGAAAGCTTTCAAAAAAATACAAGGAACCATTATTGAGGAATTACTTATTCGCTATCATCTTCTATAAATAAGTAGTTGAATAATAAAAACACGTGTTTATCCTTTATTTAAAAGGGTTATCACGTGTTTTATTTTAATATTCTTTGATTTAGTCTTGTCTATGTTTCATATGTGGGAATAAAGGACATATCTAACTCTAAATTCAAAACCTTTTAAATCAAGAAGATTTTGATACTAACTTAAGATAATTATCTGTTTTTAGTAAAAATGATGTTATTTGGACATTAAAGTATTCAGTCATATATATATATATCATTTAATTGAATTTATATCGGCTATGATAGAAACAATCATATTCACTCCAATAAAATAGTACGAATTAAGTTTTCAAAAAATCCAAATGTATCTTCACATACATTACTTTCCATATGTTCTTTTATTATATCTACTTTTCCAATGTAATAATTTCTATTATATTGAAATTCGAAAAAATAATATTCTGTACATTTACGTTGTATTGAAACAAATTTTTCATAATTTATTTCTAGATCATCATTGAAATAATATTTAAGTTTGTTATCAGAAAAGGATATTTGTGTGATTTGATAAGGCAATTTACTTTCAGATATAAAAATATCAAATTTATAATTACATGTTTCTGTTTGCACTAAATATGATAAGCTTTCTCCAACTATAAATTCACTTTCAAATATAGGTTTTTCTATATACTCGTAACGATTTGCTTTCAGTAGAATATCAGTGTCATAAAAACTGTCTATAATATTTAAATGATAATCGTTCGAAAATTTTTGTATAATTTGAATTGCTGAATCATTCAAGTTATAATTAACTACTTTTGTTCTATATGAATTAGGAATGTTTATTACAAAATTTATTACAACTAAAAATATTATGACTATAAGGCCAATAATTATGAAAAAAAATCTATTTTTATTGCTTTTCTTCATAATTAATTTAATCTAAATAAACAAAACTCGAAGTCCAACTCTTGTTCACAACTTTCTTATAATTATAACCTATCATTGAATCATTTGGATTTGCCCATCCATCTACCACTTTATAATAATCGTTTAAAATATCGGTACTATATCCATATGCTAAAACCCAATGATCGCCGTAATCAATGCTTCCTAAAGCTTGAAGTAGTCCTAAAATCACTGGCTTTCCTTCAATTAATTTTGGCTTCACTTTAATCATAGTTGGTGCAGTGTCATACTGTGCTCTATAACTATGCCATCCATCTAAGCCATTATATTCTGCAAAATATTGATTAATTCCTGCTACCAAATCCCACGGCCATGTTCCAGTGGGGTGCTCAAGATCAATTCGATACCACATCACTTCATACAATCTTCCTGGCTTACTTGAAAATTGTGGACGTGCTGCATCAATTACTATACTATTGTTAAAATAATCATCATAATAAGCCAATAGCATCGTTGCTGCTACTGTGCCACAAATTCCCCATATAGTCCCATTTTCATCTACATATTGATATAGCTCAAATTGACCCCAATTATATCTTTGCATTCTAGATTCGCTTATGCCTCCCCAACTAATTTCGTCAGGATTTGGTAAGTTACTTCTTTTACTGTCCGAATTAGTTTTAGATAACATATCTTCGTTCGCAGATATTATATCTGTATTATATTTGTTATTTAATCTCGAAATTAATGATGGAACTGAAAAATAATTATTTGCTCCTAAATATAACTTATATCCTGACATATTTTTATATGGAGAATCTATTTCCATACTATATTCTGATAAAATCAAATTCTCTCTTGTGAATATTGCATATCCTTTTTCATCAAACTCCACTAATAAATAGCTTGGGTTGTAATTAACATCATATAAAATTTCAAAATTTATTACAGTAATTTCCCTACCTTCAAAACGCTTCATAGTATTCTCAATTTCATTTATTACTTCTTTGTTTAAATATGGTTCTATATCACTTTGTTCTGCAGTTAAATTAATTGAAAATATTGAAGTGATTAATAGTATAATAAATGTTACAGTAACTAGTTTTTTCATAATAAGTCCTCTCCTTAACTTTTTAAGTTTTAATAAAAAATATTCACTTTTTTCTTATCTCCGTTCTTATATCTCGCCATAATTTATCCTCCTATATTATTTATATATTTATATTATAACTCAAAACAAAATTAATCTTCGTTCAAGACCTTCGCCACAATCTCTATTTAAACATTCAATTACAGTCAATTGTTTCTAACACTTTATAAATAGTTTTGTTATTTCTTTATACATATGCTTTATCTTATAATAATCAATCAACCATAACTTGATAATTGCAATTGATTCGCTATCTCCATCTATTTTTATTAAATTATACGTTTCATTTAATAATTCTATATAATCACTATTATTTGTCTCATTCTCGATAATCATCTTTAGCAATTTAAGTTTTCTACATTGAAATATATTCTACTCCTAATACACTAAAAATAGTTTGATATATTTCATTAGTTGCATTAATTTGTCCACTCTCTAGTATCGAAATATATGTTCTTGAATAATTAACTCTTTTCGCTAACTCAGTTATTGTTATTTTTTTGTTAATTCTTAAATTTCTTATTGTAATCCCTAATTCCGTATTTTCCATAATAGATAGCATCCCCTTTATTAATTTTAACATTAATAAAACCGTTAGAAACAAATTACTATTTTAAAAAATGAGACATCCTTTTCTCATGTTTTCTATGTTTTTATTATGTTCACTTTTATATAGTTTCTTATGTTAAATTACCTTTGTATCAAGTGGAATAGCAACATCAATAGTTATTTTATCTTGTTAGTTGATTTACGTCATCCCTTATTTTTTTCAGTTAGAAACACTTTTTTTCAAATCATCTATTCAAATGGTTTTTTATTATTAAATGTAACTGACTATCAGATACATAAAAGGTTAAAATAGAGTTCAGAAACATTAAGAGCAGTAATAATCAATTTTTTGGAAGTAAGAGATGATTCTAAAATATAGTTGAGTATTTTATCGAGAATAGTACAGTTACACTTCTCACGATAAAATCCAGTTTGATATTTAGAATTCGCAAAGAAATCGATACATACATTTATATTATTTGCATTTTTTTGGTAAGTTCAATTAGAGAATCCTTTTTTGACTTCAGTTTTGTATTTTCCATACACTATACCTGCCCTAAGTATAGTGTATAAGATTACAAAATTATCACTACCCTATTTTTGTGAAACCTGTGTAAGGTAGTCAGTTACATTATAAAACATTTATTTTTAATGTTTATAATATATAGTACTTAATTTTCTTTATAGCTTTATATAACATTTATAAACTTCAAGACAAACGTCTAAATATAAGGAGTTCTATTTTACTATTTGATTCAACATCAAATAGTGATTATGATGCCTTTGAATCAATAAAAATTCATGATCTATCTATGCTTAATTTAAAAATGGAAATTGTGCTTTTTGATAAGCATAAGATTGAAATAATTGACTCACGCAAGATATAATTCTCGACTCATTTTTTCATTTTTGACACAAAAAACGACATTTTTTATACCTTAATCATGAAGTCCTATAAAAATTAAAAACACATGTTTATCCTTTATTTAAAAGGGTTATCACGTGTTTTAATCTAGTTATATACTCTTTAAATTAGTCTTGTCTATGTTTCATGTGTGGGAATAATAATACTTCACGAATTGACTCATTACCTGTTAGTAACATGACAAAACGGTCAATACCAATACCAATACCACCTGTAGGAGGTAATCCATATTCAAGAGCTTCTACATAATCAGTATCCATTTCTGTTGCTTCATCATCGCCTAATTCCTTAAGTTTTAATTGCGCTTCGAAACGTTCTCTTTGATCAATAGGATCATTCAATTCAGAGAATGCATTTGAATACTCTGTTCCATAAATCAATAATTCAAAACGATCTGTAAATCGAGGATCTTCTGGATTCTTTTTCGCAAGTGGTGAAATTTCCACTGGATGTCCATATACAAATGTAGGTTGAGTAATTTTATCTTCACAAAATTCTTCAAAGAACAAGTTGATAATTTGACCTACAGATTTTTGATGTCCTTGAACTTCTACATGGTGTTCTTTCGCAAGAGCTAATGCTTCATCTAGAGTTACTTGTTTCCAAAAATCTACGCCTGTAACTTCCTTAACCGCATCTACCATATGCCATCTTTTAAATGGTGCTTTTAATGAAACTTGATTTCCTGCAAATTCAAAGTCTGTTGTATTGAATACTTCTAATGCAACACTTTCAAATAAGCCTTCGTTAAGTTTCATCATGCCTTCCATATCTGAATAAGCAACATAGGCTTCAACGGTTGTGAATTCTGGATTGTGTTTAGTATCCATTCCTTCATTACGGAATAGACGACCAATTTCATAAACACCTTCAAGTCCACCAACAATTAAACGCTTTAATGGAAGCTCCGTTGCAATACGTAAATAGAAATCCATATCTAATGTATTGTGATGTGTTACAAATGGTCTAGCTGCAGCTCCACCAAGAATTGGTTGAAGAACTGGAGTTTCAACTTCGATTAATCCTTGTCCATCTAAATAGTGTTGAATAGCACGAATAATACGCGGACGTAACATTGCTACTTTACGGCTATTTTCATTCATAATTAAGTCAACATAACGACGACGGAATCTTTCTTCTACATCAGTAAGTCCATGAAACTTTTCAGGTAATGGACGAAGTGCTTTTGTTAAGTGTGTATATTCATGCGCTTTTACTGATAATTCTCCTGAATCAGTTTTAGTTACAACACCCTCGATTCCGATGATATCACCCAAGTCACTTGCCTTAAAGATTTCATAAACATCTTCACCTACAACAGCTTTGTTGATTACAACTTGAATTTGTCCATCACGGTCTTGTATATGCATGAACCCAAGTTTTCCCATACGACGCTTTGTCATAATACGACCTGCAACTCTTACATGTACATCTAATGCTTCTAATTCTTCTTTCGTTTTCTCACCATATGTATTTTTGATTTCTTGAGAATGATGAGTTCTATCAAAGGCTTTCCCAAATGGTTCAATTCCTTTTTCTTTTAATTCTTCCATCTTTTGACGGCGTATTACTTCTTGTTCTGATAAATTTAGTTCCATAATTTCAACTCCTTCTTTCCAAAATAAAAACTCTCTATCCAATAGGGACGAGAGTTAACCGTGGTACCACCCTAATTCACAATACAATCGCTTGTATTGTCTTAGTGACTTTATAAGTCATTCTTAACGCGAATAAACGTTCAACTCCAAGTCTTTATTCATTTATCTTTCACTTACCCATTCACACCAGTTAGGGCTCTCTTTAAGTTTCTAATAAACTACTCATCTCTTCATCATTGATATACGCTTTGATTATATCTACTTTTAAAGGTATTGTCAAAGTGATTTAATCAATTACTTGGATACCTAATAAACTTGCAAGTCTTACCGCTTGATTTGAATTCACTTTAATTCCTTTAAGACTATTTAAGTCTAAGGTAATTCCTTCAATTTCTGTTTTAGAAAAATCAATATCTTTTAGTGATGTTTCAAAGAACTCTGCTTTAATAAAATTAAGATTCACAATTACAAACTCTTTTAAGGTCATTTGAAAGAATCTTGACTCTTCAAAATTAGAATCTTCTACTTTTATCTTTTCCATTTTTCCATTAGAAAAATTAGTCATACATAGAAGTGAACTTAAAATTTCCACATTCTTAAATATACATTTATAAAAATTAGTGCCTGCTAATTTACAGTTAATAAATTGGCAACGATGAAAATTCACATCACTAAATTCAACTGTTGAGAAATCACAATTTTCAAAGATTACATCTAAGTATTCACTACATTCAAAATGATTTTTTGTGAAATCCACTTTCTTAAAGTGACAACTATCAACCTTACATTCATCAAACAGACCCTTTGTTGGACTTGTCTCGATAAACTTACCATAGAAATCAAGTTCATCAATACATTTATCAAATACCGCATTTTCTAAACTATTGATCTTCGGTTTCTCTACCTTCATAAGCTTCTTCCCACTCTTTCAAAAATTTTGCGTAATCGCCAAATAATGTTTTTAAATCATCTAATGTTCTTAATTTACTTGTTTCATTTTTAATTTTTGCACTAAAAGGCATTCCTTGAATATACCAACTTGCTAAGCTACGCATTTGTTTCATCGCAACTTCTTCACCTAGTAAATTACTCAATCGTTTTGCATGATCAATTCCCATTTCCATTCGTTCTTCAAATGTTGGATTGAAATCATTTTCACCTTTAAATGAAGCAACAAGTTGTTTTATTAGGAATGGATTTCCAATAGCTCCTCGTCCAATCATAACTGCATCACATCCCGTTTCTTCTAAACGGCGATAAGCATCTTCAATTGAACGAATATCACCATTTCCTATTACTGGTATTGATACAGCTTCTTTTACTTTTTTAACCCAAGACCAATCTGCTTCACCTTCATACATTTGTCCACGTGTTCTACCATGAACTGCAATTGCACTTACACCTACTTTTTCAAGTCCGATAGCAAGTTCTACACAATTGATTGTATCTTTCGTCCACCCCGAACGCATTTTAACTGTTACTGGTTTTTTCACCGCTTTAACAATTTCACCAATCATTTCAATGGCATATTCTGGTTCACGCATTAAAGCTGATCCAGCGTTTGACTTTACTATTTTATTAACTGGGCAACCCATATTAATATCAATGATATCGCATTGAGTATGCTGGTCTAAGTATATCGCTCCTTGAATCATTGATTCTTTATCATGCCCAAAAAGCTGCATCGCTAATGGATGTTCGGTCTCTAAAGAGCGGGTCATTTCAAATGTTTTCTTACTTTTAAAACATAATGCTTTATCGCTAATCATTTCTGTATAGACTAATCCTGCTCCATACTCAAAACATATTTCTCTAAAGGCACTATTACTCACTCCAGCCATCGGAGCTATGACAATGGGGTTATGAATTTCTATATCTCTTATTTTCCACATGATTTCTTAAACTCCAAAATAAGTTTTAAATCATCTTCATCAAATTTATATGTTTTATTACAGTACTCACATTTTACTTCACATCCATGATCTTCATGAATCATTTCTTCAAGATCTTGTGAAGTAATTGTTGAAAGTGCTGCTTTAAAACGATCTTTACTGCAATCACAATTCCATTGAATTGATTTCTCTTCTAGAATTTCTGCATCTTCAAAACATGATTTTATGATGTCTTGTGGTGACAATCCTTCATCAATTAATTGACTTACTGGTTTCAAATTCGCGACAACTCTTTCAACATGTTGAATATCTTCTTCAGTTGCATCTGGAAGAATTTGAATTAATAATCCACCTGCTGCCTTACAACTAGTATCTGTATTCACAAGAACACCTACTGATACTGCCGATGGTGTTTGTTCAGATACTGTAAAGTAATAAGCAAAATCATCACCGATTTCACCACTTTGTAATGCAACTTGTCCTGTGAAATTATTTTTTAGTCCAGTATATTTAGTAACCTTCAAATAACCATCAGTGCCTACTGCCAATCCTACTGCTAATTTATTTGAATCATTGTATTTCAAATAGATTTCATTATCACCAACAAATCCTTTAACATCTCCATTGTATCGACATTCAACCATGCATGTTCCAATTGGTCCATTTCCATTAATTTGAATGACAATTTTCTCATCTTCATTTTTCAACATTGCTGCCATAATTGTTCCAATTGACATGATTCTTCCTAATGCAGCTTGTGATGTTGGCCACAAATCATGTTGAAGACGAGCAGTCTCACATAACTCTGTACTCTTTACTGCGTATATTCTTACTTTCCCATGAAGGGCTATTGCTTTAACTAAACTATCTTTCATCTTTATTACCTCTTTTTATCTCTATGATTATATCATATGCAATCACTTTCGTAATTCGATTGCTCATAAGAAAAGGAGCATCGGCCCCTTTATCTTTACATTTTTGGTGTTTTTGTGATGACATCTTCTACTTCGCCATCTTCTTCCATATCTGTTCTTTCTTCAACATGTTGCGTAGATTCTAAGTCTAATCCAACTTGAGTAGCCTTAGGTTTACGACCACGAGTTGATTTCTTAACAGGTTTTTCTTCTTTGTTTTCACTTGTTTCTACAACAGTTTCAACTACTTCTGCATCTACCACTTCAACTGGTTTTTCCTCTTTTGGAGTTTCAACATTAATTGGTAATCCTTTGATTACACGATCAATTTGTTCAGCAGTAATTGTTTCATATTCAAGAAGTGCATCTGCAATCCTAATTAAATCTTCTCTATGTTCTGTAATAATCTTGTGTGCTTGTTTGTGACAAGTATCAATGATCTTACGAACTTCTTGGTCAATTTCAAATGCAATTTGTCCTGATACGTTAGAAGGTGAATTATAATCTCTTCCTAAGAAAACATTATCACTACCACTATCATATTTAATTGGTCCCAAATCACTCATTCCGTAAACTGTTACCATATCTTTTGCAATACGTGTTGCAGAGGCAATATCACCTGATGCACCAGCTGAAATATCATCAAAGAAAATTTCTTCTGAAGTACGACCACCCATATAAGAAGTGATTGTACTCATTAAATCTTTCTTTGTGTGCATCATTTTTTCTTCTCTTTCAGTCATCAAGTTATATCCACCTGCTTGTCCACGTGGAATAATTGTAATTTTTTGAACAACTGTTGCATCATCTAAGAACAAGCCAATAATCGCATGTCCTGCTTCATGATAAGCAACAAGTTTCTTTGATTTTTCATCATATTTACGGCTCTTCTTAGCAGGTCCCATCATAACACGGTCAACTGCTTCATCAAGTTGTGCCATATGAATAACTTCTGAACTTTCACGAACTGCAAGTATTGCTGCTTCATTTAATACGTTTTCAAGATCAGCTCCGCTGAATCCTGGTGTACGTCTTGCAAGTGCTTCAAGATCAATATCATTACCAAATTTTTTGTTTCTAGCATGTACTTCAAGAATTTCCTTACGTCCTTTACGGTCAGGTAGAGAAACAGTAATTTGACGGTCAAAACGACCTGGGCGAAGTAATGCTGGGTCAAGAACATCTGGTCGGTTCGTTGCGGCAATAATTACAACTCCCGCATTTTCTCCAATACCATCCATTTCAACTAATAATTGGTTTAATGTTTGTTCACGTTCATCATGTCCGCCACCAAATCCAGCTCCACGTTGACGTCCTACCGCATCAATTTCATCAATAAAAATCATACATGGTGCAGTTTGTTGCGCTTTCTTAAACATATCACGCACACGGCTTGCCCCAACCCCTACGAACATTTCAACGAAATCAGATCCAGAAATGCTATAGAATGGAACATCCGCTTCACCTGCAACAGCTTTCGCAAGCAATGTTTTACCAGTACCTGGAGGACCTACCATTAATATTCCCTTAGGAATACGAGCTCCCATTTTTGCGAATTTCTTTGGTGATTTTAAATAATCAATAATTTCAGCCATTTCTTCTTTTTCTTCATCACATCCAGCTACATCTTTGAAACGAACACGAATGTTTCCTTCTAGACGCGCACGTGACTTGGAAAATTCAAATGCTTTGTTTTGTCCTCCACCATTCATACGAGTAAGCATGAAAACTGCAAACCCTCCTAATAATAGGTAAGGAATAAATGACAACAATGTATCTACAAGTAGATTACTTTGTTCTGCATCAATGACAGCTACATCACCTTTTTCAAGCAACCCTAATACTAAATCAGTTTGTCCTTCAGTATTTGGAATTGTTGATGTGAAGACAACTTCTTGTACGCCATCATTGTACTTTCCTTTAACAGTAACTACATTGTAGCCAATGCTAAAGTCAGCTTGTGTAACTTTTTCTTCTTCTAATACCTTAATTAACTGATTGTACGTTAGTTTTTGAGTAGCTGATTGACTGCCCCCCAAGTTGAATAAACTAAACATTGCAATGAGCACAACCAAATAAGGTAAATAATTTAAAAATCGGTTGTTATTTTTCATCGATTCAACACACTCCTTTATTTATTTTGATATGCTTCGTCTTTTAATACACCCACATACGGTAAATTGCGGAATTTTTGATCAAAATCTAATCCAAATCCCACAACAAATTCATTCTCTATTTCAAATCCAGTATAATCTGCGGAAATCTCTACTACTCTTCTTGAAGGCTTATCGAGTAAAGTTACTATCTTTACTGAATTAGCACCCTTATTCAATAACATGTTTCTTACTGTACTTAATGTTCTTCCAGTATCTACGATATCTTCTACCAAAATAATATCAATGCCTTTAATAGAACGATCTAAGTCTTTCAATATTTTAATGTCGCCAATTGATTCTGTTCCTTCATAGCTTGAAACATCCATAAAATCATATTCTATATCTAAATCAACATACTTAACAAGTTCTGCAAGAAATGGTACAGACCCCTTTAATAGTGCTACAAAGAGTGGTTCTTGTCCTTCATAGTCTTTTGTAATTTGTTGCCCAAGTTCTTTAGAACGTTGTGTAATTTCTTCTCCCGAAACTAGTATTTTCTTGATTAATTGATGCATCTCATTTCCTCCGTGATATTCAGTATTTTATCACAAAAAAACTAGGTTTTATAGTGTAATGTTCGACATTGCACCCAATTCCAGGAACTAAAATCACTTCATTTTTAGAATTTAGTACGACTGGCCAAGTTTTTCTATCCTTTAAAGGTATTTTTCTATCAATAAACCAACGATGAATATTCTTGCTTCCAAGTCGAAGTTTGATTTTATCTTTTGGATTTACATTTCTAATTGTAATCGGAAAATCTTCTTCCGTCACGGATACTGCATCTTTTCTATCTCCCTTACGACAAATTTTAAAGTAAGAATTTTTTATGCATTGCATAGATTGTAGTACAAAACAATAGTCTTTGTCCTCATTTCCCACAATTTCACAAATTTGATAAGACTTATATAAAATCGCATTCCGTAATGGAATTTCATAATTTTTTGATGAACAAATCACCTTATCTAATTGTTGAATAAACTCACGTGATTTCTTATGGTCCGCTTGCTTATTATTCTTTAGCCATTGGCGAATAATGGATAATCTTAATTCCTCATCTAGTACTTTAACCTCATCACAATTCAAAGTAGGTGATTTACTAAATTTATTAATTATTTTTATTTGTTTATTTTTTTGAATATTTAAATTTTTGATTTCTTGAAGAATTTCTTTACGTTCTTTTTTTGTTAACTTTTCTACGACATGGTGTCTAATCTTGTTTCGTGAATAATGGTCTGTCAAATTTGATTCATCAATTTGATATTGTACTTGATGACTTTTACAGTAATCAATACATGCTTGTTTACTCATTTTCAAAAGTGGTCTAACAAGTTGATAGCCATTCATAATTACACTTTCTGCAATGCCATATGTATCAGGAATTGATTTCCTTTGTTTTTGAAGCAAGTATGTTTCTATACAATCATCTTGATGATGAGCGACTAAAATTCCATCAGCATTGAATTCATCACAACACTTAAAAAAGAATTCATATCTTACATCTCTCGCCCACGCTTGAAAATTATTTTTTTCTTTTTGTTTGGGATGGATTACTTTTATTTTAATCTTATATTTTGCGCAATAATCACGTACGCATTTTTCATCACGATTCGCTGTTTTTCTTTTGTGATAATTCACATGAGCAACCATGATATCCATCTGTTTATCTCTACACATGTCTAAAAGAGCCATTGAGTCTGGCCCTCCTGAAACAGCTACGATCCATTTTTTATTTAAAATCTTCTTTTGCATAGTATAAGTTTAACATATTTTATTCTTCTTTAAAGGTTTTCGCTATCGCAAATCGTTTTTATAATTCTTTTCTTGATTTCCTTGAAGCAAGGAGATGTTACTGATAAATGAGCTTTTACATCAATAACCCTTGCAGTATTTATATACTTACAATCATTTAAAAATAGAACTGAAGGTTTAGCCATCCCTGGTAAGCATCCAATACGCATAAGATGTTTCTTACCATTAGGATTGTCAATCTCATCATAAGCTGTCCTAAACTGCATCTCGTTTGATGTCATTGGTACCACAAATGCTTTCTTTTGGCTAATTGACAGAATCAGTCCAAAATGTTGGAAACCAATCTCATTAAGATACGCTTGACCAAAATCAATGTAACAAATATCACCTTGGCGAATTTCAAATCCTAACGGTTCACAAGATGTCATCTGATTACGCAACAACCAATTTGCTTCGCTAATCAAATTTCCTTCACAATTTTTCTCATCAACACTTTTTGCGAACTCTCTTTTCGCTTTTATGTATTTAATCCAAGCATCATTATTTTCAATATCTTGGCATGAAATACCATTAATCAATTGTTTAACTGTTTCTTTATTCATAGAACCTCCTACATATCTATATGCAGTTATTTCTAAATTCCTAAAAAAAAGATAAATTTTTGACTGTTTTTTAATTTTATATAAAAAAGAACTCAGCATTTGAGTTCTTACTTGTACATATCTTTCTTCTCTTTTCGAAGAATTCTTCGCCATAATCCTAATAACGGGTGAAACTTTGGATTAATCATTCCTGTTTTTTCAATAAATATCTCAGCACAGAGAACCAAAATAATTACTAGGACCGCTCCCAGAGTTTTATCAAAGTAGCTCACAACGGCACTAATACCAAATAATAATGTAACTGCATATAATATCAATACAGTGTTACGATGACCTAAATCAAGTTTATACATCAATATATGATGGAGATGACTACGATCTGCTTCGGATATTTTTTGTCCCTTTAATTTACGACGTATTATCGCAATAATAGTATCTGAAATCGGAATAAATAACATAAGAATAGGTAATCCTAATGTAATAAACGCCGTTGTCTTAAAACCTAACAATGAGATTGTCGCAATCATATAACCTAGAAATAAAGCTCCGCAATCACCCATGAAAACACTTGCAGGATGGAAATTATATTTCAAGAACCCCAAAATAGACCCCGCTAAAATAAGTGATAATATACAAATATCTCGACGTCCCATAAAGAAGCCAAGCACACCGACAGTACACGTTACAATAAACGATATACCCCCAGATAAACCATCTAATCCATCAATTAAGTTAATTGCATTGGTAATTCCAACAATCCATACAAATGAGATAAATCCTGTTACAAATATACTATCAATCATAATTCCAAAAGGTAATGTGAATGAAGGTAAATAAACTTGTCCTACAAAAATAGCGATTAAGGCTGCCACCATTTGAAAGCCCAACTTAATAATCGGTTTTAAATCAAAAATATCATCTAAGAGTCCACCAATAAAAACGACTAATCCACCTAATAAAATACCATTCAATGTATCATCCGCTTTTACAAAAACTGCCATTGATATCATAAATGCGATATAAATTGCTAAACCACCCATACGAACGATTTTCCCGTGATGGACAGTACGTTGGTTTTCTTCAGCATAAATACCTAGTTTTAAGCCTATTTTCTTAGCTATTGGTACTCCAACTAATGAAAGAATTAATGGCAATACAAAATAAGGAAACGCACCCACAATTAGATTCATCTTGTATACCTCTCTTTCAACTCTTGTAACATTATAGCATAGAAACAAATGTCTAAAAAACCCAAATATGCATTAAAATATCTTTACTAAATTGATGATTGCTAAAACAAGAATAACCGATAAGATTCCAATACTCAAAGAATGATTGTATTTTTTAGGTATTTTATTGTTTAATGCTATACCAATTAGTGTTCCTAAAGCCGAAACAACAATTAATAAGATTACTATTTTCCCATCAAATTGACCAAATCCTGTTGTCACAAAGATTTTTGTAATCTTCGTAATTTGGGCAAAAAAGATAATCACAAGTGATAATACAGGTGCTTCATCTTTATTATATGGAAAGAAAGTTAAGTAAGCTGCTAGGTTCAATCCTCGACCACCAACGCTTAAAAAGACAATTGTTAGTGATAAAACCATACTCAAAAGAAGCACTTTTGGCTTTGTTTCTATCTTAGATTCTTTAATTTTCAATATTTTTAGTTCATCTAAATAAAGCAAAACTAAAATAACAATAAGTGCACTAGCCTGTACTCCTCTTAATACCGTACTTAAATGCAAGACCGCATATTCAAGTAAATACTCACCAAGAATAGCACCTATGACAGCCCCAACCCCTGCTATTGCCATCCTTGTTAAATCAATTGGTACTTTATTATTATGAAATCTTCTATATGAGAGTATGATAACCATGGGTAGAAATGCAACAGAGATATAAAAACTGATTTCCGTAATTGAATGAAAATTAGCCGCATCAAAAAGCGTTTTAATAATAACACCTGGTCCAAGTCCTGAAGCAACGCCGACAACAATCGCTAGAAATGTTGCCAAGCTTGTATAAAACATAATCATATAATTACCTATCCTATTACTCTATTTTCATAGTAGCACAAGGTATCTAATTACTTACTGAATATGCACTTCAATTTAAAAGGAGTAGCCTAAACCACTCCCTTACTCCAACGCTAATGTTTGAACAACTTGATGAACAATTGCCATTTGTTCATCGGATACCTCATCAAAAATTGACATTGTCGCAACTAAGATAAACTTGTTTTCCTTCGCAAGAACATAACCATCAATCACTATAAAATCTGTACCCATTGTTAACTTCATGATTTCTCCATCATCAAATTCTATATCTGAATCCATGATTTTCACTACATCTGTATCATACATTTCTTCAATCGCCATTTTTATAGTTTCTTTTGTTATTTTAACATTTCCTATATCACTTGCTACTATCATTAATGATTGCCCTGGAACCGTGCTATCCCCATTCGGTCCAAATACATATGTATTATTTGAAATACTTGATGTTTTATAATCAATATCATATCTTCTTGGTATTTCAAAAGTTAATCCTAATACACTCATCTTACGAGTAGAAGGAGGATTCGCATTAAACTCCTTTGCATACTTATTCACTTCATCCGCATTGAAGTTAATATCTATTTCATAATACTTCTCTACTTCTTCGATAATTTGATTTGTTAATTTATTTATTTGATCTACTTCTATTTCAATTCGCACCAAGACGCGTTTGTCTTTACCGATTTCTTTCGCAAGCCCAAAGTAATAAACAGCTTGCGCATAACCCATATAGTCTTCTCTTAGAAGAACACCATCAAAAGTAGATGTTTCTCTATTTTCATCTTTAGTAATCGCATTATCATAAAGCAAATCGACAACACCATAAGAATATACAATTTCCTCTTTTAGATTTTCAGCTGCTACATCAGCATATTCACCTTTATCATAATTATAACCATTCACATCAATCTCAATTGATACACCACCTTCATAACCAAAAGCATAACTTGAAGAATCCATTTTAAAGTATCCCGGAAGATACGCAATCATATCTTGTTCATCATCTATTCCGCATAATAATTCAGCTTCATGTAACTGTTCAAAAGCAGCTCGATTGGATACTTGATTTTGAAGTGTTGGCTCTTTAGGTTTACTTGCACATCCCGCAAGCATTGTAATTAAAATAAAACAAATTAGTTTTTTACTTGTCTTCACTTTGACCACTTTCTAGTTTACTCACTAATTAAAAGACTTATTAGAATTGTAGTTAGTGCCAAAAAAATTCGTTTTATTAAAACGAATTTAATTTCATAATTCATTTGCAATTGCGATAATTTCTTTTTCTCTAGCACCAAGGAATTCTCGCAAACCACAAAAATCATCATTATAATAGGCACCTATCATTCGCTTACAATTACCATGACAAATATTAACATAAGAACATGTATCACATTGTTTGCTAAATGAACGTGGTTCATGAATAAACGAATTTGTAATATCAGATTTAATTAAATCTACAATCGTATGCTCATTAATATTACCTATTTTATATTTGTCAAGAACATAGAAATCACAAGGATAAACTGAACCATCTGCTTCAATTACAAATTGCATTGAACAATATCCTAAATAGCCACACTGCATTGGTGGTCGACCCACAAATAGTGGAATAATATTATCAAGCAATGCAACACTACGATAAGTGTTATTTTTTAACTCTTCAAACCACAAATCGAAAAATTCAATATAAAACTTACTAAATTCTTCTGGTTTTAATCCATATTCATTTTCTTTCTCAAATTCTGATAAACAAGGTATTAATTGAATATGTTTAAAATCATTTTCTTTATAAAACTCATATAACTTTTTAGGATATTTAGATAGTTCAGAAGTTAATACTGTGAGTACATTATATTCTACTCCATATTTTCTTAATAATTGGATCATTGCCATAATTTTAGTATAGGTTCCTTCATTATTATTTCCAATTCTAAAGTAATCATTATTTTCTATAAAGCCATCTAAAGATACACCCACTAAAAAGTTATTTTCTTTAAAAAAATGTATCCATTCTTCATTCAATAATGTTGCGTTTGTTTGAATTGAATAATGAATGTGATGATACTCTTTTTTATATTCATTCACTTTATTTATAAATTTTTTGAAATATTCTAATCCTGCACAAGTAGGCTCTCCGCCTTGAAACGCAAATGATATTTGCGCCTCTTCTTTAAAATATCCCACCGTTCTTTCAACTAGATTAGCAACTGTTTGTTCTGTCATAACTCCATAGTTATAAATATCTCTATGTGCAGCGACATCATTATAAAAACAATATTTACATTTCAAATTACATGAACTTGATGCTGGTTTTATTAACATTGAAAAATATTTCATAGTATCACCTTAATTATTATTCTCTCATAAAATGAAAAAGCAGGGAAGATTATTCTACCTGCTCCTATTAATTAAACTAAAATTCCAAAATACGCTAATACAATACAAGCAACTAAAACACCTAGAATTACAATTGCAGTATTCTTACCATTTCCTTTTTTAATTAAGAAATAACACGCTGTTGTCGCAAGTACAGGTAGTAATGCTGGCATAATCATATTTAATGAGTCTTGAAGAGCAATCGCTCCTTCTCCTGAGGCTATTGTTAATCCAGTAGTCATTTTAACTGTTGTCGGTATTAGTCCTCCCACAACAACAATTCCTAATACATTCGCAAAATTTGATAAGCGATCAAATATTTTGAGATTAGAAATGCCTCCTTCTTGAAGCAAACTTAATCCTTTTTCATATCCATATTTTAATCCAAAATATTTTAGTGGCCAGTAAAGTAAGTTAATCATTAAAAACATGACAATCGGGCCAATGATGCTTCCATCATTTACACACATTGAGGCACCAATTGAACCAGCAATTGGAAACCAAGTTAAATTAAGCATTGAATCGCCAAGACCTGCAAAAGGACCCATTAATCCAGATTTAATATTACTTACTGAATCTTTATGATCCTCATCCGTACTTTCTTCAAGTGCAGCAGTAACTCCTATAATAAAAGGAATTGCAATTGGATGTGTATTAAAATATTCTAAATGTCTTTTTAATGCATTTACTTGTTCTTCTTTTGGACGATCTTTATATAATTCTTCAATGATTGGAATCATATCATAAGTTAAACTTAAGCTTTGCATTCTTTCATAGTTGTGACCGAATTGAGTAATTTGAGTTCTCAATAAAACACGATTCAATATTTTTTTAGATATCTTTCCCATTATAAATCATACTCCCCTTCCTCAATCTTTGATTCCATCTTCGATTCATTATCACTCTTACTTTGAATTAAATCATAAATTCCTGCAGCTACTGCACCAACTAATGCGATGGCTAATGTTGGAAGTCCTAAATATGCTGATAATACAAATCCAAGAATTAAGAACATCCACATGTTCTTTTTCAACATCATTGTTAATAACATTGCTAACCCAACAGCTGGTATTACTTTAGATGCCACTCCAAAACCTGCTAAAATTTTTGCAGGAATGAATGCAAGAATCATATCAATTGTATTAGCACCTAAATAAACAGCAATAAATACTGGAACTGCTCTACTTAAGAAGAACATTGCTCCACCTGTCCAGTTTAGTAGACCTATTCCTTTATAGTTAACCTTTTCAGCTTCTTTATCCGCTTTATGAACTAAAGAAATATTTAATGTCATAACTAACATATTAATTTGTTGAACCAATAAAGCTGTTGGTACTGCAACCGCAACTGCAGTCGCAATGGATGTTGCCAAATCTTGATTTGATAAAATACCAATTGAAGCCCCAACTATTGTTCCTGAAATTACATCTGGTGGAACATAAGCCCCAATGTTGTTAACACCAAGCCACATTAATTCAAGCGTTGCCCCAATTATAATTGCTGTTTGTAAATCACCTAAGATAATCCCTACTCCTACTGAAGCAAGTAATGGTTTTCTAAAACCTAAGTGAGGACCAAATTGGTCAAGTGCACAAAGTCCAGCCCATACCGCTAGTAAAAGTGATTGTACTAATCCACTCATCTTCTATTCTCCTTTAATAGTTTTTAAGTAACTCAATAACATTTGTTTTTTCATCACGTGTCGTTGTTTGCATATAAACTTCGATTTTTCCATCATTGATAAGTTTTTCAAAAGCTTCTTTTTCTTCTAATGTTACTGACATATTTTTATGTAGGCGTTTACGATTCTCATTAAATCGCATCCCACTCACATTCAAATAAGTAAAATCTAATCCATTTTGTTTAAGCTTTAACGCATCCATTGGATTAGTAAAAAGTACCATTGTTACCTTTTTTAACTCCGTCTTCTTCAATATCTCAATAAATTGATCAACTCCAAAAATACTTACTTTAATACCTGGAACGGCAAGTCCTGCAATTGATTTTTGAACTGGATCATTTGCAACTGCATCATTAACAATAATTGCAGATTCAATGTTGAAGTCTCTTATCCATGTAGTTGCAACTTGTCCATGAATTAAACGATCGTCAATGTTCACTAATGCTAATCCCATATTTTCTCCTTTATAAGTCTATTTCAGACTCTTCATTTGGTACGATTGGATTTATTTCTGTGCATGAATTTGCGTGTGTCTCTTTAATTCTCTCGCTGATTTCGTTTAGTGAACAATCTCTTGAAAAACATAAATCCATAAGAATTGGTAAATTAAATCCAGTAAATGCTAAGAACTCATAACCAGTAAGCTTCAATTTACTTGTGACATTAAATGGTGTACCGCCATAAATATCACAAAGAATAACAATATCCTCACAATTCTTCTTTAATTCTTGAATTGCTTGTTTCATCGAATCTTCAAATTGTTCTAATGACATACTCTCATGTAAAACAACTGCTTTTGTATTGTCTTGAGGACCTGCAATCATTTCAACAGTTTCTACTGCTGCTTTTGCAAATTCACCATGACTTGCAACAATAATTCCTATGATAACTACCCCTCCTTACTCATTTGAAAGCGCTTCATACTTCATAGTTTAGCTACAAAATAGACCTTTGCAAGAAAATAAAATAGAAATAAATAACATTTTATCTAGAAATGTTTATATTTTCCATAAATAATTCTTTGTATTTTGAAATGTAAAAAATTTCCATAGCAATTGACTCTTTTGTCTAGTACCGTTATATCATAAAAGAAAGGTTGGACTTATGAAACTTACTGGCGCAATATTTGATTTTAACGGAACACTATTTTTTGATAGCGATTATCACAACCAAGCTTGGAACCGTCTCTCTTATGAAATTAGAAATCAACCTATTACAATTGAAGAAATGAATTCAGGTTTTCATGGCGTTCCTAATGTTGAAGCTATCGAAAATTTAATTCCAAATAAATATACGATGGAACAAAAACAAGAATTATCGCAATTAAAAGAGAAAATATATCGTGATATCTGCCTCGAACAGCCTTCCCTTTCATTAGTTGAAGGTGCTACTCAATTATTTGATTGGTTTGTTGTGAAAGAAATTCCTTTTACAATCGCAAGTGCTTCTATCATTGAAAACATTGAATTCTTTTGTGATGTATTCAATTTAACTCATTGGATAAAGAAAGAAGATATTATTTATGATGATGGTACATATGCTGATAAAGTAGAAATGTTTAATGACGCTTTAAAAAACATTCATACCGACAAAGATCATTGTTTAATCTTTGAAGATTCTGAAAGTGGTGTTAAAAACGCAATTAAAGCTGGTTTCAAGAAAATCATTGTATTACACTATAAAGATTACAACCCCATCTTTAGTCAATACCCTGAAGTACTTTACCACGCAAATAATTTCATAGACATTCTCAATTTTTTACAAAAGGAAGATAAATAACTTATCTTCCTTTAATTTGCCTTCTGATTTGATTTACGATATACCTTTGGTGTAACTCCATAATATTTTTTAAATACTTTATCAAAATATAATTGATCTTCATATCCTACTTTTTGTGCAACTTCCTTAATACGATAATCACTTGTCTCTAATAATACAGCTGCTGCTTCCATTTTTTTACGAGCGATATATTTTGATAAATCTTCATTCATTTCTTTTTTAAAGACTCGGCTTGTATGAATGCCTGTAAGTCCTAATAAATTCGATAATTCATTAATTGAAATTTTACTCGTCATATTTGCAGCAATGTACTGACAAATCGTTTGGGCATAACGTTTTGATTTGCTAAATTGTGTTTGAGCAATTACTTCCTTTATAACTCTCGCAATTCTTCCTAGTTCAGATGTCATCATTGTTGATGTTTCACACCGTTGAATTCCTAAAATAAAGTCATCAAATAACTGTGTTACCTCTAAATTATTATATTCAGCAATGCTTTTCATTTGTCTAAAAAGTGCTTCAAAGTAAGACATTGCATCATCAGGTGATATGCATTCTTCTTCAAAATACTTAACAGTATTTTCAAATAAAGATTGCAATTTATCACACTCATCATTTTTAAAACATTTGATAATAATTTGATGATTTTTCATTTTTGATAAATCTACAGCATTATATTTTTTTCTAGTTTCTTCTCTAAGAAAAACACCATCACCCTCATAGAATTTATCACGATGAACTTGTAAAAGAGAATTGTAGTCATCCAAGAAAGAATCACAACCGCGATTCATTTTTGAAAGTACGATTGAGAATTTTTGCCCAATCTTTTCTTCTAAATCATTTTTGAATATATTGAATGATTCTATAAACTTTTCTTTATCTTTTTCCTCAATTAGCGCAATCAGTGAGTGATTTTTTGTGAATAGAGTACACGAATTTTCAAACCCACCAAAATATTTAGTGCAAATTTCACTTATATTTTCTTCTAAGTTTTGGCGATTACGCAAAGCCAATAAAAACATATCTTCAAACTCTGATATTGGATTATTACCTGGTGATCCATAAATTGGAAATCCTTTATTTACATATGATACATTATCCATTCTCACATAAATCATGCGATAGTCTTGTTTAATAAGACTCAACTCAGAGTGCTTAAAAGCTTCACTTAAAATCTCTTTATTTACATTTTGATGGTCGCGAATTCCACCTAATAGATTTTTCATTTCTATTTTCCAATTCAAATTACCCGTTGCGTCTTCATCACCTTTAAAACGATTTAAGATTTCAATCAACTCTACTGGTTTAAATTGTAATCTAATTAAGTAATCATCTGCTCCTGCAAGAAAAGCTTCACGTACAATTGCGTAACTTTCATCATCAGAAATAACAATAACTTTACTTGATGGATGTACCTTTTTTACAAATTGGATAAAGCTAATCCCAGCTCCATCCGATAATTTCAAATTCGTAATTACAACATCATGATTATACTCACCAAAATACGCCATAGCTCGATCTTGACCTTGTGTAACACTAACTATTTCATACCCTAATTCATCCCAAGGAATAAAATCTTTTAAGTATTTGATCATTTGTTTTTGTCGTTCTACAATTAGAACTTTCATTTTTCTTGCCATCTTGACCTCTTTTTTATGGAAAATGTTAACTTTTTTTATATTTATATCTAAATTTTGCATTTTTGTCAATTTTGTCTATATTTTCTAATGCTATAATCTGCTCAGAAAGTGAGTCAAATTTATGAAGAAGTCTAATAAACCGAATATCGTTGTATTCATGTCAGATCAGTTTCGTGGGGACTGTCTATCAATATTGAATCATCCTGATGTAAAAACCCCTTATCTAGATACTTTGGCAGCTGAAGGCCAATTATTTGAAAATGCTTATTCTGCTTGTCCTACCTGTATTCCTGCACGTGCAATCATGTTTACTGGTAAAAGCCAACGTAAAACAAAACGTGTTGGTTATGAAGAATGTATAGATTGGGATTATGAACATATGCTTGCGGAAGAATTATCAAATGCTGGCTATCAAACTCAATGTGTTGGAAAAATGCATGTTCACCCTCCTCGTTTATCGTGTGGATTTCAAAATGTAAAACTCCATGATGGTTATATTGGCCATTATCGTCGTTATAATACCCCTTACTGGCAACATCAAAATGTGTGTGATGATTATATGTATTTCTTGAAATCACACCTTGGTCCTAGCGCCGATGTCAATGAAAGTGGTGCAGAGAATAATTCTTGGATTACTGCTCCATGGCCTTATGAAGATCGTTATCACCCAACAAATTGGGTTGTTGATGAAAGCATTCGTTTCTTAGAAACTAGAGATCGTACAAAGCCATTCTTCTTAATGAGTAGTTTTGTACGTCCTCATCCCCCTTTTGATGCACCAAAAGCCTACCTTGATATGTACATCAATAAGGATTTAAAGATGCCAGCAGTGGGAGATTGGGTAAATAAAGAGCGAACTGAAAAAAATGGATATATCATGGATTCAGCTGATGGATGTAATGATGAAGATTTAAAACATCAAGCACTTGCAGGATACTATGCATGTATTACTCATCTTGATCATCAAATTGGTCGTCTAATAACTGCTTTAGAAAATGATGAGAGCTACAATAATACAATTATTCTCTTTATTAGTGATCACGGTGAATTACTGTTTGATAACAACACATTTAGAAAAACACTCCCTTACCAAGGTAGTATCAATATTCCGTGTATCTTCCATATTGGAAAAGATCTCGCAAAAACAACACCATTCGTTTCAGATAATTTATTTGAACTAAAAGATGTAATGCCTACACTATTAGACTTTGCGGATATTCCTATCCCGCTTGACGTAGATGGTATTTCATTCAAGAAAAAAATCTTAGCGAAAGAGGAAATTGATCGAACCTATATTCATGGTGAACATACTGGATCGCCTTATATTGCAAATCAATATATTGTTACCAAAAAAGATAAATTTATTTGGTTTACACAACGTAACGAAGAACAATATTTTGATTTAGAACATGACCCAAAAGAATTACATAATCTTATTCATGATCCAAAGGTACAAACACGTATTACTGAATTACGAAATATCTTAATAAAAGAACTTGCGGATCGTGAAGAAGGATATAGTGATGGCAAAAAACTTATTCCTCACCAACCTATGATTCACTACCTACAAAACAAGTATTAAGGAGCGTTGCTCCTTTTTATTTTAAATAACTCTTTTCATCTCTCTATCAGGCTTGTAAAATATTAATATAAGGAAATATATTCAAGTTATCTATATGAATAAAGGATACTATTATGATGATAGAACTCATTAATGCCCAGAAAATTGTCGACCGTCTCATTTCGATTCTTGGTAAGAATATAAATATTATGAATACCGAGGGGGTTATCATTGCTAGTGGTGAACCAAAACGTTTAAGTATGATTCACATGGGTGCAAAACAAGCTGTTGAGCACAATCAAGAAGTAGTAATTAACAGGCAAAATATCCATGATTTCCCAGGATGTAAAGAAGGTATCAATATTCCTATTAAACTATATAATCAAATTATTGGTGTTGTTGGTATTACTGGTGAAATAGATGAAGCAAGATTAATCGCAATTACAATTAAAGAACTTGTCGAATTAATGATGAATGAACAGCTCGCAAATCGAGAAGCTTTACTCTCCAAAGAAGCTAGTGAAGCCTTTCTTAGAAACTCAATCGAAGGAAGAATTCAAGTAGATGCTCCCGCACAATACACACAACTTTATTTACTAAAAGTTGATGTTGAACAATTTACATCTTTCGCCTTTCAAAATCTAAGACAAGATATTGTCTCTTTTATGCTAGAAAAGAATTCTGTTGCTCTTTATCTTAATTCATCTATTTTCGTGATTTTTTCTAATTACGATATTGTTGAAGATATGCATCAAGTTATCACTGAAAATCATCATCTTCAATTTACATTAATAAAATCTATTTCTTGTACAAATGTAACAGATTACTATGATAGTTACGCGGTAGCCAAAGAAGTAATGAAGACTATTTCTACCCACCAATATTTTGACGTTAAAGACTTAAGCCTTGACTTCATTTTAAATTATATACAACCTCATAATGTTCATCTTTTATTGAAAACGACGGGTATCAATTATAAAAATGAAAAGCAATTCAATAAAATGGTTGAACTTGCACAAGCAATGATACAAGAAAATATGAATATGAATAAAGTAGCACAACGTTTATTTTTACATCGCAATACTATCATTAAACGTTTGGAAAAAATCCAAATGGATACAGGACTTGATCTCAGTGATTGTATGACATGTCTTAAAATCATCATTATTTCAAAATTATTAGGCAAAACAAACAATATAAAACCTTATTCAACCCTTTAAAAGTAGTTGATTCGCACATTGAATCACTACTTTTCTTTATTTATAATGAATAGTAAGAAGAGGTATCTTATGAAATTACTTGTAGCATGTGATTCATTCAAAGGTACTTTATCATCGCATGAAATTGGCACAATCATTTCTAATAATTTACATCATCTTTCCCCACAAATGGAAGTAGAGGTTGTTCCTCTTGCCGATGGTGGTGAAGGAACACTAACTTGTTTAACAAATCAAGATTCCATATTCCACGAAATTAATGTATGTGGTGTTAATCATGTAGATGTTAAAGCCAAGATTGCATTTGATAAAGAAACCGCAATTATCGAAATGGCGCAAGCCAATGGAATTACTCTTTCCAAAATATTAGATCCATTTTCAGCTACAACCACTGGTTGTGGCGAACTCATACACTACGCTTTAGACCAAGGTTACCGTAAGTTTATTATCGGTCTTGGAGGTAGTGCTACTAACGATTTAGGTTTAAGCATGTTGGACTGTTTAGGGGTACGTTTTTATTCAAATAATAAAATCATTCAACCTTTATTAATGAACTTTGAAAAAATTGATGCGATTGATTTTTCTGACTTTGATTTGAGAATTCATGAAGCTGAATTCATCATCGCAAGTGATGTTAAAAATCCCCTCACTGGCATACATGGTGCAACTGCTACTTTTGGTCCACAAAAAGGACTACGTAAAGATGAAATTAATTTTGTCGATGCACAACTATCTCGTTTAGCAAAGTTACTGTGTTCAAGTCTATCAATCCCCTTTACCGAAGAACCTGGTGATGGTGCAGCGGGTGGTTTAGGATTCACATTTAGAAATTGCTTCAATGCCCAAATGAAACATGGTATTGGACTCATCTCTGATGTTCTTCATCTTGAAGATAAAATTCAAAATGCCGACATTATTATCACAGGTGAAGGAAGAATGGATTTACAAACATTACAAGGAAAAGCACCTTATGGTGTCTTAACACTCGCAAAGAAACATAATAAAAAAATTATTGGACTTTGTGGATGTGTTGAAAATAAAGATGAATTACTCAATGCTGGGTTTGATGCGATTTACCCGCTTGTTGATGAATCAACATCATTTGAATACGCAACTACAAATCCAACAGAAATAATAAATAAACGACTACAACAAATAATGGAGGATCTAAAACATGAGTAAAATTGAAATTGAAGTTGAATTCCCTGATTTTGAAATTGTTGATTTTCATTTGCATTTTCCAATAACCCAAGATGATTGGTTAAGACCTTACCGTGATCGTTATATCCAAGAGAATGGACAAGGTAAATGGGATGAATTACAAGCCCTCAACAATTCGCAACCATCTTGGCTTACGGATTGGTGCTTTCCTACTCCCGAAGACACAAGTGATAACATCGAAGAAGTTGCAGAACGTTGGTTTGAGGAAGTTAAACGCTATCCAATCGACAAAGTATTTTTTGTGACAGGTGGCACAAATGAAATATTAAGTGGTGTTGTGAAAATGCACCCAGATAAATTTCTAGGATTTGCACATCATTATATAAAAGATGAAAATGCGGATAGTATACTAAGAAATGCTATATGCAATCAAGGACTTGTTGGTTATAAAATTCTTGGACCAGTTGTAGATGTTCCACTAAATGATCGCCAATTTGATAAAGTATGGACAGTGTGTGATGAACTTAAACTTCCTGTTCTTGTACACTTTGGTATCCTTGGTGGTGGAAGTGGTATTGTAAGTGGACCAAACATGTCCCCACTTGTATTAGGTGAAGTTGCGAAGCGATTCCCTAACATTAATTTTATTGTCCCTCATTTTGGTTGCGGTTATACAAATGATTTACTACAACTTTGCTGGGCATGTCCAAATGTATATGTTGATACTTCAGGAAATAATTTATGGACAAAATGGACGATGGAATCATATACTCTCGAACAACTTTTCCAAAAATTCTATAGTACTATTGGACCTGATAGAATCATCTACGGCAGCGATTCTGAGTGGTTTCCACGAGGTTATGCAATTCGCTATTTCCTTGATCAATACCGCGCTTGTAAAAATATAAATATCCCAAATGAAGATATAAGAAAAATATTTAGAGAGAATGCTTTAAGATTGGTAAAACGTCCATGAAGAAAATACTAACCGTTCCTTCAGTACTTGAAGATGAAGAAATCGTTCTCTGTGGAAATCATTTGATTGCATTACCACAAATCGATACACACGCAAACATATATTCATTAAATGGATTACTTATGGCAACAAATTCACTTGTTGAATTTAAAGGACAACCCCTATTCAAACATCACTTAACGATAAATAATAAAGAAGTGAACGTAACTTTCAAAAATTATGACCATGATTTTATTCCTACATTTGTTTATAAAGATGAGTCATGCGAAATTGACTGTAGCCTATTTGCACCCGAAGGGTATCAAGGTGCAGTATTTGAAATAAGTGTTCACGCAAAAAAAGATATTTGTCTAAATTATGAATTCATTGAAAACTTAACGGAAGCGACACGAACACTTTTTAGAACTTATCCACTGAATGTAGAAATCGCACGATTTTACAATCAATGGACAAACACAAATGTTGTTGAATATCGTCATGGTGGTGCACTTTGTGCCATTAGTTACAATCATGATTGTGCTGAAGAAATTCAATTACTCAAACATGAATCACACGTCATTACATGCATCTTAACAATTGGTATTGATGCTGATGGTGCAACACTTCACAACATGGATATGCAAAGAAGAGGAAGCAAGAAACTCAAAGAAGAGTTCATTGAAATTTTAGATAAACGTCATCTTCATTTAGATAATGAATCACTATCAAAATTAGTTAACTTGAATCTTAATATGTGCTATTACTTTTCATTAAGTGAAACCCTTGATACTAAAGAATTAGTCGCCATTACTTCAAGGAGTCCTCGTTATTATGTTTCAAGCGCATTTTGGGCACGCGATGTTTATTTATGGGCTTTCCCAAGTATTGTTTTGGCGAACAAAGATAAAGCCAAAGAGCTATTGCAACTTGGATATACTCGTTATCGTAAAAACAGTGCTTACCACGCATTATATATTAATGGAAATGTTTTATATCCAGGCTTTGAATTAGATGAATTAGTAAGTGTAATCATCGCCACCGAAAAATATATTGAAATGACTCACGACGATTCTGTCTTAGACATGATTGAATATAAAGATACTGTTACTGAAATCCTTAAACAATTAGAACATTGGTATGAACCAACATTTGGGTTGTATCGAACCGAGTTGAATCCAAGTGATGACCCACTTACCAATCAATTCTTGTGTCATGATAATACATTAGTTTATCGAATGTTTGATTTTATCAATGACCAGCGTGCTGAAACTTTAAAAGAAAATATCTTAAAACATTTTGTAAAGGATAACATCTTTGTTTATGCAATTGGTGATCATGGCGAAGTAGAAATTTATGATAATCCTCCGGGATCACTCATTACACTTCCATACTATGGACTCATTGATAAAAATGATGAGCGTTACCAAAACACATTAAATAAATACTTTAGTACAAGCAATACCTATTATTATGAAGACATCTATTTTGGACAAGGATCAGAACACGCACCCTATATTTGGCCTATGAGTTTATGTAATCATTTACTTGCGAATGGCTATAATGAAAAAATTATGACCTCTTTTGAAACGATGAAATTAGATAATGGATTTGCATGTGAAACCATTGATGAAAAAACATCAAAGGCTAAAACAGGTGCTGCTTTCGCAACATTTGCCGGATACCTTGCTTATTCAATCTATCGAGGAGCACATCATGATTAAGTATGCCAACAAACAATGTGAAGGTATTACATTTAATCAACTAAGTGATGGTTGTTCAATTCTCACTCAATCTCATTTCATCGAACTCTATATCAACAAAGAACTTCAATTCACACAATATAAAGTCAATGACGGAAATCCTATACACATTTTTGAATACAGTGATTTAACTATAGCAATAGTTTTAGGAGATGATGTAGTTGTCCCAGAAATTGGTCGCTACCTTGCTTGTAAGAAAGTTGACTTCGTATTATGTATCGATCAAGAAAATAAAGTAAATGATTTAATGCTTGGACCGTGGAATATGGCACAAAGCAATTGTATGTATGTCGGTTATTATTCAAGTGACTTACTTATCTACGCACCCTGTGATTTAACTTTAAATTATTGTGGACAATTAGAACAAGGGAAACTAAGTCGTCGCAATCTTGCGAAAGCCTATCGTTCATTTCCAATTTTAGATAGCTTGAATCCTACTTTATATAAGGAACAATGGTGAGTGTATGATAACTAAATTTAATAATTATATGCGCTCAAAGTTTAAAACAAAGTCAACACCCATAACAATTCAAGAATTCTCAAACACAAATATTGTAAGTGCTGTTAACTTTAAAGTTAAGAAATATCATTCTATCCGTGAATTCCAACATGATGTCGAAAGTTATTTCATCGAAGCAAAACGGCAAAACAGTTCTCTTATCTGTTTCCCCGAATTATTCGGTATGTTACCACTTTTGTTCATTCCATTTGTGCGTACATTTCTATTTAAAAAATCATCAAAACTATCTACTGATTCATCCGATTCAACTCAAACTTCTATTTTAAATCTTCTGAAGAAATTCAATTATTATGCAGAATCCCTTGTGTTACTTCAACATTTAGCTATGAAATATAAAATCTATGTATGTAGTGGATCAATGTTTGTGATTGAGAATAATAAAATATATAATCGTCAATATTTACTTTCTCCACAAGGTGAGATACTTGGCTACCAAGATAAATTACATTTAGTTGAAATGGAAAAACAATTTGGTTTAGCAATAGGTCATGAACTTAAAACATTTGATTTACCTTTTGGAAGATTATGTATGCCGATTTGTATGGATGCATCTTATTTTGAAACCTTACGAATCGCAAAGAAAAAAGGATGTACAATTATCGCCTTACCGATTGCGAACATGGAAGATTACAATTATTATCTAGCCCTGCGTGGACTTGATATGCGTATGAAAGAAATCATGATGAATGGCATTAAAAGTCCGCTAATCCTTGATGGGGCAATTAAAATAACCGGTGTCGCAACTCTATTTCAAAATGGTTCTATTATTGAATCAACCACAACTAAAAAAGTTATTTCAATGAAATTAACCAATCAATTTAAGCCAGATATTCAATGTCATGAAAGCATTAAAAATCAATTATTCAATGAGTACAAAAAAATAAAAGGAGAATCACTTTATGAATAAGTTAAAAGATTTTGCTTACTCGCTTGCAAATTTCTCAGGTGGGATTGTAAGTTATGCAGTTGGATCATTCTACATGTTTTTCTATGTTGACCAATTAGGTCTAAGCGCAAGTTATTATGCACTTGCAATGCTCTTCTATGGAATTTGGAATGCCATAAATGATCCTCTTGCTGGTTATTTCTCTGACCGCACTAAATCACGTTGGGGACGAAGAAAACCTTATATCATGTTTGGTGCTATTCCTCTTGCAATATCATTCATGCTTGTTTTCATGCCACCACAATTCGCACTAGATAATCAAACAACACTGTTCTTATATTTCTTATTTGCAATGTGCTTGTATGATACTTTCTTTACAATTGTTATGCTAAACTGGTCAGCAGCACTCCCAGAAATGTATAACGATGAAAAAAATCGTTCTCGTGTAGGTGGTATTTCTCAAATTTTAGGTGTTATTGGTGCAGTTGGAGCAACTTTATTAGTACAACCCATCGTAAATGCCTTTGGTTATGCAACAATGTCTATTATCTTTGCAATTGTTTCCGCAATAACAATGTTAATTTCTGTTTACGGCGTTCGTGAAAAGAAAGAAAATATGGAAGAAGAACCTTTAGGTCTTATCGAATCTTTTAAACAAACATTTTCAAGTAAAGCATTCATCATTTGTGTAACTAGTGTTTTACTTCTTGAGACTGGAAAAATTCTTATTACATCGAGCATGCCTTTCTATACTGGTTATGTCTTAGGTAATGATTTAGGAGTTACCATTATCATGGGTGCTATGTTTATTTCATCTATGATTTTCACCCCTCTTATTGTTAAGTTAGCAGGTAAGATTGGACCTAAAAAAACATATCAATTATCAATTGCCTTATATTGTCTAGGTACTCTTGGCTTCTTTGTAGCACCTAATATACTTGTTGTTGCCATCATCTCTTTATTCCTAGGATTCGCCGTAAGTGGTTCTATGATTATGCCAAATGTATTGTATGGACAAATTATTGATGAGGACCAAATCCGCACTGGTAAAAGAAGAGAGGGCTCATATTATGGAATTAATGCGCTTATCATGCGTATTAGTATTGTAATCCAAGGATTTGTAAGTGCCTTTATTCTAGATTCCACAGGATATATCGCAAATGCTACTTCACAAACAAGTGAAGCTCTACTAGGATTTAGATTTTTAATGGGACTAGCACCTTGTGTATGTTTTATACTTGCATTTATCACAATAAAGTTTTATCCTTTCTTTGGCGAAAAGCTTCGAGAGCTTAGAGAGAAGAGTGCAAAGTTGAATGATATTCATTAGTATACTAATCCTATTCCTTCTATTTATTATATACAGTGTTTTAGGAACAAATAAACGTGCAAAAGCATTAGCGTCCCTTAAAGGAATCTATTATCATCGTGGTTTCTATGACAACAAAGAAATTGCAGAAAATAGTATGAAAGCTTTTGAAAAATGTATAAATAAAGGTTATGGTATTGAACTAGATGTACAACTCACAAACGATAAACAAGTTGTTGTTTTTCATGATGACAACCTTGAAAGAATGTGTAACTCTTCTTTAATTATTAAAGAAACAACCTATGAAGATTTACTTAAATTCAATCTTCTTAATACAATGGATAAAATACCTCTATTTGAAGATGTATTAAAAATCAACAATGGAAAAGTTCCTATTTATATTGAAATAAAAGACTTCAGTATGAATTTTAAAGATTTGGTCGATATGACTGTAGCATTAATGGAAAAATATCCAGGTAATTATTATGTATGTTCCTTTAATGTTATTGCGATTATTTATCTCAGAAAGATAAATCCAAAAATCTTACGAGGTGTAATTTCGCAAAGTTTCAAAAATGAAAAATATCCAAAGCTTGAGGGATTTGTATTACAAAATATGTTTCTCAATTTCTTAGCAAAACCAGATATCATCAGCTATGGTTACAATGAAATCAATTGGGCTGTCCGCTTGAATAAGTTGTTCAAAAGAACACTTGCTGGTTGGGCAATAGAAAATCAAAGAAAATTTGATGAATACAAAAACTTCTACGATATTCAAGTAATTGAATTATTTGAACCCAAATAATTACTTATAAAAATCATTCAACGATTTGACGAATGATTTTTTTACTATTCCTTAGTAATAACTCTTGTCTTTTTATACATAATAAAACTCCGCTTTTAGACAATCAGTCAACTTACGGAGTTCGTATATTTTATTCATCTAGATCTGTCGCAATTAACTCACCTTTTCTGACTTCTACTTCATAGCCATCTGCGATTAATTTTTGAACAAGACTTTCTTTATGCGCTTGATTAAGTGTTTCCATAACAATTGTTACTGAACATCGATGTTTCAATACTTCATTAGATAAACGATCATGTTCTACTGTAATAATGTTAGCACCAGATTCTGAAAGTGTATCAATAACACGCTTTAAATTTCCTGGTTTATCGGTAAGTCGGAATGATACTGTGCATCTTCTACCTGTTTTGATAAGCCCTAAGTCAATAATTTGTGCTAAATAGTTTACATCAATATTTCCACCTGATAATAAAGCAACTGTCTTTTTACCTTCAATATCAACTTTATTAAAGAGTGCTGCAGCTGCTGCCGTTGCACCTGCACCCTCAGCAACAAGTTTTAACTTTTCTAATAACATTAGAATTGTTGCAGATATTTCTTTATCGTTGACTAGTACAACACCATCTAAATACTCTTTACATATATCATATGTTTTAGTACCTGGTTTTTTGACAGCAATTCCATCTGCCATTGTATTTACTTCGCATTCAGTAATTTTTTTCTCTTCTATTGATACTTTCATACTAGGTGCATGTTTAGCTTGCACCCCATAAACCTTGCATGATGGCTTTAATGATTTAATCGCATAAGCAATTCCCCCTGCAAGTCCACCTCCACCAATTGGTACAAGTACTACTTCTACATCAGGCATTTTTTCTATTATTTCTAGCCCAATAGTTCCTTGACCTGCCATTACAATTTCATCATTAAAGGGTTCTATGAATACACTACCTGTCTTTGCTACTAATTCTTTAGCATATTCATAAGCATCATTGAAAGTATCTCCAACAAGCTCTACATTGACACCATAACTGCGTGTTGCCTCTATCTTTGATAAAGGTGCAGTAGCTGGCATAACAATTGTTCCTTTAATTCCCATATCTCTACAAGCATAAGCTACCCCTTGAGCATGATTTCCAGCGCTCGCTGCTACAACTCCACTCATTTTTTCTTCTGGTGTTAGTTTACTTAATTTGAAATATGCTCCACGTAATTTAAAAGCTCCTGTTTTTTGTAGGTTTTCAGCTTTTATCCACAATTTTTCATGCAATGTTACTGCATCAATAAGGGGTGTACTGTTTAAAATAGGTTTTAAAATCTCTTTAGCTTCTTGAATCATTTCTAATTTCATTACGGCACCTTCTTTTCCATTTTTATTTTACTTTATTTCAAAAATGATTAGTACTCTTTTTTAGTTTAAATTTTTGCACTATTTAGCAATTTTCTATGAAATATTTCTTGCATTTTTTGAAAACATCTTTAAAATTAATCTAGAAGTGCAAGGAGGATTCATGATGAATTATAGTAATAGAGCATCTAAATACTATAAATATTCAGAAAATGCCTTTGTCATTTATTTTCATCGTTATACGTAAAGCTGTTAACATTTGTTATCAGCTTTTTTTTGGAAATGATTAAGTTTACACGGGAGGTAAAATTATGCCAAAAAGAAATGATCTTAAAAAAGTATTAGTTATCGGTTCAGGTCCAATCATTATCGGTCAAGCTGCAGAGTTTGATTATGCTGGAACACAAGCATGTTTAGCACTAAAAGAAGAAGGCTATGAGGTAGTCTTGATTAACTCTAATCCAGCAACAATCATGACTGACACAAATATGGCTGACAAAGTCTATATGGAGCCATTAACACTAGAGTATGTTGCAAGAATCATCCGCATGGAACGTCCTGATGCCGTTGTCCCTGGTCTTGGTGGACAAACTGGTTTAAATCTTGTTATGCAACTTCACAACAAAGGAATTCTTGATGAATGCCAAGTTGAAATTCTTGGAACTTCTATTGAATCTATTCAAAAAGCTGAAGATAGAGAATGTTTCAAAGACATGTGCTTATCGATTAATGAACCAGTTATTGCATCAAAAATCGCAAATAATTTAGAAGAAGGAATACTCGCAGCTAAAGAAATTGGCTATCCTCTTGTTCTTCGCCCAGCATTTACACTAGGTGGCACAGGTGGTGGATTTGTAGATACTGAAGAAGAATTCATCGAACTTATGAATCATGCGTTAACATTAAGCCCTGTTCACCAAGTATTGGTTGAAAAAAGTATTAAAGGTTATCAAGAAATTGAATTTGAAGTTATGCGTGATAAAACTGATAAAGCCATTGCTATTTGTGATATGGAAAATATGGATCCTGTTGGTATTCATACAGGAGACTCAATTGTTTTTGCGCCATGCCAAACATTAACTCAAGAACAACTAACAACACTCAAACAAAGTGCATTGAAAATTATACAAGAATTAAAAATTGAAGGTGGATGCAATGTCCAATTCGCATTAGAACCAAATACATGTAATTACTTCTTGATTGAAGTTAATCCTCGTGTTAGCCGTTCAAGTGCATTAGCATCAAAAGCAACAGCCTATCCAATTGCACGAGTTACTGCAAAAATTGCAATTGGTCTAACATTAGATGAAATTGATATTAGTGGAATACCCGCATCGATTGAACCAGCAATAGATTACATTGTTGCCAAGGTTGCACGATTCCCATTTGACAAATTTGAACAAGCAAACAATCATCTATCTACCCAAATGAAGGCAACTGGTGAAGTAATGAGTTTGGGACAAAGTATTGAAGAATGCTTACTAAAAGCAATACGAGGTCTTGAAGCAGGTGCTGCTTATCCTGACAAAGAGAAATTTACTAACATGAGTAGTGCTGAGTTAGTAACCTATATCGCCACACCAACAGATGATCGTCTATTCGCTTTATTTGAAGCATTAAGAAAAGATGTATCTATTGATGAGATTTGCGATAGCACAAAAATCACAAAATATTTTATTGAAGCTATTCAAACTATAATTCAATTTGAAAAGAAATTACGGGCAAACAAAAATGATATAGATGTCTTAAGAGAAGCAAAAAAATTATCAGTTGCAGATAGCTATATTGCGAAATGTTGGAACGGTAACGAATATGAAATCTACAAATTAAGAGAACAAAATAATTTATATCCCAATTATCGTATCGTTGATAATGTTAAGCATCAACAAGAATATGTTCCTTATTTCTACTCAACTTATTCTAAAGAAGATGAAAATAGAATTACCGCAAATAAAAAAGTTATCGTGCTTGGTAGTGGACCTATCCGTATTGGACAAGGTGTTGAATTTGATTACTCTACCGTTCATGCTATTTGGGCAATTAAAGAACTTGGCTATGAAGCCATCATTATCAATAATAATCCCGAAACACTTTCTACAGATTTCACGGTTGCGGACAAGTTATACTTTGAACCATTAACAATTGAAGATGTAATGAATATTATCCATGCCGAAAATCCTGAAGGAGTTATTGTTACTCTAGGTGGACAAACAGCGGTAAACTTAGCTGCAAAACTTGCACAACATAATGTAAAGATTATTGGCAGTGATACTGTAGCTATTGAACGTGCCGAAAATAGAGATTCATTTGAGAAAATAATGAATCAACTTCACTTAAATCAACCAAAAGGGAAAGCCGTATTCGCAATTGAAGAAGGTGTTAAGATTGCCAATGAAATTGGATATCCTGTACTTGTCCGCCCTAGTTATGTTTTAGGTGGGCGTGCCATGCAAATCGTTAATGACGATGAACAACTTCGAACATATCTAACAACTGCTGTCCATATTGATGAAGAACAACCTGTACTTGTTGATAAATATATAATCGGTAAAGAATTGGAAGTTGATGCGATATCAGATGGTAAAGATGTATTCATACCTGGAATCATGGAACACGTAGAAGAAACTGGTGTACATTCTGGAGACTCTATTAGTGTATATCCTACATTCTCAATTTCAAATAAAGTAAAAGATACAATTACAACATACACAAATAAATTAGGTCTTGGTCTAGGTATCATTGGATTATTCAATATTCAATTCATTGTTGATGAAGATGAAAAAGTCTATGTCATTGAAGTGAATCCTCGTTCATCTAGAACTGTTCCATTCCTTTCTAAAGTAACTGAAATTCCGCTTGCAAATGTTGCGACAAAAGTAATGCTTGGACACTCGCTAAAGAGTCAAGGATATGGAACATTTGTAGAACCTACAAAAGAAAGATGGTTTGTAAAAGTACCAACCTTCTCTTTCGCAAAAATCCGAGGATTGGATGCTTATCTATCTCCTGAAATGAAATCCACTGGTGAAGTCATTGGTTATGATGATAGCTTAAATCGAGCTCTTTACAAAGCACTTCAAGCAAGTGGATCAACAGTGTCTAACTATGGAACCATCTTTGTAACCATTGCAGACAAAGATAAAAACTATGCACTCCCATTGATTAAGCGTTTCTACAAACTTGGTTTCAATATTGAAGCAACTTACGGGACTGCCGAATTCTTAAAAAGAAATGGTATTAAAACACGTGTTAAAGAAAAAATAAGTAATGGTTCAAATCAAATTCTTGAATCATTACAAAAAGGACATATCACTTATGTAATCAATACTGTTTCACATGAAAGCAATCATGCCCAACAAGATGGAATTGAAATTAGAAAAGCAGCTGTAGAAAATGGAATTACTATGTTCACTTCATTATCAACAGTCAATGTATTATTAAACGTATTAGAAGAAATTACCGTTGGTGTAAGTACAATTAATTCAAAATAATTCAATAGGCATATCCTTTCAAAAGGATATGCCTATTATTGTTTATCTTCGCTTTTATCATTTCATAACACTTAAAATCAGTCAGATGATTCAAAGATTATTTTATTCATTCACTCTTCATAAATTCATTTAGAAATGACAAACATATTTCATTGATTTCTATCAATGTTTCTTGAGGATTATTCTTTGTATGACCTCCATCAAATAACATCGTTAAAAAAGGTGACGACAAAGAAAAATCAGTAAGCGAAAAATGACCAATGCCTTCTAAATAAACATTTTGAATCGTTTCAGATTCCATATCCAAAAATCTAGCATTTTCTTCATATTGTTTCCAATTCCTCAAATTCTTCCATGATGCATCGGAATAAATATTTAGTAAAGGAGTTGGATAATCTGCTTGTTCAAAAATAAAATTACCTTTCTCATCTACGTCATTTATATCCGCAAGAAAAGGTGCTTCTAATGATATAACGGCAGCTATATCATTTCTTTGTCTACCTACCCCTAACACTGTGGACCCTCCTAGTGAATGCCCAATCAAACCAATTTGAGACGTATCAATATATTTATATACATCTAATTCTTCATTATTCTTAAGGACATTATCAATAATTGTGTTCAACACAAAATTGATGTCACCCATTCTAATACTCATCCACTTTTTAAAATGCAATAATGATTCTTCTGGCTTCTTTTGAGAATCTTCTGATGCAATTTCTTTCATGAACTCACCACTTACTCGAACAGTCTTCCCTTCTGACAGTTTTGTAGAAAAACATTGATAGGTGTGATCGATACTAACAACAATGTATCCATGACTTACCAATTCACGATAAAGTGTTAAATTACTCTCTTTTACACCAAAGCTACCATGTGAAAATAATATAAGTGGATATTTCTGATTCTCTTCCTCTTTTTTAGGATACCAAAATGTAACTGGCAATTCACGGTAACTCCCATCATTAGCATATGTTTCAATTCTAGTCGTATCTTTGTAGAATGCATTCTCTTCACTAATGTCATAACTACCTGTAGTTGCAATTAACGGCACTTTAGGAAAGAGCAGTAACCAACCCGTACAAAGCAATAAAACAAAAGATAAAAAAGCACAAATATATCCAAGCGGAACACGATTTGATTTTTGAAAGATACAGTAAATTAAAAAGGCAAATTCCAAGAACATTGCAGTTACTAAAATTATACTTCTTGTCTTCATAGTTACATCCCTTTTTTATTAGATATCTCATCTAATCGTACTCCCTCTTGTATCAAAAATGCGTTTGCAGCATTATTAACGAGTGTCATTACTTCTTTTTGTGAAGTCTTCAACATCCCCATGGCAATTAATGTTGCTATACCATATGTATAAACAACTGTATTTTGTAAATATCTACTGGCTTTCTTTTTTGATATGTTTAAGTCTTTTGATAATCTTTTTATTAATTCAATATTTTCCTCATCATTAATAAGCATCTCTAAGTTATCTGATGATGAACCCATATAACCTTCCAAATAAAGAAAGCGAAATAAATTGGGCTCATTCAATGCTACTCTAATAAATCCTGTTCCTACTTGTTTGAAAGCTTCAATTGAATTTTCATCCTTAGGTGCCATTTGGGTATTCGCATACGCTAAAGCATATTGTGCTAATGCCTTACGTAATCCTTCCATATTTTCAAAATGCCATACTAACGGTTGTGTTGAACACCCTATTTCTTTTGATAATGTTTTTATATTTACCGATGCAAACCCATCACGAATTATCATTTCTAATGCTGTTTGTAAAATCACTTCTTTTGATATCTGAATTTTCCTAGCCATATCAAAACCTCTTTTCTATAAACATAATTATATAAACACATTTATATTATGAATAATGCCCTTACAATTGTCAAGAATACAAAAAAAAGTATAGAAACAAAACATTCTTTGTGTCTATACTTCAAATTCGATTTATACTTAATTTAATCTTTTTACTTTGTATCCTTAATTAATTTTTCATGCATAACAAACATTAAAATAAGCAATAGTAATAAGAAGAATGGTAATAAAGCAACATTAATATTATTTGCGATTAAACCAAATAATGGAGGCATTAATAATGTACCCACATAAGCTGCTGCCATTTGCACACCAATTACTGCTTGTGATTTATCTTTACCAAAATGATCAGGAGTAGAATGAATAATTGAAGGATAAACCGGAGCACAACCTAAACCAATTAATATAAATCCCCCTAAGGCAACTGTTTCTCCTAAAGGCAATAGTAGTGCGATTATTCCAATTCCGATAATCATTTGCCCCATACGAATCATTTGTGCATCATTAAATTTCATAGTTAGGAATCCACTAAATGCTCTTCCTACAGTAATACCTACGTAAAATAAGCTTGCAAAACTTGCAGCAGTCTCTGGATGAACTCCCCAATGTAATACAAGGTAGCTACTAGCCCATAAACCAGTTGTCATTTCCAAAGCACAATAACAGAAGAAAGTAATCATTACTGCCTTTGCGCCTGGCAAACGAATGATTTGTTTTAGTGTTAGAGGTGCACTTACCTCTTCTACTTTATTTTCATCCGTTTTATTATTTTGTTTTTTCCATAAAGGTAAACTAAGTAACAAGATACACGTTAAAACCATTTGAATTATTGAAATGATTTTAAACCCATCGTTCCATGTTTGACCACCCATCAATGCATAACCCATAATATAAGGACCTATTGATGCACCAACTCCCCACATACAATGTAGCCAACTCATATGACGACTCTTATAGTTTAAAGCGACATAATTATTCAAAGATGCATCTACACTTCCTGCACCTAATCCATAAGGTATTGCCCATAGACATAAAGATATAAATGAATTACTTATTGAAAATCCAAATAGTGCAACTGCAGTCATAAGTACACTAAACAATGTAACTTTTCCAGTTCCTATCTTTTTAGTTAATCGATCACTTTGTAAGCTTGATATGATGGTGCCGAGTGCAATAATGATTGTAATAATACCAACCGAAGATAAAGGTACCGAAAATTCTTTATACATGATTGGCCATGCTGATCCTAACAATGAATCTGGCAGCCCTAAGCTTATAAACGCTAAGTAGATTACCCCTAATAATAATTGAAACATACTGACCTCCCAAGTAATGACATATTACAAGAATATCGTATTCCATTCTAGGAAACAACTTATTTCGTTAATAAAAGACAACTTTTTATGTTGCCTTTTATTAATCATTTATTTTGTTGATTCATTAAAATTGATATGACATTTCAATATTTGATTCGGTGCCTCTTCATTGCATCCTTCAATTCTATCAATTAGAATTCGTGCTGCTTTTTCACCTTCATTATAGGCTGGTTGGACAATAGTTGAGACAGTTGGGAATGAAAATTCTGTCCATTCCAAATTATCAAAACCCAGCAATCCTAGTTTATCTGGAATTAAATGACGATAATCTTTGAGAGCTAAGAAAACTTTGGGTAATCCCCAACAATTAGGTACAAACACACATGTTTTTTCATCTTTGATATTGTTATCAATATATTTTTTAATTTCATCAGAAGTTGTATCATTACTAATTATCATCGTTTTACATTCTACACCTTTTAGCGCTAATGCATCTTTGAATCCTCTTGCTCGTTCCATACGTGTTGTAAGTACTGACGGATCAGCTGTAATCATTATAAAATTCGTATATCCTTTAGCGATTAAACCTTCCGTCGCTTCAAGGACCGCTTCATAATTATTTGTTTTAACCCAAAGACCTTTTGTATTTCTTGATTGAGAATCAATGTAAACAATCGGTTTAGATTGACTTAGAAGTTCTTTCTCAATTAATTCGAACTCTATTGTAGGTTGAACTATAAATCCATCTACTCCCATCGCTAGCATTCTCTCAATATACTGGCGCTCTACTTTAAAATCATAATTACTATTTCCAATTATTAGTTGATAATCCTTCTCTTTTGCAACATCATCTATTCCCTTGACGATTTGATTTGCAAATGTATTTGTAATGTCTCCAATAATTACACCGATTAATTGCATGCTTTTGGCATTTAAAGAACGTGCAATTGCATTGGGTTGATAATTTGTTTTTTCAATTACATTTTTTATTCTTTCTTGCGTACTTTGAGACATCTTATCTGTTTTCCCATTTAGATAAAAAGAAACTGTTGTTTTAGATGTAGCTGATAGCCTAGCAATATCATTTATTGTCAACTTACTGCTCATTTTATATCTCCGTTCTCTAACCTTAATTTACTTTGTAGTATATCACATTTACAGTATTGATACACTACTAATGTCGTAATACAAACAGGTTCTTATTCCCGTTTTCTTCCTTTATTACTATAGCTTGACCATGGAATGAACAACCTTCTGAGATAAATATTTTTTGACCTTTAAATACCTCTTTGTGAAATAGAATAACGGTATAACTTAAGGTAGATGAAACTTTAAATTTTCTTGCGATAAATAAGTCATCATCCTTTACTATACTTTCACCTTGAATTACTTCAACTTCTTCTATTTTTATCTTTTCATCTATTATTATTGTTGGTAAAATTTCATGATCTTGAAATTCATTTTCAATTAGAATTACATCTTGGTTTGATAGTTCATTGTAATTTAATGACATGCACTCATTTTTAATTTTTGCTTCGCCACTATAAATCATTTTTAATTTGTTTTTCTTCGATAGTATTTCAATATCTTTATCCTTAAGATTCACTTTTATTTCAGGATCAAAATGAAAATATGACGTGGAAGTATGATTACCTAAAACATTGATTTCATCAAGAATCATCCATATTCCACAATCAATTGTCACTATTCTTCTTTGATGAAATAATCCTTGTTTACTCGCTACTAAACAACCTTCTAAGTAATGAATTTCACCCATACTATTTTCATAGTTTTTAAGTGGTTTACAAAATTCTTTGATGCTCCAACTTCCTTCTGGAATTGAATGTGGATTATCATCAATAATAACCGTATTGTGTGCTTTCATTGACTTCAAATAGGGTCTTAATTCATGATCTTCACGATAGGTATATCTTCCTGAATCTGTCAAAATGAATTCGCCATTATAACATAAAGATACATGCAAGTTATCACAATGTCCATGTCCACTTCCAAGTGTCCCATTCACAAACATTGTACTTGAAAAATCATTTTCACACCCCTTCTTCAACAAATAGATTCCTGTATCTTCATCAATAAAATTTAAGCTAAAATCCTTATTCATCCCTAGTTTTTCATAATCATTAATTGTCTTGGATCCTAAAGTTAAAATTGTTTCATAATCTTTTTTATATACTTTTGTCTTCCATCGATTCATTTTAAGAATCGCTATTGCTTTAACGAAGATATCATCTGTACATGTTCGATCACTATCTCCAAAATTTTCCATATACCCATTAGGATAAGTTAGTTGAAATAATGCATCTGTCATTTCAATGATAACTGTGATTAACGCTTCATCACAAGGGATATCTAAATACTGTCTATATTGTACTAATTTGAATAATGAATTAAGTACCTCAACATGATACATTGTTGACTGTTCCCAATGCATTCCTTTTTTATTAACTTGAATTTTTAATTGTTCAATTAGTTCTTGATTAGCCCATAACTCAATATCATTTTTTTCCATTGAAAAATATGGACTTAAAGCTAAAAGTATCGAAGTTTGAATTGAACCCCAGTTACTTAAGCGATATTTCATGATGTAATTATCCTTCAAATATTTCATCTGTTTGATGATGCTTTCTGTGATTACTTCTTTATCATCGTGTGATAACTTGCCAAAATAATCTAAGAAAATACATGCTTCAAAAATAGTCTCAATTCTTATTGCAGTATCAAGTGTACGCGTTGATAATGAATATTCGATATCATGATGGTCTTCTATCCATTCAAGTATTAGCCCTCGACATTTCGCACTATATTTTTCTTCTTTTGTAAGTATGTATGCAATTATTAAATCTCTTAGATAACTCATACGATTTAGCATGAATGTCCATTCTTCATCGTCATTAACTATTTCATTCCAATTTATTTTTTCGGAAAGTTTGAACGGTTTACTACATCTTTCCATATCCCAAGGTTTTGTAAATGAAAATATATTTTCGCAAATTTGATTGGCATAATCGATAACTTTCTTATTTTCAATTTCATCAACAAAATAGGCCTTCATTTTATCAATTTGTAAATATTCAATAATTTTTTCAAGTTTATTCATTACACTCTCCTCTAGTAAAAGAAATCTACAATGTAGATTTCTTTTTACAATACTAAGCTAAAATTCCAAAGCCATAACCTACAATTCCTACAATTACTGTAAGAATAACAAGTTTATATGTTGTCCAACCTTTTTTCTTAATTAAGTAATACACAATTAATGTATAAAGCATTGGTAATAGACTTGGTGCAATTTTATCTAACATACCTTGAATTGATACAATTGATTGATTAAGGTCTTTATTTAACTCACCTGCTGCTAAGCTAATAGGTACATTAATTTTTACAAATGTCGCAGCTAATCCCGCGATTACTGTAACACCAATTGTATTTGCGATTTTAGAAATAGTTCCCATTTGTTGACTTAGTTTATCTACAACACTTACTCCTAGTTTATATCCATATAAACCAGTTGTAATTTTAATCGTAGTTAAAATTAGATTCATCGCCAACAAGAAGATGATTGGTCCAGCTATTAGACCTTCACTTGCAAGTGAAGCGGCAATTGTTGAGAATAATGGTGCTAAACAGAATTGTGATAATGAATCCCCAATACCAGAAAGAGGTCCCATTAAAGCCATCTTAATACCACGGCTTTCTTCTTCACTCATATTATTTTCTAACATAACAAGATGAAGACTTGTAATGAATGGAAGGAAATGAGGATTTGTATTATAGAACTCACAGTTATCCACTAAAATTGATTTTAATTTTTCTTCGTCGTGTCCATATACTTTCTTTAATGCTGGATACATTACATACGCATATCCTGTTCCTTGATAGTTGCTATAGTTAAATCCATTTTGTAGAAAGAATGCTCTTAACGATGTAGTAATATAATCCTTCTTTGTTAATTTATTAGATCCAGTCATCATGATTTCCCCCTTCATTTGCTTCAACTTGTACTGCTTGAACCGGTGTTCTGTAATATTCAATTAGTGCGAAGATAGTTCCAACGATTGCAATTCCAATTACTGGAAGTTTTAAGTAAGATGCACATACATATCCAAGTAAAATGAAAGGTGTTAATTCTTTCTTACCCATTACAGATAGAATCATAGCGAATCCAATTGCAGGTAACATTTTTCCTGCTACTGTTAATCCATTCAATAATAAGGCTGGGATGTATTCAACAAGTTTCAATAATGCTTCCATTGAAATTGATCCTCCAAACCCTAATGCAAAACCAATAACCGCAAATAGAACGATTGTAGTATTTGAAACCATTTTGAAGCCTTTGAAGTTTCCCTTCATAATTGCTTTCTTTGCACTTTCTGGCGTACCTGCACATGCAGTATACGCAAATGTTTGTGCAAATTGAATCGCTACTGCAATTGGTGTAGATAGTGCTAAAGCAGCTTCAGGTGTAATTGTTCCATTACTTGTAATTGCCATTAATGTACCAAAGATACCCGGACCAATTGGATTTGGTGGAACTGTTCCGCCAGCTCCTACGCCAAATCCCATATATGCTAATTCAGATAAGGCACCCATTGATAATGCAGTAGGAAGATCTCCTAAAATTACCCCTACGCCAAATGATAATACGATACAACGATTTGTATAAATTCCTAGAAGCATACCTGAAAAACAGAATGCTGTCCACAAGCCAACTAATAGGGCTTGAACTAATGTGATTTCCATGCTTTTTCTCCTTATATATATTCTTCAATATTAACTTCAGCACTTGTATTGCCTTCGTTAGGTGTTGTCTTTGTATCAAATGTAACTTTATATTTATCGATTAATGTTTTTATGTTTTCTTTATCTTCTTTACCTAAGAAAATAGAACGTGTTACTTTTTCTTTACCTTCACTATTATGTATATTGCCGATGTTTAAATGTGTAATAGGAACGCCACCTTCAACAAGTTTTAAAGCATCCTCTAAACTTTTAACAACTAGGAAAATAGTTTGTTCAGGACTTGCTTTATGAATAACATCGATTACTTTTTGAAGCGAGAAGAATCTTACCGCTACGCCAGTCGGAACTACTGTTTTCATCAGTGTTTGTTCCATCGCTGATTCACTAACTTTATCATTTGCGACAATTACAGTATTACAGCTTAACATTTTAATCCAAATTTGCCCTTGTCCATGTATTAATCTTTCATCAACTCTTGCCATTACTATATTGGGATTTGTCATATTTTATCCTCCTACCAATATGGATTCCAATTCTTGTATAATCGTATTAATGCTTCTAAATAATAATAATCTCCCCAGATATTACCTTCATCAACACCTTTTCCACTATGCCATGAATATACTCCATGATATAGTATCGGGTCATTTGCTTCATGTACTTTGCTTGTATAATTTCTAATTAATGAGCGCATGATATTATGAATAGCTCCATGAACAATTTCTTTTTCTTCACCACTTAAGTGTGAATTCATTTCTTCCATTCCACAACATGCGATTGCTGCAGCACTTGAATCTCTTGATTGTTTTGCTTCATTGATGAAAATTAAATCCCAGTAGCATACATTATCATCTGGCAAACGATTTAAGAAATAATTTGTCATTCCTTCATACAATTTAATAATTTCATCATTTTTTGTGTATCGATAGTTTAATGCTAATCCATAAATGCCCCAAGCTTGACCACGAGCCCAAGAAGATTCATCATTAAATCCTTGTCTTGTTGCTCCACGTACTGGTTCTCCTGTTTCAGGATTCATATAAAATGTGTGAAATGCACTTGCATCATCACGTATTACATACTTACAACTTGTCGCAAAGTGCTTTCTCGCGATTTCTTCATATTTCATGTCTTGCGTAACTTCACTCGCCCAGTAAAGAAGTGGAATGTTTAACATGCAGTCAATAATAAAACGGTAATGTTCCGGATTATTAAATTCACCCCAAGCTTGAATGAACTCGCCTTTTTCTTGATATCGTTCTATCAGTTTATCGGCAGCCATGAGTGCTGCTTCTTTAGCAATTTCACTACCTGTTAGTTTATAACCTGCTACACATGATGGTGAATATAAGAAACCTAAATCATGATGATCTACTTCAATTCTGTTTTCAATACGATGCTTGAAAGTTTTAATATTTTCCTCTGCAAGATTTTTGTATTTTTGATTTCCTGTATATTCGTACGCCAACCAGAGCATACCTGTCCAAAATCCATCTGTCCATTCTATACAGTCAATAATTGGATACTTAAGATTTTTAGTCGCAGAGAAAGGAAATTGAGTTTTAAATGATTCCATGTTGACATCAATTTGCTTAATAACCTCATTGATTGCATATGTAATCTCTTCTTTTGATAAATCAGGTGTTTGTTTAAATTCTTCTTTTTTCAAAATCTTTTCAATTTCAATTTTTCTCATTCTTCTCTCCAATCACAAATATACATAAACCAGTTTACTAGACACCGTCATTATATTTCCTTTTTTATTGACTGTCAACAAATTTATTCATTTTCCTATAATCAGCCTTTTTAAAGCCATTTTAGAATAGTTGACAATATAACTAATGAGTTGTATCATACATGTATGTAGACCGGTTTACTAGTGTTTACTAGACATTTACACGAAAGGACTACGGTATGCAATCACTAATCGAACAAATATCCAATATCGGTATTCTTCCTGTTATAAGAATCGATGCCCCCCTAGATACTCTTCCAATGATTAACGCATTAACAAAAGGTGGAATAGATAGTGCAGAAATTACATTTAGAAGTGAATATGCTGCACAAGCTATTAAAGATATCGCAACCACTTACCCCCATATTCTCGTTGGTGCAGGAACTGTATTAACTGTTGAACAAGCACAAGCAGCTAAAGATGCAGGAGCGAAGTTTATTGTAACTCCTGGATTTAGCGACGATGTTGTTACATGGTGCATCAACAACGACATACTTATACTACCTGGCGTATCTACCGCAACAGAAATTGAAAAAGCACTCCATTATGGATTAAAAACTGTAAAGTTTTTCCCCGCTGAAAGTAGCGGTGGCGCAAAAAGAATCAAAGACTTGTCTGCGCCTTATTCAATGATGAAATTCATCCCCACCGGAGGAATTAATCAAATGAATATGCATGACTATTTAAGCCTTCCTTGTGTAGAAGCCATTGGTGGATCATTTATGCTCCCTCAAACACTTGTAGACCAGAAGAATTGGGACGCTATAACCGCATGTACACAAGACGCAATTAAAAACTTATTGAATTATCGATTGATTCACATCGGTATAAACAATAACTCTAAAGAAGATGCAACAAAATCTGCAATTATGCTTAGTAATTTATTTGGATTTAAACTTTATGAAAAACCTAAGAGTGCGTTTGCTGGTGAAGGATTTGAATTTCTTCATTCAAAAGGTCCAGGTGAGAATGGTCATATAGGTCTATATACACCTTATCCTGAAAGGGCACTTTACCAACTAGCTAAAGCTGGTATCCACGCACTTCCTGAAACAATAACTAGAAATAAGAAAACAAATAGAATTAATTTTGCATATTTAGATTTAGAAATATCTGGTTTCAAATTTCATTTGATTAATCCAGATATCAAGATGTGAGGATTATCTATGAAAATCATAACTATGGGAGAAATCATGTTGAGATTATCAACTCCTGGAAATACCCGTTTTACGCAAAGTAATCATTTCGATGCTGTCTATGGTGGAGGAGAAGCAAATGTTGCAGTATCCTTAGCTAACTATGGACACGATGCCTATTTTGTTTCTAAGTTACCTACCCATGAAATTGGTCAATCCGCTGTCAATGCATTACGACAAGTTGGAGTACATACAGACTACATAGCACGTGGTGGAGATCGTGTTGGTATCTATTTCTTAGAAACAGGTGCAAGTATGCGGGCAAGTAAAGTCATCTATGACCGTGCTCATTCAGCAATGGCAGAAGCTTGCGAAGTAGACTTTGATTTTGATGCCATCATGCAAGGAAAAGATTGGTTTCATTGGTCTGGTATTACACCAGCACTTAGTGATCAAGCCGCAAAGCTTGTCGAACAAGCATGCATTGCAGCTAAAAAACATCATGTTACCGTTTCAGTTGACCTAAACTTTAGAAAGAAGTTATGGACAAAGGAAAAAGCACAATCCATTATGAAACCACTGATGCACTATGTTGATGTATGTATAGGTAATGAAGAAGATGCCGAATTATGTTTAGGATTCAAACCAACAGCCAATGTAGAAAAAGGCGAAACAGGAGCTGAAGGATACTATGGTATCTTCAAAGAAATGAAAGAAACCTTTGGATTTAAAATAATTACATCAACACTTAGAGAAAGCTTCAGTGCAAATCACAATGGCTGGAAAGCATTACTCTATGATGGAGAAACATTCTACCAATCAAAGCGCTATGATATTGAACCAATCATAGACAGAGTTGGTGGCGGGGATAGTTTTTCAGGTGGAATTATACATGGACTATTAACAAAGGAAAGTAAACAAGAAGCATTGGAATTCGCAGTTGCAGCCTCTGCTTTAAAACATACGATTCCTGGAGACTTTAACTTAGTTAGTAAAGAAGAAGTAGAAGCATTATGTGGAGGCGATGCCTCTGGCAGAGTGCAACGATAAAGGAGAGAACTATGACACAAACATTTGATATGAATTCATTTTCACTTAATGGAAAAATCGCATTAATTACTGGCGCTTCTTATGGAATTGGATTCTCACTTGCTACTGGCTTTGCAAAAGCTGGCGCAACTATTGTATTTAATGATATTAATCAAGACCTTGTAAATAAAGGTATTGAAGCCTATAAAGAAATTGGAATTACTGCACATGGATATGTGTGTGATGTAACAGACGAAAAAGCAGTTCAAACAATGATTCAAGATATTGAAAAAAATATTGGAACAGTTGATATTCTTGTGAATAATGCTGGAATCATCAAACGTGTTCCAATGCACGAAATGAATGTAGAAGATTTTAGAAAAGTGATTGATATTGATTTAAACGCACCCTTCATTATGGCTAAAGCAGTTATCCCTTCAATGATTAAAAAAGGGCAAGGTAAGATTATCAATATCTGTTCAATGATGTCTGAACTTGGAAGAGAAACTGTAAGTGCTTATGCAGCCGCTAAAGGCGGATTAAAAATGTTAACAAAAAATATTGCATCTGAATATGGTCATCACAATATTCAATGTAACGGCATTGGACCTGGCTATATTGAAACCATTCAAACAGCACCATTGCGCGAAAAACAAGCAGACGGTTCGCGTCACCCATTTGATCAGTTTATCGTATCACGTACACCTGCAAACCGTTGGGGATGTGCAGATGATTTAATGGGACCTGCAGTATTTCTTGCAAGTGATGCAAGTAACTTTGTAAACGGACATATTTTATATGTCGACGGTGGTATTTTAGCTTATATTGGTAAACAACCAGAATAGAATAGAGGATTAGAATATGAAAATAGCATTAATAAATGAAAATTCGCAAGCTGCGAAAAATAGTATTATCTTCCAAGAATTAGACCAAGAAGCAAAAAAAGCAGGACATACAGTATTTAACTATGGTATGTACTCTGCTGATGATACACATCAATTAACCTATGTAAAAATTGGATTACTTGCAGCAATACTAATTAACAGTAAAGCCGTGGACTTCGTTGTTACAGGATGTGGAACTGGGCAAGGAGCTATGCTCGCATGCAATTCATTCCCTAATGTACTTTGTGGTCATATCGTTGATTCGCTTGATGCTTATTTATTTGGTCAAGTCAATGATGGTAATGCAATCGCTATGCCATTTGCTCAAGGATTTGGTTGGGGTGGAGAATTAAATCTTCGCTACACATTCGAAAAATTATTTTCTGAGGAATTTGGTGGCGGATATCCACGAGAACGTGCACTTCCTGAACAAACAAATAAACGCATTTTAGATGATGTTAAAAAAATTACACATCAGCCATTAATAAATATTTTGAAAAATATTGACCAAACTTTCTTAAAGGAAACAATTGATTATCCTGAATTTAAAGAATACTTTTTCACAAATTGCCAAGATAAAGAAATCGCAGATTATTTATCATCTTTAATTTAATTATTCTCCTTTCCAAGAAAAATAGAGTCACATCAAAAAATTGATGTGACTCTTTATTTATTCTATAAATAGTGGCTCGATATATTTTTCTATTAAATCAATTCTATCTTTGCATCGTGGTTTGAAGTATCCAGTGATAACGATAATTAATTCTTTTTCTTTGTTACAGTAAATAACATTACCTCCATCACCAACTGCCGCAAATGCATTTTTTGTAATCCACCATAAATACCCATATCCTAAATTTTGTTTTTCCCATCGACTATGTTCACTTGTACTTTCCTTAATCCAATTCGAAGATACGATTTGTTTGTTTTCCCAAACACCTTCATTGAGATAAAGCTGTCCTATCTTTGCCATATCTCTTGTAGATAAAGATAATCCCCATCCTGCTGTGTTGGTGCCTTGCTCATCCATAATCCACACACTGATTTCTTTGGCTTTATGAAATTTCATATGTTCATCTTTATCTTTAAGCATCATTGTTTTTTCTACCTTAATTCCTAAAGGTTCAAATAAATGTTTTTTCGCAAAGTCATATACTGATTGTCCTGTTGCTCTTGTTAGTATCCCGGTGAGTATATCTGGACCAATCATCGGAGTATATCGAAATGTTCCAATTGCTTTCTTGCCCCCTAAATAATCCAGCGAACTCTTTACCCAATCTTCACTTGAAAAATGTTTTGTGTAAGGTGCAAAAATATACTTATAGGGAGCAGTCATTGTTAGTAAATTTTCTAACGTTACATTTTGAATTGTTTTCTCTGCTTTCTTTATTTTATAATCCGGGAAATAATTCAGTACTTTTTCTTGTACACCTGTAATATATCCTTTATCAATCGCAATACCGATACAAATAGAGACTATACTCTTTGTTACTGAGAAGATATGCATAGAACTATTTACACTGGCTTCGTTGAAATAATTCTCATAATACATTTTACCCTTCTTCATGACAATAATACCTGCAGTGTTATCATAGTCGTGAAGAATACGTTGATTCAATTCATCAATCATTTTTTGATGCATTTTATTTCCTCCTTATTTAGTTGAAGGATATCCTTACTTGAATGATAAGTTCATTAAAAATCGTTTTCAAGCACTTTTTTAAAAATTTTTGAAATCAAAAAAACCATAACATAATGTCATGGTTTTATGGAATTACTTTATATGCAATATTCATTAAGAATTCAGCTGCAAGTTTTGCGATTCCCATTGCTACAAGAAGATACAAAACTTGTGCTTGTCTTACTTTTCCACTTCGTATGAATTTTTCATAGTTTACACTACTTAGTCCATACATTGATAATACAAAACAACCTAGATAAACAAAGAGGCGAATGATAAAATCTAACATTGTTATTCACCTTTTACATTTAGACGGTTCATAGCACGTTTCAGTGCTAATTCTGCACGTCTAGCATCCATTGAATCATCGGCTTTATTCAATCGTTCCTCGGCTCTTAATTTAGCCGCTAACGCTCTCTCTGTTTCAATTTCATCTTTACTCTCAATTGAATCTACAAGTATCATAGCTTCATTATCTTGAAAGTATAGTAAACCTCCACCAATCGCATATTCATTTTTTATGCCATCTTCAATTGTAGACATCTTAGATATTTCTAACATGGTTACAAGTGGTACATGGTTGGGTAATATTCCCATTTCACCTAATTGGTTTTTTACATTAAGAATTGTTGTATCACATTCTTTGTATTGACCAAGCGGTGTTACAATTTTACAATGAATCATTATTGACCTAACTGTTTCGCTTTTTCAAGCACATCATCAATTGAACCAGCATATGTAAATGCTTGTTCAGGTAGATAATCGTATTTACCTGCTAGTAATTCTTTAAAACTGCGAATGGTATCTTTTAGTGGAACATATCTTCCTTTTAATCCACTGAATTGTTCTGCAACATTAAATGGTTGAGATAAGAAGTTACGTGCACGACGTGCGCGATTAACAAGTACTTTATCCTCTTCACTCAATTCATCCATTCCTAGGATTGCGATAATATCTTGTAACTCTTTATAACGTTGAAGCAATGCTTGTACTCCACGAGCAACTGCATAATGTTCTTCACCTACAACAAGTGGATCTAGAATTCTACTGCTTGATTCAAGTGGATCAACTGCTGGATATAAACCAAGCGCTGCGATTCCACGATCAAGTACTGTTTTCGCATCCAAGTGAGTAAATGCTGTTGCTGGCGCTGGGTCAGTTAAGTCATCTGCTGGAACATAGATTGCTTGTACAGATGTAATTGATCCTTTGCTTGTTGAAGTAATACGTTCTTGAAGTTGTCCCATTTCTGTCGCAAGTGTTGGTTGATAACCTACCGCCGAAGGCATACGTCCAAGAAGTGCTGATACCTCTGATCCTGCTTGAGTAAAACGGAAGATATTATCAATGAATAATAAAACGTCTTGCCCTTCATAGTCACGGAAATATTCAGCCATTGTTAATCCTGATAACGCAACACGCATACGTGCACCTGGTGATTCATTCATTTGCCCATAGACTAATACTGTCTTATCAAGAACGCCTGAATCTTTCATTTCATGGTACATATCATTTCCTTCACGAGTACGTTCTCCGACACCCGCTACAACTGATCGACCACCATGTTCTTTCGCAATATTGTGAATAAGTTCTTGCATCAATACAGTTTTACCAACTCCGGCTCCACCGAATAATCCAATTTTACCACCACGTGCGTAAGGACATAATAAATCGATAACTTTAATTCCTGTTTCTAATATTTCAGCTGATGTTTGTTGTTCCTCAAATGAAGGTGCATCACGATGAATAGGTAATCTTTTAATTTCTGAGCCAAGTGGTGGTAAACCATCAATTTCTTCGCCTAGTACATTAAACATTCTACCTAGAACTTCTGCTCCTACAGGAACACATATAGCACTTTCAGTATCAATACAATCCATGCCGCGAACTAATCCATCTGTTGATCCCATTGCTATACAGCGAACACAGTCATCACCAACGTGTTGTGCAACTTCAACTACAAGTTTTTCATTTTCACTTTTAACTACTTCGACTGCATTTTTTAGCGAAGGCAATAAACCATTCGCATAGCGAATATCAACAACTGGTCCAATGACTTGTACAATTTTTCCAATATTTCTTGCCATATCTTTATCCTTTCTACAAAGCATCTGCCCCAGCAACAATTTCTGTAATCTCTTGCGTGATTGCAGCTTGTCTTGCTTGGTTATATGCTAGTACTAATTTATCATTTAATTCATTCGCATTGTCGGTCGCATTTTCCATCGCCAAACGACGCGAACCTTGTTCAGCTGTTTTGGTTTGCATCCAAATACTATAAACTACATTTTCCAACATCATTGGAATTAGTGAATTTAAAATTTCATTTGGACTCGGTTCAAAGATTGTTTCAATATTACTTCTTTTAACCTCTAAATCTTCACCCTTTGCAAAATAAGGTAGTAAAGTTTCCATCACTGGATTAAATGAAACAGTATTCACAAATTCAGTGTACACAACTTGTAATGAAGATACTTCATCTTTTTTAAACATATCAATTGCTCGATGAACTAATTTCTTAATTTCTAAGAAAGAAATATTATCTGAACTAATATGTTCATTAATGATATTAAATTCTCTCAACTCTAACCAGTGAATTTGTTTTGTTCCAATTAGAATTACTGGATCACTTGGATTCAATACTTGATGAGCTAATTTCATCATATTTGAGTTATACCCACCACATAATCCAAGATCACTACAGAATAAGAATGTTAAGCGTTTCTCAGATTTCTTTTCTTGTAAGAATTGATTATCTAACCCTTGATTATTCGCAAGTATTTCTCCTACTGTCTTTTTTAAAACAGTAGAATACTCACGATTTTTTTCCATCAAGTTTCTTTGTTTTTGAAGTTTTGAATTCGCTATTAACTCCATTGCACTTGTAATTTTTTTTGTCGCATTAATTGAACGAATTCTTTGTTTTAATGCTTGCTTACCTTGTGCCATAATTAAGCCTCATTCATGAGTTTATATTCTTCTAAGAATTTTCCCATTGCGGCTTGAATCTTCGAAGTAAGTTCATCACTTAATGTTCCAGTTGTTTCAAGTTCATCTACTAAATCTGAATGACTATTTTTGAAATACTTATGTAATTGTTCTTCGAACGCATGAACTTTTTCTACACTTACATCTTTTAAGAATCCATTCTTTGCCGCAAAAAGTGATAAAACTTGATAAGCCATTGTTAATGGCAAATATTGTCCTTGTTTTAACAATTCAGTTAATCGTGCTCCATGATCGATTGTCGCTTTTGTGACTGGATCTAAATCACTACCAAATTGGGTAAACGCAAGTAATTCATGATATTGTGCTAAGTCAAGTTTCAATGAACCTGAAACTTTCTTCATTGCTTTTGTTTGTGCAGCAGATCCTACACGTGATACAGATAATCCACTATCAACTGCTGGTCTTACACCAGAATTAAATAATTCAGTTTGCAAGAAAATTTGTCCGTCAGTAATTGAAATTACATTTGTAGGAATATAAGCAGAGATATCTCCAGCTTGTGTTTCAATAATTGGTAGAGCAGTTAATGAACCTCCACCTAATTCATCATTCAACTTTGCAGCACGTTCAAGCAAACGAGAATGTAAATAGAATACATCTCCTGGATATGCTTCACGTCCTGGTGGACGACGAATAAGAAGTGACATTGTACGATAGGCAACAGCATGTTTACTTAAATCATCATAAATGATTAAAACATCTTTTCCTTGTTCCATCCATTCTTCACCAATTGTACATCCTGAATAAGGTGCAATGAATTGTAATGGTGCAAGTTCACTGGCAGTAGCACAAACCACGGTTGTATAATCCATTGAACCATTTTGACGAAGCTTTTCAACAATTTGCGCAACAGTACTTGCTTTTTGTCCAATAGCTACGTAAATACAATTCACGTTTTGTCCTTTTTGATTTAATATCGCATCGACTGCAATAGCTGTTTTACCAGTTTGGCGGTCACCAATAATTAATTCACGTTGACCTTTTCCAATTGGAATCATTGAGTCAATAATTTTTAGCCCAGTCATTAATGGTTGATGTACACCTTTTCTTGTCATAACACCAGGTGCTACACGTTCTACTGGTCTTGTTTTTGTTGAAGGAATTTCACCCTTGCCATCAATTGGTTGACCCAATGCATTGACAACACGACCTAACATTCCATCACCAACTGGAACTTCAACAATACGATTTGTACGTTTTACTTCATCGCCTTCTTTAATTCCAATATCATCACCTAATAATACTGCCGCTACATGATTCTCTTCTAAGTTCAGTATCATTCCATAAACATCACCAGGGAAAAGTAATAATTCACTCGCCATAGCATGTTCTAAACCTTGAATTAGCGCAATACCATCACCAACGCTGATGACTGTACCCACATCATTCATTTCTATTTTTTCATGATAGTGCTTAATCTGTTCTTTAATTAATGCACTTATCTCTCCAGGTTTAAGTTGTTCCAAGCACGTCACCTCGTTCCTTTTATTAGTTCACTCTTCATTGAAGCTATTCTATTTTTCATTGAAGAATCAACAACTTCATTATCAATTACTACTTTGAATCCAGATATTAATCTTTCATCAATTCTGTTTATTAGCTCACATTTTGAATGAATACGATTTTCCATTGCTTCCTCAATCTGATGAACTTGTTCTTTTGTTAATGGTCTTGCTGAATAAACTAGACCTTCTTTTACCTTCTTAGATTCATTACATAATGTGTTAAAACTAGTCAAGATTAAAGAAACACCCATAAAACGATGTGTATCAATTAATAAACACAAAAAATCTAACATCATTGAATCTAAATGTGTTGAGAATGCTTTTGAAAGTATATCCTTTTTCTCTTCATTAGAAATTTGATATGAATTAAAAAACTTATCCATTTCTTTTGTTAATGATGATTGAATTAACTTACCTTGTTCTTGCCATTCATCAATTTTATTATTTTCCATTGCCAACTCGAAAAGTGCGGTTCCATAACGCTCAGCTAATTGATTCATTTTGTTTGTTGAGTTCCTTTACGAATTTTTCGATAGTTTTTTGATCAGCTTCACTATCCACTTTTTCACTAATTAATTTTTCAGCAGCTAACATTGCTACACTGACCATTTCTTCTACCATTTCACCACGCATTTGACTACGTTCAATCGCAATTTCATCACGTGCTTTTTCGAGTTTTGATGTTGCATCTTTTTTAGCTTGTTCAAGAATTTCTTCTCTTGATGCAAGAGCTTCTTTTTCAGCCTTTGAAATTATTTCCTGAGATTTAAATACAGCCTTTGAAACTTCTTCATGAGCTGATTTATTTTTTTCTTTTGCTTCTGCAAGTTTCTCTTCCGCTTCACTCAATTTTTCATGCACAAAGTTTGAACGCTTCGCCATGAGTGCACGAGCTGGCTCCCATAAAAATTTAAATACAAAATAAAATAGGACACCCGTTGCTAAAAGTTGAATGATCATTGTTGATGGATTAGGAAATAGCTGTTGGGCGATATCGATATCGATCATCATTCATTCCTCCTTCGTGATCAATAGGTTTGTATCCTATTTGAATACGAAAATTAATAAGAATGCAATTAACATACCATAAATGGCACATGTTTCTGCAAGTGCGCACCCAACGATTAACATTGTACGAATTTTTGGTTCTGCTTCGGGATTGCGCCCTACTGCTTCTACTGCTTTTCCTGCTGCAAATCCTTGTCCAATCCCAGTCATCATACCAGTCATGATTGCAAGTCCTGCTCCAATCGCTACTAAACCTCTAGTGATATCCATAATAAATTTTCCTCCTCTATTTCAATCATCTATTCTTGTGGCAATTCATTTCCAATGAATACCATTGTAAGTGTTATAAAGATAAACATTTGGATAAATCCTGAGAACACATCGAAGTATGCATGTAGTACCGGTGCTACAAATGGTCCGATAAAGTTAAACACGCCTGCACCTGAAGCAAATAATCCAACGATAGAACTTGAGATAAATCCAGTAAAAGAATATACAAGTGACATAATAATTGCACCACTTAAAATATTTCCAAACAAACGCAAACTCATAGAAATTAGCGGTGCTATTCTACCAAAGAAGTTTGGAATGATTAAAAACGCAAATGGTTCTATATATCCATGTAAATATGCTTTTAATCCATTTTCCTTAATACTTGTATATTGAATCATAATCCAAGTAATCAAAGCTAATGATAATGTAACACTGTAATTCTGTGTTGGTGAAAATAAACCAAATAATCCACTAATGTTTGATACAAAAATATAAATTGCAATTGTACCGATATAAGGTGCTAAACGTTTCGCATGTTTCTTATCTACTGTGTTTGTAACTGTATTGTCAATCAGTTCAACAAGCCAACATGCCATCATAACGAGTCCTTTTGGTTTTTCAAGTGGATCAGTTTTTTTAATTTTATTTCCAATTATCACACATGCGATACATAACAAAGTCACTATACCAATGATATAAGGAACTTCTTTTTGTATTGTAATTGTAATTGGACCCATCCGTTAACTCCCCTTTCTTCTTAAATTCATTCCATAGATTACAAACTTATTAAGTAGTAATCCGATAGCTGCACCTATTAATTCAAAGAATTGTGGAAAAACAATCGCAAGAATAAATGGTAAAGCTAATAGAATAAAATCAGTGATGAACATAAATATCCAACCACCAATTTTTTGCCGATCTTCTAGTCCTCGAGTTATATTTTTTTCAAGTCGATTCAAGTGAAGAATGGATACAAGTGTTCCCACTAGAATTGATAAACTAACTCGATAGTCAATGAAGGCACTAATTACCATCGCAACTGCGCATAGAATTAGTGTCGGCTTTATTGTCTTCTTTAATTCAACATTCATTTTTTCACCACTATTGCATAAAGCGATAAAAATGCACTTACTGTTCCAAGAAGAATTCCTAGTATTAAGAAGATTGGTGTTGTGTGCAACCAAGAATCAAGCACATAACCAAATCCACATCCAACCAATATATTCGCAATGACAGTAAATCCAAGGGATAACGCTTGTGCAATTGCTTTCATTATTTAGTTCCGAAAATTCGATCGCCTGCATCTCCTAGACCAGGAACGATATAACCCTTTTCATTTAGTTTTTCATCCAATGCTGCTAAATAAATATCGACATCAGGATGAGCTTCTTCAACTGCTTTAACGCCTTCTGGAGCACCAACTAAACAAACAAGTTTAATAATTTTAGCACCTCTTTTTTTGATGTTCTCAATAGCTGCAACAGCACTACCACCAGTCGCAAGCATTGGATCTAAAACCATGGTTACTGCATCTGGCATTGTGCTTGGGAACTTCGCGAAGTATTCATGAGGCATCAATGTTTCTTCATCACGATATAATCCAATAAAGCCTACTTTTGCTGTTGGAATTAAGTCAGTAATTCCATTCACTAATCCTAGTCCTGCTCGAAGAATTGGAACTAGTACAATTTCTTTTGACAACTCATAAGTTTTACATTCTGAAACTGGTGTCATGACAGTTACTTCTTTTACAGGCAAGTCACGACAAATTTCATAAGCCATTAATCCCGCAATTTCATCTAAGTTTTGACGGAAATCTTTTGTCCCTGTCTCAACCTTTCGCATTTGCGCAAGTTTATGCGTAATTAATGGATGATTCATTACATTTAACATTGTAAATACCTCTTTCTATCATTCTTTTGTCATTATATCATTTACATATTTAAAGTTCTATAATTCTGCTGATTAATTTAGGTATTAGCACTGCATTTATACTCATTCTTTACTGATTTGTAATGATAATAAAGAATATTGTACTTCGTTTATTTTTTCACATGATTTAACTAAGTTTTTTAATCGCTTGCTTTGTTAAATTCTCCTGCCCATTCAAAGCCTTTCTTCGCTGCAATGACCGCAATGATTTCATTAATCACTGCCGCTGCCGCAATTGTTCCTTGAATGATTATTGCAGACTCTGGAGCTGGTCCATATAAAACAGAAACCGCAATCCCAGTAAATATTAGTGATACTCCTGAATGTGGTAAAAGTGTAAATCCCAAATACTTTTGTACAGTTATTGGCATATTTGTAAGCTTAGCACCAATGCGTGCTCCACTATACTTACCGATACCTCTAACAACAATATAAATTAATGTAAATAAACCTGCACTAAATACTGCTTTATAATCCAATGGTGCGCCTAAATTTAAAATAACAATAATCATTGAAATTCCTAAGAATGGATTAAACACTTCCATGATTTCATTCAACCGCTCTTCTGAAACAATATTTGAGAACGTTGCTGAAAATGCCATGCCCATCAACATAAAGTTCAAGACTGGTGCTGGCATTAAATAAGTGTTACATAAAATCCCAATAAATGCCGTTAATAAAATCATGCCTATTAACGTGACTAATGTTCCAACTTTTGATTTATTTTTTTTCAAAAGTAAACCTGCTGGCATTCCCGTGAATGCACCAATCACAAGCGGCAACAGAATCATAATCGGAATTATAAGTAATGACATATCTTGACCTGAAATACTTCGCGCAACAACCGCAATAATTGTAAAGAATACTACAACACCGACCACATCATCCAAGGCAGCCATAGGTATTAATGTTTTTGTTACTGGACCATCAGTTTTGAATTCTCGTACGATTGATAAAGCTGGTGCTGGTGCTGTCGCTAATGCAATTCCACCAAAAATAAACGCAAGGTAGAGTGGAATATCCATAAACATAAAAACAAGTGCAAATGTTAAAGTGACTAGTACAAACGTTCCTAACGATTGCGTTAAGGTTGTTATAATCAATGCTGTTCCACTTTTCTTAATACGATTCCATACAAGTTCTGTACCAATCATTAAACCTACTGCACACTCTAAGATATGCAAAATAACTTCATAGCCAGATGTGACTAAAAATTCATTCGACATAATTCCTAGTGCATTCGGTCCAACAATCATACCTGCAATTAACCACCCTAAAATCGCAGGCAATTTAATTTTCGTTATCAATTTTCCCACAACAAAAGCAAACACTATACAAAGTATCCATTTAATTATCATTCTCTTATCCTCTTTCCGCGATCCCAAAAATCATGAAATCTATTATTTTTGATAAATACTCTTCATGTAAATCTATACATTCTGAAACTGATATTCCATTTGATATTGGACTACTAAAATAACCATTAAACATTGTTTGCATTAACGTAAAGTAGTTCATGGCATTTTCATATGTAATTCCATTACGAAGTTTTACAGAATTCAAAATATTCATATACATCTTTTTATTTAATGAATCAAATTCTTCTTTTATTGTATTGATGCTATTTTCCAAACTTCTTGGAGGTTGCATCAGACTTTCAAAAAATAAACGCGCATAATTTTTATTGCTGCGCAAAAATTCTAAACGCACAGCTAAGTACTTTTGTGGATCTGTTCCAATATCTTGTTTTTCAATGAACTCAACTAAACTATCAAAACATCGTTTAACACATTCCAAATACAATGCATCTTTACTCGCAAAGTTATGGTAAAACAATCCTTTTGATATCCCAGCTTTACAAATTGAGTTCAAAGTTGTTCCCGAATATCCATTTCCACCAAATTCATCAAGGGCTATTTTAATGATTTTCTCTTTAGTAATCGCTGTTTTTTGTTCTTTTTTCATAACATCCTCCACTATAATAGACCATACGGTCTATTATAGTGCCAATCATTTCTAACGTCAATATAAAAGCCAGAATTATTCTGGCTTATTCAAATATAAATTTTTCAGTTAAATCGACAACTTCTTGTTTTATCTTTGCGATATTCTCTTCACTTGGGTTTTTTAAGACATCCGCAATCCATTTCCCAACTTGTTTAAATTCTTCTTCTTTAAAACCTTTTGTTGTCATTGCTGCTGTTCCCAAACGAATTCCACTTGTTGTAAATGGCTTTTCTGTATCAAATGGAATTGTATTTTTATTACATGTAATATTTATTTCATCTAACAGTTTTTCTGCTTCTTTTCCTGTCATTCCAATTGAAGATTTTACATCTACAAGAATTAAGTGATTATCCGTACCACCTGTTACAAGTCTAAATCCTTCTTCATTAAGTGATTCAGCTAACGCCTTACAATTAGTGATAATCTGTTTTGCATATTCTTTAAATGAAGGTTCTAAAGCTTCACCGAAGCAAATTGCTTTACCACCAATTACATGCATAAGCGGTCCACCTTGGATTCCTGGGAACACATTTTTATCCAAAACTTGTGCATATTTTTCTTTACATAAAATGATTCCACCTCGTGGTCCACGTAATGTTTTATGGGTTGTACTTGTCACAAAGTCCGCATACGGAACAGGCGACATGTGTTGTCCGGTCGCAACTAAGCCAGCAATATGTGCCATATCAACCATAAGATATGCGCCCACTTCATCCGCAATCTCTTTGAATTTTTTGAAATCAATTTCTCGTGGATAAGCACTTGCACCACAAACAATCATTTGAGGTTGAACTTCTTTCGCAATTCGTCTTACATCCTCATAGTCAATCATTTCAGTTTCTTTATCTACTCCATAACTAAAGAATTGATATAATCTTCCTGAAAAGTTTAAGCTATGACCATGCGTTAAATGACCACCACTATTTAAATCCATACCTAATACTTTATCGCCTGGATTTAATACAGACATATATACTGCCATATTTGCTTGTGAACCAGAATGCGGTTGAACATTTGCATGTTCCGCTTGGAACAATTCACATAAACGATCACGTGCGATATTTTCAATCATATCAACATAGACACACCCACCATAATAACGCTTACCAGGATACCCTTCAGCATATTTATTTGTAAGAATAGATCCAGTAATTTCACGTACATCTTTTGAAACAAAATTCTCTGATGCGATTAATTCAATATTGTTTTTTTGACGCTTTGTTTCTAGGTTTAACGCCTCTAATACTTGTGTATCTTTCATGATTATCCCTCCAGTGATTTTAATATATCTTCTAATTGAATTGGTCCTTGGCGTAACACAACTAATTCAGGTTGCGTACAATCTAAAATTGTACTCGCAAGTCCATCACGATGTTTCCCATCAAGGATTACTTCTATTTTGTTGCCTAATCTTTCGTTTACTTCATTTGCATCTTGGCATACAGGTTCGCCTGACAAATTTGCACTTGTTAGAAATAAGGGAACCCCTACATCTTGTATCATCTCATTAATTCCATCAACGTCAATCATTCTAACAGCCAATGTATCTTTACCATTTGTCACCCAATCAGGAACACAGGACTTTTTATTTAATATAAGTGTAATTGCACCCGGTAACCATTTTTCAATTATCTTTTTTTCTCTATCTGCAATTTCCGCAATTTCTTCACATTGTGTTAAACTTCCCACAACAAGCGGTAACGATTTTTCTTCAGGTCTTGCTTTTGCATGTTTCAATTTTTCTTGTGCTTCTTGATTATCGTAACGACACGCAAGCCCATATACAGTATCTGTCGCAAACGCAACCAAGCCACCTTGTTTCAATACTTCACTTGCTTCTTTCCATTGAGCTACATCTACTATTCTAGCCATATCCATCCCTCAATTCATTAAAACTATTCTATCATATTTTTTGTCCACAAATATAAAAGCTTTATATGTCCTTTACTAAATTTGTCATCAAAAGAAAAAAATCCGTTTGGTTATACCCAAACAGATTTTCAATTAATCATTTATTGAAGAACTTCTTTTTCAATCACCCGTTTTTTTCTGCCACCTATTAGTGCGAATACTTGAACTAATGTGATTACTAACATTACACCTGTGTATTTATCTATCATAACCATTGAAGCCGTCATAGTTTCGGTTACAATAAACATAAATACTGATAATACCGCAATACAAGACGCAGCCATCTTGACCCAGTTTTTGTATTGAATTACTTCTCCATAATTCTTATTTCCACTGTTTTTCTTAAACATAAACACCATACCAAGTATTACCGTAATAATCATAGAGATTAAATTAATAAGTGCCCATGATGCTTGATTACCCAAAGCTAATGGTGTTTTTTCATCAGTGATAGTTGTATCTTCTATATTAGAATTTATACTAACAGTTTCAATCGTTCCACTGTTTTTATCAACAGGTAACTCTGTATTTGCAACTGCAGTTTGATTAGTTTCTTCTATAAACTCTGTTACAAATGGCAGAAACGTTATAGTAGTTGGTATTGTTGTAGTAAGAAATTTTTCTTCCTTATTTTCAACACCATTGTTATTTTCTGTTATATCTTTATCACTCGTTGATGTCATCGCATCTTTAATAATACTTTTTTTCACTTTGACTGTGATGTATTGATTACATAGAAAGTCATCATCATTAAAGTAATTTTCTATTTCTACTTGCGTAAGATTTTGTGGATTTTTTAAACCTAGTACCCACGTATCAAGTTCATATCCATCTGCAAGAATTAGTGATGGTACTTCACCAATAACAGTATAGCCATTCACATGCGTTTTATCAGAAATATACTTAATATAATTTGAACCATCCGCAAAAGATACCCATCCTTTACTACTTTCATCAATGAAGAATTCAACGGTAAATTCTTGTTTTGCAAAAACCGCTAACAAATTAATATTTGTATTTTGAATTATTGATGCTGCTTCATTTAACGATTCATATGTTGTATACAAAACACCATTTAACTCCCAACCTTTGAAATAGTAATTCGTATGCATATCAACTTGATTGAAGTTAGCTTCAGTAAATACGGTATTAAACGGAATATCTTTGGCATATTTAAAACTCGTTGCACCTGTTAGCCACCCCGTGTTTAATTCTTTGACGCCAAGTTGAATTGTATATTGTGTATATCCAGCAAATACTGGTTTAATTACTTTATTTTCATTAATGGTTCTGTTAAACATAAAATACATATAGGGATTTGCATATCCCGTTAACATTTGGTCGTTTATCATCCAACCAATTTGTTTTCTTTCTTTTGAACTTTCAAAATCCGGCACTAGGTTCAAGTCTATTTGTTTCCCTGCTTCTACTGTAATTTCTGTAGTCCCTAGAAAATAGTTTCCATCTGCTGAATCATCTAAGACAAAACTAACAGTATACGTTGATGGTACTTCTTGTATCATTCTAGGTGTTTGTGATTGTTGAGTTTCAACTACTGGAGGAATCTCTTCAATCTCATTTGATATTTCTTCTGAAACAACTGCTGGTTCTGAAACTACCTCAGTTTGTTCACTATCTTCGCCAAAAACCGGCATTGTAATTGTCGCAGAAACTGCAACAACAGTCATGATACCGATAATCTTATTTAAAACATGAATCATTTTCTTTCTTTTGGTTTGCATGATGCGGGTCTCCTTCATAAAACTATGACTGTACAATCATAATACGTCCTGGTTATATGCCGGTTATAGAACATACAATTCTTTCATTTAGCGTTATTTCCAATCAATCTAACACCTTTACAGCGAAAAATAATAAAAAAGAGCCTACTTAGGCTCAATTATTACAAATAACATTCTATCTTTACTATTTATATCTTGTATCACTTCAACTTTAGAATCTGGAAGATATTTTTTCACTTCATTGGTTAATGCTTCTCTTTGATCCCAACCCATTTCAAAGGCCATAAATGCTTTTTCATTTAATACCTTATGACAGTTTTCTAATATTGTACGGTAAAATTTCAATCCATCCTCACCACCAAATAGTGCTACATGCGGTTCAAAATCAATAACTGATTCTTCTAATTTTTCTTGTTGAGGAATATACGGTGGATTACTAATAAGGACATCTAATTTAATTCCTTTATCAATTAATGGTTGTAGCATATCTCCCACTAAAAACTCAACAGGAGCTTCATTATTCAATGCATTCAACTTTGCAACTTCAACTGCTTCTTCACTAATATCGGTTGCCAACATTTTTACTCGTGCCTCTTCTTTAGCAACCGAAATCGCGATTGCTCCACTACCCGTTCCAATATCTGCACAAATAATTTCTCCACTTGGAAAGTATTCGTCAATATGTGCCAAAATATGAGATACCAATTCTTCGGTTTCTGGTCTTGGTATTAAAACATTGGCATTCACAACGAATTGATAACCATAGAACCATGAATATCCTAAAACATGTTGCATCGGTTCATGACTTAGAATTCTCTTCATACCTAATTCATATTCTTCTAAAACATTGGCAGGAACTTCTTCATCATAATTCATATACAAGTCAACACGATTTTTTTGTGTTAGTTCAACTAAATAAGTAAGTGCGGTTTGATCAGGTAAATCAAGTTCTGCACACTTTTCAGTATATTGATGTATAAGTTGTTTAAAAGTTGGCATGATTAATTCCCTGCCAACTTTTGTCTTTGTTCTTCTTGAAGTAAACCAGCGATTACATCATCTAGTTTTCCTTCCATAATACGATCTAATTGCGTAATTGTTAATCCAATACGATGATCAGTTACACGGTTTTGAGGATAGTTATATGTACGAATTTTTTCAGAACGATCCCCTGTTCCTAATTTACTCTTACGTTCTTTATCTTTTACTTCATCTTCAATACGTTTCATTTCTGCATAGACTTTAGCACGAATTGTATTTAATGCCGTAGCACGGTTTTCAATTTGGCTTCGACCATCTTGACACTTAACATAAATCCCTGTTGGAATATGTGTAATACGTACTGCCGAGTCTGTCTTGTTGACATGTTGCCCACCGGCTCCACTAGCACGCATTGTTTCAATTTCTAAATCATTCATGTTAATTTCAAAATCTTCTTCCGCAATTTCAGGACTTACTAATACAGTCGCTGTTGAAGTATGAATACGACCTTGTGTTTCAGTCTTTGGAACACGTTGTACACGATGAGAACCATTTTCAAATTTCAATTGACCATATGCACCATCACCTTTAACAATGAAAGATACAAGTGTAAAGCCACCTGCTTCTGCTTCCATCATTTCAATGATATCTGTTTTCCATCCTTGCGTTTCGGCGTAACGAGAATACATACGGTATAAATCTCCCGCAAAAATATTTCCTTCATCACCACCAGCAGCACCACGAATTTCAACAATTGCATTGTTGTCATCAACTGCATCTCTTGGTATTAATAAAATTTCAATTTTTTCTAATAATTCTTCTTTTGCTGGTTCACATTCATCTAACTCTACACGTGCCATTTCTTTGATTTCATGGTCGTCTTCTTTTAATAATTCATGTGCTTCGCTAATACGTGATTCATAATTTTTCAATTCTTTATATGCGTCAACTGCTTGTTTCAAACCCGCTTGTTCTTTTGCTAGTTTACCCATAAGTTTTGGTTGAGAAATAATTTCATCACTAATCAATAAATCATTTATTTCATTATAACGATCTTCAATTTTTTGAAGACGTTCTATAATTGCACTCATGTTGAATCCTCCTTTTATTTTTATAAACCTATTTACTATTTTTCTAGTACTAATAGCTTGATTCTTAGACTAATAATCACCAATACTTTTTTCAAGCTACATAACTACAATCCAAGTTTTGAAGGTTTATCTAATACTTCATGACAATGACGGCATCTTGCTTCATAGCTTTCTGATGCACCTACTAAAATCAATGGGTCATTCCAACTTGCTGGATTACCATCAACTAAACGTTGTGTTCTTGTTGCTGGTGAACCACATTTATTACATACCGCTGTAAGCTTTGTAACAAATTCCGCTTCAGTTATTAGAATTGCCATCATTCCAAATGGTTCTCCTCTAAAATCAGTATCAAGTCCTGCTACCATAACACGTTTTCCATGTTTAGCCAAATAATCGCAAACTTCCGCAATATTTTCATCAAAGAATTGTACTTCGTCAATCGCAATTACATCGGTTTGTTCTGTAACATGATTCAAGATTTCCGCCGAATTTGATACAACAATACTATCTACTGAACTTCCTGCGTGAGAAACTACTTTTGTGTCACTATATCGATTATCAATTGCTGGTTTGATAACTAGAATATTCTTTTTTGCAAATTCCAATACTTTAACACGTCTTATTAATTCTTCAGTTTTTCCTGCAAACATGCAGCCTGAAATAACCTCAACCCATCCTGGGCGATATTGATGATACATCATACTCATAATTCGATACCCCTTATATTTTTAAAATTCCTATACTATTCTACCACAGGTTAACCTTTATGAAAATGGTTAAAGAGCCAAAAGAAAGAGCTGAATAATCAGCTCAATTTTCTACTTTTGTTTATTGTCCGCATAAATACGCATCGCTTTTGATAAGAATAAGGATAGACCCTCACAGTATTTATCCACATTCACTGTGAAACGCTCATCTTCAATATACATTTTCCCTAAATTTCCAAAAGCTTCATATGAATATTGATATCCAAAATTTGCATTCATATACGCATACATTTTATCCATTGCTTCTTGAGCAATCGAAGATTCTGGGTTTTCCTTACAAACTATGGCTAAATCATGAAACAATTGATCCATCCCATTTGTAATTGCCTCTTGGTCTTCTTTTGATTTGTTGGCAATAAATTGTTTACTTTCTTCAACCTTATCTTTTCCCCATATTCTAACTGCTTCTTCTTCATAGGGATTGGTATTAAGATCAAAGTCTTGTAGTTTTTCTCTCATTGTTAACTTATCTCCTTGTTTTGTGGAGCTCATCGTTTTATCGAGTAATTTCAACATCTTTTCAATTCGTATTTTCTCATACTCTAGTGCTTTTCTTTGAATTTCATAGGCTTCAATACGATTAAAATTCGGATTCGCTAAAAGCTCCTTTATTTTGGAAAGAGTGAATCCACACTGTCTAAAGAATAGAATTTGTTGTAAGCGATCAATATCTTCTTCTGTGTAATCACGATATCCATTTATTTGATTACGGTGTGGGGTTAGTAATCCAATTTGATCATAGTGATGTAGTGTCCGGACACTACATCCAATTAAACGTGCTATCTCTTTAGCATTCATGTCATTCCTCCTTCTATAATCATCATAGACTATAACGTTACGTCATAGTCAATACAAAAAAAAGAAGGTAAATTTACCTTCTATTTCATGCCAAACTTTTTGTTGAACTTCTCAATTCTACCTTGAGCAGCTGCGAAACGTTGTCTTCCTGTATAGAATGGATGACAGTTAGAACATGTATCAACACGAATTTCTTTCTTAGTTGATCCAGATTCGAATTCATTCCCACAACTTGTACAAACAACTTTGCATTTTTGGTATTCAGGATGTATTCCTTGTTTCATATTCGTCTTCTCCTTCCGCCTTAGACCTCAATTGAGTCCAAAGTAAGTGCCAACTTATAATATCATGTCATATTGAATAAATCAACTAATTTTCATCAAGTACTTGACGGTTTTTTATCTATTTATTCAACTGTTTCACGCCATATTGTTGCGCCCAATGCTTTAAGTTTACCATCTAAATCATCATAACCCCGATCGATATGATTTACATCGTGGATTTCTGTAACACCTTCGGCGATTAACCCTGCAATAACAAGACTTGCACCACAGCGTAAATCTGTCGCAGTAACACTATCACCATATAATTTAGTTGGTCCATGAGTAACGCTTAATCCTTGCCCAACTTCAATATTTGCACCCATTCTTTGTAATTCTGTACAATGTTTAAAACGTTCAGGATAGATTGTTTCTTTAATTGTTGAATCACCTGTAGTTTGTGTTAATAAAGCCGTTAGCGGCTGTTGAAGATCTGTCGCAAACCCAGGATATGGTAGTGTTTTAATATCTACCGCCTTTAGATTTTCAGTTCGTTCAACCGTTACACTATCTACATCAACATCGAGTTTTACACCCATTTCTTGAAGTTTCGATAATAAACTATCCAAATGTTGAGGAATAATATTTGAAATCTTCATTTTTTCTGCAGCTGCTGCAGCCATAATAATAAATGTTCCAGCTTCTATACGATCAGGAATGATTTCATGAAAACATCCATCCAGTTTATCTACACCGTCAATTGTTATTACATTGGTACCCGCACCACGAACTTGTGCTCCCATTTTATTTAATAATGTTGCTACATCAATAATTTCAGGTTCTTTTGCTGCATTTTCAATAATTGTACGACCTTCTGCATGAACCGCTGCCATCATAATATTAATTGTGGCACCTACTGATGATACATCTAAGAATATTTTAGCACCCACAAGCTTTTCAGCTTTTATATGGTAACTACCTTCTACATAATCAATTGTTGCTCCTAATGCTTCAAATCCTTTTAGATGTAAATCAATCGGACGAGGTCCTAAATAACATCCTCCAGGCATCTTCATTTTTACTTCGCCATACTTACCAAGTAATGCTCCCATGAAATAATAAGAAGCTCTTAACTTCGTTACAGCACGATTTTCTAACGGTTTATTAACCATATTTGTAGGATCAATAATAATATGATCTTGTGATTTATGAATTACATCTACATTCAGTTCATTCAATAGAACAGATAATGACTCTACATCTGAAATATTTGGAACACCAACAATTGTTATTGGTCCAGTCGCAAGTATAGCTGCCGGAATTAACGCAACTGTTGCGTTTTTAGAGCCGCTAATACGTACCTCACCATTTAATAGATGTCCACCTTCAATTTTAATTACTTGTTCCATAGTCTTCCTCGTTTCACCAGTTTATTTTAACATTTCTTATTATACTTCTCAACGAGTTCCTGAACTTCACTGAGACGATTGATGATATGGGTCGCTTTTGCTTGATTATTTGGCAAGCGCTTATCTTCTAATGCTAAAACAATCATCCCTGCCGAAATGCCCGCTTGTATACCAAATTCTGAATCTTCCACAACCACACATTCTTCTGGTTTCACATTCAAAACTTCTGCTGCATGAAGATATATTTCCGGATGTGGTTTACTTTGTGCAAATTTTTCTCCACTTACCACAAAATCCAAGTAAGGTTCAAATCCACAGACTTGTGCCACATGCGTAATTGTAGCGAGCGGTGATGATGAACAAATTGCTATTTTATATCCTGCTTCTTTGAGTGCCTTGAATGTATCTAGCGCACCTTCTTTGCTAATGCTCTTATAGTCTAAAGGGTGTTTTTCAAAATATGCATCGTTTTCTTGAATAATTCTTTCACGCGGATATTTACCATCCAACATATCGTACAACATGTCATATGTTTTATCGAGTGTAGTTCCTATAATTGTACAAATATCTTCAAAAGTCCCCTTAAACCCAAGTTCTTTCATCCATTCAAATGTACCATTCATATAGAATATTTCAGAATTAATCAATACTCCATCCATATCAAAAAAGACTGCTTTCATTCAATTTCCTCCCTTATTCATGGGTTAAGTATACCATAAGAATCACTAATTTTTTAACGCTTTACTGAAGTGGAAAATTGCTGCCGCAGTTATCACTAAAATACCCGCAATGATTAATATTGTTTCAACTGGTATAAAATCTGCTAGTGGACCATACACCATCATTCCTATCGGAAGCATACATGATGTCGTAATTTGCATAAAACTAAACACCCGCCCTTGCATATCCAAGTCTACTCTCTCTTGAATAGTCACTGTTATTGGTGTGTTATAACAAGGCGCTGTTATTCCTATTAATGTGTTGCATATTAAATAAATGATAAATACAGGAGACACTCCTAATCCAATCATAATAATCCCATACAATGTCCCTGCTACAAGCGCTGTATTCATTCTATTCTTAAAACCACCCCAAGAGGTAATCAAAATTCCCCCTACAACCATTCCTAAACTATATGTCATTTCACTCATTGTTAAGCGCCATACTTCTTCACCAAATCTTCTACTTATCATGAGTGGTGTAAGAAAAGCAGAAGGACTTATCATAAACATAGATACCATTTGAAAGATAAGTAAGTTTAATATGAATTTATTATTTTTAACGTACTTAAATCCTTCTTTCATCGTTTGTACCATTGTCTTATCATCGGTATTCTTTTTAGTAAGCTTCTCTATCTTTACAAAGGATGTAATGCTAACACCAATAATCGCAGTAATCACATCAATAAACAAAGTAACTTCTAATGAAAATACAGATAAAATTGCACCACTTACAGCCGGTGATAAAAACATCATGATTGAGTTACATGTACTCATGATTCCATTTACTTTCATTAAATTCTCTTGCGGTACAATTTGCGGTAATATCGCATTTACGGCAGGCGTTTGAATTCCCGCACCTGCTGAACGAATCATCAGCACAAAAAATAATACCCAAATATTTTTATTTCCTGATAAAAATAGTAATGCTAACCCAAGTGTTGATATGGCTATTACTGAATCGGATAACATAATTAGTTTTTTACGATTATATTTATCAATCCAAGTCCCCGCAAAAAGCGAAATACATATTTGTGGCAAAAATCCACATAATGTTGATATTGTCAGCATAATCCCTGATGATGTTGACAACGTTACGTACCAAATAATTGCGTATTGCACAAGTGATGATCCAAATAATGATATTGTTTGTGCCCCTAAAAAGCACACGATATTCTTTTTCCAATTTTTTTCCATAATTTTCTCCATTTCCAAATTAAAACGATGAACCCATCGTCCATCGCTCTCATTAAAATGAAGTCCTCAAGCAAAATGAAAGAAACGTAAATTTACGTTCATTCAAAATCGCTTGATGAATTTATTTGAGCTCTGCACAATGCTTCATCAAAACTTTTTGAACAGAGCTAATTCGTATTCTCAATTTATCGAGTTTAATGTTTGTCATTATGCTCACTCCTTTTCTTGTTTGTTATTATAACACTTTCATCAAAAGTTCGTCAATTTACAAAATAATAGAAGATTTAATATTCCGTAATTGTTAATTCTGTTTTATTATTTTTGTAATTTTTCTCACATTCAATTTTAGTAATTCTAAATAAATCATCATACTTATTTTGTGTTGTAATCATTTTTAAATATCTTGGTAATTTAAAGTAAAAATAAAGGACCACCGTTAATACTATAATTACAAAGAGTACATTAATTGTTTGTTGGAGTATTTCAGGATTTCCATTTCTTAACCCCAAAAGATAAACCGAAAACCAATTAGATAAATTTAAGAAAAACTTAAAGCCTATGTCAATCTTCAAAATTTGTTCAAATAGACGTTTAATCAAAAATGAAAACACAAATAATCCCAGCGATGTACTCGAAAAACTAAGTAATCTCAATTTTTTATGAACATAAGCTCTTAGATAACAATCAAACAATGGATTTTCTTTACATATTCTTTGATTTGCCTTCCAACCATCAACCGCTTGTTGAACAAGAAAGTCTTTTATTAATTTCATATCTTCATCAATTTGTTTCCATTGCATAATTGTCACTTGCTTATGCATAAATAAAAATGGATATTCTTTTGTAAAATTAATAATTATAGTAAGTTGTAGTTTTTTCCACATAAAAGAACTTAATATAACAATGACGATGATTGCTAAAAGATATCCCAAATAACCCCAAGCACTCTTGGTATCAACCAACAGTTCATAAAAAACCAATGAAACCGCACCTATAAAGAAAGTAATATATGCAATATAGTTATAAATATTAGGATACTTTAAAAAACGTGAGCAATGATACTCACTTAAATAATCCTGAATATAAACTTTATAAAAATCATCATTCATACATCATCCACCCTATAAGGCAGTTTAACATTGTTTAATGACTGACAAAAGAAAGATGATTAAAAAAAACTCGAAGGTATATCTTCGAGTTCATTTATTAATTTACGCTTTGTTTGCTGAACCAAATTGGTTAATCATTGCTGTAACTTTAGCTTGAATTGCTTTTGTACCTGGAGCTAAAAGTTTACGAGGGTCATAACCTTTACCTTCTTGGTCTTTACCAGCCATGATGTATTCACGTGTAGCTTCAGCAAATACTAATTGAAGTTCAGTGTTAACATTGATTTTAGAAACTCCTAATGAAATTGCTTGTGCGATTTGATCAGCTGGAATTCCTGAACCACCATGTAATACAAGTGGTTTACCATCAGTAGCTTCTTGGATTTTTCCAAGAACATCAAAGTTTAAACCTGCCCAGTTAGCTGGATATTTACCATGGATATTACCAATACCTGCAGCTAAGAAGTCAACTCCTAAACCAGCGATTGTTGAACATTCAGCTGGATCAGCACATTCTCCCATACCTACAACACCGTCTTCTTCTCCACCAATTGAACCAACTTCACATTCAACTGAAATACCTTTTGAGTGAGCAAGAGCGATAATTTCTTTTGATTTTTCTAAGTTTTCTTGGAAATCATAGTGAGAACCATCAAACATAACTGAAGTAAATCCAGCTGCGATAGCATCTTTAGCTCCTTCATATGAACCATGGTCAAGGTGAATTGCTACTGGAACTGTAATTCCCATTGCATCATGAACTTCTTTAACCATAGCTACTACAGTCTTATATCCACACATATATTTGCCTGCGCCTTCAGAAACTCCAAGCATAACTGGAGATTTTGTTTCTTCGGCAGCTGCAAGAATCGCTTTAGTCCATTCTAGGTTGTTGATGTTGAATGCACCTACTGCGTAGTGACCTGCATGTGCTTTTTGAATCATTTCTGTTGCTGATACTAATACCATACTGTTTATTCCTCCTAATTTTTGAACAACTTTATTTTATACCATAAACTCTTAAATGAAAAGTCTAATAATTATGGAATAACCTTGTTTGTTTTGCTATAATTATAAATGTTTTGAAAGAGGTGGGAATATGAAAAAAATTGCTTTTGATAATGACAAGTATATCTCCATGCAATCTGAGAAAATTGCAGAGCGCATTGAACAATTTGGAGGAAAGCTATATCTTGAGTTTGGTGGCAAACTTTTCGATGATTTTCATGCATCCCGCGTATTACCTGGTTTTATGCCCGATAGTAAGGTGAAAATGCTTGAAAAACTTAAAGATAAAGTTGAACTTATCATTGTAATAAGTGCAAATGATATCGAAAAGAATAAAGTAAGAAGTGATTTAGGCATCACATATGATTTAGACTGTTTACGCTTGATTGATGCATTTAGAAGTATTGACTTCTATGTAGGTAGTGTTGTTATATCACATTATGCTAAACAACCAACAGCCGATGCATTCAAAAAGAAATTAGAAGGATTAGGTATTAAAGTATCTTTACACTATCCAATCCAAGGATACCCTTCAAATGTTGACCACATTGTTTCTGATGAAGGATTTGGATTAAATGATTATATTGAAACAGAACGCGAACTCGTCGTCGTTACGGCTCCAGGTCCTGGTTCTGGTAAAATGGCTACATGCCTTTCACAACTTTATCATGACCAAAAAAGAAATATTAAATCTGGATATGCAAAATTTGAAACATTCCCAATTTGGAATGTTCCTCTAAAACATCCAGTAAATTTAGCTTATGAATCTGCCACTGCTGATTTAAATGATATTAATATGATTGACCCATTTCATTTAGATGCATATGGTGAACAAGCAATTAATTATAATCGTGATGTTGAAGTATTCCCTGTATTAAGTCGCTTGTTCGAAAAAATTCAAGGAACTTCTCCTTATAAGTCTCCTACTGATATGGGAGTTAACATGGTAGGTAACTGTATTATTGATAATGAAGCTGCTGCAAAAGCAAGCAATGAAGAAATTGTCCGTCGTTACTATAATGCCTTAGTTGATTTAAGAAGAGATTTTTGTACCGAAGAAACTGTATCTAAGCTTGAACTTATTATAAATAAAGCTGGCATTACCACTGAAACTGTACGCCCTGTTGCAGAAGTAGCAAAAGCAAAAGCCGAAGAAACTGGTGGACCAGCAGTAGCAATTGAACTTGAAGATGGAACCATTGTTACAGGAAAAACTTCTCCACTTCTTGGTGCATCAAGCGCATGCCTATTAAATGCACTTAAAATTTCTGCTGGCATTGATGATAGCGTACATTTAATTGCTCGTGAAGTCATAGAACCCGTGCAACGTTTAAAAACTGAAATACTTGGTAATCGTAATCCACGATTACATGTCGATGAAATATTGATTGCATTATCGATTACTGCTATCAATAATCCAGTAACACGTTTAGCACTTGAACAAATAGAAAAATTAAAAGACTGTGAAGTACATTCAACAGTCATTCTATCTGAAGTAGATGTTTCTACATTCAAAAAACTTGGTGTTAATTTTACGCAAGAACCTGTATATACTACAAAAAGGTTATATCATAAATAAAATTTCACCCAAAGAAAAGGATTGACACAAATACAAGCGTCAATCTTTTTCTTTTAACTAGTATCATTCATTAAATAAGCATGCTACTTGATTCTTGGGAGAGAAATGGCCAAGTAGCATGCTTATTTAATGAAACCGTTAGAATAATCGATCAATTTTCTTAACTTCAATTATTCTATCTTCATTTACTATCTCAATTGAAATTCCTTCAAATCCATATTCCTCTAAAATTTCAGTAATTCCTGCTTCACTTATTTTCTTCAATATTTTTTTATCAAGTAAACAGTTATTGTATTTTCGCAAATTATAGATAATCCACATCGGAAAATTTTCGCTATTAATTGTCACTTTACTCCTCCTCTTTGTGATTATTTTTGTCGTTTACACAATAATAGAATACGTTCAAATAATGAAAACACTAATTTTCGCACAGGAAAACATACCTTATCACAAGGTAACATATCCAAACTCATTCTATTATTGTATTAAATTGACTTCTAATAAAGTTCACATCTTATATTTCTATACTTACTAATTTTCAAATCATGAATTGATTCAAACTCTACTAATAAACGCTTTATATCATCATAATCGCTTATCTTTAGAATCCTTGGTTTTACACCTACATACTCAAAGAATTGATTCCATTCATGAAGTGAATAAACATTCTCTTCTTCGTTCAATATTGTCTGTACTTGTTTATACCATGCATCACTTATTCGTAAATCTGAAAGTACTTTTATATTACTTCTCGCTGCTATAATATCAATTAAATGCATATCCTTGTACCTACCTTCTGCTTGAAACGATATCGTCTTACTTTACAAGTGTATATCCTTCAGCCAGTAAATCCTCTTCAAATTTTTCTAATGAATAATATTCATTTTCCTTGTAAGATCCACCTGCTTCTTCTGTATAAATATCTTCTTTTGCTGTTGCTGCATCTTTAAAACGTAACTCCTCTGTTGATTTGAATGTATTCGTAGTCTCATCAAATGTCCAATCAACTGTAATATATTTACTACACCCAATCATCTTGTCACTTCCATCAAGAACTCCATATGGACAAGCTTTTTGTTCTTCAAGAATTGCTTCATAGAATTCCAATTCACCTTCCATTGGTTCATCAATTGTTATTGTTGAAACAATTTCACCATGTGTAATTTCATCCCTAATGGCTTTATATGTTTCTGTATGAGTAAATTTATAGCCATCTGCTTCTTGTTCATAATAGAAAGTCTTTGAAACTTCCTTTGAAGTACATCCTACTAATGCCAACACCATTAACAAAACTGTTACAATTTTTTTCATTTATTTTTCCACCTTCTTATTTTTTGCGTCCTAAAATGCGAACTACATAGAGGAATATATTTACAAAATCTAAATACAATTCCAATGCACCATAAATCGCTAACTTCTCCAATACAACATCAGATCCTTGCGCAATGAGATAATTCTTTTTGATTTTTTGAATATCATAGGCTGTAATGACCAAGAATAAACCCAACCCCGCATAACAGATAACCATATCCAATGTTGATATATTCAATATAAAACTAACAACAGAAACAAGCACAAGAGTTATTAATCCACCAACTATAAGTGTTCTGAACTTTGTTAAATCCATTTTTAATGTATTCCCTATTACAACAAAACTTCCAAATAAAATAGCTGTAAAACCAAATGCTAGAAACATTGTATCAACACCATAGATAGATGGTAGAAACGAAAATGTGATACCCGTAATTACTGAATAGATAATAAACATAACTCGAGACATTAGCACAGACATTTTCGCTAATCTTGCCGAAAGATAAATCACAACACCCAGTTGTATAAACAACGGTATTAACAGAATAAAACTAGCACCTATCCCTGAAAGCCGGGCGTAGTACATTATATCCAAGTTGAATTCTGTTGCAATTACTAAATATGCAACTATCGCTGTAATAATCAAACCTCCAAACATCCATTGGAAGCATTTAATCATATGTTTTTGAAGTGTATTCTCTTCAAATAATGCCGTTAAATTTTCACTCATATTTTCCCCTTGCCTATTACTAGTCCATAACTAGTAATTCTAACTTTTCTTTTCTCATTTCCTTGACCACAAAATCATCAATCATAAAAACACATGTTGATAATTGTTGATCATAAATTATTTCACTTTTTTCATCTAAGTATAATAATGGTTCTACAATCGATATAAGCCCTGTACCTTTATTCATTGTTTCTCCATCCTTTTTATAAATTCCATTAATCGTCGCAATTACCCCTTCAACTTGATATTTATAATCTTCTTCTATATCTTCTGAATCAAATGAATAATGATTAATATCTGCGATTTCTAACAATTTTTTTGATTCCTTTGTTTCTTTCACAGTCCATTTAATCATATCGCCAACACTTATAATTGACTTTAGTTCTTTAAATTGCGCATATGACATAACGATTGAACACTCACACATACTTTATTCCCCCACGCCTATAACCCTTACTTTTATTAATCTTAATTAACTATAACCCAAACAAGATTACATCCTCTTTCAAAGTTCATAATCAATCAGTTTCATCATTAACCATTAATACTATTAGGATAAAAAAAACGCAAAAAAAGTGACAGTTTTTTTATAATATTTACACAAAATAATTTTCTAATTACTCTTTTTTTAGCTATATAAAAAAACGAGATAATCGTATACATCTCTGTATAGATTATCTCGCTTAAGTTTCCACAACATTTTGATTCTTGAAAGAAAACAATATTGCTATCTAGGTAAGGTTTAGTTTTTATTTTTGTTCTTCTTTCCATTGCACCCCAAAGTAGAATAGTACTAAAGATACAATTGTTGAAATCATAAATGTGATTGATAAATTATCCGCTAGGATCATTGGTGCTGTAAAGTCTTGTGTCACTATGAGATAAGCCACTATAAATATTGACAATGCTGTTAATGCTAAACGATAGATTGCATGACGAGTATATATCATTTTAACTTCGCCACTTTCTTCATCAATCTCTTCTTTTTTCTTTTTCATTAACCACAACGCAAGTCCCAGAATCACATTCACTACTACCGCTATAATATTGACTGCTGCTTGTTCTTTTAGCACTATAATTTCATCTGGCTCTATTGTTGGTGTTGGTGTCGGTGTTGATTCATTTTCTGGTATTGATGTTGGTACAAAATTACCAGGTTCATGACTGATTTCATAAGAAGGTACTTTACTTGGTTTTGGTTGATTATTTGTTGTCCCAGTTTGAACATTTTCATTTCCATTTGGAGTATTTGGTTGCCAATCTGTTGGTGGTACAGGATTCAACGTATACATCGCTTTAATAATCATCACTCCAGTTACATTATCGAATGCTTTATCCCAACCCGTAAATGTATATCCTGTTCGTGTTGGATTTGCTGGTGCTGTTGCACCTGTTCCATGGGTTACTTGTTGCGTATTGAGTACCGTATCGTCCCAATCCACAAACTTAACTTCATAGACTTTGAACTTAAATGTCGGAGTCACTGTATAGCTTCCATCTGTTTCTTTTGTAACTACCCAGCTATCCAATTCTTTTCC
>CAYLQY010000004.1:0-166571 GCA_964386325.1 uncultured Erysipelotrichaceae bacterium | reverse complement strand
GACCACTTTAATCGTCATACTTTAAATATGGACCTTTGTTCTAAACTTGTCCTTGATGAAGCTGTTGAAATGCTAAACTTGGGATTTAGAGAAGATATCGAGTTAATCATCAAGACTTTACCTGAAGAAAGACAAACGATTCTATTCTCAGCAACCATGCCTGCACCAATTCTACGCATTACGCAAGAATATCAAAAGAACCCCGTACATATCAAAACACCAATAACACAAATGACAGCTGCTAAGATTGAACAAGTTGTTTATGAGTGTAAACAAGGTGACAAGCGTTCAGTACTCATTCAGTTAATTGAATTACAAAGACCTAAGCTTGCGATGATTTTCTGTAATACAAAGAAAATGGTTGATGATCTTACAAGTGATTTAGTTGCTAAAGGATATCCTGCTGCAGCAATTCATGGAGATATGAAACAAGAAGCACGTGCGAATGTTATGGAACGCTTTAAATCACACAAAATCACAATGCTTGTAGCAACAGATGTTGCAGCACGTGGAATTGATGTTGATAACATGGATGTTGTTTACAACTTTGACTTCCCACAAGAAACTGAATACTATGTTCATCGTATCGGACGTACTGGTCGTGCTGGTAAAGAAGGTCTTGCAATCACTTTACTTACACCACGCCAAAGAAATCTTGTGCGTGAATTAGAAAGAATCACGAAATCAACAATTGAAAGAAAACCATTACCAACAGCTTCTAAAATTCGCGAAATTCGTGTAGAACAAATAAAAGCAGATATCTCTACAATGCTTAATGAAGCAGTTTCAAAAGAAATCGAAGCGTTAATCGAGGAATTTAATACTCAAGGGTTTGGTGATCGTGAACTAGTTCTTGCACTTGCAAATAACATGTTTGCATCTAGCCTACTTGAAGTAATCGATACTCCACGTAGAGAACCAGATTCATTGAAAGTACATTCTAAAGACAAAGCTACACTTGAAATCAATGTAGGACATCGTCATAAAATAAGCCCTGCTCATATCGTTAGTGCTATTGCTGAAGCAACTGGATTAAGTGGTAAAGACATCGGGAAGATAAATATTGACGAAAAATTCACTACTGTTGATGTACCTAAAGAATATATCCAAGATATCCTAAAACAATTGAAAGATATCACAATTAAAGGATATTCTATCCAAGTTAATCAAAAAACTGGAGAGTCACGCAGTAAAGACGATTCTAGACCAAGTCGTTCGAGAAGAGATGATAGTAAGCCTGGGCGTTCTAGACGCGATGACTCTAAACCAAGTCGTTCAAGAAAAGATGATTCTAAATCAGGATACTCTAATAAAGATTATAGCGACAAGAAAAAGCCAGCTAGAGATGACAAAAGAAAAACCGATAGAAAAAGAACTAAAAAAGAAGACTAAAAAAAAGTGGATTGAATAATCCACTTTTTATTTTTAATAATTTGTTGGATGAACCATGAAGTAAGCCTTAGCATGTAAACAAACTGGGCAAACTTCCGGAGCATTTGTACCAATGTATAGATGTCCACAGTTACGGCATTCCCAAACTGTTTCTTCTTTTTTTACAAATACTTCACCGTTTTCAATATTCGCTAATAATTTTCTATAGCGTTCTTCATGTGTTTTTTCAATAGCTGCTACACCACGCATAGTTTCAGCGATTTCTGGAAAACCTTCTTCATCAGCTTCATCAGCCATACGAGCATACATATCAGTCCATTCGTAATTTTCACCTGCTGCAGCGTCGTTTAAGTTTTCCATTGTGTTACCTATACCATGAAATAATTTAAACCACAATTTAGCATGTTCTTTTTCGTTATCAGCTGTTTGTAAAAATAAAGCAGATATTTGTTCGTAACCTTCTTTTTTAGCTTTTCCAGCGTAGTAAGTGTACTTATTACGAGCTTGGCTTTCACCAGAGAAAGCATCCATTAAGTTTTTTTCAGTTTTTGTTCCCTTTAAGTCTTTCATAATCAATTCTCCTTTACTTATAGTATAACCTATTTTCATTGAATCTGATAATTTTTTTATCCTAAAGCCACATCTAAAATCATCATAATGATGAATCCTACGATACAGCCCATTGTAGAAAAGTGTGTTGCTTCATGACCACCAGATTGACTTTCTGGAATTAATTCCTCTACAACAACATAAATCATTGCACCCGCTGCAAAAGCTAATGCATATGGAAGAATTGGACGAACAACAGTTACCAATATTGCTCCTAAAACCGCTGAAATCGGCTCCACTAATCCACTTGCTTGACCATACATAAAGGCCTTGAATCTGCTCAATCCTTCTTTTCTCAAAGGAATTGATACTGCAGCACCTTCTGGAAAATTTTGTATCCCAATACCAATCGCAACTGTTAGCGCCGCCATAAGTTCTGGAAGTGTTGCGCTTTGTGCAAGTAAACCAAAAGCTACTCCTACAGCGAGTCCTTCTGGTATATTATGCAAAGTGATTGAAAAAACGAGTAAAATACTTCTTTTTAATTTTGAAGGAATTCCTTCAACATGATTTGTTTTATCTTGGAAGTGAATATGGGGAATCAAATGATCTGATATCCAAAGGAATACAGCTCCTGCACCAAAACCAATTGAAACAACCAACCATGGAATCATATTTAATTCAACGGATAAGTCAATTGCCGGTGCAATTAGTGAAAAGAAACTTGCCGCAATCATAACTCCTGATGCAAAACCTAACATTCCATTTAATACCCTTTGATTAATATCTTTGAAAAAGAAAACCATCCCCGCTCCTAACGCTGTCATTCCCCATGTAAATAATGATGCAGCCAAAGCTAAAGCAATTGGTCCCCAAGCTATAAGTTGATCTAACATTCTAAAACCCTCCACTCTTATTATTCACAAAAACATTTAGTAATACAAGTTATTTACTCAAAATAAAAAGATGATGTTTCCATCATCTTAGTATAATTCTCTAAATTTACGAATACCTACAGTTTTCAAATAGAACCAAAGAACAATATCCAATAAAATAATCCCAACGGTAAAGATTACTATAATCCATGAAGATGACATGACTTCTGTTAAATTAACATATAAGAAAATAATTAAAGCCCCAACTATCATTCCACCCATTATTGATATAAATGAACTCATACTTTGTTTGATAACTATTATTTCTCGATCAAATTCTAATTTAGGAAAATTCATATTAATTGATAACCCTAGGAATCCTACAAATATTCCCATAAAGAAAATCATCAATAACCCTAACAAAATTTCTAGAATAGAGAAACTAAAACCAATAGAAACAAGAATAAAACCAATGGCAGAAGGAATCCAAATAATAACTGCATTTACCAATACCTTTGATATAAAGATTATTTCTGTCTTCACCGGAATTGTTTTTGTAATCCACCATTGCTTACCTTCTAGCGATACACTAACACTTGCGGTAGGTGTCATCAATGCAAATAAGCAAATAGCAGAACAAATCAAACCAAAGAATGTAGATTTTAACTCTAAACCCGCTACACCAAATTGAGCAAGCAATGAATCTACCTGTCCTTTATTAATAATAAGGAATACTCCTCCAACGATTAACATAATTTGTCCCATCGCAAGATTAAAGAAATACATAGAGTTCGCAAAGACTTTCATTAATTCTTTCTTAAATAAAGTAGCTAAAGCTGTATTTGATTTTGTACGACCAAGTTTAAAGTTTTTAACTTTATACCCTTCTTGCACTCTACTATTGATTGATATAAATGTTTTACTAAAGAACAAGATAAATAATACAAGTACAGCAGTACAAACTACTATCGACCCAAGTAAATAAATCAAATTACCATCAAGCGCACCTTTCACATACCAAAATACCGGAAACAAATACACTTGCAAGAATTTATATGTTTCATTCAAAAGTTCAATTGGAATAACATTTCCTTCTAAAGTTGGTGCTGAAAAACTCAAAAATAGAATTCCTATCAACAATACAAATGTTCCTAAATTGACAAACAATGTTTTGAAACGTCCATTACCCGCAATACGTCGAATACCAAGTGCTAGTAAACTTGCAAAGGATAGCGGAATAAAAGACAAGAAGAAAGAACCTACTACGCCAAAGATATAGAATAAAATTCCCATATGCTCATTTATTCCATAAACAATTAATGCTGGAAGTATAAATACTGTTTGATACAACATATTCAACGAAACAAACGATGTGATTTTCGCTAAAAATACCTGTGTTCTTGGTATTGGCCAACTCATTAAGCGATCAAAATCTTTAAATTGAAATAGTTGTCCTTGTGCAGTAGTAATTGAAATCACAAATATAACAAGAATTGATGCAGCACTCATAAGATATAATGTTAAGTCTTTATAGCCTACTGGCAATCCCATATAGATACCAGAAGAATACATACCTGATGCAAATAATATCGAAGAAAAAATCACAAGAAGAAGTATTTTACCTTGTATTTTTTTACTTCCTGTTCGCATCGAAGAATTCATAAATCCTGAAATTTGGATTTTTGCTAGTTCTATAAACTTCTTCATTTTTCGATTCCCAAGAATATTTCTTCTAATGAATTCTTACTAATGATTTCTTCAGTATCTCCTTGCAACATAATTACACCATCTTTTAGTATCGCAACTTTATCACACAATTTTTCAACAACTTCTAATACATGTGATGAAAAAAAGATTGAACACCCTTCATCACACATTTTTCTCATTCTTTGTTTTAGTGTAAATGCAGCTTTAGGATCTAAACCAACAAATGGTTCATCCAATACAAGTAATTTAGGATTATGAACAAATGCACTAATAAGTGCTAATTTTTGTTTCATCCCATGTGAATAAGAACTTATACTATCACCTAGATTTTGTTCCAACTCTAATTCACTTGATAATTCCTTGATTCGTGCTAAGCGAACATCACTAGGAACATCATACAAATCGCAAATAAAATTTAAGTATTTGATTCCTGTTAAATGCTCATAAAGATCTGGATTATCTGGAATATACGCTAGTACTTTCTTACAATCAATCGGGTCTTTTTTTATACTTTTACCATCTATCAAAATCTCGCCACTTTCAAAATCGAGAATACCCACGATACTCTTTATTGTTGTGGTTTTACCTGCTCCATTGTGACCAATAAATCCAAATATTTCGCCATTATTCACTTCAAATGAAATCCCTTTAACGATTTCCTTATTTCCATATGATTTATGAAAATCTTTAACAATTAACATTTTCTTTCCTCTTCTTTCTAAGAATTTCTTGATACCTTTATAAAAATCCAACAACTATAAATGACTGTCAATAAAATTGTACCGATAACCACAAACATTGTTGCATATTCATTTAAGAATATAGTAACCAAATAGATAATTCCAATCGTAAATAACATATATCCAAATACGGTATAGTGTTTTTTTCTTACATTGGGATCCATATTGTAATATTTTCTAAAAAACCCAATTCCCGTCATATTTCCATTCAACATGACTTTAGTACGATAGTTTCCACTTGTTTTAGGCATATAGTTTCCTATTAAAATAAATAGAATCCCTAAGAACGCTAACATAATTCTCCTTAAATCTAACCTCACACCCATTGATATACCAATACTCAATAGATACACAATAAAGCAGGTAATCGGAAGTATCGATTTAAATATGTATTCAACACGTGGAGTTTTTACCCCTTTGTTCACAACATCATTTTTGTAACAAACAAAAGCTTGTAGTAGTGCCATCACTATTGGTAACAAAAAGATAAATATATTCTTTTGAATATAACTATCTGGTTGACCCTGAAAGTTAAAATGTATCGCAACCATTTCTGGTAATTCGTTATAATAATAAATTCCGACTAGAATAGGTGCTAAACATAATAAACTTGTAATAATGAGCGTTTTCCATTTCACATTACTCATCCTTATATCCTCCTAATTGCTGAATCCACATCAGTATATCTTCAAACACTGATAGATTTATTTCATAATAAATAAAATTCTTTTGCTTTTCTTCATTCACAAGTCCCGCCTTTTTCAATTGCGATAAATGGTATGAAACTGTTGCATTGGTTAAATCAAACTTTTCTGCAATATCGCCTGCAGACATTTTTCCGTTTTTTAATAGTTCTAATATATTTCTTCGTATTGGGTCAGAGATAGCTTTTAATGTGTCATTGATTCCCATCGAATTTCATCACCACCTATTTAGATAACTTTCTAAATACATAGTAATTCAGTTCACTTAAAATATCAATACCTATTTAGAAAAATTTCTAAATAGAAATAAAAAGCATGAATTCTACTCCATGCCTACACTTGTTGTATAAATTGTTTTAATTGCTGATTATTCTTTATTTCAACGTATTTTTGTGGATATTTTTGTTTTAAAAGTCGAACTCTTTCTTTGAATTTTTTACTTCTTCCTTCGGCAAGTATCCACCATAAAAACTCAAAATCAAATTTTTCATTGCATCCTTCCGCAATAGAATCACGGCTTTTCCCACGGTACTCGACGTTTCTTTTTAATGCCCGATACAAACAAACTCGTCGCGGATAATTCATAAAAATAATTTGGTCAGCATCTTCCATGCGTCGTTGAAAATCAAATGAACTGTAATTACCATCTATTATCCATTGCTCTTGAATCATAATTTCATGAACCAATTGATACGCTTCCTCACGATCTCGGTTTTGCCAATTAGTTGTAAATTGGATTTTATCCAAATGATAATATGGGATATTCAGCCTTTCTCCCATTTGTTTTGCTAGGGTTGATTTCCCTGAGCCACTATAACCAATAATCGCTATCTTCATTATTCTTCCTCCACATAAAACAAACGAAACCAAATTGTCACTACTGACAATACATATCCGATCACAAATAAAGTGAACGATAACGGAAGATGCAAATATACCATTTCTATATAATAGTTTATCCCTAAAAAAATAATACCTAAAAGGATTAAAAGATATTTCGCAAAAACACGTTTCAATTTTATCATTGATAACAAAATAAGTATTGCTGCTTCAAAATAACGAAAATTTATATAAAGTCCAGAAGTCATAGTTCGCAGATTTCGTTTCTTGAATAATAGTTTATCAAATAAAGATTCTTGATACATCCAATAATCAAATGTTAGTTTAATTTCAGCGCTAAAAATAAGGCCTGCAAGTAACCAATAAACAAAAAGAAACACAATTATAATTTGAAATATCGATTTTTTCATTTCACTATCACCCTTGACCTTGTGACTATTATACGCTCATTTATACATACAGAAAAGGAGTGATTACTCACTCCTTAGTCTTTTTCACTTTCAATTTCGGTTGCAAAGTAGAATATTGAACCTTCATTTATTTTTGATTCAACACCATATGTATAGTGATGCAAATCTAATATCTCTCTTACGATTGCTAAACCGATTCCAGAGCCTTGATCAGAACGAACATGTTCTTTATCAACTTTATAGTAACGGTCCCAAATTAGTGGCAAATCACTTTCCGCAATTCCACACCCAAAGTCTTGCACAACTATTTTTACTTTACCCTCTTCAGTAATTTGATGAATGATTATTCGCTTATTATCATTAGAGTAGTTGATTGCATTATTAATTAAGTTATGGAGAACTTGTGAAATACGATGTTTATCGCCAACTATATTTACCTCTTCTGTTGTATCAAAATCAATAGTAATATTCTCTTGTTTCAAATATTGATCATATGTTTTAATCACTTCACGACAACATTCTGTTACATTGAATTTTTCAAGATTTAAAGTAATCTTATTCTCCGTCAATTTAGATAAATCTAATAAATCATTCACTATCATTGATAATCGTTTTGATTCATTCACAATTACTTTTATATTTTCATCTGTTTTTTCATTTGGTAAATCCATCATCATTTCGCCATAACCCGTAATCATTGTCAGTGGTGTTCTTAAATCGTGTGATACATTCGCAATTAAATCACGTTTGGCTTTATCTGCTTTTTGAACTTGTTCTGCTGCTTCAGTAAGTGTTTGATTCAACTCTTGAACTTCTAAATAGTCCTTTTGCGATGTTATGTGTTTATAATCACCTTTTGATAAATTTTGTGATGCCTCATTGATTTCAGCAATCGGTTTTACAATTTTCTTTGCCATGAAGAACGCTAAAATTGCCGCAGATACTGTTACAATAATACCAATAAATAATAGCTGATAACTCAATGCTTGTGTTGCTGCATTAACACGAGATATACGCGTGTTTACCATAATTATCGTTGGTGAGTCACTCTCTAGATTCACAACTTTTGTATAGATAATATTTTTATCGCCATTGAATTTTGCAGTTACTGTATTTAATGTATCTTGGACGAATTGCATTTCAACTAAATCCGACTTAGAAAGATAAGAACCATCATTTTGAATTGCAAGATTAACATATTCCAAAAGCTTATCAATAGGTAACTGGCTAATTCTACACCCTGCATTACTTGTACTTATATCATTATTACTAATAATACGCACACATAAATCATTTTGATCCGATAGCGAAGACACATATTCTTCTAATTGATTTGAATCAATATATTTTTCAATCTTTTCAGCTACTTCTTTTACAACATTGATTTTATTATATTCATAGAAAGGTTGAAGAAGAATCACTTGGAAGAACCATAAGAGAAAAAGTATCCCAATTACATATGTAAAGAGATACCTCAATACTTTCCATTGAAGTCTAGTTGTCTTTTTCAAAACGATAACCTACCCCTCTTAATGTAATAATATATTTACTGTATTCTTGTAAGTTTCTCCGTAACAATTTAATATGAGTATCCAATGTACGGTCATCACCAAAGAAATCATAACCCCATACATGTTGAAGTAATTTTTCACGTGTAAGGGCAATTCCACGGTTTCTTATAAAGTATTCAAGCAAGTCAAATTCTTTTGGTGATAATTGCACTTTTTCTTGATTGATAGTAACTTGGCGTGCTGTAAAATCAACTGTTAATCCATCCACTGTGAAAACTTCAGCATTATCTAGATTAGATTTAGTTCTTTTAAGTACAGCCTGTATTCGCATCATTAATTCCTTTGGTGAAAAAGGTTTTACTACATAATCATCAATACCTAAATCAAACCCATGAATTTTATCATATTCTTCACCCAAAGCAGTAAGCATGATAACAGGAATATCTTTCATTTTCTTAATTTCTTTACATGCTGAAAAACCATCAAGATTTGGCATCATCACATCCATTACAATTAAATCGAAATTTTCATTTGCACATTTTTCTACTGCAACAAGACCATCTTCCGCTTCGCTTACTTGATAGCCTTCAAATTGGGCATATTTACGAATCATTTCTCTAATTTTTGCTTCATCATCTACAACTAGTATTTTACTCATATTTCATCACCAATTTTATTATAAGTGTTTTATGTGAATTTTGGGTGAATTACGCACAAGAAAAGGACTTTTTTATAAAAGTCCCTCTATTTTCTGTACTGCTTTTTCTAAATTTCTAATATCAACGCTTTCAATGTTTCCAGCATCACAAAGGGCTGCAATTGTTGGATCTAAAGGTAGTTGAGCTAGAACTTCTAAATCATGTTCCTTAGCTATTTCATCAATATGGCTTTCACCAAAAACATAGATTTTATGATTACATTCATCACATTGAACATAGCTCATATTTTCAATAAGCCCTACTACATTCACATTCATCATTTTAGCCATATTAATGGCTTTTGTCACAACCATACTCACTAATTCTTGTGGTGATGTTACGATAACGATACCATCTAGTGGAAGTGATTGGAAGATTGTTAATGGCACATCCCCTGTTCCTGGAGGCATATCCACAAACATGAAATCCACATCTTTCCATATAACATCTGTATAAAACTGTTTAACCATACCTGCTATTACAGGTCCTCTCCAAATTACTGGAGTTTCATCTGTTTCTAATAACATATTTACTGAAATAACCTCAATACCCGAATCAGTAATTGCTGGATATATTGCATCATTTGTACCTTCTGCTTTTGTAGTGATTCCAAATACTTTAGTCATACTTGGACCAGTTATATCCGCATCAAGAACTGCTGCTTGATATCCTTTTCGTTGCATTGCAGTCGCAAGCATACTTGTAACTAAACTTTTGCCAACGCCACCTTTACCACTTACTACACCAATGATTTTCTTAATTGAACTCTCTTTATGAGGTTGAATTAGAAAACTTTCTGGTTGTGTTCTATCCGAACAATTTTGACCGCAAGAGCCACAATCGTGATTACAATTTGTCATTTTAAATCCTCACTTTCACGTTTAACATAATATCATATCTTATTTACATTATCATTAGTATTACATTGTAGAGAACAACGATTAATAAAGACGGTAACATATTCGCTACTTTAAGTTTGTCTTTTAATAAAAAATTCAGTCCGATACATACTACCAAAGCATATCCAACCATACATAACTGTTGAAGAAATTCGCCCACTAAAAAACTGGATAAACTTCCTGCTAATAAAGTTATTAATCCTTGATAGATAAGTACAGGTACACTTGAAAATATAACACCCATCCCCAATGTTGCACCTAAGATAATACTGGTAATTCCATCAATGATACTTTTAATATATAAAACACTTGGATCATGTAACAAACCATCATTGATTGCGCCTATGATCGCCATAGCACCTACACAAAATATAATTGTTGCGACTACAAAGCTATTCGCAAAACCAGCAAGATGAAATTTATCTTCAATTTTTTGTGACATCCCATTGAGATGACGATCAATATCTATCCACTCACCCAATAATGTCCCCAGTACTAAAGAAACAATTAATATAATTTCACCACTTGTTACAATAGACGTTCCACTAACTGAAGCCATATTAGAAAGGACTCCATTAAACCCAATAACAATAACACTTATTCCAATTACTTTATAAATTGAATCTTGTATATTTTCACGGATTCCTTTTTTAAGAATCAATCCCAAACAACCACCAATGATGATTGCAATTGCATTAACTATACTTCCCATGGTACCTCCTGATATATAAAAACAGGATTTTCATCCTGTTATTTATTGTACTACTTCTTTAAAATGTTTCCTAGTGTAAATAAATTTGTCGGATATTTACCACTGAAGCATCCCACACATAAATTAGGTCCATTTGCTTCCTTAACTTCATCAATTGATAAGAATTTCAAACTATCCGCACCAATATAATCTCTTAACTCTTTAACATTAAGGCGAGAACTAATTAATTCTTCATACGTTGATGTATCAACACCATAGAAACAAGGACTCTTGAATTCTGGTGATGCTATACGTACATGTACAGTTTTTGCACCCGCATCTTTGAGTAATTGTACAATTCTCTTTGATGTAGTTCCTCTTACAATTGAATCATCAATCATTACTACATTTTTACCATTCACAATTGCCGAGATTGCGCTAAGTTTCATACGCACTCCACGTTCTCTTTGTTTTTGTGTTGGTTGAATAAATGTTCTACCTACATAACGGTTCTTAATTAAACCGATTTCATAAGGTAACCCACTTTCTTCAGCATATCCAATTGCGGCACTCAATGATGAATCTGGTACACCAATAACGATATCTGCTTTAACTTTATCTTTACGCGCCAGTAATTTTCCAGATAATTTACGTGCATTATGCACATTAATTCCTTCGATTACACTATCTGGACGAGCAAAGTAAATGTATTCCATTGCACACATTTTCTTTTGTATTTCATTAACATACTTGAACGATTGTACATCATCACCACAAATACGAATAACTTCTCCTGGTTCAACTTCACGAATGAGTTTCGCATTTACGATATCATAAGCACAGCTTTCACTTGAGATACAATAACCACTCTCAATTTTAGCAATTGATAATGGTCTTAAACCGTTTTTATCGCGAACTGCATACATACAATCTTTAGTCATAATAATGAATGCGAATGCACCTTCAAGTTTTGCGCAAGCATTCATGATTTTATAAACCATTGTACCTTCTTCACGTTGAATTAAGTGTGCAAGTATTTCACTATCACTACTTCCTTGAAAAATACTTCCAAGATCTTCAAGCTCTACTTTTAATTCTTTTGCATTTACAATAGCACCATTATGCACAACAGCAAAATGCCCTGTATGTGCTCTAACCATTAATGGTTGAACATTTTCAATTTGATTCTCATGCGCCTTTGCATAACGTACATGACCTACAGCATGCTTACCTGATAAATCTTCAAGAATTTTATTCGTGAATACATCACTTAATAAACCTTTTCCTTTATAACAAGTAATTATCTTGTTGTCGCTTGACGCAATACCACAAGCTTCTTGTCCACGATGTTGTAAGGCATGTAAACCAAAATAAGAAAGACTAGCAGCATCTTTCACATTATAGATACCAAAACATCCACATTCTTCATTAAGCTTGTTGCCCAATACTTCTAAATATTCATCCATCAGCCTTTTCCTCCAAAAAAATAAAAAATACATATCGAAAATCAATATGTAGATAAATTACTTGTCAGTTGTTAAGTTCTACCATCCTAATTCCTCCATGAAAGTAAACCTCCACGAAAAAAACGGGGAAAAGGTTTACTTGTAGTCCACTATAGGCTAGTGGGTAGAAACGTGTCAGCCATCACTTGACATTTATACAAGCAAATGTGATTGTTTAATCACGAGTATAGTATACACAAGCTTCCCCCACATTACAAGTTTTTTTATTTGTAAATTACGCCTATTTTAAGTGTTTATTCAGTAAAAACTTTATTTTTTTAAATTAGTATTCGCTAACACCACTTTCAACAGTACTTGCACCCTCAATTTTTATATTTTCAAAACTAATTTTATCATTACTATATTTATTCCCAATAGCTTTAAATTCCTCAAGTAATTGCTTCTCAGTCATTTTATTAGAATAATTATTTTGAATATAATCGTAGATAGCTTTATTGATTTGTGTAAGAAATTCATTTCTTTCTTTTACTGTACATTCAGTACCATTTAAAACACGATATTCTATTTCATAGAATAATGATAACTGATCAATAATAACATCATCCTCATACACCTTGCCTTTAATCACAACATCACTATAATTGCCATAGTTAACATTAGTTTCTTTTTTAGTTAGAACTTCTTGTTCTTTTGCTTCATACTCATTTAACGCTAATGGAATCTCATAACGCAAATAATTGTAGTTTGGATCTTTTTCATCTAAATGATTCAAGATATATTCATACAAGAAATAATTACTCTTATAATAATCTTCTGTTTCCTCATCAAATAAGTTGTATATTGTACGATCAAAATCCGCAATACTCATTGATTCATAATCTTTTAAAACCACGGCATGAATCAATTGATTATATTGTTCAGCTGTATATTTTTTCGAATAATCAAACTCCTTTTTTTCATTCCATATAATTGCAGATTCCTTTGCTTCTTCTTCGCTATCGTACATCCAATAATAAATATCAGAATCCCCTGCCCATTGTATCTCATTGCTCAACGTTGTCAAAATACGATTTAATTCTTCAAGCAAAACTGATTTCATTTTATTGTCTTGATATAAATCTTGTTTATTTTGCTTCTCAATAAATGATTTCATAGTTGTTCCAACACTCTTTAATATTTCATCACGTGCAAGAACACTGCATGTTTTTGAATCAACTATTTTGTAATTAAATGTTATATCAAATGAAATTTGTTGTGTTAAGACTTTATTACCATAAACATCCTCATAAGTATCAATACTTTCTGAATCTGAATAGTGTGGATTCGCATTTTTTTCACATTTGTTATAGTGTTCTTTTTCAGATTCTACCCAACTACTGTATACTGTTGTATTAAGAAAATCATAGAGACTGTCTGTTTCTGGTAAAGATTGATACAGTCTTTCTAACATTTTCTCATTTTTATGATACTCATCTTCATTACTTTGATTGAGGTATTTGTTATTAAAATCATAGACTGAAATATTAGCTAAGTCTTGAAGTGAAATTGTTTTTAAAAAATCATAATCTTCTTTTGTGTATTTCGCTATTTCACCACCATAGTATTGTTTATGGTTGCCAATATATCCAAAATCAGCTTTATTTGCTTCATCTGGATTTGATGTTTTACTACATGATACACTTGAAAAAACCATTGCAAGCAAAACGCTTGTGGCGATAATTTTATTTATTTTCATTTTATTTTCCTCTTTTAATTGTAGATTTCAGTATCATTCTCTACACATTCCACAAATACAATTTTGTCTGTAGAAATTAATGCAGCTCTATTTTTAAATTCTTCAATAAACATTTCTTTAGTACCATTGGTATTAATTTGATCAATAAATATTGAGTTAGCTTCCTTGTTTATTGCTTGTATAAAATCATCTCTTTCTTTTACTGTTAAATTAGTTTCATCAAGAATGCGGTAGCTAAAGGTTAAATCCATATATACATTAATATTATTTTGAACACCCATCACATTTGTTGACGTTTGTGTTTGTAAGTTAATCCAATATGTTGGATTAACTTCATCATTGGAATAAACTTCTTCAAGTCGTGCATAGTATTCACTAAGTGACGATTGAATTGTATTTCTCACAAATGAATAATGACTATCTTCCTCGTTTGTTGAATACAATACTTTCTCAAATAATTCCATGTTTTTGCCAGAAGAGTCATCTTCAAACAATTTATAAACTAAACTATTAAACTTTGAAATTGACATTGTTTGATAGTCATTATAATGCGTAAGTTTTAAAAACTCATTCAATTCTTTTTCGGTATACTGATATTCCGTTTCTTCTGCATGTGTTATATATTGTGTTTCATCTGTATCTTTAGGTAAGGGTGAATTTGTAAAGAAAAGAGCTACAACTATTGCCACCGCTACCATCGACGCAATAAACTTACCCACTGATATTTTTTTAGTTTGTAGTATTGCGACAATTCGATTTTGTAATCCTGATTTAGAAAACCCAGGAGCCAAGGGTGCGAATTTCAATCGTCTTTCTTCCATCTCAACAAGCACACTAGCATATTGACTTTTAGCGTCTAAGCCACAACTTAGAATAACCGACTCATCACAACTTAATTCTAAATCTTGGTTCGCAAGTTTATAAAAAAGCCAAACGAGTGGATTAAACCAATACACACATAAAATTGATGCAAACACCCATTTTATCAAAACATCAAAACGCTTAATATGAACTTTTTCATGGGCAAGAACATACATCAACGTCTTACGATCGTTCCAATCAATTGTCTTTGGTAATAAAATCATTGGCCAAAGAATTCCCGTTGTAAATGGTGAACCAATTCGATCAGAGTAACGAACTTGGATAGGTCTTCTTAAGCGATCATTTTCTAACCAAGTATCAATAAATTCATTTCGTACAGGCAATGATACTTTATATGTAAAACGTGTCTTATTATGAAAATAGACAAAACCACCAATCACTACACAAATGCCAATAATCCAAATAATTTGATATGGTGTTAAGTTCCAATTATTTTCACTTAATTTAGAAATCATTGAAGTTTGATCCATAATACCTGGTAATACTTGTTTTGCTGTTGGTGCAATTATAGGTTTGGCAATTTCATAAAAACTACCAAAAAATTGAATTCTAAATGGCAAGATAAACCTTAGCGCAACAATACTCCATAATACAGTAAGTAGTCTTTTAGGAAGCTTATTTTTAAATAGAAAACGTATTAATACAACAATTAAAATTAATACACTTCCATATAAATTCATCTCTATAAATGACATCATACTATTCAAATTTCTTTATTAATTCTTTCATTTTTTGAATATCATCGAAGGTAATCTTCTTTTGTTCAAGTAAAGATGCTACTAATAAATCAGGGTTACCACCATAATTCTTTTGTATTAAATCATCAGTTTCTTGCTCACAAAGAAGTTCCTTATCAATTAAAACATGACATATAAAATCAGGTTCTCGTCTTTCAATCAGTCCTTTGTTTATACATTTTCGAATGACTGTATACGTTGTTGTTTTACTCCACCCTACTGTTTGTTTACATTGCTCAGCAATTTGTTTTGCGGTTTGATTATCTTTTTGCCATAATAGTTCTAAAATGTTTCTCTCTGAATCAAAAACTTTATCAATCATCTTATTTTCTCCATTCTACTCCAGTAAAATATAATTCCATTCTATTGCAGTAAAACGGATTTGTCAACTATAATAAAAAGTGAGTTTCCTCACTTTAATCAAATAAATTTTCACTTTCTTCATCCGTACTAAATTCCGGAAGCTTTGGAAGTTCATCTAAACTTAATAGTTTAAAACTATCCATGAATTCATCTGTTACTTCATATAAAATCGGTTTTCCTGGTGCATTACTTCTACCATTTTCACGAATCAAATTTCTTGCTTCTAATTTACGAAGCATCATATCTGCTCCAACACCACGAATTTCTTCAATTTCCACACGTGTAATCGGTTGTTTATATGCAATAATCGCAAGTGTTTCTAATGCGGCTTGTGATAATCCTGTTTGTTTCGTTGTTTGAAATAACTTTTCAGCATATGGATGTACTAAGGCTTTCGATAAAAACTTATAGACACCACCGTAATTCGCAATTTCGAATCCACGTTGATCATCCGCATAATATATTTGTAACTCTTCAAATACTTTTTCTGTTCTGTCTTTAGAGATACCTAATACTTCAGCAGCTTGTTCAAGTGAAATTCCTTCATCACCAACGATAAATAATAACCCTTCAAGTATTGTTGCAGCTTGATTACCTTCTTCTTCATCTTTTGTGGTTTCTTCAACTTCGATTATCTCGCCCACTGTTTCAAAGACTTCTACTTCTTCTACAACTTCACATACTTCAGGAGCATCCGTCTGTTCCATTGTGTTTTCTTGCGTTATTTCATCTGTATCAGTAATCTTTTCATCATTTTCAAGAATTTCTGTCATTTATATTACCCCCTTTTAAACCAGATAGTACCTTTTTCATCAATCGTAAACACAAGTGTGTGAACGCGTGCTAAATCAAGCACAGATAGAAAAGTAACTATCATCATTTTTAAGTCATCACAATCTTCTAATAGTGTTTCAAATGAAAATGTTTCTGGTAAATCACGTAAACGTGCTTTAATTTGTAAAGATCGTTCTTCCATAGACATTTCTTTTGCCGTAAATTTTGTTTCGATTGGCTTAGACAACTGTAATCTACGTAAGCATTTATTCATCGCTTTCACCAAGTCATAAGGTGAACCATCAATAGGCTCAGTTTCTTCTTTTGGTTTTGACCATTCTTCAACTTCAATTGATATTGGCTTAGATAACTGAAGCATTCTTTGATGATAAAGATCATTAAGTTGTTCTGTGACTTCTTTATATTGTTGATATTCCAATAATCGACGTACCAAACGATCTTTTGGATCTTCTTCATATTCATCATCGATTACCGATTCATCTTTAGGAAGAATTTTTTTACTTTTGTATTCAATAAGAGTTGCTAATTCGAGTAAATACTCACTTGCAACTTCTAAGTGCAGACTTTCCATTTGTTTTAGATAATTAAGATATTGTTCAGTTAGAACACTAATATCTAAGTCAAAAAGATCTAGTTCTTGTTCTTTAATCAAATGAAGCATTAAATCTAATGGACCTTCAAATTGACTAATTGTAACTGTAAATGACATTGTCTCACCTCGCTAGAAAATTATACCAAATTTTAACAAAACTCACTACTAAAATCTTGGATACTTCTATTAACTCTTATAAAGAATCCTGTTAAATCTCTGTTAATTCATGAAATTCACTTATAGTAGTGCCTTATAACATGCTATAATAACTTAAATTGAACATGTAAAGGAGAAATAATATGAGTATTTTCACCGAAATAATTCAAACGAATATTGTCTCTTTCATTGGGCTAAGTATTGTATCTTATTTTCTTACAATTAATCCTTTATTTGATAAAAAAAGTAAAAGGATTTTCTTTTTGATTATCCTTGTTAATATTGCTATGCTCGTTGTCACTTCAATTGATTCTTCTATTGCCTTATATTTTGGTTCAGAATTTTATATTCTTCGCAGAATTACATCTTTTCTAAATTTTGCATGTGCTCCACTATTACCTTTACTTCTATGGCGCATATTCTATGAGAAGAAATTACCGATTTACGCATATATTCCAATGATGATAAATATTCTAGTTTGCTTCATCAGTATTTTCTATAATCTTGTTTTCTTTATCAATTCTTCCAATCAATATGATCGTGGTCCATTATTTATGATTTCAATCTTTATCTCGTGGTTCTATATGATTATGTTAATTAGACAACCCATTCACCACAAGCATTATAAAAAACATGCTGAACATATTTTCTTACTTGTTGTTATATTATTAATGTTCTTAAGTTTTATCCTAGAAGTAGTCTTCCGCCTTCGTTTTATGAATTGGAACTTCTCAGCAATGTCACTTATCCTTTACTACTTGTTGTTAAACATTCAATATTATATGACCGATTCTTTAACTGGAGCATATAATCGCAGATGTTATGATAATGAACTTCTTCAAATCGAGTATAAAACAAACTACGTTATCACACTACTTGACCTCAATAAGTTCAAGTTAATTAACGATACTTACGGTCACATGGTGGGAGATGATTGTCTGATACTCATAACTAATTTATTTTTAGAAAATCTTCCTTCTAACTCGCGCTTATATCGTATAGGTGGTGACGAATTTGTTGTTTTATCGAAGAAAGCAGATTATTCTTCCATCACAAAAGCAATTGAAACAATTCATACTAAAGCAAATGAATATGGTTTAAATTTCGCTTATGGTATCGTTGATTACCATGTCACTGAATCATTGACAGAAGCTGTAAAAACCGCTGATTTATTAATGTACGCCGATAAGAAAAGAAAACAAGATTGTTATTTTCCTTCTGACAAATTACTTAATATAAAAACCTCATAATTTTATGAGGTTTTCTTCATTTCAATACTTTACACCGCTACAATATTCACAATTTTATTAGGAATTACGATGACTTTACGAATCGTTTTGCCATCTGTTTGAGCCTTTACTGTATCAATACTGAATGCGATTTCTTCTATTTTTTTACTATCTTCATCTTTACTAGCCATGAATTTACCACGAATCTTTCCATTCACTTGTACGACGATTTCAACTTCATTTAATTCCAATTTACTCTCATCAACAGTTGGCCATGGTTCATATGCAATTGTTTCTTTACCTGTTAATTCATGATACATTTCTTCCGCAACATGAGGAGCAAAACATGATAACATTTTAATGAAATTATATGCATATTCTTCATAAACTGTTTCTTGTTTATAACATTCATTAATGAAAATCATCATTTGTGAAATTGCTGTATTCATATTCAATGTTTCGATATCACTAGTCACCTTTTTAACAGTTGCATTATAGATATAATCTAAAGCACCATCATTCACTTTTGTTAAGCGTGCTGGATCCATAAATAAACGCCAAACACGTTCTAACCATTTACGTGATCCTTCTACACTCTTATCGTTCCAAGGTTTACTAGCTTCTAATGGTCCCATAAACATTTCATAAACACGTAATGTATCTGCACCATAATTATTGACAATTACATCTGGATTAATTACATTACCACGTGACTTACTCATTTTCTCACCATTTTCACCAAGTATCATTCCTTGATGGAATAGTCTTTTAAATGGTTCTTTTGTAGGAACTAAACCTTTATCATAAAGATAATTATTCCACATACGTGAATACAATAAATGGCCTACTGCATGTTCTGGACCACCTACATATAAATCAACTGGCATCCAATGTTCAAGTAATTTTTTATCCGCAAATGTTTCATTATTATGTGGATCAATATAACGCAAATAGTACCAACTACTTCCCGCAGATCCTGGCATTGTTGATGTTTCACGCTTAAAATGTTTACCGTTCTTTTCACCATTTACCCAATTTGTAGCTTGGTCAAGTGGTGATGACCCTGATTTACCCTTATAGTCTTTTAACTCTGGTAAAACGAGTGGTAATTCATCATCTGCTAAAGCACCCATTGAGCCATCATCATAATGAACTACTGGAATTGGTTCACCCCAATAACGTTGACGAGCAAATATCCATTCACGCAAGCGATAGTTAATTTTAGCTTCTCCTACTTTATTTGTTTCTAGCCATGCAATCATTACATTAATTGCATCTTCTTTATTTAAACCATCTAAGAAATCAGAGTTTATATGAAGACCATCTTCAACCATGGCTTCATGTTCAACACTACCCCCTTCAAGTACTGGTATAATTTCAATACCGAATTTTTTTGCGAATGCATAGTCACGTTCATCATGAGCAGGAACCGCCATAATTGCTCCTGTTCCATAGGACGCAAGAACATAATCCGAAATCCAAATAGGAACTTTCTTTTGATTAACAGGATTGATTGCATAAGCCCCTGTAAATACTCCTGTTTTATCTTTATTTAATTCTGTTCGTTCCATATCAGACTTTGATGCACATTCTTGTTTATACGCATCCACTGCAGCCTTTTGATCCGCTGTTGTAATTTTGTCTACCAATGTATGTTCAGGCGCTAATACACAGTATGTAGCCCCAAATAACGTATCACAGCGTGTTGTGAAAACAGTAAAGTAATCATCGTATCCATCTACTTTGAAATTAACATGAGCACCTTTGGATTTACCAATCCAGTTACGTTGAATTTCCTTCGTAGATTCTGGCCAATCAACTTCATCCAATCCTTCAAGTAAACGATCAGCATATTTCACAATATCAATTACCCATTGTTTCATCATTTTGCGGACAACAGGATATCCTCCACGTTCAGATTTACCATCAATGATTTCATCATTCGCAAGAACTGTTCCTAACTCTTCGCACCAGTTTACAGGGAAATCAACATATTTTGCCAATCCATCTTCATAAAGTTGTTTGAAAATCCATTGTGTCCATTTATAGAAATGTGGATCACATGTAGATACTTCTTTATCCCAATCAAATGAAAAACCTAACATCTTCAATTGTGTAGTAAATGTTTTAATGTTATCCAATGTAAATCCTTCTGGATGATTTCCTGTTTGAATGGCATATTGTTCTGCAGGTAAACCAAATGAGTCAAACCCCATTGGATGAAGAACATTGTAACCTTGCATTCTTTTCATACGACAAACAATATCCGTTGCAGTATATCCTTCTGGATGCCCAACATGTAACCCATGACCTGAAGGGTATGGGAACATATCTAATGCGTAATACTTCGGTTTACTAAAATCCCATACATCTGTTTTAAATGTTTGATTATTATCCCAAAATGCTTGCCACTTCTTTTCAATTTCCAAATGATTATATTCCATATTTTTCTCCTTTATGCATATAAAAACGCCCTTATTTCTAAGGACGTTAATTAACGCGGTACCACCTTAGTTCATAGATTACTCTATGCCCTTAATTATCTTTAACGCAGATTTACGGAACCCTTTTAATCAGGACAGCTCAATGGCGAGTTCACTCATGTCAATTATCAAGTTACACCATCCCTTGACTCTCTATTAACTGATACTGAGATACTACTCCACTTCATAGCTCATTAATCATATCGAATTTATGAAACTGTGTCAATATTTGTCAAAATTCATTCTGTAACTTCGCTACACGTTGCATTTCCTTTGATCATTTCTTCAACAACCTTATCCATATCAAACTTACCATCCGTTTTCATCTCTTCAGTTAACCCTAATACTGCAAGTGTTATTTCATCTACTTTAGAAATATCATACGTAATCTTCGATGTAATTTCGGTATCCGATTCAATGATTTCATAATCTACACTATACATTGCTGTCATAATTTGCTTATCCGAATTCATCGATTCCTTAATTGAGTCCTTATCACGATCTCCACCTAAACTATAGGTAGTTTCTTGAATAACAGAAACAATTTCATCACCACTCATTGTGTATAATGTTTTGATTCTATCAGGATCTGAGTTTACTGTACAAGCAATTTTTTTATCACCCTTGTTTTCACCAGTAGCTTTACCCTCTTCAGTTTGCGGTGTTTCAGTAGCTGCATTCCCATCTGCAGAAGCAGTGGGTTCTATTGGCTTTGAACTGCATCCTGCAACAAGCACAAGCGCCAATATTGTTAACCATATTTTTTTCATATTATACCTCCGACTCCTTGAGTCAAAGCTAGTATCTCATAGTTTATAACTAAAAATTTCTTACAAATTCATGATGAAAATTAAGAAAGAGCAAGATAGCCTCGCTCTTTGTATTAATCAATTTCATTAAACAATTCATCAAATAGTCGAAATAATTTTTTACCATCCCATGAATAATACATTTCGCTATCAACTTCAACCTTACCATCTTCTACGATGGACAATAAGTACGTACCTTCTCCTTCTACGGATATGTATACCATATAGTAAGTAATCGGAAGATAAGGTAACATCGTTGTCACGTAATCTTGAATTCCATAGAAAATACGATAGTTATCTAGATTATCTCGCAAAGTAATCAAATCTTCTCCTTCAATATATTTGTCTTTAAATGTTGTATTCGCTTTATCGTCTACAGAACATTGTATTATCAAAATTTTAGAAGTTTGAGAAACTTTTTGCGCCAAATTAATTGAAATTGAATAGTAGAAAACTACAGCTAAAACTAAGACACCGATAATTATGCCATTGATTATTTTATTTTTTTTCATTTGAAATATCCCTTAATATATTCTATATAATCAAGTATATCACTTCAAACCAAAAGAAATATTAAGATTCTACAAGTTAGCACAGTGTATTAAATTTATTGATTCCTTACTTTTCATCATTTATTCTTCTCTTTTTAACTTTTAGATAACTTGCGCCTGCAAGAAAAAGCACCAAAACCCCACCAAACAAAAATAAGAAACCTACAGGTAATAAAAAGAAATTTTCATGAAGTATGCCAAGTTCATCGATATACTCCACCGATACTGATTTAATTACAAAACACATAAATCCCATTAACATAAGAACAGCACCAACAACTGCTGTTGCTAGATTTATTTTTGCTCTTCTTGTTTCACTTCCATCTTTGATTAATTTTTCAGTCATATTGTTCATATTAGTTCCTCCTAAAATTAACTGATCCAGAGAAACTTTGAAAACATTTGAAAATTTTATTAACATTTCAATATCTGGAAGATTGCGATTATTCTCCCAGTTCGAAACAGCTTGCCTTGTAACATTTAATTTTTGGGCAAATTGTTCTTGAGTAAGACTCTCTTTTTTTCTTAATTCTTTGACTTGTTCTCCAAAATCCATTTGTTTAGTTCCTCCTAAATCCATCCTAGGCTACACACGAATAAACAACAAGAAAGCCTTGCTTGCACTACCTTAAAACAACGACAGTGTTACTTGCAATCATAATTCATTGATGATTTTTTCAAGATTTATTGCTTAATTCTCATTATTAAGTAATATTGAAAGCAATTTATCGAATGTATTACCATTTCTAATTGTGATTTCCTTGTAGTATTTTTTAGATGCCAAATTTTTATGATACGCTGTTTTCATATAATCTTTTTCATTAATCTTACCCCAAAAAATAGCGTTTTCTGAATAATGAACGATTTCATTGTATAACTCCATTGATTGAATGCTCTTTATCATTTCAACGCTATCGACTACATCTGTATAAAACAATACATCTCGTCTAGCCATATTGTCATCATGCCACCATCGAGGCAAATGATTAGCTGTTTCAAGATAGTTCTTCTCGTTTATTAGTGCAAATAAAATTTTAAACTCATAATTATCATCCATCATCTTTATAAGTGAATTCTTAATTTCATTTACACTAGCAGTTGATTCAAAAATTAGATTTCCACTATTGATATAAGAAATAACATTTTGAAATCCTAAACTATATAGTTGATTTTTAAAAACTTCCATCTTTACTCTATTCTTTCCACCAACATTAATACCTCTCAGTAATAAAATATATCTCATTGATTTTCTCCAATTTATTTCTAATCGTATTATAACACTCCATCTATATTTATAAGTAGAAACTATCCCCCAGCTATACCTTTATTGACATGGATAATTCACATTTACTTATTTTATTTGTACTAAGCATTATTTTCACTAAAAACACTTAATTTTTCTTGTACATAACACCAAATAGAGTATGATTAATTAAGATACTACTAGGGAGATGAACCAAATGGGAGAGACTTTTTTTGTATTCAAGAACAACTACGAAAAAAATAAATTGACTATTGCTACTGGCGGTACTTCTTGTCAAATCTGTCAAGATGAAAATCTTGAAGTACTACTTGAAACAATGCCTAAAGGGACTGTCGGCTATTTATATACTATTCAAAATAGTTTAGTTGAATTCAGTTATATCTTAGAAGGTGTTATTGAGTTTCTAGATGATCAAAAATCTATTATCCTTAAGCCTGGTGATATTTATTATCACCATTCTCTAAATCACAATCAAATGTTTCGAGTAATTGAAAGCACCAAGATACTTAATCTAAACACTGGTCCTTACTTTCAAAGTTATGAAGAAGATGAAAATAATTTAATGACTATACTAGAAAACTTACAAAAAGTAGATGGAGATACTTTAAATCATTGTATAAGAGTACGCCGACTTTGTTTAGGAATTATCTATTTCTTACGATTATGTATTGATCAGCTTGATGATCTTTACTTTGCGGCTATTTTCCATGATGTGGGAAAAGCTAAAATACCACCAGAAATACTCTTAAAACCTAGTAAACTTGATGATAATGAATATGAAATTATGAAAAAACATAGTCAATATACTTATGAAATGATAAGAGAACATTATGGTGATACTATTGCTGAGATTGCTTATCAACATCATGAAAAACTTGATGGCACAGGATATCCAAGAGGTCTTAAAGCAGATGATATATGCCTTCTAGCACGTGTCATCGCTGTTGCGGATGCCTATGACGCTATGGTAGTGACAAGACCCTATCATGTAGGTAAATCATCACAAGATGCAATGAAAGAACTTAGACGTTGTCAAGGAACACAATTTGATAGTCAAGTTATTGATGCCTTAGAAAAATACATTCATACATTAGATTAACTTTCCTTATTAAATAACATGTTTAAAGTTTTATATTCTCTACTCTAAAACAATTGAAAAGAAGGTGTATCAGATGATATCCCTTCTTTTTTGATTTATTTTACTTCACAAGTCCTATTTGTGTTTTCAATAGTTGCTTTAACTTTATTGATATCATAATAATCTTCCGTTTTAACTTCATCAGTTAATCCAATTGCATATTTCATATCATCTGAAATTGAAGCAACATCATATGTCATTTTTACAATAACAAATTTATCTGTTTCAGAAGACTCAAAAGTTAATCCTTTTTCTGCTGCGTAAAATTCTTTGTCAGCAGCAATTTGTTTTTGTAGGTCGGCAATATCATGACCACTTGTTGAATAAGACGTTTCTACTACAACGTTTGTTATTTTGTTATCTACATAGGTGTATGTAGTCACAATCATATCTTCATCAGAATTCATTGTGCATTGTAACATTGATCCCCCAGACATCATTTCTTTTCCACTCTCAGGCATCATTGTAGCTTCAGGTGTTGGCATAACTTCAGGTGTTGGTGTTGTTTCTGCTGGTTTAGATGAACATCCAGCTATTAGCACAAGTGCTAATAATCCAAATAATATTTTTTTCATTGTATCCCTCCGGCGATTAAAGCCATTTTCTATTTTACTCCTAAATGAATACCAAAAAACATATCTTAACGATTCTTAAGCACACCACACAATATATCTACTGAAGAACTCCACTAATAAAAAAGATATTATTTTTCAATAATATCTTTCTTAATTTATAGTGCTATTACTTATTTTATTTGATATTACAAGCAATTCCAATTGAAGCATATTGATCAACAATTGGTTGAATCATAAATCCTTTATCTGTTTTCATATCAGCACTTAAACCAATATTTGCTAAACTTTCTTCATCCATTACTGTAATATCATATGAACTAGTAATTACAGCACTACCTTCGCCGATTGTATAATCGAAAGTAATTCCTTCAACGCCTTCATAGGCTGCCTTTTGATTTGCTAAAGATTCTTCCATTTGTTTAAGCATGTCATCACCTGAAGCTGTAAAGTTAGAAACTTGATCTACTTTAATAATTGCACCATCTTCAATTGTGTAAACAGTGTCTGTAGAAATTCCTTCACCATTTTGAGTACAATCCACATTTGTTGCTTCCGCAGGGATTGTTACAGTTGTTGGTTGTGTAGCTTCTGGTGTTCCTGTAGTTTCAGGAGCCATTGTCGCTTCTGGTGTTGGTGTAGATTCAGCTGGTTTTGTAGAACATCCTGCAACAAGTACAAGTGCTAGTAAACCACATAATAGTTTTTTCATGATTTTTTCCTCCCGGTTTTTTTACAAACCTCCCCTTATTCTACACTACCTCTACTATTTGTAAAGTTTTACTTGAAATCCTATAAAAGAATGATAAAATAAAATCATCTAGTTATCATAACTAGATGTCGGAGGTTATTGCCATGAAATTCTTTAATAAAGCACAAGATCCAATGAGTTCATTCACTCATGCCCTTGGTGCAGTTCTAGGGGTATTATATCTCATATTTTTACAAATTGCATCTTTCATTCATCAAAAAGACATTACAACTCATATAATATTACTTGTTTTCAGCTTATCTGTTATCGCTTTATATAGCGCTTCAGCGTATTATCATTATATTCAAAATGATAATCCTCATAAAACTCTTTTCAGAAAATTAGATCATTCCTTAATTTATGTTCTTATCGCAGGGTCATATACCCCCATTGCAATGCACTATCTTGCACCTGGTAATAACTTAGTTTTTACCTTAGTTATATGGGGAATTGCACTTACTGGCATTATCACAAAGATTATTTGGTTAAATGCTCCACGTTTCTTATATACCCTTCTTTACTTACTTATGGGATGGGCACTCGTATTTGATATAAAAGGTTTTTCTGCAGTACCTTTGAACTGTTTAAGCCTTCTCGCTATTGGCGGTTTATGTTATACTATTGGTGCAGTAATTTATATTTTGAAAAAACCAAATATATCTGCGAATTGGGGATTTCATGAATTATTTCATATATTCATCTTATTAGGGACATTTATGCATTTTATTGCAATCGCATTCTTTATTGCGTAAGAAAGGAAAAATATGATTCATCTTATTACTGACACATCTTGTCTTTACTCACCTAGCGAAGCTGAAAACCTTGGTTTTACAGTGAACCCTCTTGTTGTATCTATCGGCGGTAAATCTTACCAAGAGTTTGTAGATATCAACACTTCTCAATTTTTAGAGCTAATTAAAGCGGGTAATTTCCCAACTTCTTCTCAACCTACATTAGGTGAAATTGAAGCTTCTATCGAAAAACATCATGATGATGAAATTCTTTTATTAGCTATGGCTGACGGACTATCTGGAACTTACCAAACTGCTTGTTCAGCAGCTCAAGAGTTAGAGGGAAAAGTTAAAGTCCATGTCGTAAATTCCGCAACACTTTGTGGACCACATCGTTATATGGTAACTTGTATCCTTCAATGGATTAAAGACGGTAAATCTATGGATGAAATTCTTGCCCTATTGGATAAGAAAATCGCATCTACTCACTCATTCTTAATGCCCCAAGACTTTGATTATCTAAAACGTGGAGGTCGTTGTACACCACTTACCGCAAAAATTGGTGGTTTATTAAAACTACAACCGGTTGTTCAACAAACACCAGACGGACGTAGACTTGATAAATTTTGTACCGCAAGATCATTTGATTTAGCTGTAAAGAAAATAATAGAAGACTTCAAAGCTAGAAATTTAAATAATCCGCGTTTCTATGTATCTCACGCATTCGCAGAAAAACAAGCACTTAAGATTAAGGACATGTTATTAAACTCATTCCCTAATCAAGTTGTTGAAATCTTAGAATTATCTTGTGCATTCATTACACAAGGTGGTCCATATTGTATTGCATTACAATCAATTGAAGAATAGTTATCCTATTCTTCTTTTTTTGTTATAATTTCTAGGAGATAATTCTATGAAAAACTATTTATAAATGATATTTGATTTTATAAGAAGTTAAACTCATTCGATTATCCATGAGACCATATTAACCAGTTGACTATATTGAATTGAAGTAAGGAGATACTATGAACACATTTATCTTTTCTGATGATAATAAGCGATACCACACATGGAATTATTATTTACGTCATCGTTTTAACTCAAAAGTTTATAAAGTTCCATTAAATGCTGGTTTCACATGTCCTAATCGCGATGGTACATGTGGAATAGGTGGATGTACTTTTTGCAATGCTGTTGGTAGCGGTAATTTTACACAGCCTTCGAGTATGGATCTTTTATCCCAATATTATGAAGGCAAGAAAATGATGGAGAATAAGTGGCCCAATAGTAAGACTATCGCCTATTTTCAAGCATACACAAATACATATGGAACTTTAAATCGTGTTAAAGAATGTATTGAACCATTTATGGCATTAGATGAAGTTGTTGGTATTGCATTAGGAACTAGAGCAGATTGCCTTCCCCAACCTATTTTAGAGTATTTAAACGCTTGTTCAGCAAAGAAGGAAATATGGATTGAATTGGGATTACAATCCATATTTGATACAACTGCTAAACGAATTAATCGCGGTCATAGCTTTGATGTATTTAAAGATGCAGTCAAACGAATCAAAGAAACTAACTGTAAAATTTGTGTACATGTCATTAATGGATTACCTAACGAAAACAAAGAAATGATGATTGATACCATCAAAGCTTTGAATGAATTAAAGATTGATGCCGTTAAAATACACATGCTCCATATTACAACGCATACAAAACTTGAACAAGAATTCAATGAAGAACCTTTTCATATTCTTACACTTGAAGAATATGTTGATATTGTTTGTGAACAACTTCAATATTTAGACCCTAGCATCATTATTCAACGTTTAACAGGTGATGCAATTAAAGAAGAATTAATCACACCACAGTGGACCTTAAACAAAACAATTGTTCTAAATGAAATTGATAAGAAGATGGCACGCGAACATCTATATCAAGGATTAAAATTATGAGTGAAAATATAAATACAACTTGTCATCGTCTTTTAAAAGAATATTTAACTAATACAATGGTGGCAATTGATGGAACTGCTGGAAATGGTAATGATACATTATTCTTATGTCGTCATTGTCATCATGTTTATGCCTTTGATATACAGCAACAAGCTAAACAAAACACACTTGAACGCTGTAAAGAAATGAATAACCTGACTTTTATCTTAGATAGCCATGAATACGTAAAAAAATATGTTAGTGAAGAAATCGATGTTGCGATATTCAACTTTGGTTATCTCCCTAAAGCTGATACTTCAATCATCACTCAACCAACAAGTTCCTTAAAAGCTATTCAAGATACTTATACTTTATTAAAACCTAACGCAAGATTAATGCTTGCATGTTATCTTGGACATCCTGGTGGTCAAGATGAGCATGAACAAATTCATCAGTGGCTTATCACAAACCATATCTCATTTAAAGAATATCGTACTGATAAACCTTTATCACCCATCTTATATGAATGTATAAAATAGAAAAAGAACTCTTACGAGTTCTCTTTCTTTTTATATAAGGGGATAGAATGTATGTACAATATTCACTTTAGGGGATTATTGAATAGTGTACGGTAAGATATTTATCTTACTGACTATAGTTTACAAAACTTCTATCGCATTAATTTGTTAAACTTATGGTAAATTATGTGATTTAATTTAATCCATTAATCCAGTTAAATTTGCCACAATATAGGTAGGTTTTATATCCAAACGATAACAATCTTCCATGTTGTGTACACCTGTAGTAACAAAAATAGTTTCAATGCCTGCATTATTACCACACAATATATCTGTTTCAAGATTATCACCAACAATCGCAACATCTTCTTTATTTACTTTAGCATATCTTAAAGCACCTTCTACAATTGCATTATGTGGTTTACCAATCTTGATAGCTTCTGTGTTTGTTGCATACTCAAATAACGCCACAACACTCCCATTACCCACATTTACACCTTTTTCAGAAAGTAAAATACGATCATTGTTAGTACCCACAAGCTTTGCACCTTCATGAGCCAATCGCAAAGCATATGAATAATCTTGATACGTTGCATTTCTATCTAAACCTATAAACAAGAAATCTGCCTTATCTGGATTAATATTGAATCCATTATTAATCAAAGCTTCTTTTATTCCGTCTTCACCAATATAATATGCTTCTTTTTTGGTCGGATACTCTCTTGCGATTTTATCCGCCGCAGCCATTGCAGATGTATAAAAATGTTCTGGTTTAATTCCCCTAAACCCCATTTTCAACATATGATTACAAGCTTGCGCTTGTGTCCTAGATGAATTGTTTGTCAAAAAAATAAACTTAATATGATGATCTAATAAGTGATCTATCCACTGAATAGCACCATCTATAACTTTTGTTCCCCAATACATTGTTCCATCTAAATCAATAAAATAACATTTATTATTCATTTTTCAACCCTCACAAACTACAATAAATAGTATATAATAGAAACGTACTTTTTAAAAGTAGACGTTAGAATTGAGGTATAAAATGAAGGTTTGGCAAAAAATCTTAATCGTACTTACATTGCTTGTCTTTTTAATTGGTGGACTTTACTATGATACATTCTATGTCGCACCTACTCGTTTCACCGTGCGTTACGAAAGTATATCATCAGAAAAAATTCCTGAACAATTAAATGATATAAATATCTTATTTTTCTCAGATGTACATTACAATAACTACATGACTCCTGAGCGTTTCCAAGAAGTGGTCCAACTAATCAATAATGCCGCGCCAGATATTGTGGTATTTGTTGGCGATTTATTCGATCACCCTTCTGTACTAGTTCCTAGTGAAGAAGTCAGTGCTACCCTAACCGCACAGTTAAAAGAAATCAATGCTCCCTTAGGAAAATTTGCGGTATTAGGTAATCACGATTTAGAATCAACTACTACAAAAGATCTTGTTACTTCTGTATTAGCTAATGCGGATTTTGAAATCATTACAAATCGTTCTATTCTCATTAGAAACAAAGGTTCAGAAGCGATTGGGCTTGTTGGGTTAGATAGTCAATTACTTGGAACTCCTGATATCACTAATGCTTTCGCAAGTGTATCACCAAACAGTTTCAACATTGTTGTTTCGCACACACCAGACATTGCAGACTCTCTAACTCCTGACCAAGTTGACTTACAACTATCAGGACATAGTCATGGCGGACAAGTTTACTTTCCTATATTAGGTTCACTCTATACTGCTCCTTATGCAGAAATATACAATAAAGGGAAATACAAAATCGAAGAAAAATTCATCTTAGATGTAATGAATGGCGTTGGCACCACAAAAGCTGATATACGTTTCCTTTCTGATCCAGAGGTTGTCATGTATCGTTTACAAAGAAAAACAACCCCAACACCAACTCCAGCAGTTACCGAATAAGTTCATTATTTTGTTTCATCAATTTATTTATAGTCTTAGTGATTTATTTAAAACTAATAAAAAGAAGCCTCATTAACTATATCAATAAGCAAGCACAAATTCATTTCGTGATTTCCTTACTGTGAATAGTTTATAACAGCTTCTTTTTCATATTATCAACACTTCAACAATACTTACTCGTATCATATATCAATTATTTCTTTTCTCAATGAATTTGATAATTTGTATCCTAACTTGCTTAAAAATTGAATCATTTCCTTGAAGATTAATTAGAACATAGCCTCTTCCCTCTATACTATTTGTATTTCTTTATTCTAAAATCATCGAATAAAAAAGAGCAATTATTTGCTCTTACTTTAGACGTCCACCAATTTTCTTTAAATATTTTATTCTTTCGTTTTCGCGACAATTACCTAATTTAGAAATCAAATCATAGACAACAAGTTTCTTTTCAGGTTTCATCATTGAGTTTTGCACCGCCTCAAATAATTCATGGGCAGCAACCGTAAATCTTAATTCATCACGATGTTCTACAATTGTTAACAACTCTTGAAACTCTGGAAAAGAACTCTTCTTAACACTACTAGCCATTATAGATAATTCTCCTTTTCTTTGATAGGTTTTACAACAATACATTCAGTATTTTCAATACACTCATTAATTAAAGTTTCAAAATCAAATTTGCTTTCATACTCTTCTGCACGATGAGATAAAGGCTTTGTGACTGGATTCTTTGGTGTAAAGATAGTACAACAGTCTTCAAATGGTAGTATTGATGTTTCATACGTTCCTATTTTCTTTGCTACATCTATTATATCAAGTTTATCAAAAGTTACTACTGGCCTAAGTATTGGAAGTTTAATTACTTCATTAATTACTCCCATACTTTCAAGTGTTTGTGATGCAACTTGTCCTAAACTTTCACCTGTTGCAAGAGCTAAACAACGATTTCTCTTTGCTATTCTTTCTGCAATTCTTACCATCATACGTCTCATAATTGTAATCGCATATGATTCATTACAGTTTTTATAAATTGCTAGTTGAAGATCAGTAAATGGAACTACATGTACTTTTATCTTTCCTTGATATTGACTTACTAAACGAGCTAACTCCAATACTTTTTCTTTAGCACTAGTCGAGGTGTACGGAGGTGATGAGAAATGAATTGCTTCAACTTCTACTCCTCTTTTCATTACGTAATACGCTGCAACAGGTGAATCAATTCCACCCGATAAAAGTAACATTGCTTTTCCATTAATTCCTACTGGATAACCACCAGCACCTGGAATAATTTTGCTTGTTATATACGTATATGCTTGTCTAACTTCAACATGAATCTTGAAATCAGGATGATGAACATCTACTTTATGTTCTGTATTTTTTAGGATTACTGTTGCAATCGCACGGTTTATTCGATCACTTTTCATTTCAAATGTTTTGTCACTACGATGTGCCACAACTTTAAATGTACCTTTTTCATTTTCTTTCGCTATTGCTAAACAAGTTTCTTCCATCGCTTCAATTGTATTGGGTACTTTTTGAGTAATTGAAAATGAACTAATTCCAAATACTTTTTGAATACGTTCAATACATGAATATGGATCTTCACCATGTAAACGAATATAAATACGGTCGTATGTATTTATATATTCTAAGTTAGGTTTATCTTCTAATACATGACTTATATTTTTCGATAATCGTTTAATAAAATCTTTCTTATTCTTCCCTTTTGTAGATAATTCACCATAGCGAATTAGAATTGTATCATATTGTACCATAACGTTTACATATCTCCTTTAGTATTGTAATAAACTGATCGATTTCTTCTTTTGTATTGTGCTCATCAAAGCTCACACGGATACAACTATTTGCACGTTCATTGTCAAATTTCATAGCTTTTAAAACTCGTGATGGTTGTCCTGATTTACTTGCGCAGGTACTTTGTGCAGATACACATACACCTTTTGCATTTAATGCATTCATCATCACTTCACTCGGTATTGGTCGATATGAAAAGTTCACAATATGACACACACCTTCTTTTGGACTATTGATTTCAACACCTTGTATTTTCAATAATTCTTCAATCATATACAAGCGTAACTCCGTTAAGTATTTATTATACTGCTTTTGAGCTTCAAGTGCTAATCTTAATGTTTTCGCAAATAAAATATTAACGATGGCATTACTTGTACCACCTCTTAATCCAAACTCTTGTTGCCCTGCCGAAATCAAGGGTGCAATGGATACATGTTTCTTTTTGATAAGAATACCACTGCCTTTTAGACCATGAATTTTATGTGCAGAGAAACTGATACAATCAATATCCTTACAATCAATTGGAAGTTTGCCTAAAGCTTGTACGGCATCTACATGTAAATAAGCATGTGAATTTTTCTTTACTATCGTTTTAATAGCCTCAATCGGTTGAATAGAGCCGACTTCATTGTTGACCATCATAATTGACACAAGTACTGTATCTTGACGCAGAGCAGCCTTTAAATCATCAATGGTTATGACTCCGTCTTCATCCACATCTAAATAAGTTACTTCATATCCAAATAACTCTTCTAATTGTTCGCACGCATGATAAACACTTGAATGTTCAATTTTTGTAGTAATGATATGTTTCTTATTTTGATTTTTAAACGCTATTCCTTTAATCGCTAAATTATTTGATTCACTTGCACCACTTGTAAAAATAACTTCTTCTGGCGCAACAGAAAAAGTCTCTGCAATAGCAAGACGACTTTTTTCTATCATTTGTTGTATTTCGATGGATGCATCATACAAAGCATCACTATTGTAAAATTTTGTTTTCAGCAACTCACAATATGTTTTATAAACTTCATCATGCAATGACGTAGTGCTAGCATTATCGAAAAAACACTTAGCCTGCACTCTTCGCATTCTCCTTGATCAATGTTTCATAACTACCTGGATGAATCTTTTCAATTGTTGCGATTGCTACTGTAAGTGCTTGTGTATATTCACCATTTCTAAAGCATAATTCTGCACGTGTAAGTTCTGAATCAATATCTGGATATGTTGAACGATATTTATTTCCAAATACAATTGTATTTTCAACCATTACTGCCATACCTACAACATTATTAACGTTGTTATATAATTTATAAACAAAATCAATTGCATCTTTTAATGTGGCATTTAATAATTGAACGTTAAGTGGTGTTTCTTCAATCAATTTTTCAATACTATGAATATAATTAAATGCTTTTGCTAAATCTTCATCATACGTATCAGAGATTGCTGGTAAACGATTTTTGCGAATCTTAACTTGCATTTCATTCATAATTAATTGAAGTTTTAATAATTGTTTCTTAGCACGTTCTTCATCACTATGAGCATTATCCATAACTTCTTTAATCGCTGTTAAATCTTGGTTACATGCCATTAAATCTTGATTCAATTCTTTTAATTTGTATAAATTCTCAACTGAAGATGAATCAGAATCACCCATAACAGCCAATACCGCATCTTTCTTTTCGATTAAGTCTTTTAATTTTTCATCTTCTTCATCAATCTTCGCTTTTAAATCATTAAGACCAAAACGTGTAGACATTTTTTCATAAGCCTCACGAATAAATGCTAATGTTTCTAAAGCACTTGTTGCAATTGAATCCACATCTGTTGCAATATTAGTTACTTCATCATACGCTGATCCTTCTTTACTAATTTGATCATTTAATTGAAGTAAACGTGTTTTATAATTTAATAAATGTTCACCTACACCTAAACAGTCACCATTTTGTAAACTATCTAAATCATTTTTAAGTGCATCCGTAATTAAAATTAAATTCTTTTCGATTTCTAAGTGTTCAAGAGAAACACCCTTCTTTTGAAGTAATGCATTGTTACGTGCAACTTCATCAACTAGATTAGGAAGTACACCACGAGCTTCTTGTAGTAATTCCGGTAAATCATTAATCAAACATTCTAAAGCAGCAATACTTGTTTTGATTTCTTCAAGTTTAGCACTAGCTTTTTCAAATTCCGATGCATACATCCATTCTTCAAAAGCAGAGAACATTTTTTCTGTACTTGAAATATCAGCTTCAATTTTATTCCAACTGAAAGCTAAAGAAGCACTATTTTCTAAAGCATACGCTTTTAATTCTCTAAATTTATCTTTGAAAGAAGTAACCTCTGCGCGTTGGGCAGTTTCCTTTTCAAGAATTGTGTCTAGGAATGCATCCATTTCACTCACTTGTTTTTCACCTAGCACAAGCATGCTATCTAAATCCATAAGACCATCTTTTACTGGCTTATATTTACCCATTAATAAATAATCTTCAGTATCTGCTAATAATTGTGCAATTTGTTTAAGATTAGATTGTACTAAGTCAAAATCATCCTTACAATTAGTTACACTTTGCATAACTTCTTGATTAACACGAGCAATTGCTACTGCTTTATTCAATTTATATGGTAAAGGTACACTTTTAATCGAATTATAGCGTATCTCAAATTCACCCAATTGCTTTTTAAGCTTACTTGAGCGCATCTTTCTAACCATGAACCATAAAATTAATAATATAATAGCGGCCGCAAGACCAATTAACACAAATTTATTTGACAAGATGTTTAGAATTTGTTCCATTCAAATACCCCCAGAATCTTTCTTTATCCATTCTATCACAGTTCTTTTAACAATTTAAGTACTTACTTACGAAAATCGTTGATTTCATTAGGATTTATTTGACTTTAAGTTTAAGTTTTGATATAGTTATCTAGCGTCAAATGATGGCAGCATACAGAGTCTAGTACTCCGCGTTTGTATCAGCAACTGCTGTGAATCAAGTAACTAGCTGCAATTAGCGAAAGATTCTAATACAAACACACTACTATTGATGATTTGTACCTGTTGTTGTTTAGCCATAAACACAAGGAGGAAATTTAATGGCAAGAATTAATGGACCAGTTTGGAAGACGTCTCGTCGTCTTGGATTCTCAATCTTAGAAACTGGTGAAGAATTAAAAAAGAGAGCTTATGCTCCAGGTCAACATGGACCAACAAAAAGAATCAAACTAAGTAACTATGGTACTCAGTTAAGAGAAAAACAAAGAATTAGACACATGTACGGTGTAAATGAACGTCAATTCTACAACACTTTCAAGAAAGCTACTAAGATGACTGGTGTTACTGGTCACAACTTCTTATTCTTACTTGAATCTCGTTTAGATAACGTAGTTTATCGTATGTGCTTCGCTAGAACTCGTCGTGGAGCTAGACAATTAGTTAACCACGGTCACATCCTAGTTGATGGTAAGAAAGTAGATATCCCAAGTTTCATCGTTAAACCTGGATCAAAAATTGAAGTTAAAGAAGCTAGCAGAAACATGGCAAGCATTGCTGATGCACTTGAAGCTACACTTAACCCAGTTGCTTTCGTAACAATCGACAAAGAAAAAAGACAAGGTACTTATGTTCGTTTACCAGAACGTAACGAATTAAATACTGAAGTTAATGAACTTCTAGTTGTTGAATATTACAATAGATAAATCTAAAAACTCGCAAATGCGAGTTTTTTTTATGCCCCACTAAAAAAAGAATCTACACAAGATTCTTTTTAATAATGTTTTACTCTTCCTTTGTATTTTTCATAGATTGCATCATTATTTGCACCATCCACATTTTGTGATTGAAGTACTGGTAATTTAAATCCTTCATCATGAAGAATTGCTAATGCCTCACAAATACTTGTATGAAGTAAGATACAGTTTGAAATTGTCGATACTGGACCTGTGAGTACATCACCATAGGTAATGACACCATCACCCGTTGGAATGCAGTTATCTAAATTTATATCCGCAATCTCATATAACTTCTTACCACTAGGATGACGACTTGTTTGATGTGAAGATTGTTCAATATTTGTTACCGCTATGACCGTAAGTCCTTCACGTTTCGCACGTAATGCCATTTCTACTGGAACACTATTTCTTCCTGAGTTACTAATGATAATCATTAGGTCTTCTGGTTTAATATCATAATTCTCATAAATAATATCCGCAAGTCCACTAAGTCTTTCAACTTTACTTGCCCGTTGAGCACCAAATATTTCAGTTACTTCTGGATCGAGAATTGCATTTACATTACCAAGCCCTCCAGCTCGCCCAAATATTTCTTGCGCTGACAACATACTGTGGCCTGTTCCAAACACGTGAATAATGTGATCATTTCTAATATTATCCGCGAGTAATTTCCCTACTTTTTTAATATTATCTTTTTGACTTTCTTCAATCTTTGAAATTAAGTCTTGAACTTGGTTAATATATTCAAAATGCGCCATCTTAGTCCATATGCCTCTTTACAATAACTGAAATAATTTCAGCCGCAAGAATTGGATCTTCATTACATACCACATATTTATATTGACCAACCATATCTAATTCACGATTTGCTTTCGCAAGACGTTGTTGAACAATTTCTTCTGGTTCTGTATTGCGTCCACGAATTCTTTTTTCAAGTTCTTCGATGCTTGGTGGTACAAGGAAAATAGTTAATGCATCGGGACATTTCTCACGAACTTGTGTACATCCTTGAACTTCAATTTCTAGTAATACATTCTTTCCTTCATCACGTAAACGATTTACGTTTTTTAATGGAGTACCATAATAATTACCTACAAATTCTGCATATTCTAGTAATTCACCATTCTTAATTGCAGTTTCAAATTCTTCTCTAGAAACGAAATTATAATTTACACCATCAACTTCGCCTGGTCTTTTTTCTCTTGTTGTCATTGAAACTGAATATGCCAGTTTCAAAGAAGGATCGTCAATGAACTCCTTTAAGACAGTTCCCTTACCTACACCACTTGGACCACTTAAAACAATCAATAAACCTCTTTTCACTTTCACTATCCTCCTTGTTTGTATATAATGATTGTACAAACTAACAGATTAACTGTCAATTTGAATACAACGAAATGAGGAACTTTACCCATGGCATTAGATGGTATTTTGCTCCATAAAATTGTTCAAAAGATAAAACCTGAATTCCCTGCACGTATTAATAAAATTTATCAAGTGTCTAATTCAGAAATTCTTTTTCAATTAAAGACTCAAACCACAAGAAAGAATCTTATTATTTCTTGTCATACGATTTACAACAGACTTAACTTAACAGAAAGAAGTTATCCAACACCTGAGGAACCTTCTTCTTTTGTGATGCTTCTAAGGAAACATTTAGAATCCGCTACAATTCAATCCATTGAACAAGGTGGATTAGACCGCTACGTTCGTTTAGAGTGCCATATGCGCAACGAAATTGGTGACAAGGTAATTCGATACCTCTATATTGAATTGATGGGTAAATACGCTAATCTCATCTTTGTTGACTCTAATGGTAAAATCATGGATGCACTAAAACGTATCCCACCATTCGAAAATAACCGCCGTACAATTCAACCCGGCGCAATGTTTAAAGAAACTGAAATACAACCTGATAAAATAGATCCCTTCCACGCAACAACTTACAATCCTGAATTGACACTTACAAAACAGTTTCATGGTTTTTCACCCTTCTTAAGTAAAGAAATAGAATATCGTTTACACAACGATGAATCTTTTGCTTCTATCATGAAAGAAATAGAAAATTCAAATACCCTTTATATTTCTAATTTAAATAATGAAGCTGTTTTTCATTGTATACCATTAACCCATATTCAAAGTCCTTCTAAATCGTATCCACTTCTCGAAGGGCTAGACATTGTTTACTTCCATAAAGAAGAACAAGATCGCATTAAAGATTTGGCTGGTGATATTTATCGTTTCGTAAATCACGAACTAAAACATCAAAAACAAAAGCTACCCAAATTGCAAGCCTCTTATGAAGAATCACTTGATTGTGATAAATGGCGTGAGTATGGTGATCTCCTTTATGCCAATCAACATATTACTACCAAAGGCGAAACTAGTTTACAACTTCCCTCTTTTGAAGATGGAAATCTAGTTACTATTCCCCTTGACCCAAAACTTGATATCAACAGGAATGCCAAGAAATGTTTTCAAAAATACAACAAAGCTAAAAAAGGTCAAGTTTATATTCTTGAGCAAATTGAGATATGTCAAAATGAAATCAATTACTTTGATGGCATTCAACAACAACTCGATTTAAGTAGTTTTGATGATGCTAAAGAAATCCAACAAGAGCTTATCGAACTTGGTTATCTAAAAAAGAAAGTATCAAAAATTAGAAAAGCCAAGAAGAAGGAAACACTTCCAAAGGTTTCTAAAATTACACTTCCTAATGGTATTCAAATTAGTTTCGGTAAAAACAATCTTCAAAATGAAGCCCTTACTTTTAAACTAGCTAATAAAACTGACATGTGGTTTCATACAAAAGATTTTCATGGTGCCCATGTCGTTGTCCATAGTCAAGAATTAGATGAAGAAACTTTGCGTTGCGCAGCCCAACTTGCTGCATATTATTCAAAAGGTCGCGACTCAAGTAGTGTACCTGTCAATTACACGCAAATTAAAACCCTAAAAAAAATACCAGGTGCTAAACCTGGTATGGTGTCTCTATCTACATACAAAACAATTTATATTGATCCCGATGAATCATTAATTGATTCACTCTTACCGTAATTATCTACCTTCTTTTGCAAGTTGTCTTAATTGCTTAACTTCAAAAGGTTTCAGAAGTCTTACTTGACCTGGTTTTAAATCTTTAACTTCAAGATAACCTAAACGTTTACGATGTAGCCGTTTAACTTCACATCCGAAATATTCAATCATACGTTTAACTTGACGGTTTCTACCTTCTTGAATTGTTAATTCAAGAAGCATGGAACCTTTTTCATTGTTTTTGTTAATGACATTCACCCTAGCTGGTAGTGTAATTCCATCTTCAAGTTGAACACCCTTCTCTAAATTTTTAAGTTGTTCACCCGTTAGAATTCCTTTGATTGATACTTCATACATTTTATCTAGATGATTACTTGGATGAATAATATCATTCGCAAACTCACCATCATTGGTTAAAATAAGTACACCCGTCGTATCAAAATCTAGTCGTCCTACTGGAAATACTCTTTCTTCAGAACTTATGTAGTCTAAAACAGTATCACGTCCATGTTCATCTTTTAATGTACATAATGTATTCTTTGGTTTATTCATTACATAATATACTTTATTCTCTTTAATAATTGGTTTGCCATCCACTTCGATGCGCGCACCTTTTCTTGCTTGATATCCTAGTTGTGTGATGATTTCTCCATCAACTTTTACTCTTCCTTGTACAATTAATTCTTCCGCTTTTCGGCGTGAAGTTAATCCACTCGCTGCAATAATTTTTTGTAGTCGTTCCATATTTTCTCCTTAATGATGATTACGTGCTCCCCAATATGTTGAGCCTGATTTTGAAAAATCATTGGTAATCATACAATTTACTTCAATTTCTCGATTCTCTGTTTCTTCAAGTATGCGACAGGCACTGCATCGCTTGTGTCCATCAACACAATGAATACCTTCATCATTAATCATTACTTTGATTGGAAGGATTATCCCCCTCTGTGCGATGCTCGTTATGAGGTCTTGGTTCACTTGAACTTGATTGTAGTGAATCATCTTCAATGGTATTTTCTTGTTGATCACGTAGTTTCTTCCTCTTCCTCTTTCGTAATAGTGCATCGATTGCAATAACAATAAGTAAGACAATGGTTGCGACAAATAATCCAGCTGCAATTAATGCAGGAATATCTGGATCACTATTATCCACTCGAACAGTTTCAACCACATCATCAATTGTGTAATCATTCGTTGTATTTCTAGACAATATCATGAACTCACCAATTGCTGGTGTCATGAATTGAATATAGTTATTGGTTTGTTTGGTATAACACTTAATAATTTCACCATCTTCATACAATAATACCGTGAAGAGTTGATTATTAGGTGTTCCTTCTGGTTTCTTTATAGAAATCAATACTGGCGTATTTAATTCAAAATCATTCAAATTCTTTTGCGTTTGAATCTTAAATGAATCTACATAAGTTAAACTATTACCTTCTGCTAGTAACTTCATCGCCGCTTCATGTTCAGAATTAATACTATTCTTCACAACTAACTTAATCGTATCTGGCAAGAATTTGTTTTCTAATGAATCACCTAAATCAATAGATAGTGACAACCCTGAAACTGATGCATCTAAATCATTTTCATAAATTACATAATTAATACGATGATCAATTGCCATATATATTAATTTATCAAGTGCTCGTAATTGTGGCTGCGTTAAATATGGAACCATGTAATTATCCATTTTAACTTTTAAATCTAAAATACGAGTAGCTTGTTCTTCGGTAAGTGTTTCTACATCAGACATTTCTTCTAAGATTGCAGATATTTCTGTTTTAAGTTCTTGCCTAATTGTATCTAATTCTTTATCTACCGTAATTTTATAAGACGTTGTATTTCCAGCATACGATACAAGTACTTCTTGATCGCCTTCTGTTTTTAAATCATATCCTGAAATCATAGAAGTCGTTAACGGAACGGTTTCTTGTTTACCATTTGCATAGTTTACAACAATTGTTCCTCCATCAATATTGATACGGTCATTCCATTCAATGAGTTGAACTGGATACTCTGACATTGCAATTGAATCAACTGCTTCATATTGAGCAACATAGGTCACTTCTTCATTTGCGGTAGTAATTTCTTTATCCCATCCTACAAATATTGCTTTATCTTTTTTAGGGTTTTCAATTACTGGTGTTCGCCCCACTTCAATTAAATAATTAATTAAAACTGATTCATCTTGGAAACTACCACCATTCGCATCAAATGCTACTTTTACCATTTCCTTAGCTGCCATTTTATCAGGATTCATGACAAGCTGAACATCACTTTGTTTAATATATCCGACATTATCAAGATAGCTATAGTAGTAGACCATATCAACCTTTGATTCTTCATTCAATGTTGCCTCAGATTGAATCTTATACCAATCTCCTTCACCATTTGAAAATGCATCTAAAATTACAAATGCAAAATCTGGTTGTTTTCCTGTTGAGTAAAGAATTGCTGAAGCAGTACTATCATATTGATAAACCTTCACATCATCAATACTTGTCTTAATACCAATGGCCATTGAATTATTATCTTTATAACCAAATGCCGCATCAATTTGCATATAAAACTGTGCTGCCTTTTCTCCCCAATAAGGATCAGATGCATAGGAAACATTCATTCCATTTGCCTTATTTCCAAAATAACTACCATGGAATTGAAATCTAAATGGATTGGCATAACTTCCTGAAATATAATACTTTGCATGACTATAAATAGATGACATTACATTAAAATAACGAGAAGCATTTTTCTCTACATCTGAATCATAGGCTGCATGTCCAAATAAGTTATTTCTGGTAAAGGATAATGAACTACGACCAATAGCTGTTTCATTCATTGATAATCCTAACATCATTAAAGCATTTGCCCCATATTGATATTGATATTGGTAAAATGCTGATTCTTCATCATAGAATTGTGAACGATTTAACGTATCATTAGATGAATCTTTATCCATATCTAGATAACTTGTAATTTGATTTTGTATTTGTAATGTATTACGAATATAATCTGTAATCTCTTCTACTGTTACATTGGTTAATGTACGATGACTCACATATTGGTAATAGTTGTAATATGGATCACTTGGATTCACACTACGACTACGATTTGATGCACGATAATCATCCAACATTGCCCAACTATTTTCTGGTTTATAGAAATAATGTCCATCATAACTGTAATATTCAATATCTGGTTCAAGATAAGACGGTGCACTTCCAACATTAATAAGAGCTGCATATAAATCATTATTAAATGATTGTTTAATCTGATGATAAATTGATCCTTCTTTTACCACATATGTTGAAATTCTAGCTGGTAGCATTTCCCATGGGATGATTGTTACATCACTCATATTCACCCATCCAGCAACTCCAGAAATCATCATTTCAACTTTTGTTCCAGCATCATTAGTATTTAAATATGCTGCATCAATGCCGTAACATCCATTTACATAATTTGATCCATTATCAATAGAATTCTTAAATTCAACATTATAATCGCAACTAGAAGTACTGTTAATTTGAACAATTCCATATTCAACCTTCATTACTTTACCTTGGTAAACAATTGCTAGATTATTATAATTATTTACTTCACGGTTATAAATTCCTTCAGCACTTTTATATGTTTTTGCATTAAAAAGAACGGTATTTGTATCGCCTTCAATCGCTACAACTGAATAATCATCTGAATAAGCCAAATCATTTACTGTTTGGGCATTCACTTGTAGCGGTGATACAAATAAGAGTATTGCAATTAAACATATCCATATTTTTTTAATCATTTATACACCTCATAATTCAATATTTTCAATTTCAAATAGTCTTTGTTTACAATCCAATCCGCCGCCAAAGCCACCGATTTTACGATGTGACGCCACAACACGATGACAAGGTACAACAATCGCAATTGGATTTTTATTACAGGCATTCCCAACAGCACGACATGATTTGGGATTACCAATCATTTGTGCAACTTCTTGATAACTTCTTACTTCTCCATATGGGATACGTAATAATGCATTCCATACTTGTTCTTGAAAAGAAGAACCTTTAAAGTAAATTGGGATTTCAAAGTTTGTACGCTTACCTTGCATATATTCTTGTAACTGCTTTTCTGCGCGTTTTAAAAGAGCTGAATCATCACAATGAGAAGACTCACCATCCACAAACTCTAAGCCAACAAGTTTTTCATTTTCTTCAATTAGATTGAGACATCCAATATCTGTTTTTATCGTACGTTGTTTCATCATAAAATCTCCCGTATAATTATATCATAAAGGGGATTAAAAACACATGCGCAATCAAATAATCGATCAATTAAAGAAACTGCAAAACAAGGAATTTCGTGATTTTTCATTAAGATTATTGCCAGATAATAGCTATGCAATGATTGGTGTTCGACTACCAGAACTTAGAAAAATCGCAAAAAGGATCATCAAAGAAGATCCTCAACTGTTTTTAAAAGAAGTGAAAGATGAGTATTTTGAAGAAGTTATGATTGAAGGATTCATTATCGCCTATCAACCACAATCATTCACTGCTAAGGTAAAGCTAATCCAAACCTATTTACCAAAGGTAACAAATTGGTCACTTTGTGATAGTTTTGTCATAACCCTTAAAGATCAATCCGAAAGTTATTATACATTCTGTAAAAAATGTATGAAGTCAAAAAATCCTTACACAGTACGTTTTGGCATTGTTTCCTTTTTGTTTTATTTTCTACAATCTGACCACATCGATGAAATTTTAATATTACTAATTACCCTAAATCATGACCACTATTATGTAAAAATGGCAATTGCTTGGTGTCTAGCCGAATCACTTGTCCATCATCCAAACAAAACACTTACTGCAATGAATAATCTAAGTGATGATTGGACATACAACAAAACCCTCCAAAAAGCTCGCGAATCACTTCGCTTTAGTAAGAAAGAAAAAGAACATTTGAATACGCTCAAACGTTCTAAATAATCATTCACAATTTTCTTGAATTCGATGCTTTACAATATCCGTTATTAATTTTTTAGGGAGTGGTTTATCTAAAGGAAATTGAATTGCTCCTTTAGAATGCTTGTACTCTTGAATACGTTCTTCAAAGTCACTTACACCTGTTGCTCCAGGATAAAAACCGATGTGCTTCTTTGCATCGGCAAAGTGAACTAAATTTCCATTCAAATAAAATGTTGGCATACCCCAGCTAATTTTTTCTTCTGCTTGAGGTGCTGCCTTTTTTATTATTTCACGTATCTCTACTAATTTTGGTTGATGTTCAACCGGACATGTTGCAATGTAATCATCAATAACTGTCATAAGAACCTCCTAAAGTAATCCTTCAATAACAACAAAAATGAGTAACACCCAGAGTAGCACTATTGGAATTGCATAATACCATTTTTTAGAATAATTCTCCCAAAAGTCAATCGACGACTTTCTAGCTTCAGCAATTATTGATTCAGGCAAACTTTTCATCGTCATAGTAATCAAAAATGGAAGAAGTATTAAATCATCCAAATATCCAAGAATTGGTATAAAATCTGGTATAAGATCAATTGGCGACAAAGCATAGCCAATTGTTATTCCTGCTAATAGTTTGCTAAATAAAGGTGTTGAATTATTTTTAAATACAAAATAAATAATCGGCAAATCTTGTTTACATTTTTTTGCAATTTCTTTTACATTCATCGTTTATTTTTCTTTACGCTTACTAAGCAAATAGCCAATGCCATTGCCCACTAGCGCTACAACAAGATAAACAATTGTATAAATAAGAGCTGTACTATTCATAAATACAAAAATTGAAATCAACACAAAACATTCTAACAACACTAAATAAATCAAATCGAATTTTTCATAAGTATAGCTAAAAATGATTGATGTCGATAATAAACACGCTGGCATAATCATAAGTATCACAATCATTGCAGAACCTGTATCTCCCATAAATAATGGAAGTCCCACAAAAATAAATACAAATGACAATAAATAAGGTATATACTGTTTCAATTCTATTTTCATTTTATCACCTTCTTTATTTTAATTCTGATTTCAAATAAACACAACGTACAATTCCATTTAACATATCCACCGATTTACATCGTAGATTTGTTTTTTGTTGAATATTTGAAAATAATGATACTCCTTCACCAAGTATTGTTGGAATGATAAATACCCGATATTCATCTACTAAATCTTCATTTACAAACTGACTTACAATATCTGAGCCACCACAAATCCAGATTGATTTACCTTTTTTGATTTGTAAATTTGTATATAGCTGAATTACATTTTCATTCACAAATTCAATGTCTTTACTATTTTCTATAGTTCGATGTGACAATACATAGGTCTTTTTACCAAGATATGGCCAATTATCAGGAGATAACTCATTTGTAACTTGATCATAAGTTGCATAACCCATAATTACAGTATCAATTTCATCAAGGAGTTCTTGATAACTTGTATCATCATTATAATTCTCATCTTCTCCCTTTAACCAATCAACACCACCATATTTATCCGCTATATATCCATCTAAACTCATCGCAATATATAGAATTACATTTCTCTTCATGTTCTCACCTCTACTTTATTTTACATGAAAAAAATGAAAATAGGCTAAACTTCATTCTAAAGTTATTAATGAGTTTCATTCTCTAATTCAAGTTTCTAACAATATAACTATTCTTCGACCAATTTAGCCAAAACAATTAAACGAAGGTCATCACGATCTCTAACACAAGTTTGTAATGTTAAAAATTTATCATTCATCGAAAGCTCATTACCTGTAGAATAAAATTCCTTTTGCTTAACCATATCCATATAGAGTTGAAAGTAATTTTGCTCATAATTTGGGTGAAAATATTCTAATGTTGGATTATCCATTTCATAATAGAATACTGATATAACTTCATAGTTTCTTCTTTCATTTTCAAGATCTAGTTGAATCACTTTATTATTCATATAATTCTCTTGTAGTATCAATTGATGTAACGGACTAAAAATTAGGCTTTCGTCCGCATATACAAAATGCCCATATAAAATAATATTTTGATCACTAATGCTATTACGATAATCCATAAATACAGATCCATGAGATGTTTGTTGATTATCCCAACTTAATTGCAAGTACTTTTCATTATCTTCCGCTTGTACAATCTGTTCATCAATTAAACCACTTTCAAAGTGAATTCTTCCAACATACTCATCATTCATTTTTTTGCTATTCAACCATTCTTCATTGCTATATACACTTGTTGTAGCCGAAGGTAGTGGTGTTGGTACTATTACAACTTGCCCTGAATTATTTTGATTTAATGCAAAGATTAGTCCACAAATCGCTACAATCGCCGCAACGATAATAATAATTTTTTTCTTCATCATAACTCCTCCAAGAAATATAACTTATAAAACAAATCATAATAAGATTACTCTAGTTTTTCTGTCATCACCGATAAGATAAAAAGAGCCACCGAAGTGGCTTGTATATTTATTTTACACCAGTGTTTGGAACTTTATAACCTTTACTTGTTGTCCCAGTAGGATTATGATATATTTCATTTCCCCAACGGTCGAAGATGTTACCATTCTTGTCTGTTGTAAACGGTCCACCATCATCCCAAGAAGAACCAGTACTTGGATTTTTTACAAATTCAGGAGTTAGTGTAATTTCAACATTTGTATTCAATAAATCTAATAATTCATCAGTAAATGTTGTATAAAGAACTCCATTGTACTTCCATCCTTTAAATGTAGAATTAGGTTCAATTGAGGTAGGTAAAGCTTGGCCTACATTTCCAAAGTCATATTTAGCACCAGTTGTATCACCGCTACCAAAGAACATTTTACCTTGACGAGCATCTAGAATAACCGCAAATGAACTAAATCCATTTGGATTTGTAAATGTCACTACACCATTTTCATAAGTTGTTCTATAAATGTATTGTTTGCCATCTGCTTTAGTATGTTGAACAAATAAGTAATTTGAATCATCATTTGCATTCTCAATTAAATCTACAGGTAATTTTAACTCAACTGGAGTTGTTACTTTTAACTCTACAGAAGTGTTAGTGATTTTCACCGAATTTAAATCGCTCATACTATCAGCACTTAAAGCAAATGTTGCATAAAGATCATAATAAGGTGTGATTTCAACATTTAATGTCTTTTTTCCATCACTTTCTTGATAACCAACAACATCAATTATTGTTTTTGTTTCTATAACAATTTTAGCATTTGCTTTTTCAGCATCAGTCATTGTTGAAAATTTATTTCCTAATATTTCGATTAATTTTTCTTTGTCTTTAACAATTGTCTTATCATTTGCAACACTTAATATTGCATCATCCAAGTTTATAGTTGACTTAGCAATATTATCTATAGACCCTGCTGGAGGAATAACGCCACTATCTGTGTTAACCTCAATAATTTCATCTCCAACTTCAACAACTGGAATGTCAGCAGCTTTAGGTGTAATTATAAAGTTGTATGTTATACCATCAATTGTATTAGTTTGAGAAAAAGCTGTTTTTCCGTCAACAACATAATTTAATGGACTTACTGAGTACTTGCCCCCACTAATCGCAAGTGTACTTTCACCACGTACATTAAGGTTTCCATATACGTTTGCTTCGCTAATATTAACAACTGGTTTAGTACTACACTTACCATCATTTGCAATTAAAATAGCCGAGCCTTTTCCTTGAGCTAAGAAAGTACCACCTGTGATACTATTTACAGACCCTACAAACTCGATGTTACTTTTATCTTTCCAAGTAAGCGTCGCAAGAACTGAGGTAGATTTCCCTTTATTCACGAATAATCCGCCACTTATTGTTCCAATTTTTCCATAGTTTGTTATTGTAGAACCGTTCACAGTATTAACACCTGATGTGAATGTTCCTCCACTTATTGTTGTTATTTCACTATAATCATCATTCTTAAGTACAACGAAGTTATTTTCAAAAACGCCACCTGAAATACTCTTAATTAATGCAGTTTTACTAGATGTTCCCAAGTTATTAATCAATGAACTAAAACTGCCATTTGCAACAATAAAGCCACCACTAATTGACTCAATTGTACCTTTATTGAAGAGTACATAGAAACTGTTACCACCATTACCACCAGTAATCCCTGCTTCATTACTACGTGTCAGTTTACCATTTGTCATAGTTAATGTTCCATTAGAATTATTTAAAATTGCAGATTTTCCATGAGCAGTTGCATCAATAACACCATTCTCAATTGTTAATGTTCCATTATTAATGATTGTATTATTACCACTGGTAATTTTACCTGCAGTATAAGCAGTAATTGTTGTACCTGTAGCTGTATTATCTTTAATTGTTAATACTCCATTATTAACTAATGAAGTCGCTTTTAAATCAACAGTTTTACCATTTAAGTCGAGATTAACAGTCTTGTCATTAGCGACAGTATACGTGTCTAGCGTAGTATCTTTTTGTACAACAACAGTCGCCCCGCTTGATTCTTCCATTGCTTTCGCTAAACTAGAATATTTCTTATCGCCCACTATCGCAACAACATTCATTTCTGCTACAGTATATCTGCCATTTGACAATGTGCTTTCATAACCTTCAGATATCAATTGATGATCGATATCTTGCGAGAAATCACCACCAATAACAGTTATATTATCTTTTGCTGTTGCCCATGCTGATGAAGTTCCACTATCATTTCTCCATGAATATACAAGCATTGCAGTACTATTCGCTGAATTGAATACACCACCATTAACAGTTACAGTAGGTGCACCATTAGGATATGCTCTTTCTATAATAGATAATGCAGCTCCATCAATAATAGAACCATCTCCAGTACCTTTATTTGTTCTTAAATCTGATGCTGTGGCATTAATAGTTCCACCACTTATCGTTGCATTACCACCACAAATTTGAATACCAGTACTACCCGTTATTGTTCCACCACTAATTTTTAGTACACCTGCTTGCGGATGATAAATTGCGGTTCCATCATTAGTATAAACTGCAGATATTGAACCACCCTTTATTTCAATAGTTGTATTATCATTTCCAGCTCCATTACCAGAAACTCCATACCATTGTCCTTCTATAGCTCCACTTTCCAAAGTGAAATTACCATTTTCTAAGACAGTAACAGCTGTTTCATTACCAGTTGCTTTCCCAGCACCAACACTATCTTTAATTGTTAATCCAGCATTCTTTACCTTAAATAGTGCTTTTTGAACTGATGAATTCACACTAATATTTTTACCATTTAAATCAAACACTATATTTTTGTTAGCATCTATAATTATTGAGTCATTTACAACCACATCTTCTTGCAAAACAATCGTTGAAGAAGTCGCAGCTGAAATTGCAGTTTCTAATGTCTCATAACAAGTCTCGTCAATCTTTACTACACATGCGACTATTTTATTGGCATCATAACCCTCTTCATTAAATTGTTTTGAATCTAAATCACTTGGTTCGTTGCTCACTTCAGGATTAGAGTTTTCAGGATTTATACCTTCTTCCTCAGTTGGATTATTTGTACCAGGGTTTGTGCTTGGTTCTTCATTTGGTTCTTCACCAGGATCAACCATAGTGTCTTGAACATTTGACTCTTCAGTTTGTCCATCTACTGGTGGTATGTTAGTATCTTCAGCTGTAATATTCAATGTCATTACGCTAAAAAATAACATACTAGCTAACAGTAATTTACTAAATCTTTTCATTGTTCTCTCCTTATCATAATCTACACATTTAGAGAATAACAGCTACTAAAAAATACAATATTATAGTAAATAATTAAGATTTTGTGAAGAATAATCAAATAATTTTCATCATTTTCGCACAAAATTGACACAAATGATATAATGTATTAAAATAATAAGTGAGAATTCGTCATTTCTCAAAATGTGTAGATTTTGACAATTTCATATGATTAATAATTGCAATTTAAAAAGCGATATCATCTGATAACTGCCCTATCAACTAGACAGTGGAAATAAGTAAATCTAAATGTAGTAAGTAACCATCTATTCAATCGAATAGATGGTTTTTAAATACTTACTTTTGATTGTAACTCTTTAGAATATGTTTTATTCGTTTTGTTTTCTTCAAAACCTTCTGCCCCAAATATCTTATATACTTTTTTCCATTCCTTCACAATCGCAGATTCTCTTTTGCTTATGCCTAATTCTTTTTCGATTTGTTTTGCAGATTTTATCCCGCTTTAATATTGTATGCTGACTTCTATCTTTTGTTTTGCACTATACTTTGTTTTCCTTACCATTAAAAAATCCCACCTTTCATAAACAGATGAGATTTACTTTTTTCATTTGTTTACTTTAGTGGAATTGTATCACAAAGTAGATGTCCTGCTTAGTAAGCACGCTAAAATATAAACCAAGCTTGTATATTAATTTTATTTGACTTACATTTGGACAAACTATCTCTTTTTCAACAGCAAGCTGTTTTTCAAATTTCTCGAAATTATTCTTGTGATTTCTTGTATATTCATATTAAATCACCACAATTAAAGGATTTTATGGTCTGATTCATCATACAGCCCTATTATCTTTGAAGCAATAACGCACGCTTTGCTTATAGGGTTCGTATTAAAAAAATATCTCTAAAAAATACAATTTCTCCCATTATCTTTTGCTTTATATAAAGCATTATCCGCATAATGAATAGCAGCTTCAAGAGTTTCCACCTTAAACATTGAATCATCCCAAATACCAATACTAACTGTTACATGATTGATTTCAAGATCATCTCTTCTTATATTTTCTTTATTAATTTCAGCTAACAATTCATTCGCTATGACCAATGCATCCACTTCATTCTTATCAACTTTAATAATTAAAAATTCTTCCCCACCATAACGAATTGCATTAGCACCATGCCGATCACAAAATTCTCTAATTACTTTTGTGATTTGCTTGATACATTCATCACCTTTTAAATGACCATAATTATCATTATATTGCTTGAAAAAATCGATATCCAAAACTAAACACATTGAATGCAAATTATTTTTTAAGTTCTCATTAAACATCGGATAAATCACTTGATGTAGATAATGTCGATTATATAACCCTGTTAATTGATCCACATGAGCTAAATCTTCTAATTGATGATTTACTTGTTTAATTTCCCTATATTGGTTTTCAATAGTTAAACGGTCACAAAATTCAATTGCCATACTTCGATAATAACGAAACGAAATAAAAATAGACAATACTGTTACAAATATACTATTTATGATGATTCCAAAATGACTATGTTGATTACCAAAGGTTAAAATCATTGTGATTAATAAAACCCATGTAGAACCAAAAATCACAATACTTTCTACTGGACTCACTAACAAAACTGCTGCCATCGTTGGTAATAAGTAACTAAATACCGATAAATCAGCACCTTGCATTTGATCTAACAAAGTGATTCCCATAAGCCACATACAAATAAGAAAACAGTAAATTCTTCTTAACCAAATATAGACATTAAACATATTTCTTTCATACGTATACTTATAAAATACAATCGCAAGAAAAGTAGCCACAAATAAATATACGTACAATGAAAAATACGCAACAAATCTAAATTCATGAAAATTAACATCTTTTCGAAACAAAAACAAAATCATCATCACAACTTGTGTTAACGCAACTATAATTGAAATATTTCTTTCCGTTTTGTAAACTTTATGCGGAAAATAGTCATAAAATTGTTTTCTTTGTTTTTTTGATAAAATGAATATATTTTCTTGTATCATCTTCTTAATACTTTCCATTTTATTCTCCCCTACCACACTAAACTTCTCTATTGATTATAGTACATTTTATGTTCAAATAATACATTATGTTACACATTCTTATCGCGTTAAATTTAAAAATACTTCATTTCGAAGTATTTTATTGAAAATAAACTTTTTGAAGTATTTCCTCTTTTATCTTCAGTAATTCATCATTAGAAATATTATTTGGATAATGCATGATTCTTAAATTAACAGTTTCTTCATCTCTACCCTCAAATTGTGGCTGTTTAAAACTAATATTACTTAATGTAAATCCTAATCTTTCATAAAATCCAATTCTTCGTTGCGCAATTTCTGTATCAATATCTTCTACTTCAAGCACAATATTATTTGCTGATTTTGATAGGTATTCTCTCATAAGTATTGAACCTAACCCTTTACCACGTATTTCTGGATTCACTGCAAGATGTTCTAAATATATCGCATGTTCAAGTTCCCATTCAATTAAGATTCCGACTAACGCATTTTCAGCTTCAATAAGCATCGCATTAAAATATGGTAATTCCATTAATACCATTTGTTCATCGAATGTTCTATATTCAGATAATGGAAATGCTTTCTCAATTACCTCATATACCTTATAAAACTCACTTTTATCAACTTTTCTAAATTGTATTGCCATAATAACCTCTCCAATTCGTACCTCTATTGTACCAAATACCCAAACTAAACTCAAAAGTCATAATCATCTTACGTGAATTATCAAAAAACCAGTGCTATATTCATAATATAAGAAGCAAGTCGCTTCAAAAGGAGACCCGTATGATAAATAAAGTTAGAATTATGATTTATGGTGATGACATCGATAAATTGACTGAATTTTGGAAATTTCACTTCAATGCAGAAGTTATAGAAACAATTGAATTACCAGATGGATTCACCAATAAAGTAATTGCATTATCACCGATGATTGAACTTTCGTTTTTTAACAAAGAGTTCATCAAGAAATATTCACCAGAAGTACTTGATGCAGTTCCATCACTTATGCTCTATACAAATGAGTTTGATGAATTACACAACCGTATTAAAACAGCAAGTGATGTCATGGAAATTGATGGTATTCCAACATTTAATTTCTCAGACCCAGAAGGTAATTACTTTGTAGTTACAAAGCAACAACACGATAAAGGATTAGATTATTAATCTAATCCTTTTTTTATAGCGATATAAAAAAAAAGAGAGATTAAGATTTCCTTCTTAATATCTCTAAATTCTTCACTACACAATGTAGACTATTTTTGTCTACCCCACGTCATAAAGTTTTCTATTTCACCTGTGTTTTTATCTATTTGTACTTGCTCGATTACAAAATATTCTCGTTGATAAAATTTAATTGCTTTCATATTCTTTTGATACACCGTTAAAGTGAGGTTGTAATAAAGCTCTTTTGCTTTTTCAAGTAATTGTTTCCCAATACCCTTAGATTGCATTTCACTAGATATGAATATACCAGCTATATACCCATCATCAATTCCGATGAAACCAGCAATATCACCTTCTACTACGTATACATATACTTCTGTCTTTGGAAGTATTTCTCGAACCATTTCAAAGTTAGAAGTCCAATAATTTTTAGATATAAAAGGATGAGCCATTATATTAGTATCAAGCCAAATCTGCATAACTTGAGCTAAATCTTTACTTTCATATTTTCTAATCATAGTAACCTCCCAAATATTAATGTATATTCATATTTTTAAAAATTGCTCTGTATCATCAGTACAATCATTGTTTTTCAAAGGGAGAAAATGTTTTAATAAATTCTATAACCCCATAAATCTACATCTTTAAGCTCTAGTCATTAGTACCACTGTTTCCACATGTTCTGTGAATGGGAACATATCAACTGGTTGAATAATTGATATTTTATATCCTTTTTTCTCTAAGACTTTAATATCTCTTTTTTGTGTATCCGGATTACATGATACATAAACAATTTTCTTTGCTTTAAGACTTGTGAGTAAATTAAGAAATCTCTCATCTGACCCCGCACGTGGAGGATCAATAATCGCAATATCAATATCTTTCATGTCTTGAACATAATCTCTCATAAATAAAGAAACATCTTCAGCATAGAACTTTGAATTTTTGATTTGATTAATTTTTGCGTTATTAATTGCATCTCTTATCGCTACTTTATTCACTTCAACTCCAACAACTTCTTTTGCGTATTTCGCAACTATTAATGAAATTGTTCCAATACCACAATAAGCATCTAGTACAATATCATTCTTAGTTACATTCGCTAACTCAATTGCTTTTGCATAAAGTTTTTCAGTTTGTTCAGGATTTACCTGATAGAAAGACTTGCTTGATATTTGAAATTTTATGCCACATAAGACATCTTCAATTGTTCCTTTACCATACAGCACTTTTTCTTGTTCACCTAAAACCACACTTGTTTTTCTAGCATTTACTTGTGTACAAATGGTTGTGATTTCAGGATGTTTTTCACGTAGAATTTTCATAAACTCTTTACTTCCAGGAAACACTTGTTGACCAAGTACAAACACAAGTAATATTTGATTGGTGTGGTATCCCACTCGTAAATAAGCATGTCTTAAAATTCCTGTTCCTCGATCTTCGTTGAACGGTTGTATTCTAAGTTTATTTGCTATCTCACAAATAGTTTTAAGAATTGTATTTGCCTTTTCATTTTGAATCAAACAATCTTCAATTGGTACAACACGATGACTGTTTTCTTCATAGATACCGCAAGTTATTTTTTTTGTTTTGCTCATTGAAAATGTCGCAAATACTTTGTGACGATAATTATATGGATTATCTTGACCAATAATTGGAAGAACTGGATGTGGTTTAAATAGTTCATTCATTTTAGCTTGCTTCATTTCAAGTTGCTTGCTATATTCTATTCCCTGATATTGGCAACCTCCACATTTTTTTGCGAACTGACATATTTTCATAATGACCCTTTCATGAGTAAGATTTTCTCTTTTAAATCCATATATTTCATTGATGGAATTGTATTTATTTGTGATTCTCTAAAATCATTGCCAAAACTTCCACGACTTACTAATACAATCGGTGGCATTTGTAGGCGTTTGAAGACTGCTTTTTTCATTGTTGATAATACCCATTCTAAATCATCAATGAATTTCTTTGGATCATCCAATCCATAGTATTTTATCCATTGTCCCATCTCACTATTCAATAGACTACCATCTAAGTAGCTTTCGCATATGGATTCAATTTGATAGCCCGGATATTCTGTTATTTTTGAAATTAACCAATCATGATAGAACCATTTCATCGGATCTAATTGATTATCCTTGAGTTCTGCTGATGGAGGTAATTCCCATTTGATTATGTCTCCTTCGACTTGCGGTAATAAATTAGTTGGAACTACTTCTTTATTGAAAACTTTGTTCAATAAATAGCCTAACTCAAAAAGCTGTACTTTTGTACAATCACCGAGAGGAGAAAATGCACCAATTGAATCACCATACATTGTGCAATAACCTAAAGCCACTTCTACCTTATTGCCATTATTAATTACTACACCACCTTCAAGAGATGCAAATGTTGAAAGCAAGTGTCCACGAATTCGTGCTTGAATATTTTCAAATACTAACCCATGATCTGCATTCATATATTTGTATTCTTTCATTGTGCCTAATGTTGCGTTTACTACGCCTTCAATTGATCCTTCACGAATTTCTATTCCTAAACCTTCCGCAAGTTTTCTAGCATTATTTTTTGTTGTATCACTGTTATATTGAGAAGCCATATTATAACCAATAACACGGTTTGCGCCTAACGCATAAGTTAACAAACAAGCATTAATTGTGCTGTCTAAACCACCTGATAGTCCAATTATCCATCGAACTGAAGAATTAAACATCTGTTTATCCACTTGTTTAATCGCACTGATAAGTGCATGAAATAACTTGTTTTCTACAGGTTTTTCAATATCTATTGTTGATAAATCAACAACCTTTAATTCCTCATTAAAAGCATCATTACATGAAGCAATACACTCCGCATGCTCATTGTAAACTCTACTATTACCATCCATCATACAAATTGTTTTACCTGTATTTTGCATTCCAGATGCATTAGCATAAACAAATGGCACAAATTTCCCATTCATTTTGTAGTGGGCTTGCACTTGTTTATCTCGTGACAGCTCTTTATTTAAAGTCCAAGGACTAGAAGAAACATTTACAATTAAATCGACATTCTTATCCAAATAGTGTTTAGTTACATCGAAACTATAATCTTTACTCCATAAGTCTTCACAAACTTCTAACCCTATTTTAATTTGTTTTCCCGCTATTTCTACTATGAACGGCGAACATGTCTCCTCATGTGAAAGTCCCATATCTAATGCACTTGTGAAATAACGTTCATCATCAAACATACGATATTCTGGTAACAAGTGTTTTACATAAATACCTGCTTTCCCATGTTCTCTATTAACCCATTGTTTATTCATGCAGAAATAAGCAGCGTTATATCGAATCACACGACCATCTCTACCGGTTGCATTCACATCGATGAAAACATTTCCATAAATAATACCAATACCTTCAGACAACCCACACAAACGATGATTATACTCCATAACTGTCTTTAGAAATTCACTATCTGTCCATTTGTCTTGAAGCATATACCCAGTAATACTCATTTCAGGGAAAACGATTAAATCTGCTCTATCCTTCTTAGCAGATGTGATCATTTGTTTCATTTTATTAAAATTAAGTTCGCATTGTCCTGCGATTATATCCATTTGTGCTATAGCTATTTTCATACTTTTTTACCTCGTAACAATTATACATTAAAAATGAGGATATTTCCTTTTTTCTTCATGGATTAACGATAAGAATATCTTTAAATACAATCCGATTATTGATTAAATATGCTTTCATTATTAGATATCTATTCAACAACTTCGTACAACTAAAAAGAAAAGCTAACTCAATGAGTTAACTCTACTTAATACCTTTACTTCCAATGTCATGACGATAAAATAATGAATCACATTGAATATTTTTTATTTCTTCATATACCTTTGTTTGAGCGTCTTTAAGTGTTGGAGCATTACTTACAACAAAAAGCACACGTCCTCCTGTTGCAATTGTTTTTCCATCCTTTGTAGATGTCCCCATATGGAATACCAAACCATTACACTTCTCTAATCCTTCAATAACGGCACCTTTTTTATAGCTTTCTGGATATCCTTTATTTGCCATGACTACACCACAATATGCTTCTTCAGACCACTCAAGTTTGGTTGATTGACCTTTCATTGTGTTAATCACAACATCAACTAAATCATTTTTTAATGCTGGCAATACTACTTCAGTTTCAGGATCACCAAAACGAACATTGTATTCAATAGTTTTTACACCATCTTTTGTAAGCATGCATCCGCCATATAGAACACCTAAGAAAGGTTTACCTTCTTTTACCATTGCACTTGCCATGGCTTGTACAATTTTTTCTACTGCTTCATTATATGCTTCTTCTGGAATATGGTTCACTGGTGTATAAGCACCCATACCACCTGTATTTAATCCTTCATCATTATCAAATGCCCGTTTATGATCTTGGGCTATTTGCATAGGAATAACTAAATCACCATTGACAAAAGCTAATAGTGAAAATTCTTCACCTTCTAAGTATTCTTCTATTACAACACTAGAACCCGCATCCGCAAACATATGATTACACATCATTTCTTCAAGTGCTGTTAATGCTTCTTCCATTGTCATCGCAATGATTACACCTTTTCCTGCAGCTAAGCCATCTGCCTTTAATACTATAGGCATTGTTTGTTTTAGTAGATATGTTTTCGCTTCTTCATAGACGTTGAAACTTTCATATTTTGCAGTAGGAATATTGTATTTCTTCATCATCGCTTTAGAAAATACTTTGGATCCTTCAAGTTGGGCTGCTGCTTGAGTTGGACCAAACACTTCTAGACCAGCTTCATGAAACGCATCGGTAATTCCAGCACATAATGGAATTTCTGGTCCTACGAATGTTAAATCAATTTGTTTTTCTTTCACGAATTCAATTAATTGTTTAAAATCCATTGAGTCAATATTTACAAGTGTAGCTACATCGCTCATACCAGGATTACCTGGTGCTACAAATACTTCTTCAACTTGAGGAGATTGTTTGAACTTATAAGCAATCGCATGCTCACGTCCACCACTTCCTATAACTAATACTTTTTTCATTAGTGTTTAAAGTGACGCTTTCCTGTAAAGATCATAGCGATGTTCTTTTCATTACACATATCAATAGAATCTTGATCTTTAATTGATCCACCTGGTTGAATAATACATGTAATACCATAAGTACTTGCAGTTTCAACTGTATCGTTCATTGGGAAGAATGCATCTGATGCAAGAATAGCTCCCTGCGCTTTTTCACCTGCTTGTTCAAGTGCTATTTTAGCAGCACCAACCCGATTCATTTGTCCAGCACCTACACCTAATGTTTGTCCATCTTTTACGATAACAATTGCATTTGACTTAACATGTTTTACAATCTTCATTCCAAAAATTGCATCATCAATTTGTTTGTCTGTTGGTTGTGCATTAGTTACAACTTTACAATCTTCTTTAGTTTCATGATAATCATCTTCGCCTTGTACAAGTAGTCCACCAGTTACAGACACCATTTTATTAGCAGCATCTAAGCCTTCTGTTTCAAAAGTCATTAAACGAATATTTTTCTTTTGACTTAAAATTTCAAATGCTTCTTTTGAGAAACTTGGTGCAAGAATAATTTCAAGAAACATTTGACTCATTTCAGTTGCACATTCAATATTAACTTCTTCATTAAATGCCACAATGCCTCCAAAAATACTAACTGGATCTGCAGCATATGCACGTTTCCATGCAGTTGTAATATCATTTGCTACTGCAACCCCACAAGGATTCATATGTTTAACCGCAACAACTGCCGGTTGACCGACAAACTCTTTCAAAATTTGTAAAGTAGCATTCGCATCTTGAATATTGTTATAAGATAATTCTTTACCATGAAGTTGTTTAGCTGTTGTCATGCTATAACGTACTTTAGTTCCATCTGAATAGAAGGCAGCTGTTTGATGAGGATTTTCTCCATAACGAAGTGTTTGTTTTAAATCAAATCCTAAAACTACTTTCTCAGCTTCATTTTCTTCAAACTTATCAGTTAGATATTGTTGAATCATTGCATCATAAGCTGCTGTTGTACGGAAGGCTTTAGCGGCAAGTCTTTGACGAGTTTCTAAGCGAGTATCACCGTATTCTTTAATTTCATCAAGAACACGATTATAATCATTTACATCAGTCACAACAGTTACAAACTTATGATTTTTCGCAGCACTACGAATCATGCTTGGACCACCAATATCAATATTTTCAATTGCTTCTTCATGTGTGAAATTTGGTTTAGCAATTGTTTCTTTAAATGGATAAAGATTAACACACACTAAATCAATAGCTTCAATACCATGTTCTTTCATTTGTTGAACATGACTTTCTTTATCACGTACACCTAGTAACCCACCATGAATACGTGGATGAAGTGTTTTTACACGACCATCTAGCATTTCAGGAAATTCTGTTACTTCATCAATTGCAATTGTTTTTACACCTTCGGCATCTAGTGCTTTTTTTGTGCCACCTGTTGAAATGATTTCATAGCCTAAACTTTCTAGTCCTTTTACAAATTCAATACAACCGGTTTTGTCTGATACACTGACTAATGCTCTTTTCATACGTTTCCCTCCAACAATTTTTTTAATGTTTCTGGATACAATTCATGTTCAATTTTATGAATTTCTCTTTCAACGTCTTCACGTGTCATTCCTTCTTGAACATAAAAGCTTCTTTGTGCAATAATTTTACCGCCATCCATTTCAGCATTAACATAATGAATACTTACACCCATCACCTTAACACCATAATCAAAGGCTTGACCAATCGCATCTTTACCTTTAAATGCCGGTAATAATGATGGATGGATATTAACGATTTGATTAGGATAAGCATTTAATAAAACACTTGATAATATTCTCATATATCCTGCAAGAACAATTGTTTCAATACCATTTTCCTGGCATTTTTCAACAATCTCCTTTTCATACTCTTCTTTTGAAGAGTAGTCTTTTGGATTAAATACAAATGCTTTAATTTTCTTTGCTTGTGCTTTTTCTATGACCTTTGCTTCTGGTTTATCGACAACAACTAGTTCAATCGTTGCATCTAAGAATCCTTGTTCAATGGCATTTTGAATGGCATCAAAATTAGTTCCTGTTCCAGAAGCAAATACTGCTATCTTTCTCATTGAAAGTGAACTCCTTCACCCTCAATGACTTTTCCAATAACTGTTGCATGTTCATTTTGTGCTTCTAATATACCTAAAGTTTTATCAACATCTTTAGGATCAACCACTAAAATCATACCAATTCCCATATTAAATACATTGTACATTTCATTTTCATCCATTCCAGATAAACGTTGTAATACATGGAAAATCGGTAATACCGTAAAACTATTTTTATCAATCGATAAACCTTGTCCAGCTTGTAGACAGCGAGGCATATTTTCATAGAATCCACCACCTGTGATATGGGCAATTCCATGTATATCTACTTCTTTTAATACCGCTTTAACTTGGCGAACATAAATTTTTGTAGGTGTTAATAAGGTTTCACCAATCGTTTGATCAAGTTCATCGAATTTTGCATTTAAATCAACTGCATTATCTTTTAATACTATTTTTCTAACCAGTGAGAAGCCATTTGAATGCACACCACTTGAAGGAATACCGATTACAACGTCACCAACATTTACTTTTTCAGGTGAAATCATTTTCGATTTTTCTACTGCACCTACTGTAAATCCCGCAATATCATAATCATCTTCACCATACATGTCTGGCATTTCAGCAGTTTCTCCTCCTACAAGAGCACAATCCGCAAGAACACATCCATCACAAACACCTTTTACAATTGCTTCAATTTGTTCAGGATGATTTTTACCAACAGCAATATAATCCAAGAAGAATAGTGGAAGTGCTCCTTGTGCTAATACATCATTAACACACATCGCCACAACATCTTGTCCAATCGTGTCGTGCTTATCCATCATTATTGCAAGTTTCAATTTAGTTCCAACACCATCGGTACCACTGACAAGTACTGGTTCTTTCATATTCAATGATGATAAGTCAAAGCATCCACCAAATGAGCCAATACCACCCATAACTCCAGGAATATTTGTACGTTGTATATGTTTTTTGATTCTTTCTACTGATTCATACCCTGCTTCTAAATTAACACCTGCATCTTTATATGCTTTTGACATGTTTACGCCTCCCTTTTAAAGTAGTTCACACCACTTGCGAATAGATTTTGTTTTTTGTTGCCTGGAATATTTTGGAATACATCATCAAAGAATCTTTCAGAATGTCCCATCTTTCCAAGAATTTTTCCATCAACGGAAACAATTCCTTCGATAGCACATGTACTACCATTAATATTAACTGTTGGATCATTGCTTGCACGACATTCATCGTCACAATATTGAAATGCAACTTGTCCATTTTTAATTAATGTTTGAAGTTCTTCTTCACTACATGCAAACTTACCTTCACCATGACTGAAGGCAATCATATGATCATCTTCAACACACAAATCTTGGAGCCAAGGTGAGTTATTTGATGCAACTCTAGTATGTGCCATTGTTGAGACATGACGATTAATATCATTTCTGAATAATGTAGCATCATTGTCTTTTAATGTTTGTATTTGACCATAAGGCAATAGTCCTGACTTAATTAATGCTTGGAATCCATTACAAATACCAAGTATTAAACCATCACGTTCAAGCAAGCGATGAACAGCTGCTTTTACTTCTTCATTTTGAAGAACATTCACAATAAACTTAGCACTTCCATCTGGTTCATCACCACTAGAGAATCCTCCAGGAAGTGCAAGGATTTCACTATGATCAAGAACTGAAACTAGGCGTTTGATTGAATCAAGAATATTTTGTTGTGTTTGATTTTGGAAAACAACAATTTCACCTACCGCACCAACTTGTTCAAAAGCACGTTTCATATCATACTCACAATTTGTACCAGGGAACGCTGTTATACATACACGTGGTGTTTCCACACAGTTCTTTGATTTGCGTTTTTGCCCATTTGTATAAGTAATTGTTTCTGCCGGAGTTGTTTCAACATTCGCAACACGTGGATAGAATTTATCCAAGTATCCTGTCCATGCACTTAGAATTTCTTCACGTGTGCATTCAATTCCATTAATGTTGTAACTTGTGTTTGTCGTCATTCCAATACATTCATAATCTGCATCTGTGCATGCATCACTAGTTTCAACAACGATTGCACCTGGAATCATTTTCATTAAATCCAATTGTGTATCTAACTTAAATCCAAGTTGATTACCAAAACTCATTTTAAAACATGCGGCTAAAATACCACCTTCTTCAACAACCATGGAAGAAAGAATTTTTTTGTTTTTAATTTGTTCTTGGACATGATCAAACATTTGTTCATAGCTATCTAAATCTGGATAACCCTCTTCATTAATCTTAGGCAAGTAAACACCTAATATATTACCGCTTCCTTTTAATTCTGTTGATACAATATTTTCAACATGGGCTTTTGTACATGCGAATGACAATAACGTTGGTGGCACTGAAATTGTATTAAATGTTCCTGACATACTGTCTTTACCACCAATGGCAGCTTTATTAAATTTATCCAGAACTGTAATTGTACCCAACAATGCTTCAGTAACTCTTCCCCATTTTTCAGGATCAAAGTTTAATCTTTCAAAATACTCTTGAAATGAGAAATATGTATTTTTAAGTTCTCCACCTACTGCAACTGTTTTTGCCATTGATTCAAGTACGCTATACATCGCTCCAGCAAAGCAAGAGTATTCCATTAAGCGTGGATTAAATCCATACGTAAGAATTGAACATGTTTTTGTTTTACCATCCAATACAGGAATTTTTTGTATTGATGCTTGACTTGGTGTCATTTGAGTTTTACCCCCAAATGGCATATGAACTGTTGTCGAACCAACAGATGCATCAAACATTTCTACCAAACCTTTTTGACAGGCAACATTACGATTAGAAATTGATTTAATGATATTTTCCTTTGTAAGTTCGCATGTTGTTAATGGATTGGTTTTTGCTGAAGTTTGAATTTCAACATCCGTCATTTGACGTGCTCCTGCAGAATCTACAAACTCACGTGCGATATCAACAATAACTTCATCTTTGTATTTCATAACTAGACGATTTGTATTTGTTACTTCAGCTACTTGGTACGCTTCTAAATTTTCTTTTTGTGCAAATTCAATGAATCGTGGTCCATTTTCTTTTGTAACAACAACGGCCATTCTTTCTTGACTTTCACTAATTGCGATTTCTGTTGCGTTAAGTCCTGCATACTTTGTACGAACTTGGTCTAAATGAATGACTAGTCCATCCGCAAGTTCTCCTATCGCAACACAAACACCACCCGCTCCAAAGTCATTGCATTTTTTAATTAATGTTGTGCATTCAGCATTTCTAAATAAACGTTGAATTTTTCTTTCTTCTGGCGCATTTCCTTTTTGAACTTCACTTGCACAAGTGTCTAATGATGCTTGGGTGTGTTCTTTACTTGAACCTGTTGCTCCACCAATTCCATCACGTCCAGTGCGACCACCTAGAAGAATAATGATATCTCCTTCAACTGGTTTTTCACGGACAACAGCATCGGCTTTTACCGCACCTACCACAGCACCTACTTCTAAATGCTTCGCTACATAATCATCATGATAAATTTCACGAACATACGTTGTAGGTAGTCCAATTTGATTACCATATGAAGAGTTTCCTGCTGCTGATTTTTTACTAATCACTTGTTGTGGCAATTTACCTTTTAATGTTTTTTCTAAAGGTGTTGTAATATCACCTGATCCTGTAATACGCATTGCTTGATAAACATAGCTACGTCCACTTAGGGGATCACGAATTGCCCCACCAATACATGTTGAAGCTCCTCCAAATGGCTCAATTTCAGTTGGATGATTATGTGTTTCATTTTTAAATTGAAGTAACCATTTTTCCATTACACCATCATGATCAACATCGATAAACACACTACATGCATTGATTTCATCAGATAGTTCTACATCGGGTAATAATCCTTCTTTACGAAGATAACGACTATTAATTGTCGCCATATCCATCAATGTTTGTGGTTTCTCATCGCGTCCGCAAGCATGGCGTAATTCCAAATAACGATTATATGCTGATTCAATAGCTTCCTTGAATCGTGATGTCTCAATCTTAACACTCTTCAAACAAGTTTCGAATGTTGTATGACGACAATGATCGGACCAGTATGTATCTAATACCTTTAATTCTGTTTCACGAGGATCTCTATTTTCACGCTTGAAATAGTCCTGAACTAATGTAATATCTTCAAAAGACATTGCGAATCCTTGTGCTTTCCAAAAATCTTTTAATTCTGTTTCACTATATTGAATAAATCCACTGAAATCTTCTAAAGGTTTAATATTAACGCTTTGATCAATTGCTAAAATATCTAGATTTTTAACTCTAGATTCAATTGGATTAATTAAATAATTTGATATCTTAACTAAATCATCTTCACTTAATGTACCTTCAAGTAGTATTACTTTACCTGTTGTAATTTGGCATGTTGCAGATGGATTTAATAATTTAATACATTGTACAGCACTATCCGCTCTTTGATCATATTGACCAGGTAGCGTTTCTAATGCGATCACTTTCTTTCCACTTAAATCAACTGATTCATGAATTTCATCAACCATAACTTCAGAGAATACTGTTTTCTTAGCATTTTCTAAATCAGTTTCTTCAATATTAAAAACATCGTAAGTAAGTAGAATTCTTAAAGACTCTACCTCAACTTTTAAATTAGTCTTGAGTGTTTTACATAAGTCTAATGACTCAACACGAAATCCCGGTTTTTTCTCAACAAATATTCTTCTATTTACTAAAGTCATGTCCCTCTCCTACTAATCCAGTGTACTTTCTAATACTTTTTTCTTCATATCTTCTTTATATTGAACAACTTTAGCATGCATTTCTGTATCGAATGCACCAATCATTGTTGCTGCTAATACAGCCGCATTCTTACATCCAGCTTTACCTACCGCAACAGTTGCGACTGGTACTCCGGCTGGCATTTGAACAACAGATAGTAGACTATCTAAGCCATCCATCGTTGACGATTTCATAGGAATACCTATAACTGGAAGACTTTGACAACCTGCAAGAACACCTGCTAAGTGAGCTGCACCACCTGCTGCTGCAATAATGCATTTTATGCCACGATCGTAGGCACCTCTACCATAGGCAATTGTTTCATCTGGTGTACGATGTGCACTTAGTATTTTAACCTCGTATACAATTCCAAACTCATCTAAAACATTAAGTGTTTCTTTAACATCAACAAAATCACTTTTTGAACCCATAATAACAGCTACTTGTACATTACTCATCTTTATATCCTCCCTTAACAAGTAAAAAGACATTGAAAAATATCAATGTCTACAAAACAAAACGAAAAAGAGTTTTGCTTTGTAGTCTCGCTATTCCGGTAGCAAGGTAGAAACTTGTGGACCAATTACCACAGCTATACAAAAACAAAAAAAGAAATCATGGACAAAAAGCCCATGAAGTCATTCAATTGTGCATGAAAGCGAAATAGAACGTACAGACAATTTTGTCATACTCCAAACCTCTCTTTCAACACCAAAATCATACCAAATAAACGCACCTTTTTAAAGGGTAAATTACTTTTTTTAATATTTTACTAAATCAAGCTAATTCTGAGCGATATTTGAAGTAATTTAACCCAAAAAGTACCCCTGCTAAGAATAATGCTGTCCCCAGTCCAGTATAGAAAAATGCAATAAATGATTCCGGCGCAAGATTATAGGTACGTATCAAAATACCAAAAGTCATCATAAATGCCATAATAAGAAATGATTTTAAATCAAAAAACTTAATAAATAGTTGGTATTTTTCCTCATAATGTCTGATTCTTTCAGTATGTTTAATCACAAGCTTGTGGAATATAAGAAACCAAAACAATAAGAATATAACTAAAGATAAGGCTATATTCAACAATGTTAAGTGATCGCGATAAGCTATTACACCAATTCTTACTATATTAAAGCCTGCAGCCATCCACACAAAACTTGCGATAAGCAGTAATGTTTGTCTTTTAACTTTCATAGTGTATCTCCATTCTAACAACAAAAAACTTCATAATGAACGTTGTTCACTATGAAGTTTACATCTCTATTATTCAGCTGTCAAACAGTATGCTCTTCTATTTACTAACAGTTAATTTAGCTTGAATTATTTTTTTAATATCAACTAAATCGGCTTGATTTAAAACCCGATAATGAAGCCATCCACCATCACCACATGAATATTTATTATCAATACAGTTCTGTGTTTGTGCCCTAACCAATTCATAAACAGATTTAATTTGTTGATTTGATAACCGTATCATAACGGTAAATGCCCCTAACTCGGCAAATATGTCGCAAACTAGTTTATTTTTATGTGCATATTTATAAGCCCACCCATAACTATTACCATAGGGAAATCTTAGAGATTTAGTCATTCCAGTGAATTCCATTAGAAAACAATCACAGTCACTAAGTAAGTCTTTAGTTTGACCACATAAATCATAAAACTCTTGTTCTGTAGGTATCCTTGTTTTGTCCAATAATCTACTATAACAATTTTTTTCTTTCATTCTAATTTGTCCTTTTACTTTCTAATAGTAATCAAAACACTTAATTTTTCTTCTTTCGTAATTTAAATTCGATGTTTAATTTCTTAGCTTTTTCATCAAATAATTCAACTACAAATCTACATTTACTTATATGATCCATCATTTTTAACTCTTCATTATCTTCTAAATTACGCATTATGTTGCGTAGCTCCTTAATATCTAATAGATTCGTTGCAATACAATAAAATGTCTTCTTTCTTCCATCATTATAATACTTAAGTAACAAATCCAGTATTTTCTCTTTCTCTTGTTGCTCACGAGTATATTCATCAATTCCTTCCACTTGTGCTCTTTTTAAATTATCTTTTTGATTACGATGAGTTATGAATGAATCAAACTCTTCAATTAACTCATATTTGTCACATGGATACTTTTCACATTCAAAACAATAGTCAACATTTCCATGCTCAGTACTACATTTCGCTATCTTGCATGATTGATTTCCATTTCCACATCCTTGACAATGATTTCCTAAAAACATAGGACACAAATGACAATTGAGTCCGCACAAAGATAAATACTGATTTGATCGAACGAAATTTTTCATAAATGCCTCCACTATTACTATTTTATGCTCTAATACTTGACACCTCTTGTCAATATAAAAGACAAATCTCTCGATTTGCCTTCATTTTATTTTTTCATTCTCTTGTATTTCTTACCAATTTTTTCTTTTAATGCTTTTTCAACATCATCACCTTTTTTTAATGGAAATATGATTTCTGTTGAAAAGTTACCTGATTTTTGTTTTGGATCACGATAAGAGAAATAAACAATAAACTTTTCTTTATCCCGTTTGTAATCAAAGTCAGTTACATCTTCAAATGGAACATAATTTCCTACATAGAAGAAACCATCTTCACAAAGACCATCTTGTAGTAAGATAAACATTAGAATTGCGAAAATCATAACAACTGAACGTATAAGTTCTCCAATATTATTCCAATAAAGGAAAATCGTTGCAACTGCAAATACTAATGCAACAATGAACATAATCTTAGTTAAGTTTAAGAACTTACCATAGATTGTCACCATTTTCTTCATTCGAATAAGTTTTAATCCTAACCATACTGCGATGGCTAGAAAGATTCCTAGTAATACTAGACTAAAAAAATCCATGAAGCACCTCTTTTCTAATAACCTAAATTTTCCTTAACTATTATAACATGAATTCTTTCTTTTATGTGTGAACGTGTTGTGATAACTTGTGTACTACAAATCCTTTTTTCTGATTCACAATGCACACAATATCCTAGTGTTGTACATGGTGTTTCACGGTTAAGTCGAACAGCATTCGCAGGTGCTGCAATTTGCTCCACTCTTTCAATTGCACTGTCAATATCTTTAACAAGTTTATTCCAACCAACTACAACTATTACTCGATCAGGTCCATAAGTTAGTGCCGCAACTCGGTTACCTGTACCATCAACATTATAGAGTTTACCATCACATGTAATTGCATTACTGCTCGTGATATAAACATCACTTAACAAAGATTGATGGTAGATTTCAACGGCATCTTCAGTATGATAACGATCAAGATAATGAATATCTGTTTTATGTTCTAGATAGTCAATGATACCCGCTTCAAACAATGTCATTGATCCACCAACACCAACCGTTTCTGCAGGTGCAATACATTCATCTATCAATTCAATACATTCTTCTTTGTTTTCAACAACACTTACTTTAAATTGATGGAGTTCAAGCTTTGCTTTACATAATGCAATTTGGTTTTCTAACGTAGTCTTAACATGATTATCCATAAGTATCCCCTTCTCTTCTAGTATTTTAACATCTTCATTAATGGTACTGCATAATGATAGGCAAATCCAATCTTATCATAGTGATAAAATTCGACAAGTCGTTTAAAGTTTTGTATTGCTAACCCTATACCATCATTTGCATAAGTTTGGTTTTCCGTAAGTTGGTGTTCCCCAACATCTTGGAATTCAACGATACATTCTAATGGCTTGTCATACTTCATTGCCAAAGTCACTTCATTTTCTATAGCCGGTATTTCTTCCTTTTTATTATAATTCATAATTGCGATTTCATCACATGCATTCGCGATTAAGTCTTCAAGTATTTTCATATCGACATCATCAAGCCAATTCGGTATACATAGAATAACACGTAAATGATTGTCATTGGCATATTGATAAGCCGTTTGCATTGATAAATAATAACTATTTAATAATTCTTCTTTATTTTTATTCCACTCTTTAAGGAGGTATGGTTCAACATCAATATAGATGCCTTTCACATTTAATTGATTTAAGACTATAGTATCAATAATCTTTTTTAATTCGGTGGCATTCTTATCCAATCCCCACTCTGATTTACCAACTAAATAGTAAACATCAATATTTTCATTTGCTGCCATTTCTATCAAATCCTTGGAGTATTGACTATCTATATTATTATCAAATGAATGATACAATCTTGAAGCATTTAATTCTTTAAGTAATTTGAATACATCTTCAACACGGTATTCATCATCAGTGCTATTCCATGAAAATAGTCCAACCTCTATTGCATTATCTACCATGAATGTATCCTTGCGTATTGCTGTTTTAATAAGTAGAAAAAGTAACACAAGTATCCCTATAATCATTCCTACTATAATTAAACTTCTTTTACTTATTTTGTGATTCATATCCATCCTTCTTTCAGAAAGTGATCTAACTTCTATTTAATAGAAGACACATCTATCTTTCAATCTTAATGATTATGAATTACTTCATAGCGTAAGCGAACAAATGAATTTTCTAGTTGTTGACACTCGATTAAACGACATGCACTTAATAAACTTAATTCATTTGCAGTCGTAATACTTGTTCCATCAATTAAAGTACTTGTATCTTTACCACCCACAAGTAATGGAGCTACTACTATATCAATGATATCAAAACATTTCTCTCTTAGAAATAACCCATTCAATGTACCACCTGATTGAATTGTTAAGCGTTCAACATTATAGATTGTTTTTAGTTGATGCAATAGTTCATGCACATGTAATTCATCTTGTATTTCAACATACACATTATCCAAGTTCATCGTGATTGCAGGATGATTTTTGTTCGTTGTAACAATGACCACTTGTTTTAGCCATTTGCTGAGATAGTTTATTCCCGCACTTGTAAGATGTGGTTTATTATCAATTAAAACAAATGAAACCGGTGTTTTACTAGGTTCATCGTTTTTTGTGTTCACCCCAACTTTTGCCATAACTCTGCCTGTGTTGAGTGACCATAAATCTGTGCATTGTTCCAAATCATAGTATTGTTGAATACCTTGTTTAACTCCATCAATCATTTTCCAATCTTTATCTGCATCTAACATATCACTGTTTCCGCTTGAAATCTTGCCATCAATTGACATTAGCATAAATAAAGTTGTAATCGGCTTTTCCATTGTATTTACCTCACTAAGTAAAGTGTATCAAGATAATTTCAAATTACAAGAATCGTTTAAATTATCACAAGCAAAGAAAAAATCACCCCGTAGGATGATTCATTCAACAATTGTGCTAGGTACAACTTCATCATATCTTGTAATACGATCAAATTCTGCAATTTGCTCATCTGTTAGTTGATAGTAATACATTTTATCCGTGAAATCTTCATAGAGTTGCCATGTAGTAAATTTCACAATTCCTTTGTATGGATCACTTACACTCAACATAAGTTCTGTTGTTCTTGGATAAAATTGTACTTTATCTTTATTAAAATAAATTCTCGCTGATTGTAAAGCTATTTGGTGTGGTGGTAATTCACAAGACTCTACCGCCAAGCCACCACGTTCAGGAAAAATTTGTTCTCCTCCACCAATTAAACGAAGAAGTTGTATCGCCTCAAAATCTATTTCTTCATAAATCGCTTTGTTTTCATTGACTGGTTTAATGATAAATGTTTTAGAAATTCCTTCGAAATCTGTTGTTCCTTGATAGAATGCGTCTAATTCTTTATTAGCATCTAATTTATAAATACTTGCTGTATATGTATCTTTCCAAACAAAGGTTTCAATGGGTTCAACTAGTTTACCACTTTCATAGATATCATATTCGGATTTGTCATCAAAATAAATATAACTTTTTCCATCCGAAGTTAGAAATCCCCCTTGTTCATATTTAATTCCATAGGTGTTTCCATCGACTTTAAATTCTAGATTATTTGTTGAATTTTGATTCAAATCATAGAACGCTTGAATTTTTTGATCCTCAAACGTTGTCTTATGTATCAATTCTTTATCGGTATCCATTGCTGAATTAATTACACTGCATCCAGTTAGCATGAAAATTAAAGCAAAACTACACGTCCATAGTTTCTTCATGGTATCACACTCCTATGGCTATATTGTACTACTAATAAAACTGAAATGCATTCATCTATTACTATTCATATATTACATTCCAATAAACAGCATCAAGCCATTTATTGGAATGATTCATACTTAGCGAATAATATAGTTTTCATTCTCAACATCAACCGTTAATGTTTTGCCTTCAAGATTTTGTTCTTCAAGAATCTTTCTAGCTAATAGTGTTTCGATAGAACGTTGAATATGACGTTTCATCGGGCGAGCTCCAAAAACAGGGTCTACACCGCATTCAATAATTTTCGCTTTACATGCTGAAGTAAATTCAACTTTAATATCACGATGTTCTAAACGCATTTCTAATTCATGTAAGAACTTATCTGCAATCTTTATAAGTGTCGTATCACTTAATGCATTGAATACAACAATTTCATCAATACGATTCACAAACTCTGGTTTAAAGTATTTTCCTACTTCTTGTAAATAATGTGAATTTCGTAATTCTTTATCTTGTTCAAAGGCGTATTGAGCACCTAAGTTACTTGTCATGATAATCAATGTATTTTTGAAATCAACGGTTACTCCTTTAGAGTCAGTAATTCGTCCATCATCAAGAATTTGTAGTAAGACGTTGAAGACATCTGGATGAGCTTTTTCAACTTCATCTAACAATACAATTGAATACGGTTTACGTCTTATTGCTTCTGTAAGTTGCCCTCCTTCTTCATAACCAACATATCCTGGAGGCGCACCAATAAGACGAGAAACACTAAATTTCTCCATATACTCACTCATATCAATACGTACAATTTTTGATTCATCATCAAATAATTGTTGAGCAAGTGCTTTAGCAACTTCAGTTTTACCAACTCCTGTTGGTCCTAAGAATAAGAATGAACCAATTGGTCGATTCTCATCTTGAATTTGTGCTTTAGAACGAAGAATAGCCTCTGTAACTAATTTTAAAGCATCCTCTTGACCCATAACACGATTACCAAGGATTTCTTCTAAGTGAAGAAGTTTTTGGCGCTCTGTAGCCATTAATTTGTTTACTTCAATATGTGTCCATCGTGATACAATTTTCGCAATCATTTCTTCATCAACAATTTCTTTTAACATGCGATTATTGTCAACAACCGAAGCTTGTTTGATTTTTTCTTCAAGTTCAGGAATTTCTGAATATCTTAACTTACCTGCAAGCTCTAGATGACCCTCATTCTCAGCATTTGTAAGTTCGCGTTTTTTACGTTCTAATTCTTCTTTTGCATTTTTAGCATCATCAAGACGTTTCTTTTCATCTTTCCATTTTTCTTCAAGGATACTATATTCTTCTTTCACTGTTGAAAGTTCTTTTTTCAATTCTTCCAAACGTTGTTTAGACTTATCACTTTTTTCTTTTTTAAGTGTAGTCGCTTCAATTTCAAGTTGCATCTTACGACGATTAAGTTCATCTAATTCTGTTGGCATTGAATCTATTTCAACACGTATTGATGCACAAGCCTCATCAATTAAATCAATCGCCTTATCTGGTAAGAAACGATCTGTGATATAACGATGTGACAATGTTGCTGCTGCAATAATGGCTTCATCTAAAATTTGAACACCATGATGTGCTTCAAATCTTTCTTTTAATCCACGAAGAATAGAAACTGTATCTTCAACCGAAGGTTCATCTACTTGAATCTTTTGGAAACGTCTTTCTAGTGCGGCATCTTTTTCGATATATTGACGATACTCGTCAAAAGTAGTAGCCCCAATACACTTGAGTTCACCACGTGCCAACATTGGTTTCAATAAATTTGCAGCATCCATCGAACCTTCTGTTTTACCTGCTCCAACTAAGTTATGAATCTCATCAACGAATAAAATAATATTTCCATCCGCTTGTTTAACTTGTGTTAAAACAGCTTTTAATCTTTCTTCAAATTCACCACGATACTTAGCACCTGCAATAAGTGCTCCCATATCAAGTTCAATAACCTTCTTATCTTTCAATCCAAAAGGTACATCATTACTTGCAATACGATGAGCAAGACCTTCAACGATTGCTGTTTTACCTACTCCAGGTTCACCAATAAGAACAGGATTATTTTTTGTCTTTCTTGATAAAATTTGAATTATACGACGTATTTCTTCATCACGCCCAATAACTGGATCAATCTTTCCTGACTTAACATCTTCGACAAGATCTCTACCATATTTTTCTAATGCATCTAGTTGGTTTTCCATATTCATTTCTGTCATCTTTGTTCCACCTCGTCTTTCTAGTTCTGCATTTTCAATTTGTTTTTCTGTTACATTTGTAACTCTTAAAATTTCTTTTGATACTTCAACATTGGTATTTAAACAACCAATAAGAAACGCAACCGTACTCATATAACTTTCTTCATGTGCGTTACTCCATGACATAGCTTTTTGGTACGCATCCGCAACATTCTTACTCATTCTTGGTTCTGGTTGAATATCCACGCGTGGTAGTCTATCCATAAATTTATTAATGATTGTAAGCAATGTTTCCTTTTGAATATTACATCTTTTCCATAATCCATCTAACCCATCATCAACCACAAGTTCATGAAGTATATGTTCAATACTTAGTTCACTGTTTTTTAATTCTTGGCTTAGTTGTACAGCTTGCGATAATATTCTTTGTAATCTTTCTGTCATTTTTTCAATATTCATAAAACCCTCCTTTAGCACTTGTAGATACAGAGTGCTAATACAACTGTTTTAGAAAGGGGTCATATGACCCCTATTTAAATGCTTTCTTGAACTTCTCAAAGACAGTTTCTTTACCACTTTTCTTTTGTAAGTCTTGAAGCTTTTTATAAAGTTCTTTTTCTTCTTTCGATAATTTCTTATTTACTTCAACTTGAACTTCAACGTATTGGTCACCTGTTGATCCGCCACGCATATCTTTGACACCTTTATCTTTAAGACGGAATTTAGTTCCACCTTGTGTTCCAGCTGGAATTGTAAGTTCTACATCACCATATACTGTTGGAACATCAACGGTGCACCCAAGTGTTGCATCAACACTTGAAATAGGAACTGAAATAGAAATATTTTTTCCTTCACGGACAAAGTAATCATGTTTTTTTACTAATACTTCAATGAATAAATCTCCATTAGGTCCACCATTTTCTCCACGTTCACCTTTACCTTGAACACGTAGTTGTTGACCTGATTGAATACCAGCAGGAATTTTTACATCCACGCTAACACGCTTATGTTCATATCCTTTACCACCACATTTATTACATTTACGTTTAATTGTTTTACCTGTTCCATTACAAGTTGGACACACTGATTGTGATTGGAATACACCAAATGGTGTACGTTGTTGGGTAACAACTGTTCCACTGCCACCACAAGTTGGGCAAACTGCAATATCTTCTTTACTATGAGCACCTGTTCCCAAACACTCACTACAAACTTCATCAACACCTAAGTTAATTGTTTCTGTTTTACCAAAGATTGCATCCATAAACTCAACCTTCATTTGCATGAAACGGTCTTGTCCTTTACGTGGTCCATTTCTTCTTGCTTGGCTTTGTCCACCAAAGCCACTAAATCCTCCACCGAAGAAAGATCCGAATATATCTTCAAATCCTCCACCAGAGAATCCTCCAGCGCCACCAAATCCGGCTGCACCATCCATTCCCGCATGACCAAATTGATCATATGTTGATTTCTTTTGAGGATCACTTAACACTTCATATGCTTCATTGATCTCTTTGAACTTATCTTCTGCTCCTGCATCTTTGTTCATATCGGGATGATATTTTTTAGCTAATGTACGATATGCTTTTTTTATTTCTGCATCACTAGCACCTTTTTGTAGTCCTAGGACTTCATAGTAGTCTCTCTTATTTGCCATTTTTCATCCCTCCTCTTAGTTTAAATGATTAATGTATTGAGCCATTCCAGCTCCTCCTGTCACACGAATTCTTGGAAGTTTTAATTGATCCATTGCAGGATTAATCTTTCCAAATTCAGTTGTAAATGCTAATTTAGTACCTGAATCTTTCATAATTTGAATTGCATTGTCATTAACATCTCCAAATGGATAACAATATACAAATCCAGCATCTACATAGTCATACGATTGGATTGTATCTTGAACTCCTTCATCATGATTGACACACAATAGTCTACCACCATGACCCATACCAGAGCAACCACCTTGGTGCATTAAGAAACTATGGCTTTGTAGTTCTAGACCATCTTCACGCATTTCCACAAAATCATAAGGTAAAACTGGATCTAACCACCCACCAATTAAGAAGAGTGTTGCATTAATACCATATTCTTTGAGAATTGGATATGCATATTTATGAACAGATGGATCACCATCATCAATTGTAAGAGCATAACTCTTCATTGGAATTTGTCCACGTTCTTCCATAAAATATTGAACTTCACGCATTGTTAATGAACTATATCCATTATCTACAAGATATTTGCATTGTTCATCAAATTCATTTACTTCCACAAAATTTACATCGCCTCGTGTTTCACCATTCGCTTCACTATAGAAGAAATGATACATCATTACAGGCAGTGTTGTAGCAAGTTCTTGTGTTTCAACTGCACTCTCTTTTTCACTTTGTATATCATTTTGGGATATATAATAAATTCCATTTTGAATTAACACACCGTAACGTGGATCATCTTCACTTGGTTTTACATAAACGCGATACACATCACTACCTGTTCGATTCAGTTGAATTTTTTGATCATCATTAGTTACTGTGTATGAATCATTGGTTGTGATTTCCAATCCATACGGAATTAAATGTGTTTGATTTTTAAACCATCGATCTGCTGGTTCGACATCACTTTGTTTTACCAACCACGGTGTTCCATTGACCAAAACTTTATCTTGAATCGCATCACTATCAGCGATATCTAAATAAATACCTGCTTCAAATGTTCCACCCTCTACAAGTTTTCCATCAACATCCACATAAAGTGTTGTTGGCATTGTTGTTTTTACTTTTGTATTTCGAAATTTGTTTTCAACAGTTTGTGTATCCTCTTTTTTAGTCTGATTTGGCTCATCATCTGTTTTTGATTTACATCCTGTTAAACTAATTAGGCAACAAAACCCTAGGATTACGCCTAGGATTTTGTAATATTTAATTCTTTTCTTTGAAGTCAGCATCGACAACGTTGTCATCATTTGTAGCATTTGCACCTGCATTGTCTTGTGGGTTAGCATTTGCTTGTTGTTGATACATTGCTTGAGCCATATCATTTGCAGCTTTTTCTAATTCTGACATCTTTGTTTTTAAAGTTTCGATATCATTATCATCAATTGCTTTTTGTAATTCATCACGTAACTTCTTAACTTCTTCTTTTTGTTGTTCAGTTACATTGGCATTTTCAGTTTTTAAAGTTTCATCGATTTGGTTAATAAATTGTTCTGCTTTATTCTTAGTTTCGATTTCATCTTTACGTTTTTCATCTTCTACTTTATGTTCTTCAGCTTCCTTAACCATCTTTTCGATTTCAGCATCACTTAATCCACTTGATCCAGAAATTGTAATTGATTGTTTTTGGTTGTTGCCTTTATCTAATGCTGATACATGCACAATACCATTAACGTCAATATCGAATGTAACTTCAATTTGTGGAACACCACGACGTGCTGGTGCAATTCCAGATAATTGGAAATTACCTAATGTCTTATTGTCGTTTGCCATTGGACGTTCACCTTGTAGTACGTGAATATCAACAGCTGGTTGATTATCTGCAGCAGTAGAGAATACTTGTGATTTAGATGTTGGAATTGTTGTATTTCTTGGAATTAATACAGTCATAACTCCACCCATTGTTTCAATACCTAATGATAGTGGTGTAACATCTAGTAATAAGATGTCTTTAACATCACCAGAGATAACTCCACCTTGGATTGCTGCTCCCATTGCAACTACTTCATCTGGGTTCACTGATTTATTTGGTTCTTTACCTAATTCTTGACGAACGATTTCTTGAACAGCAGGAATACGAGTAGATCCACCAACTAATAATACTTGATGAATATCATTCTTAGTTAATCCAGCATCTTTTAAAGCTTGACGTACTGGTCCAATTGTTCTTTCAACTAATGATTTTGTCATGTTGTCAAATTGAGCACGAGTTAATGTAGTTTCAAAGTGTAATGGTCCACTAGCACCAGCACTAATGAATGGTAAACTGATTTGTGTTTGAACCATACCTGATAAATCTTTTTTCGCTTTTTCTGCAGCTTCTTTTAAACGTTGAAGAGCCATACGATCTTGTTTTAAATCAATGCCGTTTGCTTTTCTGAATTCTTCAACCATCCAGTCAACTACAACATTATCGAAGTCATCTCCACCAAGTTTGTTGTCACCAGCAGTTGCTAATACTTCAAATGTACCATCTGCTAAGTCTAGGATAGAAACATCGAATGTTCCTCCTCCTAAGTCGAATACTAATACTTTTTGTTCTTGATTTGTTTTATCGATACCAAATGCTAGTGCTGCAGCAGTTGGTTCATTAATAATACGTTCTACTTCAAGACCAGCAATTTTTCCTGCATCTTTTGTAGCTTGACGTTGAGCATCATTGAAATAAGCAGGAACAGTGATAACTGCTTTATCTACTTTTTCACCTAAATATGCTTCTGCATAACTCTTCATATATTGAAGAATCATTGCACTAATTTCTTGTGGTGTATATTGTTTTCCTTCAAGTGTTACTTTTTCATCAGTACCCATTAAACGTTTAATAGAACTAATTGTATCTTTGTTTGTTACAACTTGACGTTTTGCAGCGTCACCAACAATTCTTTCTCCATTTTTGAAAGCTACTACTGATGGAGTAGTACGATTTCCTTCTGGATTTGTAATAACTTTTGATTCATTTCCTTCCATAACTGCAACGCAGCTATTTGTTGTACCTAAGTCAATTCCTATGATTTTTCCCATAAATTTTTCCTCCTAGTCGCTAACCTTTACCATGCTAGCACGCAATATGCGATCTTTTAATTTATATCCTTTTTGAAGTACTTCCACGACCATTCCTGGTTCTATACCTTCAACATGTTCTGCCATTAGAGCTTGATGGAAGTTGGCATCAAATGGTAACCCATTGGCTTCAATTTCTTCAACACCTTCTTTATGAAGGGCATCCAACAATTGATTGTATATCATCTCAACACCTTTACGATAACCTTCAGTTTCTTCTGTCGGTGGTGTTTGTAATGCTCTTTCTAAATTGTCTATTGCTGGTAATACATCCAGTGCAAAACTTTGAATACGATATTTCTTTGCTTGATCAAATTCACTTTGAAGACGTTTACGCATATTTTCTGTGTCAGCATATGCTTTAGCGTAATCATTTTTAAGTTTTTCAATTTCTTCTTTTAATGAATCAATTAATTCCTTTTCATGAACCTCTGGTTTTTTATGTTTCATTTCTTTGTGTTTGTCATGCTCACCATGAAGATGTTCATGATGTTCATGCGGATGTGGTTTATCGTGTTCTTCGATTACCTCATCTTGATGTTTATCACATGCACAAACTTCTTCTTCACATTCACAATTCTCTTTTTTCTTATCTTCCATGTTTTCCTCCACTTCCATAGATTTTCTCAATCGTGCTTGACACATATTCTAACAATGAAGTAACACGATCATAATCCATTCGTGATGGACCTACAATCATCAGTTGTCCTTCTTCATTATCACTCACTCTAAATTTACTTGTAACTACCGCAACATCATCAAGCCACATAAGTTCTGAACCATCTTGCGTCTTAACGATAAGTTCTTGTGATTGTTTTCCAAGTTGTCGCCACAATGTATTGTTTTCCATCATTGTCATCAATTGTTTTAATTTCTCAATATCAGAAAATTCTGGTTGATATAATAATTTGTTTTGCCCTGAGAAATAAACATTCTCACTCGCAAATTTCATAAATGCTTTAACAAATGCTTGGAACAATATCTCGTGACGTTTTACGTTTTCCGAAAGTATTGGACGTAATGCTTGCATCTTATCAACAACATCTTGAATGTAAGTTCCTCTTAATCGATCATTTAGGATACCACAACAATGTTCAATATCTTCTAGAGAAACATCATCTTGGAAATTAAATGTACGATTTTCAGTATACCCACTATCTGTTATAAAGACACAGACAGCACTTCTTTCATTGATTGGAAATATTTTAATATGTTCTAATCGTTGCATGGATGCATCGGGTCCTAAAACTCCCGAAGTAAGATTAGTCATTTGTGATAACATGTTACAGCTTTGCTTAATTGCTTCATCTAAGTTCAACTGACGATCACTAAACAACTCCTTAATGGCTACTTCCATCTTTTGATCCAATTTGACTTCAAGTAAATTTTCACAATAGAACTTGTACCCCTGGGTACTTGGTATACGTCCACTTGATGTGTGTGTTTTTTCTAAATATCCAAGTTCTTCAAGGAATTGCATATCATTGCGAATCGTTGCACTAGAATAAGGTAGTTCATACTTTTCCATTAAAGTCTTAGATCCAACTGGTTCTGCAGATTGAATAAACTCATCTACAATTGCCTTAAAGATATCAATTCGACGTTGTGTTAGCATGATTCCACCTCCTCTAATTAGCACTCTTTCTCAATGTCTGCTAATAGAATATCACAACATTTTAGCACTGTCAACAAATGTGTGCTAATTTTTTACATTATTTTCATCCCTATCAAAATATCCTTTATTTAAAGCATTTTTTAACATTATCATCGCTGTCATTTACACTTGATTTAATGGTTATATACCTACTTGTGCTATGTTTATTTCCATTTATCAATCTATTGACTTCTCATGAAAAAGTGATATATTTGTATCATATTGTGACAAATATATCACTTAAGGAGTAGTTATGAAAAACCACAAATTCAAAATAATCATCTTTTCTGGTATCTGTAGCATCATACTTCTATTACTTTCAATCATGTATTCTATCTATTTTAATGAAAGTCGTCTTGTTGTTCCTACTGATTTCTCAACATTCGAAATTACATTGAAAGATATTCCTATGATTGTTTCTTGTTTATTAGTCATTGTCTATGTAATTTTCCTATTTTTTGAACTGTTCAGATTTGTCTGGAAGAATAAGAATCAAGATAATACACACACAAGACAGCTTTCTGCAAATTGGGGATACTTTGGCTTTTTAGGATTTGTTGGATTTGCTGGTTTCTACACCTATTCAACGATGAAAGTTATTTTTCCTTTTATATTCTTTATCTTTTTTGGATTCTTTAGTTTCTTTTATGAAGGTAAACTATCAAACACATTAAAAGATGAGTTATATAAAGAGAACGAAAAGAAGGCAGAACTAAATGCATATAAAACTGGTTTTTCTCTTCTATTTATTATGATTTGGTTAATAGGAATGGGATTATTTAAACAAAATACCGAACTCAGTGCTGTTTTCATGATTCTAAGTGTTTCTTGTATTTATGCCCTTGTACTGTTCTTGAGTAAGTATTTGCTATATAAATACGAGACGAAGGTATAATGCATGGAAAATGAATTCATCTGTAATCTTAAAACATATCGCACACTTGCAGGACTCACCCAAGAACAACTCGCTGAGCAAGTTGGTGTTCGACGAGAAACGATTATGCGGTTAGAAAAAGCGCAGTATAATCCTTCATTAAAGCTTGCGATCGATATATCTAGAGTAGTAAAAACACCAATAGAAGTACTATTTTTATTTAAATAAAACTCTTTGTAAACACATGCTTACAAAGAGTTTTTAATTTATTCACTATTTGAATTCAAACTGATACATTTCATTTTTTTCGTCAAACAAATAACCACATGATTCAAATGTTTTGCATGATGGTATATTCTTTACATCTGGAAGAGCCAATACCCGTTGCGCATTTGGAAGCAGCTGTATCATTTTAGTTAATCCTTGAATGATCTGTTTCCCATATCCTTTATTTAAGAATTGAGTTTCACCAATCAAATAATCTAAACTATATGTTCCTTCTAAACTAGTATCACCATGCCATGTTTCACCACTATTTTTCAATTCATAGTATTGGCAAAAGCCAAAAGGTACATCATCAATCTCCACTATAAAATGATGCAACCAACTAAATTCACTCTTTCTTTTTTCAACTTCCATAATCCAGTCTTCAGGATCTTCATACCATGCAGCAACATGTGGTTCTTTTAACCATTTCTTAAATAAATCTATATCTTTATCTTCTAATTTTCTATACTTTATCATATTTATTTTTCCTATCTTTTTCAATCTTAATTTTATTCTTTTCACTGCTTTTATTAATTTTTACTAACATATTTATCCCATACAATTATATCATTAAATTCAAATTAAAAAAAAGTTCAATCTATTATTTCCATATAAATAAAGTATTTGTCTTACAACTTATTGAACTTACTTATTTGAAATGAGATTAATTCTAAGATTGATTAAAGGTATTCATCACAACTAAATAATAAATGCGAATAAAATCAAAAGATACGACCACAACGTATTCTTTTTCATGTTTGTATAAATCAATCCAAAAAGAATTGAATAAATCATAACTACAATTGCTGTAGATAATGATCCTTTTGACAAGTAATGAACAATACCCCAAGTAAAACAAAGAACAAGTCCTCCATATGGAATTCCTTTTGTTTGTTGAAAGTTTTCTTCAAAGAAAGCTTGACCACATATTAATATAAGTAACACTAAACCAATTTCCACAAAGTAATACAGATATTGAAATATAAAAAGAATGAAACTTTTGCTTTGAAATTCTGCAATGATTTTTAATGTGTGCCAATCATAATAATTCATTCCAATACAGATGATTACTAGGATTAGACTTATCACAATCCCTTTATAACTAGGTTTGGTGTAATTGAGCACATCGAATTTTTTTACCTTCTTCAAATCGACAACGATATATACAATCATACATATCCACAAAATTATCGTAGCTACCCAATGAATAATTTTTTGAAGTGAAGAGTATTGACTCATAATCGTCCCACTAAAAACAAAAGGTTCAACAAAGAGCAATAATCCCATTTCTAACCCTAGTCCTAAGAAAGCAAGCATAGCATAATTTAAATAATCCCATTTGATTTTTTTCATAATTTCCTCCAGCACTATTTTTAGTTGTTATCATAGAAGATAACGCTTTGTTTATCTACCCAAAAATTCACTTTAAAAATATTACAAACTTCATAAGATTATTTTCCAATAACCTGTTCAATGAGTTCAATTGTTCTATTCAATCCATCCTCTTCTTTGATTAACTTAGATATATGGACACATTTCTCTACATACATCCTATAGTTTTCATCCAAATCATTAATTCTTTGTACAAGATTTTCTTTTGTAAGATCACCAATTAAAATTGGATTTGGTGTAACATTCAATTTTAGTAGTTTTTGTGCAAATCCAACTTGATCTAATACATGAGGAATGCAAATAGATGGAATTCCATAAATAAGACTAGATGCTGACGTCCCAAAACCACAGTGATGAATAACTGCATATCCTTGTTTAAATAACCAACTATGTGGTACTGAGTCTATCGCAAGCATTGTTTCTGGAAGAGAAAGTTGCTTTAGTGATTTCTTAAATCCTTGAATGATTGCACGTTTATTAGTGCTAGTAAATGCTTCTATAAAACAATTCAGTTTATCCACTTCTTCTTTACTCTCAAACGACATAGCGCCTAGTGCCAATATAATTGGTTTATCCCCTTTATTTAAAAATTCTTCTAAATCCTTTGATGGAGTAAATACCTCATCATCTGTAAACCAATACCCCACTACTTTATTTTTAGTATCCCAATAAGTATTTGTTTCCTGCATCATCTGACTAATTGGAATTAAGTTCAAATCTTTAGACATAACTTGATCCATTGATTTTACTTTCTTCAAATTATACTTTTTTCTTATTTTATTATATGGCTTTACCATAAACGGATTAATTATTGATGCAATTAATTTATCCTTAATTGTTTTTTCTTTTTTTACTTCTGGTATCATTTCTGTTTGGAGTGTTACATTGATTGTTTTAATACCTAGTACTTCTGCTTCTGTTGCTCCCATCTGACTGTGCGATACGATAATTAAATCTTTTCCTTTACAACATTCATAAATTTCAGTAGTTGAATTTTCAATAAGTTTGAATACAAAGTTCATTGTTTTCAACATACTCATCATTGGATTTTTACTTTTGCCACGAATCTTTGCGGCTTCATCTTCTATACTGATGTTGGGACCAACACTGACAAAGTTTACGCCATAACTCTCTACTAAATCCTTCCAACATGGATGTGTACCTAATACTACATCATAACCATGGTTCATCAATTCTTTGGACAGAATTAGATATGGTTGTATATCACCACGTGTTCCCATCGAAAACATTGCGATTTTTTTCATACTCTCTCCTATAAATCTACTGGTAATCTTTACTATTATTTTGTTGAATTACTTTTTTACCAAGCAATGTTATTGCTTGTTTTGGACATGCATTTACACAACGATAACAAAGTGTACATAACCCTTTTTGCGATACTGTAGAATTGGTAAACATTAAATTATTCATCGGACATAATTTAACACATTTACCACAACCGATGCATTGTTCTTCGCTTATTTTTAACTTCGATGAATAATTCTTAGTCATATGCCCAAACCATAAACGTTGGGCAAATAAGCCCATTAATTGTTCACTTTTACTTAGACCTTCCTGTGGTGCCAATCCGCCCTTAATTTTGTTGGTAGCCATCGATATCTTCTCACATGCTTTTTGAATAATTTGTTTATTATCATCGCTTGATTTCTTTAATACTTTTTCATCACATATACTATCTGGCATCAACACGTGTAAGCCGCCAATAATTTCTGGATTTACTTCTTTTAGTAGTCGTGCTGCTACACCTGCCCCATCACCACTAAACAATCCCATCGTTGCTATGATAAATATTGATTTCCCTTTAAATAACTGTTTGTTATCTATTAAAAAATTCTTCATGATTTTTGGCAAAGAACTATAAAATACGGGATATCCTAAAACAATAAAATTATTCGCTTGTATTTCATTGATACAGTTCTTATCTTCAATTGAAACACAGTTTGCATCTATATCAATTTCCGATACAAATTTTTCGATACAAAATTTAGTATTCCCAGTACCACTAAAATAAACTCCTACCACAGCTGACATAATTTACTTCCTTTACCTTCATTTTTTACTTTCCAAATTTTGGATTGTTTGTATCGCAAATTTTCCTTGAACAACTGCAACTGGAGTTCCCCCAGGAGTCATTTGCCATTGACTTGCGATAACCAAATTCTTGATTGGTAAAACATTGTTCATAATATTCATTTGCTTATTATTAGGCGTCATTGCATATGCCATGAAAGACCCTTTGTATGCATTGACATAATTACCATATGTTTTTGGCGTTACAACATCTAATTCTTCTAACTCGATCATTTCAGGCACTGTTTCAAGAACAATTTTTTTGAATTGTGTTGATATTTCTTGTTTGAATTGTTTGTATTCTTCTTTGCTCATTCTTTCAACTTTTTCAAATTGTGATTCATTTGTAATACTATTTACTTGAACAACAGTTTTACCTTGTTGAATCAATGTTGGTTCATACCCAAAATGTTTAATTCCAATACTAGCATATTTCTCCCCTAGCACTTCATATGGGTTCACTTTATAAAATGAAGTTTGTCCCATTTTACTTAAATCTGCATCCGTTCGATAAATTGCCGTAATTAAACTACATGTAGGATTTTTAATTTTATCTTGATCACGTTTTATGATTTCATTGATTTCATATTTATTTTTCAAAAGTTGTTTTGTTAAATAATGAACATCTAATGCACTAATAACATAATCTGCTTGATGAATCGTTCCATCACTTAATCGTATACCACACGCTAATTCATTTTCTATTAGTATTTCTTCGACATCGCTATTCAAAAATAACTTTCCACCCAGACTCATATATTTCTTTTCTATTCTTTCAATTAGCGGTTTTGATCCACCCTCAGGAACACCACTATTTTTTACTAACAATCCTGCTAAAGTAACTATTAAAGATGATGCACTATAGTTACTTGGAATCATTGCGTTAGCGAAAAAGAATTTTAATTCTTCACTTTCAAACTGTTGACTAAATTCTTTAATAGAGTGTTTCCCATATTGATTCATCATTTTTATAAGTGGAAGCATCTTTATTCCATAACTCAAACCTTCCATCATTGTCCATAAATGAAAAGCTTTTTTAGATGGTACTGATGCATGATTCATACTCTTTCTAATACTATTTATAAATTTCTTGATTATTTTTTTATCATTTGGTGTTGCATAGTGATTTAGTTCCTTCTCTAATTTTTCGATGTCTGTCCACATATTTATTTTATGGCCATTAATATTCGCTTCATAGAAAGAGTCACCATCGTAGATTTTAACTGTGTCATCTAAAGCACCTATTTCATGCCATAGTTGATTAAGGTCACCCGTTTTAGATTCAGTTAACCAATGAATACACCCTTCAATATAACTTCCTTTACGTGTCCAACCTGTACACAATCCTCCTGCGTAATTATTCTTTTCGTAAATTTCAACTTCGTATCCAGCTTTTCTTGCATATATTCCTGCTGATAATCCTGCGAGTCCTGCACCGATAATAATGATTTTCATTTTATTTCCTCTTCATTTCTATAAATTAGCATTAATGCTTTAAATTGAATTTTTAAATGTTCCGCAATCTCTTCTTCACTTATTTGAATATGATCAACATTTAATGCACACGCAAGTCCGTATGTATAAATTGCCATTTCAGTATGATAATTTTTTGCGTCATGTAGCGATAATTTGTATTGTTCAACTAAAATAGTTTGAATCTCTTTTTCATTTATATCTTCAAATAATTGACCTTTATTTTCTTGTGGTTGCATATAAAGATATTGAAATAACCCTTTATGTTCTTTCGCAAACTTAACATATCCCATACCTACACTCAAATAAGAAGGATAGCTTGTTTCATTGAGATAATAGTTTACACATTTCTTATACGTAATTTCTGCTTCCTTTTTTAATTCGCCTTTCAACTCATCCATATTCTTATATTCTGAATAAATAGGTTGTGTTGAACAATTCAGTTCTCCTGCTAGACTTCGAGCATTTAAACCTGCAAGACCTTTGGATTGTATAATACTCAAAGCACCTTCCATTATTCTCTCACGACTAATCCTCTTTAATTTTGGCATACAGTCTCCTTTTTATAATATAACAATCGTTATATAACATATGTTATATTATATAACTTTCTTGTACTTTCGCAACAAAAAAATCCTATTATTTGACTTACAAACAACAGGATTTCACCTTTTCACCTTATTTACGTAGTTCTTGTAAAACAAAATCATTGATTTCACTTGGAATAAATTTACTTATATCGCCACCATTTATTGCAATTTCTTTAGCAACTGAACTACTTAAGAAAGAATACTCTGGTCTTGCAACAAAGAAAATAGATTCAATTTCATCATTCAACATCATATTAGCTGTCGCTTGTTGAAGTTCATATTCATAGTCAGCAACCGCTCTTATTCCTCTTATTAGTGAAACTGCTCCCAACTGCCTTGCGAAATCGACCGTTAACCCTTGACCAATTACAACTTTTACATTTTTTAAATTAGCTACACATTTCTCTATCATCTCTTTACGTTCTTCTTGTGAAAACGTAACTTTTTTCTTTGGATTAACCATAATTGTTACATATACTTCATCAAACATTTTACTTGCACGACGAATAATATCTAAATGACCATTGGTAATTGGGTCAAAACTTCCTGGATAACATGCAATACTCATACTAACTCCTCTTTTTCTTTAAAGATATTTATCTTTGTAATACCATAGTTTAGTTCTTTTTTCTTAGTAAATGATTGATATTCATACGCAACATCTTCATCTTTTAATGTTTCCGAAATAACAATCCCATTCTTATTTAACAATTTATTCTCATCTATAAACGTAAGAATCTCTGATACAGATATCTTTGAATATGGAGGATCTAAATAGATTAAATCAAATTTTTTATTTTGAGAAACACATTGCTGAAGCGCTCGTTTATAATCCATTTTCCAACACTGTGTTCTTTCCTCTTCTTTTAACATCTTACTATTTTCTTGAATAATCTTGATTGCATCATGGCTATTATCCACAAATATTCCAAAATCCATACCGCGTGATATACATTCAAGACCGATTGCTCCAGAACCCGAAAAAAGATCTAAAACACAACCACCATCGAAGTAAGGTCCGATAGAGGAGAACACCCCTTCTCTTACTTTGTCTAATGTTGGTCGAGTATTTTCTCCAGGTAAGGTTTTTAAAATTCTTGAACGATGTTTTCCTGCCACAATTCTCATTCGATTGCACCCGTCCTAAATCCTGAAATTACAGCTTGTGAAACACCAATCGCAACCATGATAGCCATTGTACTTGATCCCCCATAAGAAATCATCAACAAAGGCACCCCTGTTAGTGGTATTAAACCTGTAACTCCACCTACATTCAATACAAAGTGAAATAAGAGATACATGGCTGTTCCTATTAAAATAACTCTTCCTTTTTCACTCTTCATTTTGAACGCATATTTGAATAAACGATAAATAATAATCCCGTAAAAGATAAAGATAACTAAGAATCCTAAAAATCCTAACTCTTCTACAACAATCGCTAAAATAAAATCAGTATTGGCAGCTGGGAAATTTGTATATTTACGAACAGAGTTTCCAAAACCTACGCCAAAGAATCCCCCTGAAGCAAACGATACAAGTCCATTAACCAATTGATATCCTGTTCCATACTTATCTGAGAATGGGTTTATCGCCGAAGTAATACGAGATTTTTGGTATTCTTGGAGTGGCAAATGTTGAATAAATTCTGCTCCTATTGGACTCAATAAAAAGAAAACGCCAACAACCGCCAAAATAATCATCCAGAAAATTAATTTCTGGGCTCTTACCAGTTGTGGATGCTGAGGTATTAGAAAAACAACACAGGCAATCATTGCCATAATTGCTGCAGATCCAAAGTCTGATTGAAGTATTGCGACAATCAAGACAAACATTCCTACAATAATAACTGGTGTCTTAATTAACTCCCAATTGGTCGGTTTTTTACTCTTTAAGTCACATAGATATGCTGCCACAACTAACATAATTGATATCTTCGCAAATTCCGAAGGTTGAATTGTTACTTCTCCACCTGGCATAGGAATACGAATCCATGCCTTAGCTCCCCCTACTGAAGAGAATGCTAGTGTAATAATTAAGAAAATAAATGTCGCAATTACAATTAATGATATGTTATCTCTTAAACGTTGAAACGTAAATATCTTCGCTACAATTAACATTGCAATATATCCAACAACTGTAAATACGATTTGCTTTGCGACAACATTCACCAAATACATTGTATTCCCTGCCGCTAATCCCATAGAAGCACTAGTAATCATAACTAGTCCAAATAATACAAGGATAAGAGTTGAAAAGTGAATATATCGATCATATAGGTATGGCATTCTTAATGCGCCAGATTTCTTTTTCTTTTCCACGATTTCACCTCTCAAAATATTTTATCATAAAAATAGTCTACTTTTAGAACATTTATCTTTAAAAATCTCAAAAATTTGGTAAAATAGAATATGAGGTTTTAATATGGAAATAAATAATAATACAATCATCAAAGACAATGACCCTAAAATTAGAGATAAATCTTTTGTAGTTTCTCTACCTTTGAAGCAAGAAGATAGAGAACTTATGGAAGATATGTTAAGATATGTTAAAGAATCTACTATTCCTGAGATTGCAGAAGCAAAGAATTTACGCCCTGCTGTAGGTATTTCTGCTATTCAAGTTGGTGTACCCAAACAATTAACCGCAATTGTGTGCACAGATATTGATAAAAATGGAAATGAAGTGCATTATGAATATGCATTAGTAAATCCTAAGATAATCTCTTACTCTGTCCAAAAAGCTTACCTAGAAGGTGGTGAAGGCTGCTTATCCGTTGAAAGTGTTCATGAAGGATTTGTGCCTCGTCACGCAAGAGTTAAGGTTGAAGCTTTCGATATGTTACAAAATAAAACGATTACAATACGTGCCCATGGTTATCTAGCTATTGTTTTACAACATGAAATTGATCACTTCTCTGGTGTTCTATTTTACGATACGATAAACAAAGAAAACCCTTTTGAACCAATTCCTGGTGCACAAGTAATTTAAGAAATGAGGATAAAATGAAAGAAACAAATTCAAAATCGTCTAAAACACGAAAACAAAAACTAGTATTAGACGAACAAAAAGTAGAAAATAAAATATATAATCCATCAACTGATACAGCTATCTATGCCTTAGGTGGTTTAGGTGAAGTTGGTAAAAACATGTATTGTGTTGAACACGATAATGAAATTATTATTATTGATTCAGGAATACGATTCCCTGAGGAAAATTTATTAGGTGTTGATTACGTTATACCAGATTATAGTTACATTGTTAAAAATCAAGCAAAAATTAAGGCATTAATTATAACACATGGTCATGAAGATCATATTGGAGGAATACCCTTCTTACTTCAAACATTACGTTTTGATAAAATCTATGCACCTAAATTTGCGGCTGCATTAATCAATAAAAAACTAGAAGAAAGAAAACTTACAAAAGCTTGTAAGATTGTAGAAATTAATGATGAAACACGCATTTCTACGAAGAATTTCTCGGTTGGATTCTTTAATACTGTACATAGTATTCCAGATTCACTTGGGGTGTTAGTCAATACACCGAATGGTCGTATTGTTCATACAGGTGATTTTAAATTCGATTTAACACCAATTGGTTCTAATTCAGATTACCAAAAGATGGCTTACATCGGACAAATTGGCGTTACTATCTTATTAAGTGATTCTACAAACTCTGGAGTATCTGGATTCTCCATCTCTGAGAAAAAAGTAGCGCAAGCAATTCTTGAACAAACGCGTAAAACACCAGGTCGTTTACTAGTATCTACATTCGCAAGTAACGTATTGCGTGTAGGACAAATTCTAGAGGCTGCAGTAGCGTGTGGAAGAAAAGTTGCGGTATTTGGTCGTTCAATGGAAAACGTCGTTGAAATCGGTCAAAAACTAGGCACAATCAAAATTGATAAGAGCCACTTTATTCAACCACATGAACTAAACACACTACCCGCTAATAAAATATGTATCGTATGTACAGGTTCTCAAGGAGAACCATTAGCTGCCTTAAGTAGAATAGCCAATGGAACGCATCGTTTCATTAAGATTATTCCTGGGGATACAGTTATCTTCTCAAGTAGCCCTATTCCAGGAAACACAACAAGTGTTGGTGCTGTCGTTAATCAGTTGACTAGAGTTGGAGCGAATGTTCTTGTGAACTCACCACTAACTTCACTACATACAACTGGTCACGCTTCACAAGAAGAACAAAAATTAATGCTTCAATTGATTAAACCAAAATACTTCATGCCTATTCATGGTGAATATAAGATGTTAGTTCAACATACAGATACTGCTGTTGAAACAGGTGTGCCTAGAGAAAACTGTTTCATTTGTAGTAATGGTGACCGTGTCATCCTGCGTAATGGCGAATGTTTCCAAAGTGATGAACGTATTCAAACAGATGATATCTACGTTGATGGTAATGATATTTCTGGTTTATCTACTTCAGTAATTAAAGATAGACAATTGCTTGCAGATAATGGATTAGTTGCAGTTATCGTCACAATTGATTCTCGCTATAATAAAATCTTATGCCGACCAAATATAGTCAGCCGTGGATTTGTATTTATTAAAGAAAGTCAAACACTATTGAAGGAAGCTGAATTAGTTGTATACGATTCCCTCAAAAAGCGAATGGAACAACGTACAACATTTGGAGAACTAAAGAATTGTATTCGTGGATCATTAGAACCATTTTTATACAAGAAAACAAATCGTAATCCAATTGTAATTCCAGTTATACTTAATCAAAAAGCAGCGATGCAAGCAATGCAAGCCGCTTCAAGAAAAAATAAAACTCCAAAAGCAAAAGAAGCTAGTGAAAACTAGTTTCTTTTTGACTTATCCAAGCAGTACCAAAAATGAGATGAAGCAACAAGAATGCAATGTTAAAATAAACACATGAAAGGAAAATATATGGATTGGAATAATAAATTAACACTCATAATTGACTATGTAGAAAATCATCTTCAACGAACCGAAGAAGAAATAGATTCTAACGAAATCGCAAAGATTGCGGAATGCTCTTTTGATTTCTTTCAAAAAGTATTCTCTTACATGAATAAAATAAGTTTTAGTGAATATGTACGTTCAAGAAAGTTAACGCTTGCTGGTTACGACCTAAAAAGTTCACCCATTAAAGTTATTGATTTAGCCTACAAATATGGATATGATTCACCTACTTCTTTTACAAAAGCATTTAGTAAATTTCATGGCGTTTCACCTACTGAGGCTAGAGAAAATAACACTCCTTTAGAAGTCTTTCCCAAAATGAAAATCAATGTAAATGAGAAATACTCTTGGAGCTTGCAAGCTAAACCTTCATTCCGACTTCTTGGTAAAACACGACATATCACCTGTGATAACAATCAACATTTTGAAGAGATACCCGGATTTTGGATTGAATGTTTTAGAGATGGAACTTTTTCAAAACTAAACCATTTAAATGATGGACAAATTAATGGTGTATTTGGTCTCACTCTTGATTTCAATCAGGAAGAAAATACCCTAACTTATGCTATCATGACTAATTCAACTTCATTGAATATTGATTCATTTGAAGAAATAATCATTCCTGAATGTACTTGGGCTGTATTTGATTGTTATGGTGTTATACCAAAAGCAATCCAAGATGGTTGGCGCTATTTAAATGAAGAATGGATTATTCAATATCCCTTCAAACACGCTAATTGCCCTGAATTAGAGTGGTATGGTGAAGGCAATACCTTTAGCGATTCTTATCATAGTCAACTTTGGATACCAATCTTAAAAGATGAATAATGGAACATTTAGTATATTGTGATAACACTGGTAAAAAAGGTGAAAGAGAATTAGATTTAATTTTAAATAAGAAAAAGACAATGGTTATACGTGCTGCAGCTGGTCGTAAGATTCCACATAGCCGTGTCTTTGAAAACGAAGTACTTTACTTCATGGAAAAAGGAACAAAGCAAATATATGCTAAAGCAATTGTTAGTAAAGTAGAAAATTATACTAAATTAAGCGAAGATGAAATCAATGCAATTTTAGAAACTAATCAGGTTCAACTTCAACTAACAGAGAAACAAAAAGAACGTTGGCACCGCAAATGTATTTGTCTTATCGCATTTAAAAATGTTGAAGAAGTTCCCCCACTACAGTTCAGTCATCAAACAAATATGGATGATTGGCTTATTCTTAATAAAATAGATGATGTAGTTGCTGGTACTAGCATTGAATATAACTATGAAAATTCAAAATTTAAAAAGTAATACACAAAAAAACATCAAGAATTTCTTGATGTTTTCATTACTTTATTTTACTTCTATTACTTTCATCATATTTGCTGAACCTTCACCTGTAGGATAACCAGCAGTAATAATAATTAATTGACCTGGTTTAATTCCATAAGCTTTAGCAATTGTACATGCTAATTCATCATCATTTGTAAGTTCGTTATGAACATCAGATAGAATTGGAGTAACTCCCCAATAGCTTTGAAGTTTTCTTTGTGTACTTTTTGTAAATGTAACTGCAAGTATAGGTACACATGGTCTGAATTTAGAAATACGACGAGCTGTAGTTCCACCTTGTGTAAAGGCAACAACAGCACCTACATTTTCAAGTGTTAAAGTAGCATCTGATACGGCAATTCCAATTGCATCTTGAATTGTCTTCTTACTTGAAGTTTTAGATAAATCTAAACGTTCACGGTAAGGAATGATTTTTTCAACTGCTTCTGAAATTGTAGCCATCATTGTACATGCTTCAACTGGATATTCACCAGCAGCACTTTCAGCAGATAGCATAACTGCATCACTACCATCAAGAACCGCGTTAGCTACGTCACTTGCTTCAGCACGAGTTGGACGTGGATTTGCAGTCATTGAATCTAACATATGAGTTGCAGTAATAACTGGCTTACCAATTTTGTTAGCCATTTTTATAATTTGTTTTTGGTAGATAGGAACGAATTGAGTTTGAACTTCAACACCTAAATCTCCACGAGCAACCATGACACCATCCGCAACTTCAAGAATTGATTCAAGGTTATCAAATCCTTCTTGGTTTTCGATTTTAGCGATGATATTAATTGTTGGTTTACCCATTTCAATTAAGATTTTACGAATTGATTGAACATCTTCAGCACGACGAACAAATGAAGCTGCGATAAAGTCATAGTCATTTTCACAACCAAAACGAATATCTGAATCATCTTTAGCTGAAATAAATGGCATTGATAATTTAACACCTGGAACGTTACATCCTTTTTTAGTTTTGATAGGTCCTGAAACTTCAACACGGCAAGTTAATTCTTCACCATTATTTTCAAGAACAGTTAACTTCATTTTACCATCATCAATTAAGATATAGTTTCCTTCTTTAACATCATCAAATAATTCAGGACATTGAATATGGAAACGTTCATGTGTTCCCATAATTTCTTTCTTACAAACTTTAACAATTTCACCTTTTGTATAGTTTTCAATACCGTTTTCAAATTCCCCTAAACGAATTTCAGGTCCTTTTGTATCTAACATACATGCAAGATTAATTCCAATACGGTCTGAAACTTCACGTACCATATCTAATCTACGTTTATGTCCTTCATAAGTATCATGTGAAAAGTTGAAACGCACGATATTCATTCCACATTGTGCTAATTTTTCAACCATTTCTGGTGTTTCACTTGCTGGCCCGATTGTACAAACAATCTTTGTTTTTCTTCCGATCATATTCTTCCTCCTAAATTAAACGATCAAATAATCGATATAAATGTTTTCTTGATGCTTTTGGTCGTGTTAAGGCTTCATCAATTGGCACAGAGATAATCTTATTATCGATTATACCTACACAATGACCACCAATATCATTCATTAGTAAGTCTACTGCTTTTTCGCCCATTCTTGAAGCAAGGATACGATCCGTTGGAGTTGGGCTTCCACCTCTTTGTATATGTCCTAAGACAGTTGCTCTTCCTGAAAACCCAGTATTTTGGGAAATCTTACGAGCTAAACCATCTGCATCAGTAATTTTTTCTGAAATAATAACAATTGCATGATTTTTCTTTGCCGCTGTATCTAGGTAACGAATTTTTTCTAATACATCGATTTCATCATATCCCGTCTCTGGTGTAATCACAACTTCAGCTCCGCAAGATATTGCAGTATACACCGCTAAGTCACCACAATGGTTTCCCATTACTTCAACTACTGAACAACGATGGTGTGAACTTGATGTATCACGAAGTTTATCCACGGCATCTACACATGTGTGTAATGCTGTATCAAAACCGATTGTAAAGTCAGTACCGGGAATATCATTATCAATCGTTCCAGGTAATCCTATACAGTTAATTCCTAATTTAGTTAATGCTTGTGCACCACGGTAACTTCCGTCTCCACCGATAACCACAATCGCATCAATGCCGTTTGCCTTTAGTTGGCTCACTGCCATGTTTTGTACTTCTATATCTTTAAATTCTGGTAAACGAGCAGAACCAATCTTAGTTCCTCCACGATCCAAAATGTCAGATACACTACTCTTTGTAAAAGTTTCAAATGTTCCGTCAACTAAACCTCGAAAGCCATCACGAATTCCGACAACTTCAATTCCATTTGCTAACGCAACACGAGTCACCGCACGAATTGCTGCATTCATACCAGGTGCATCACCACCGGATGTCAAAATACCAATCTTACGTACCATAACTGCCTCCTTTATAGCCTTATATATTCTATCATTATTCGTTACTAAATGGAATGAAATTTATTCATGATTTCGACGATTTTTGCCTGGAATTAAGAATTCTTTACTTAGGGTTCTTATTCGTTCTAAAATGCGAACCGCTTTCATTTCTTCTTGCTCATTTTGTTTGGTATTTCTAAAATGATTTTCTAAACTTTTAAAATCTTCATTTGAGGTAAACCAAGTGATTCTTTTCTCTTCCATCCGCTTGTTTAAAATTGGAAATAATAAATCATCGCGAACCCAAGGTGTTACACTTTCCGCACCAATGTCATCAAACACTACAAAATCAGCACGTTTGATTTTTCCGATTTCTTTATTCATCGCATCCATATCATCAAAGCTACCCTTCATGCGACTAATCCATTCTGGAACATTCACAAACGCCACTGTTTTCCCTTTTCTAGCAAAGAAGTTCGAAGCACATGCGGCGATATATGTCTTACCAACACCAACACCCCCATAGAGATACAACCCTTGTTCCTTTGGGTTTTTCAACCATTCAACTACTTTTAATAGAGCATCAAAGTATTCTTTACTTTCACCACGAATTTGAATGTCTTCAACTTTTATTATGTGGAAATTTTCCGCTAAATCACAGACAACATAATTTTTCATATGAGCACGTTCTTTATTTTCTTTTAATTGATAACGGCAAGGTCTTAATACGGGTGTAAGTAAACCATTCCATTCTAAATCAAGCCATTGACCTCGCACAGGTTGACCACATGAATTCAATCCATGACATTCTTCACAGGTCATTTTTACTTCTAGCCATTTATTGAATTTAATTGGATACTTTTCCACAAGTTCAACAGAACATTTATTTTCTCTTAAAAATGCCAGAATTTGATCATTCTTTTTCAGTTGTTCAATTAATGGATTTGTTGGTAGTTCGTTGTGTTTAGAAAATTGTGGAATCTCAAATTGTACTTGTTTCATCTTATTCACCCAATCCTTTCAATTTTTTTGCGATTTCTTCTTCTTCCTCTTCACTAATGATATTCAAAGTCTCTTCTTTTTCTTTGGCTTTCATTTTTTCATAGTAATCAGGGAGAACATCTTTCTTCTTGTTTGGCTGACTCTTAAATGCTGGTGTCTTCTTTGTTAATGCCATTGCTTGTTCTTTCGTTGTTACCTTTTCTCTTACCCATGTTGTCGCAATAACTTCTACAAAACGTTTCGTCAAGCGATTCTCATTAATATTTAAGACATAATCAATTAATACATTCACAACTTCGGCAGGTAATTTTAAATCTAAATTTAGATATTCTAATAACTTACGATCAACTGATGCAACTGGTGCACCTTCTTGTCGAAGTTGTAAAAAAGCAACCGGCGGTAATAAATATGGATCTTTTGTAGTTGTAACTTCATCTGGATTTTGAGTTGAACATATTTTTTTGAATCGTTCAACATCAAAGGTATTTGTTGAATTATTTATACAACGTCCAATTAAAATTCGAATCTTACTTACCGATAATCCATACAATGTTGCATACTCACCAATAATTTGTAAGTTCTCTTTTGTTCTTGTTTCTATTGGAAAAACAATTGAACTGGTTGTCGCAAATAGTTCTTCATAATTGAAATTATTGCGGTGATTATGTTGATCTGAGAAATTGAAGTTTGGTTGAATCTTTGAAAATTGAACTTCATTTTCAGTATCCCATGTTGTTAATAGATTTTTATCAAATTGTTCTGATACATCACTATATCCATGTTTGTTAGTTTCTTGTTTCATAACTTTCGAACATGTTAATTCATATTGTTTTTGTCCAATTAGTTTACATAAATATCTAGAATAAAAATCATGTTTCATAAATGCTTGAGCACTAAGTGGTGGATTCACAATATAAATATATGTATCTTTATCATTGTCAGACTTTATAAACGTTCTAATTAAATAGAACTGTTCACATTTCTTTCTTGCTCGTTCAATCGTTGGTATGTCCATATTCATAATGATACATAATCGTTGGTGCGTTTCCAAAGTTCTTTGGTTACTACCTTCTGCACAACAAGTTAAATAAAAGACTAAAGCTTCATGTCCGATAATTGGTTGGTATAAAGAAATAAGTGAAGTCATTGAACTAATATTCAAACTATCAACCGTTTCTATACGATATGTGTCTTTTGGTTTTAGTTGCATTCTGGCTTTCCCCCTCTTTGTGCTATCCAATCATTAATCTGTTCTTCTAATTCTATCACTGTTTTATCATTATTAATCACTGTTATTGGTATTGAAGAATTAAATATTTTCTTTTGATTCGTTAATCGTTTTATAGCATCATCTTTATCCATATTACGATATCGAATAAGTCGCTCAATCGCAATCTCATCTTTTGTTTTCACAAGTAAACATTCATCAAAATATTTATCCCAACCATTTTCAAAAAGTAATGGAACTTCTGCAAAAAAAATCATCTTCTCATTCTTCATAGCCCCAAGTAGTTGTGGCAACAAATAATGATATATCAAATCTTCTAGTTCTTTTTTCTTATTCCAATCATTAAAAATAATTTTCGCTATTTCATTACGATGAATACCATCATCATAAACACATGTTGGAAATAGTTTAACTATTTCTTGATATGCGGGATGAGTATTTAAATACATCTTATGTACTTCATCATCACAGTTAAAAACAGAAAATCCAAGCTTTTGAATAAGCTTACTACATTCTGATTTTCCTGATCCAATTGTTCCCGTGATAGCGACTTTTCTCATTTTACCTCTTTTGACAGTTATGACAATAATATGTCCCTCGTGTTGCGACTCTTATTTTCTTTATTTCATGATTGCATCGTGGACATTGTTCATGTTCTTTACCATGTACTTTTACTTCGAGTTGAAATAAGCCTGTTACACCTAATGAAGAGGTATAACTTCTTATGGTTGTTCCACCTAGTGAAATCGCATGTTCAAGAATTGACTTAGTTGCCGTAACAAGATCTTCTGCGTTTTTCTTAGTTATTTTCCGACATGATTTTCTAGGATCAACACCCATCGCAAAACATATTTCATCGGCATAGATATTTCCAACTCCTGCTACAAAGCTTTGATCAAGGAGTGCGCCTTTAATTGGACCACTTCTTTTCTTTAATTCCCTATAACAATATTCTTTATTAAATGCTTCATCCCACGGCTCTGGTCCAAGCCCTTTAAAATTGGTTAAATCATAATCCAATGGTACTAGTTCCATTCTTCCAAACTTACGCGTATCATGATAGCGCAATTGTTTACCACTACCTAGGGTGAAGATTACATGCATATGCTTGTTTGTTTCTTTTAGCTTATCTTCATGAAAGAATTTCCCTTCCATACGTAAATGTGAGATAAGAATATAATCATCTAATACGAAAATTAAATATTTACCACGGCGTTTGAATTCTCTAAAATGTTGACCAATAATCTTAGTTTTGAATTCTTCTAAATCAGATGCGATTATACGGTTCCATAATATTTCTACATCTGTAATTTGTTGATTTTTAATTTGATGTTCAAGTGTTCTTACAACGGTTTCTACTTCTGGTAATTCTGGCATTATTTCGCCTCATACCAAGTAGAACCAACTTTGCATTCTGCTTCGAGTGGAACTTTTAACTCCATTGCATGTTCCATTCCGTTTTGAATTAGTTCTTTCATAATTTCAATTTCATCTTGGGTAACATCAAATATTAATTCATCATGGACTTGCAAAATCATTTTCGATTTTAAGTTTTTAGTTTTAATTTCATTTTGGATATGAATCATCGCGATTTTAATCAAATCTGCTGCCGAACCCTGAATAGGTGCATTCATTGCTGCACGCTTACCAAACTCTCGTACCATATGATTCTTATCATGAATCTCTTTTATTTCACGACGTCTATTCAATAATGTTGTAACATATCCTTTTTCTTTGCATTGTTCAATGACATTATTCATATAATCATGAATGCCTGGATACTTCTCAAAATAGGTATCAATAAAATGTTGTGCTTCTTTTCGACTGATACCTAATTGTTGTGATAATCCAAAATCCGAAATACCATATACAATTCCAAAATTTACTGCCTTAGCTTGTCTTCTCATATGAGAATCTACATCATCTTTACTCACCCCAAAAACATCCATTGCAGTTTTAGTATGAATATCAAGATTGGTATTAAACGCATCAATAAGACCTTGTTCATTAGCCATATGAGCCAACATTCTAAGTTCTACTTGCGAGTAATCTGAAGCGATTAAAACATTATCTTTTGTTGGTATAAATGCTTTACGTACAATTCGCGCTTGTTCATCACGTACGGAAATATTTTGCAGATTAGGATCACTGCTTGATAATCTTCCCGTTTGAGTTGCACATTGATTATAAATAGTATGAATTCGATGATCTGCTTGAATATATTTTTTCAAACCTTCAGCATAGGTACTATATATCTTTTGTACTTTGCGATATTCCATTAAATCATCAATAATCGGATGTATCCCTTGAAGTTTTTCTAAGACATCCACTGATGTACTTCTCTTTTTATTTGCTGGTAATGCTAAATGATCAAACAATACTTCCGCAAGTTGTTTAGGTGAATTCAAATTAAATTCTTCCCCTGCATGTTCATAAATAGTTTGTGTTAATCTTTCTATTTGACGGTAAGTATCTTTTGATATTTCATCAAGCACTATTTCATCAATAAGTATTCCTTCAACTTCCATTTCAAATAAAACTTTTGATAATGGCATTTCAATTTTATAAAACAATTCTTGCATCTCATATTCTTCAATAAGAGGTTTTGTAATTGTATACATCTGCATAACATAATTTGCGAATTGACAAGCATGTTTAACTTGTTGAGTACCATCTGGAAGTTTAGGTTTCATAAATGTTCCATAAACATCTTCTGTCGTAAATTCCTCATTAAAATTATAGTTTGTCTTAATACGTTGCCAGTTTGTCAATGTACTATCGCATAAGAATACTGCAATCATTGTGTCGAAATAAACACCTTTGATTTCTAATCCGATACGGTTCATACAATGATACATTAATTTTGAATCAAATGTTATTTTGCGTTTTTCACTTTTTAGCCAACTCACAAACTTTTCATCTTTGCGGGCATTTACTATATCAATGTATATGGCATGTTCATCTTTTCCAATCACAAATCCCGATACTTCAGCAATGTTAGGTTGATCACAGTTTGTATCCAATATAAGGACAACATCATCAACTAAAAATTCTTGTGGGACTTCTTTTACTTCTTGTTGGTTGAACTCTTTCTTATCTTCTACAATCACTTCATCACTTGAGTCCACAAAAGATTCAAATTTCTTAACCATACTATTCATTTCAACAGATTCAAAAAACCTCACAAGTGAAGCATAGTCTGGTGTATACAAACAATCATCAACAGTAATTGGTAATTCCACATCTGTTTTGATAGTCGCAAGTTGTTTACTCAATCTTGCTTGGTCTTGGAATGTTTCGACACGTTCCTTTAGTTTGCCTTTTAGGTCATCAATATGATTCAAAAGATTTTCTACCGTTTCATATTCTGCTAACAGTTTTAGTGCTGTCTTTTCACCAACTCCTGGAATTCCTGGAATATTATCTGAAGCGTCTCCCATCAATCCTTTTAAGTCAATAATTTGATTAGGTGTAATTCCTAAAGATTCCTTTAAACTATCTACGGTCGTTTCTTCTATTTCAGTAATTCCTTTTTTCATCAACCAAACAGATGTTGTATCATCAATCAGTTGCAACAAGTCTCTATCACTTGAAAGAATATTAATGTCCCAATCTGGATATTTCTTGCTCATTGTTCCAATGATATCATCTGCTTCAATTGATGTTAATTCACAACGTCTTACATGATATGCATCCAAATAATCACGTACTAATCCAAATTGTACAACTAACTCTTCTGGTGTTTCTTTACGTCCACCTTTATAATCCTCAAATATTTCATGACGGAAAGTATGTTTTCCTGAATCAAACGCAACTAAAACCGCTTCTGGCTGTACAAGCTCTAATGCTTTTTGAAACATGCTTGCAAATCCAAAAACTGCATTTGTCGGTAATCCTGTTGAAGTTGTCATTGGTCTACCGTAAATTGTTGCATAAAATGCCCTAAATAGCATTGAATTTCCATCAACTAATAATAATTTTTTCATAAAAACCTCCAGTATCATTTTATCATGAAAGCACCTTTAAATATAGAAAAATGAGAATGAAATCATTCCCATTTTTAGCTAATTAATATCATCATGTGCTTCGTTCATTTGTTCATCCGGTTGCCCTTCAGTTGCTGTTATTTTTGATTGTACAGCTACTGGAATATCTGTAGCCATTGACTCAAGCATTGCTAAATTTTCATACATGATTGAAATATAGTCTTTGTTTTCTTCTTGTTGACTTGATGTTAATGACGATAAGTTACTCATTGTAACACGTTTAAGCCCTAAATCTTTTTCAAGCGTTTCAAGAATTTGAACCATATCTTCTGGAAGGTTTGGCTCATAAACAATGTACTGTACATTATCCGCAACAATTCTATCTTTAATGATTTGTAATTGTTCATCTGTAGGTAATCCACCATACTTAGATAATACGATTGGATATACTTGGATGCCATACGCTTTTTGCCAGTTTCCAAAACTTGGAGTCATTGATACAAATTTAATTTCTTTATTTTCATTGATTAGTTTAGTTGCGAGTTTTTGATATTCTGCATCAAGTTGAACTAAATCTTTCTCTAATGCTTCTAAGTTTTCTTTAAAGACACTACTATTTTCACTATATGTACTTGATAACCACTTCTCAATATCCTTCGCCATGCTAAGCATTGCAATTGGATCCATCCACAAATACAAGTCTTTTTCATAAGAGTCAACATTCGCAAATACCTCACCTTTGTAATATGGTGATTCAATATAAGTAATTGACCCATCTACATTGATTGGTGTATAACGTTGAAATTTATAAATTGCATTCAAAACTGATAAATCATTAGTCTTAACTTTAGAATCTTTAATTTCCTTTGAATTCACAGATAAATAAGGTTCAAGTGAACCAATATGGAATAAAGTTTGAGATAAATCCAAAATATCAAGATAATTATCTACTGGCGTAGCTCGTTGTACAATTTCATCATTTTGTATTGAAACTACTTGTAATTTATCTCCAACTAAGCGATTTGTTAAATAACCTACTGGATAGACTGTATATGCAACTTGCATCTTTTTTACATCACAACCTGTTAAGGCAGTTAGCATTAGTGCAAGGATTAAACTCAAGATTAATTTTTTCTTCATGTTCAACCTCTTTTCTTATACGATTATATCATAAAGTTTCCTTAGCTTCACCCTCGAATTTTTCACGATAGAATTCGATAATAACACGAATAATCATATAAACAGGAAGTGATATCATAACGCCAATTGAGCCAAATAGAATTCCTCCTGCAAATATACTGAATAATGTCCATAATGGTCGTATTCTACTATTTTTCATATGCACAAACGGTTCAATTACATACGCATCTATATTTGATAGAACCACAATCCCAATTAATAAACAAATAATATTAAACGTTGGCAAAGAAAGTGCCGTTAAAATACCTATAAGATTAGCTACAGTACCTCCAAAGTAAGGTACCAATAAACTAATCGATGATAGGAAAGCCAAAACAACCCAGTCCTTATGACCAATCAAGTAATAAAGAAGCCCATATTCCACAAACTTAATCATCATTAATATTAGTAACCCATGAAGATAAATACCAATACGTTGATCAATCAGTTGAAACAATTTAGGTAAATCTGGATTAAACTTTTCACTTAAGCGATTAATATAGCTAGTAATTTGTTCATATTCTAATAAGAAATAAATAGAAATAATTACCGCAAATAATGCATTTGTCATGAAACCTATAAAACTATTAAACACTTGTGGTAATAACGCACTCAAATTTGGTAACCAATTCTTTGATTCATTTAATAAAACATTAAACTGTTTAAATACTTCTTGAACAAGTGTATTTGTATTATTCATACTATTCTCTTTATAAATTTCAAATAATTTATTAACCGCTTGAATTAAACTATTTATAAATGAAGCCATTTGTGTATAAATCATCGGGCTTACTGTAAATACAAGAAGAGCTAATCCAACTAATAGTAAGATAAAAATCAAAGGAACCACAATCTTCTTCGTAATACCTCTTTTATCTAAATATCGAACAATTGGATACAACACATAAGCAATGATAAATCCAATTATAAACGGCAAAAGTATTTTGAATATTGTTTTAATTACCGTCATCCAGACATGTGATGTTAGCGATAATAAATAAATTATTCCTAAAATTCCTAACAATTTTAATATTCGATTTAGAGTAATACTTTCTTCTATCTTTTCCTTAAATTTTACTGTCCATTTCATATTCATATCCCCCATTAATAATACCACGCATTTAAAACCAAAGTAAATTTACATATTACATTAAACCCTTTGATCTGAAACTAAAATAACTCTGATTTGAAACAATTAAATGATCCAAAACCTCAATCCCAGTAACCTCACCACACTCAATTAGTTTTTGGGTTATTTCGATATCTGCCTGAGATGGCAATAAGTCTGTAGACGGATGATTATGTACCAAGATAATTCTACTCGAGGATTTCAAATACGCTTCTCTAAACACCTCTCTTGGATGAACTACACTACTGTCTACCGTTCCTTTAAATAATATCTTGTAACCGATGACATAGTTTTTGACATTTAAATAAACAACCAAAAAATTCTCCTGTAACTCATTTCCTAATTCTAGTTTTAACCATTGAATGAGTGTACTTGGATTATCCATCACATCATGATTTGTTGCCTCACAAAAAGTCATCCGTTTCGCAAGTTCAAAACACGCTAATAATTCAATTGCTTTTGCTTTCTTGATCCCTTTTATTTCAAATAATTCATGCATACTTAATCGTGATAAATACGTTAAACCATTTGATTTCTTTAATACATTTTCTGCCAACTCTAAACTTGATGTACCTTCAAATCCTGAACGAATAAGTATCGCTAAAAGTTCCACATTTGATAAAGATTTGATTCCATATTTTTCTGCTTTTTCTCGGGGTCTTTCTTCACACGGTATTTCTTTTACAAGTCCCATTGTTATCACCTCAATTTATTTTTAACAAAATAGTTGAAATTCCTAATATTTTATTAAAAAATGCAAATGATTTAATTGATTATACAATACCATTTTGGCTATTTATGATACACTTAAGCTATAAAGTGAGAGGAGACTACACATGACAAAACATCCTTTATTACAAATGATTAAACTACAAAAGAAAGGTGTTCCTGTAGGAATCTATTCTGTATGTAGTGCAAATGAGTTTGTTATTGAAGCTGCTTTAGAACGTGGCAAACAAACAAAATCAATCGTACTCATTGAAGCAACAAGCAACCAAGTAAATCAATACGGTGGTTACACTGGAATGAAACCAAAAGACTTCATGAAGTTTGTAGAAAAAATCGCTAAAAAAGTAAACTTCCCAATGAATAGAATTATTCTAGGTGGAGATCATTTAGGACCATTAACTTGGACTCATCTTAATGAAAAACAAGCAATGAAAGAAGCAAGCAAACTCATCGAATTATATGTTCTTGCAGGATTCACTAAAATTCATATCGATACTTCAATGAGAGTTGCTGATGATGATCAACAAGCAATGTTATCAACAGAAGTCATCGCTCGTCGTGGTGCTGAACTTGCAGAAGTTGCTGAAAAAGCATATGCAAAATTAAAAGAAAAATCACCAAATGCACTTCATCCTGTATTCATTGTTGGATCTGAAGTACCAATCCCTGGTGGTGCTCAAGAGGAAGAAGATGGTGTTGCAGTTACAAAAGTTAAAGATTGCCAACAAACAATCAATACTTTCCATGAAGCTTTCCTTTCAAAAGATTTAAAAGAAGCTTGGAATCATGTTATTGCTGTTGTCGTACAACCAGGTGTAGAGTTTGGTGATGCAACAGTTATTGAATATGACCGTAAAAAAGCTAAAACATTAACTAAATCACTTAAGTCATATAAAAACTTAGTTTTCGAAGGTCATTCAACTGACTATCAAACTAAGATTGCTTTAAAAGAAATGGTTGAAGATGGTATTGCCATTCTTAAAGTTGGACCTGGATTAACTTTCGCTGCTCGTGAAGCAATGTTTGCATTAGCGAATATTGAAGAAGCATTATTCAAAGGAACTAAAACAAAAACTTCAAAATTCATTGAAGTGCTTGAAGAAGTAATGCTTAAAAACCCTGGAAACTGGCAAAAACATTATCATGGTAATGCACAACAACTTGCATTCAAACGTAAATATAGTTTCTCAGATCGTTGCCGTTATTACTTACCAAACGAAAAAGTACAAGCTTCTCTTGAAACACTACTTACCAATATCAATAGCGCAGGCATTCCTTATTCTTTATTAAGCCAATACATGCCTGTACAATATACTAAAGTACGTGAAGGAATAATACCTTGCACCGCTGAAGCATTAATTAAAGATCGTATCGTTAACTGTATGGATGAATATCTATACGCTACACATCAAGAAAAACTAGGTTAAACAAAAAAGTGACAATGTCACTTTTTTTAGTTAATCTCTTCTTGATTCATTTGCTCAAGTTTTTTAAGTTGTTTAGTTATTAAATTTTCTAGTGTTTGTGTTACTTTAACATTAGGTTCATACCAGATGTTCTTAACAACCAATTGTTTTGTTTTCTTGGTATAAACAGCTTCAATGCGCCCTATCAATTCATCTCCATAAAGAATCGGTAAGACATAATACCCAAATTTACGTTGCTTCTCAGGCGTATATATCTCCCAAGTATATTCAAAGTTAAATAATTCTTTAATCAGTTTTCTATCCCATATCAAATTATCAAGCGGTGCAATGAATTCACATCGCTTTTTTAAATTTGGATTCCGTAGTACATCTTGCATGATTGAAATATCATCTTTTGCACAATACAATTTTTCTTTACACCCTTCAACATGTACTTCAAAAATTTTATTTCGTTTGATTAAGTTATTAAAGATAACAGTACGTACTGGGGCTTTAAGACTACTAATACAAAGATAGGCATCAGATGCTTTATTCCATAATAAACCAACTGACTTAATCCTTCTTAATACTAGCCATGTTTGAAAGTCCAAAAGTTCTTTATTTGGATCTTGTTTATTCAAGTATTTTAAAGGAATACAATTTTCAATACAGTCATAGTATTTAATTGTTCCCTTTTTATGATGAATCGCAAGCTCACCAGTAAAGTATAAATGCTCTAAAACTGCACGAGCTAGACTTGATTTACTACCCCATGTTCCAATAATGTGTTGATCCCTTGAAAAGTCACTAGAACATAGTGGACCACGATGTCGAATCTCATTTTTGATATCCTCACACGCAGGTTTAATTCCTTTATCATATCTTGTCATATAATCATATTCTTGATGTCTTCTCAAAAAATACGGCCAATCTTTAATACTAAAAATAGATAAGTTCTTATCGAAATAATCAACAAGTGTTCGATTTTTATACAATAGTTCATAAAGCATACTTTTTCTATAATTTTTAATACGTGATAGCAAAACCAAATCTGCATTCTTACCACACGCATCAATAGGATCAAATTGAACACAACCTACTTGTTCTACAAAATCTTGAATTCCTTGTTTACCTTCAAATTTATAACTACCTAACAATCCATGTTTAAGTAACAAAAATTGTCTTGCTTGCTTTTTAGTTAAGTTAATAACTTCCATAATCCACCTATTTTCTATCTTAAGTATAATCGAAATTTCATTTCTTACATAGAAAAAAAGGTGCTGCTTGCGCAAACACCTTTTATATGAAGGTTACGGATTATTAATGTAATCCGGTTTAGAACAAACCGATGAATGGTACAGCACCAAGGATACCTAATACTAAAAGTAATAGGATACATTTGATTACTGTAAAATTCTTTTTAGCAATTAACCAATACATAAGCATAGTTAATGCAAGAGGAATTAATTTAGGGAAAATACTATCTAATACGTTTTGTAATACGATAGGAGAGTTCCCATTAGGAATAGTTAAAGCGATAGTTGTACCACCCATGTTAGAAATTAGAGCACCTACTACGAAGATACCTAATAATGAAGCAGCATGAGTAAATTCTTTAGCATTTTTAGTTAATGCTTCAATAGCTTTGCTTCCTAAATCATATGACCAATACATTAATCCGTAACGAACTCCGAATTGAACTGCATTGAATAGAACTAAGAATAGAATAGGTCCTAAGATATTTCCTTCAAGAGATAAGTTAGCACCGATACCTGCAGCGATTGGAACTAATGTTAACCAGAAAATAGCATCTCCGATACCACCTAAAGGTCCCATAGCAGCAACACGTACCGCACGAATAGTTGTTACATCAGCTTTTTGTTGTTCTAAAGAAAGAACGATACCCATAACGAATGTTACTAAGAATGGGTGAGTGTTAAAGAAGTCTAAGTTATGTCCCATTGAAAGAGCAAGGTCTTCTTTGTCAGTATGAATTTTTTCCAAACCTGGAAGAATTCCATATAGCCAACCAGCAGCTTGCATACGTTCAAAGTTGAAAGACATTTGTAAGAATAATGAACGCCAAACCATTTTGTTAAGTGTTTTCTTATCAAGAGGTTGAGCAGGAGTCGTATTCTTGTATGTATTTGCTAAATTAGATGCCATCACTATAGTCCCCCTTTCCTGAACCACCAGCATTTGCTTTGATCTTCGTATTGATTTGGAAGTCATAGTATGCTAATGCTCCACCGATAATAGCAATGATTACTAGAGTATATGCACCGTTTCCTGCAATACCAGTAGCAACGCCATCAGTAAATACAAGTTTTGAGAATGCTCTGTCTACTAATGTAGCCATTGCGAAACCAGCGATTAATACAGTCCAGAATTCGCCAGAAATCATAACTTTCATTAATACGGCAAATCCTACATAACGCATCATACCACCAGCAGCGCCTAGACCAGTCCAGATCCAAGCAGGTACTGCTTCAGAAAGCATAACCCCTACTGCTTGTCCAGCACCAGTACCGATCATTGCAAGAACTGCAAATAGAGCACCAATACCAAGCATTAAGCCAAGGTTAAGTCTTTCGATACCTTTTGTGTCACCTTTTGCAGCCATGCTGTCAGCTTTTGACATTGCAGGAGCAGAAATTGTGAACCAAATGTTAACTGCTTGTTGTCCAAGTAATCCGAATGGGATTGCAAGTGCTAAAGCAGATTCAAAGTCTGGTTGATTTAAAGCAATTGCGAATACAACTGCCATGATTCCCCCTAATACAGCATTTGGAGGTTGAGCTCCACCGATTGGCATACTACCAATCATTAGAAGTTCATAAGAAGCCCCAATTTTAAGTCCTAAATCGAAGTTACCAAGGATAGCTCCAACTACAGGTCCCATAACAATTGGGCGATACAATGATTCAAGGAAACTAAATTGGTCAATACCGCCGATAAATCCAACGACACCAACAAGTAATATTTGAATAATATTAAATTCCATGTTTATCTATCACCTTTCTGTATGATTATTTAAATAATTTCTCTACGTCTTCTGTAGCCATTGATGGAACTTTTCTAATTTCAAGTTCAACACCTAGGTTACGAAGTTTTTCGAACGCCTCAACATCAGAGGCATCAACAGCAACTGATCCAGCTACTTGACGCTTACCTTCAGACATATGCATGTTTCCAATATTAACTTTTTTGATAGGTACTCCACCCTCAACTAGTTTTAATACATCTTGTGGATTCTCACATACGATAAAGATTTTTTGTGCGTCTGAAGCTTTGTGAATTGTGTCGATTGTTTTTTGAATTGTCCAATAACGAGTTTGAGCATAGCTAGGTGCAGCCATATCCATTAACCCTTGACGGAATGTGTTACTAGCTACATCATCATTTGCAACTAACAATAAATTAGCTCCAATAGAACTAGTCCATTGAGTCGCAACTTGTCCATGAATCAAACGATTGTCAATTCTTGTTAATAAAATGTTTGGCATTTTTCATCCTCCCCTTCATTTTAAGAATGCATCTATCCCCTTCCCAAGAAGTAAACGCTTTCTATATTTTTATTATAGTCTAATTGTCAAAGAATTGTTTTATAATTTTCAATATTGCGTTTGCACTTTTTAGTACTATTTTTATAACGAATAATTAAAATGTGATGAAATTGTGAAAATTTCATGTATAATTTATGTGGGTGATACTATGTATAACAAAACAACCAGTGCCTACTTCTTGAAGTATGGAAAAATTACCGATTCTTTTAAAACAAACAAGAAATTAAAAAAGAAGAAATACAAAATTACAAATAAGGAAGTGAATACGCTATATGCCTATGATACAAGCGTATATATCGAAGTTGTTGAAGGTATGGCTATTGTCGTAATTGGCAATCAAGATTTAACAGTTGAACCACAATTATTTGTAATTCATCGTAATTTCAAAATAAACAAAGGTGAGTATTTTTCTTTTATTACGCTCACTTCTTTATCTATGCTTAATTTTTACACTTATCCAAGTACAAAGAAAAAATCACTTGATTTACAAAGATATATTTCTTATGAACCAATATGTCCTAAATTCATGGTAAGTGAAATTTGTGCATATTATTATATGGTAAAATCACCTGGATATATTTTTCCTGGTGAAAGCCATGGCTACTTCGAAATCACTTTTGTTGATTCTGGTACCCTTGAAACAAATGTTGAAGGTGTAGAATTCACACTTAAAAACTATGATTTACTTGTTTATGGACCTAATCAATATCATAATCAAGAAATCAAATCAAATGAACCATGTAGTTATTTAACCATTATATTTGAATCAAATTTACAAGATTATGCCAATATTATTAATCGAGTATTCCATTGTCCACGTGAATACTATCAAATTCTAGATAAATTTGTAAAAGAAACCACTTCCCCATTACCTTATAGTAAAGATCTCATGCTTTCATATCTCCAAGAATTACTTCTCCATTTATTACAATATGATTTGGAAGAACACATTACAAAACCAGCAACCCCAATTCATCAACATTTTGAAAATGAATTATTAGAAGAAATTCTTGCTTATATTAATGAGAAAATACTTGAACCGCTTCCAGTGGATGACATCTGTGATCGTTTCTCAATTAGCCGTTCAAGTCTACAAAACTTATTTAGAGATAATTTAAAAATAGCCCCTAAACAATATATTAATGAAGCAAAACTCGCAAAGAGCAAAGTGTTAATTAAAAAATCTGAGTATACGATTAGTGAAATATCATCCATGCTTGGATTCAATTCAATTCACTACTTTTCACGGAAGTTTACTCATCGCTATAACATTACACCAAGTGATTATGCAAAGAAAATCTATGATTAAAAAAACTCAAGCAAAATTGCTTGAGTTTTACTTACTAAATTCCGTCGCCTTCTAATGCTTCTTCATTTCTTTCAGTATAAGTATATTTGATAACTTGATCTTTACCAGTATTTACAGCCATATCCGCTAATGCTTCAGCATCTTCCATAAATCCTCTAGCCATTGAAGTTTCAATAACCATACCTAAGTTAGTTCCTCCAAGAACAATAATCTTTTCATCTCTCTTCATAGAGATTTCAACAGATGTTTTAAATGGAGATCCACCAACTAAGTCAGTAAACATAATAATTCCATCGCAATCTTTCAAATTGTCGATTGCCTTATTTAATTTTGATTCTAAATCTTCTACTGAGTCTTCTTGTACAAAGTCTACAACTTCATATTTTTCAGGCATACCAGCAATCAACTTAACTGAGCTAGTAATCCCTGAACCAAAATTTCCGTGTCCTGTAATAACAATACCAATCATCTTTATTCCTCCTATTTAGAATATGGGTATAAAGTTACACCCTTTACTACACGATTAACTTCTCCACTTGGACATGGATTGTCTGGTGTAATATCATATGCAATTGATTTAAACAATGCAATTAGTTGTGCAACAACGATATATTCTAATCCTAAGAAAATATTATCATGAGAAGTTGCCTCATAGCAATAATAGAAATCAACTAATTTTTTAACTTCTTCGCTTGGAGTGTTACAAACCGCAAAGATTTTGTTCCCTTTACGTTGTCCACTCATCTCTTTAATAAGGTCAATTTCATATTGACGAGTATAAGCATTATCACTTAAATAGATAACTGTTAATGTTTCATCATTAATAATTGATTTAGGTCCGTGTCTGAATCCTAAAGGTGTATCAAACATAGTTACTACTTTACCAGCTGATAATTCAAGCATTTTAAGAGCTGATTCTTGCGCAATTCCTTTTAAAGTATTACTTCCAAGGTAAACAATACGATTGAAATCATATGCATTCACTAAATCTTGGCAAACTGCGAAGTCATGATCAACCATTTTATTTGCATTTGCAATGATTGCTTCAACTTCTTTTGCAGTTTCATCTAAATTATCTAGATTGAAACTTAATAATGTAGCTAAATACATATTTGTGAATGATGAAGTCATCGCAAATGATTGGTCATGAGTTTCATCAGTAAGATTAATTGCTAAACAATTGCTCTTTCCTTCGGCACGTTTTGATAAAGCACCATTTTTATTACATGTTACAAATAAATGATAAATGTTCTTTGTAACAGCTTCTGCTGCATCTACTGCACCAATTGATTCTGGAGAATTACCTGAACGTCCAAAACTAATTAATAATGTAGGTTTTACACTTGAAATGTAGTTTTCAGGAGTTGCAGTAATATCTGTTGTACCATATGATTTGATTTTGTAATTTGTACATTTGTTAAGATAAGAGAATAGTGCATTACCTACAAACTCACTTGTTCCTGCTCCAGTTAAAATAATATCGTAATCAGCTTGGCTAGTTACTTGATTTAAAAATTTATTAATATCTTCCTTCATTGTCTTAACTTGGTTAATTGTTTTAGCCCAAGTTTCAGGTTGTTGATGAATTTCTGTAGCTGTAAATGTAGCTGTTTTTGCCTTTAGTTCATCTGCTGTAAATCCAAAAATTGTCATAAAATTTCCTCCTACCTTCTCATGATTTCATTATAGCAACTCTATCTTAAAGTACAATAATTTAGTTAAAACATATAATTTCATTGTTAAAAAGTATAAACATAGACTTTCTTAATAGTCTAAAATATAATTATACATATACAAGGGAGGATCAATCATGATACTACAAAGTAAAAGAGTATGGGTTTCAGGCCAATTTATCCCAGCTCAAATTGAAATTGAAGATAAAAAAATTAAAGCCGTATATCCTTATGGAGAAAAAAACGTTGATAAGGATTATGGTACTGACCGCATAGTTCCAGGTTTTATTGATATCCATTGCCATGGTGCTTATGGATTCGATACAAATGATGCTGAAGAAGAAGGCTTAAGAAACTGGCTTAAAAATATTCCTTCTGAAGGTGTTACAGGTCTTTGTCCAACTACAATTACTCAAAGTAATGAAATATTAACTGATGCTGTAGCTAATGTAGCTAAAGTACATAGCGAAGGTTATGAAGGAGCAGAAATTTTAGGTATTCACTTTGAAGGTCCATATTTAGATATGACTTACAAAGGAGCTCAACCAGAACAATACATTGTCCCAGGAACAGTTGAACAATTCAAACAATATCAAAAAGCTGCAAATGGTTTAATTAAATTAATTACTCTTGCAACTGAAACTGATGAAAACTTCGAATTAACTCGTTATTGTTCTGACAATGGTGTTGCAGTAACAATTGGACATAGTGCTGCTACTTATGATCAAGCACTTATGGCTGTTGCTAACGGAGCAAAATCAATGACTCACATTTATAATGGTATGACACCATTCAACCACCGTAATAATGGTTTAGTAGGTGCTGCATTTAGATTTAGAGATGTATTTGGAGAAGTTATTTGTGATGGTAATCACTCTACTCCAGCTGCCTTAAATATTTTATTCCAAACTAAAGGACGCGATTATACAATCATGGTATCTGATGCTTTAATGGCTAAAGGATCTCCAGTTGGAAGCAAGTTTATCTTTGGTGGAAATGAAATTGAAATCTACCCTGATGGAAGTGCTCACTTAACTGCTACAAAAGGACTTGCTGGTAGTACATTACGTTTAAACCAAGGACTACGAATTTTAGTAGAAGATGCACAAGTACCATTTGATGCAGCCCTTAATGCTTGCACACTAAATCCTGCTCGTTTATTAAAAATCGATGACCATAAAGCAAAGATTTGTGCAGGTTATGATGCTGACATTGTTGTCCTTAAAGATAACTATGATGTAGAACAAACATATTGTCGTGGAAAAGCAAGCATCTAACCCTTTTCAATTCTTACTTTTTAAAGTATGATAGTAAAGTACGGAGGACTTGTAATGACTACAAAGAATAAAAAAATAAGCATTTCTGGAAGAAACATTTATCAAGATGAAAAAGGTAGAAACATACTCTATAATAAAAACACTGGAGTGGGATACTTAATTCAAGACAAGGATGAAAAATCATTTAATACTTATAAGAATAGATTTCTATTTGTAATAATTGGTGTTATCTTGGCCATGAACTTCCTTGCTGAACCAATCGTTTGTATTGGTGCTGGTATCATACTAGCTGCTTTTCTAGAATTCCGCTATCGTAAAAAATTCTTACCTTCATTGGTCCAAATTACAAACTTCAAACCTTATAAGAATGTTACATTTATTGATCAAATCGTAAACTCTGGTCAAACAAATAAAGTTCTTTTATCAGCTGTATTATATGTAGTATTCGCAATATTGCTGGTTTTAAATGGTATTGAGATGAAGTTAAACAATGTTATGATGATTATGAATCTTGCATTAGCTTGTGCCGCTGTTGGATTCGCTGCTCTTCATATTGTTGCCTTCTCGAAAATGCGTAAACTTAATAAATAACAAAAAAGGAATAATTTAATTTATTCCTTTTTCATGACATAGAAAAAGTTCTACCTGTAAAAAAACAGATAGAACTTCTTTTTTTATTCGTTTTCGTGACTAAGATTACTTGCCCATTTTCCAATAATAGGAAGACGATAAGAAACCCAACCATAAGCTTTAATTGCAGCAATAATTTCTAATACTGCGAAAATAATAGAAATAATTCCAACAATAATTACAATTGCAGCACCAGAAACAATTGCTCCTGCACTACCTGTAAATATACCTGCAAATGAAGTTGAAACTCCAACTACTGTTGTTACCACACCAATAGCTCCATAGAATAATGTCATTAATAATGCTTGCCAGCCATGGAATTTAACAAGTTTGCTATCCTTTTCAAAAATTAATGCAAGTAGTGGAACTATCCATGTAAAGTTTCCCCAAATTCCTCCATAAGAGAATACACCGATTAGAAATGGTATAAGGTAAATAAGTAGACTCGCAACGTTTGCATCAAGTCCTAAAATTGAAGACTTATGTGGTTCATATTTTTTATTCATAATGATCCCCTCTCTTTGTTTAAAGTTCGATTAAACTTAGCTGTACTTTTTGTCTTTCATTATCAATAGCACTAACCCATACCTTGACAATGTCACCAACCGAAAGCAATTCACTAGGATGACTAATTCTATCTTTACTCATTTTTGAAATGTGAATTAATCCATCTTCATGTAATCCGATGTCTACAAATGCTCCAAAGTCTACTACATTTCTTACTACACCTTCAAGTTCATCACCAACATGTAAGTCTTCAAGTTCTAAGACATCCTTACGTAGTAATGGTCCATCGTAACGTTCACGATAATCTCTTAATGGTGATTGAATTGCATCCATAATATCTTTTAGAGTATATTCATCAACACCTAATTCTTTCGCTGTGATTTCATAATCAATTGCTAAATTTTCAGCTTGGCCTAACCCACTTATATTGTACTTTCTCATAACATTTTGTGCAACAGAATAACTTTCAGGATGTATTCCAGTTTGATCAAATTGATTTTCACCACCATGTACACGTAGAAATCCTGCACATTGTTGGAATGTTTTATCACCCATCTTCTTAACTTCTTTTATTTCTTCACGAGAAGCAAATCGTCCATGATTATTACGATACTCAACAATTGCTTTCGCACTTGATTTATTTAATCCTGAGATATGCATTAATAATTCTTGACTCGCTGTATTGATATCCACACCTACACGGTTTACAGATTTCAAAATTGCGAAATCCAAATGCTCTGTTAGCTGTTTTTGAGGCAAATCATGTTGATATTGACCAACCCCAATACTTTTAGGATCAATTTTAATTAACTCTGAGAGCGGGTCTAAAATCCGTCTACCAATTGATACGGCAGAACGTTGTTCAACATGCAAATCAGGGAATTCTGCTCGTGCCAATTCACTAGCACTATATACAGATGCACCTGCTTCACTTACTAATGTATATTGTACATTTAGTTTATTCTTACTTATTACATCCGCTACAAAACTTTCAGATTCACGTGATGCTGTCCCATTACCAATCGCTACAATCTCAATTGGAAATTCCTTAAACAATGCTAATAATGTCTTTTCAGCTTCTTCCTTCTTGTTCACAGGAGCATGTGGATAAATAACTGCTATTTTTAGTAATTTACCGGTATTATCGAGTACTGCAAGTTTACAACCTGTTCGAAAAGCTGGGTCAAACCCTAAAACCATTTTTCCAACAAGTGGTGGTTGCATCAATAATTTCTCTACATTCATTGAGAATATTTCAATAGATTGATTTTGTGCCTTTGTACTCAATTCATTTCTTATTTCACGTTCAACACTTGGAAACAATAAACGTTTGCATCCATCTGTCGCTGCCTCTTCAATTAATGATTGGCAAATTGTTTCCTTATCACGAGTAATTCCACGAATCGCATACTTTGTTAAATAACCTTGATCATAATCTAACGATACTGTGATTACCTTTTCTTTTTCCGCACGATCTATCGCCATAATACGATGACTGGCAATATACCCTACGCGATCGGTAAAATCATAGTACATTTTATATACTTTATTTTCATCGCCATGTTTTTTCTTTTCTTTTGTAATAATCTTTCCATAACGTAGAATTGAATCTTGAACTTTCCAACGTAATTTAGCATTATCACTTACACGTTCAGCAACTATATCTTTGGCCCCTTGTAATGCTTCTTCAATGCTTACTACTTTATCACCAAGGTATTTTTGTGCTTCTTCTTCGATATTACCCAGTCTTGGACATTTCATAATCCAGTCTGCAAGTGGTTCTAAACCCTTAGCAATTGCATCTGTAGCACGTGTCTTTCTTTTTTGTTGATATGGACGATAAATATCATCAACTTGCGATAGTTTTGTACATTCCAAAACCTCTTTTTTAATTTCTTCGGTAAGTTTTCCTTGTGTCTCGATTAAACGAAGTACATCGTCTTTTCTTTTTTCTAAATTTACTTGGTAATCATATTGAGTTTGAATATATAGGATTTGTTCTTCATCCAAACCCTTCGTCATTTCCTTACGATAACGTGCAATAAAAGGTACAGTACTTCCTTCTTCTAGAAGTTTTAACGTATTCTTTATTTGTTCAACGCCTATCTTCAGTTCTTCAGCAATAGGTTGTATTAAATGTTCCATATTTTTACTCCTTTTCAACTTTACTATCATACCATATTAAGACATCTTATGGTTTTAAAAAAGTTCAACTATGATATAATTGAGACGAGGTGGAACTATGAATATTAACTTCAAAGACAAGAAAACAATAGCATTAATGATTACTGCAGGAACACTGATATTACTTACAGCTGCCATCGTAGCTATCGTATTTTTATTCCCTGCCAAGAAGATAGAAATCCCTGATTTTTCCAACAAAACGAAGGTTGATGTAGATGCCTGGATTTTAGAAAACGATTTAACAGTTGAAGATGTTACATTTACTTATGAGTATAATGAAACCACTGAAAAAGATATGGTTCTTTCTCAAAGTATCCTAGCTGGTGAAAAACTTAAAAAAGATGAAGTCCTAAACATCGTCTTATCAAATGGTTATGATCCAACATTAGTTGTAACAATTCCTGATTTCAAAGATATGAAGTATGAGGAAATACATCAATGGTTCACAGATAATAAATTTACTGATGTTACCTATGAATATATTCCTGATCAAAAAGTTAAAAAAGATTATTTTATAAAGAGTAATTTAACTTCTAATGAAGCTCATCGTAATGACATGATTCTAGTTTCAATATCTGTTGGAACTGAATCAGTTGGTGTTGAAATTACTATGCCTGACTTTGCAGATTATACAAAAGCCAATATTCAAGCATGGGGTAAAACAAACAACATGAGTATTACTTTCAAAACTGAGGCTAGTGATAAAATAGCTAAGGATAAAGTCATTTCACAAAATCCAAAAGCTGGTGAAGTAACAAAAACTGGCGGAAAAGTAACTATTACTATTTCAACTGGTAAAGGTACAACCGCAATTAAATTTAATGGAAAAACAAAAAAAGATGTTGATACATGGGCAAAAGAAAATGGCATTAAAATTTCATACGAAGAAGAATATGACAATGACGTAGCAAACGGTATTATTATGTCTAACACGCCAAATTCTGGTATTATCAAAGCTGGTTCTACAATGAATGTTAAGTATTCTATTGGAAAACCTATAGTAGAAAATTATACTAACAAATCAAAAGATAGCTTTATTGCTCACAAAGATGCCCTCAATAAAAAAGGTGCTGATATTAAAGTAACTATAATTGAAGTTCAAAGTGATAAAAATCCTGGCACTATTCTTAAACAAATTATTAATACTAAAACTGTAACTGCTTCAACCACTGTCAATACTGGAACAACAGTAACAATTGAAGTCGCAAAAGCAAAACCAACTCCTGTTCCTACTGCAACGCCTACTCCTAAACCAACTCCTACGCCTACTCCAATTCCTCAAGTGGATGTTGTTAATAAGATTGGCGAGAAAAATCCATGTGGTGATAAAGACACTTGCACAATCGGCGATATTTTCTACAAAGTAGTAAAATCCGCTGATGATAAAGCTGAAAAAGGCACTGTTATTGATCAAAATCCAAAGTCCGGAAAAATTAATAAAGGTGGTACAGTTGAATTAACATTGTCTAAAGGTAATATTGTAGATCCAACACCAACACCTACTCCTACTCCAACGCCTACTCCAGAACAACCTACTGTTGCAAATGTCCCTAACTATATTAAACAGTATCTTGGACAAGGTTCATATCAAGCAACTGTCGAGTATTTACCAACTTTGTTCACATCTTTTACAAATTTAAAATTTGTGAAAATTGATAATCCAGATGATGGCTTGCCTGATGGAACAGTTCTTAACGTTTCTGTGTCTCCTGGTCAAAAAGATGTACCAATAAATCAAGAAATTACTTTCGAAATATTGAATAAAAAATAGTATAATTACCAAAGGTATCAGTATATGTTGATACCTTTTTTACTACATAATAATATACCCCTTCGACAAATAACATTCCACAACACCTACAAGACTTAATACTTGCAACCCTCTAATGCAGGGGTTTTTGCCTTCCAATTATTCTCAACACTCTAGCCGCCATTAAATGGATTGTTGTATACTTTGATTATTTTTAGTCATATCTTCTTGCTCTTAATTTTGTATGTATCTTTTTCACTGTTACTTTATATAGACTTATCCTAACCACATAATAAAAACCAAAGTAACTTAATACTTTGGTTTTCTTGTTTGATTACATACAGCATTAATCATGAATTAATTATCAGTAATACTTAACATAATTCGACTTCGTACATTTGATTTATCAAGACTATAGTTTTTCCCATTATATGAATTACTTTGCTTTGATTGTGCATAATAATCATAAATTTCAATGATATCTCTATATTTTCCAACACTCATATCTAGATAGATTATATACTTACCATTTGGTAAATCAGAAATATCTGTATCTCCATCAAAACATGCATTAGAGGTAGCATACTTCAATTTCAATTCTTTTGTATAATCAATAGTGCACGCTTTGTTTGTAACAGATTTTTCAAAGTAATCGCCTGTTTCTTCATTCTGAAAAATTAATTTATACTGCGGATTATTTTCTTTAGTTGTATCCACACTACTAATCCAGGCCAATGCATCTATAGACATTTTTCCATCGCTTAATTTTATTGTAGTAAAGTCAAAAGTTGGAACGTTTCTATTTGGCTTATTAATTACTGATAAGTCCAGCTTTGAATTTGTTACTCTATATTCATAACGATATCCATAATTTGTATTCACAAGTAATTTTTTCTTTAGCACATCACTTGAAATTTCTGTCATTACATTTGTTACATAATAATTGTAAAGTTCTGCTTTTTTCTCAATATCTTTGTTCTTTACTTTGACATAAATAGCGTAATCACCCTTACCAATATCTTTTATATTTAAAGTGCCTGAATACTTAACTTTAGAATATGTAAATCCATCATTCAAATCAATTGGTAAATCCAAAGAACTTGTTTGTATTTCAAATGGATAGGTTTCTTTTGTTTCCATATTCATCATATAAATTTCATGTGAAATATTAGCATCGTTATCAGTAGCTATACCAGAAATAAACGCAATACCTTCTATTACAATATTTTCAGCATCTAATTGCTCAAATTTATATACTTCTTGTACTAACTGTTTTTCTACAGGTTTCGCTGTTGGGATTGGCGTTGGTAACGGTGTTGGTGTCACAGTTGGCGTAGGCGTTGGTGTAGAATCATTCGAAATAGTTAGGTATAATGTATCATCTTTAACTAGGAAATCATAAATCTTACCACCACTACTAACTTTTGTTGGAGCCGTTAAGCCTTTACCAATATATTCAAGTTGATTATATGAAGTCAATTTTGAATAATCACTTTTAATTTTAAAGAAATACTTATCATTCGCTAAGGTAGACAAATCAATCGTCACAGAATAACCAGCTTTATCATTATCTGTTACCTTAGTAGTTGCAGGTATATTCATCGATTCAAAAAAGCTGTTCATTATAACAATTGATTGTGATAATTTATTTTCATCGGTCACATATATTCCAGGTAGATAATTTAAACCTTCTATCACTAATTTATTATCTTTAATTTCAATTTTTGAAACACTGTTTACAACACTACCAGTTGGGTAAGTTCCAGGTTGAACAATAGATGCACCACCAACTTGAGTTACATATCCAGTAGGAATATAACCTACACTTTGATTCCAATCATAAGTTACTAATCCCTTTGTATCACCAGTTACAATATTTCCACCTGAGACTGGATTAGTGGATTGAATCTTATAATGATTTGATTCATTTCCTAATAATGCAACTGTAAAATTTTCTTGGTATGTAGCTCCATATGCGGAATTAAACAAAGTTGCACCATTTGGTGATTTAAGTACATTAACACCATACTTATTGATAACCCCCACAGAATATTTATTCAAATCTTTGAAACCCGATGCTTTGTCAATACTATATGCAATCGCGGCAATCTTATATCCCCAATACGGGTCAGCTGCATATTTAACATTAAAACCTGATCCCTTATTTCCTACATGAGATCCAAAAAAACGTGAGTCGTTAATATTTGTATAACCTCTAAGGTTTATTCCCATATGTTCATTTATTGCAGCTTCAATCGAACTAAAATAAGAAGCCTGACCCGGGTCACTATCGAATGCATTCCAGCCAAATAAATTATTTCTGTTTAATGCAAAGTCACTTGTTCCGTATGCTGATTCAAGGCATGCTAACGCATAAATTAACAAAGCATTCATACCATATGTATTTTGAGCATTAATGAATGTTTGTCCTTGATCCTTCATTTTGCTATTTGTGTTACTACCTTTTACAGAAATCAAGAAGTTATCAAATACTGATGCAGGAATTTCCGTCTTTGTTCTTGTTGGAAGAAATTGGTAATAATTATAATAAGTACCAGCTTCATTTTTATATTGTCCATCAAAATAGAAATTATATCCATCAGAACTATAATATATTGTTCCTACACTCATCCAATCAGCTGCAAGTCCAACTGTCATTGTATATTTAGCAGGATATGTTGATGAATCAGCCCATCCACTATAAGCGTAATATGTCAATTCTTTATTCGCACCATTCTGTGTTACTTCATAATGCGATTGATATACATGAGTCCAAAACGGTTGTTCATTTTTTGATGATGTATCATTTCCACCCAATAAAACTCTTGTATCATTTCCCATGAAAACTAAAGGAACTAAATCGACATTAATTAAACGAGTTAATCCTGGAAAACCAGTGAGCGTTACATAGATATCACCATCACCAGAACCATTGTAATTATATGTACCGCCATAACGCATTTCACGGTGATTCGTAACATATGTAACTTTAGTGCCACTTTCTTGTTTGACATCCATAGTTGCACCCGCGCTACGTGCCGGATAAGAAATTGCAACCCCTGCATCTGCGTTCATCGCAATAATTTTCATTGGACTTTTACTTGAACCATGACGAACAACAGCATTCATACCTAGACCTTCCATTGCACTACGTGCTGATTTAAAATCACCATAGCACCCTTTGCTAGTAAAAGTTCCATTAGGATTTGCAATATCTACTTCATAATTTGAACATGCCAGTCCATATTGATCACCTTGTACATTTTCAACAAAATTAAACACTGGAGTATCTAGTATTGTAAATGAAACTGCAATCATCGATATACTCAAAAGCAACTTAATTATTCTATTTACCATTCTATCCATCCTCCACTAATTTAAATCTACATTAATTGTAATCCAAGTATCTGAGCCTTTTACTTTAAGCTGCAATGCACCTTTATAAGTAACTGGGCTTTCTACTGGACTATATGCTACAAAGAATAAATCACCACTATCCTTTTCGTTTATTTCTTTTCCAATTATATTAGAATACTTCATTGATTGAATCGAACTATCTAATGCAATAAATGTTTCCTTAGAATTTTCTGGAACATATTTAGCTTCTTCAATAACAATTGTATCTCCCCATAAAGAAACTGCTTCAATTTTGAATGAGTAAACTTCAACAGTTGATGGTAATAAATATTCTTGTCCATTCTGTGTCATTGTGTCTCCGGTAATTGGATATGCACTTGATACTGTCATTTGGTATGATTTACCATCTGTAATAATATCATCAGCTTGATATTGTAACATTGATGCCGTACCCTTTGAATTTGATATATTTAATTTTATTTCTTCTGCGCCCAAATCATTGGTTAAAGTAATTTCTTTTGCATTTTTATCTTTGATTGGTACTAAGATATTTACCATCGTCGAATTTTCATTCGATAAAATTTCATACCACACATTTTGTTTACCTAAGAACAACGACTTATCTTCAAGTGCTTTAATATAAGTATCAACGTTACCTAAATTAATCCCTTCACTCGTTGAAAAATGATTCAATGGTATATTTATAGAATTATTTGCTTGTACTCTAAGCTTTACAATTGCAAATTTGAAATCAACTTCTTTTAAGTTAAATACAACTGAATCTACTAAATCAATTTTATACTCACCTTCTGTAGATGCCGTTGGCTTATTTTGACTACCCTCTGCCATGGTAATATCACTCGTAAGTTTTTTATCATCACCTTTTGGTTTTTGATTAAATATAAAGAAGATTGCTGTTGCAATAAGTATTAATACGATTACAACACAAATGCCTATTTTTATTTTGGTTGATTTGTCTTTATTCATAAACATACCTCCACACAATAATTATATCATAAACAAGATTTTGTACACTGAATTTTGTGTGAATAAAGAAAAAGTAAGAGAACATTCTCTTACTCAATTCCATTCGGATTCATTAGTGTAAAATTCCATCCATCTTGACACATTTCATCAATACCATATTGCGCACTCCAACCTAGCACTTCTTTTGCTTTTGTTGTATCAGCGTAACATGTTGCAATATCCCCTGGACGACGTTCCATTATTTCAAATGCAATTTCTTTTCCACAAGCTTTTGCAAATGCATCTTTAACTTGTAATACTGAATAACCAATACCAGTTCCTAAATTAACCTTCTCAACACCTTTGTGTTTTAAAGCATATTCTACGGCTTTGATGTGACCAAGTGCTAAATCAACTACATGGATGTAATCACGTACACCTGTTCCATCTACAGTATTGTAATCATTTCCCCATACACGAAGAAATTCTCTTTGACCTGTTGCAACTTGTGCTACATAAGGTACTAAGTTATTTGGGATACCATTTGGTGTCTCACCAAGTAATCCACTCTTATGTGCTCCAATAGGATTAAAGTAACGTAATAGCATTACACTCCATTCTGCATCAGCTTTAGAAACGTCTGCTAGAATTTGTTCGTTATATAGTTTTGTTGTCCCATAAGGATTTGTTGTACTTAATGGGAAATCTTCTTTAATAGGTACTGAAGCAGGATCACCATAAACAGTTGCACTTGAACTAAATACTACTGTTTTTACACCATAATCCTTCATTACTTCATAAAGATTTACACTTCCTGAAATATTGTTTTTATAATATGTTAAAGGTATTACACATGACTCACCTACCGCTTTATAACCTGCGAAGTGAATCACTGCATCAATTTTATTTTCTTCAAATACTTTTTCTAATCCAGCTCTATCAAGGATATCTACTTCATAGAACTTAGGTTTTGTTCCTGTTATCTTTTCAATACGATCAAGAACAACCTTCTTTGAATTGTATAAGTTATCAACGATAACAACATTGTATCCAGCTTTAATTAACTCTACACACGTATGGCTTCCAATATAACCTGTACCACCTGTAACTAAAATTGTCTCCATAAAAAACCTCCTTAATGGTATTAGTGTATCACAAGTAAATCTAAGAAAAAAGACCAAATAAATGATCTTAGTTCGTTGCTTCTTTTTTATCTCGATTAATTTCTTGTAGTGAAAACCAATAAATAATTCCAAAGCATAGTACACATACTACAATCGAAGTCATTAAAGTCAAATCAAATGCGAGTGTAATATTACTTAACATAAATAATTGTACAATTGAACCTACAAGAAGTCCTAAAATTGCCATATAAGTTAATTGCTCAAATTTCGATAATACTAGTCGTACAATTTTTGCACCACCTAATATCCCCACAACAGCACCAAGTCCGCAAGGAATCAATAAAGGTATATTGAATTCAGCAATTGCAAATCCATAAACTGTCCCATACATTCCCATGATAATAAGAATTAGTGAGCCACTAATACCTGGAATAATCATTGTGACTGTAGCGATTGCCATTGAAAAGAAACACATCATAAATGATTCCATATTAAGTGTTGTATATTTTACTATTGTTTTAGCTGTTTCTTTATCACCATTTGCGAATGCAAGATATAGCATTAAAACTAATGCAATTACAAAAGGTATCCAACTCATTGGTTTAATATTCTTTTTACCTTTAGCTTTAAAGAAGATTAATGGTAAACTTCCGAAAACAATTCCAATAAATCCAAAATAAGTTTGTGTTGTAAAATTCTCTAATAAGAATTGCATGATTTTACTTAAACCAACAATTCCAATACCAACTCCTAAAAATAAAGGAATTAAAAATGGTAAATTTCTTTTAACAATTTTTAAGTTTAGTGTGATTGATTCCATTAAGCGATCATAGAAATTAAGAATAACTGCAATCGTACCACCGCTTACCCCTGGAATTACATTTGCAATACCCATTGCAATTCCATAAATAATGAATTTTATACTTTCCATACATTCTCCTATTTAATAAAAATTCTCGTGATGTCTTGCCATGTAGCAAAAACCATCAACGCTAGCAATAATACCATACTTGCAGTCATTATGCCAACTTCAAATTTTTTGTTGAGTGGTTTACGAATAACCATTTCAACTAAAATCAAGATAACTCGACCACCATCCAAGATTGGTAGAGGCAGTAAATTAAATATACCTACATTCAAGGATAACATCGCAACTAAGATTAATAAATCTGGTAATCCTTTTGAAGCTTGTTGCGCTGTCACTTCATATATTCCAACTGGTCCTGATAATTGATCTAAACCGTTACCTTGCACTAAACGAGTCAATGATTTGAAAATATTTCTTGTCATATCTACCATGTAATCAAAGCTGTATATACCGGCATTTAATGGTGTTATCTTAACGATTTCTGGTGTTGGCGAACCAATACCTACAAGATAAAGTCCATCTTCATTGGGTTGACCTTGAACAACAAAGTCAAGCATCTCACCATTTCTACTTACTGTATAAGTCATTTTACCATCATACATTTGTGTGAAAAGTGAGATATCCGTAAATGATTGTGGTTTAATTACCGTACCATCTTCGAAAACTACTTTCTTGATAACATCACCAGCTTGAATTCCCGCAACCTCTGCTGGTCCTTGCTCAACAACACTCGCTACTACTGGTGGTGCATCTTTAACATATCCACCTGAATACATTAAGATACCGCTAATAATAATCCATGCCATCAAGAAGTTCATAAACACACCTGCCAACATGACAATGATGCGTTTCCAACGAGCTATGCTTTTAATTGTGCGCCCTGCAGGAACTTCAATGCTTGGATATAGCTCCATATCATCTTCTTGTTCCCCTGCCATTGCTACATATCCACCAATTGGAATTAGTCGCAATGTATATTTGGTTTCTTTACCTTGATATGCGAATAACTTCGGACCCATACCAAGTGAAAATTCATAACAGTATACATGAAATAGCTTGGCTGCTACTAAATGTCCTATTTCATGAATAACGATTATCGCTGACAGTACTAATACAAAATAAATAATACCCATGAAATCACTCCTTTTTTTTGCTATACTTTATAAGTTTATCATAAATCAATACATCCAAACAAATAAATCTAGCTGATTTTACTATATCACACGATATTCACACAAAAGAAAACGAGTAGTTATTTCTACCCGTTATTTTCACTTGCAACCACTTTTTTTCTGACAAATTCACGTGCTAATCGATCACTTTCAATTATTTCTTCTAGTGTTGGATCTTGTATAAATGGTAAACTTTCAACAGCTGCAATTACATAATCTTCTATTTCTAAGAAACTAATTTTATCAGTTAAGAAATACGCAACTGCTTCTTCATCTGCACCATTCATAATTGCACCTAAATTTCCACCTTTTCTCCCTACTTCATAAGCTAACTTTAATAAAGGAAAACGCTCGAAACTCGGTTTTTCAAAATGTAGTGTTGGATATTTTAGAAAATCAAATGTTTCTGCATTTTTCATTTCTAATCGTTGTGGATAAGATAATGCATATTGAATTGGAAGTCGCATATCTGCAGTTCCTATTTGCGCAATAATTGAATGATCACAATATTGAACCATTGAATGTATCGCACTCTCTTTATGAATGACAACATCAATCTTATCAAATGGAATATCAAATAAATAAAATGCTTCAATAACTTCGAATCCTTTATTCATCATCGTGGCACTATCAATGGTAATTCTTCCACCCATATTCCAATTTGGATGTTTCAATGCTTGTTCTTTAGTAACACCCACTAATTCTTCTCTTGTTTTATCACGGAAGCTCCCGCCACTCGCAGTGATAATAAGTTTATCAATTTCTGAATGTCGATTTCCTTGGAGACATTGAAGAATCGCAGAATGCTCTGAATCAATAGGTAACAATTGAACTTTGTTTTGTTTTAGTGCTTTTTTTACAAGTGGTCCACCTGTTACTAGACTCTCTTTATTGGCTAATGCAATTGTTTTATGATTTTCTATGGCTGCCAGCGCTGGTTGTAATCCTCTAAATCCAACAACTGCATCCACAAAGACATCATAATCTGCAATCTTTGCTAGTTGAACTAAACCTTCATCTTTTGATAAAACTTGAATAGTTGGAAACTGTTGTTTCAATACTTCTGCATGTTCTTCACTTGCAATACATACAGAATGAACAGAATCAAATTTCTTCAAAATTTCTTGTGCGATTTCTATTTGGCTACCTACACTAAAAGCAACAAGCTCAAACTCTTCGCGATGAGCACTTATCACATCGATTGTTTGTTGGCCAATAGATCCACTCGCACCTAACAATACTATTTTCTTCATCGGATAATCACCACTTCAACAATTAATAAAATCGCATAAAAATACATCAAACAAAACAACAAACTATCAATACGATCCAATACTCCACCATGTCCTGGAAAAATAGAACCAAAGTCTTTTACATGATATTGACGTTTTACAGCACTAAAAGATAAATCCCCAATTTGTGCAACAATCGGTAACGTTATTGATGAAAATAAGATAACATTAGGATCAATTAAATGTGTTAGGAAGTATAAACCAAAAACATAAGATGTAACAGCACCTACTGCCCAACCCCCAATAGCACCTTCCCATGTCTTTTTTGGTGATATTCTTTCAATTAATTTATGTTTACCAAAGAATGAGCCGAAAAAATAGGCACCTGTATCACATCCAAAACATGCAAATACGATATAAATCATCACAATGCCTCCATATGTATAAATATGAATAATTCCTTTAACAGCAAGTGTTAAAATCATTGTCATGACAAATACGTAACTTAAATCTTCAATACTAATTTCTTTTGTAAAAATATGAATAATAAATAGAATAATTAAAAATCCAATAATCGCTGGTATATAAAAGCTAATTGGTACAACATACATCACAATTGTACTTGCGAATAAAAATGATATTAATCCCCAACTAGTTTTATCTTTTCGTACAGCTAAAATTTCATAAGATGCTAATGCACTTATTGCAAATACTAATAATAATAGTGGTACTTTCCCAATAATCAATGGTGGTATTGCAACAACCGCAATAATAAGCCCTGTAATTAATCGCTGTTTCATCCTTTAACGCCCCCAAAGCGACGATCGCGCTTCTTGAATTCTACCAAACAACGGTTAAATTCTTCTGGGGTAAATTCAGGCCATGTTTCATCCACAAAAATAAGTTCACTGTATGCGATTTGCCATAACAGAAAATTTGAAAGACGATATTCACCACTCGTACGAATCAAGCAATCAATCGGTGGATAATCTTTTGTCATTAAATAGTTTTCAAAATCTTTTTCAGTAATATCCAGTGATGCTTTTCCTTCTTTTACATCTCTTGCATACTCTTTTGCCGCAAGTAGTATTTCTCGTTGTGAACCATAATTCATTGCAAAACATAAAATCATTCCCGTATTATTTTTTGTATCATCAATTGCTTTTTGAAATAATTTAGCAGTATCAGCAGGAATACCATCCATTTGACCTATCATTTGTATACGAATATTCTTTTCCATTAATTCCTTTAAAAAGCGTTGAAAGAAAATAGCAGGTAACTTCATTAAATAATTCACTTCTTCTTCAGGTCTTTTCCAGTTTTCCGTTGAAAAAGCAAAAAGTGTTAGCACTTCAATTCCATCATCATTTGCTGCAATTGCAATATTTCTAACATTTTCAGATCCTTGATAATGTCCTTGTGTTCTTAACTTACTTTGACGTTTAGCCCATCGACCATTTCCATCCATTACAATAGCAACATGTCTAATCTTATCCATAACATCACCTTTTTCATGTTAACATTTTAACACAAATTTAACTTTCATCATAGTTCTTCACTTCAAGATAAACCATTTATTTTTCTTTATATTAAAATCATCTTTTTTTTATTTTATTGAAATGAAATATCATTTTATCTATTAATATCTTTAGTGATTTTTAGCAAATGAAAAAAGATGGAATTATCCATCTCTCATTGTAACTAAATTGTCATTACTTCTTTTTCTTTATTTGCTGCAATATCATCAATCTTCTTAATGAATTCATCCGTTAATTTTTGGATTTTATCTAAACAGTCTTTTTCCATATCTTCTGTTAGGGTATCATCTTTTTTAGCTGCATCATTACCATCACGACGTAAATTACGAATTTGAACTTTCGCTTCTTCAGCATATTTAGAAACTTTTTTGCACATTTCTTTACGAGTTTCTTCTGTTAATGCAGGTACTGTCAAACGAATCACTGTACCATCATTTTGAGGTGCAATTCCTAAATCAGCTTCATTACATGCTTTTTCAATATTCTTCAAACTTGAAGCATCATAAGGTTTAATAACTAATGTTCTTCCTTCTACAACTGAAATACTTGCGATTTGGTTTACTGGTGTTGGTGCACCATAGTAATCAACTTCAACATGGTCAAGCATTGTTGTATTTGCACGACCAGTACGTACTGTTGCTAAACTTTCTGAAAAGTGAGCAGTAACTTTGTCCATTTTTTCTTTAGTAACATCTAATATTGTGTATGCCATTATTTTATCTCCTTCTGAATAACAGTTCCTATTTTTTCTTGCATAACTGCTTTTTTAATATTACCACGCTCATTCATGTTAAAGACAACTAAATCTACTTGGTTATCCATACACATGCTTGTTGCAGTAGTATCCATTACTTGTAATTCTTTTTGAATTAAATCCATATACGTTAAGTTATCAAAGCGAACCGCTGTTTTGTCTTTTTTAGGGTCTGCACTGTATACTCCATCTACACCATTTTTTGCCATCAAGATTACATCTGCTTTAATTTCAGAAGCTCTTAATGCCGCTGTTGTATCAGTTGAGAAGAATGGATTTCCTGTCCCTCCGCCAAAGATTACAACACGTTTCTTTTCGATATGTCGAAGTGCTCTTCTAACAATAAATGGTTCTGCAATCTTATTCATTTCTATTGCTGTTTGTACTCTAGTTGGAACGCCAGCTTGTTCAAGTGCTCCTTGAATCGCTAATGAATTAATTACTGTTGCAAGCATCCCCATATAGTCTCCTTGCACTCGATCAATCCCTAGATTTTCAGCCATCTTACCACGGATGAAGTTACCTCCTCCGACAACAATAGCAAGATCTATACCCATTTCATGAATTTCTTTAATTTCTTCAGCTAGACTTTTTAAAATTTCTGGATCAAAGTTAGTCCCTTGACCCGATAAAGCTTCACCACTCAATTTCAATAATACTCTACGATACATTGAATTTTCCGCCTTTCTTTCGCAAAGAAAAGGTTTCACTTATCTTTTTTTACCTATGATCAAGCAACACCTTAATTTCTTTTAAATTATACATTACTTTACAATCTCATGCAATAACACCCACTAAAGTATTACTGTGATAATCCAACTATTTTTTATGTTGTTATCTTAAATGATGAATAATTAACTATTTACTAACTTGACTATTATAAAAAAACAAGAAAAAAAGCTTAGGATTAACCTAAGCTCCGATTTTAGCTACTTCTTCCGCGAAGTTTTCTTCACGTTTTTCGATACCTTCACCAACAGCATAACGAACGAATTCCTTAACTTCAGTGTTAGCTTCTTTTAATACTTGAGCAACCTTTTTATCTTGATCTTTGAAGAAGATTTGGTCAACAAGACTCATCTCTTGAAGAGATTTACTTACACGACCTTCAACAATTCCAAGTAATACTTTTTCAGGTTTACCTTTTAAAGATTCATCATTTTTCATGATTTCTTCTTGAATGCTACGTTCATGTTCAACGATTTCAGCAGGCATATGATTTCTTGATACATAGCTTGGATTCATTGATGCAACTTGCATTGCCATGTCTTTAGCAACTTCTTGATTTGTTGAGTCTTTAAGAACTACACAAGCACTAATTTTTCCACCCATATGTACATATGAACCAAAAATATCAGCATCTTCTTTTGTTAAAATTACAAAACGACGTAATGTAATTTTTTCACCAATAGTTGCAGTAGCATCAACGAATAATTCTTCTAAAGTTTTTCCATCTACACTTAATTTATTAGCTTCTTCAACTGTTGCAACATTACCATGAAGTAAAGTATTTGCAGTTTTATCTAATAATCCAAGGAATTGTTCATTTTTAGCAACAAAGTCTGTTTCTGAGTTGATTTCAACTAGACATGCTTTATTTCCTTCAACAACAACTTTTGATAATCCTTCAGCTGCAACGCGATCTGCTTTTTTAGCTGCTTTTGAAATGCCTTTTTCACGTAGCCAGTCGATTGATTTTTGGATATCGCCATCACATTCAGTAAGAGCTTTCTTACAATCCATCATTCCAGCGCCAGTGATTTCTCTTAATTCTTTGACTTGAGCTGCAGTAATTGCCATTCTTATTCAGCCTCCTTAGTTTCTTCTACCTTTTTTCTAGGTTTTCTAACTGGTTTAGCTTCTTCAGTAGCACCTTCTTCTTTTGCTGCTACAGTTCTAGGTTTTTTAACAGTTTTTACTTCTTCTGAAGCTTCAGCTGTTTCAGCTACTGGTGCAGCTGCTACAGTTTCTGTTTTTGTTTCTGTTACTTCTTTTTTAGCTATAACACGACGTTCACCCATTGGACGACGACCATCCTTGTTGTAAGGACGACGTTCTTCCATTCTAGCTCTACGACGTTTTTCATTTTCTTCTGCTTGTTGTTCTACATTGATGATTACATCTTTCATAGTGATATCTTCAACTGACATATCTTCTTGATAAGCAACAGTTAATAATCCACCTTTAGCTTCAACAATTGCATCAGCCATAACACCAATCATTAATTTAACAGCGCGAACTGCATCATCATTTGATACGATTGGGTAATCTAATGTATTAGGATCTGCATTTGTATCGATTAGACCGAATACAGGAATACCTAATTTTTTAGCTTCTGCTACTGCATTGTGTTCTTCTGTTGGATCTACTACAAAGATTGCATCAGGTAGCTTTTTCATTTCTTTAATACCGCCTAAGAAATTTTCTAGACGAGTTTGTTTCTTACGAATGATTGCTACTTCTTTCTTTGGATATACATTGATTGTTCCGTTAGCATCCATTTCTTCAATTTCTAATAAACGTTTAATAGATTTTTGAATAGTACGGAAGTTTGTTAAGATTCCTCCTAACCATCTTTGGTTAACATAGAATGAACCTGAACGTAATGCTTCTTCTAAAATTGGAGTTTGAGCTTGTTTCTTAGTACCCACGAATAATACTTTTCCACCTTTTTCAGTGATGTCTTTCATAGCTGCATAAGCTGTGTCTAACATTACTTGAGTTTTTTCAAGGTCGATAATATGTACCCCATTTTTTGCTGCGTAGATATATGGTTTCATCTTAGGATTCCATCTACGTGTTTGATGTCCGAAATGAACACCATTTTCTAAAAGCTTTCTCATTGAAACAACTGACATAATTTAATTTTCCTCACTTCCCGTTGTTTTCCTCCACTATTTCTAACATTGACAACTCATAGAGCACGGAGTCAACGAATCCATAGTGTGTGTTGTGCACCTTAGGTGCCGATGTATAATATAGCATAAAAACCCTTTTAACTCAAGGATTTTTTACTTTTTTGATCGTGGATGACTTTGTTTTACGACATTTTTCAGTCTATCGACTGTAACATGGGTATAAATTTGTGTTGTGGAAAGGTTCTCATGGCCCAATAATTCTTGAACTGTTCGTAAATCAGCCCCATTATCTAACATATGTGTAGCGAATGAATGGCGAAGCATATGCGGATGTACCTCAACTGATAGACCTATTCTTTCTCCTGCATCTTTTAATATCATCTGGACTGCACGTGGTGTAATTGGTTTACCACTTTGTGAAACGAAAAGATAACCATGTTCTTCTTTAATCCATTGACTACGTGCTTCATTCATATACTTTTCTATTAACCGTCCACATTTTGGGTAAAAGGGAATCATTCTTTCTTTATTCCCCTTTCCCACTACTGTTAAGACTTGTTGATTAAAATGAATATTATTAATCTTTAAACTCGTTGCTTCTGAAATACGAAGACCACACGCATAAATAGTTTCAATGATACAACGATTACGAAGTTGGGCAAGATCATCTAAATCAAAACTTCTTAACAAGTTCATCATTTGCTCAAATGTCAAAAAATTAGGTAATGATTTTTTTGCTTTTGGAGACTTAAAATACTGAATAGGATTATTCTCAATATTTTCATATCGATTTAAATATTTATAAAAAGAACGCAAAGATGATAGCACCCTTGCGAAACTTGTGTTTGATATTTTTGTTTTGGTTATCTTACCACTACGCAAACGAGTCATATAATTCATCATAACTTCTTTATCTACTTTCTCAAAAGAAGTTATTTTTTCTTCATGTAGATACTCTAAAAATCTTCCTATATCCCTTCGATAAGCATCTTCAGTTTTGCTAGAACCTGATTTACTTATCCGAATATAATCAAGGAAAGAATCTAAACTTTTATCTAATGAATCTATTTGCATAGTTTTTCTTGTATTACTTTAAGAGCTTGTGGAGCATAGGCATCCTTTTTATCTTTCTTCTTAAAGTCTCCTTCTAGTTTTAGTATACCAAAATTTGCATTCATTGGTTGAAAATGTTTTGCATCTGCATGCGTAATATAATGAACCATCGCACCCATCATACAAGTATTTCCTAAAACTATAGGTTCTTCATGACTTAAAAGTTTTGCCATATTGATTCCCGCAAGTAATCCACTCGCAGCACTTTCAACATATCCTTCAACACCCGTCATTTGTCCCGCAAAAAATAAATCAGCTCGCTTAACAGATTGATATGTTTCCTTCAAACAGAGTGGTGAATTAATAAATGAATTACGGTGCATAACACCATAACGAACAATTTGACAGTTTTCTAATCCCGGAATCATTTGAAGTATTCTTTTTTGTTCAGGCCAAGTTAAATGTGTTTGAAAACCTACGATATTGTATAGGCTCGCAACCGCATTGTCTTGTCTTAATTGAACAACCGCATAAGGACGTACTCCGTTGTGTTCAAGCCCCACTGGTTTCATTGGACCAAAAAGTAGTGTTTGCATACCTCTTTTAGCCATAACCTCAAAAGGCATACATCCTTCAAAGTATACTTCTTTTTCAAATTCTTTAATCGGTACTGTTTCAGCTTGTATTAACTCACGATAAAAAGCATCAAACTCATCTCTTGTCATTGGACAATTGATATAATCTGCTTCACCTTTATCGTAACGTGATTTTAAATAAGCCTTATCAAAGTTAATGCTGTCTTTTTCAATGATTGGTGCAGCTGCATCATAGAAATAGAAATGATCTTCATTAAAAAAGGATTGAATCGTTTTTGATAAATCATCACTTGTTAATGGACCTGTTGCAATGATACAAGGTCCTTCCGGTATCTCTGTTATTTCATCATAGACAACTTCAATATTTGGATGATTTAGTATTTCTTCAGTAACACGTTTTGCGAATCCTTCACGATCAACGGCTAATGCACTACCAGCAGGTAGCTTTGTTTCATCAGCAATTTTCATAATTAATGAATTGCATAAACGCATTTCTTCTTTTAATAAACCAACAGCATTTGTTAATGCATCACTACGAAGTGAGTTTGAACATACAAGCTCTGCAAACTGTTCTGTTTTATGGGCAGGTGTCATTTTCTTAGGACGCATTTCTATAAGTTTTACCTTAAAACCGCGGTTAGCCAATTGCCAAGCCGCCTCTGTTCCTGCAAGTCCTGCTCCTAATACAATCACATCACTCATTTTTTCTTAGTTGCCTTTCTTTTTTTAAATTTAGGTTTTTCTTCCCCTTCAATATTTTCAATATGTTTACATTTAGGGAAATTACTACATCCTAAGAAGTAATTACCATAACGGCTCTTACGTTTTAATAATTCATGTCCACATTCTGGACACATCTTACCAGATGGTTCTGGTTTTTCTTTTTCAGGTTGATCAATTTTACGTGTATATTTACATTCAGGAAAAGTACTACATGAAATGAATTTCCCAAAACGGCCAACACGATACACTAATTCATTACCACACTCTGGACAAACTTCACCAACTTTTTCAGGTTCCATCTTTTCCATATTCTCATAAGCATGAGTAACAAGTGGTTCAAAACGATTATAAAATTCCCTCAGAGCTACAATGTTATCCATTTCGCCATCTGCAATTTCATCAAGTTCTGTTTCCATTTGAGCAGTGTATTTTACATTGATAATATCATTAAAGTACTGATCCAATTTATCAGTTGTTAACATACCTTGTTCTGTTGGAAAGAATACTTTTGTCTTTGATGTTTCTGTGCTCTTTTCAAGTTGTACATATCCTCTAGCTTGAATTGTATCAATAATCATTGAATATGTACTTGGACGACCAATTCCTTGTTCTTCCATTTCTTTAATTAGACGAGCTTCACTATAGCGAAGTGGTGGCTCAGTGAAATGTTGATTTTGTTCAAGTTTCTTAGGTACGATTGTTTCTTTCTCTTCAAGTTCAGGTAATAATACATCTTTACTTGATTCATAGTCACCATAAACCGCTAAGTAACCATCAAAAGCTAGTTGGGTACCATTTGCTGTGAAATCATACCCATTTTGCGATAAAGTAATCGCAACTGTATTACTTTTAGCTGAAGCCATTAATGAAGCTAAAGCACGAGCATAAATCATTTTATATAACTTGTATTGTTCTGGAGATAAATAGTCTTTAACTTCTTCAGGAGTATTCGCTAAATTAGTTGGACGGATACCTTCATGGGCATCTTGACTGTTATCATCATTTTTAACTTTATATTTCCCTAAATAGTCTTTACCGAATTCTTCTTCAATTTTGTCATGTGCTGATTGAATGAAAACATTACTTAAACGTGTACTATCAGTACGCATATATGTAATTAACCCTTCCGTACTATTTTTTAACTCAACCCCTTCATAAAGTTTTTGAGCAATTGTCATTGTACGTTTAGCACTAAATCCAAGTTTCGTTGAAGCTTCTTGTTGCAGAGTTGACGTAATGAATGGTAATTTAGGATCTTTCTTACGTACTTGTTTCTTAATATTTGTGATTTCAAATTCACCACTACAAGCATCAAATGCTTTTTGAGCATCTTCAGCATTTTTAAGTTCAGCTTTTTTACCATCAATCTTCGCTAATGATGCTTCAAATTCTTTTCCATCTTTATTGAATACTGCATCTAATGTCCAATATTCAACAGGAATAAATGCTTTTATTTCTTTTTCACGATCAACGATAAGCTTTAAAGCCACTGATTGAACACGACCAGCAGACTTACTCTTGATTTTATTTTTTAATAGTTTAGAAAGTTTGAATCCAATAATACGGTCTAAAATACGACGAGTTTCTTGTGAACGTACAAGTCCCATGTCAATTGAACGCGGATGATTAAAAGCATCCAAAACGGCATCTTTCGTAATTTCATTAAATACAACACGATTAGTGTCATCTACTTCGAGTTTTAATACTTGTGCTAGATGCCAAGAAATTGCTTCTCCCTCACGGTCTGGATCGGTTGCAAGATAGACTTGATCAACTTTTTTTGCGCGTGCTTTTAAATCTTTGACCACATCTTTTTTATCCGAGTTTATTGAATAGGTTGCTTGAAATTCATCATCCACATCAACACCTAGTCCGTCTTTACCTTTTATCGCTAAATCACGTATATGTCCCTTTGAGGATACAACTTCAAAATCTTTCCCTAAATACTTTTCAATGGTTTTTGACTTGGATGGAGATTCCACAATAACTAAATTTTTCATATTTTCACCTCAAATACAGTACTTTTCTAAAACTTGCATACCCTACAATACCCCATAACTTGTTAAGTTTCAAGTTTTTTTAATAATTACAAATTCTTACATTTCACTTAAATAGTCAACTGAAACGATTATTTGTGCACCTTGTTGAATCAATAAATTGCATCCTTCTCCCTCAACTTCAGTAATCGGATAAGGCACACAATAGATGTCTTTATTCAAGTTCAACGCTTCATTTACAGTTAACATAGTCCCACTATTTATCTTTGCTTGCGTAACAATACACTTCTCTGATAATGCCGCAATGATTCGATTTCGCCAAGGAAAATGCCACTTTTGTGGTCTTACAAAATGTGGGTATTCACTTATCAACAAATGGTTTTCACGCATTTCTTTATATAAATAACTGTTACACATTGGATATTCAATAGCCAATCCACATCCTAAAACACCGATTGTTTTGCCACTTTCAATACCTACCTTATGAACAATCGCATCTATTCCTTTCGCAAGACCTGATACCAAAACATATTTATTTGCCAAGGTTGACGCAATTATTCTTGTCACATATGATCCATAGTCAAGTGAATTACGTGAACCTACAATACCTACACATCTTTGATTAAGTAATGAAATGTCACCCTCATAGAAGAGAATCCAAGGAGGAAAGCGTAGTTCACGTAGTTTGCTAGGATACAATTCATCTACAATCGTAATATAATTCTCTTCAATATTAAATGATTTTACAGCATCATTATTTTTTATCTTTTCTGCTATTTTATCCCAATCACCATTTACTTCATAGGCATAACATGCAATTTGTCTTGAAAGTTTCATTTCATCACCTATTTATTAATAGACAATAATTTTGATTTTCCTAATATTTTTATAAAAAAGAATAGAAATATATCTATTCTTTTCAAGAATTATTAAATTTTATAGATCCAACTTTATTTGTAAACATCGTTGAACAGGTCCATAACTTCTTCGATGAATATCAAGGACACCATATGTATCTAATGCCTCAATGTGTTGTTTTGTAGGATAACCTTTATGTTTCTTAAAACCATAATTGGGATAAAGAATATCATACCCAAACATAATGTGATCACGAACAACTTTTGCAAGAATACTTGCAGCTGCAATACTTATACTTTTTTGATCTCCCTTTATTAAATCAATTACTATTTTCTCTTGATTAGGTAAAGGCATTGCATCTGTTAACACGATATCTGCATGAAGTGCAGTAGCGATACGGTTCATTGCGTGTTGTGTTGCACGATAAATATTTTCTTCATCAATTTGTTTCGGTGTTACTATTTCAATTTTGTATTCTTTTGCGTCCTGAATTATGACTTTAAATAATTCTTCCCGTTTTTTTTCACTGATGCCTTTTGAATCATAAATCAATGGATTCTCATATCCTTTTTCAAAGATAACACCTGCTACCACTAAAGGTCCTGCTAGTGGTCCTCTACCTGCTTCATCAATACCTATAAGCAGTTGTTCCACATTCCAGTATTGATGTTCATATTCATTACTTGTTTGTTTGATCATGTACTTTTTCCCAAGTAATCCTTCCACAATTATCATCACGTAAATCATGAATGAAATATTCTACTGCTCGTTTATAATCAACTTCATTATTGGTACGAATAAGTTTTTTAACTTTTCCTATTTCTTCAATCATTTCATAAGGATTATCACTTACTTCAATGCCATATAAGTCTTTAATATTATTTGGATATTCCGCAATCATTTTCTTCATCGCAAAAGCAGCAATTTCTTCTAAGTTCAAAACTTCATCACGTATTGCCCCAGTAAGTGCTAAATAGTATCCTACTTCTTGATCTTCAAACTTAGGCCACAATACGCCTGGCGTATCTAATAGTTCTAAATCTTTATTTAATTTAATCCATTGAAGTGCTCTAGTTACTCCTGGTTTATTCGCAGTTTCAGTTACTTTCTTCTTTGCGATACGATTAATTAAAGTAGACTTCCCCACATTAGGAATGCCGACAACCATCGCACGGATTGCACGTGGACGAATACCACGTGAGATTTGTTTATCAATTTTCGCTTTCATAATTTGTTTACATGCTTTAACAATAATATCAATGACATTATCATGTAAAAAATCAATTGCTAAAACAAGTGTTGTTTCATTGGTTAAATACTTAATCCACTCATCAATTGCCTGTAAATCACCTTTATCTTTTTTAGATAAAAGAATCAGTCTTGGTTTGTTTTGAATTAGCTGATCAATCATCGGATTCTTACTTGCGTTAGGAATGCGACTATCACGAATTTCAATAACCATATCTACTGTTTTGATGGCTTCTTGCATTTGTCGTTTGGCACGTGTCATATGCCCTGGAAACCATTGAATTGTCATTATTTTGCGCCTCCAAATCGATCTAGTGGGGTAATCACAAATAACCCTTTACTCATAATTTGTGATTCTTTAAATGGTCCATAATCACGGGAATCGCGTGAATAAGGACGATTATCACCGACACAGAAAACTTCATCTGGACCTAGTGTTATTGCTTCCATATTTTCTGTAAAGTAACCATACTTTTGTATTTCTTCTTTACGGTATTCTTCATTGAAAAAATTTTCTTCAACTGGTTGTCCATCAATATACAAAGTATCATTTTTAAAACTGATTGTTTCATTAGGTAAACCTACTACACGTTTAATTAAATTCTTACCATCTTCTAAATTAATAACTACAATATCAAAACGATTAACATCATGTAGTGCTTTAACAGAGAATACATTACTCACTCCAAACGATTTGTCTAATATTGTTGGATACATTGAATTTTGGTTAACGTTAACAGGTCGTATAAAAAATCTAGTTAATACAAATATAATCAAAAAACAAATAATTAATGTTTTTAAAAAATCTAATATCTCATGTTTCCAATTAATTTCCTTCATAAATACACCTCATGTTCTATTATACCAAAAAAGCATAAAAAAAACCGGATAACCGGTTTTTAAATTAACGAATTTCTTTGATACGAGCAGCTTTACCAGAAAGTCCACGTAAGTAGAATAATTTAGATCTTCTAACTTTACCTTTACGAACAACGGTAATCTTATCGATAATTGGTGAATGAACAGGGAATGTTCTTTCTACCCCAACTCCGCTACTAATTTTACGAACTGTGAATGTTTCTCCAATACCACTTCCTTGTTTAGCAATAACTAAACCTTCGAATGCTTGGATACGAGACTTGTCTCCTTCTTTGATCTTTACGTCAACGCGTACTGTGCAACCTGGACGGAATTCAGGAATGTCTGTACGAAGTTGGCTCTTAGTAATTTCTTGTACTAAATTTAAGTTCATTTTCTTTTCTCCTTTTTCATCATACAAATCAATTGCTCATGCATCCATCGGATCAGCGGAACATTGACGCCTTTAGGCTCAATTAGAATAACATAAATCACTCTTCAATGCAAGTAAACATTGCCAAAAAGCTTTATGCGCTTCATTACTTTATTTTTCAATGATTTTAGTTAAAGTCCGTGGAATATCTTCACCATTTTCATTAAATTCTTTTAAGAATTTAATTTCTTCTTTAGTAAATTCTCTATTTTCTAATAAATCAGGACGAGTTCTTAAGGTGTTTCGTAATGATTCTTTTAGACGAAACTTGCGGATATTTTCATGATGACCTGATAAGAGTACTTCTGGTACCTTTTTTCCTTTATAATCAGCTGGTTTAGTATAATGAGGATACTCTAATAGTCCGTTTTCAAAAGACTCATCTAAATGACTTTCCTCTTCAATAACACCATCTAATAAACGAATGATTGCATCACTAATGACCATTGATGCTAGTTCACCACCCGTTAATACATAATCACCAATGCTTACTAATTCATCTACTTCATCATATATTCTGGCATCCAATCCTTCATAGTGACCGCAAATGATAATGATATGTTCCTTTTGGGCGTAATTTCTTGCACAGGCTTGATTGAATGTTCTACCACTTGGTGCCATCAATATAACATGACTATTCACTTGGCGAACATGAGCAAGCGCATCCAATACTGGTTGACACATCATCACCATGCCACGACCTCCACCAAAGGGTGTATCATCCACATGATTGTGTTTATCCAATGTAAAATCACGTATATTAACACATTCTATTTCTACTTTTTCTTGTTTCACTGCACGCGCAATAATACTTGTATTCACAAATCCATCATACATTTCTGGAAAAAGTGTTAAAATCGTTATTTTCATAGAAGACCCTCTATAGTTCTTATACGAATAGTTTTCTTGAGTTTATCTACTCTAATTATGAAAGCTGGTACATAAGGTACTAGACATGTTGTTCCATCCAACTTTTTGATTCTTAATAAATTATGAGCTAAAGATTCTTCAACTTGAATAACCGTTCCAATCTCATTATCTTCTTGATCAATAACTTTCATGTCTTTTAATTCAAAGAAATAGTAAGAACCATCATCTAATTGATGTAATTCTTCTTTCTTAATATAGATTTCACATGATTTATATTTTTCAATATCATTAATATTATCTTTTCCTTCAAACTGAAGTAAAACCATTCCTTTATGTTCTTTGCATTGTTGAACTTTCATTGGAATGAATTCATTATCAACTTGTAAGTAAACAGTATTTCCAGCACCAAATCGTTCTTCAACGAAGTCTGTAAAGCTTTTAACTTTCATTTCACCACGAATACCAAATGTATTCACAATGACACCAATCTTAATCATTTCCATGTGTTTTACCTCCTTTTGAAAGAAAAAGGATGCAACGCATCCTTAAATTGTTAATGTTTCAAACTTAATCGTAATCTTCTTATCTTCGATACGTGAAGCTATAGACATCATTTGACGTAGTGCAGAAGCCATAGAACCTTGGCGCCCAATTAAGCGAGCAACATCTTCACTTTTTGCATAAACATAAAGGATGATTTCGTTGTCATTTAAGCTAAGCATTTGACGAACTTCCAAAGCATTTGGATCTTCTACCATTGGTTTCACTAGATTAAGTAATACTTTTTCTAATTCTACCATAACTATTTTGCGCTTTTCTTAGATTCGTGGAATGCCTTCATTACACCTTCGTTAGATAAGATGTTACGAACTGTATCAGAAGGTTGCGCACCATTACTTAACCATTTAAGTGCTAATTCTTTATCTAAAGATACTGTAGCTGGTTGAGTAGTTGGATTGTAAGTACCGATTGTTTCGATTGAACGACCATCTCTAGGGAAACGAGAGTCTGCTGCAACGATTCTATAGAAAGGAGCTTTCTTCGCACCCATTCTTTTTAAACGTAATTTAACTGCCATTTTGATTTCCTCCTTTAATTACCTTCAATATCATATAAGATAAGTAAATGTCTGTCAAGGTTTTTTACTTAACACTTAAAAAAATTAAACAAAAACTAGGATTTCTCCTAGTCTTTACTTTTTGCCACCGAACATCCCGCTAAAATTTGGCATTTTTCCTGATTTAGACATTGATCCCATTTGTTTCATCAATGTTTTCATCTTATCAAATTGATTAACCATTTTTGATACTTCTTGAGGAGTAGTTCCACTTCCTCTTGCAATTCTATTTTTACGACGATTATTTAGAATAGAAGGATCACTTCTTTCTTCCAATGTCATACTTTGTATAATCGCTTTTTGACGTTTAAGTCCTTTTTCAGCGTCTGCTTCATTAATCATGTCGGCATATTGATTCATACCTGGTAGCATCTTTAAGATTCCACCCAATGGTCCCATTTTTGATACTTGTTCAAGTTGTACAAGCATATCATCCATTGTGAATGAACCTTCCATCATTCGTTTAGCTGCTTCTTCTGATGCCTCTAAATCCATTTTTTCTTGTGCTTGTTCAACTAAAGTAACGATATCTCCCATTCCAAGGATACGATCTGCCATACGATCAGGATAGAAATATTCAATCTCGTCAATCTTTTCACCTTGTCCTACAAACTTTACAGGAACTTGGGTAATTGAGCGAACTGATAAAACTCCCCCACCACGTGAATCCCCATCAAACTTAGTAACAACTAAACCTGTTACATCTAATTGTTCGTGGAACGATTTAGCAACTTGTACGATATCTTGCCCTGTCATTGCATCAACAGTTAATAAGATGTCTTGAGGATGAGCAATTGCTTCAATTTCTTTCAACTCATTCATTAATTCTTCATCAATGTGTAAACGACCTGCTGTATCGATCAAGACTGTATCATAGCCCTTCTCTTTTGCATAAGCCAAAGCTTCTTTTACAGTATCAATCGCTTTAACTTCAACACCTTTGCTGAATACTTCAACATCAATCGCTTTACCTAGTGTTTGTAATTGCTCAATAGCCGCTGGACGAATAACATCCGCTGCAACTAACATTGGATTACGATTTTGTTTATTTTTAATCAAATTAGCAACTTTCGCAATCGACGTTGTTTTACCAGTACCTTGTAAACCAACCATCATAATGACTGTCATGCCATCCGTTGCATAATTAAGTGTTGCCTCTTGGCTACCTAGTAACTCAACAATCTCATCATGTACAATTTTAACAACCATACTGGATGGATCAACTGATTCTAATACATCCGTTCCTAATGATTTTTCTTTAACACGCACTAAAAAGTCTTTAACGATTTTATAGTTAACGTCCGCTTCCAAAAGTGCTACTCGCACTTCTTTTAGCATATCCTCCATGTTCTTTTCTGTAAGTCTACCTTTACCAGAAATATCACGTAATGCTTTATTTAGTTTATTACTTAATGAATCAAAAGCCATAATTATCTCAACCTTTCCCTACTATAATACCATAAAACAAATAAAAACAGGCGCATTTTTTGCACCTGTTTATCGTTTATAAATTTATTGTTTTGATTCTGTTAATTCCACATTGGCATTCACTTGTTTTCCATCACGAATAACGGTTACTTCGATAACATCACCAACATTGTGGTCACGAATGATTTTCTTTAATTCATTAAATGTATTTACTTCTTGACCATCAATGAAGATAATACGATCATACGCTTGTAAACCTGCTTTTTCAGCACCAGAACCTTCAACGGTATCTGATATGTATAAACCGGCAGGAAGTTCTGCTGTCGCTTGTGTTACTTCTGATAAATAAACTCCCATTGATGCACGATTAGATACATAGCCATCATTAATTAATTGTTCAGCAATTGTCTTAACATCATTAACAGGAATTGCGAATCCTAAACCTTCAATATCGCTACCACTTGATTTCGCATTAACGATGCCAATGAGTTCACCACGACTGTTAAATAATCCGCCACCAGAGTTTCCTGGATTTACAGCAGCATTGGTTTGAAGCAATCTCATCGTTTCATTATCAATTGTAATTTCACGATCTAAAGCGCTTATAATACCATCTGTTGCAGATCCACCAAGTCGTCCTAATGGATTACCAATTGCGACTACTGTATCACCTACTGAAATACCATCAGAATTCCCTAATACAGCTATCGTTAAGTCAGTAGCTTCAATTTTAATTACAGCTAAATCAGTTGCGGCATCTTTACCAATCAGTGTAGCTGGATAAGATGTACCATCCGCTAAAGTAACATTGATTGAACTAGCATTATCAATAACGTGGTTATTTGTAACAATGTAACCATCACTAGTAATAATTACACCTGACCCTGCTCCTTCTGATACATATTCTTGTAACAAGAAATTATTTGAAACTGTTTCAGTTCGTATTTCGACAACACTTGGTTGTGCTTTTTGAATAATATCTTGTAAACTTAAATTATCAGACGAAAGTGCCGTATTACTTAAGCTTGAGTTGGTATTCGTATTTTGTACGATTACGCTTTGTGGATTCATTTGAAGAGCCAAATATCCGCCACCAAATCCAAACGTACCTCCTACAAGGGCAGCCGCAAGCATGATACCTGCAACTCTTTTCTTACCTGGTTTTGGTTCTTGTTTAGGTGGTATTGGTGTTACTGATTCAGCATTCACCTTTTCCGTTTTTGGTTCATCTATTTTTTCTTCACTTGGATTTGGATTTTCTTCTTTGTTCCAAATCTCATTGATTAGTTTATCATTCTTCGATTCAAACATATGGGCTTAACCCTCCTTCGCTTAATAATATACTAAACCATTGTGAAAACAAAATGATTTGAACTTGAATTTTATGTGAACTTCACTTATTCAATGATTTTCAGCATTTCAACCAAATCTTCAGTAACCATTTGAAATTTCGACTTTTCAATCAATATGTTTTTACCCGTTATTATATACGAAGGAAATACGCGACATGAGCCATCAAAGTAAGCTGTTTTTCGTAGTTTATAAGTTGACCCATTAGGAATAACCATTTTCCCATTCCGTTTTTTCTGAATCATGTTGTATGCTTTTCTAGCTACATCACCCATCAACATGATAACTTTACAATTTGGAAAAAGTGCTAATTCTTCCTCTAGTGTTGGAAGGCTTGCGATTAACTTTTCTTTCTCAATCGTTGTTGTTGTCTTTGGTAATTTAACGGCATTAGTGATGTATATTCCTTTATTCAGTAAATCTTTTGTGGAATCAACGTTTAAACCTGCATGTTCAAATAATGTGAGAATTGTTTTTGAATACTCACTATGGGTACCTACATAGAAATCATCTTTTTCATTATTTGGCACAACTTCATTAATAAGAATTACTTTTATTTCTTTTGGTTTCACTTCCACATCATTGAAAAGCATTTCGGTATTATCCATTGATTTTAATTGTTTTTTAATATTCATTTTCTCACCTCAAAATTACTATAACATAGCTACTATGACAAGGTATGTCAAATTAAAACAAGAGTTTCCTCTTGTTTTAGATTTTCACAGTATTTTGTTTTATTAACTCATTTTTCATATTGAATAATTTTTCAGAATAATCGACATAATAACGATGTGGATATCGTTGACGTTTTACTTCATCCCAAAGTGTATCCATTTGTTGTTCACAATACTTTCTAACTTCTTCTGTTGTTGGACAATCGTAAACACATTCACCATTCACAAATATTGGTACTTGAAGTTCAATATAGTGATAGTTTGAAATACGTTTTTGTTTCCATGGTGCTGTTGGATCAAACAAGAGATATTCATCTTTATTAATCACTTCTTCTTTAAGTGCTAAAATATCCGCAATCGCTTCATTTGTTTCGTTATCAAAGAAACGAATTACTTTTTTGAATCCTGGATTTGTTAGCTTTTCAATATTTCCACTAATCTTAATTTTTGGTGTAATCTCACCATTTTTTTCACTGGCAACAACTTTGTATACACCCCCAATAACTGGTGTACTTTTTGCCGTAATTAGATTTTCACCAACTCCAAAGGTATCAATCTTGGCATCTTGCAAAATAAGGTCATCAATAATAAATTCATCTAATGAATTCGATACAATGATTTTGCAATCTTCTAAACCTTCCGCATCAAGCATCTTACGAGCTTTCTTTGATAAATAGGCTAAGTCACCTGAATCAATACGAATTCCTTTTAAACGATGACCCTTAGGAATTAATTCTTCTTTTGCAACTTTAATTGCATTAGGAATCCCTGAATGAAGTGTATCGTATGTATCTACTAATAGCACACAACTGTCTGGAGCAATTTGAGCATAACTCTTAAAGGCTTCAATTTCATTATCATGAAGTTGGATATAACTATGTGCAATTGTACCACTTACAGGAATGTTATATTTAACTCCTGCCGCTGTACATGCTGTACCCGTGCATCCTGCGATATAAGCAGCTCTAGCACCTTCAACAGCTGCATCCATACCATGAGCTCGACGTGAACCCATTTCAAGTACACCGCGTCCTTGAGCAGCTTGTACGATGCGATATCCTTTGGTAGTCACAAGAGTTGCATAGTTAATACAAATTAATAAAATCGTTTCTAAGATTTGAGCTTGAATAAGTGTACCGCGAACAGTCACAAGTGGCTCATTCGCAAATACGGGTGTACCTTCTTTACATGCCCAAATATCGACAGTAAGCTTTAAATTTTTCAAATAAGCCAAGAATTCTTCATCAAAACAATTCGTCTTGCGTAAATAATCAATGCACTCCTCATCAAATTGGAAATTCTTCACAAAATCAATAAAACGGTGAAGACCATTAAAAATCATGAATCCACCACCATCTGGAATTCTACGAATAAACATATCAAAATACGCAATCTCTTCATGCTTATTTTCTTTAAAGTAAGCATAACTCATTGTATATTCATAAAAATCTGTCATCAACATTAATTCTTTATTTGTCATGCCATTATCTCCTTATAAGAATCTATAATTTTAATTCCTGCATTTGCCATTAAAGTTAATGCCATTTCATTGAATTGACTTTGTTCATGACCTGGTAGCCCAAATGTCTCTACTGTATCTTTCACAACGCTAACTTTAACATTTAAATTATGTTGATTAATATATCCATTAAGGGATAATGCAAATTGTAAAACACAAATATCTGTACAACAACCAACACAAATAAATTCATCCGCATCAATCTTATTAAATTCATTAATAAAATCTGGATGCATAAATCCATTTGTTGAATTCTTATATAATGTAGTCATTTTATCTTTAAAAGGTAATAACTCATCAATTAATTCCGATTCATGACTATCTATCAAACAATGTGGTGGAAATGCTGTAAACTCATTAGCACTTTCATCATGTGAATCTTGAAAATTCAAAATCGGATAATCTTTTTCAATAAAATACTTTGTAAGTGAAACTATATTCGGTGTAATTTCATCAATTGAAGGATCACTCAATGCCCCTTCATGAATAAAACCATGAATCATATCAATAATAACTAAACATTTTTTCATATGCTTTTCCCACTCCATTTTATCTATTATAAACTTATTTATCTTAGAATAAAAGAGAAGACCGTGTCAAAATTGTTCAAATGAGATATACTTACAAAGGAGGATTTACTATGAAAACTGATATTTTAGCAAACAATGTAAAGATTCACTATCATCCTACTTCTAAGTTCAAGGATATAACGATAGCTTTCCGTTTTATGAATTCATTAGAAACTATTAATCGCCCAAGTAGATATTATTTAGCACAATTATTAAGTGACACATGTAAAAAATATCCAACGAAAGATGCAGTTACTCGTGTACTCGACGGAAACTTTGGCGCTAACTTTAAATCATCGGGTGATACTGTTGGTAGTACCGATTTATTAGAATTTCGTTGCACCATGCTTAATGGACAATATGTGAATCAAGATTTACTTTCCAACCAAATTGAATTAATTCATGATTTTATTTATGATCCTAATTCCATCGATAATAGCTTTACTCAAACTGCTTATGAAGAAATCAAAGAGCGTTTACTTTTAATGGTTCGCTCATACAATGATCAACCAAGCAATTACGCTTATAACCAAGCTCGTATTGCCTTTGGTGAACAGTTAAAAATCAAAGCATTACCTTCAATTCAAGAAATTGAAGAATGTACGTTGGAAGATGTAAATAAGGCTTATTTTGATATGATAGAAAAAGACGCGCTAGAAATTTTTGTACTTGGCGAATTCAATCAAGATGATATTGAAAAATGTATTAAAGAAAAATTCACTTTCACCGACCGTCCTTTTAACAATGATATCGTTCAAGCCTGTAAAAGGAATGATCTTACAGAGATTATTGACAAAAAGCCAATACATCAATCACGTGTAGTATTTATCTATCAAACAAATCAAACTATTCAAGATGATGACTACGATGCAATACTTGTCGGTAATGGATTATTTGGTGGTTTACCCACTTCATTCCTATTCCAAGAGGTGCGCGAGAAAAATAGTCTCTGCTATACCATTTCTTCACGTTATGACGGTTATGATGGAATCATGGTTATGCAAACAGCCATTGATGGTCAAAACTATGAACGTGTTAAGGAATTAGTCAACCAACAATTCAATCGTGTTGTCGATGGAGATTTTGATGAACAACATCTTGAAACAACAAAGAAAATGTATATTAATACCTTGCGTTCTAGTCTAGATGCCCAAAAATCAATCATTGCCTATGATTACCGTGTTTCTTTACTCGGTTCAAAACGTAGTGTTGAAGAAACAATTGAACATATTAAAACTGTAACAAAAGAAGAAATCATTCAAGCATTCAAAAAAATCGAATGTAAATTACACTACTGTTTAACCCAGGAGGAAACTCATGATTAAAAACGAAAATAAAAATTTTAAAGAAACCTATTATGAAGATCATTGTGAAAATGGTTTAAAAATTGTTGTTTGGCATAAACCTGAATTTGCCACAACCTCTTGCCTATTCGCAACTCCTTATGGTAGCTTTGATTTCGAACAAATTGATCAAGATGGTCATCAAGTAAAATTCCCTGAAGGAATAGCACATTTCCTAGAACACAAATTATTCGAATCAGATGAAGGTGATGTAATGAGCACGTTCTCTACAATGGGAGCGAATGTTAATGCTTTTACTTCATTTAATGAAACGGTTTATTATTTTGATACAAGTGATGAAGATATAACTGAACCACTTAACTTATTGCTTGATTTTGTTCAAGACTTACGCATTACAACCGAATCTGTTGAAAAAGAAAAAGGCATCATTGCACAAGAGTTAAACATGTATCTTGAAATGCCTGACTCACGTTTACTTTTTGAAACATTCCGTTCATTGTATAAGTATCACCCATTAAAGAATGATATCGGTGGTACTGTTGAATCTGTTTACCAAATTACCAAAGAGGATTTAGAAAATTGCTACGCAATTAACTATCACCCTGCAAACATGATGGTTATTGTTGTTACACCTATTGACCCTGAAAAAGTTATTCATTTAATCAAAGAAAACCAAAGTCACAAAACATTCCCAGAATTCAAACCAGTAAAGCGATACTTCGAAGAAGAACCAAAAGAAGTATTTGAAAAAACTAAAACAATTACAATGGATGTGACAAATCAAAAAATATGTTTAGGTTATAAACTTCCAGTATTGGACGAAACAGATGCAACACGTGTAAAACGTGATTGGGCTCTCCGTTTTATTTTAGAAAATCACTTCACTACAATGAATCCTGATTATCAATCATGGTTAGATACACATCAAATTTCACATTACTTTGAATATGAAATTGATTTATCAAAAGATTATGCACTTCTCATTTTCTCTGATGAAGGAATTCAATTAGATGCATTTAAATCATTCATCAAAACACAACTTGAAACAATTAAGAAAAATGCATTAAGTGCAGACGCTCTAGTTCAATTAAAAAATCGCTCACTTGGTGAAAGTTTAACGATTTTTAATCAACCTGATGCAATTGGTATTCAATACTTTAGAAACATTCAAACTGGTGTAAGTCTATTTGATACCATTGAGATTATTTCAAGTCTAACATGTGATGATTGTATTAATGCATTAAACAATTACAGTTTTGATGAAATGTCTGAAATTGTAATTAAATCGAAATAAGGACTTATACACAAAAAGCATACTTGTACTTTTAATTTCTAAAGACAAATATGCTTTTTTGACGTTGCATTCATTTAAGTGAATAATAAACACAGAAATGGAGGAATCTCATGTTAAATCAATGTGTTTTAGTCGGCAAAGTAAAGGAAGCACCAATCATTAAAAAAACGCCAAACGGAACAACTACTGCCACACTTCTGCTAGATGTAGAAAGAGCATTTAGAAATTCAAATGGAGAAATAGAATATGATGTATTTGCAGTTACACTTTGGCGTGGTATTGCGGAAGATTGTCAAGCATGTGAACCCGGAACACTTGTCGGTATTCGCGGAAGGTTACAAGCAAACGTTCATAGCGCAAGTAATGATATTACTTATTACAATGCTGAAATTATCGCAGAGAAATTATCATTTTTATCACGGTAAAGAAAAACCATATCAATATTGATATGGTTTTATTGTTTTTTTACATGCATCGTCGGGCTGAAAAGATTTCACTCAAACTCTTGAAAGTTTGGTTCTCCGTTGAATTTTCATTTTGAGAATCATTCAAGAGTTCAGTTAAACTTGAATACTCCTTCGATTCTACTAATTCATCTTTTTTGTCAAATTCATTCATAATAAGTACCTTCTTTCATCTTTTTCCTGCCCTAGGAATAACCATAGTTTATGCTAAATGTAAATATAAATCAAGCATTTTCTGAAATATTTTCATAAATATGTAAAAAAACTGGATTTGATTACCAAACCCAGCTTAATTTATCGTTTTCCTGAATCGTATATTTCTCCAGCAGCTTTTGGACCCACAGTCTTACCACTAAATACAATTAACGCTAAGATTGTGAATACATACGGGATACATGCGAAGAATTCTGAAGGCATTTGATTCAATACCGGAATCATACTTGCATATACACCTAACGCAGATGAGAATCCAAAGAAGATAGCAGCACCTAATACACCAAATGGATTCCATTTACCGAAAATAAGTGCAGCGATTGAAATGAACCCTACCCCATGTATCGATGCGATTGTGTATTGTACACCTGATGTAAGAACTAAAACAGCACCTGCTAATCCGCCCAAACATCCTGATAAAATAACACCTGCATAACGCATTTTATATACATTAATACCCATTGAAGCACTTGCTTGTGGATTTTCTCCACAAGAACGTAATCTTAGTCCAAATGGTGTCTTGAAGACAACATAGTACACAATGAATACCAAAGCAATTGCAATAAAGATTGTTGGATAAATATTCTTAAAGAACATATCTCCAAGTATTGGTATTTCAGAAAGTATAGGAACTTCTTTAATTTTAGAAATACCTTTAGTGAAAGATTCTGTACGTTGTTGATTGAAAATAATTTGACACAAATAAATTGTAATACCACCGGCAAGTAAGTTAATTGCCGTACCAGCAATGGTTTGATCTGCTTTAAAATTAATCGTAGACACTGCTAGTAGTAATGAATAGATACCTCCTGCAACTAAACCAGCTACAAGTCCAATCCACCCGGCATATTGCCCAATACCTGGAGCATCTTGTAGAAGCACACAAACTGTCGCTCCTGCAAATCCACCTACCATCATAATACCTTCTAACGCAATATTAACAATTCCTGAACGTTCTGAGAATAGTCCTCCAAGAGCACAAATTATAATTGGAGCTGCAATCATCAGTACTGATGGAAACATCGAAATAATTAAACTCATTTCGAATCACCTCCTTGCATGGCTAAGCTAGGATCTTTCTTTTTAGGTTTTCGTGCTTTTAATTTCAAAATAACTAATTGAATTGCATATTGTAATGCTACGAAGAATACAATCGAACTAGATATGATATCTCCAATTTCTTTTGGTACACCATAGGTTTGAAGTAAAGGTTGCGCAACTTTTAACAGTCCAAATAGCATACCAGCAAGCATAATACCTATTGCATTACATCCGCCTACTAATGCTACAGCGATTCCATCAAAACCATAGTTATCCATCGCAACCATTACACGTCCATATCCGAATGTACCTTGTACAACGATAGCACCTGCAAGACCTGCAAGAAAACCAGAAATCATAATTGATAAAATAATACTTTTATTTACTTTGATACCTGCATAACGAGCACCTTCTTTATTAAATCCAGTTGCGCGTAATGAATATCCAAATGATGTTTTTTCAATAATGAACCAATATGCAATAATTGCAATAATTACGATTACAAATCCCCAATGCAAGCGGCTATTGTTTGTTAGTTGTTTGAAGAACTCACTACCAAGCACTGCATTTTCAGGAATGTTAACTGTTCGTTGAGGAGATGATCCAGGAAGTGCACGTAAGAAATAGTTCGCACCATAAAGTGCAGTATAGTTCAACATAATTCCTGTAACAACTTCTGAAATATTAAACTTTGACTTCAAGATACCTGGTATAAATGCCCAACAAGCACCCGCAAGTCCACCAACTAAAACGCAGACAATTGGTGCAATACCATTTGGCATTGGAACCGAAATTGCAATCATACAACTTGCTAAACTACCAACGATAACTTGTCCTTCACATCCAATGTTGAACATACCTGTACGATATGCAAACCCAACAGATAAACCTGTTAAAATAATTGGCATTGTACTTACTAAGAATTCACCTGGATAACGTAAGTTTACTGAAGAACCGGCCTTTAACATATCGATTCCCGTTAACCCTTTAATTAAACCAGCAAATAATGTTGATACATCTTTCCCAGAAATAAGCAAGATTAACATCCCTACTAAAATTCCAAGAAATATCGCAATCACAGGGACTAAGACTTTATCATACTTCTTATTCATGATCTAATACCCCCTCGATTTTAGAACCTGCCATCATTAAACCTAATTGTTTTTCATCCGTATCTTTTGCATTAACAATTCCTGTAATGCCACCATTATACATAACCGCAATACGATCACTTAAGCCTAAAACTTCATCAAGTTCAAAAGATACAAGTAATACTGCCTTACCTGAATTTCTTTCATTAACAATACGACCATGAATATATTCAATTGCCCCAACATCTAATCCACGTGTTGGTTGAACAACAATTAATAAATCTGGACTACGGTCAATCTCACGAGCAATAATTGCTTTTTGTTGGTTTCCACCTGACATTGAACGCGTTATCGTTTCTTTCCCTTGTCCGCTACGTACATCAAATTCATTAATTAATTTATCAGCATATTCATCAATCTTCTTAAATTGAAGAATTCCATTTTTACTAAACTCAATAGAATTATATCCATGAATAATAAAATTTTCTTTAAGTTTGAAATCAAGAATTAATCCATGTTTATGACGATCTTCTGGAACATGTCCAATACCTGAATCAATTTTCTTTTTAATTGAAAATCCTGTTACATCTTTACCATTAAGAATTATCTTGCCAGATTGCATTCCAACTAATCCAGTAATCGCTTCAACAAGTTCAGTTTGTCCATTGCCATCAATACCTGCAATACCAACTATTTCACCAGCATGTACTGATAATGAGAAATTTTCAACAGCTCGTGTACCACGATTATTCTTAACACATATGTCTTGTAATTCTAATACTTTTTCTCCAATTTTAACTTCTGGTTTATGAATTCTAAAATCTACTTCACGTCCTACCATCATTTCAGCCATTTCTTTTTCTGAAGTATCATTTACAACTACTTCAGCAATAAATTTTCCTCTGCGTAGTACAGTACATCTATCCGCAACAGCTTTAATTTCTTTTAGCTTATGAGTAATAAGTATAATTGTCTTCCCTTCAGCTGCAAGATTCTTCATGATTTGTATTAACTCTTCAATTTCTTGCGGTGTTAAAACTGCTGTAGGTTCATCAAAGATTAATATATCCGCATTACGATATAACATTTTTAAAATTTCAACACGTTGTTGCATACCCACTGTGATATCTTCAATTTTTTGTTTTGGGTCAACTTCTAATCCATATTTTTCAGATAACTCTTTGATACGTTTAGATGTATTTTTAGTATCAACAGTTCCAATTTTTGTTTTAGGTTCAATTCCCAAAATTATATTTTCTGTTACAGTGAAATTATGAACTAGTTTAAAGTGCTGATGCACCATTCCAATTCCTAAATCATTCGCAACGTTTGGGTTTGATATTTTTACTTCTTTGCCATTAACTTTAATTATCCCCTCAGTTGGTTCATACAAACCAAAGAGAATTGACATCAATGTCGATTTACCAGCCCCGTTTTCCCCTAATAGTGCATGTATTGTTCCACGTTCAACTTGTAGTGTTACATTATCATTTGCACGTATGCCAGGGAAGTCCTTAGTTATGTTTAGCATTTCTATTGCATAATCCATATTGGTACCCCTTACTAGCAAGGAAAGCCCTTGCATTCTAGCAACATTATACCATTATTCACATTAAGATAAAAACCCAAAATGATGATTTTTTATTGTAAAATCACAAAAAAAGAAGTACTTTTTCAAGTACTTCTAATTTAAAAATTCAATTATTTGTTTGTTCCGCCATTAGGGATTGTAGGAACAGCATCAACTACGATTTCACCTGATTTAATTTTAGCAGCGTAATCATTGATTACTGTGATTGTTTCATCAGATAAGTTACGTCCTGAAGATAATTCAGCACCTACACCGTCGTTTTCAAGATTGAATACAACAGTTCCACCAGCGAAAGTTCCATCAAGGATTGCTTTTGCAGCAGTATATGTAGAGATATCAACACGTTTGATCATTGAAGTAAGGATTACAGATTTTCCTCCATCAACTGTTCCATCATTGTATTGGTCTTTATCTACACCGATAGCCCAAACGTCACCGCGTTCTTTAGCTTCTTTAATAACACCATTACCAGCAGCTCCTGCAGCTTGGTAAATTACAGTTGCACCTGCATCATATTGTTTAACAGCAAGTGTTTGACCTTTAGAATCATCACTGAATGAATCAGCATAGTCTACCATGATAGTAGCATCTGGATTAGCAGCAACTACACCTTGTTCGAATCCAGCTTGGAATGCACCAATTAATGGTCCTTCCATACCACCAACGAATCCAACTACGTTAGAACCGTTAGCTTTTGCTTCAAGACCTGCAGCAACACCTACAAGGAATGAACCTTGTTCAGCATTGTAAACAGCACTTTGAACATTTGCTTGTTCTGAAACTGAATCGATGAATAAGAAGTTCTTATCAGGATAGTTTGCAGAAACTGTATCGATAGCTTCTTGGAATAAGTATCCTACAGCAATGATTAAATCATAATCTTCATCAGCGAATGTTGATAAGTTAGGAATGTAATCAGAATCTGCAGTTGATTGTAAATATTTGATACATGATGCATCAAGTCCTGCTTCAGTTTGGAATTTAACTAAACCTTCCCAAGCTGATTGGTTGAATGATTTGTCATCAACTCCACCAGTATCTGTAACTAGACCAATTTTAACTGGGCAAGTTCCAGCTGTTGCCCCTCCATCTGTAGCTGCAGGTGTTTCAGTTGGAGCTGGTTTTGATGAACATCCAGCTACAAGAGCTCCTGCAAGAAGAAGAGCTAAAGCACTTTTTAAAACTTTCTTCATTTCTTTTCCTCCGTTTTGTTTGGCTATCTGCCTATTCAAAATTTTACCGCTTATAAGAGTAATTGTCAAATAACATTATATTGTTACCAATGAAAGAAAAAGGCTTTTGTTACAAGGTTTTTTTACATTTTGTTTCTTTATTTTTCTATGTTTTATCTATCTATAAATGACATAATATTGGATACTATTTGTAATCTAGATTATTGATATTTTGTCGCTTTATAATTTTTTTTGTACTAAAAAAGACAACCTCTTCAAGAAGTTGTCTCTTATTTTATTTATTGATTTTACGGTCTAATGCATTTGAGAAATCACGTGCACCTTTACCAAATACTGAAACATTATTTAGGGATTGTTGACCCTTATCTAATTTTTCAAGTTCGCTCTTTTTAACTAGGTATCCAGTTACACGCACTACATCATTATTTGCAAGATATCCAGAGAAATAACGCATACCATTACCTAAGGCTCCACGGATAACATCCACTAAAGCATCTGGTGTCTTTGTCCAAGTATCTTCAAATTTAAAGATATCCCCTACTCCTGTTGGGAAGTATTTGTGGAATTGACAAGCATGTTGGATTTGTTCAATCATTTGCGGTTCACAACCAATAGGAATACGAACACCTGGTGAATTTTCTCTACCATCACTATCAATACCTACTTGAGCATGTAAACGATAACGATGATTAAATGCTTTTGCATATTTAGATTTATGCGCAGCTACTAGTTTTTCAAGTTTATCCATAATCTTGATACCTAATTTATCAGCTGCTTCATTATTTCCATATCCTTGTGCAGGATCTTTGATTTTTAGTAATTGATTAACACATTCCGCAAGCCCAACCATACCTACCATTCCAGTAAAATTGTCAAGTTGTACAAACCCTTCAGTTACCAAGAAGTTAGATTTAAAGAAATTACTTGTTTCAACAATAAATGCAATTCGGTCATCCATCATTTTTAAAATCATCTTTGTATAATATGGTAAAGTTTCTTTTAAGAATTGTTCAGGTGATTTTGCTTTTCTTGCCATTTCATACATTCTTAAACGCGGTAAAGTAAATCCTCCACCACCTAATTTAAGACCGTTGTAACATGAAGCAATAGCAAAATCTTTGCCCCAATCCGCAGCATACATACGATAGTTTGCAAATGAAGGTTTTGCTGTCTTCATCATACATTTTGCACATAGTTTTGCAAATTCATCACTTGTAAGTTTAGGATCATATTTAAGTGTTAAGTTAGGAATCGCAAGTTGCATTTCCTCTGTTAACTCAAGAAGTAATCTTCCTGTAATTGAATCTTTTGGTCCAATATCCGCATGTACAAATGAATCTGTTAAAGTACGGTCAATGTGAGTTAAGAATAAACGTAAACACTTCTTAGCTTCTTCCCTAGAAACCTTCTTCACGAATGGTTCTAATAATGTATCTAAATCTCCTAGATACACTGGAAACGTTGTGATTGAAGGTACATGTTTGTACATAATTAATAAATCATTACAAGCTTCCCAAATATCTTTAGGTTTTGGTAGTCCTAAGAATTGGCTACCTTTCTTCATTAAGATTGAGTAATCTGGGCAAATATAACGTGGTCTAAAAGGCGCATTACCTTCACCTAAATCACAAATAATACCATCTTTTTTTGCTTTTTTTAATTCCGGACTAATTACAATAGTATGGTCAGTGTTTTCACCGACTTTTGCCAATTGTACAAGTTGTTGATTATACGTTAGTGATTCATCAGTAATAATTTTTAATGCATCGTTCATAAATTAATCCTCTCTTTTGATGTATACATCGCGTGGTTTTGAACCTTGTGCAGGTCCGATAATTCCTCTTTCCTCAAGTACATCAATCATTCTTGCAGCGCGATTATAACCGATACCAAATCGACGTTGTAACAAGGATGTCGAAGCCTTTTGAGAGTCAATTACATATTCCTTAACTTCATCATACATCGGATCATCTTCTATTTTCAAGACAGCAGTTGATTCATTGTTATCAACACCCTCCAATCGAATAAATGCATCTTCGAAATGTGGTATGTCTTGAGATGAACAGAATTCCGCAATTTTATGTACTTCATCATCGGTAACATAAACCCCTTGTAGACGAATAGCTGAAGGCTCTCCAATAGGAAGATACAACATATCACCGTTACCTAGCAAGCGTTCTGCTCCAATATGATCTAATATTGTTCTTGAATCGATTCCACTTGAAACACTAAATGCAATTCTTGAAGGAATATTAGCTTTAATAATTCCAGTAATTACATCTGTACTTGGACGTTGTGTCGCTACAATTAAATGAATACCTGCAGCACGAGCTAATTGGGTAATACGTTGAATACTCATTTCTACTTCTTTACCCGCAATAGCCATTAAATCCGCAAGTTCATCAATAATTACAACAATATAAGGCATAGCTTTAAGTTTTTCATCAGGAAATTGACGTATCTTCTCATTATAGCTATCAATATTTCTAACTTGTGTTCGTGAGAAGATTTCATACCGTTCTTCCATCATTAATACAACAACTTTCAATGCCCTTGATGCTTCAGCAGCATCACTAATTACTGGTCCTATTAAGTGCGGTATCTTTTGATAGGGTGTAAATTCTACTTTCTTTGGATCAATTAATAATAATTTAACTTCATCTGGTGTAGTACGTAGTAAGAATGAAGTAATAATTGTATTCATACAAACTGATTTACCAGAACCTGTTGCACCCGCAATTAATAAGTGAGGCATTTTATGCAAATTACAATATACTGGTTTACCCATTAAATCTTTACCAAGTACAAAGAGCGTTTTCACATCTTTAATATCACTTGGTACACTTTTAATAAGTTCAATCATTCGTACTGCGGTTGGCTCAACATTAGGTATTTCAATTCCCACAGCATTTCTTCCAGGGATTGGTGCTTCAATACGAATATCGCGAGCCGCTAATTCCATTTTAATATTATCAGATACACTATTAATCTTGCTTACTTTAACATTTGAGTCTGGTTTAACCTCAAACTTAGTAACTGCAGGCCCAATATGAGTAGCAATAAGTTCTGCATCAATATCAAAGTTACCCAATATCTCAATCAAACGTTCGCCTTTTTCATTCGCTGCAACTTGATTTAAATTACTGCGTTGACGAGGTCCAACTGGTTGAAGTAATGAAAGTGGTGGTAAACGATACGCTTTTTTACTCCCTGATGAACTAGTTGAAGGAGTTACAGAAGATGTATTTGTGTTCGCAGGAATACTAGATTTTGGTTTAACAACTTCTTCCTCTTCGAGTACATCATCTGTTCCATCATTTTCAACATCTACAAAGATTGATTTCTTTTTATTTTTATCCAATGAACCAATTAACTTAGGTTTAGGAATCTCTTCAATTGGCTCTTCCTCTTCAACTTCAATGTATTCATATTCATCTTCGTCGTCATCCTCACGCCATTTACTAACTTCAAAGAAATTTTTAATTGACGCTGCCGCTTCTTTAAAACTCTCTAATGATAAGATTAGTATGAATGCAAGAACTAATAGTGCTATCGCTAGAATCCATGTGCCTTCGCGAGCAATAAGCACTGAAGTACCAGCATAAAGAAACGCACCCAATAACCCACCATTTGCCGCTAAAGTAGCATTTGTTTTAAAGTACTCTGGTGTATTAGCAAGGAATCCTCTTAAGACATCCATACCAACAACATCTTTTCCAACAAGCGTAGCTGACCACAATAAGATTGCAATCAACAAACAAAGTGATGCGACAATTGTTTTACCATCCACATAACCCTTTTTCTTATGAAATAGAATTATAGCAGCGAGTATTATTCCGATGACACAAGCAGCATAATAGAAATCTCCAAACAAGAAACGTACGCTATTGTTTAAAAAGATTCCAATTATACCAAGTTTAAATAATGCAATGCATATTACAACGATAATCACCATTGAAAGAATATACATATACAGTTCTTGATCTTTAGCTTCCTGTTTCTTTGTTTTCTTTTTATTTTTTGCTTTTGCCTTTGCTTTAGCCATTGATATCCCCCTTATTCAGTAGTATTAATTTCCACAATAGCAGGCAAAATCATTGGTTTTTTCCCTGTTTCCTTTAATACATATTTACTAATACGATCACGAGCTTCCATACGGCAACTCATGTTTTCATAACGGTTTTCACGCACTGCATCATTAATACAGTTTTCTAAAATATTCCCAACTTCTTTCATGATATAATCTGCATCTTTTAGATAAATAACACCACGGCTTTGTATATCTGGTCCGCCAATAACTTCTTTTGTCTTGTGGTTAATTACGATACCCACAACAATCGCACCATCCGTTGATAAAGTTTCTCTATCTTTAAGAACCATACCTGTTGCATCTAAATTTTCTTTTCCATCAACAAATACATCTTCAAGTTTGATAACATCACTACTCTTTGTAAGTCTTCCTTCTTGGAATTCCGCAATTTGTCCATTGTCTAATACAAGAATTTTATCTGCTGTATAACCCATGTCCAACGCAATATTTGCATTCGCCACAAGCTGACGATATTCCCCTTTAACAGGAATATAATATTTTGGTTTAAGAAGATACATCATCATCTTCAAATCTTCAATAGCTGCATGCATCGAGAACATACGTTTTGAGTCAACAGCACATACACGCGCACCTTCTTTGTACAAATCATTTTCCATCTTTGTTGCTTCACGTTCAGTTCCTGGAACTGCAGGTGATGCAATGATAATTGTATCGGATGGTCTAAATTCAAGTAGTTCATCTTCTTTAATCGCAATCTTATGAACACGTTTAAAAATATTAGCACCATCACCTGAAATTAAGACAACGATGTTTTCTAAATCTTGATTAAACTTACTCTTAGGTAATTCTAAACCTGCAGGTATATGATAGTAACCTAAATTTTCTACATCTTTTAATAAATCTCTTAACGCATCATCATAGAACATAATTTTACGACCGTATTTATTCGCAAGTTCAATAACTTCAATAATACGATATAAATTTTGATGATACATTGTTATTACAATTCTACCTTCTGCATTTTCAAATTCTTGTTCAATTAGTGCTGTAATGCGATGTTGTGGTGCCGAATGTCCAATACGTGTAGAACCCACAGATTCGGCAAGAAGTGCTAAAACACCTTTCTTACTTAAATCGGTAAATTGAGTAATATCCGTCTTGAATGCATCATTTTGTGTATCATAGTCAATGATAAACTCTGATGTATAAACAACATATCCTTTTTCAGTTTCTATTGCTATTCCAAAACCATCCGCAATCGATTGTGTTACACCAAAAGTACGAACATTGATTCCATCAATTTTAAAATTCGCATTTCTTTGAATACGATGGATTTTCGCATTAATAATATTTTCCTTTTTAAAGCGTTTTTCCAAAATAGCTGCCGTAAGTGGCGCAGTATAAATTGGAACATTAATTAATTTTAATAAATTGGGTAATGCAGCCATGACATCATCATGTCCATGACTAATAAAGATAGCTTTTACGCGATCCGCATTATCTACCAAATATTTGAAGTCCGGAATAATCATTTCGATTCCTAACTGCTCGTTTTCAGGATATTTTAATCCTGCTTCCATCACGAAAATCGAATTATCGACTTCCACGCAGTACATATTTTTTCCGTCTTCATCCAGTCCCCCAAGGGCAAAGATTTTTACAGTATTCATTATAGTTTTCTCCTTTTAAATCTCTATTTATTATACTTCAAAAGGCTTTCCAATACAATGAAAAGCCTTTATGTAATTCTTAATTATTCAACAACCTCACCATTAAGTGACCAACTTTTTACATCTGTAATTAATACTTTTACAATATCTCCCTCTTGTACTTGGGTTCCTGTAAAATTAATTAACTTGTTTTCTTCGCTATATCCACTATAGACTTGATCATTCTTTTTACTTAGTCCATCTACCAATACTTTTACAACTTTACCTACATATTTTTGATTATTCATATTTGAATAAAGTCCAACTTTTTCATTAAGACGTTGTAATCTTTCAGACTTGACATCCATAGGCACATTATCTTCCATCCTTGCCGCAGGTGTACCTTCGCGAGGTGAATAGATAAATGTATATGCCAAATCATATTTACAATAATCAACCATATCCAATGTATCTTGGAATTGTTCATCCGTTTCATTAGGAAAGCCTACAATGATATCTGTTGAGAAAGTACAGTTTGGTATTTTAGCGATAATACGATCATATAATGACTTATATTCTTCACTTGTGTAGCGACGACCCATGATTTTAAGCATAGCACTATTCCCTGATTGTACAGGTAAATGAATCGCTGGCATTACATTATCATATTTCGCAATTACATGAATCATATCATCCGTAAAATCCCAAGGATGTGATGTTGTAAAGCGAATACGCGGAATTCCAATTTTCGCAACTTCTTCCAGTAAATTCGCAAATCCATTTTCAATGCTTAAATCTTTACCATACGCATTTACGTTTTGCCCTAGTAAAGTAACTTCTTTATAGCCGGCATCCTTCAGTTCTTGAATTTCTGCAAGAATATCACCCATCAAACGACTACGTTCTTTTCCACGTGTATATGGAACTATACAATACGTACAAAACTTATCACACCCGTACATTATGTTTACCCACGCTTTATGCTTCCCAAAGCGTTTTACAGGCAAGTTTTCAATGACTTCACCCTCTTTTGAATAAACCTCTACCGTCTTCTCTTTTGTCATCATAGCGTTATACAAAAGCTCTGGTAAGCGATGAATATTATGCGTTCCAAAGATTAAATCAACTTGTGGATACTTCTTAAGTAAAAGTTGCACAATCTCTTCTTCCTGAGCCATACAACCACAAAGTCCAAACATTAAATCAGGATTCTTTGTCTTTAACTTTTTCAACATTCCAAGTTCACCCAATACTTTATCTTCCGCATTCTTACGAACAGCACATGTATTCAATAAAATGAAATCAGCTTCTTCTTCAATATCTGTTCTTGTAAAGCCCATCTCCAATAAAATACCAGTTATTGTTTCAGAGTCTCGCTCGTTTGCTTGACAGCCATATGTTCTTAAAAAGAACTTACGTCCAACTCCTAAATTTCTAGTAGGTTCTGGTAGTTTAAATAAGTTATGTTCAATCTTTACTGTATCTTTTGTTCTTATTTGAGCATCCTTCAATGAAGGTAAGCGAAAATTATTATTCTTAGGCATTTATGTGTTCTCCTATACTAAAATTACTAAGGAAGTATAGCATTCTTTAGCCCTTAAATCAAATAGAAGCACAATCATGCTTCTATCATTTTCGCGATTACAATCAACCGTAAATCATCTCTGTTTCTTACACAAGTCTGTAATGTTAAGAATTGATCACCATACTTAATTTCTACACCAGTATCATAAAATGACCGATTTTTAACATTTTCAAAATAAAGATTAAAATAATCTTCATCATAATTCGTATGAAAATATTCTAACGTCGGATTATCCATTTCATAGTAAAAAACATTCGCAATTTCATACGTTCTTTGTTCATTCTCCAAATTCAAGTTTATGAATTTATTCTTTTCATAATTCTCTTGTTTTATTAAATTATGCAATGGTCCAAAGATAAGTGATTCATCTTTGTATACATAGTGTCCATATAAAATAATATTATGATCCTCCATAGTATTTCGATAATCCATGAATACTGCACCATGTGTACTTTCTACCAAATCCCAGCTTAAATTCAAATATTTTTCATTATCTGTCGCCTGTACAAATTTCTCGTTTAATAAACCCTCTGTAAATATAATATCACCTATGTAGTCAGAATTGAGCGCTTTATATTCATTCCATTTCTCATTAACATAAGCAGTAGTTGTTGGTGATACAGTAGGAGTTGAAGCAATATTATTATTTGTAGGCTTATTTAATGTAAATGCATAAACTAATCCTACTATTAGTGTAGTTACTGATAAAATTACAATGAGTAACCGATGCCATTTAATTTTTCTTTTCTTCATTTCAACCTCTTAATCATTAACATTTAAAGAAAAAAGCCACATGTGTGGCTAATTTTTATCTAACTCCTGTATTAGGAACTTTATATCCTGATGATGCTTTGCATGTTGGAGCTTTATAAATTTCATTACCCCAACGGTCAAAGATGTTACCACATTTATCTGTAGTAAATGGTCCACCATCATCCCATGTAGAAGGTGCATTATTCACAACTTCTTTCTTGGTAACATTAAATGTTACTTCTTTTTCTGCATACGTCAGTGTTTCATCTGTAGCACCAACAAGTTTAGCAGCTAAAGTATAGTTACCTTCTTTTACAAAAGTCACACGATAATCAATCGTTGCACTTGTTACTGGGAATCCATTAACTGGTCCGAAATAATCAAATCTTAAAGGCAACCATTTATTTTCAACTAAATCAAAGTATTCAGCTTTAAAACCATCTGTAGGTCCTGTTACAGATCCTTTACCCTTGACATTAACACCACCAAATAAATCAACTGGTTTATTGACAGAAATTGAAAAATTAACAACATCTCCAACTTTATAATTTCCACCACCAGTAATATCCATTGTCGGTGCATATGATTTAAACACAACTTCTTTAGTAGCTAAAACTGTTCCATCCATTTTCTTAATTTTTAAAGTTACAGGTATTTCTCCAGCTTTATTTGTAACAATTTTAAACTTCGACGTTATATCACTTAGTGGAAAACCACTTGTAGGTCCAAAATAATCAGTAGTTAAATCAGTCCATGTACCCGCTTCATCGTATTGTAATTTACTAACATTGGTACGATCTGCTTCAAAATATACAAGTACTGTTTCGTTTTGATAATCATTTGGAATTGTCTTTACTGTAAATTCTTTTTCTTTATGAATTTCAAGCGCTTCAACATTTCCACCAACTTCTAATTCAGGTGAAAGTTTATCAACTGCATTAAATGTATATGATGCTGTAGATAGAGTTGTACCACCCATTTCTTCAATTCTTGCAGTCATAGTTACTGCACCGGCAGTTTTAAACGTAACTCTAAAATTTGATGTAATATTTCCTAATGGAAATCCAGTATCTACAGGTCCAAAGAAATCTGTTTGAAATTCCATCCAGTTTCCACCTTCCAAATACTCAATTTTATCAATATTAGTTTTATCTACATCAAAGTAAACCAATACCATTTTTCCAGCGTCATCATTTGCATTTGTACCTACTGTAAACTCAATAGGTTCTCCCACCTTAATTTCATTGGGAACATTAAATTCTAATGTTGCTGGTGTAGCTGCATAACTCATTGTTGGAAAAACACAAACAAAAAGCAGAACAGCAATAAACCATTTTGTTATCTTTTTCATATAATTCTCTCCCTTTCAAAATGTGTAG
>CAYLQY010000003.1:0-225516 GCA_964386325.1 uncultured Erysipelotrichaceae bacterium | reverse complement strand
CTACACATTTTGATAAATTGTCAATATTTGAACATATCTATGATATGTTTTTTTTGTTATTATTTTGCCTAACTCTTCTATAAAAAGTTGATTGAGACATACCTACATTGCTGCAAGCATTGTGCAAAGTTATTTTTTTATTTCTCCATAAATAAACAATTCTGTTAAAATCAGTAGGCTCTTTGATTTTGGGTCTACCGAATTTAATTCCCCGTTTCTTTGCAGCTTTTATGCCTTCAGTTTGTCTTTGTCTAATATTTTCTCGCTCATTTTCCGCAACAAAAGATAATAATTGTAAAACTAAATCACTTATTAATTCTTGAATTAAATCTCTATCCAGTGTTGTATTCAGTAGTGGCATATCTAATACATTAATAAAAACCTGCATATCTTTAGTAATAATGCGCCATTGATCAATTATTTCTTTATAGTTACGTCCTAATCGGTCAATGCTTTTTATCACTAAAACATCCTTAGGTTTTAGTTTTGAAATCATTTTTTTATAGTTAGGTCGATCAAAGTCTTTTCCACTTTGTTTATCGATAAATATTTTATCTATTTTAATTCCTGAGTTTTCTAACTCATCTAGTTGACGATTTTCATTTTGGTTTTTAGTTGATACTCTTACATATCCAAATACTTGCATTCTTATCCTCCCATTTATTTTAGATATTGTATTCATTTCACAAAAACACCTTTTAATATAGACTTTTATGACAATTTGAGATAATAACTGTAGTTTAGCATATACTTTTAATTCACTCTATTTTATTTTTGTTATTCCATACCTAATAAATAATCATAGATACCAAATTGTATATTCTTATAGAAAACAAAAAAGCCAGAATTTTTCTGGCTTTTCGTTATATCTTTATTGTGTAATTGCTTCTACTGGACAAGTACCTACACAAGCACCGCAATCGATACATGTTCCTGCATCACAAGTTGCTTTTCCGTCGCCATCAAGTGATAATGCTGAAACTGGACAAGTACCTACACAAGCACCGCAACCGATGCAAGTATCTTTATTAACTGTAACTGCCATGAATAAGAGCCTCCTTTTTTTACATGTACACATTATACCATAATGCACAGTGTACCTCAATAATTTGAGTTTTAATTTTTATTAATTTTCTGGTCGAAGTTGAATGCGTTTTATTGAAACAGCTTTTCGTGTTGTTTCATCAATCTCAATGACTACACCACACAATAATCCATCCCCTTTTGCAGGAGTATAATGTGTGAATTCACCATGAACTACATGACTAATCACTTCATCTTTATCTCTACCAAGGATGCTATCATAAGCACCGCACATACCTACATCTGTAATGTATGCACTTCCTTGAACAACACACTCATCTGCAGTTTGCACATGTGTATGGGTTCCAACTACGATTTGAATACGATTACGATAGTGATGCCAAAATGTTTGTTTTTCAGCGGTTGCTTCACCATGAAAGTCTACAAAGTAGATATCAGCTTTTACTCTTCTTAGTAAATCATCCATACATTCATATGGTGTTTTATCAACACGATCCATAAATACTTTGCCACACAAGTTAATAACCGCAATTTTTAACCCACATACTTCTTTTACAAGATAACTTTTGCCAATATCCGTTGGTAATAAATTCATTGGTCGAACTAGATTTGGGCAATCACCCATGGTTGTCAGTATTTCACCTTTTGAGAATGCATGATTACCTAATGTAATTGCATCTACCCCTAAGGAGGTCAATTGATGAACAATGCGGCTGGTAATTCCCTTACCGTGCGCCGCATTTTCTCCATTAATAATTGTAAAATCTATTTTTTCTTCCAATTGAATTGTTTTGAGATATTTTTCGAGAACTTGTCTTCCAACAGATCCTACAACATCTCCTAAAAACAATATTTTCATTATTTCGCTAATTCATTAACACGTGTTTCACGAACCAACGTAACTTTGATTTGGCCTGGGTATGTCAATTCAGATTCAATCTTTTCACGGATATCTCTAGCAATTTTAATCATCTTAATATCATCAACTTTTTCAGGTTGTACTAGTACACGTACTTCACGTCCTGCTTGAATAGCAAATGATCTTTCAACACCTTCGAATCCATTCGCAAGTGTTTCTAATTGTTCAAGACGATTAATATAGTTTTCCATTGACTCAAAGCGAGCTCCTGGACGAGCAGCACTTAAAGCATCTGCTGCAGCTACTAAATTAGAAATTAAGCCAATTGGTTCAACATCACCATGATGTGATTCAATTGCATTAATAACGATTTCATTTTCACCATATTTACGTGCAACTTTAGCACCTAATTCCATGTGTGAACCATCTTGTTCAAAGTCAAGAGCTTTACCAATATCGTGTAATAAACCTGCACGTTTAGCAAGTGCTTGATTCAAACCAAGTTCAGCAGCCATAGAACCTGCAAAGTAAGCAACTTCAATACTGTGTTGTAATACGTTTTGACCATAACTGTAACGATATTTTAAACGTCCAATTAATCTAACGATTTCTTTATCAATCTTACCAATACCAAGTTTGAAGACAGTATCTTCACCAGTTTTTTGGATTGTTTCATTCATTTCTTTTGTAACTTTATTTACAACTTCTTCAATACGTCCAGGTTGAATACGTCCATCACGAATTAATGTTTCAAGTGATAAACGGGCAATCTCTCTACGAATTGGATCGAAACAACTAATTGTAATTGTTTCTGGTGTATCATCAATAATTAAATCAACACCGGTAATTTGTTCAATGGCACGAATATTGCGTCCTTCACGTCCAATGATTCTACCCTTCATTTCTTCACTAGGAAGTCCAACAACTGATACTGTACGTTCAATTGTTTCTTCTTGGGCATAGCGTTGGATAGCCAATGCTATAATATTCTTTGATTTGTCTGATGCTTTTGATTTAGCTTCATCTTCTTTATCACGTATATAAGCAGCAACTTCTTGTTCCATTCTCTTTTCTACAACTGACATTAATTCATTTTTAGCGTCTTGTTCACTCATATGAGCAACTGTTTCTAATACAACGATTTGATGGTCAATTCTAGCTTGTAATTCTTTTTCCATCTTGTCTAGATTACTGAGTTTTTCGGCTACGAGTTGATTTTTGTCATCAACTTGTTTCTCTTTAGCGAGCAAAGTCTCATCACGAAAATTCATGCTATCTTCACGACGTAGCAATTTATTTTCCATTTCTTGGATTTCTGCTTTTCTCTCTTTTAATTCTTTTTCAGCTTGCAATTTTAATTCGTAAACTTGTTGTTTACCATCTAAAGCAGCTTGACGAAGAATGCTTTCTGCCTTACTTGAAGATTCTTCTACAAGTAATTTAGCTTTTTGTTTTTCTCGATTTAAGCCTAATTTTCCTAGGGCAAACATAATTAGGATGCCTAGAACTACCCCTATAATACCAGATAAAATGGATGAACTATTAAATACCATAATAAATTCCTCCATTATTTTCCAAATTTGAAGTAAAACTTCACTATTATTATATATATAAAAGCATTTTTTCACAAGATAAAGCGATACTTATGCTCTTTTTTTCAAACTTTTACTAAAAAAACAAGGTATTATTAACCTTGTTTACGTTTTCTCTTATACCACCAATAAATAATATACAATCCTACTAGCGCTAAAATAATGACCATAATGTTGGTATAGGTATCAAAGAAGGTCATTACTTCTTCCCAATTTGCACCTAATTGAACCCCTAAGAAGACTAACAAGATATTCCATGCAAGTGTTCCTATCGTTGTGAATAGAATAAATTCACCCATTGGCATTTTCGCCATTCCAGCAGGTATTGAAATAATACTACGAATAACAGGTACACATCGCCCAATTAATGCACCATATTTCCCCTTTTTTTGAAACCAACTTAATGTTTTATCTAAATCCGCTTTTTTGAAACCTAACCAACGTCCCCATTTACTTTCCATAAATTGCACAATTCTTTCTTCCGAAAAAATTGTACCGAAGTAATATAGAATAATCGCTCCTAATAATGCCCCGATTGTTGCCGCAATGACAACCCCTACCGGAGTTAGATCAGATTTTGTTGTTAGAAACCCACTAAAGGTAAGTATTACCTCTGAAGGAATTGGTGGAAAAATATTTTCAACCGCAATTAGAAACGCAATACCTAAATAACCAAAACTATTTAAAATACTTAATAACCAAGCATTCATGTTTTTTACCTCACTCTTACAAGTCTAACATGAGTAAAACTAAAATCAAGTAAAAAGGTGGTAAACTATACCACCTTATCGATAGAAGAATAATCGATCTTCAATAGGATCAAATTCTTTTTCATCCGCAGGACTACTTATACCTCCAAAAGGCATTTGTGCCATCAATTTCCAAGACTTTGGCAAATTGAAATATTCATGAATCTTTTCATCAATTAAAGGATTATAATGTTGTAAATTAGCACCTAACCCTAATTCTTCTAGGGCTGTCCAGATTGCAAATTGTAACATACCACTACTTTGGTTAGACCAAATTGGGAAATTATTGGCATAAAGTGGAAAACTTTCTTGTAATTCACTTACTTTATCCATATCTTCAAAATAAAGAATAGTACCATATCCTGCTGCAAATCCAGCTACTTTATTATCTGTACCTTCCCATTTATCTTCTGGCACTTGTTTATGTAACTCTTCTTTTACAATGTCCCATATTTCTTGATGATAGTTTCCAAAAGCCACAACTACGCGGGCTGTTTGGGAATTGAATGCAGATGGTACATTTAACACCAACTCTTTAACTACATGTTCAACTTTTTCATCACTTACTGGCATATCTTTATTAATTGCATATATTGTTCTTCTATTTTTTATTGCTTCTATAAATTCCATAAAATCACATCCTCTCTTTTTAATTATGGTTTTTATAATCTAACAATATCAAACTATGTATTAAACTCAAGCAAAGTGCTCACAACCTTTTAAATCAAACTTTCCAACAATTTGTCAACTTTAATTTCAGCTTTTATCACTTATAATAATGAAAAGGAGATACTACGATGATTGAAAAATGTAAATTTTGTGGAAGCACTCACTTAGGAGTTGCTTACCAACTTGGAAATGGGCAAGTCTATCCAGACCTTTATGCTTATCAGTATACGAATCGTGGTTCAAGTATTGAACATATTCTTTGTAAAGAATGTGGTGCTATTTTAATGAGTAGAGTATTACATCCCGAACGTTTCCCATCATCAAATACCGCAAAAATTGATGAGCTTGAAGCAGTCATTAACCAACATGGTATATTACTATGTAACGAAAATAAAGACATACCATCACTATCTAGTTTAGGCTATACAATGCCTGATATAATCACACTAATCGAACAGAAAAAAGTGTTTTATTGTAAGTTATACATGAAGAAGTCAACTTATTTATCAGTAGATACGTATTTACATTTTAAACGAATTCTTAAATCTAATTCACTTCAAGATTCTGAAAAAATGATTTTAGACTTTATGAAGAATAAAGAGTGCGTTGATAAAAATGATATAAAAACTTCTCTTTCTATTGAAAAGAAAGAGTTTGATAAAGCTTTTGATTCTCTTTTAGCGCAATGTTTAATAACCGCCATCGGAGGTAAACAGATTAACCCAAACTGGTTTGAATATTTATATTGTACAAGTGAAATGTGGAAAAAAGGTGTCGAAGGACTTCACACAAAAGCCAATAGTAAAGATATTTTATGGAATCGTTTTAAAGCCTTTATGAGTGAAAAACAATTTGAGAAAATGATAAAATAATAGAATTGCTTAATCAGCAATTCTATTTCTTTTCAATTAAAAATATTTTTCCATCAAATCTACCACGTTCATTGCTTTTCTTAACACGCAGATTTTCTAATTCCGTCTCTGAATATCCCTTAGTCTTTGCAAGAGCATATAGCACTTCCATGATATCTACAAGTTCTTCTACTTCTTCACTTTCAAGATATTCATTAACTTCTTCAATCAGTTTCTTTTTCAATTCACAATTATATTCATCATCACCTAAAATACAAGTTACGGGAACTTCATGTTGATTCATAATGATTTCCGGTATTTTATCACGGACTAATTTATTGTATTCCATAGTTTTCCTTCCATAGAAAAGGCGAAACAACATGCTTCGCCCTACTTTTATTCTTCTTCAGTTACTGGTGCTTCAGGAGCATTACTTCCTGTTGCGAATAATTTTTCTTTTAATGCAACCATAACTTCTTTTTCGATATCTGGATTAGCAATAAAGAATGCACGTACTGCTTCTTTACCTTGACCAATCTTTTCACCTTTATAACTGAACCATGCACCTGCTTTTTGAATGATATCAAAATCCGCAGACATTTGAATTAATTCAGCTTGGCGAGAAATACCTTCACCATACATCATTTCAACTGTTGCTACTTTGAATGGTGGCGCAACTTTATTTTTTACTACTTTAATATTTACTTTATTTCCGATTACATCCGTACCATTCTTGATTGCTTCGCCACGTCTAACATCCAAACGAATAGATGAATAGAATTTAAGTGCACGTCCGCCTGGTGTAGTTTCTGGATTACCAAACATAATTCCAACTTTTTCGCGTAATTGGTTAATGAAGATTGCAGTACAACTTGAACGGTTCATAACCCCTGCAAGTTTACGCATTGCTTTAGACATTAAACGAGCCTGCATACCTACGTTGGCATCACTCATTTCACCATCTAATTCCGCTTGTGGTACAAGGGCAGCAACTGAGTCAATTACAATTAAATCAATTGCACCTGACTTAATTAATACTTCTGTGATTTCCAATGCTTGTTCACCAGAATCTGGTTGCGACAAAATCAATTCCTCAATATTAACTCCTAGTGCCTTTGTATACATTGGGTCAATTGCGTTTTCAGCATCGATAAAAGCTGCTCTTCCACCTGCTTTTTGACATTCGGCAATCGCATGTAATGCAATTGTTGTTTTACCTGAAGATTCAGGTCCATAAACTTCAATGATTCTTCCCTTTGGATATCCACCGATTCCTAAAGCATAGTCAAGGGCTATTGATCCACTACCAATCGCATCAACATCAACGTTTGCACGATCGCCTAGTTTCATAATACTTCCTTTACCATATTGTTTCTCAATTTGTTTTAATGCATCTTGTAATAGTGCATCTTTATTAATTCCTTTTTCAGCCATTTTTAAACTCCTCTATTTATTTATAGTCAAAAACTATGTAATTCCTATTTATTTACTTTCAAAAATATAATCTTTCATTTGATTAAAATAGGATACACCACTTGCAAGTGATACAAATGCTGCAAACCACAATACAAAATCAGAAACTGGTAAACGATAAATTTCAAAAGGTAAATTATTTAAAAGAATAAGGACAACACTTACCATTTGTAAGACTGTTTTCACTTTTCCTAAATAACCAGCTGCCACAACAACACCATTTTGTGATGCAATCATACGGCAACCATCCACAATAGTATCTCTAAATACCATGATGAGTACGGGAACCACTGGAATAATACCTTGTGATGCAAAAAGTATAAACATTGTAGTCACAAGCAACTTATCTGCAATTGGATCCGCAAATTTACCAAAAGTTGTAATTAAGTTTTTCTTTCTCGCGATAGCACCATCTAGAAAATCTGTAAAACTAGCTAATGCAAACATCACTAAACAAATTATATTCACTAGTGATATTGATACAAACCCTACATAAAACACTGGAATTTGTATATTAAGCTGTGCATATGGGAATATCCAAACTAGCACAATAATAGGTATAAATAAAATACGTATAATCGTCAATCGATTAGGTAAATTCATATTCTCTTCTCCTTTTATCCTCTGCTTGAAATTATATCAAGTTTAAGCCAAATTGTAAAACAAAAGCGAAGAAAAAGAGACTTTTCAGTCTCTTAAATTTTCACACTCTGTAAGCCATGTTCTGTCCCCTTGCGGGTGGCAACCATTTATCTATACTTTGCAGTATCCTTTCATCTCTTCTTAATTAGATTTGAAAGATTCCCCTACCAAATTTGGGTTTCTCGCTTGTGGGGTTTATCTCGTTCCACTCTACTAGTTTCCTAGTAGACTACGTCACTGTGACACTTTTAAAGGCTTTAACCATAGTTTCCCTTAGGTTATCGCTCAGCCGTTAGGCTCTTCACCTACCTAGCCTTATTCATTAAACTAGCACAAACACTACAGTCATCACAGACTGTGCGAGCATGGACTTTCCTCTAATATCTAAAATACCAGCGATTGCCCGAGCGTTAAATTTTAATCCTTATTGTAAACAACTTGTTCTAAACGTGAAAGACGTTTTAATATATCAAGCTGAGATACACTTTGTCCACCTTCATCTAAAACTCTAGCTTTACCTTCAAGTTCGATGATTTGAGCACGCAATGTTGCATTGACTTGTTCTAGTTCAGTAGCTCGTTCATGTAAAGTTCTTGCCAAATCTTGAAAAACTTCATAATCTTCTAGAACTAAATCCAAAAAGGAATCTACTTCAGTTGCACTGTATCCTTTAAAATCAACATTAAACTGCTTATCTAGGATTGTTTGAATATCTAGATTTAGTTTATTTGCCATAAAACTACCTCCATATGCTTTATTATGACAAACCAAAGCCCATAAATCAATATATCTTCCCATTTTTGACTTCAAAATGTATAATAATACATGGTGATACTATGATACAATACCCTAATGGTAAGAAAATTAAATCAAATATTGATCGTACTCTTTCAGCGACAAATCGCGGAATGACCTTAGAAAAAGATTTAAATCTTACTAATGAATATTATTTAGAACTAGGAATAGCTAATATTCATAAAAAACCAACACCAGTACAAATCGTCACTGTTGACTATCCTAAACGTAGTGCAGCTAAAATAACTGAAGCCTACTTTAAAGTACCAAGTACAACAGATTACAATGGTGTATATAAAGGAAAAGCAATTGATTTTGAAGCTAAGGAATGCTCAAGTAAAACATCTTTCCCTTTCGCAAGTATTCACCCGCATCAAATTCAACATTTAGAGAGTGTAATAAAACATGGTGCTATTGCATTCATTATTATACGTTTCTCAAAAATGGACGAAACCTATTATGTTGATGCATCTAAAATTATTTACAATTATTATGGTGAAAAACGCTCTTTACCTTATTCTTGGTTTCAAGAAGAAGGAATACTAATACCGATGGGTTTATGCCCTAGAATTGATTATCTTAAAATTATCGATCAATTTTATTTAGGAGGACAAAAATGAAACAGAAGAAAAATGCTTCAACACCCTCACCAAAAACAAAAAAGACAAATCGCAAAGTCAATAAACGTAATGTTGTTGCACTTGTAATTTCTATTATTGTTGCTTGTGAGATTATTGTTGGTTGTATAGGATTATTCGTATTAATCAACATGGTATCATCCTCACCAAAATTTGATATCAATCTTTATGACAGTAAAGAATCATCTCAAATTTACGACCAAAATGGAGATTTAATTGCTGACGTTGGTAAACAAATTCGTTCAAACGTTACCTATGATCAACTACCAACATCACTCGTTGATGCCTTTATAGCGATTGAAGATTCACGTTTCTTTGGACACGGTGGATTTGATATCCCTCGTTTTGCAAAAGCAATGCTTGAAAACTTAGCTTCCATGAGTTTCTCGCAAGGGGGTTCAACACTATCCATGCAGTTGACCAAATCTACTTACTTCATGGATGATGAAAGTGGAATTGGAGCACCAAAAAAAGTTGAACGTAAAGTACAAGAAATCGCATTAGCACTTGAACTAGAAAAAAATACAAACAAAAAATCAATTATTGAAATGTATTTAAATAAATTGAACTTTGGTGGAACAGGAAATATTCGTGGTGTACAAAAAGCTGCTAATTATTATTTCGATAAAGATGTTAGTGAACTTAATACAGCCGAATCTGCAATGCTTGCAGGTATCGTAAATGCACCAAACCTATTCAATCCATTTAAATATTTAGACTATGCTACTAATCGTAGAAATACCGTTATTAATATGATGCTTCGTCATGGTTATTTAACAGAAGCAGAAGCAAACCTTGCTAAATCAATCAAAGTAGAAGATTTACTTGTTGATCCAAATGCAAAACGTACAGCTGAAGATGCTACATCAGAGTATGCTTATCAATCTTATATTGATACCGTTGTTCGTGAAGTACAAGACCTCACTGGTCTTGACCCTACTACAACATCCATGAAAATCTATACCTATATGGATAAGAGTGTTCAAGCGGTAATGGATCAAATTCAATCTGATTCTTATGAAGGAATTGAGTTCCCTGATGAATTGATGGAAATTGGTATGGTTTCATTAAACAACCAAAATGGTCAAGTCATTGCCGTTGGTGGTGGACGTAACTATGGTCGTGGTGGAAGCTTATTGCTTAACCATGCTACCGATCAATATAAACAACCAGGGTCAGCTGTAAAGCCATTCTTAGACTATGCACCCGCATTTGAATATCTTGGTTGGTCAACAAGCCACGTTGTAACTGATAGACCTATCGCTTATCGTGGAACAAATAAAGTAATTAAGAACTTTGATGGTATTTATCGTGGTCAAGTTACCCTCGAAGCTGCAGTTGGTAACTCATTAAATACTCCTGCTTTACAGGCTCTACAAGATGTAATTGAAGCTATTGGAGTAGATAAAGTAGTTGAATACTTACAAAATCTTGGCTTCTCAAAAGTAACAAAAGACAGCTTTGATGTTGGATATGGTATCGGTGGATCCAGCTTTGAATGTAGTGTCTTTGAATTAGCCGCAGCACAGGCTGCAATGATGAATGGTGGTAATTACTACAAGCCACATACTGTCCAACGTATTGAATTCTCAGATGGTCGTGAACCATTAGAACCAGTCTATACAGGAACACAAGTAATTAGTGCTGAAGCTGCTTACCAAACCGCAACATTGATGCAAGCTGCCGCAAGTCAAAACTATGGAAATTATATGCAAATCGTTTCTAGAGGCAAAGATTACCCTATTTATGGTAAGACAGGAACAACCGACTGGGGTTCTGAAGGTTTAGTCTTCGGTATTCCTAAAGGAGCTGCCAAAGATAAGTGGATGGTAACAGAAACCTCACAAGTAACCAACGTTGTTTGGGTTGGTTATGAAAAAGGGGTTAAAGATAAAGATACTTACTTCTCAAAAGCTAAGAGTAATATGAATATTCCTGGTAAAATCAGTAAAGCATTAATGGATATCACAAGTGATGCTACAAAACCAGGACCAATTCCTCAACCAGAAGGTCTAGTTAGAATTGACCATATCTTAGGAACATGGCCATATGCTTCAGTAATCGCTGATATGGATCCAGCTTTCATCACAAGTGGATTAATCAAGAAAGAATTCGCAACACTTGTTACTCCGGAATCTGCTAACGTTGAACAAATTAATGCATTTAACGCTAGTGGCGCTGCCGATGGAACTGTTAACTTATCATGGGGTGCTTACCCTAATCCTGCACAACTTCAAGTTGCTGCTGATACAATGGACTTAAGTTTAAGTACTGGTAGTGTTTATGTTGAAGCATGGGGTAGAAGAATCTTTGATTACACATGGATTTTTGGACCTATCCGTTATAAAGCAAGAATTAGTGAAGGTGGAAATGTAATTAAAGAAGTATCTAGTGAAACTGAAACCTTTGCCGAAAAACTTGAATTAAGTGGTGGTGATCATACACTTCAAGTATGTGGATACTACGCATACGAATGGTTAGGAACACCAAGTAATGAAATCTGTCAGGAAGTTAAGATTAATGTACCACTTGATTTAAATACTGAAGAAGGCTGTAAAGCAGCTCAAAAATATTGGTATAATGGTAAATGTAATGATGTTCAACAAACCGATGAAGAAGCTTGTAAAGCTTCTGGTAAATTCTGGTATGATAATAAGTGTAATGATACAGCGCAACAAACACCTGAACAAGCTTGTCTTGCACAAGGAAAATTTTGGTACAATAATTTATGCAATGATAAATCTGAACAACAAGTCGCTTGTGAAGCAAAAAGTGGCAATTGGGACAATACAACTAAAAAATGTACTGACTCTTCTGGAAATGAAATTACACTTGCAATACCATATGCTAATCTAAGTGCATTACAATCATCAAGAAATTTATTTGATATCTAACAAAAAAAGAAATCAGTTCTCACGAATTGATTTCTTTTCTATTCTTTTATCTAGTTAATTACTACCATGCTTATCACATACAAATACCTGTAATGAAGTATCAAAGTAAACCGTAGAACCATCTGGACAAATACTTCCCTCTGCATTATTCAAAACAGTTGTTGCAGCATTACCACTTGTATACGGTCTTATCGAAAAATATTCACTAGTGAGTGCTTTTCTACGATCACTACAAACTTGTCCTTCACTTGAAGTAATTAATTTCAATACATCAGGAGATACAAGTAGTACCATAACTGCCAAGATAGCAATTACAACAACAATTTCAACCAATGTAAATCCCTTTTTCATATTTACTTAATTCCTTTCGCAGCCTTCGCTTTCTTGTCAGTGCAAATTTGGACAAATGGACATTGATCACATTGGGGATTTCTAGCAGTACAAAAATATCGACCGAAGAAAATGAATAAGTGATGCGCACGATTCCATCTATCTTTATCAATCTTCTTCATTAATTTTTTTTCAACTTCTAAAACTGTATCATTCTTCTTTGCAAGATTCAGACGTTTTGATATACGCTCTACATGAGTATCAACTGCAATTGCAGGCAAACCAAAGCACACTGACATAATTACATTGGCGCTCTTACGACCTACACCTGGAAGAGTAATTAATTCATCCATTGTTTGCGGCATTTCACCATTGAAATCTTCAATTAACCCTTTCGCAAGCCCTTGGATACTTTTCGCTTTATTACGATATAAGCCGATTGTTTTAATACACTCTTCAATATCTTCCAGATTCGCCTCCGCCAATTTCTTAGGAGTCGAATACTTCTTAAATAATTTAGGAGTTACTTTATTCACAGAGATATCTGTTGTTTGTGCAGAAAGTACAACCGCCACCGCAAGTTCAAACGCATTCTTATGAATTAACTCACATTCAGCATTGGGATACATTTGTTCCAAAATATCCAAAATCTCATTCGGCTTCAACTTTTTTCCCCTCTTCTATCATTTTTACTGTAACACCTTTTTCGTTCCATGTTTGAAGTATCTTTGTAATATAGTTAAAATTAACTTTCTGATACATAGAAGCTTCTTTTAATGCGTAAACAATTAATTTAGAATCCATTGTTTTAACTAAATCACTTAATTTCATCATTTCAGAATTACTTAGTGGTCTACCAAACTCTTCTTCAAACAATTCAAATAATGAAGAATTCAAAGCACTTTGAGTTCGTGAAACTTCCGTTTCAAACAATCCATCCAATATAAAAGATACTTTTTTATTTGTAGCACGAATCTCCAAATACTTTTTCGCAACTAAAATACTTAATACTTTATCGATTTCATCTTGATCACAACCCGTTTTTTTAGCCAAAATATCAATTGTAATTGGCAATTGATTTGTATTAAAAAAATCAATTAATAATACAATTAATGCTTCTTGCATTGATAATCCAAGTAATTCCAAGTTATCAAACACCCAATCACGGTGATTTACATAGTTTTGTTTATACCATTTCATGCATTTACCTCTGCTATTATTATAACGATTTTACCTCAAAATTGCACTCTTTTAAAAAAAATGATATAGTATTAAAACCGAGGTGATTATAGACATGATAAAGAAGATATTAATTTCATTTATGTCCCTATGTTTCGTCGTAAGTATGTTTCTAGCATTCTATTGTTTCTTTAAGCCTAGTGAAGCAGATACAACAGTTGCATTAACAACTAATCCAATAATGATTATTCCTTATGGAACATTAACCGATTACTTAACAACAAGTGGAGATTCATCAACACACTATCTATTCTTTTGTAGATTTGATAGTGATGATTGTAATTATGTACAAGATACTGTGATGAAATCATTAGATGCTGAACAAGGTAGTAATTTATTTGATATCATTGAATATGTAGATGTAAGCGAACTCGAAGATAACTTAACAATCAATCAACTTAAAGATGATTGGGGATTCAATAATTATCCTGCTTTTGTAGCAATTTCAAATAATGGTGGCGAACTAAAAGTTGAAAACTATTTACAATGGGATAGTGAAAATCCAATGAGCACGCGTGAACTTAAGCAATGGATGGTAGACAACAAGATTTGGTCTGGCTTATTCGAAGAAAAAGATGAAGTAGTATTAATGCCATAAAGAAGCTAACGCTTCTTTTTTTTATTTGTTTACAAAACAAAAGAAAGCATATGCTTTCTTTATTTCGAATAATTTGTGATAAACCTTTCACACCACATTGCACTTCTTTCAGATGCTTTTACTGCATACTCATCAAATGTCATTTCATTATTTTCTTTATGCGTAATATCTGATAATGAGCGAATAATTACAAATGGACAATTATATTGTCGACATACTTGTCCAATTGCTGCACCCTCCATTTCAGCACATAGTGCCCCTGGATAATCAGCTTGAATACGTTGAATTTGATCTTCACGATAAATAAAACAATCACCTGTTGCAATATTACCAAACCAGACTCTTTCTTTTGAGTCTTTGGTAATTTCTTTTAATACATCAAGCATTCCTTGATCTGCTTGGTAACAAGTTTTATCTTGATTGAATCCTTTTGGCCAATCGTCATCAGGTCCTGGTACATCAATATCATGATGAGCCACTCTTTCCGAGATTACAACATCCAGAACTTCTTGTCTAGGATCTAAACCACCTGCTGTTCCAATATTGATTACACCATTTATATCAAAATGTTCAAATAGAATTGTAGTGCTAATGGCTGCCGCAACTTTTGCGATACCACTCTTCATTACGACACATTCAATGCCCGCAAGCTTTCCTTCATAAAAATCAACATTGCTGATGACTTTCTTCTCAACATCAGTCATTCGTTTTAAAATTTCTTCTACCTCTAATGACATTGCACCAATAAACGCTAACATACTTTCCTCCTTGCGACGATGAAATACTTCTCGCCTTCACAAACTCCATCTTGATTAAAATCAGTAATAATTTTACATTCAAAGCCTAAACTTTCTAATTCTGGTAATATTTCATCTAGTGTGAATACTGTTTGTATATGTTGTTCTTGTAATATTTTATCTTCTTCATAAAATGAGAAATGTTGATAAATTTTATTCTCATCACTTTGAATTGTCCATTGATAAGGAACATCTAATACTCCTTCTTCAATATACAATTCTTTAAATTCATCAAGACGATCAATTGAATGCATATCAAATAAAAATACCCCATCATCTTTTAAACAATCTCGCACACTTTGAAACATCGAGCGCACTTCATCCATTGATGATAAATAGTTGATGCTATCACAGAAACACAATACACCATCTACTTTTTCATCGTACTTAAAATTACTCATATCAATAATTGCTGTGTCTACTGTTGGAAATTTTTCCTTTAACTTTGAAATCATAGATTCAGAGAAATCAGTTGCCTTAATTGAATATCCTTCTTCTTGTAAGCCATGCGAAATCTCACCTGATCCACACGCAAGTTCTAATACTTTCTTATGTGGACAATATTTTTTTACAAAATCTATCCAAAGTTGCGTAGCCTCATCATCTTTTACCAAATCATCATAATATGAAGCTAATGCGTCGTAAATCATATCGCTACCTCAACGCGTGGTAAATCTCCCCAAAGTTTTTCAAGCTGGTAAACTTCTCTTTCACCATCCACAAAGACATGTGCAATAATTCCATTACAATCAATCAATTGCCATGCGCTATCTTCATTACCTTCAATTGCACGGATTGATCCTCCTGATGCAATTACCTTTTCTTCAATACGGTCAATAATTGATTTTGCCATACGATGATTTAATGCACTTCCAATAACAAAATAATCACAGAAAGGACTTTGATTTTGAAAATCTAAAACCACGATATCTTCTGCAAGTCTTTCATCCATTGCTTTAACTACAACTTTTAATAAATCAGACATGAACGCCCTCCTTTTTCAAATATTCTTGTTGTTCACGTTTTATTAATTCCATTCCTTCATCTAGATTATTCATCGCACAAGCTAGTTGTTTAGAAATATCATAACCACGACTAGGATCTATCTTATCCGCAATATATACAATCTTTGCTAGTTTACTCTTACCAAGTCCAAGTGTGTGATTGTAAATGGCATTTAATACTCTTTGATTTGTATATCCTAGATTTTGTTTTATCCAAGGTACAACTGTAAATGAATGATAGATAGCTGGTGCAACATTTATTAATGATGGATAAAAATGTGATATCCATTTTTTATTTTGCTCTACACCCATTTCCTTACATACATCATGGAGCATACCTGCCATCGTCGCTTCATGAACACTCACATGATGCTTAACCGCAAGTTTTATACATAATTCAGTCATTGATAAAACATGTTGTGTACGCTTTTCACTACAGTGTTTCCTTACAATGCTCTCTAAATATAACTCATTCATTAAAACATAGTTTCTTACAGATGAAGGTAAATAATAATAGCTACCCTCTCTTACTGCTGTACTACTTGCATCATGATGAAATGTTGAACAAACCCATAAACGCTTATCTTGTATTTTAAATTGCTGTCTTGGCACAACAATAAATTGAACTAGCGATAGTAGTTCATCAATACTCTTCCATTGATCAAATTGTGCTACTTGATCATCACCAACTATCCAATAGAATTCGATATCTGGGTAAATCTTTTGTAATTCTTTAACCGTTTGAATCGTATAAGATGGGGTAGGAAGTTTATTTTCAATTTCACAACACCTAAACTTTCGATAAGGCTTTATTGCTAAATCAATCATTTTCTTTCGTGTTGAAAATGAAGAAATAGTACGACTCTTCAGTGGCGTATCTTTCGTTGGTAAAAACCAAATTTCATCGAGTCCACATTGTTTTCGTACTGTTTTTGCAAGTTCTAAATGTCCATTATGGATAGGATCAAAAGTCCCTCCTAAACATCCCACTTTTTTCATGGTAATTGAATTTTTTGTTCCTTACTTTTGCGATATAAAAGAATTGTACGTCCAATTGTTTGTACAACTTCACTATGCGTATTCATCGCCAAATCAAATGTTAATTCTTTGAAATCATCTTCACATGTTTTTAATACGCTGATTTTTACTAATTCATGTGCTTCAAGTGCATCACTAACGCTTTTTGATAGATTATATGATAATCCATCTTTTCCTACTTGAAATATTGCTTTTTGTTTATTTGCTAAACCTCTTAAATAACTTTTTTGTTTTCCTGTTAACATTACAACATTGCCTTTCTAAATGTGATATTTACATTTCTTGGATATGCTACACAAATTTCTTTTACTTGTCCAGACACACTGACCCATCCAAGTCCATCAATGACAATATCCATTTTATCAAATTTCTTTGCCACTTTTGTTTTGGTAAAATCATTTTCTACTGGAACTGGTTTATAAAGTTCACCATAGTGTCTTTCCCAGCGCTCATCTGCACCTTCTACTTTGCCGCGATGAATTTTACACTCATCAAACATGTAGAAAACTACAGATGCTGGATTACATTCAATGAAATCAATACGTACTAAACCACATACCGCAAAGCTTTGATCTTCACGGCATTGGAATACAAGTGGTTTTAATTTTCTTGATGGAAGAATTGTTTTTAAATCTTTTTCTTCTACTGCCATCAACATTGTTTTATCACCTTCGATGCCTGGGGTATCGATGAATGTGTACTTCCCTGTTTCTATTTTGTTGAAATCTAATGTAGTACCTGGATAACGTGAACTTGTTAAACGATTATCTTTTAATAAACCATTCAACAAAGTACTCTTACCGGCATTTGCTTTACCCATAACTACAATATCGCGACCCTTCGCAAGAACATTCAAAGCATGGTATACTTCTTTACTACCCTCTTCAATATTTTTTCCTGTTACTACTAATCCGACCACATCAATATTTAAATCCTTACAACGTCCTAGAATAAATTTTGCTAGTTTTTCATTTCCCACTGTTTCAGGAAGTAAATCTCTTTTAGTTCCTACAATTAGAATATCTTTATTAGGAAGATGGCGATTCAGTCCTTCCATCATACTTGCTTCAAAATCAAATAAATCAACTACCCATATTACTAAAGCATCCATTTCTCGCACTTTCTCAAATACAGTGTCCGGATTTATTCCTGTTTTCATTGAATATTGTAAATCATCGTAATGCATTAAACGAAAACAGCGTTGACAATATTCACTATCCTTCTTCGGACTAAATCCCAAATCTTTTGGATTATCATATTGTAATACTACACCACAGCCTTTACATGTTGTCATAATAAGTTCCCTTCTTTAAACTTTCATTTTTTGAAAGTGTCGCTAAAATCTTAGTCTCAATTCTACGAGTTATCTTTCCTGAAGTATTCTCAACATCCGAAATTGGATCTTGAAGAATAGTAAGAAAGTTCATTCGACTTCCCCCTAAAATATCGGTTACTAATTGGTCTCCCAACACTGCAACTTCATTTTTAGTACACTTAGTATCTCTTAAAATTTTAATATAATTGTATTTGCATGGTTTACATGAAAAACTGTAGAAATCGACATTCACTTGATTCGCTACACCCTGTACGCGCTTCTCTGTATTATTAGAAATAATAACAGGAAGTAAGCCACTATCCTTCACCCTTTGAATAAATGCGATTGCATCATTATCCAAGGTTGCAGTATGGGGAGGTACTAAGGTATTGTCTACATCAATACATAATACTTTTATGCCGTGTTCTCTTAGTTTTTCTAAATTTAGTGTACGATAGTTCTTGATATATATCGTAGGTATAAAATACTTTTTTATCATTGGTCACACTCCATGATATATTATACACTATTTTGACTTTTAAAAAGGATTAGATATAATAGAACAAGGTGAAAAATATGATAAAATGTGTAATTTTAGACTGTGATGGTACAATGTTTGATACAGAGAGGCTCGCGAAACAAGCATATGAGGATTTCGCACGGCTACACTCAATAGAATTAGATCAAGATTTTTGGCGAGGGATTTGTGGTACAGGCCTTGAATTTGCAATGCCTCAAATCAATCGTTTTCCAGCAATTAGAGACAATATAAAGACTGTTTTAAAGATGCGTCTTGATTACATTACTGAAGGTGCTGCAGCACAAAAAGATGCCCTAGTAAAGCCTGGCCTTTTTGAATTACTTGATGCCTGTAAGCAACACAATGTAAAAATCGCAATCGCTTCTAGTAGCCATTTCGATTATGTGAAAATGTTATTAGATCATATGACACGAGAATTTGAATTTGACTTCATTCTTTGTGGTGATATGGTTAAAAACAAAAAACCAGATCCTGAAATTTTCAATACAGTCATTGAGAAATTAGATGTAAATCCAGCTGAAACACTAATATTAGAAGACTCTTTAATGGGTCTAATCTCAACAAAAAAAGCCAACGCACTCGCTGGCTTCATTGAAGATTGTGTTGAAAAGAACGATGAAATCAATCAACTACTTGATTATGACTTCGCTTCATTCTATGATGTCTTACCAATGATTCAATAAGTATTATAATTCTGTATACTTACTTGAAGTACCCTTCGCTTTGTCGACAGGGTATTTTTTTGCATTCTTTATCATCTTACTACGCATTATCTCTTCAGGATTAACATCGAGTGCTATTGCCATTTGCATAGTATAAATCATTACATCTGCCAATTCTTCTAACACATGTTCGCGGTCATAATTATTACTATCCCATTGAAAGCATTCCAATAATTCGCCAGCTTCAATGCTTATTGATTTTGCTAAACAATCTGGTGTATGAAATTGTTTCCAGTCTCTTTCATCTATAAATTGTTCTATTTCTTGGATTATCTTTTCCATATCTTCACCTCTTGAAATATTATAGCATATCATTTGAATTTGGTTCTATTCCCTCCTAAAATTCACTTAAAATACGTTTATGAAGTATCCTGTATTCTTCAATAAATAATTGATACTCAAAACTTTCTTCAAAAGGACTAAAAACAATATCATAATTTAGAATACTCTCATTAAACTTCTCTTTTTGATTATTTTGAATGTAAATATTTATCTCTTCTCTAAATGGTACTACCCCAAACACAGTTGATACAGGATTGTAGTAATGACTTTTAAACTGGTTATTTTTATCTAAAAAAACTACATAACTATCATCCAATTTCATAGGCATTAATACATTCATTACATTCAATGCTTGTTCGTCATATAAATCAATAGAGCTCTGCTCAGTTATAAATATTTGTTTCCCAAGTAAATTATCATCAGTTGATTTGACTGTGTCTTCAACAACACAACGAGTAACAAAATTCATACCATATTGTTCTCTTGCAACAGGTTTGATTAATAAAACTTCATCACTTTCATTATAGAGTAAGTCATAATTATTCAAAATTTGCTTATCAGATTCATTAAATTCATCAAACAAAAATGAATTATTATATATATTCACTCTTTCTATTTTTTTTATCATCTCATTAACATCTTTGGTATCTGTATTTCTACCTAAATAAGCTATCAAAACAACTATTATACAAGCTTTACATAAATTAGTTATCATACTTCTTTACATTCCCATCCTCAATTGTATATATTTCATCACATAGTGCATATAAATCTTGTTCATAATGTGAAGTCAATATAATTATTCTATTATCGTTAATATAACTTCTTATTTCATTATGAATAAATACTGTATACTCTTTATCTAATGCATTGGTAAACTCATCTAATATGAGTAATTCAGGACTCTCCATAAATGCTTGTGCTAATCCTAAACGTTGTTTCATCCCAAGAGAATATTTTTTGACTTTTTTCTTTAAATCAAATAGTCCAAAATATTTCATGACTTCTGTAACTTCTTGTTCACTTAAAACATTCTTAATTTCTGAAAGTATTTTTAAGTTCTTCAAGCCACTATATTCATCAAAGAATTCAGGTTTATCTATGATTACACCTATAGAAAGTGGAAATTCAATATCTTTGCCTAATTGGTAATCATCAATCATTATTTTCCCCGTTGTAGGCTTAAGTAAACCAGATAGAAGCTTAAGCAATACTGTCTTACCTGAACCATTTCTTCCAGAAAACCCATAAATCTTACCAGCTTCTAACTCAGCAGAAAACTCACTAATCACATCCTGCCCTTTGAAACATTTTGATAAATTTATAATTTTAATTTTCTTCATTTAATATTCCTTCTTTCTACAAGATTTTAAAATATTTTCAAATAATATTAACGATAGTATTACCCAAAATAAAATAGTTAGATATGATGTCACTGCAAGAAAAAGCTCTTTTAAAATAACATTATTACTAATAATTGAAGCGAGAACGAAAATAATATATGCAATTAAAAAGAATCCTTGCAAATATTTGAAATTGTTCAACTTAATTGATATGAAAAAATATAAAATAATTAAACATATAGTTTTAAAAATGAAAAATAAAATATGATCTAATTTGAAATTGTATGAATTATTTAAAACAGTAGCAACCAACAAAATAAGGGTATAAACAATTACCTGAGTGAAAATATCTTTGATTACTACTTTAATGAAGGAAGCACTACTTTGATATCGTAGCAATGTGTATGTGCTCATTTTTCGTACCATAAAATCTATTTCAGAGTTAATGAAGTTAAATACTAGTATAGATGGAATGATCCATACTATCGCAATACTAAAATATGAGATTACATTAAATCTATTTATAAATTCCTCAATTCCAAAATTAAAAATTGTTAGGTTTTCCATTATTCCTTCTAGCTTACTTATCGCACAATATGATACTACAAAAAAAATTGTGTATTTCATAATCTTCATTTGCATAAATCATACCTTCTAATATTTGATTTACATAAGTAAAACAAAAACGTATTTACTATGAATAAAGCAAGATTACTATAAAATAATCCAACTAAATCAACTGGATTGATTCCTGCATAAAGAAAAACATAAAAATACCAAACATAATAAATTATTATCATTATTGGAAATACGATTATGAATTTAATTTTTCTAGTTACATAAATAACAAATAGTTGTAACATTGAGTATATTTGCCCTATATAAATATAGATTAAAATCAAATTTATACTCATAACTCCACCTAACAACAAGGGAAATAATAAAATAACAACATAACACCATTGTTGAACTATGATACGCTTTATTATTAAAGTCGTATCATCAAATCTCAAAATAATTTGCGGATTAACAAAATATTTGTATGCATAATAAATATCTATAAACACTATTCCAATAAAGTATAAATATGGTACTCTTTGTACATAAAACACTAAATCATCAGGATAACTAAGTATTGATATTATGTAAATCAAAAGTACAATTATAAGCAAATTAATATTGTTTCTTCTCATTTTTTATTTTCCTTTATTTCATAATAAATTAATGACATCGACGTAGTAATTAGAAAAAAAATTAAGAATATTTTACCTAATTCATTGGTAAAAATACCAGGATTTGTTGCCAATAGTGGGTCTGCCATCAATAGATTTTGAGGATACCAGACAGTTAACCCATTTGAAAATATTCCAAAAATAAGAATGCTAAGCATTGTTCCACTAAATATAAAGATAACTATTTGAACACCTTTCTTTATTACTAGTGACAAGCTATAACATAGTAATGACAATAAACCGCCATAACAACTAATATAAAGAATATAAAAAGAGTGAAATAGTAATGGATTATTATAATAGAAATAAAGCAATGGAAAATCAGATTGCTCTACTCCAATAAAACTAATATTTCTCAATTCAATAGGAAAAAAATTTGAACTTTGATTTATACTAACAAAGCTAATTGCATACATAGTAATTAAAACTATCAATACAAGCGAAAAACCAAATATGTATACAGCTACAGCAGTTTGATATATTTCTTTTTTTCGTGAAGTTCTCGTGTAAATAAATGATGAACATTTCTCGATTATATTTGCGTAATGCGAAATGCTTATGGTTACCAAAATTGGTATTAAATATATAAAAACATTTACCAGATACTGCATGCTCAAATTAGTCAGTGGATAGTACTCAAAACGATTTGTATATTGAGAAATATCATAATTATAGTATATTCCAAGTGTTGGGAGGATAAAAACCATAAATACAATGAGTCCAACTATTTTACTTGAAGAAAGTTTTTGTATGTGGCTAAGTTTTTTCAACATTAGTTTCATCCTCCCACTTATTATTTAATGATAATTTGCATTACTATTTATTGAATAGATTAATTTTATCATAGTTCTGTTCATCGAAATACATTGCTAAATCTACTCCATACCTACTTATTGTTGATTTCATACCAATCTCTTACAAATCATAATCAATTTATTTTTATTTTCATCTATTTCATTTTAAAAACATTAAATTTGATTATCACAACCTTTCAAAAATGTCTGCATTAAATATAAACACATAAAAACCATCCATTCAGTTATTGAATAGATGGTTAACTAAAACATTGGAGTTTATTTTTTTCCACTATTTATTGAACAGTAGAAATATCAATCACTCAGTTGATTTTTAATCATTTTCCTTTTTACTTTTTTTCCTACGTCTTACTGCTTCAGTAAGTATAAATTCAATTTGCCCATTAATTGATCTGAAATCATCTTCTGCCCATTGATTGATTTCTTCCCAAAGTGTTGGTGATAATCTAAGTAGTAGTTGTTTTTTTGAATTTTCTTTGTTATCTGACATTAATTAACTAATAAATAGATCCACTATTTACAATTGGTTGAGCATCTTTATTACCACAAAGAACAACTAGTAAATTTGACACCATTTGAGCTTTTCTCTCATCATCAAGTTCCACAATATTATTTTCACTTAATTTATTAAGAGCCATTTCAACCATACCTACTGCACCTTCTACAATTTTTTGACGAGCTGCAATAATTGCTGTCGCTTGTTGACGTTGTAACATTGCTGCTGCAATTTCAGGAGCATATGCTAAGTGTGCAATTCTCGCTTCTAAAATTTCAATACCTGCAAATTCAACTCTTTTTTGAATTTCTTTTTGAAGTTCAATTGCTACTTCTTGTGCAGAACCACGAAGTGACTTTTCATCACCTTCTTCTGAAATATCATAAGGATATTGGCGTGCTACTTGACGAATTGATGCATCGCATTGCGTAGAAATATAACGGATATAGTTGTCAACTTCAAATACGGCTTTTGTAGCATTAATAACTTTCCAAATTACAATAACTCCGATTTCAATTGGATTACCTTCACAGTCATTAACTTTTTGTTTTTCGTTATTTAAAGTCATTGCTTTTAATGATATTTTCTTAGACGAAGCTAAGTTAACATTAACTTGAACACCAGATTCTTTATCATCCATAATCTTTGTTTGATTTGATGCTTGCGTATTGTTGAATGCCCCACAGAATGGATTAATCCAATAAAATCCTGCTTCATTAATAGTTCCATAATAATTACCAAATAATGTATAAACAGCTGCTTCATTAGGATTAATTACTTTTAATCCACCTAACATTATTGGAAATACAATGAAACCTAGACATACGCTAGGTACTATAATGAATACATTTTCTTGAATACATCCAATTATGAATACAATAATCATAATTACAATTGCAACTAATAAAAACAATAACATTGGAATTCCATTCATAGGTTTTAATAATTTTTCTTCTCTACTATTCATTTGGTTATTCATCTGAATACCCTCCTTGTTGATATCATAATGATATCACTTTAGTAGCACTTGTCAAGTAGCATAAAAAAAACTCATTAGTAATTTAATGAGTTCTATTCTTCAAATAAATCAATCATTTCAAAATCTTCATGAACTTTTTCTTCTATATCATCACTTTGATCAAGCATAAGATCTTCACCTTCTGGTTTATCCATAATTCGACATTCTTCAATTTCTTTGACAAAATGCCAACCTTTTTGAAGAACAAGTGGATTTGAGAATGTAGCATCTTTCGCCATGAGTGGAATGTCTTTTGCTTGGAGATTTTGTACTTCAGCATCAATAAATACACAGTTATCATAAGGTACTACAGCCTTAGCATAGGTCATTATAAACGGATTTGTCTTCATTTTCTTACAAATCATTTCACCTTTTACAGTACGTGAAGTTTCAAGAATATCATTTATTCTTAAACGTTTCATTGATCCTTTTTCAGTTAATACCATTAAGCTATGATTATCATCTGGCAATACACATGCAGTTGCAAAGCCATCATCTTTTCCAAAATTCATTGCTTTAACACCTTGAGATTTTGTATTTGTGCTTGGAATAATATCTGAACTATAACGCGTAATAAATCCTGCTTTACTTAAACATATGATTTCTTGATGAGCATAGCATAAGAATGCTTTTAACATTTCATCATGACTTTTTAGTTTCATTGCGGGCATGACTTTATTATTACGTTGTACTACCCATTGATTGATTGGTGTTTTCTTAATATTTCCTGAAGCACTGATTGTCATTACCCATGCATAGCTGTCAAAATTTTTGACTACAATTGCATTAATAATCTTATCATCAGCATCAATTTTCATGATGTTGTTTAAATGTGATCCCACATCTTTCCACTTACCTTCATCAATTTGATAAACTGGCAAGAAACCATAATTACCTTTTGATGTAAATAGAAGTGCAGTATCTAATGTATCACATTCAATTGCACCGATTAATTCATCGCCATCTTTAAGTCCTGTTGCAGTTCCTTCAGATGCACTATATGATCGAAGTGATACGCGTTTTACATAACCATCTTTAGATACCGTAATTCTTACACGTTCATTTTGTATCATACTTGTTTTATCAATTACAATTTCTTCAACTTCATCTTGAATTGTTGTACGACGTTCATCCGCAAAATCTTTTCTAATTTCTTTTAACTCTTTTACGATTGTACTCTTCAACACATTTTTATTTTCCAAAATGGTTTTTGTCATTTCCATTTCATTGACAAGTTGAGCAAATTCTTCACGAAGCGAAAGAATATCCGTAGAACTTAAACGATACAATCGTAAATTAACAATAGCCTCAGCTTGCGTATCTGTGAAACCAAAGGCTTCACACAAACGATTTTTAGAATCACCTTTATCTTTTGACTTACGGATGATTTCAATGATCTCATCCATAATAGAAACAGCTTTCATTAATCCTTCTAAGATATGACAACGTGCTTCCATTTTATTTAAATCAAAACGACTTCTACGAATTACAACTTCTTCTCTAAACTTAATAAATGCATCTAATAGTTCAAGTACTCCAAGTTGCATTGGTCTTTTATCTACAATCGCAACCATGTTGTAACTATAATAAACTTGTAAATCGGTATTTTTATAGAAGTAGTTAAGGACTAAATTAGCATCAATATCTTTTTTTAGATCGACTACAATTTTTAATCCTGTTCTATCTGTTTCATCACGAACATCAAGTATTCCATCAATATCTTTAGAAATACGAATGTCATCCATTTTCTTTACAATATTTGTTTTAATAACTTCATAGGGAATTTCAGTAATTACAATTTGATTAATTGTTTTGCCTTCCTCTATTGAAGCTTTACCACGGATAACAATTCTTCCTTTACCCGTTCTAAATGCTTCTTCAAGTCCAGTACGTCCTTGAACAATACCACCAGTAGGAAAATCAGGTCCAGGTAGTCGTTCCATGATTTCTTCAAGTGTACAGTTTGGATATTGGATACGATAAATTGTCGCATCCAATGTTTCACCTAAATTACAAGGTGGAATATTTGTTGCATAACCTGATGCGATACCCGTAGCACCATTTATCAAAAGTGTTGGAATGCTTGCAGGTAATACTGTTGGTTCTTCTGTTGTATCGTCAAAGTTTGGTGCAAATTCTACTGTTTCTTTGTCAATATCTGTTAATAGTGCATTTGTAATTTTCGAAAGTCGTGCTTCAGTATAACGCATTGCTGCAGCAGGGTCATCATCAATAGACCCATTATTACCATGCATATCGACAAGTGGACAACGAACTTTCCAACTTTGCGATAAACGTACCATTGCATCATAGACAGATGAATCACCATGTGGATGGAAATTACCAATAACTAAGCCGACTGTTTTTGCAGATTTGCGATGTTGTCTTTCGAAAACATTGCCATCACTATACATTGCATAAAGAATACGACGTTGTACTGGTTTCAAACCATCACGCGCATCTGGTAAGGCACGTTCTTGAATAATATATTTTGAATATCGTCCAAATCGATCCCCCATGATTTCTTCAAGAGGCATTGGAAGCGTAATCATCTCTTTTTGTTCAATTTTCTTTTTTGCCATTAGTCTACCACCTTAAATGTATCTTCTAATGTAAATGCCACATTTTCTTCAATCCAATCACGGCGAAGATTAGCTTTATCACCCATTAAGACTGAAACTCTACGTTCCGCAATAACACTATCTTCAATTGTAACTTGAATCAACGTACGCGTTTCTGGGTTCATTGTTGTATCCCAAAGTTGAGTAGCATTCATTTCCCCCAACCCTTTATAACGTTGGATTTCTACTTTTCCCCATTGTTCGCGCAGCGTGTGAAGTTCTTCATCAGCGAAACAATACGCAGTTTCTTTACCCTTACTTACTTTATATAAAGGTGGAAGCGCAATATAAACCATCCCTTGTTCAACAAGTGGTCGCATATAACGATAGAAGAATGTTAATAACAACACTTGAATATGAGCACCATCGGTATCCGCATCGGTCATAATAATGACTTTTCCATAGTTACTGTCTTTTGCATCAAAAGTTGGTCCAACTCCTGCATCTAAACAATGAATAATTGTGTTTAGTTCTTCATTTTTTTCAATATCTAACATTGAACATTTCTCAGTATTTAATACTTTACCTCGTAATGGCAAAATAGCTTGATATTTAGAATCTCTTCCTTGTTTTGCACTACCACCAGCTGAATCTCCTTCGACAAGGAATAATTCTTTTTTAGCACTATCTTTTGATTGCGCAGGTGAAAGTTTACCAGAAAGTAGTTTCTCAGTTTTAGCACCTTTTTTACCTTTTCGTGCTTCATCACGTGCTTTACGGGCTGCTTCTCTTGCAAGAGCGGCTTTTTGCATCTTTTTAATTAATGAAGTTGAAAGTTCCTTGTTTTCTTCAAGGAAATAAGTCATCTTTTCAAAAACTGTTTGTTCAACAGCTGGTTTTGCTTCAGCTGTTCCTAGTCTTCCTTTAGTTTGCCCTTCAAATTGTAATAAGTTCTCCGGTATTGATACAGAAATGATTGAAGTAAGTCCTTCACGAACATCATTTCCTTCAAAATTTTTGTCTTTTTCTTTAAGTAAGCCTATTTTTCTCGCATAATCATTAAATGCTTTAGTAATTGCTGACTTAAACCCTATTTCATGAGTACCCCCATCCGGTGTACGCACTAGATTGACAAAACTATAGGTGTTTTCTTGATAACTATCTGTGTATTGGAATGCGCAATCAACTTGTATTCCTTTAAATTCACCATGAAAACACACTGGATCATGAAGAACATCACGATCCTCATGTAAATAGTTCAAAAATTCTTTTAGTCCTTCATCGTAATGATAAATTTCTTTCTTATCATTCTTTTGATCTTCAACCGTCATTGTGATGCCATTCAATAAGAATGCTGTTTCTTGCGCACGTTCACAAACTTGTTTGTAATGAAATTCAGTTGTTGAGAAGATTTTTGAATCTGGTTTAAAACGAACTTTTGATCCCGTTTTAGTTGATTTACCAATAACTTCTAACTTACTTACTTTTTTTCCACCATTTTCAAAACGCATTTGATACAACTTGCCATCTGTCGCAACGGTAACTTCTACCCATTCACTTAAAGCATTTACAACAGAAGCCCCTACACCATGTAGACCTCCTGATGTTTTATAGCCTCCCTCTGCTGAGAATTTTCCTCCTGCATGAAGTACTGTAAAAATAACTTCTAAAGCGTTCTTGCCACTTCTGTGTGCTCCAATAGGCATACCGCGCCCTTCATCTTCAACACAACAAACTCCCCCTTTTTCAAGGGTGATCTTGATTTTATTACCAAATCCATTTAAAGCTTCATCCACTGCGTTATCCACAATTTCCCAAATTAAATGATGTAATCCTCTACTATCAGTAGAACCGATATACATCCCTGGGCGTTTGCGAACAGCTTCTAAACCTTCTAAGATTTGTATACTATCTGCATCATAAATTTGATTATTCGCCATAACTTCCAACTTAGAATAGAATCTAAGATTTTCCTTTCTATTCCTGTAAAAACTTTACTGATGTATTATACCAAAATTCCATTCAAAATTAAAGGTTGAACTAAGTTAAAGTATGATAAAATAATACTAGGAGATGACTTTATGACATTAATTAATATAAATGTAATATTCGCTATTCTAGCGGCATATTTATTCGGTTCAATACCTTGGGCACTCGTTGTAGGTAAATTATTCTACAAAACAGATGTCCGCGAATTTGGTTCAGGAAATCTTGGTGCTAGTAACGCTGGACGTGTTTTAGGAAAATGGGCAGGAATTAGCGTAACTATTCTCGATGCATTAAAAGCCTGTTTTGTTGTACTACTTTGCGCAAGATTTATACCAAACGCTACAATACTTGCTGGTCTTGCATGTTGTTTTGGTCACTGTTTTCCAATATTCGCAAATTTCAAAGGTGGTAAAGCAGTTGCGACAACATTTGGCTACTTCTTAGGAATTGGTATTGTAACAGGTCACTTATTAACGATATTCGTTTTACCGGTTTGCTCGTTTTTCGCAATATTATACTTATGTAAGATGGTCTCATTGAGCAGCATCATCGCAATTGGTATCGAAACCGTTGCATCATTCTTCGCTCAACCTGACTTAGTTATATCATTATCATTTGTGGCTTTGTTCCTATTTGTAACTTATCGCCATAAGTCAAACCTTCAACGAATCAAAAGTGGTGAAGAAAAGAAAATCACTTGGATGTAATTTCCAAGTGTTTTTTTATGAATTGTCACTTACTTTTTGTCTATCTTCCTTTTTCATATATCCATATAGTGCTATTGCATAAATAAACAGTATCATCCCACGTATAATTTCCATATAAAACAATTCTGTATTCGTCACAATTAAAAATTTAGATTGAAAGTTAAACAAAAAATGTATTCCCATCAAAAGTACAATATTATTCGTTAAATATCTTAATTCTATTGCAAGCCATACAAATAACAATGCATTTAAAATACTAAAAAACTCTATGGTCATTATATAACCCTAGAGTCAATTTCTTTATTTAATTTTTTCTAAAAATGCTTTATAGCCACGATAAGCTTCATAAACATCTGCTTTTGAAACTACTTCATATGGTGCATGCATATTTTGAACAGCTACACCAGCATCAATAACTTCCATGTTCAAGTTCGCAAGGATATAAGCAATTGTACCTCCGCCTCCTTGATCAACTTTTCCAAGCTCTGATGTTTGGAATTGAACCTTTGCATTATCAAATACTTGACGAATTTCTGCAATAAATTCTGGATTTGCATCATTACAGCCACCCTTACCATGAGAGCCTGTATATTTATTTAAACATAAACCCATTCCTAAGAATGCGGTATTTTTCTTTTCATATACACTTGGATAATTAGGATCAAAACCAGCTGATACATCACTTGATAACATTTTTGAATTTGTGAATGTTTTTCTTAATTTTAAATCTGTGAATGTACCTGTTGCATCTAATAATTCTGCAATTGTATTTTCAAAGAAACGTGATTGCATTCCAGTATTTCCTTGTGAACCTACTTCTTCTTTATCTACCAGAATACAGCAACTTGTACGTTTAGGTTTTTTCATGTCAAGAATAGCCATTAATGATGTATATGCACATACTCTATCATCATGTCCATATCCCATAACCATACTGCGATCTAATCCATAATCTCTTGCTTTTCCAGCTGGAACGATTTCAAGTTCTGCACTAATGAAATCATCTTCTTCAATATTATAATCAGCTTTTAATAATCTAAGAATATTGGCTTTAACTTTATCATCTTTAGCTTTTGTATCTGGAATTGATCCAACCAATAAGTTTAAATCTTCTCCTTCAACTACTTTATTACCTGTCTTTGATAGTTGATCTTGAGCAAGGTGAATCAATAAATCACTAATTCCTACAACTGGATCAGTATCTTTTTCACCAATCGCAACAGTTATTACTGTTCCATCTTTTTTACATACAACACCATGTAAAGCCATTGGTTGAGCAACCCATTGATATTTCTTTACACCACCATAATAGTGTGTTTCAAATAAAACTAAACCATCTGCTTCATAAATCGGATTTTGTTTTAAATCAATTCGTGGTGAATCAATATGTGCACCCAATACATTTAATCCATTTTCTAATGGCTCAGTACCAATTACATATAAACAAATACTTTTTTCTTTATTTACAAAATAAACTTTGTCTCCTGCTTTACATTTTTTTGATTTCATTGCATTGAAATCTTTGAATCCTGCTTTCTTTGCTAACTGTATTGCGGCAGTTACGCATTCTCTTTCTGTTTTACCTGCATCTAGATATTTTTTATATCCTTCATTAAAATCAAACAATGCTTTAGTTTCTGCATTACTTAATTTTTCCCATACTGTTTTCATTGCTTTATCCTCCTCTATTATTTTACATCGCTATTTCAATCAATTTCAATTCTAATCCTTCTTATAAACTACTTTTCCATCAAAAATCGTCATTTTCACTTGAATATTATGAATTTCCGTTGATTTTGTAGTATAAGGGTTGTGATCTAAAACGACAAAATCCGCTAACATCCCTACCTCAAGTTTTCCTTTAATATTCTCTTCAAACGATGCATAAGCACCATTCTTTGTATAACTATCAATTGCTTGTTCAATTGTTAACGCTTCTTCTAAACGATACGGATGTTCACATCCAAGCGTACTTCTTGTTATTGCACATTCAATACCTTTCAAACAATTTAATGGTTCTACTGGTGAATCTGAACCATTTGATATCGTCGTTGTTTCCATCAATGTTCTAAACGCATACGACGTTTCTGCCTTTTGCCCAACACGATTTTCAACAATACGACAGTCATAATCAATAAAACAGCTTTGGATATAACAATGCAGTTTACATGTTGCAATTTTCTTTAATTGATCATCGCGGGTAATTTGCACATGAACTATTCCCGAACGATGCGGATTACCTGGTGTACCATATTTTTCGAAACTATTTAAGACCATATCTAAACAACCATCACCAATAGTATGGATAATTGTTCCCATACCCAGTTCTTCGCCCATTTGCACAAATGTGTCAAATTCTTCTTGGGTATAATTCGCCATACCACAAGTATTCGCATCCGCATATGGTGAAGACATCAATGCTGTTCTAGCACCTAATGAGCCATCACCTACAACCTTAATAGGTCCTAATTTAAATATCTCATTCCCTTTATTTGTAAGTTGTTTTTCTGCCACAAACATCTTTAAATCATCGAGTACGATAAATTGACATTGTTCATTAATCCGACAAGTACATTTCCCTTCCTCGCTTAATTCACGAAATGCTTCTAAAGGTAAATGATAGTCTTTCGTCAATGAAACAAAATCATCACTTTGAATTGATGTAATACCATTTCGATTACATTCTTCCATTCCTTTGATAATAAGTTTTTTCAAATCATCTTTTGTTAATGGTGGAAACGCATGATGAATTAGTTCTATTGCCATTTCCTTCACTAATCCCGTTTCAAATTCAATATCTCCGCCACTAACTCTTGTTTCTTTTGTTATCTTGGCTAGTTCTAATGCTTTTGTATTACATACTGCCACATGTCCACAACAACGCGTTAAACAAATCGGATTATCCATTGTAATCTTATCCAAGTCTTCTTTTGTAGGAAACTTAACATCATCAAAATTATCTTGATTCCATCCTCTACCTACAATCCATTCACCAGTATTTTTATTTTCATAAGAAGTCTTAACTAAATCATAAACAGCTTCTACAGAACGACAATCTTGAAGTTGTAAAGAAGATACAAAATTTCCTACTCCCAAAAGATGCATATGCGAGTCATTAAAACCCGGTAAGATTATTCCTTGCTCAACATCGATACTTTCATCCATGTGATTTTTTAAATCATCATAGCATCCAATCTGCGCTATTTTATTATCACTCAATAAGATTGCGTCTGCATCACTTCCATGAATGACACAATTCTTAAGCAACGTTCTCATCCAATCTCCTTTTCATCACATGGATAAACAACACCCATTTGACGACGGCATTCTGTTAAAACTTCCATAATATCTAATGTCATTTGATGAGGTAGTTTTAAAGATTCAGGTCTGCCTTCTTTTACATTATCAATAAAATCTCTTAACTGATAAGCAAATCCTTCTTGACTAGGTTTAGATAACAACACTTTTCCACTGTCATCAATTTTATGCATACCTGCTCTTTCAGGATTTCTTGGATAAAACCACATACCATCCATACGACTAGGCATATCAATTTGAATAGTACCTTCTTCACCTTGTATTTCTGAAATGATTTTAGTATCAGTAATTTTTGAGTGTTGAATACATACTTCAAACGTATCATAAATAAGTGTACATGAACCTAATCCATCTACTCCGGTATCTAATAGAATACCCGTTGCGATTACCTTCTTCGGTTTACCAAATAGCGCAACAGCATCACCAATTGCATAAACACCAATATCCATGCATGAACCATTGCATAATTCTTTTCTAAATGTTGTTGGATTTTCTCCTCTTAAGTAAGCATCATAACGAGATGAATATTTTCCAAACACAAACACACCACGACGAACTGTACCTACTAAATGTAGATTGTCTTTTAAAATTTGAAAATTATCGGTATACATTGGAATTAATCCATCATGTAAATAGGTTTTATACTCTTTACTTAATTCAATCATATGTTTCGCTTCATTATAATTAGATGCAAATGGTTTCTCTGTAAGCGTTGGAATACCTCTTCTTATACATTCACACGTAATTTCATAATGAAGACTATTAGGTACAGCTAAATAAATCGCATCAATCTCTTTTGACTCAATCATTTCAATATAGTTATCAAATACTAATGGAATTTGATATTTCTCTGCAAATTTAATCGCATTTTCTTTACGACCACTACATACAGCTACTACTTCACATTCCGCTACCTCTTTTGCACCATTCATGAAAAAGTCTGATACAAAATTAGTTCCTACAACTCCAAATCGCATATTCCTACCTCTTTTCTTTAGAAATAGAATAGCATAAAACCCCTTGAAATTATAGTTCTATCGCAATCTTTAAATTAGATTATTTGATAGTTTTAGACGTTCTTCAATACTCTTAAAAGTTCGCTTGACTCTGTGATCTGTCAGCGATATACAGTTTGCTTCTTTAAGAGCTTCTTTAAGCCACATAGGAATCGTTTCACCTTTGATTTCTAATAGGTATGTCTCTTCATTAAAAAGTCGTCTATTTTCTACTAAATCACACAGTCTGAAATCTTCATAACGATATCGTATATTCATCGAAAATGTAATTCTAACCTGAGGATCAAATTTACTACAATACGCAACTCTTTCATACCCTACAAACAACTTGGGAATTAATCCGCAATTACGTAACAGTTCATCAATTTGATTATCACCACATTCATGTTGTTCCCACAATAATTCATAGGCTTCTTCTAAACTCATTTCACATCGTACTTTTGATGTATATTCATGCTGTTTCTCTTTTATTTCAATATAAACTGGATCATTTACACGGGGTATTCCATAACTTCTTAAACGAATTCGTTGTGTATAATTGTTTTGTTTAAATGCTTTTGAAATTAAGTCAGAACTTACAGGTTCATAGTAAATATTATAGACAGTATATTTAAAATGTTCATCTTCCTCTATTTTATTAGAAATAACGTTCATGAATTTTCTTAGTTGCACTTCTTTTAAAATATACTTCTTTTCGATTTGATTTATACTAGGTTGAATTTTCATAGATAATTCCTCCTTTACTTAACTCTATTCCTCCTCCATGGAAATTACATGATAACTGCTTGAACTTTATGTGAAGATAACAAAAGGTAGAATTAAATTCTACCTACTGTTTATCATAAAAAATTAATCTATGTATATCACATCATCAAACTTATTCAATAAATCATCTCCAATTTTGTGTGTGATAAGCATTACTGTTAAGTCTTTTTGAGATAGAATATACTCTAATATCTTATTTGATGAAGTACTATCTATTGCAGAAGTAGACTCATCTAATATTAATGTTTTCCGGTTTGAATACAAAGCTCTTGCAAGTGCAATTTTTTGTCTTTCACCACCTGATAATGTATTACTATTATTCAATAGTGGACTATTAATATCACAACCACACTTTTTAAAAAGATCCATTAAGTCTAATTGTTCAATCAACAATTGCACAATGTCTTTATCTCCTTTTTCCTCTAAAACTATGTTATCAAATAAACTACCTTCAAAGATGTGTACATTTTGATCAATATAAGAAATATCATCTATCCATGAAAAATATGACAAAGTATTTCTATCTACACCATTTATTTGAATAATACCTTCATAATCCAAATCGTATAGAAATATTGATTTCATTAGAGTGGATTTACCAGAACCACTCTTACCGCTTATTAATATCTTTTCATTATTTTCAATTTTAAACTTAGTTTTTGAATACTTAACTTCATAATCACCAATAGAGATTTTCGTTAAATTATCAACAACTATTTCTTGAATGACTTGCTTCCTCGAATGATGAACTTCAGGTACAACAGAAGTAATTGAACTTACATGATGTTTATTGGACAACAAAAGCATCATATCACTTATAACGCTTGATGAACCATTCATAAATGAACCCGCTAAATTACCAACAGATAGAATGTCTCCAACTGAACAAATCTGATACATAGAATAGAGTGCAACAACTAATATCAATATAAGCTGTGAGAAGATACTTGCAAATTGTATGATTGACATCGAAAATGTAGACATCTTTGTATAATCATATTTGATTTGTTCATTCTCCTTTGAACTATCTACTATCTTTTGACTAAACAATTCCTTCATATTATATAAAACGTATTCAAATCTGCACGTTAGTTCATTCGTTATTTTTGTTGTCAACAATTCATTAGCACTTTTTATATTGGCTGAACAATCTTCAAGTTTCTTAGAGAATAATCTCGGTATAATCGAAATCAAGATAAATAATACAAGTGCTATAATTCCAACTGTATAGTGAATTTTAACAAGAAAAACAAATGATAATAACAATGAAAACGCATTAAACAATAAATCAAAGATAGATTCACATACTTGATTATCTATTATTTCTATATTACTTGTAAAACTACCTAGCCATTTTGAAAAATCTTGTTTTATCCACTCTTCATTTTTCATTTCAAAGATGTTTTTAGCAAGATTTTCTCTTAATTCATTATTAATCTTACATCTTAACCAATAATTCCTATTCTTTCTTAATGCGTTAAAAACCAAGAAAGATAACCATGTAATGATAATAAGTATGCTACTTCTAAATAATTCAAGCAATGAATTATTCACTGCAGCATTTAAAAGAAAACTAAGTTGGTATCCCGCCAAAACATTAAACATTGATGAAACTAACGCAAGAATTAATACTAATATAAATTCAAATTTAAATTTCAGTAATATTTTTTTCATATTTATTTGCCTCAATAATTTCATCTAAAAAGAACCTTCTGCCTAGTGCAATATTATCTAAACGTTCTAAGAAGTTCAAAACTCCTTTTAATCCAGTTGCATAATCATAAGAACATTTATGTAATTCATCACTTGATGACCAAAAGTCATTTGGTCTACATTGTAGATATATTTCCAATATTTTTATAGACCAGTCTTCTGGTAATTTTTCTTTTATAAATGTATAAAATAAATGTTTGTCGCATTTATGTTTGATTAAATCAAAATAATAAATTTCATCTTTATAAAGTAAATTATTCATTAGTTAGTTAACTATTAAAAGAGGCAATAGAATATCTATTGCCTACTTATTACCACAAAATATACTCAAGGAGCTAATAAATTCTGGTGAAGTATTTTCACTCAACTCAAGTGCTTGTAAAGATAATAATTCTTCCATAGTATTCTCCTTTCATATGTACCATTACTATACTTACATATGAATACAATAACTATGTAAAATTCTGCTTAAAATCTTGTGATTATGTGTTTTGATAATAACTAAGAAGAGTAAATGCTTTATCATAGTTTTTCTTTTTTTCAAAAATATTGATAAGTGCTCTTAATAGAACCAGTTTTAAAAAGTAATCATCTTCTATACTTTTCAAGATTTTTAAAGACTCATCATACAAAACATCTACCTCTTTACTTGCATGATTACTAATTAAATTAATGCATTTGACATGAGTTTTCAATAACCTAGAATTCTTATTATACTGAACTGAAATTCCTTGCATTAAATTAGAAAAAACAAATGAAAATTCAAGTTCAGTGTATTCTGGATATTTTTTTTGAAGCTCTCTCGCCATTTGTGCTGCATCTTTATATTTTTCTAAACAGAGTGTTGCTAAACACATATTAATACTAATTTTTTCTTCTATGTCTTTGAATTTACATCTTTTAGCGATTACCAATGTTCTTTCAAACTGCTTAATTGCTTCTTGATGTTGTTTCAAATAACAAAACACAATCCCCAAGTTCATATTCATTATTGTAGCTAATTTAAATATTCCACGTTCTTGTGATATTTTAATCGTAACAATTGTTTCCTTAGCAGCTTCTAAAGGATTTTTGAGTTTCAAGTAATTAGCGCTCAAGTTTGCACGAATTAATGGTTCAATCATCCTATCTTCCCCCATTAATAGCAATGCTTTACTATAGTTTTCTCTTGCCTCTATGTTTTTTTTCTTAGACTCATTATAAAGTCCTTTGACAAAGTAATAACATGAACTACCTAAATCTGGAAATAGTAAGATTTGTGTTTCAAATAGCGAAGAAGCAAATTCAAAATCATCAAAATTATGAGCAAGAAAAGCTTTTTTTAATAAGTCACCAATTAAATCATAAATAAATCCTGCCGAAAAATTCTCAAGACTAAAAGCCTCTTCTTCAAATTCAAAATTTTCATAAAGTATTTGATGAATACAATTCTCAAGTCTTTCTTTTCCACTATAAAAATCTTCTTTATTATATTTGTAATCAATTTTATAAAATTTCAGTATCTTATTCACATAAGAATAAGATACTGATTTATCGCATCGTTCAATTTCTGCAAGATATTGTGTTGAAATACCAATTTCTTTTGATACTTCTTTCAAAGTATACCCTTTTGCTAATCTTATATATCGTAAAGAAGTACCTATTGATGCACTAAATAATTGTTCCATTCGCTCATATCTCCCAATAATTAAATCTTTTTCATCGATCTTGATGCTATGATATCCACACCTAAATTACAAACATTCTTTAGTATTACTTCATTTGTCATTACAGGTGCTTCAACGCTTACTTTATTTATTTCATTCATGACATCAAATAGCATTTCTTTAGGAATAGGTTGACTTGTAACAACGGGTAGTCGTGGATAGAGTGCATGATGAATCACAACAGTAGAAGTAAGAACTCGTACTGGATGTAGGCATTCATTTTGAGCATATACAACACCCCTTGGACATGTATTTCCAGTAACGGATAATATTTCATCATTTTCAATATCTACTGTTAAATGACAACCAATAGGACAAGTTATACAAATTAATTCTTGTTTCATGCAACTACCTCAATTTCTATTTGATTTTTGCAATCATCAATCTCTTCCTTACGTAAAACAACCTTTTCCATTTCTGCTGGGTTTAAATGAGGTTTTTTGATTTCTTTCAAAATTTGATTGTCTTTTAAGATTCTAATACTTGCATTTTTAGTTGGCGTTAGTACTCTAAAATAAATTTCAATCTTATCTTCAATATTTTTAGTATTGATTGTGTTTGGTATACAATAACTAACACCGTCTCCTTGGACACAGTTGAATCCAGAATTACAATCTAATTCTTTTTTAATATATTTAGCTACCATTCTTCCAGCATTCTTGGCTTCTTGACTTACAAAATCTACCAAATCATGAACATGTAAAACATTGCCACATACAAAGATTCCTTCACATGATGTGCTATAACTTTCATTAACAAATGGTCCTTTTGTTCTAGGGTTTAGAAGAATATCTATTTCTTCACTTAAGGCATTTTCAGGAATTAAACCTACTGAAAGTAAAAGCGTATCCACATCAAAATGTTTTTGCGTACCAGCAATAATATTTCTTTTATCATCTACCTCAGAGATCACAATACCTTCAACACGATCAAGTCCTTCAATATCAGTGACAGTGTGACTTAAATAAAGTGGAATATCAAAATCTTCTAAGCATTGTTTCATATTACGTGGTAACCCATTTGAATATGGCATGATTTCTGCGACACCTAACACGGTTGCACCTTCTAATGTCATTCTTCTTGCCATAATAAGTCCAATATCGCCCGAACCTAAAATAAATACTTTTTTTCCACAAAGATAACCATCAATGTTGAGATAGCGTTGTGCTGTTCCGGCAGTCCATATACCACTAGAACGATAGCCTGGAATAGCTAATGCTCCCCGTGTTCTTTCACGACATCCCATCGCTAATAGTATTGCTTTGGCTTGTATTGTTACATATCCTTCTTCTGGATTACAATAAACTATTTTTTTATCTTTTGTAATTTGTATGACAGTTGTATTACATTTTACATCAATTGTTGAACTCATTACTTCCTGAATAAATCTTTCCGCATATGCTGGACCTGTTAACTCTTCATTGAATGTATGTAAACCAAATCCATTATGAATACATTGATTGAGTATTCCACCTAATTCAACATCACGTTCGATAATTAAGACATCACTAATCCCTTGACGAGTTACTTCAAGGGCTGCTGCTAAACCAGCAGAACCACCACCAATTACAACACAATCAATTGTTTTCATTTTGTTTGGTCCTTTCTAGTAGCATCTTCGATTTTAAATTATCCAACACGATTTCTTTAGGATCTTTATTTAATTCACGAGCAAGAATTTCAACAACAAGTGGTTCACAGAAACCACCTTGGCATCTGCCAAGTCCTGGTCCCACACGTTTCTTTACACCTTTGACAGTAGTAGCACCACATGGACGATGTATTGCATCAATGATTTCTGCCTCAGTAATTTGTTCACAACGACAAATCATTTTTGCGTATCGGTTATCTTTTTTTACTAATTCATTTTTTTCGTCAAGTGAATATTCTTTCACTTTTATTTTTGGTCGATTTCTTTTAATAACATTTTCTCTCTTATTTAAATCATGTTTATCTAAAATTAAATTCACAACCATTTCTGATATTGCAGGAGCGGATGCAAGACCCGGTGATTCAATTGCTGCAACATTGAAAAAATCTGCATATTCTTTTGATTCTTCAATGATAAAATCTTTTGTACTACCACTTGGTCGATTTCCTGCAAATGTTCTAATTAATTTATCCAGAGGAACATCCTTCACAATTTTTGTTAATTGTCCTCTTACAAAGTCCAGTCCTTTTTGTGTATTATTAATCGCATATTTTTCATCCACTTCATAACTTGTCGGGCCTAGTAAAACATTGTTATGAATCGTTGGAACTGCTAAAACACCTTTCCCAATTTTACTTGGTACTGGATATAATACATGATTTATGTATGGTTTCTTCATATGATCCAATACAAAGTATTCACCTTTTCTTGCGGTAATAGAAAAGTCTTTACGCCCTATTAGAGTTGCGTATACATCATCTGCATATACACCACTACAATTAATAACTATTTTAGCATCCATGGTTTGATTCTTCGTTGTAACACGATAACCTGTATCTATTTTCTCTATTTTTACTACTTCCTCATCCAGCTTTAAATCAACACCATTGTTCATTGCGTTTTCCATCAGTGCTATCGCAATTTCCCATGGATATAATATACCTGTGGATGGTAACCATAAACCATTAATAACATCATTAGATAGTTGTGGTTCCGTTTTTAATATTTCTTCTCTACTATGAATACAACAAGGCACTTGACGACTTTCTGCTTGTTCTTTTAGTTGCATTAACGTTTCATTTTCTTCATCATTCGTTGCTAAAACATAAGCCCCAATGCGCAAAAATGTACAATCCAATTCTTTACAAATTTCTTCATACATTTGATTACCACGAACATTTAACTTGGCTTTCAATGTTCCATCTTTTGGATCATGTCCACTATGAATAATTGCACTATTTGCCATCGTTGCACCACTTGCTACATCATTTTCTTTTTCTAGCACTACAATTGAACAATTATACCGACTCAAATCATGCGCTAGAAAACATCCTATAATTCCCGCCCCTATTATTACAATATCTGTCATAAAATCTCCTTTAGTCTTCTTGGTATTCCATACATGCTTTTACTGCTTTTTTCCATCCTTTATAAAATTTTGATGCCTCTTCTTTTTTCATCGTTGGACTAAATATTTTTTCCATTGATAATTTTTGTTTGATTTCTTCTTTATCTTTCCAAAAGCCAACCGCTAAGCCTGCAAGACTTGCAGCCCCTAGTGCTGTGGTTTCTAAAACTTTAGGACGATCTACTTTGCATTGAAGTAAATCACTTTGAAACTGCATAAGATAATTATTTGTAGCAGCTCCACCATCAACGCGTAGCGATATTAAATTCACTTGAGAATCTTCTTGCATTGCATCGAGAATATCTTTTGTTTGATATGCAAGGGCATCGAGAGTGGCCCGTACAATATGTTCCCTCTTTGTTCCGCGTGTTAAACCAAACATTGCGCCACGGCACTTATCATCCCAATAGGGTGCACCTAAACCAACAAAAGCAGGAACTAAATAAACTCCGCCTGTGTCATTTACACTTTGAGCTAATTCCTCAGTCTCACTTGCACTTTTGAAGAATTGCAATCCATCTCTTAGCCACTGTACAGCACTCCCCGCTACAAACACACTTCCTTCAAGAGCGTAATTAACTTCATTATCAAGACCCCATGCAATCGTTGTAACTAGTCCATGCGAACTCTTAATTGGTTTCTTACCCGTATTCATTAATAAGAAACACCCTGTCCCATATGTGTTCTTTGCTAAGCCTTCTTCAAAACAAGCTTGACCAAATAATGCTGCTTGTTGATCACCTGCAATACCAGCAATTGGAATTTCATGATTAAAGAAATGATAACTCGCCGTCTTACCATAAACACAACTTGAAGGTCTAACTTCTGGTAACATATTCATAGGAACATCCATAATTGTACATAATTCTTCATCCCATTTTAAATCATAAATATTATAAAGCAGTGTTCTAGAAGCATTCGTATAATCTGTCACATGATTGACTTGTCCCGACAGTTTCCAAACTAGCCATGTATCAATTGTACCAAATAAGAGTTTACCTTTTTGTGCCAATTCTCTAGCACCCTCTACATGGTCTAAAATCCATTTTACTTTTGTCGCTGAAAAATAAGGATCAATTTTAAGTCCCGTTTTTTCTTCGACAAGTTTTGAATATCCTTTTTCTTTTAAATCATCGCAAATACTAGAAGTTTGGCGAGATTGCCAAACAATCGCATGATAGATAGGTAGTCCTGTGTCCTTATTCCAAACAACAGCTGTTTCACGTTGATTGGTTATTCCTAAACTACAAACATCACCAGGATCAATTTCCGCTTGTACTATGCAATCTGCCATACATGCTAAAACACTTAGCCAAATTTCATTTGCATCATGTTCAACCCAACCAGGTTTTGGAAAATATTGTTTGAATTCACGTTGAGCTGTAGAAATTATATCTAAATCATGATTAAACAGAATTGCTCTAGAACTTGTGGTCCCTTGATCAATTGCCATTACATATTTTTCCACATCGTTTCTCCTTGTTTTTTTCTTATCTTCATTATACAAGAATTACGAAAGAGTTTATAATAAATGTTATAGATGGAGGGGTAACATGGTAGATTTTAAACATTCTGTGGTATATCAAATATGGCCACGTTCATTTTCAGATAGTAATAACGATGGTATCGGCGATATACAAGGTATTATCAGCAAATTAGATTATCTAAAAAACTTAGGAATCACATGTATTTGGTTAAGTCCCATTTACGCTTCACCAAATGATGACTATGGTTATGATATTAGTGATTATTATACAATAAATCCAGAATACGGCACAATGGATGATTTTGATGAACTACTTCTTGAATGTAAAAAACGAGAGATTGATATCCTGATGGATTTAGTCGCAAATCATACTTCTACTGAACATGCATGGTTTAAGGATGCTCTAAATAACCCTTCTAGTCCTTATCGTAATTTCTATTATTTTAAAGAAGGTGTGAATAATCGTGAACCGAATAACTGGTTAAGCTTCTTTGGTGGTAGTTCATGGACAAAAGAAAGTAATAACTCCTATTACTTAACTTCTTTTGCCCCAACACAAGCTGATTTAAATTGGGAAAATGAAAAAGTACGCGAAGAAATTTATAATGTGATGAAATTTTATCTAAATAAAGGAATTCGTGGATTCCGCATGGATGTGATTAACTGCATCGATAAAAAGCCAGGGTTACCTGATAAAAACCCCAATAAAAAAGGGTATCAATTTCCCGATGACTATATTCTAAATGGCCCAAAAGTTCATACTTATTTAAAAGAAATGAATGAGAAAGTACTATCAAAATATGATGGTGTACTTACTTTAGCAGAAGGCTGTATGGTTACCCTACAAGATGCCATGAATTACACGAAACCAGAAAACAAAGAAATTGATATGTGCTTTCATTTCGATTTATCGACACTGGGATACGGTTCTTTAGGAAAATATGATTTTAGAAAATTCTATCGATTTAATGCAAGTGATATTAAATCAATAACCCGTAAATGGCAAAATGCGATGATGGAACATCATGGCTATGTCGCAAACTTTCTATCGAATCATGATAATATGCGTCACATAGAACGTTATGGTGATATCAAACTTTATTATTTAGAATCTGCCAAAGCTTTTGCATTATATAACTTTATGTTATACGGCACTCCTTTTATTTATCAAGGTGAAGAAATTGGTATGACCAACCTTAAACTTGATTATCATGAATGGAAAGACTATGAAGCAATTAACTCCGTGCAAGCTATGCATGATATGTTACATGTACCGCTACCTATTGCCAAAAAAATTGGTCAATATGTAACACGTGATAATGCAAGAACCCCTGTTCAATGGTCAAACGAAGCGTATGCCGGTTTCTCTACAACATCACCTTGGATTAAATTAAATCCAAACTATACGGTTATTAACGCTGAAGATGGTATGAAAGATCCACAATCAATTTATAATTTTTATAAAAAATGTATTGAACTTAGAAAAACACACGAAGCCTTATGCACTGGTACTTTTAAAGAACTAAACAAAGAACACAAAAGTATTCTATGCTTCAAACGTTGTTTAGGAGATGATGAATATTTCATCATGATTAACTTAACAAAACAAGCTGCTGATATCACCTTAGATGAATCCCTACAAGGTGAAGAACTACTCCATAATGGACTTGATAAAGAACTACGAAGAGTCATGAAATTAGCACCATTTGAAGCCCATTTGTATAAACTCATAAAAAAAGAAGAGCACCAATCAAAAGTAGCTCTTCATTCTAGTAAGTATCGTGTTTAGAGAGAAGTATAACTATTGTTATACTTCTTTTTTATGTATCAGTTAATTTTCGCAAGAAAATCATTCGTTGCATCGCAAATATCTTGACTCTTTTCATGATAGATATAATGTGAACTATCTATCGTTATAGACTCTGCATGAACACCTAATCGATTAAGATGATCTATTTGATATTGCTCCCCAACTTGTTTTGTTGTTTCAGACGCAATAATTTTCAAAACAGGTACATCCTCTGGAAAATCCAACTTCATTACTTCAAGAATATTATCATTAAGTCGGAATATCTGGTCTGCCATGGTCTTGTTATAATAGTGATTCATGAATTTTTGATAATCACTTATTTCTTGTTTGGTATATCCATTTTCAACAGTCATTTTCAAAACGGAGGATACTACAAATGGGTTAACGATACGGCTAAGTCCTATTGCTTGTTGGATTTCACCAATCTTCGATACAAATCGCGGAATATTTTCTCCAACTTCAGCTGATGAAGTCGTATCTAACATAATAATTGCGGTTACCTCTTCTGGGTACAAAGAAGCATAATATTCACTGTATATACCCGACCCAGAATGGGGCATTAAAACATAAGGAGGTAAAAATCCAGCCTTGGATAATGAAGTTCTAATTTCTTGTGTATAATTTTCGTTTGTTCTTGGTGTATCAATCTCATCACTAAATCCTATTCCAAAATATTCAATACAAACAACCGTATACTCTTTAGAAAGTTCCCGCATTAATGGTCCAAAGTCCGCACTTGGTAAAGGACCCCCAAAACCAGGTAACAAGACAATTGTTTTCTCACCATTACCCATAGAATAAACATGCATATTTTTACCATTAACATCGATTAATTCACCATAAGGTGAAACATTATCTAGTTCATGTGAAAAAAATACATTATTAATAATGAAACTAATTAAATTGATTGAAATTATTACTCCAAAAATTATTGCTAAAATGGTCAACATTTTTTTGCCTCTTTTCTTCTTTATCTTATCCGTTGTCGATTTCATTCTCAGCCTCCACGGGTGAAGATATTATTGAAATATCTCTTGGCTTTCTTCCTTCTGCCATTTCATAGTGATATTTTATAAACAATGTTTGTAATTCAGATAAAAATTGATCAAACTCTTGATCATCCATCATCATCACTGTGTTATTAAGGAAAACTTTATTATTCTCATGAAGTTTGTTTTCACTACTAAAATAGTTCTCGAACTTTGCATAAGTGTTCATTAAAAAAGAAAATGCTTGTTGAGGTATATTTTCCAAAGTATTATGTTGAACAACTTCATTTGTATTTAGTGCAAGCGTTCTTTCATAACTACCACGTATTTTCTTCTCTGATACAACAGTTAGAACATTAGCCTCTAACAAAATATTAATGTGCCGATAAAGAGTAGTTCTTGGAATATCACTTATTTTTTCACAAATTTCATTTGTTGTACTACTTTCTTTCGTTGCAAGTGCTTGTATAATTCTCATACGAACAGGATTTAACATGATATTGTTTATATCTTTCATAATAATGCCTCCATTGATTTCATTTATAATTATATTCCCACTTTTGGAATTAGTCAATTTTTTAGGACTTTAAGTATGGAGGAGTTAGTTCTTCTACCTATCTATTCACCATAAAAGCCACCTATTTTCTACTAGGTGGCTTCTTAGTTTGATACCCTTACTATTAGCGATTACATTGTAGGATAAGCTTATAAATCAAACAAATCTACATGAAATATTAAACATAGCTACTTTAATTTCAATAATTTTCCAAATAAATCACGAGGAGGAGCTACTGCATACTTCAATTCGTAACTTGTTTCTCCTTGTTTCATCGCTTGCATAATTTCTTTTATTTCATTTTGAATAGACTCACTATCACCATACCAACCTAACAATGTACTATTCTCACCCCAAAATGAAGATCCATCAATGCCAAATAAGGCAAATTTAGGATCACCCTTTTTAGTAGCGAATATATTTGAAGATGTTATTTTATAGCAGTTGATAATTGATTTTCCATCATAGGAAGTTATTAAAATTTTACCTGTTGTTTGTGCTTTACTTGATTCATTTAAAACAGGATTTCCCATTAGAAAATCTAAAGATACATTTAGCTTATTTGCGAGTAGCATCAGTTTTTCAACTTCGGGATATCCTTCGTCTAGTTCCCATTTCGATACAGCTTGGCGACTTACCTCTAACAACTCTGCAAGTTCTTCTTGAGTTAACCCTTTTTCTTTTCTAATAAGTTTTAAGTTTTCTGAAAAAGTCATTTTCAATTCCTCCTCTATTTGACTATCTTAATCATAAGTTTCATCAAATAAATTTCTACCAACCTATATTTGCAAAGTCGCAACGTAAAGTTGCGTTAGTCTTTTTTCTCTTGATTGTCTAATATATTTTTTTGATTTTCTAGTAATTTATCAATTTTCATATGTAAATCAGAAAGAATGATTTCTGTTTTCATATTCACACGATAATCATTCTCAGCACGTTCGCGATCTTTTTGTTCTTGTCGATTTTGGCTCATCATAATAATTGGTGCTTGTATTGCAGCTATGCATGACAATATCAAATTCAATAAGATAAATGGATATGGATCAAAGTGCTTATCAGTAACTGAATTATACATCATCCAAATAATCAAAAGTGTCATAAATATAATAATAAAAGTCCAGCTGCCCGCAAATTTCGCAAGATTATCTGCTGTTCTTTCCCCAACACTTAGTTTGGTATTGAGTTCTTTCTTTGCCATCTTTCGATCAAGTAGTAAATGAATAATTTCCTCATCTGTCATTTCTGCATCTACATCCTCAAGAATCTCTTTTAACAATTTGTCTTTATCGTTCATCTTTTAATCCTCTATAATAATTTCCTCTTTCTAAAGAAGTAAAAACATCCTACTACTACAATAGCACTAAGTAGTATTACGGTACTATAACCATACTCCCAAGTTAATTCAGGCATGTTTGTAAAGTTCATCCCATACCATCCTACAATGAGTGTCAATGGTAGAAAAATAGTAGTAATTACTGTAAAGAATTTCATAATATTATTCAATTGATAGTCTAACATCGCATCCAATGCTTCTCTTAAATGGACTAAATCTTCTTGTTTGCTACTACAAGCATTAAGTAAGCGTGAACTACGATTAGTAAATATTTTAATATGTCTTAAATCTTCCTGTGTAAATAAATCGTTTACATTTTCTTGTAGGCATAATCCAATTTCCATCAGTTGATTATAGTAGTTTTTTAAAATACTAATTTGATCTTTTAAAGCATAAATACCTCGATTAAGTTTAGAACTAGCACGTTCCTCAACAATATTAGTTTCCATGGTTGTGATTACTTCATCAATCTTATCTAATACATCATAACCATCCTGAAGAAATGAGCTGAGTATTGCCGATACTACAATATCAAACTGCGCATTATTTTTATAGCGTGTTATTACTTTTTCAAACAAATCCTCAATACTCTTATTATTATCGACTAATTCAATCAAAAAGAATTGATTCTTGCGTAACAAAAAAGCAACGCGGTCACGATCTGCATATAATTGATCTACATCGATGATATTTAAAATTCCAAAACTATAGTCATCAAAGCTATCCAAGCTATTTTTATAACGTGCCTGGTTACTTGTACATGCTTCTATAACTTGAGCGTCAATATTCATATAGACCTGATTCTCAATTAACTCATTTAATGTTAAATGTCCAAAACAACAGTTATCTTTTACATCACAAATACTAATTTCTTTTAAATGCCCATTATCGTTTAAATAAATCATCGTTCTTCATAGCCTCCCCATGTAATCACATTGTCACTAGGTACTAGCCCTAATTTTCTTTGTAGATGTTCTGAAGCAATGTTTCCTGGATAAACTTGTGCAAAAGGAATTCTTTTATCTTGAATACTTTTATGAATTAAGAAACTTTCTAAATACTCCCCTATTCCTTGTTTACGATAGGCTTCAAGAATATGGAGTAAACCCATCGAACCTTCATCATGATAACCAATAAATCCTACACATTCTGTTTCATTAAATGCTCCCCAAAGATTACCACTAGCTAGTCTTTCCATAATATATTCTGGATTATTGTATCCATCATAATGATTAAATACAAAATCAAAATATGATTCATCCAATTCTCTAATTTCAATATCATCGCGTTGTTCAAATTCAAAACTATCTTTTTCATAGACATAATTACAACATTGGAAATAATCAACAAGCGGTGGAATAAAATCCAATATTCTTGTGTGTTGAATACATAAAGATGTATTCGGTTTAATTTCTACATAACGCAAACAATTCTCAATTTCACTGTCATCATCACAAGCAATAAATGTACAATCCATACAAGCTTTATAAATTACTAAAGCATGGTCACTTTCATAATGAATTATTGAATCTTCATCGTTCTTCAATGTAATTAAATTGCAATACGTTTTATAATCTTTCCATAAGTCCATAACTATCAACCTCACAAGTTAAGTATATCACTCTCTTGCCTATAAAAAAACATTTCAAAAGATACATGAAATGCTTAAGTTATATTATTGAACTTTTTATTCTAGGCACCTATTTTTAGCCATACTTGTTAAGCATAACTATTCATTTACAACACCACTAACAGATAAACTTCCATCTTGTAATATAACTGAATTATATCCTTGATCTACAAACATTTGTGCAATTTTTGTATTATATTTTGAAATAAATGAAGTTGGTAATGCTAAGCCACCAATCTCCGCTTTAGTTACATTTACATTAATTTCTCCATCTACTGTATTCACACTAGCAACAAGCAGAAGACCGGCACTATCAGGTAAAGGTATTGGTACATTGAGTCGTTCTTTTAAATCATCATCAATCGTAGCAGTCATTGAAATTGTCATCTTTTCAGGTGTAATAACTGTTTGAACATCTGAGCAAGCTACAACATTATTCAAAACATTTTCCAGTAAAATACTAGATTCAGCTTGACTTAATTCTGCCGTAAATTCTTTTCTCCCTGTTTCATTATTCAGAGTACCTGCCATTTTTTCCTTCAATGATTGTTCATCTTGTTGTGTTACAAATACACCTAAATCTTTTTGTTTACTATTATAGATATTTGTATAGATGTAAAATGCACCACCACCTATTGCTAAAAGTATTCCGATAATGATAATTATAATAATTTTCTTCATAAGTAACCCTTTCTGTTTTCCCATTATAGCATATCAATAAATTAAAAAGATGCACACTTATACCAAATGTACATCTCTATAATTCTTTAGGAAAGGGATAGGTTATAGAATACCAATGAATGAGCAAGCAATTGCAAGAATAATTGTACCAACGATAAGTACAACTGGACTTACTTGTTTTTTCTTAAGTAGATAGAACATTAATAATGTGTATCCCATTGGTAATAATTTAGGGAAAATTGTATCCAAGAATGCTTCTTGAACTCCTACTTCAATTCCTCCAGCTACTGAAATAACTGGTACAAGAGAAATATTTACATATGATGCAATTAGAGCACCAATAACTGTAATACCTAAAATTGTTGCAGAGTTAGCTATAATATCAGAATTCTCTTGAAGCATTTCAAATGATTTAGTACCTAAACGATATCCCATATGTGTCCATACAATACGTAATACCCAAATAGTTACATATGTTCCAACGAAAATAATTGGTCCAATAATTAATCCTTGTGATGCAAATGAGCAAGATACTCCAGCTACGATTGGAAGTAGTGTGAACCAGAAGATAGCGTCCCCAATACCTGCAATTGGTCCGAATAATGCTAATTTTAAACCTTTAATTAAACTTCTATCTTCACCGTTTTCTTCAAGTGAGATTAATAATCCCATTAAGAATCCAACTAAGTTTGGATGAGTGTTGATGAATTCAAGGTTATCTGTCATTGCTGCTGATAATCCTTCTTTATCATCTGCATAGATTTTTTCAAGAGCCGGTAATTGAGCAAGTAGCCATCCACCAGCTTGCATTCTTTCATAGTTGAATGATGCTTGTAACAAAGATGAACGAATTCCAAGCATTGTTAAATCTTTTTTAGTTAATTTTTTAGATGCCGACATGTTTGTTACCTCCTTCATTGCCTTGATTATTAGCTACCGCTGCAGCAATTTCTTCTTTTCTTGCTTTTGCATTGAAGAAATCAAATAAAGCGAATGCTGTTCCTAGTAAAGCTACTGGTAATAAATTGTTCATTGGAATGAAATTCATCATTAAGAATCCAGCGATAAAGAATGGGATGTATTTTGCTTTCATCATAACGCGTAATAACATACCGAATCCGATAGCAGGTAAGATACCTCCAGCTACTTCTAAACCATGGATTAACCATACAGGCATTGAAGTAACTAATTTTGCCATTGGTTCTTGTGCTAAATAAGTACAAGAGAATACGATGATACCATAAGAAACCGCAACGATTGCTGTAGTGATGATGTTAGTTCTAATGATTTTATTAACATCAGCTTGTTCTGCTGCTTTATCAGCCCCAGCCATAAAGAATGAGAATGATGAGTAGAAGAATAGAATTACATATTGCATTAAGAATGAAAATGGTAAGCATAATCCTAACGCAACTTCAGGAGTTACCCCTGCTGTATAAGCGATAGTTGTAGACATAAATCCAGCCAAAACTGGGTTTGGAGGTTGAGTTCCTCCAGCAGGTGTTAATCCTGCGAAAGCTAATTCTGTTAGTGCACCAGTAGCAAGACCTAGCGGAACATTTCCTAAAATTATCCCTGTCACTGTAGAAACTACAAGTGGACGGAAGATAAAGAATGCTTCTAGCCAATAGTCTACACCAATGATGATTGCTGCGATTGCAAGCATTATCCCTTGCATTAATGTGATTTGCATTTTTTCTTTCTCCTTTTCGTTTTATTGAATCTTTTCAATTGAATCTCCAGGAACATCTTGGCAATATACATTAGAGCCTTGTTCCGCTGCAAACTTTAAGTCAGCCATATCCTGATCATCGACATAGACTTTCTTAGTAAGAGCACGCTTGCCGTTTGAGAAGTGCATATTTCCAACATTAATGTCTTTTAAATGTACTCCTTTTTCGATTAAGGCTCTCACTGTTGCAGGTGTTTTCACAACAAGGAAAATCTTTTGGTCAGGTGAAGCGTTATCAATAACTTGTGCTGTAAAATCCACCGTAAAGAAACGAATTCCAACACCACTTGATTTTGCAGTAAAAGTCATCAATTGTTGTTGCAATTGGTCATTCGCTGCTTCTTCATCGCAAACAACAATTAAATTTGCTCCAATTGTTTTTGTCCAAGTCACCCCCACTTGTCCATGCACCAAGCGATTATCGATACGTGTCAAAAGAATATTATCTCCTTTCATCATTCCACCTCCTTTTCCTTCACACTTTTATAGTAGCAAAAAGCGTGCCAACTATTTGTTAACACGCTTTAAACGCTTTATTTATAGGTAATTTTCAATGTAATTAAATATATAAATAATTTCTGACACTGGTATTTCGACACTATAATTTGATTCCACGACACTAAATATCTCTCTAACTAAATTAATGAAGTCTCCATGTTGTTCAATAAAATCTACGGGATCTTCAATAAGTTGAACTTCATTCTTAAGAATTAATCGTTCAATTAAACAAGATAAGTGAACATAGAGCCCTACCTTACTTGCAGGTAATAATGGCTTTGATAAATGTTCTTCCATTTGTTCAACAAGATATTCAACATCATCTAATACCTTTTCTGCATTCAATATCGTTAGATGATTTACGATATTATTCAATGTAAAGTTTTTAATAATATTTTGTTTAAGAACATCAAATTCTTCATCATTACAAAATTCTTTTGTAACTTTTTTCAATTCATTCATATCTGAATTAAGAACTAAATCTTCAATCGCAATAAATGGTACTTCATCTATATATGGGTTCATAGTTCCAATAATGAATGAAATATCATAACGTTCAAAAATATAATCTGCTTTACCATTCTCAACAAGTTTGTTGTAATCATACGTTAGAATTTCCGCATCAATAGGTACTGGCAAACTCTTCTTAAAGAGATCCAATATTTTTTCAGCCGCTCCTACCCCAGTTGCACAAACAGATAAAATCGCTTTCTTCTTAGCACGATTTTGAATGTACTTGAACTGTGAAACATTATCTTTACAAGCTGATTCAAGCGATTTAGATAAGTCTGCACCTTGTTTGATTTTACTTCCAATACTCAAAGCTAGTTTTGTATTGATGTTATTAATAATACTTACATTGACATTTGGAATACGTTTAATCCCTTTGTATATCTCTTCAAGTGATCCCATATCTACAAGTAAAACTAAGTCATCAAAGTAGTTTTTCATCTTCAAATAATCATTTAACTGATTCGTAATCTTATCCACGCTCATATCCAATTGCATATCAATCGCATCAAAGATATTTTCATTCAACATCTTATTTACGGCATCCGCAATTGAAGAAGCTGTTGAATAACCATGGCACAGAATAACCGCAACTGTTTTATTTGTAGACTCATTTTTTTCCAAATCACAAATAACTAGCATTAAACGTATCTTCATCATTTCATCGATTTCAATATCAAGGTTTATTCCAATGTTATCTACAATTTCGGTTACAATTGCATACTCTCTTGGAAACTTCATTTGCAATACTTCTGAAAAATCATTTATTTCTTGAACATGATTATTAATCCAGTTCTTAAATTCGTGACTAAGCCTTGCGTATTCACTTAAATATCGTGAAATCAATAAGATATCATTATTACTAATCTTCAAACTATAACGATTCATGACAATTGAAAATATCTTGTCAGTAATCTTTTTTGTAAATTCGATATTAGGACTAGATGCTTGGGCACGATCATACATAAGATAATCACTATATTGATCAATAACTTGTTGCAAGTTATCATTTAATAATTTATTTGTTAATGGGTTCTCTAAATATCGACGATAACTTTCTAACATTTTTCCATAGACCGCAATTAATTTAGCATCATAAGGATTTGCTTGATAAGGAAAACTTAATTTCATCATCTTCTTATCTTTTGCATCTTGAAGTCTAAAATTAATTACAGGTGCTAGTTGTAAAACGTATTCTGGTAAATTATAAACATGAATTTCAAGTATCTCATCATTCATATTATTGTTTAAAAAGGCATTTGCACACGTTGCCTTTACACTATTCACTAATCCACCAACGTTTCCAGGAATTGATGTATCCATGAAAATTTGATATGCAAGTGAACTTATCTCTATTGTTTTGCCAATTTCTTTTGATTCTTCTTTAAAAATAAGCGCTAATAGTGCTGCCTTTTCATTTCGTGGTCGCTCTTCTAAAGAAGGTATTTTCACAATAATTGGAATTCTTCTTAATAATGTTTTAAGCAATACATCTTCAGGATTTTCAGTTGTCGCAAAAACAAGTCGAACATCAGAATGAAACCAATTTTCATTATCACCTACACGATGATAGACACCTTTATCCATAAATAAGAATAACTTCTCTTGGCATTCTGCTTTCAAGCAATGAACTTCATCTAAGAATAAGACACCACCATCTGCTAGTTGAATTAATCCTGGATTATCTTTATCAGCACCTGTGTAAGCACCTTTTTTATGACCAAATAAATTAGCTGTTAAAAGTTCTGGGTTATTCGCATACTCACTACAGTTAATAACAACAAACTTACTCTCTTTTGGTAAAATATGTTTACAATCTTGCGCATATTCAAACATCGTTTGCGCGATACGGCTTTTCCCAGTACCTGTTGCACCATTCAATAAAATTGGAAGCCCCATCGGTGGATAACACATTGCCGCTTTACATTGTTCAATCGCATGACTCAATGAACCACGATAACCAATTAAGCGATCAAAGTCTTCTTTCTTCATTGTTAAATCATCGAATGTTTCAAAAACACTATTTTCTAATTCAATTCCTCTTTTTTCAAGTGCTCCTATTTCAAAAAAGTAAACAGGTCTTGAATTTACTTTAACTACTTTATTTTCTTGTATGAACTCATTTAAATATTGTGAAACACTATTTCTACTTAAGGATAGTTCATTCGCTAGATATGATGCCGTAAAGCATTCCAACGGAATAGGACCGAGTTCAGTAGTGTATTTTGCTAATAGCTCTAACAGTTTTTCTCTCATAACATACCTCTTGTCCATATTTTATATCAAACATGTCTATGTTACAATCATGATGAGGATGATTATTCATGAAAACACAATTAGTTCAAACATATAAACCACTTCAACATTATTCACTTAAACAAGTTCAATCACTTGCGGTTTTAAGTATGAGTATGAATGAATTAGAAAATAAAATATCATCAATTGCTGAAGAAAACCCAGTATTAGATATTCTTCCAACATATTATACACGCTACAATCAACTACTTAATGAGAATATAGCTACTAGTGAACCTACCCTTACAGATGAATTATTATCGCAATGTAATACAAGTAAATTTGAACATAAAGAAGTTGCTCGTTATTTAATTCAATGTTTAGATTCAAATGGTTATCTTACAACACCATTAACTACGTTACGTAAAGAATGCCATGCACCTATGGATATTCTTAAAAAGTCACTCACCTATATTCAAACTCTCTCACCATGTGGTGTAGGTGCGCGGGATATGCAAGAATGCTTAGAAATTCAATGTCGTTTCATTAAAACCAAAAATCATGATTTGCTTATGAAAACACTTCACTATTTACCTGACTTAGCAAAAGGTCATTTTCAAAAAGTTGCGCAATTATGCAAATCTAATGAAAACGATGTAAGAAAATGCTTCGAACTCATTAAAACATGTAATCCAAAACCTGGGGCAAGCTATGCCCAAGGTGCCACACCACTAATACCAGATATTGAAATAATACTTGAGGATGACCAATTACTTATCCAAATCCATGACATAACACAATCACTACAAATAAATAAAGAATTTGATACTTCTTTTGACAAAGAAGCGGCTGATTATATTAAGCAACAAACAAAATTAGTAAAACAGCTATTAAACTCAATACAACGAAGAAATACCACATTATATGAAGTTTGTCGTATTATTATCGAAATACAAAAAGATTATTTTATTCATAATGCTCCATTAAAAGTCATGACTTATCAACAAATTGCTGATCTTGTTAATCGTCATACCTCTACTGTATTTCGATGCATTCAAAATAAGGCACTTTTATTCAATAACCAAACAATTCTATTGTCTACACTTTTTACCAACGAAGTAAATGATGGCGTTAGTGATGACACCATAAAAAAAGAATTGAAAAGAATAATTCAAAATGAAGATAAAAAAAGTCCACTCAGTGATGAACAATGTTGTTCGCACTTTCGTGAACTTCATATTCAAGTTTCTCGCCGTACCCTTGCAAAGTATCGTGAACAACTACGTATACCTAATTCAATGCAACGCAAGATTACTTTTTAAATTTAAGATGTGACAAGGTAATTACTTCTTCGCGATACGTTCCTGGTACATCTTGTACAAAACATTTTACATTCGCATCGAGTAATAATTGTAGTGCTTTCGCATCATCTTCATTTACATAAACTTTACGGGAAAGCGGAATCTTTCCTTTTTCATAGTGCATATTACCTAAATTCACATCTTCAATTGGAATTCCAAGTGTCACTAAACGAGCAACTGTTTGAACATTACGAACAACTAGAAACATTTTTAAATGTGAATTACTTTCTTGAACTGCTTCCACAAACTCATCAATGGAAAAGAAACGAATACGAATATTATTCGATTTAGCTACAAATTCCATAAGTCGTTGTTGTAAAGGATCTTTTGACACTTCATCATCAACGACAATTAAAACATTCACATCTAAACTGGCTGACCAAGGTCCCCCAACTTGTCCATGAACTAATCGATTATCAATTCGTACGAGTACTATCTTTCCCAAAATTTCCATTATTTAGTAGTGACTACCTTTTGCTTAAGATGCATGAAGTAACCTTTCATTACTAAAAGTAATACCACAATTTCAATGACGATGCAAGCACCGACAGTAGTTACAATAAGGGGATATTGATTAGCCCATCCCATTGGAGAGGTATGATTCATAAAGATTCCAATGTATGCCCATAGTGTTACTAACATGTAATAAAAGTTGTTATTTACAATAGCAGTAAGTGATGTAATTACTAATCCAACTATCAATATAATTACAGTCCATATTTCTGGTGATATTCCAAAGCCATTCCATTGAATCGCGGTTAAAAATACGACGATATTAGCGATTGATGCAATTGTAATCCATCCAAAATAAGTACCAAATGTAGCCTTAAGTATAAAATCCTCATAATCCATTTTCTTCATTTCAATGAAGATTGCTGCTAAACAAACAAAGATTACAGCCATGAGTATAAGTGATAGCCAAATAATATTATAATGCCAAGTTACCATCCATAATCCATTCGCAATATTGGATATTGTGAAATAGTATCCAATACGATCATAGCGGGCAATATAGCTTTCATTGTCTGATAACACATGAAACATTGCATATACATAGAAGAAAATGAGAATGTAAATCACAAACCATATCGAAAATGTAATTGGTGCTGGAGTAAAGAGATTGGCATACATATCCGAAATCTCTTTGGTTGTATATCCATTTAGCTTGAATGCATTGAAAATCACATTCATTAAAATCATAAATATTGATGATGCAAGTATATAGTATTTAGTCTTGATACGTTTTTTCATAAGACTTCCTCCTACTTTCATTTTGCACCTTTTACCCACAAATTCAATGAATATACTCATGGATTTTTCACATATCCCGCTATGGTTTTGTGGTATGATAGATTTATAGTAAAGGAGTACTACTTTATGGAACTAAAAGATGTCCTAATACGACAAAAAACTTACTTTAATACAAACAAAACAAAATCAGTTGCTTTTAAAAAAGCACAGTTATTAAAGCTAAAACACATGATTACAACTCATGAGAAAGAAATATATGATGCCCTCTATCAAGATTTAAATAAGTCTGAAATGGAATCTTACTTAACTGAGTTAAGCATTGTATATTCAGAATTAAACAACGCTATTAAGAATGTAGAAAAATGGTCAAAGCCCGCTTTGAAGAAAGTTCCCCTTCATTTGATTGGATCATATAGCTATACAATGAAAGAGCCTTATGGTGTAGCGCTCATTCTTTCGCCTTGGAATTATCCTGTACAACTTGCATTAGCACCCCTAGTTGGCTGCTTGGCTGCAGGGAATACGGCAATTATGAAGTGTTCAAAAAGCAGTTCAGCTACTTCTGAGCTAATTTATAATTTAATTAATACGACTTTCTCACCTGAAATTGTCTATTGTGTAAATCCTAACTTTGATTACAATGAGCTAATGAAATATCGCTATGACTATATATTCTTCACAGGTAGTGAAGCAGTTGGTAAAACAATTATGAAAACTGCCGCAAAATCATTAACCCCAGTTTCATTAGAATTAGGTGGAAAAAGTCCAACTTTTGTCACAAAAGATGCAGATATTAACTTAGCAGCTAAACGTATTGTATGGGCAAAACTACTCAATGCTGGACAAACATGTGTTGCCCCTGACTATGTATTAGTTGATCAAGAAGTAAAAGAAGAATTCATTAAAAAAGTTCTAGAACAGTTTGAAAAACAATGTCCACAAGGAATTCAAAATCCTTCATATCCAAAAATCATTAATGGTAAACATTATTTACGACTTAAAACACTTATTGATAATGAGTTCTATAAAACAACTCCTACATTTGAAGACACAAGTCTAAAAATAGGTTTAACACTTTTCACCAATTGTTCATTCAATAGTGAAATTATGAAGGAAGAAATCTTTGGACCAATCCTTCCGATTCTAACATACAAAAAATTGCAAACAGCAATTAACGTTGTAAAGAGTAAACCAAAACCATTAGCATGTTATGTTTTCACTAAAAATAAATTAATCGCAAATCATATTCTCAACGATTTATCTTTCGGTGGTGGATGCATTAATGATTGCGTCATGCACCTTGCTAATCACCATCTTCCATTTGGCGGAGTTGGTCAAAGTGGTATGGGACACTATCATGGTAAGTATAGCTTTGATTCATTCTCACATGAAAAAGCAATCCAAAATAATTCCTTCCTTTTAGATGTTCCTATGCGTTATGCTAGAAACAGTGAACGTGCTTTCAAACTTGTTAAAGCGCTCATAAAATAAACAAAAAAGTACATCTTCACTTCATGTGAGGATGTACTTTTAGTTTGAACTATTTTGCTAAGATAATAGAAGTTAAATCCATTGGTTCAACAATACTACCATCTTTGTATACACGCATATTTCCACTAGCGATTTCATCAATTAATACAACTTCATCACCATGGTATCCAAATTCGAATTTAATATCATATAAATCCAAACCCTTTTTCTTAAGATCTTCTGCAACAATCTTCGTAATTTCAATTGTTTGTTTTTTCATACTTTGATACATTTCATGATTCATAATACCTAATAAATCTAATGCATCTTCAGTGATAAGTGGGTCACCTTTTGCATCATCTTTTAATGTAGTTTCTACATATCCTTCAGTAATTGGAGTACCATCAGCAATATATTCTCCATAACGACGTACAAAGCTTCCAGTCGCAACTAAACGACAAATAACTTCTAAACCTTTACCAAACACTTGGCAGTTTAATACTTCCATTGTAGCGTCATCAATGTTTGCATCCACATAATGTGTTTTAACACCTTTTTCTTTAAGTATTTCAAAGAAATGAATAGATGTTTCAAGATTTGCCTTACCAATACCATCAATTGTTAATCCAATTGCATTTTCTCCTGGATCAAAGACACCGTCTTTACCAGTACAATCATCTTTAAACTTTAATAGCACATTGCCATTGTCTAAAGAGTAAACATCCTTAGTCTTTCCTTCATACACTTTTTTCATTAACCTTTTCCTCCATGTTTAGGAACTTCCCCTAAAACGTTATTATTATAGCATGCTATAGTTACGCGTTCAAAAGTTTTTTGAAGATATTTTAATCATCTAAAACGTCTTCAAATTGAATGCTTGCTAATGCCATTTGTCCGGCATTATATCGTTCACTTTCAACTTGTTTACGTTCTAATATATAGAAATCTACTGCTTCCCATAGTGCAAATGTACCTGCAATAGAGAGGAATTCCATAAAGATTGAACCTAAGTCAGCAATCTGCAATGAAAAATAAATTCCAAGTAATACAGTACCTATTATTAATAGTGCTGTAATCTTAATCATATTAATTCGCAAATCAATTAATTTGTCTCTTAATATCAAACTATAATGCTCTTTAATAATATCTCGTATCGCACCTACTTCTTGTTTTGAAAATGCTTTATTTACGAAACGTATTTCAACAGGATAAGCTGCGGGTATTGGATATACTTTACTATCAATGAAATCATAGATATCGGGATTAAGTGATTTTTGCGATTGAAAAGAATATGTTTCAAATATCTCTTCTTCATTTAAGCAGTTAACATAAACTACCGCCTTATCACCTTCCATGTATTCTTCTTTAATGTACTTATCTAAAGGTTCTAAGTTTTTTTCGAACTTTTTTAAATTTTGGATAAAATTCTTGGTTTGTTGTTTCATTTTTTTTCCTATTCATATCTTTCTAGATGCACCCTGGATTCATCATAGCGATTTCCTGTTTCTTTAACTTCATCCGGATACCCAATCGCAATAAGTCCTACCGGAATTATGTGTTCAGGTAAATTACATTCCGATTTATAAAATTCTTTCATTTCATCTATCTTAATGCCAAGCCATACCGCCCCAAGTTCTAAACCTGTTGCAGCAATTAAAATATTTTCTATGGCAGCTGAACAATCATTAATCATAAAATCATGAACACCCATCTTCTCAGTGTTACCACATACTAAAAATGCACATGGTGCTTCTTTTAACATTTTATGATACTTTCCATACTCCGCAAAACGATTAAGTGTGTCTCTATCTTGGATAACAATAAATTCCGCAGATTTCTTATTATGCGTTGATGGTGCACACATTCCTGCCTCTAATAATTGATGAATCATATCTGAGGATAGTTTTTCATTTGTATACTTTCGAATACTTCTTCTTGCTCTTATTGCATCAAGTGTATCCATTAGAGTTCAATCCATTCCTTTTCTCTAAAACCCACTAATACTTTATCCTCTGAAATCAAAATTGGTCTTTTTACTAACATACCATCAGTTGCTAATAATTTGATTTGTTCATCATCACTCATCATTGGTAATTTTTTAGTGAGTTCTAATTCTCTATAGACTAAGCCACTCGTATTAAAAAATCGTTTAATTGGTAATCCACTTTTCTTAATCCATTCGCGTAATTCTTTTTCTGTTGGATTTTGAAGTTTGATATCACGATAATTTACTTCAATATTTTTATCTTCTAACCATTTTACTGCCTTTTGACATGTAGTACATTTTGGATAACATAATACTTTAACTTTCATTTTATACTCTCTCCTTTAGCCTTACTTTTATTGTGTCACCAGGTTGTTTATTTATCTTCTCACGTATATCTTTACGGATCCCAATGATATGACAAGGTGTTTTCATAACAACAAGACTTCCATCATAAGGTTCTCCATCAAATGTTGCATGAACTTTTACTCTTCCCTTATTAAATTCTTCACGTACATCATAAGGAAATTCAATATACGCTCCATCAATATCTGGAACTTTCTTAATGACTGCATCAAATTCATAGATTTTGTTATTCATGTCTCACCTCTACTTTATTCATTATAATCGATATTTACTTTTTTTTGGAAATTTTGCTTAATAAAAGTGAGGTTTCCCTCACTTTGCTTATTGAATAAATTCCAATGTATTCGATAATCGCAGATCATCTTTCATAATAAAGAAATGTAGATGCTCACCTGCTGCTTGCCCTGTTTTACCAGTTTGATTCATGACTTCACCTTGCTTCACTTCATCACCCACTTGCAAGCTCATCTCATTTTTTAAATGACCATAATAACTCAAATAACCATCACCATGTTCAACAAGGATGTAATTGCCATTAGTACTATTAAATCCTACTTCATAAACTGTGCCATCACCTATTGCTAAGACATCTGCATTTACGTTATTAGGGTCTCGCATATCGATTGCTCGATGTCCTTGATAGCACATCCAATCGCAAGTGATTTCATAATTTTCTATTGGTGCTATGAAATCTATATTTATTATTTCACCCGTCGCTTCTGCCATTTCTTTATTCGTTGGCTCAGCCTCGGGTGTTACAGATTCTTTAGGCTCAACACTTGGCTCAGGTGTAGTAGCTACAATGGGTGTTGGTGTATTAGTTGGCTCATTTGTAGGATTTGTTAATAATGGGATAATACATAAAATCCCAACAACAATACAAATGACTATTACCCAGAATTTTGGTTTCTTATAATTCATAATATTTTTAATCCTCACTTTCGTATTTGATTCACTAAATGAGACAAATAAAACATATGGATTCATAGCGAATTCTAAAAGTGTTGATCCAAATGAATACTTACAATCAATACCCAATCGTTTCACTACTTTCTCATCACAAGATAATTCCATATCCATGCTCATGTAGTAGAAACTTATCCACACTAAGGGATTAAACCAATAAATAATTAGCAAAAATAAACCTAGGTATTTAATAAAATAGTCTTTTCTTTGTACATGAATAATTTCATGTGCTAAAACAATTTGTTTTTGTCTTTCATTTAATGTTGTTGGAATATAAATACGAGGATTACATATTCCCATTACAAATGGCATATTAATTGCATCCGATTCATAAATGTTATCAACAACGCGTATTGCATAACGCGTAGCTTTATAAACTTGTAGATAACTTCTAATAAAGTGCACAATTAAAACAATGATTCCTATTAACCAAATCACTGATAATATTTCTATAATCGATATACTCGTCACATTATTTGATGTTTGTGTCGTTACAGTTTGAAATGCATCTGTAATATGATACCTATTCCCAACGATTTCATTTGATATTGCTTCAGGAATAGATAATACACTTACTTTACTTTCAACTGTAATAGGAATAAGTAAACGAACTAAAACAAATGCCCATAGAAAATAACTAAATACTTTTGGAGCTTTTTGGAATAACATTCTTAGCAGTAATACTACAAGTATTACAGCACTAGCGCCTAATGACATAGACACTACCGTATTGAAGAAAACAGTTATCCAAAACATACTATCATCTCCTATTCTTTATAGTTATCTAATAATTCTTTTAATTCATCAATTTCCTTTGTCGATAATTTTTTATCTGATAAAAATGCAGTTACGAATTTGGGAAGAGAGCCTTCAAATGAAGTTTCCATAACGTCTTTACTTTCGATTTTTTGAATCGCTTCACGTTTAATCAAAGCAGTAACAGTTGCATCTATGTTTGCTACTACTCCTCTTTCTTGTAAACGTTTCAAAAAAGTATACGTTGTTGATTTCTTCCATCCAAATTTCTCTGCACACATTGTTACAAGTTTACCTGACGAAATTGGCTCGTTATCCCAAATGAGGGACATAAACTTGATTTCTGTGTTTGTTAATTTCATAAAACCTCCAAGTCTACACATGTAGTCTATTTATAGTTTACTTCCATCCTTTCTTTTTGTCAATATCATAGAAAAGGCTATTCCTTTAAAAATAGCCTTTTTAACTTATATTACGAAATCTTCATTTTTGAAGTTTGCATAGAATCGACCTTTTATTGCAGTAAACTTCAATACGCAATAATCAGGATCAGTTACCCCACCATGATAATACATGGTATCACCCTCACGCCAAATCCTCACTTTGTCTTCTTCGCTAGTAAGCACTTCAACAGTGCCAACTAAATTGACTCCACGATAGAAACGTTTATCGACAAAGTATATGCTTGCATTAGGATTCTTTCTATAGTATTTCACCTTATTCGAAGAAGTATTTGTAGTGAAGTAAAATGTTTTAATGCCTTGTCTTTCTCTTGGTGGTAGCATTGCTTTGGTAAGCGGAAACCCTTCTTCATCTACATAACTAATACAAACTAGTGTTGCCTTATCAATCAAATTCCCGATTGTTTGTTCAGGATTTCTCATCATTCTTCATTTCCTCGTTTCTATTTTCTTCGTGACTTGCCAACGCTTTTTCAAAATCCTCAACATTCATTGGTTTATAGTAATAGTAACCTTGAATCATGTCACAATCAACATCCTTCAACATATCAACCTGTTGTTGTTCTTCAATTCCTTCCGCAACTGTTACAGAATCTAACTCTTTTGCCATCGACATAACATTTGAAATTACAATTTTACCACGTGTTTTTAGTCCAGCATCGTCAAAGAAACCCTTATCCATCTTTGTCGCATCAAAACACAAACTCTTTAACATCGATAAACTTGAATACGCAGTTCCAAAATCATCTACTGCAATTCTAAACTTAGCGTCGTGTAGCTCTGTAATCACTTTCGCAATGATATCTAAGTTTTCTGAAACAATTGATTCTGTAACTTCTATTTCTAAGTATTCATTAGGAATATTATATTTTTCTGTAATCTTACACAAATCAGAAACAAAATTCTCATTTACTAAATGTAATCTTGAGAAGTTTACTGATATTGGAATCAATACACCTTCATCTTTTTTAACCTTATTTAAAAATTTAACTGTTTTTTCAAAGATACAATAATCTACTTTAGTGATAAATCCGTTAGCTTCAAAGATTGGTATAAATTCATCTGGATAACGATATACCTTTCCATCCTTAACCCATCTTACAAGTGCTTCTGCACCACATATTGATTCATCTTCCGTACTTACCTTGGGTTGTAGATATAATTCAAATTCATCATTTTCTAATGCAGTCATCATCTCTGCTTCAATTTTTTTAGTAAGTATAACAGTATTTTCTAAATCTTCTTGATAATCTACAATTACTTTTTCGCCTGTTTCATATTTAGATACCCCATGTGCAAAGTTAATCTTTTCTAAAATACTTTCAATATTATATCTTTCTGGATCATCACTTTTAACCACAAATTGCCCAACCGGGAATTCAATGTTGTATTTAAATTTCTTGCCCATCGAATTTGTAAAATTTTTAATAAACTGACTTCTTAAATCCATTAAATCCGAACTATTAGTATAAGGCAACATAAAGATAAAACTATCTTTACCTTCACGGGCACATGCTGTTTCACTACCTGTTAATACTTTTCTTAATTCATTTGCAATTGTAACAAGCACTAAATCTCCTATATCATTTCCTAGAATTCGATTTACTAATTTAAAGTTACGCACATCTAATTTAATAAATACATAATCAACTTTATTCTTTTCCAAGATTTTCTTCGCAACTTTTTTAAACTTACTTGCCGTATACAAACCTGTCAAAGAATCATAGCGTTTATCTGTTTCAAAAAATAAGAAAATAATAACAATAAAATAAATGATAATAAATCCAGACACTGAGAAATTAAATGCTTGTTGTAGCGTAAATATATTTGAAAATGCTAAACTCGCAACTTTCTCAGGAACAGTCGCAATCATATACCAATCATTTATATCTAATTTATAAAAACTAATTACAAGTGGATCACTTAAATCTTTATGACGAAGTGTTAAACTATTTGTCATTGAATTCAAATCGATACATTCTTCTGTTGTACAATAACGATTTATAAATGAAATCACATTCTCATTATCAGAAAAGTAACTAGATTCACCAAATAATTGATTACCTTGACTATCAATCATAATAATTTCACCCATTGTACTTAAAAATTCCAAATTAAATATTCTACTGAAATTATCGCACAAGTATGAATAGACAAGTTTACCTACTACTTCTCCATTCATATAAATAGGTGCTGTGAAAGGAATAACCGATGTTAATGATTCTTTATCAATGACAATTGGATTATAAATACGAATTGTTTCTCCTTCTTTAAATGATTCAAAAAGTTCTGGATTAGCTTTAATTGTTGGATCATTTGAATATACTGTGCCATCATTTAATAAGATGTAGCAGTTCTCCAAATGATTAAATTCAACGACTGTATCTAAAAATTCTAATTGTTCTTTACTGCCTAATTCAGTAAAATCCGTAGATATTGTTGAAGCGATTAGCTTCACTTTATCTGCTTGTTCTTCGATTTGCATCTTAAATGAAAGCATGCTTGGTGAGGATATTTCATCTAAATGATCCACTACATGCTGGTGTAATTGTTGCTTAAATTGCGTATTAAAAACTGCTATACTTCCAAAGATAGCTACAATTAATAGAATTGTAAAAATAATGAATAAAGATAGGTTTTTGCGAAGATTCATTTTTCCATATTTTTTTGTATTTTTCATTAAGTGCCCCTTTTGTTCGCCTATATATTGATGAATATTATAGTTATTTTTATTTATTCTATTCCCCATAGTTATAACTTTCTGTTGAATGTTATTTGATTATATAAACGCGATTCATTGTACTATTAACTAAATTATATTCTTCATTAATAAAAAATAAAACCATAAATCAAAAGAATTATAGTTTATTATGATTTTTTTAATTAAATGAAACCACCCCAAAATCATGCTTTTCAATAAGCACTAACCAGTAATTTACTATCTACATTCGTATCTAATTTGTCACAAATTATTGAGTATTTCATCATTATCCACTAATAAATCTTAAGTATTTATTGTCGTTTTTTCATATACATTGGCTATGAATAAGACTAAAATATAACTACTGCTTCAACTATGAAAGGAACATTTATGAAATTTCTACGCACCCTTATTAAGTTCTTTTTCATCCTATTTTTTGGCGGATTAAGTATTTTATTTTATTCCTATAAAATTGAACCTACTTCACTTGAAGTTAATCATATTCATTTAGATATCCCAACACTTAATGAAGAGTTAGTTGTTGTTCAACTATCTGACATTGAAATTAGTAAAAATTATTCACCTCAAAATTTAAAAAAAGTTATTGAGAAAATAAATAGCATAAACCCAGATATCATTGTATTCACTGGTGATTTGTTCAGTAATTATGCACAATATCGCCCAACAACTGATGTAATACACTATTTAAGTCAACTTCAAGCACCCTTAGAAAAGTATGCGATTCTTGGTAACAATGACCATGGTGGTGGCGCTATTCGCGAATATGAGAATATTATGAATGAATCAGGATTCACCGTTTTACAAAATAAAAGTCAATTGATTGAATTGACGAATGGAGAAGTTATTTATGTTACTGGCTTAGATGATGATCTTCTAGGCAATCCTAATATTGATGATGCATTTTACAATTATTCAAATCAATCTAGTTTTAACTTATTGCTTGTTCATGAACCTTATTTAATTGATAATCTATTAGACTATCCCTATGATTTAGCACTCTCTGGTCATACTCACGGTGGTCAAATTGATTTTCCATTTATTGATAGTTCATACCTGTTAAATCCACTAGAAAACAAGTATTTATCCGGCATGTATACCTTTGATAATCAAAGACGGACCACTCTTTATGTAAATAACGGACTTGGGACATCACGATTACCTTTAAGATTTATGGTACCTCCAGAAATTACTGTTTTCACACTTTACTAATGCTTTAAGAAGTAGACTTACATGCAGTCTATTTCTTTTTTATTTAAGCACAGTATTTCGACTATTGATAAATAAATAATTAAAAAGCTAGACTGAATAGTCAATCTAGCTTCAAAGAGGGGTGGATATTATTCGCCTTTAACGAAAGCTCCTTCTTTCATGATAACTTCCATATTTTCAACTGCAACAGCACGGATGTTTTCAAGTGGATTTCCCTTAATAACGAGTAAGTCTGCAAATTTACCTTCTTCAAGTGTTCCAGTGATATCGCCAACTTTCAACATATCTGCACCATTTTTAGTAGCTGCAACAATAACATCCATTGGATCAATACCTGCTTTTTCATTGAAGGAATACATTTCTCCAATTGCGGTAGTACCGTATGGTGTTAAACTTGAGCAGAATGAATCTGATCCAATTGTAAGTACGATACCTTTTTCTTTAGCACGACGTAAATTTGAATAAACACGATTCAATTCTTTTTCGGCAACTGTTTCACCTGGGAATTTGTCATGTACTTCTGGTACATATGGAGGTTGGTAAGTTTTAAACCATTCATTTAAGAATTGAATAGTTGGACAGAAGTAAATTCCTTTTTCTGCCATAATATCTAAACATTCATCATTTAATGTTTGACCATGAATAATTAAATGAACGCCAGCTTTACAAGAATCTAATGCTCCACCGTATCCTTCAGCATGGCTCCACACAGGAATTCCTACCATATTACATTCATCAACAACCGCTTTGATTTCTTCAAATGTGTAATGTTGATCAAGTTTTTGATCCCAACGCCAGATTCCGCCACCTGTTGACCAAATCTTAATTGCATCTGGACTTTCTCTTAGTCTGCGACGTACTGCTTTTCTAAGATCCCAAGGTCCATCTACTCTTTCAGCCCATGGATGTGAATCGGCATTATAACCAATAGGAAGTTTATGTGAATCACCATGTCCACAAGTTCTGCAGAAACCTAAACCTGTTCCAACAACACGAGGTCCACTCATTACGCCCGCTTCAATCATATTACGGATTTGAAGACCTGAACGACCAATTTCACCAACTGTTGTTAAACCACTTTCTAAACATTCATGTGCTTGTTGAACTGCAACTACTGTTTTTTGAATAACATCTTCTAATACCCAATCACTATCATCATCTGTTAAGTTTCCTGAGAAGTGTAAGTGACTATCAATTAAACCTGGCATAATTGTTTTTCCAGTGATATCTTTTACTTCATATTCACTTGGAAACTCTTTCATAGAACCAGCATAAACAATTTTCTTATCTTCTACTAATACTAATGAATCTTTAACTGCTGGTTTTCCTGTACCATCAATTAATAAACCATGAGCGAAAGCTACTTTTGACATATAATTGTCCTCCTTATTAAGCTTCTTCTACTTCAATAACTGTTTTAGATTTTCCTGAAACAAAATTAAATATCAACCCTATTACTAGCCATCCAATTACGATAGACCATTCAACTGGTACAAGAGCTGCTGGTGAGAAAGGAAGTACCATTAAAGCGATAATGCATAAGCAAGCAAGACAAGCTAATGCAATTCCAAACTTACCACCAGGTACTGAATAAGGTCTTTTTAATTCTGGTTCTGAGAAACGCATTTTTAGACAAGCTGCTGAACACATAAAACATGCGAAGATAAATGCCAGAGCACTTACATTCGTTAATGGAATTAACATATTACCACCTAAGAAAGGTCCGATAAGTGTTAATGCAGCCATTAAGTAGTTAGCAGTCTTGGGATTTCCATTTTCATCTAATTTTTCAAATGATGCAGGTAATTGTTTCTTACGTCCCATCGCAAGTAAAATACGTGATGTAGCCCCAAAGAATGAATTCATTGGACCTAGTGGACCAAGTATTGCAATACACATCATTACAAGAAAGAAGATACCATTAATTGATTTTAATACGGCTAATGCTGGAACAGATCCATCAGATCCTAAAGCTACGAAATCATTCCAAGGAACAATTGTTCCAAATGCATAAATACAACATGCGTAGAAAATTCCTGCCGCAAGTAATGCAAGTGATATAACTTGACCAAACTTCTTCCAATCCAATCCTTCTGCAGCTTCTTCTGCTTGTTGCGGAATGGTATCAAACCCTGCATAGAAGAATGGTGTCATTACTAGTACTGGAATGATTCCCATAATTAAACTATTACCATTTGATTCAGATACAATAGGTTGTAAATGGTGTGGTCCACCTGTAAATACTGATACAACCATGGCAATTAACATTCCCGCTAATAACATCTTTGTTAAGAAACCTTGTAGCTTTGCAGCTGAAGAGGCACCTTTGAAATTCAAACGAATTACATAGAATGCAAATGCTAGTGAAATTAATAATGGTGGTAAATACACGGTATATCCCATAATTGTATATAATGGAATAATTTTAAGTTGTGGAATCAACATCCCAACTAATTTTGATATTGCGATAGCTTCCCAAGGACATAATATTCCATTCCCCAATGATAGAAACCACCCTGTTACAAAAGATAATCTTTTTCCAAAAGTACGATCAACGTATTCAACAATACCTCCAGAGATTGGAATTGCACTGGTTAATTCTCCAAATACTGCTCCTACTGGCAATAAGAAAATAGCTCCCAATATAAATGCAATAATTGCTGCAACTGGACCTCCACCTTTGTCCATCCAGTCACCTACTTGTAGCACCCATCCAGTACCGATAATAGCACCGAAACCAATTGTGAAGAAATTCCAAATCGTTAGCGTTTTCTTCATCGTTGTGTCATTTGTAGTCATTCTAATTCTCCCATTCTAGTCATTTATGCGCATAAATGTTTACCGGTTATCTTTGTTTTATTCCATTGTTAGTTTGAATTCAAGCGCCATAAAACAATTGGGGTTTTTGTTGTCATAATCGGGAATTTTTTTATAAGTAATTTTTCTATTTTGTTGTATGATATAAGGGAGGTTTTTATGATTAAGATAGCTGTTGTTGATGATAATCCGTTTGATAGCGAATGGATTTTAAATTGTATAAAAAAGTGTGAGTGTTTTCTTGAACTTGAAATCACTTGTTTTAGTGATGGGCAAGATTTAATCAACGCTTATAAAGAAAATAAAAAATTCGATATTATCCTTTTAGATATGATGATGGAAAAAGTAAACGGTTTAGATACGGCTAAGTTTGTAAGAACACTAGATACACATGTAGAAATATTAATTATTACATCTACCCTAGAATATGCGGTCGAAGGATATACAGTGAATGCTAGACGATACTATCAAAAGCCACTAAAACAAGATGACTTCTTAAAAGAAATGAATACGATTATTTCAAATATTAAAAATAATGAAAGTCTCACCCTTACCATTCATAATGCTCAAGGAATTACTCGAGTAAAGCTAAATGACATTTATTATATAGAATCACTAACACGTACAATCACCATACACACCGCCACAAGTCAACTTGCAATGACGGGCAAAATCAGTGAAATGGAAGAAAGCATAAAAGAGTATGGATTTATGCGTGTCCATAAAAGTTTTATCGTTAACTTCAAATACGTTAAAAATATCTTTAAGGATATTATTACACTCGATAATAATGAAACTATTTTATTAAGCAAACACAAATCTAAGCAGGTTCATGATGCCTTAATGACATACATTCAATCACGATGAAAATACTTATTTCAATTGGACTTGCGGCAATGGAAACCTTTCTATGCTTATTTATCTTAGACAACCTGCTTTCTAAGAAAGATGCATTAAAAAAAGAAAGAATTTTCGCAATTGTTATTTATTTTGTATTCCAGTTTTTAACCTATATCATAGATTTCCATTTCTTTTCTACCGCAATTTACTACATCGTTTTCACATTACTTATAAGTTGTATATTCTATTATAATGATTTACGGACAAAACTTATAACCACAAGTTTATTTGTGACATTAAACTATGCTGCAAAATTATCTGCCGCTCTTATTTATCTTGAAACAACAAATGAATCAGTACCCAGTAATGCTTTTGATTTAGTCTTAAACCCAATTACACAATTCATTGCGTGTATCATCGTTTTACTCATGATTCTTGTCATCTTATTTACCCGTAAACTTACCAGCAAACCCTTTCAATATGTTATCGATTTTATTTTATTTATTTCTCCTATCGCAAATCTATATCTAAGTATGAACATTCTCAATCAAGCTAGTTCTACGATGCTTTATATTGATATCTCCGTACTCTTATTTTTCTATACCTTCTTCTTATTCTTTATGGTCGATCAATTAAATTATAATAGTGAGAAATCATTTCATTTGGAATTACTTGAACAACAGATGCAATTACAAACTCAACACTTCAAAGAATTATCTGCCTACAATCAAGAAATTCGTTCAATTAAACATGATTTAAAAAACCACATTAGTATGATACGCGGATATTTACAAAACAATCAAGTTCATAATGCACTTGATTATATCAACCGCTTTGATGAAAACATTCAACAAATATCATCCCTTGTATTCACTGGCAACAATACTGTTGATATTTTATTAAATCAAAAGATGTTTCTCGCCAAACAAAACAATATTAGACTTGATTACAATATATTAATTCCTAATCAATTTGATATTCCTGATTTAGATTTATGTATTATTCTATCTAACTTATTTGATAATTCCATTGAAGCTACCTCTAAAGTAAAAGATAAATATATAGAATTAAAAATGAATATTTATAAAGAACAATTATTTATTGTTTTATCGAACTCATTTGATGGATCAATTAAACAATCTTCAAATCAGTTTTTATCTCTTAAGAATGACAAAAATACCCATGGCTATGGCATCAATAATGTAAAACGCGTTATTGATAAACTTCATGGGACAATTACATTTCAATATGATGAAACTAATTTTACAGTTACTATTTTAATGCCTATTACAAAAATAAATCATACTTATGAACCTACTAACAAATAATTGTTTTATCGTACAAGTTAACTAATAAAATCAAGAATGAAATCTTGACTTTCAGTGCTAATAATTGTAATTTGAAATTAGAGGTGAGAATCATGAAGAAAATTACAGTTTGGATAGTAGTTTTAACTTTATTAATACTTGGATTCTTTGTCTTAAATTCAGTTATCCGCAACGATGACCTTGATGATTTCATTGCTGGTTTTGTAGAAGAAACTAATAAAGGTAATCTATCGAGTAATATCGAGGCATTGTTACCTTACTTTTTTGATGAGGATGCTTTAACTAAAGCAGTTATAAATAGAACAATTAATATTACCAACTACACATGCCACGACTCCAACCTAAGTAATAAGTACAACGAATATAGCTTCCATAAAGAGGATGATACAGTTGTCTTTGAAGTTAATCGTGGCACCAACACAAAAAGTTCATTAATTGACATTGTGAAAATTAATGGACAATACAAAATAAAAAGTATCTCCTTAAGAGAATAATGAAATGGATATTTTTAATACAAATTAAATAAAAGTTAAAAATGGCTTATCACATGGATAAGTCATTTTAATTGTTCTATTATATTTTCTATCACGTTAGTTATTTTTACATTATCATCGTTAATCGTATTATCCGCTTTAAAAAATTCTATGAATTCTTGCATGAATCCTCTTAGATATAAATCTTTTAATGTTCCTGATGCTGGTGTATACGTTTCACGATAGACTCGATCTTCTTCACTTAATGTTTGCCAATTATCTTCGATAAAGTTATTGGAATGAACAACAAGTTCATTCAATTCAATGCTTTGAATAAAACCACCATCTAGTGTACAGGTAATACCTTCACTTTCTCTAGTCCATGGTCCTCTATTTTCCAATGACAAAGTTCCCACAATTCCATCATCCATTGTCATCATTAAAGCATAGGATACTCCATTACCAAACTCATTCTTTATTGCGGTTACTTGCTTAATATCACCAAACAATGTTCTTAACAAATCCAAATAATGAATAGCTACTGCATACATGAAATCACTATCTGTTTCGCAAAATGCACTTGCATCCACATTGAAATGAGCTTCAAATGATCTCACATAGCCTAAATCACCTTGTTTGATGTATTCCTTCATCTTTTTATAACAAGGTGCATATCGCTTCATAAAGCCTATAAATACAGGTATATTCATTTCGCTTGAACATTCATAAATATCCCTTGCTTGTTGAATACTTAACCCACAAGGTTTTTCTACAAAAACTCGCTTGCCGGCTTGCAGACACTTCATAACTAAGCTATACGCTTCTTCCATAGGTACAACCAGTATTACCGTATCACTTGGGGATTCCTTCAACATTTCATCTACATTATCATAAACACATGTCTGAATACCTAATCGTTCTAACTCAACCAATGCTTTTTCTTTTGAATGGGTTGTAACTGACTCTATGTGTATTCCTAAATGTTGTAAACAAGGATAGATATTCTTTTTGGCATGTCTTCCAATTCCTATTATATTTACGCTTTTTTCCATAGTAAAACACCTCTATTTCTATACTACTTCAAGTGTAGCATATTTATAGAGGTGTCATCTTCTCAATGATTAACTTTTTGAAATAATTTCTGCAGATGCAAATTCATGCATATACACAAAGTATATTTCATATTTACCAAAATCTATGCGTATATAATCGTTGATTAATAATTCATCTAGAATTTCTTGATAATGATGCTTATCCTGTGAAATATACAAGTAATTCTCATTGATATATTTTACTAAATAGTAGACATCAAAGAATAACTTCTCGCTACTATATTCACCCTCATATTTTGAAACTGTAATACTGATTGATTGAAGAATTTCATCTTGCTGATTCAAGGTAACTTGCAGTTCATTATGCCATTCACTTGTTGAAATATAGCTATTACCCGCTTTTTCAAATGAACCGTACATCATCAAAATTTCTTCAAACTCTTTGATGTCAGCACTTATAAATGAGTTTGCCTCATAAGCATAAGCACTAAATGTATTACCATCCAGTTCTTTATGTTTCATGATACACTCTCCTATTCAATATCCATAACCGGTAAGATTATGGTACTTACTATTGTATCATTGATGTCAACCTTGTAATATCCCGCATACTTATTAACGATACCTCGAACTATTTGTAACCCTAATCCATGGGCTTTTTTATTACTTTTCTTCGTCTGTGTGAAATTTACTAACTTCGTTTTATCATAACTATTTTCAATTTTCAAAATAAAATTAAATTCATTTTGAAACATCGATATACAAATTAATTTATCATCGACATCGCGTTGTGCTTCAATCGCATTATCCAATAAATTCACAAGTAAGATACATGTATCTATTTCATTCATTTCAATTGTAATTTTACTGGCAATTACTTCAAATTTAATATCTGCATTCAATGCAATCTTATTACTAAGAACACTATCGACAACAACATTCCCTGTCCAGTAATTTATTTCAATCATATTTGTTTTCTCAAGCATTGTTTCAATGAATTGACGAGCTTTTTCAATTTCATCATTGTTTAAGAAAGAATATGTTGTTGATAATACATTTTTTATATCATGTTTAATTTTGCGTAATTCCAATTGATTACATTGAATATCATTTATCCAATCTCTTTGTAGTTTTTCATATCCTCGCTCTATTTCTAGATACTTCTTTTCTACAAATAACCGATTATAGTTGATAATCAAATTAAAAAATAAAATAAATACCATAATTGAAATAAGTGAAATCAAAATAAGCGAATTTCTAACTTCACCATTCAACATTGAATAAGTAAGAATGATACTCTCAATCACAAACAAGATAAAAAGCAATGTAACTGCATACATAGTTCTATTGTGTTGCAAAGTGGAGAAGATAGGTTTTTTTACTTTTGTGCGTATAAAAAACAGTGGTAACGCTTGAATAAACTTATTTAGAATACCTATTCCTAAATATATAGAAGAAATATTCATAATTTCTTCTATCGGTTTATTCATTAAAAGAACCAATACATTTAAAGTTATTATCTCAACCATTGCGCTGTACACAAAGTAAACAATCGTTATTACAAAGATTCTTTGATTCATTTCTTTTGTAATAGTATAAGCATAAAATAAACAAATAATTAAAGAAAAGATAAATGACGTATAAATAAAGGTATTAAGTTCATAAACAATCACTGTAATGCCTACAAAAATCATCAGTGTTAAAAGTTTTAATTTGAATTCTCCATGATATTTATAAATACTTTTTATGTAACAGAAAAGTGTAATATACTCAATCATAACTAGAAATGTTAAATACAGTAGTTTCATTGATTAATTCAGCTTTGATTATTAACGTAGAACTATGATCTTCAGAAGTGACGAATTGCGTTTAAAACTAGGTCTATTTAGTAAAATCAAAGGTTACCCCTTTCAGACAGGAACTTAAATTTTCTTTATTTGTACCATAATTTTATTTCAACTTCAACGAATATGGTATAAAATAACAGGTATAGTAATTGTTCATGATATATTCATCCATCATGAATAGCTATTATGTTTATCTTACACAAGGAGAATACAATGAAAAAGAAATTGATTACACTATTAAAATGTTGTTTAGTTGCATTCGTCGTAGCTGGATGTTCAACAAAGCCAAAGGCTGAAGCTTTAGCTATTACAAATATCTCTACTCAAAAAGCGGATATGACAAATTATGATATCAAATCAGATAGTAATAACTTTTATGATTTGACTTTCGAACAATTCGAAACATTATTAAATGAAAAAGGAACTGGTATTGTTTATCTAGGTTCACCTGGATGCCCTTACTGTTTAGCTGCTGCTCCTTTACTTAATGATTTAGTTAAAGAATATGACACTTTCGCTTATTCATTATCTTTCGCAGATGATGCACAAATCATGAAGTTTGAAACAGATTATTTCAAAGATTTCTTATCTGAAGATGAAGTTGCAAATGGTTTACAAATTCCACATGTAATTATTATTAAAGATGGTAAAATTCTTAGAAACCACTTAGGTACTGTACCTACTCATAATGCTCATGAAAGAGATATGAACGATACTGAGAAAAAAGAATTAACTGGTATTTATCAAGAAATGATTGATTTACTTAAATAGTTAATCTAAAGAATGCTATAATATCTAACATGAAAGTTGGATAACTAAAATGTACTTTGATTATAGCGAAAAAGAAATGAATTACTTAATAAGTAAAGATAAAAAACTAGGTCAAGTGATCGAACAACTTGGATTTATTCAACGTGTTGTTCATCCTGACCTTTTTTCATCTGTAATTCATCATATTGTTGGACAACAAATTTCAACAAAAGCACTTACTACCATTTGGCAAAGAATGATTGATACACTACATGTGATAAATGTTGATTCCATCTTATCTCTTTCTATTGAACAACTCCAAGCTTTTGGTATTACTTTTCGCAAAGCACATTATATCCAAAACTTTGCCCAAAAAGTTAAAACCAATGAATTTGATTTAAACGCAATCACCACTTTATCCGATGAGGAGGCTATTCAGAAACTTATTCAATTAGAAGGTATTGGCGTTTGGACAGCAGAAATGATTTTGTTATTTAGTTGTATGCGCAAGAATATATTTAGCTATCATGATCTTGCGATTCATCGTGGATTACGTCTTGTCTATCATCACAAGAAAATTGATAAAAAACTATTTGAGAAATATCGTAAACGCTTTAGCCCTTATTGTACTGTCGCAAGTATTTATCTATGGGCGGTTGCTGGCGGGGCACTAGAAAAGGAGTTAAAATGACAGTTACATCAATCTATGATTCACCACTTGGCGCAATTACCCTAGCTAGTGATGGTGAATATCTTATCGGATTATGGTTCAATGATCAAAAATACTTTGGTTCAACTATTACAAGCGATTTTATTGTTAAGGATTTGCCTGTTTTCATTCAAACGAAGAAATGGCTAGATACCTATTTTGAAGGACATGAGCCACCCTTTTTACCACCTCTAAAATTTAATACCACACCTTTTAGAGAAATGGTATGGAGCATCCTATTAACCATTCCTTATGGAACAATTATCACATATAAAGATATTGCATTAGAAATCGCAAAGAAAACTGGTCAGAAATCCATGTCCGCACAAGCTATCGGTGGTGCTGTTGGTCATAATCCTATTTCTTTGATTATTCCTTGTCATCGCGTTGTTGGATCAAATGGTAGTCTTACTGGTTATGCTGGTGGCATAAATCGTAAACTTGAGCTACTACACTATGAAAAAGTAAAGTTGACGAATTTGTTTGTACCTAATAAAGGAACCGCATTGTAAATAAAAGAAAGCCATCTATTTCTTTCGAAATAAATGGCTATTTTTCTATTCACTGAATTAGTATTGCTTTAAAATTATTTTGCTGATGCTGCCGAAGATCCTGCAATGCGTCCAAATACAACTGTATCTGTTAACGCATTACCACCTAAACGGTTAGCTCCATGGATTCCACCAACTACTTCTCCAGCTGCATATAATCCAGGAATAATTTCACCTGTTGTATTAATAACTTGTGCATCTGTATTGATTTTTACACCACCCATTGTGTGATGAACTGTTGGTACACGGGCACCTGCATAATAAGGACCTTGATCAATTGGATCTTGGTAAAGTGTTCTACCAAATTCATCAGCTGATTTATCCGCTACATGAGCATTAAATCCTTCAACTGCATTAACTAAATTTTCAGGATTTACACCAATTTGTTCTGCAAGTTCTTCAAGTGTATCACCTTTAAATGCACGACCATCCGCAACTAATTGATTCATTGATTCATTAAAGTTATTTACTTCATCACCTGTTGGATAATCATGACTATCTAAAATTACCCACATGTGTGCATTTGGTTGTTCAAACAATGCATTTGTCATAACATCACGACGTGCACCTTCATCAACGAAACGATTTCCTTCATCATTAACGAAAATTCTATTTTCAACAGCCATTTCAATATTACCACTTAAACTACCAGTTTCAGGATCGCCCATTGGTAATAATTGGATGTTTTCCATTTGTACAAGTTCTGCACCTATAGCTTCAGCCATGATGATACCATCACCTGTTGCTCCAGCATGGTTAGTTGATTTAATACTTTCATCTAAGTTTGCCCAAAGAGTATTGTATTCTTGACGCATTTCTACGTTCTTACCAAATCCACCTGTCGCAAGTACGACACCATTGTTCGCATGTAGTGTAATTTTATTTCCTGTTTTACCTTCAGCAATTACACCCACTACTTTACCATCTTCAACGATAAATTCTTTCGCTGTAACTTCTAAATATAAATCAATGTTTTCATTTGAATCAATATATTTTTGGTAAGCATTAAAGAATCCTGTACCTACTGGTTCAACTGGTTTGTGTGCTCTTGGCCACATACCACCTAATACTGTAAATGTTCCTTCTTTAAATTCCATACCTAAACTTTGTAACCATTCAACACCTGCCCAAGCATTTGTAACAAGTGTTCTAACAAGTTCTGGATCCCCTTGTTTATCGCCACCTTCATAGGTTTGCGTATAGTGTAATTCTACAGAGTCTTCATTTGCGATGGCAGTTTCACTACCTTCATCAACAGCATTTAAAGCTCCTCCTGCTAAAATTGTATTTCCACCAACTTTAGGCATTTTTTCAATAACAATAACGGATGCTCCTTCTTGATTAGCAGTTACAGCAGCAGCTAAACCTGCTCCCCCTGCTCCAATAACGATTACATCTGCCGTGTATTCTTTATCTTCTTCTTTTTCTTGTACTTTTGATGTTACTTTTTTTAGTGCATCTACATCTGCTCCTGCATCTTTCATCGCAAGTCCAACTGCTTCTAAGATTGCATTTGATGTAATTGTAGCTCCAGATACGGTGTCTACACCTAATCCTTGTGCATCAACAATACGAACTGGCATATCACTGATAGCCAAATCACTAATTGATGGTGTTTCATTGTGTTCAGTAACCACAACCTTTTCGATTGCATCAGTTGTTACTGTTACTTCTACCTTAACTGGTCCATTCATTCCTGTAGCTTCAGCAGTATATGTTCCTGCTTTATAACCTGTAGTTTTTGGACTACTACAAGCAGCTAGAGAAAATGCTAAGACTAAAGTTAACGCAATTTTAAATAATTTTTTCATAATCTCTATCCTCCAAGTAAGACTATAAACGTTAGTCCTACTCTAAGGTCAAGTACTTTGTTAATATTTTATCAATTAATTTTTACAATGAGATAATGATAGTTGGAATAGCCTTCATCTATTGCTGTAGAATGAATACAAGAACTAAAACCATCACCAAATTGCATAATATTATGCTTTTTTAAATAGTCTTGAATAAGTGTTAGTGTCTCCCAACCAAAATTTGGATCATTGTTTTTCTTAAAAACAGTAATCAAGTATTTACCTGCTTCTACTTCTTGATAATTATTAACATCAAGTCCTAATTTAACCGCATTTTTATAGCGTATATTTATACCATAATGATATTGTAAGACACCTGAATTTTTTTCCAATGTTTCTTTAGGAATTCTACTCACCCAACGAATAAGTGGGGCATATTCTAACAATTCATCTCGTAGTCGTAATGTCTTGCGATCCCTTACTATTTTTTCATTATCAGAAAATTCTAAACGAATATGTCTTTCTAGTTCAATGATGGATACACTATCCACCAGTTCCGGGATATGTTTCAAGAAATTTGTATAATGCTCCATATCTTCAACACAAAGTGTCTTAAAAAGCACTTCTTTTTTCAGTTCACTACGACGATTATCAATTGCATCAATAATATCAATGGATTTCATATCTCCTAATAGTGACAAGCATTCATCAACACTAAACCCCATCCCCCGATACAAGCGTGCTAAATTAAATCGTCTTGTGTCAATCACTGAAAAATAACGGTAACCTGTTTGTTCATTCACCTCTGGTTGTATGATTCCTATTTTCTCATAATAACGTAGCTTATGTGTTGTTACCCCTAATAAATCAGAGATTTCTTTGATTGTATATTTCATATAGCCCCCATCTGTTATGTTTTTCACAAGTAATCACTGACAGTCTAACAAGAAAAGATGTTGTTTGGCAACATCTTCTGTTTAAACTATTTTATTTTCTTTTATCCATTGAAGCATATACATTGCACGAGGTTCACATTCAGGAATTTCATCCAGTCCAAAGTATTTCAATGCTAAACTTTCACCATCATTCATTGCCAGTTCACCACAAGCATCCAATGCTTTATACAATACAGGAACAGTATACACTTTATCTTTATTTGGATACTCAAAGAAAAAATCTTTACCTGAAAACACATTTAACAATTGAAACTCTGTCGCGACTAATCCGGTTTCCTCTTTTAGTTCCCGTGTTGCGGTTTCTAGTAATGTTTCACCTAATTCGATTGCTCCTCCTGGAATTCCCCATGTTTTTGTATCTGAACGTAATTGTAGTAAAATCTTATTCTCTTGTACCACTAAAATCGTTGCACCCACCGATAAGATTTCATCATGCCCTATATATTCCCTCAACTTTTGAATATAACTCATATTAATATATCCTTCATTAATTTATACTTTTATTATACAAGAATATCTTTACTTTAACACCGTGTCGTCATTTATAGTACAAGATATGGAGGACAATGATGAATACAAATACAATAACACATGTTTCAAAATCACTTGGTATTTCCACAAGAATGCTTCGCTATTATGAGCAAATCGGCTTAATATCTAGCTACAAACAAGACGATTACGCTTACCGCATGTACGATGAAAATACTGTAGATCGTTTAAAACAAATACTCTTATTAAGAAAACTAAGAATTCCTGTTAAACAGATTAAAACTATTTTATTAAATGAAAATGCCCTTGAAACAATCAAAATCTTTCAACAAAATATTAGTGAACTTAATGAAGAGTTAACCGCATTATCAACCATCAAGGAAATCCTCCTTCAATTCATTGTTGAAATTAGTGAAGCAACCCATTTACCTTTACTACAATGTATTCAAAACAATGAAGGACTAATGAATACTATCGATTCACTCAGTATCATCAGTATTAACTTTAAGGAGGATCAAATGATGAACAATTTAAAAAAAGTTAATGATAGTCAAAAGTTTAATGATGTGCGTATCCTTTATTTACCGCCATCCACTGTTGCAGCTGCTCATCACATTGGTGATGACCCAGAAACACATTCAAATGATTGTATTGACCAATTTGTACGCGAAACAAAGCTTTATGAAATTAAACCTGATTTACGTCATTATGGTTTCAATCATCCTAACCCAGTAGATGAAACAGGTTATCATGGATATGAAACATGGGTAACTATTCCCGCCGATTTTGAAGTCCCTGCCCCACTTATTAAGAAAGAATTTAAGGGTGGTTTATATGCTGCCCATATGATTCATTTCGGTAACTTTAATGAATGGGAAGGACTTGCTGAATGGGTAAACAATAATGATAAATATGAATTTGCGGGTGATTGGTTAGATCAAGAACATATGTGTGGATTACTCGATGAACATTTGAATTATTATAGTCATATTCATTTAGAAAATACTGAACCAGAAAATATGCAGATTGATTTATTAATGCCGGTTAGAGAGAAATAATAAAAGTGATTACCGCTACTGGTAATCACTTTTCATTTATAAATATTTATTCATTAACTCCACAGAAGCTTCTAATGCAATCGTACACATTTTAAGTTGTGCATCTGCAAAATCTTCAAGCCAAATATCGTTTACTCTATCTGCATGAACAGCACAAATAGAGCCTGTATATACGCCAAATAATGAACCTAAAGTTAGAATTGTTTCTGCTTCCATTTCCATATTAATGATATTCAAATTTTCGTAATCTTTTAATAAATTATCGTTGTGAAATTTTTTGCCATTTGCTAGTCTTCCTTGACCAGCAAAGAAAGATCCCACTGAAGCAGAAATACCCATCCAATATTTAGTATCCATTTTTCTACATGCACTTGCTAAAGTATCCACTACTTCATATGATGCAATTGCGGGATACTCAGGTGGTGCATAAAAATTACTTGCTCCACCTTTTCTCATAGCTCCTGTATTAATAATCATATCACCACAAGAAATACCCTGCTTAAGTGATCCTGTTCCTCCTATACGAATTAATGCTTTTGCACCTAATTCGATTAATTCAATTACTGCTATTTCTGTTGAGGGTCCACCTATTCCAGTAGAACAGATTGTAATATCTTTACCTTGATATTTACCTTTACCAATTACGAATTCTCTATTGCTAGAAACAATATTGAAATCTTCAAGTAAATCTTTAAACATCAATACACGTGCTGGATCACCTGGTAGAAGAACAACATCTGCAATAGCACTTTCGTCTACGAGTAGATGTGGTGCTAATCCATTAAGTTTAGGATTTGAAGCTGAGACTTTTTGGTTTGTCATTTTTTCCTCTTTCTAGTTTTGATTTAGTTTGAACACCTCTAAATAAACAGCCAATAATAGTAAATAAATATGGAAGCATCGCTGCAAACTGTGAAGGTAATCTAAACGATTGAGCAATATTTCCTACAGCCATTACTGATCCAAATAACATTGAGAATAACATCGTTAAAATTGGACTTCCTTGACCTAAATTTTGTGCAGCAATAGCGATGAATCCTCTTCCTGCCGTCATATTTGCAGTGAAATATGGTAAATAAGCCATTGATAGAAACATGCCCCCAAAAGATGCAAGAACACCACTTATTAATAATGCATATAGTTGTGTTTTTTTGACATTAATACCTACAGAAGAAGCTGCTGCTTTATTAACTCCTACTGCTTTAATTCTCAACCCTAATGTTGTTTTATTCAAGAGAAACCAAACAAATACAACAGAAAGAAGTGCTAAATAAACCAAAATATTATGTCCTGAAAGAATTTCTCCTACCACAGGGATATCCTCTATGATTGGTATATCTACTCTTGGAAATTTTAATGATAGTAATTTTGAAGTATCTTGTTTCATTCCAGTAGTCAAATAAACAAGAAATAAAGTTGCTCCAGTACCTAATGTATTTAATGCAAGCCCCGCAAGTAACGGAGGTGTATCCAAGAATAATACAAAATATCCAAAGATAATCGCTATAATACAGCCACACAAGATACCACATAACATTCCTACAATTAAATTTTGTGAGAATGCGCTACCTAAAACACCACCTAGAGCTGCACAAAGCATCATTGATTCATAAGCGATACAAAGTACATTAGCTTTTGCTCCTATAACAGCAGCCATGCCAACAAATAACAAAGGCGTACTTAATCTAAGAATTGATGATATAAAACTCAATGAAAATATTTGTTCTAACATTTTTCATTACCCCCTAATTCTCTAGATTCTTCTTTGAACTTGAAACAATAGCTTTATGTTCCCAATTCGATAAGAATCTTTCTGCAGCAACGAAAATAATAATTACCCCTTGAATAATACTGACAATTTCAGGTGGAATACTCGAAGTGAAATTTAATGTATCCGCTGAAGTGCGAATATAAGCAAGGAATATTGCTGCAAATGGTATAAGCTGTGGTCTGTTATAACACATGACCGCAAGCATTACTCCATCCCAACCATGATTCGTAAATCCTGTATATACAAACCGTTGATAATTTCCCAACACTTCAAATGCACCACCAATACCCGCTATCGATCCTGCAATAGCAGAAATTGCAATAATTGTTTTTTTAACTGGCATACCGGAATACAATGCATAATTCGGATTTTGACCAATACTTCTAATTTGTGTTCCAAATGATGTTCTAAACAATAAGAACCACCCAAACCCAACTACTAACAAACCTACTAATAATCCTATATGAATTCTTGAATTACCAAATAATGTTAACAACTTTGAACTCGATTGAAATAGATATGATGCTTCAAATCCAGCTGTAGAGTCATACAAAGGATTTAAAATTAAATAGAGTCCTAAATATAGAGCAACATAGTTAATCATTAGTGATGTAACAATTGTAACGGCATTAAATTTAACATGGAAATATCCAGGAAGCCCCATAACTAGTGCCCCTACTAAAGCTGCTAAAAGCACGCATAGAATTGAGTGAATTGGTCCAGGTATTCCAGGTAAAATTGCAATTGCAGTAGCTGCAACAGCTCCTGAAAAAAATGCTCCTTCAGCCGCAATATTAATTTGTCCACATTTGTTAACTAAGCAAATTGCAACACCAGTAAATAGTAATGGAATTGACTTAGATATAACTGAAGTTAACCCATTCTTATTTTGTAACGGTCCAATTAATAAAGTCATAAAATCTTTTGTTGGGTTCTTACTTACTAGCATAATAAGCGCAAACGCTATCGCTAAAGAAATTAAAATTGCCAGTAATATACGATAGATTGAAAATTTCTTCTCAATGTTTTTTATACTATTTTGATTTTTTTTAATCATGAATTGCACCCCTCAATTCTTCAGCAGTTTGCTTCTTAATCCCAAGCATGTATTCACCGATTGTTTGTTCATCAATATTATTTGTATGGCTAAAATAAGCTACAATTGAACCACCATAAAGAACAATAATCGTGTCACTAACTGTCAATAATTCATGTAAATCTGCCGAGAATAATAATATTGCAGATTTTTGTTCGTTTTTTAAATCAATCATTTTTCTTCTTAATGTTTCTGCCGCACCTATATCTATTCCTCTTGTAGGTTGACAAGCAAGAATAAATTTAGGATTCGAAGTGAACTCCCGTGCAGCTATTACCTTTTGAATATTTCCACCAGAAAGAGTTTTAACTTCAGCATCACCACCATCACATTTGATTGTAAATTCAGTAATAAGTGATGTAACTTCTTCTTTAATCTTTTTATTATTTAAAATACCAAATTTAGAATATGGTTTTTTATAGTAACGATCAGAAACGATATTCTCACTAATTGATTGTGTAACAGATACACCATAATCCATTCGGTCTTCATGAATTAAGGAAACTCCTAATTCACGTATTTCTCTTATATTTTTCACATTTCTGAGTGATACATTATTAATTGATAATTCACCTTCAGTTATTGGGAATAATCCTGCAATTACATTTGCTAATTCAGATTGTCCATTACCTTCAACTGCGGCAACTCCAAGTATTTCTCCACTTCTAACATCAAAGTCTAAATTGCTAAAGCTATATTTACCAAAGTTATTCAAATAAGAAAGATTTCTAGCTTTTAATACAACTTCTCCAAAATTATTATCCCTTGCCATATTTTTTGTAGATTCAACATTATATCCAACCATCATGTTAGAAATGTCTTTCTCTGTCACACTGTCAATATCTACTGTATTTACTGTTTGTCCACGTCTAATGATTGTTATTCGATCACATATTTTCTTAACTTCATTTAATTTATGTGATATAAATACGATCGAAAATCCTTTGTTTTTTAAATTTTGAAGTTGCACAAAGAATTCTTGTGTTTCTTGTGGGGTTAATACAGCTGTTGGTTCATCTAACAAAAGTATTTTTGCTCCCTTAAGTAATATTTTCAATATTTCAACACGCTGTTTCATTCCAACTGATAAATCACGAACAAGTGTATCTGGATTAATTTCTAAATCATATTGTTTAGATACTTGTATTGCTTGTTCTCTTGCAACTTTTTTATTATAGAGAATTCCTTTTTTAGGCTCATTACCCAATACCATATTATCCGCAACACTTAATGTATCTACTAACATGAAATGTTGATGGACCATTCCAATGCCATATTGTAGTGCATCGAGAGGACTCTTAAATGTGATTTCTTTTCCGCCAAGCATGATCTTTCCTTGTTCAGGAATTTCTTGCCCGAAAAGAACTTTCATCAAAGTAGTTTTCCCAGCACCATTTTCACCTACTAATCCATGAATTTCACCTTTTTTAAGAGAAAAATTAATATCATTATTCGCAACAAATCCATTTTCATAAATCTTAGTGATATTTATCATTTGTAATAAATCAGCACCATTTTCTACTTGTTCATATAAATGCATTTTTTCCATATTGTCTATTTCTCCCCTACTTCTTTGCAATCTTGATAGTAATTAGCGGTACTTGCGTACCGCTAATCGATATTATTTACCACTTGCTGAAGCTTTTATTTCTTGAATCTTTTCTGCTGTTGCATTATAGGCACTATCTACTTCAATTTCTCCATTAATAATTTTCTTTTCAATTTCTTCAAATTGTGTTTTCACTTCTTCTGGAAGAATTGCATCAAAGTATTCGTTTCTCGCTAATTTAACCCCACCATCGGCGTAAGAAATTGAAATATGTTTACCAAATTCAGCCTCACCATTACCAATTTTTTCAAGGATTGGATACACCATGTTGTAGTAATCTTTGATAACCGAAGTAACGATGTGATTTGCAGTATCCTTACTTGTAGCTTCGATTGTTTTAGCATCATCAGCATCTGAACAAATTGCATAGAAGTTTTTTTCTAATGCTGCATCAGCCACAGCTAAATCGCTTTGTGATACTCCATAGATAACATCTGCTCCTGCTTGGTTTTGTGTTAATGCCATTTCTTTTGTTAATGCTGAATCATTATGATTTCCAACAAATGCATATTGTACATCAATTGTTTCATCAACATATTTTGCACCTTCAATATATCCAATTAAGCAATCAACTACTGCTACAGATTCCATAGCACCTACAAATCCAATAGCATTTGCTTCATTAGTTCCTTCAACACCTGATTTTGTTAATAATGCAGCTAAAGCACCTGCCATGAACGCTCCATGATTTTGATTAACTTGAACTGAGATAATATTTGGGTTTTTACCGTCAGTGTAATCAATTGAAGTATCGAAAATTAGGAATTTTTGATCTGCATATTGTGCTGCGGTATTTTGTACTGGCTCTGCCATAGTTCCAAATCCAGTAACAATCAAATCATAATTTCCTGATTCTGCTGCTTGTTTTAATGTTGTTTCATAAACTGAAGTATCCATATTACATTCGTATGTATCTACTGAACCTCCTGCTTTTGTAACGTAATCATTTAATGCTTTGTTTACATCATCGTTGTTTGTTCCACCCCCAAGGTTTCCTGTAACAACAAACATAATCTTTAGACTAGCTTCAGTTGACTCTGTTGATGTTGGTGTATCTTCTTTTGAACATCCAGTCAAACAAGCTACAGCTAATAATAATGATACTAATAATAGAATGGCTCTCTTCTTCATTTTAGTTCTCCTTCCCATTCGTTGTATTGTAAAGAGGTCTACTCTTAAACAATCAAAACAATTAATTGATACTGTCTGATATATTTTTTGCACACTGCATAAGGCTATTTAATTTTTTCTCATCGATAGGATCTGCTTGTTTTGCTGAAGTAAATGCAATTGCTGCAACAACTTCACCGAAAGCATCAAATACAGGGCAAGCAACACCTTGTACATTTAGTTGAAGTTCTTCATCAATAATTGCATATTGTTGTTTTTTTATTTTCTTTAGTTCTTCGTCTAATTTATTAAAATCAGTAATCGTAAAATCAGTTTTCTTTTCAATCATCACTTCAGATAAATATTGTTCAAGTTCATCTTCCTTCATATTTGCCATGAATACTCGACCAGCAGATGTAGCATATAGTGGTAATTCAATTCCAGTCTTAACCATATACATTGATGAGTCTACATACTCGACACATTCAAGATTTAAAATATTATTTCCTTGTCGTGTACACAAAATCACATTCTTACTAATTTCATTAGATAAGTTTTCCATGTGAATTCGAGCTTGTGAAACTAAAACACTATTCTTCTTGATATTATCGCAAAGAGTAAAAATCTTATAAGATGGTAAATACTTCTTTGTTCTTGAATCTTGAATAATAAATTTGTTATTAATTAAACTAGAAAGCACGCGATGAGTTGTACTCAAAGGTAGTTCCATCTTTGAAGATATTTCTGAAACAGACAAACCATTAGGTGATTGACAAACAATAACCAAAGCATTCATAACTCTATCAACAAGTTGCATATTCTTCTCCTTATTTTCCGTATAGTGGAAACTTATTTCTTTGCATGGAATTTTTATAGTTTCAATATAGCATCTTCAATTTTTTTGTCAACACATTTTGTAAACGCATACATATAATTTATTTAATACACAAAAAAAGCAACATCATGTATAACCATGTGCTGCTTAACGTATTTTCTTAATGCTGTTTTTAACAACCAATGTTGGATGTAATCTTATCGTTTGAATTTTTTCATTATCTCCTTCGATGATTGAGAATAGTAAATCACATGCTGATAAAGCAAGCTGACTTGTATTTTGATCAACGCTACAAACTTCTATCCACGGTAGAAGTTTGTTAATTGTATTATCATAACTTACCAAAGAAATATCTTCTGGTATTCTCTTATGATTTTCTTGCATACATCGCATGAAACCAAGAGTCATCATATCATTACAGACAAATACTGCAGTTAAATCACTTTTTAAAATTCTTAATCCTGCTTCATATCCACCTTCAAATTTATAGTTTCCAGTATAAACATATTCATCCAATACTTCTAAATGGTTTTTCAACATCGCATTTTTATATCCTTTAACACGTGAATATCCATTTTTACTTTCACTACCACTGGCAATACATCCAATTTTTTTGTGGCCATTTTCAACTAAAATTGATATAGCTTGATTAGCACCATCTTCATTATCAAAATACACTTTGTTTGACTCAATATCTTCAAAATATCTATCAACTAAAATATAGGGAATTGTTAATTTTTTTAAATAGTCTTCGAGTTTATCACCATTTAGCAATGACTCATTACTTGGTGTTATCAATAAGCCATCCACACCTCGTGATACTAACATATCTAATAGTTTAATATCATCTTCCTCTTTATCGTTATTATTTACAATAATTAGCATATATCCTTTTTTCGAACAATATTCCTCTACCTTTTTTGATAACGAAGAAAAAAATATATTCTCAATATCTGGAATAATGAGTCCAATTATCTTTGTTTCTTTTGTAACTAAACTTCTCGCAGCTTGGTTAGCTTTATAGTTATTCTTTTTGGCAACACTTAAAATAAGATCTCTAGTTTCCTTAGACACTCTACAAGGTTTATTGTTAAGAACGAGTGATACAGCACTTACACTAACATTAGCTTCACGCGCAATATCCTTAATTGTAACTTTCATTTTCCCACCTATTCAAAAAGATGATTATCTTCATAATCATCTTTATTTTATCATAATTACAATTTTACAGGAATAAGATCATGCTCAACGCAAACATAAAGATAACTCCTGCAATCATTGGAATTGAAGTTCTCTTAACAATATCCAATGGATTTACCTTGACCGCCCCTGCGACAATGACCACAACTGCAGAAACTGGTGATACCGCACGCATCAAGTTTCCTGCTAACCCCATAGGTACTGTTAGTGCAATTGCACTAATACCCGCAGCTGCTGCTAATGGAACCATTAATGGGACTAGAGCATAGAACAATGCAGTTCCACTCCCACTCAATAATACTATTAATACTGTTAATCCAATTAAGATTAATGGTAAAACAAATCCCATACCACTTCCTTGAACACTTAACATTGCTGCTTGCAAAGAACTGATTAATCCAATAGAATTCAATCCTAAAACGAATACACTTGCAGCCACAAGCAATGCAACAATTGGGAATGCGTTCCCCATACCTTTAAAGAAATCTTCAGTTCCTTTTAATACTTCACTTGGATTTTTTGTTCGAATAATTTCACAAATTATTGCTACAATAAATGAAATTAAGGAAGCTACTTCTACACTAATATCAATTGAGCTACCCGTCAAAGAACGAAATAAGTAAACTGCAATCAATAAGATAATTGGAAATATTGGAAGTAATGTATAAACAAATTTATATAGAAAACCACCTTTAATTTCTTCAACTTCCTTTAAATCTACTTCATTTTCCTCAATAACACCTTGTTTCTTATCCATAAATTTTTGCCAAAAGAAATGTGCACCTGCCATTAATAATAAAGTTGGTACGGAAACCATTGCATGATAACGCAATACATAATCAGTAACTGTTAAACCAGCGAATTCTGGGTATTTTGCAAGCTCTGTTGCAATTGCAACATTATCTCCACCTAAAGGCGTAGGCATAACAGTAGCAGTTGTAGCAATAACGGCTGCTGCTGTAAGTGGTGACATTCCTGCTTTTCTTAATACAGGATACAAGGTAGCTAATAAAATAATTGCTAAATTTGATGCGCTTGGAATTACTAGTGATAATAAGTTACCAATTAAGAATACAATTGGAACTAAAATATAAACTGATTTAATATTTTTAATTGGTTTTGTCAACGTATTAACTGTTACATCGTTTGCTTTGATGCTTGTCATATATGCTGAATATCCACCTAAAATTAAAATAATAAATCCAGCAGCTGGTAATGTTGATTTAAATTGATCAATCACTGCTTTTAGTGGATCCAATGCCACCAGACCACTGCTTTGAAATTCTTTAATTGCGATACCATTTCCCATTGCTAGTGCAATGTACATGAGAATAATACCAATTCCAAATAATGTAATTTTGATATCCATTTTCTTAATAAGCATCCAAACAACAAGAATAACTGAAACTATTGCGGAACCGTACATAATCATTTCATTCATAAGTTTTCTCTCTTTCTATTCACTTATATACATTTTTTTACACTTTCCATCAACCATGATTTGAACATATCAGGATTGATGTCGACACAAACATAAACATTTGGATTTTGTTTTAGATACCCTTTTAAATCCACTACACTACATCCTGATGTAAACTCTCCTTTTGTTTCGATATCAACAAAAGTATGCACAGTTTCAAACATTTCAGGTTGTACCAAATACGCAATTGCACAACTATCATACATTTTTAAACCTGTTGAAAAACTTCCTCCGCGATATCGCTTAAACAAGCTATAAAACATTTCCCCTGTTTTGTTCATAACTTTGATATTTTCACTGTCCTCAGGATAGACAAGTGCTTTCAATCCTACATCTAATGGTGCCATTGTTATCTTTAATCCACTTTGAAACACCATTTTTGCTGCCTCTGGATCCGCATGAAAATTAAACTCTGACATAACTCCACAATTTCCTCTTCCTGTTGAACCACCCATTAAAACAATTTCTTCAATTTTTTCAATCACTTCTGGATATGTTGCAATGAGCAAAGCAATATTAGTTAGTGGTCCAATTGGAACTAGCGTAATTTTTTCTTCACTATCAAGTAATACTTTTTTCATTGCATCCACTGCATTGTCTTTTAACAATTTCGTCATATCAGGTTCCTCAAAATCAAAACCCTCCATACCTGTTTTACCATGGATACCACTCGCATCAATAACTTCTCTAAGCAATGGTTTATGTGCTCCAGCCGCAACTGGAATCTCTTCTTTCCCAAGATATTTCAATAAACGCATAGCATTGTAAGTTACTTTATCTAATCCAACATTTCCTGCAACTGTTGTAATTAACTTAACATTTAATTGTTCATTGAATAGAGCTACTGCTATGGCTACTGCATCATCAATTCCTGGATCTGTGTCAATAATGATAGGTCTTTTTAACATCTACTTCTCCTCCTTATAGATTTCAATTACTTCATTTAATGTTGGCATTGATACTTGAGCACCTCTTCTAGTGACACATATCGCTGCAACATCCGTTGAAAATTTCAATGCATCTTCCATAGGAACATCTTTTGCAAGTTGTGCACATAATGCTCCAATATAAGAATCACCAGCTCCTGTAGTATCTACAGTTTCTACTTTTCTTGAGTTTATTTTTACTAATTGATTGTTATTCTTAACTACACTTCCAGATTTTCCTAATGTGATAAGGACTTGTACTTTTTTCTTTTCGAAATATTCAATTGCATTTCTGCAATCTTCATCTGTTTCTGGATATATGCCACTCAGCAGCTCACATTCACTTTGATTTACTACAAGTAAATCCAAATGTTCATATATAATATCATCCAATACTTTTGCAGGTGCTGGATTTAAAATTGTATACAAACCTTTCCTCTTCGCATACACAATTGCATCTCTTACTAATTCATATTGATTTTCTAATTGAGTTAGAAAAATATCATTTTGAACTGCCAATTCATCAATTGCTTTCTTAACATAATCATCCTTCAACGAATGATTTGCACCATTACCTAAAACTATGCGATTATCATTTTCATGACAAATTATCACCGCCACACCGCTTGCATCATTTTGAGATATATCCACATATGTAGTGTCTACTTTGTACTCAGTTAAGGTATCAATGAGTTGCTTCCCAAAAATATCATTTCCTACATTACCAATCATATACGTATCTGCACCCAACTTTGCAGAAGCAACAGCTTGATTACCTCCCTTTCCTCCTGGATTAATAAAGAAGTCATATCCGTTCAGAGTTTCACCGGATCTTGGTAAATTCTCACAACAAATTGATAAATCCATATTTAAACTTCCTAAAACAATTACTTTCTTCATCACTTTTCCCCCTCCTTAGAATGAAACAAAATCATTCCTGGTCCCATACCTTCACATGGACGTTGCACAAACCCATACTTTTCATAGAATGAAACGCACTTTGGTGTAGACATCAATCCAATATATGCACCTTCACAAGCGTGCGCTTCAATATAAGCAAAGATATACTGCATAATTAAACTTCCAACCTTCAATTTTTGGTATTCAGGATCCACAACAACATCTTTAAGGAAGAAACAAATGCGATTATCTCCAACAAGTCTTGCAATCCCAATGGGTCTTAAATCATCAAATATTACTACACTATACAAGGAGTTCTTTAGCGCAATTTCTACATCATTGTCCTCATACTCTTTAAAATGCACTTTTTCTCGGAGCATTCTATATAATGTTGCATCAAGTCCATTTTCTACTACAGTATACATAATCCTCCTTTTAGATGGTAAAACGTTTTATCATTTTCACAAGCATATACTAACACCCAATGTAAGCGCTGTCAACATAAAAAGATAAAACGTTTTATCTTTTTATGTTATTTATTGATTCTTTATTCATTTTATAGATTTATGATAATGGAGAAAAAAAATGAATCATTCTGATGAATACCACTATTATTATCCTAGTAGAGAATATTGGTGATTTTGTTTCTAATAATATTGTCAAATAAACGACTCGAAAATAAACTGATTGAATTACTTAATTAATTGTTATTTTATGTAACTAGCCATCAGACGCATAAAGAATTGAAATGAGGTTCAGCTTTATTTAAAACATAAATAATGGATTTCTTAGGAGTTGGTGAAGAAAAAAGAAAATAGTGAGATACTTTGCTTAGTATCGTAGCTCCAGAGGTTCTATGATTGAATCGCCATTGTTGTTCATTTAAAAATAAGGGTAAGTCACGCTTACTAACGCCATGGTATATGCCCAAGATATTGGTCTTGATATTTCCAATGATTGTATTTAACCAATACAATCGATGGTTATTATCATGATAGTTAATCTTTTCTGATTTCACTGTGATTTGATCTTCCATCCTGTGAAATGCAGTTTTCCCATAGGTATTAAGTATTCTTTCTTTTAACATCTTAGTGTTTTTTTCAAGTATCTTTTTTACTTCAAAATGAATTATCAATTGGAATGACATGTACTTTTAAATATATCAGAATAGAATTCTCTTTTGCTCGTGTTCTAATATATTATCCTAAGAAATAGTGTTCACAAAGAGTTTAATGTTGATGCATGCTGTCTTTACATTGTAGAATGTGATGCCTCTTAATCATATAGACATACGTATTGCCACATTTTTCACAAATGAATCCCGTTGAATATTTTGGTTGAAAGAAAAAGTTTATACATTTTTCTTCATTATCAAATGCTTCTACACATTCTATAATTTTTTATATACAACTACACAACTTGAACATAGTATAGTTGTTTTTAAAGGTATTAGTACCGCCTATTTAGGACAGCAACGTTAGATGATCAGTTATATTTTAAAATATTAAACACAACTATTCGTAACTCATACTTTCTTTTACTTCCAGAATATAAATATCATTTTCATTATTTCTGCGCATTTCATTTATCAATCCTTGCTTACGTTTAACTATGTTAAATAAAACATCAATAAAAATAAAATTAAAATATTTTTCTATTAATAAGCTTGCAGTCGCTATAGATAAACCATTCTTAATTAATGCTATTTTAAATTCATCATCTGTTCCATATTTCAACCTATAATAAAACGATTCTTCAATAAGATTGACTTCATAAAGTACTTCTATATATTTCACTAAACTATTATCCAAAAAGTCTAACTCTTCTTTTATTTTTACTATAGCTAAGTTAATTAAGTCACTTCTACTTTTCTTCCTAACATCAACCCACAATTTTTTAATACCGTTATTTCTCACACAATCCCCCCATTTTCCAACATACACAAGAGGATCTTTGTTATCTCTAATAATTTTCATCCAATACCCCAAAGTCCGTAAAATCATCTTAGAATAAGATTCATTATTAATTCTTTGATTAAGAAAATAACTATAATAAGCTTGAGCTGATTCATTAGTAAAACGCATAAAATTCTTATTCTTATCATAATCAACATTTGAAAGAAATAAAACATCGATGGTTTGCATTAATTCAGAAGAATTATCTATTTTGTAATTTTGTTTTATAAAATATGATATTTTATCTTGTATATTTTCCTCACAAGAAAATATATCAAATTCTAAAATATTATTATGGATTAATGATCTACCTACATTTGTTTTTACTATTCTTCCTTCATAATTATTAATTATTCCAGTTTCGTAATTCTCCATAAACTCTTCCGCGTTTCTTAAAAATATTTCATTTCCCTCGCCAATTTTCGAATTATTAAGTAAAACATTTTCTGGATTATCAATAACTTCTTTGTCAATTCTCATTACATTTTCAACAAATGTCTTATAGTTATTGTTAACATTAAAATAATTACCAATAACTAAGTAAATTTCTGGCATGAGCTTATTTAATGAATTGTTCCCTTCGGAAAATATTTCGCCAAATCTACAAACCCTTCCAATTAAATTTCTAAAACTTGATGCACTTAAATTTTTTCTACCTTTTTTATTATCAAATATAAACATTTTATCAGCAGGTAAATTGACTCCCTCCAGTAAAGTCGAAGTAGTCAAAACTAATTTTATTTCTTTCTCATTTATGTATTGATATTCAATGTATTGTCTTATACTATCTGGTACAGAACCATGATGATAAATAAACCCTTTTTTAATACATTTAATTAGCGTATAATCTGGATTTAAAAAACTCGAGATATCTGCAATTGCTTTTTCAAGTTGTGGATTCATTTTTATATCCGGTAAAACTGAAATAAGTAAATTAGAAAATTTTTCAATATCCACCGGCTTATTAAAATACACAATGTTTTTATCTCCCATATACTTTAGCAGAAATTTTTCTTGAGTCAGATTATTTACTTCATTTTCTATTTTGTACCATTTATTCAAAAATTGATCATATGCATTAAAACCAGTTCCACCAAGAATATCATACGCATAAATTCTCTCTGTTTTTAAATACTCATCAACTCTAAAATTTTTAAGACTATAATTTGTGTTTCGTATTAAAAGATTCGAATTATCCTCAATAAATGGTGTAAGAAATTTATAAATTGTATTTGAATGTCTTTTATAAATTATTGCTATAACACAGGCTAAAAGTTGACTTCGCTCATCATTTAAGAGGAGATTATGTGCTTCATCCACTATCACAATATCAAAGTAAAGTCTTGGATCACTTTTTAGTATCCTTAACACTCGTTCTTGTGTAAGAACAAATACAGATGGAGTATCTTCAATTCTATACATCTCTGGATGAATTATAATTTTTTCTACTCCGATAATACTCTCATTTAAAATTCTTTTTTTCGTCTGTGCAAGCAACGATTTTGTAGGGGTAATTATACATATATTTTTATCAATATTCATTTTAATAGTTTGTAGTATTAATTCTGTTTTCCCATAAGATGTTGGAGCAACAACAGATAAAGAATTCTCATTATTTTTTTTATAAAAATTTTTTAAGTCAAATTGATTAGCACTCATATAAATATTATCAAAATTAAATAAATTCATATATGATGCATTAATTTCAGTAAATATATTTTTTTTATTTCTTTCAATTTTTTTACTTTCAATAAAATGACTTATTGGGTAGAGACCTAAGTTAATTGCCACTTCATAAAGCGGTTCATATACAGAATATTGAATTGAAAACATAACAATTATTCTATACCCCAATTGAAACACATATTGATTATCACTATTTAAAAATATTATTGCTAATTGTAATAATTTAATAATATCTTCGTTTGAAATGAATTCATTTTTAATTATTTTACTGTAAAGTGATGAAAATTCTGTATTCTTAATTATCCTTAATGTAATACCACTCATTTTAAACTCTCCTTCTTCAAAAAATTGTATATTTTTTCAAAAGTTTTTTTTTGGATAGCAATGATAGATGTTCTTTTAAATAATTTTTGATGATCTATTCTATTTTTCTGTTTTCCTAAAGTATTTATTTCGATTTTCTCATCTAAATTATGAAAAAGTGCTCCCGCAAGAATAACATTAATATCTTGACTTTCTAAAGAATTTTTACATACTTTATCGCCTTTATCGTTCAAGATTTTAAGAATACTTTCTTTTGAATCTAAACTTTCACCATAAACTTTTTTTGCTCCATTAATTGCATTTATCCAAAGAGCCAGATTATTTTCATTCAATCTTCCTGACAAATCTACTTTCGCCTTATTTATTAGGTTAATTGCGGTACCCGTAGAAGATGTACTTTTATGTTTATTTCCAGATTTCACTTCAACTATCCATAATTCATCCTTATTTATATCCTTTAGTATTAAATCAAATCCTTTTTTTTGACTTCTTTCTTCCAAATTAAAAAAAGGCGATGAAATTTTATAGTTAGGCATGTAAACCAATAATAAAATATGAACTAATAATTCTCCAATCATTCCTTTTTGCCATGTATCATCTCTACCTTCATATCTTTTTATAAATTCTTTTAAAGTTTCTTTATAGCTGTATATTAAATAGCCAGTCAATGAATCATTATACCCATGACAAATCGAGGACAATTTATCTCTAATTACATCCTCAAAATCACAAGAAAAATCTTCTACATAAAAAATAGCTAATCCATTATTTGTTTTAAAATTAACTCCTTTTATTGATTGCATATATTCTCGCTTTCATTTTTACTTTAACGCATGACTTAAATATAGTTAAACACTATCAAATTTAATAGTTATTTTCAATACTTCTATATTGCTCCATATAAAAAATAAAATACATAGGAAAACTATCTAATTCACTTATTTAACTTTTTCCAAGTGTATTTCTTTCATATTTAATCATAATCAAATAAGCACACAAACATTAAAAAGTTCAAATCTTACTCATATTTTATATCTAATAACTTTTCAGTTTCTTCTAGTGTCGATTCATTTCTAGTATTAACGATTGCACCAAAACGATCAAAATCACCCGCATTATTTTGAATTATTAAAAATATTTCTTTTATAATTGAATAACTTTCAATCGCATTTTTTTGATTTTGCAGAAAAAAAAACAACCACTTGTGCTGGATAATTTATCATCATGTCATTCGAAAAATCAAGCATTTGCTCAATTGCAACACACATAAAATATTCAGAAAAACATCTTTGATGACCATCGATTAAATTTATTTCATCATCTATATTTTCTTTGAAACTCAGATACTATCAAATCATGTATATCGAAATTCCATTTAATCTTCTCATTATTGCCAATAAAATTTGGTGAACACATAGAATATAAATTCTTTTTCTTGTCATATTGTCCTAGATGATAATCATAATACCCTAGTCTTTCTAGAACATCTTTAATTAACTCATTACTAGTGACAGTAGTAGATACTAAGAGATTAACATTCCTTGGTGTATTGCTATCCTCTGATAATGTCCCATAAAAACTTTAACCCTAGGACTATAGACATTTAAATTTATGACAAAATCCTCATTTTATTTGATATCAACCTACTAATTCAATGAATAATCTACTAATTACTAATAATAAGCCTAATGTTATTGATCTATTTTAATCTACTATTGCTTATTCATTTTTTTATTCAAATATTCTTCTATACCAAAAATCTTAATCAATATTACTGTAACTTCAATGAAACAATATAGCAATGTTATATAAAAAATGATATATGGTTCAATCATTTCATTGTTGGAATAAATCAAATCTAGTGTATACATTACAAAACCGCAATTATTATTAAAATCATATTGTGCATTCATTGTTTACTCGATTGTAGCGATTAATCTAAATGATTTCGTCTATAATCTGTATCACTTCTACTGTAAATATTGGTAAAAATTTAACTGATATTATACTAAGACAATACAAAAAAGTGTTTACTCTCAAAAAAAAAACCGATTTTCATCGGTTATTTCACTATCCTGGCAGGGGTGGAGAGGATCGAACTCCCGTCTGTGGTTTTGGAGACCATCATACTACCATTGTACTACACCCCTGTGGTGACTCGTACGGGATTCGAACCCGTGAATGACGCCGTGAAAGGGCGCTGTGTTAAGCCGCTTCACCAACGAGCCATTTGCTAGTGCTTTGTTATAATACCATAAACCGCTTTTCAGTACAAGAATTTTATGCGTCAAACTAATAAAAAAGTACTATAAATCGTACTTAAATTGAAATTTCACTGATTACTAGCTATTCAATTATTAAACATTGTTAAGTTATCCCCTTTCTTCTAAAACAAATTGTCATTAAAAGCCCTAGAATATATAATAATGGTAAGGTTAGATAGAAATGAGGAACATATGACTAAAAAAAGAATTAAGACGATATCGACAGGTCTTGTGGTTTCACTATGCATACTAATGATTTTAGCCACTGCAGGTATTACCACATACCTAGTCCTAAAAGAAACATACAAAGGTTCAGCAGTTGCTTATAGTACGCAATTAATTCAGGATTTACCTGATGAAGGCTTAAGTCACACAATTGCACGCTTTTTCTACAGCGAAGCAGAGATAAAGGCTATTCAAAATGGAATTGACCCTTCATTAATCATTGATAAGAATGATGCTGTATTAGTTAGTACAGATGGTATTGAAATTCATAGTATTAAAGGTACAACATATCAAGCCTTTATGATGATTGTTCATAATCCAGAAGATCTTATCGTTGGTGTTAACCCCGACTTAGATTCTTCTTCAGCAGGTCCTTCATTAGAAGAATATATTGATATCTATGGTGGTGTTGCTGGTATTAACGCTGGTGGATTTGAAGATGCTGGCGGTAAAGGAAATGGCGGACAAGCATGGGGAATCGTTATTTCTGATGGTAAGCTGGTTAGTGGTAAAATGAGCGACTTTGGACCAGTTATCGGAATCAATAAAAACAATCAATTAATCGCATCGGATATGTCTGCTGAACAAGCCCTTGAATGGGGTGTACGTGATGCAGTTACATTTGGACCGGTATTCATTAATCAATATAAAGTTGTATTTGAAAGTGCTCGACTTGCTGGTTTAAATCCTAGAACAGTTATTGGGCAAAGAGAAGATGGGGCTTTCCTTCTACTTGTTATGGATGGAAGACAACCATTATCACTTGGTGCTCTTTATCCAGATGCAATTAAAATTATGCAAGATTATGGAGCTATGACCGCTGCCAACCTTGACGGTGGTAACTCAACAGTAATGGTATATGATGGTAAAACAATTAATAGTACAGTATCAATTTATGGTGCTCGTAATTTACCAACAGCATTTATAGTAAAGGATGGTAAATAAGAATGAGTACAAAGAAAGTTGGATTAAAACGTACTGCTGGAATAATTATCATGCTTGTTGTATTACTAGCATGTGTTGGAACAAGTATTCTAGTCGTGCAAATGACAAAATCAAATCTTGCAAGTAAAGAAGCAAAACTTCCAGAAAGTGCAATTAGTTTATATTTAAAACAAGTTAAAAACAATGATTTTAATGCTATCTATGAAAATTCATTAATTATTGAACCACATCTGAATTCAAAAGCTGATTATGAACAAGCCATTAAAGAAATATATGATGGTGTTAATTTAGATAAACTAGTCATCATGAGTAAAGATAATGAAAACGGTGATAACTTATATGATTTATTTGAAGGCAATGTACGAATTGCTACAGTTAAACTTATAAAGACTGGTGATAACAAATGGCTTGCGACTACCTTATTCCAAGGTGACAACAACTATATCGTTGAAGTTCCTGAAGGCGTAACAATTCAAGTTAATGGCCTTGATGTTGGATCAGACTATGTCAAACAATCAGCAGTTCCTGCAACTAACTTCTCAGGGCTAAAAGATACTTCAAAAGCTCCAAAAGTTACACGCTATGAACTTACAAATTTAATTTCTGAACCACAAATCACAGTTGATGGTACTGGCTATACAATGATTAAAGACGTATTAAGCAATACTTACTATGTTGGAAAAGGTACGATCAATTCTGACTTAGAAAATACAATTCTTAGTGCTGCAAAAACTGTTGCTCGTTATCCTACTAAAGATGGTACATTAGGTGCAATATCTGCAATTACAATTACAAGCAGTGATTTCTATGATCGTGTTAAAACAATGGATAATCAATGGTATGCGGCACACAATGTTTCACAATTTTCAAATGAAGAAGTGCTTACAATTGTTCAACAAGATGAAAACTCAATGATCGGTAATGTTATCTTTGATTACTTAATTGCATCAGGAAGTACATCTAAGGAATATCATATTGGTTATCAAATTTCATTCTTAAAAGTAAATGGAGCATGGAAGATTGCGGGATTCGCAATTGATAACGAATTAAACCCAGCAACTGTTAAATATTAAGCAAAGGTACCTGCAATTATGCAGATACCTTTTTTTATCCATTGTTTTCCTGTATGATTCAACTCGTTATTTTTTAAATCACTCTTGTAATCAACCTGTTCATAAAAGTAATCTTCAATTTCTTTTCTTGTTTTAGATATTGTTTTACTAAGTTCTAATTGTTCATCCAATGAAAGTGAAGTATTCATTTCTTGAATAATCTCAATGATTGGTCGACGCCAATTCTTATCAAATTCTAGTGCCAAAGCATAACCTTTATTTAAAAGTTCATCACGCATAATCAAATCACATCCTTGTTGTAAGAATTCCACAAAACAAATCCCTTTAAAATATACCAATTTCGCTTTGTAGTAGTTTCTTTTTAAGAATGAATTGTCTATAATAAAGTTACGGAAAACGGAGGTAAACCAAATGATTGATTATGCAGAAGGAACTGGTAAACAATACCACATCGGTGTTGCTAGAGGTGAGGTAGGACGTTATGTCTTATTACCAGGAGATCCTAAACGCTGTGAAAAGATTGCGGCTTATTTTGAAAACCCAGTTTTAGTAGCTGACTCAAGAGAATATGTTACTTATACAGGTACATTAAATGGAGAAAAGGTTTCTGTTACATCTACTGGTATTGGTGGACCATCAGCATCTATCGCAATGGAAGAATTGGTTGCGTGTGGAGCAGATACATTCATTCGTATAGGCACATGTGGTGGTATGGATATAAATGTAAAAGGCAGTGATGTAGTCATTGCACAAGCAGCAATTCGCTTTGAAGGTACTTCAAAAGAATATGCACCAATAGAATTTCCAGCAGTCGCTGATTTACAAATCACAAATGCTCTTGTAGATGCATCAAAGAAATTAGGTCAGACATATCATGCAGGTGTTGTACAATGTAAAGACGCATTTTATGGTCAACATCGTCCTGAAACATTACCAAACTCAGTAGAGCTTCACCGTAAATGGGATGCATGGTGTAAACTTGGCTGTAAAGCATCTGAGATGGAATCAGCAGCACTCTTTATTGTCGCAAGTTATCTACATGTTCGTTGTGGTTCTTGTTTCTTAGTTGTTGCAAACCAAGAAAGAGAAAAACAAGGTTTAGATAATCCTCAATGTCATGATACTGATATTGCTATTAAGGTAGCTATTGAAGCATTGAAAGATTTAATTGAGCAAGATAAAAAATAATGACAACTACTGTATACTTTGTAAGACATGCAACTTCAGATCATTCCAATAAGGATGAAAGAACACGTGGACTTACGGAAAAAGGATTACAAGATTGCCAACTTGTTACAGAATACTTAAAAGACAAAAGTATTGATTGCCTATTTTCTAGTCCTTATCAACGCTCTATTCTAACAATACAAGACTTCGCAAATAAATCAAAATTAGATATTGAATTTATTGAAGACTTCAGAGAAAGAAAAGTTGATTCAGGATGGATTGAAAATTTTGAAGAATTCGCAAAAATGCAATGGCATGATTTCAACTATAAACTTAGTGATGGTGAAACACTTCATGAAGTTCAAAATAGAAATATTCATGCACTTAAAAGATTAATTAAAGAATACAAAAATAAAAACATTGCAATTGGTACTCATGGTACTGCCCTTTCTACAATTATTAATTATTATCAACCAACCTTCCAATTTGATGATTTTTGGAACATTGTTGATATCATGCCTTGGATTGTAAAAATGACATTCGCTGATGAAATATGTTTAAGCATTGAATCAATAAATTTGTTCACGCACAAAAACGATACTCTAAAATGAGCATCGTTTTTTCAATATATGTCTTAAGCATATCCATAATTTGTTTTATATTCAAAAAATACAGACAAAAGTCTATATTTTTTCTTTATCGAACATCAATCATATTTTTATTAATTCCACTTATTAATGAATTATCTTTCATCATTTTTTCGGCAATTTGCTCTGCAAACCAATTTTGAATCTAAAGAATAAATTTACATGCTGTACAATTTTGAAGATTATTTTAAATCTACTGTCATTAGTATCAAAAGATGTAAATGCATTAGAAATGCATAAATCTTATAAAAAAAGAAACTATAAAGTCTCTTTCTTAAGTAGTATTATTGTTTGATATGGATTCAATATCAATCCTTCCTCTAAACAAGTATTCTGATAATTCGATAATAAAACACTATAGTCAATTAAATTATCTATTTGAACATTTACTATTTCTTCTCTAAAGTTATTGATGACAAGTATTTCCTCATTATCTATTACTCTTTTAAACGCAATCAATTGTTCATAGTCTTCAAGAAATGGAATATACTTTCCAACACAAATTGCAGGATATTCTTTTCTAAGCTCAATTAACTTCTTGTAATAATGTAGAATTGAATTTTGATTTTTCAAGTTATCATCAACATTGATTATCTTTGAATTATCATTCATTTGTAACCAAGGTGTTCCTGTTGTGAATCCTCCTTGAGAGGTCCATTGCATTGGTGTTCTTGCATTATCACGTGATTTGTCTTGTAAGATACGAATTACTTCTTGTTCATCAATGCCTCTATCTTTTAAAATTTGATAATAGTTTATGCTTTCAATATCACGATATTGCTTAATATCTTCAAAGTACGCATTAGTCATTCCAATTTCTTCACCTTGATAAATATAAGGTGTTCCTCTTTGTAAATGCGTGACTGTCGCAAGCATTTTTGCTGCTTGATCATGATATTCTGAATCATTGCCAAAACGCGATAGACTTCGAGGTTGATCATGACAATTTAAGAACAATGCATTCCAACCATTCAACGCTTGCATTCCTACGCCCCATGTGTGGAAAAGGTTTTTTAATTCATTTAAGTCAAAGGGTATTTTTGTCCATTTTTCTTTATTTTCGTAATCTACTTTCAGATGATGAAAATTAAAAGTCATGTCTAATATTTGATTTTCTTGATTTGTATAAACTGCACACTTTTCAATTGTTGTCGCAGACATTTCTCCTACTGTAATACAATTTTCATAGTTACCAAAAGTTTTTGTATTTAATTCATGTAAATAGGATGCTACTTGCTCACCATCCGTATAATATATTTTCCCTGGTCCATTTAGATCATCCTTGAATTCAACTTTATCGATTAAGTTAACTACATCAAAGCGAAATCCTCTAACACCTTTTTCTAACCAAAAGTTTAATATTGCAATTAACTCATTTCTTACTTCTTGATTCTTCCAATTGAGATCTGCTTGTGTTTTATCAAATAAATGCAAATAGTATTCATCTAATTCCTCACAATATTCCCATGCTGGTCCACCAAATTTAGATTCCCAATTGGTTGGCAAGTGACCTTCTTTTGTTTTTTTAAAGAAGTAATAGTTTTTGTATTTTTCTTCACCAGAAATCGCTCTTTTAAACCATTCATGTTCAGTTGATGTATGATTAAATACCATGTCTAACATAATTCCAATGTTGCGATTATTTGCTTCCTCAACTAGTTTTTCAAAATCTTGCATCGTTCCATAGCGTTGATCTATATTGTAGTAATCCGCAACATCATAGCCATTATCGTTTTGCGGTGATACAAAGAATGGTGTAAGCCATATGATATCAACACCCAGATATTTCAAATAATCTAAGCGTTGAATAATACCAGATATATCTCCCCATCCATCCCCATCCGTATCTTGAAATGATTTTGGATAAATTTGGTAAATGACTTTGTCGCTAAAATAGTCTTTGTGTGAATGATTTTTTATCATATTATATCTCCATCATATTCTATCTCCATCATATTCTATCTCCATCATATACAATATTGCCTTCTTTACCATCACTTCTTGACCCATCAGAATTAACTTTTTTTGCCATAAAGAAACCTTCTTTTCCTAAATAATCTTTTGGTATACAATCATCTTTACCTTCTATTACATCATTACAACAATCGATGACATTATCAAGTAAATCCAAGTTTGACTCAAATGTACCATGGTTTCTTAATATTCTATTGTAGCGATGTGTATGCTTCGCTTTTAATTGTTTTAAACTTTCACGATATTGGCTTACGGTAGAAGATACGTCTTCACATAGTAATACACTTACTCCACAAGCATCTCCATAGAGAATCATTTGTTCTTCTTCTATTAAAATCATCATCATTCCTTGAGTATGACCCTTAACTTGAATTGCTTCGCATGTTACTCCACCACAATCAAATCGTTGCCCATCTATAAGGTTTTTGAAACTTGAAAGTTTTGGTTGACGATATGTTTTAGGTAACTCCATTTTGTAGAATTGATTAAACAGAGTAGCTACAAATTGTTCACTAGTATGAATTTGTGCAATTCCCTTATCATTTTCATTCATATAGACTTCATCAAATTGACTAGTCCCACAAGCATGATCAAAATGTCCATGTGTTAATAAAATAAAGACTGGTTTGTTAGTCAACTTCTTTACATAACCTAGTAAGTCACCAAATCCACATCCTGTATCAATCAAACATGCTTTTTCATCGCCTACAACAAGATACATCGCAACTCCAAAAGAATCGATGATTCTAGTTACTCTTTTTGATAATACAACATGCTGAAATTCACTCATAAAGTTCACCCTTCCTACTATATGTAATTGTTGCGTTTTCTTTTTTGCTTTGCCATCCTTCACCCAATTGATTCGTAACAAATATTCCATCATTATTTTCATATAAAATCGAATCACAACATGCAATATATGCCTGGATGTAATATGGGGAGAGCGGCGTTGTTTGATGTCCTGGATAAAGACATTTTATTTCTGTATTTGCCACAATTTTCATCAAACTATTTTTATACTCCTTAACACTTGTCGAATGGTCAAAATAAAGTAGAACGCCTTCCTCACAAAGTGTATCTCCAGTGAATAATGCCTGATTGTTTTTATCGTATACGCATAATGATCCTATGGTATGTCCTGGTGTGGTAATTATTTCAATCTGTCTATTTCCCAAATCTATTTTTTGTTTATCATTTACGTTAAACCTATTTTGATTTTTAGGGAGTGTACACAGTTGAGTTAACATTGCTTTACCATCTGCTTTTTCTAACACTTCCGAGGATGCACCTTTTTTTATTAATCGTTGTTTGAAGAATTTTTTTCTAAAATCAGTTGAACTGTGTTCCAAAAATATTTCTTCATCCGCTTCATTAAGATAAACTTTATCAAATTGATAATTTTGACTTATATGATCAATATGACCATGCGTGTTTATAACACAGATTGGCTTATTTGTAATTTGTTCAATCACTTCTTTGAGATTTATTGTTCCTAATCCTGTATCAATTAGTATTGCACTATTACTTCCAATTAAAAGATAACAATGTGTTGCACCCCTACCTTCACCTTCAGTAATACACCATGTATCATCAAATAATTCTTTTACTTGAACTAAATTAGTCATTATTTTTTAGCCAATCTAATGCTTTTTCAATATACTCATCCCAAAATATCCAAGTATGCTCGCCTTCTCCTTCTTGCCAAGTAACTTGTGCGCCTAATTCTATTAATCTATCTCGCGTCTTACATGCATTATCATAAAGAAAATCACCTGTCCCACATGCCATATAAACTAATGGCATTTGATTTAAAGCAATGGACTTTTTGACATGATAAACAGGATGCTTATTACTATTTTCACTACACTCAGACTCATCTCCAAGAAGTTGAAGTAGTTGTTTTTTAGTTTCACGAACTTCATCAGCTTTAATAGTTTCATTTAAAATATCATCAAGAAGAAATCCTGCTGATAAACAAATTATTGAACCAAATGTTTGAGAGAAACGACTCCCCAATAATAAACTACCAAATCCACCCATCGACAATCCTGCAACAATGGTATCTTCTTTCTTTGTAGAAAGAGGAAACATTTTTCTAGTTACTTCAACTAATTCTTTACCTACAAACACTCCGTAAAGATTGCCTGTTTTCTCATCATCTTCATAGAAACTGTTCTCTCCACTTGGCATAACAATCGCAAGATTACGGTCACGTGCCAGTTTTGAAATTCTACTGCTCATTAGCCAATCCGAACAATTACCCGTATAACCATGTAACAAATAAATGGTCTTAAATTTCTCTGGCTTTCCTTTTGGTTCTACTTGAAAATTAGTAGTATCTTCGATAGGTAAGATTACTTTAAAATCTACATAACGTCGTAGTGCATATGATTTATAAGTTACATTCATGATTGCCATATTCTATTCCTCTACAGTTCTTTATATGTGATTAGTTCAACACGATAATTTTCAATATACGCTTTTATCTCTTTTGAACAAAGCATTGCAGTTTCCATTATCCTTGGAAAAGTAAGCGAAGAATTATTCATGATGAATTGATCAAGATATCCTGGATGATATACAACAATATCAATTGTATTCATTTCATTGATGAATCCCTTCAATAAATCAAAAGGATTAGTGTTTTGACTACTTCCTGGTCGCATAAATACATTTGTATCACCGATTTTAATCATATCTTCAAAGCTTGGTGGAAGGGGATTAAATTTGAGTTCCCATTTTTTCGCTACATCTTCTAATGCTTTAATAAATGTAGTACTCGCAGCAGCATGAAAATCAATGTAATCTGGTTTTCTTCCAATTAATTGAATGAATTTTTCGATCTGTGCATTTACTTCAAAAACTGCTTCATCATAATTAACAGAATCTTCTTTTGCATTGCGATAAGTTTTTGATGATATAAAATTTCCTTCATGATCTACTAAACTTTTAATATGACTAGATTCACTAACAGGCTTACCATTGCAAATATTTGTATGCAAGCCTAATGCGATATCAAAGTTACGAATCAAGTCAAACCCATGCTCTACATCTCCCATGTTTACCATAACACCTACATTACGAATACAACCCGTTGATACGCAATCATAAATGCCATAGTTAACACCTTTTGAATATCCTAAATCATCTGCTCTTAATAGAATTTTCTTCATTTTTTTACTCTCCTACACTAGTTTTGAATAAGAACTACATTCAATATGTTTCTTCTGAATAATCTCTTTAAGTTTAATATCTTTAAAGATAGCTAAATCTTTTTCGCGTTCATCATTGCACGGTGATATCTTTCTAAGAATTTCATCACTATATCCTGGATGACAACCGATTTCAATAAATTCATAGTCACCTAAAGAAGTATTTATAAATTCAAGTATTTCATCAACATTGATGGCATGACTAAAGTAAACTTTATCTACACTCTTAACACCTTTTGCTCGACAATCAAAACCCTCCATATTATGAACAGAAGCTTCGTTTCTTAAAGGTACATTATATTTTTTCGCTAGTCGAATAAACATATCAAAAATCGCTGGTGTTTTTGTCATAAATCCATGATGACTATCAATATGATTTAGTTTTAATCCTGTTACCAAAAACTTTTCTATTTGTGCATCGCATTCTTTTTCAAGTTCAGATACATCGATATCTTTTGTTTTAAATATGGCTCTTGTATAAAACTGTCCATTTTCATCTACCAATGATTTTACTTCTTCCTTAGGGAGTAGTGGATAACCCATTGTCGCTAAACAATGGATACCCATTTCATTTACTCCATTTTCTATTGCTATTTTTGCACATTCTTCAAAATCACATGTATTCACAATCGCACTTGTATCGGTAACAATGCCATTACGCATTGCTTCAAGGATACCTAAGCTAACACCCCTTGTTAACCCATAGTCATCTGCATTTACAATTAATTTCATATTGCGATTTATTTTTCTTCAAATCCAAGTACGTAAACTGCGATAAATGCAACTACTATAGCAACAACTGATCCGATACATGCAAACAAGAAATTATTTCCGCCATCGCCACCTAAATAACCAAGTAGAATTAATACATTTGAACCAGTTAATGCATATGCTTTACAACCAAGGAACCCCATCACAACAGCTCCACAGAAAGCACCGATAGATTGACCTAACATTACTTTCTTATATGGTAAGAAGATACCAAAGAGTGTTGGCTCTACAATACCCGCAACTGCTTGCATAACTGTACATGTAGCACCTAAACTCTTATTTCCTGTTTTCTTAGCTTTAAACATAAAGGCAAGGGTAGCACCAATTACAGATAATGTTGCTGCTGTAGCTGCAACAAATACTACGCTTTCATATCCCGTAGACATCAATGTTACTACCGCAGCCATATTTACCGCATGATGCATACCTGTTAAAACTAAAGGCAAGAATAATACTGCAATAATTCCAATACCAAATGGTCCCAATACCGTATAAATCATCATAAAGAATGCTGAGATATAACTACTTAAGATATAACCTAGAGGACCTAATATACATAATGCAATTGGTAACATAATTAACACTGTTAGAAAGTTAACTAAAATTAATTGTAATGAATCTGGAATATATTTTTTAAAGAATCTTTCAATATACGATGCTACAAACACAATTAGTATTACTGGTAGTACACTCATTGCATAAGGTACTGGAGTTACTGGAATACCAATGAAATTTATTGTTGTTCCTTGCGTAATAATTTGAACAAATGCAGGATGCACAAGAATTGCTCCAAACAACATACCAATTAATGGATTCATGTTGAATTTTTTAGCACTTGAAAATCCTAAGAAGATTGGTAAGAAATAAAATCCTGCATCACCCGCAAAACTTAAAATAGTATAGAAACCTGAATCAGCTGGTAACCAATTTAAAAGAGCTGGTCCAAAAACAGCTGTAATCATTTTCAGCATACCAGCACATACGATAACTGGCAATACTGGTGTAATACAAGAAGTAAATGTCGCTAATCCATCTCCAAGAATTGTTTTAATCGATCTTTTACCTTTAGGTTTTTGTTCAACAACCGTGTCTTCTCCACCCGTCATTTTAATTACTTCCTCATAAACGCGATTCACACTTGGACCTACAATAACTTGAAATTGACTATTTGTGAATTGACATCCCAAAATTCCAGGAATCGCTTTAATAGCTTCTTGATTTACTAAGCTTTCATCTTTTAATGTAAAACGTAAACGTGTAACACAATGTGCCACGAATGTAACATTCTCTTTTCCCCCAACGAATCCTAATATTTGTTGAGCTTTTTCTTCATAATTGTTTTTACTCATTTTCTATTCCTCCAATGGTATACAAAACAACAAACTGCGCATATTTGTTGTACTTGCCAAATAAAAACCCAACACACCTAAAATACCCTTGTATTTTGTGTATTGGGTAATGCCCCTTACGGGTTACAATCCTCACTTACATATAATCGATTCACATGCAACATCAAGTAAAGTAATTCTTCTTTGCTTGGTTTCCAATTAAGTTTATTTATGAAATAATCATTCATTTTTAATATACATTCATAAATCATTGGAAATTCTTTCTTAACATTCTCATATATCTTAACATTTTCGCTAATAATCATCGCTCCATCATTTTTACGTTTTAATAAATATTGTAAATGTGAAACAAATCGCGAATAATTGAAACTATCTTTTTTTATTGTAATCTTTAATTCATCTTCCAATAGCTGTGTAAGCTCATCAATAATAATCGAATTATCACTATCTTCAATTCCTTCATGTTTCATTGCTTCTGCATTTATAAAATGGAATGCAATGTTCGTAATTTCTTCTTTAGGAAGTTGAACATCACAATTATCCTTAATCATTTTTACTGCCATTTCACCTAATTCAACTTCTTTTTCGTAGAAATATTGAATATCTGTACTAAGTGGATTATTTATTGTAAAACCTTGTTCATTTCTTGCTATTGCAAAATTTATATGATCAGCCAATGTAAATACTAAATTATTATTTAAGTCACAGTTTAAATAACTTCGAGCAATATTTACAAGACGTGCAGAAACTTCAAAAATATGTTCTGGAATCTCATCAATTAAATTTATATAAAGTGGATTAATTCCATAGAAAGTTCGATCAATTTTACTTAAATCACTTAACTCATATGGGGTGTGAGGGAATCCAATACCATTTCCAAAAGCTATTAGTTCTTGACCATTATTATCAATGCAGATAGCTACATTGTTATTTATTTTTTTAATGACCTTCACTTTATTACACCCCCTTTATTTGAATTTTACTATGACTGTTTCTTTCGCCGCTACTTGAGTTTCCTTTGAAATTACTTCGAACTCATATTTATCTGAATTAGTTATAACCATAGGTGTAATCAAATTAACATTCTGTGATAAAAAGTAATTTCTGTCAATACTTAATAGTGGATCGCCACATTTAACTTTCATACTAGCTTTTACAAATGTCTCAAATCCATTGCCTTGAAAATTCACTGTATCAAGTCCAACATGAATCAAGATTTCAGCACCATTTTCAGCTTGAATACCTACTGCATGTTTTGTTTCAGCCACTATTAGGATTGTACCGTCACAAGGAGCATAAACCATTGAATCATCAAAATCAAATGCAATTCCTTCACCCATCATTTTAGATGCGAATATTTGATCTGGCACCATATCTAAATTAACTATTTTACCAGTAACCGGTGATTTCAATTCAAATTTTTTCTTCTTAAATCCAAACATCTTGTTAACTCCATTCTAGACCATTTTTAATAAAAAAACTTCTCTGTCGGCCAAAATAGTTAAAAAACTATTTAGGTAATGCCTTCAAAGAAGTAACAATCCTTTTTGTATGAGCAAATCTTAGCATAGCATTTTTAAATCGTCAATAGGCTATTAATAAATTTCAATCGCTTAGCCTTTACCATTTATTTAGAAGTATATATCTCCATTACATCATTAAATGCTTTTTTATCTGTTGAATTTACAGTGACAGTAATTATGATTGCATAGTTACCTTCAATACGAATTGCTGTCATGCCGAAATAATCTTCTTCTGGATTTGAGGGTGATGTTGCAATGTATGTGAATGCTTTAAATGTTTGTCCTTGAATATCCATATCATACGGTTCAGTTATAAATACTTCTTCCCCCGCCCATTTCTTAGCAGCATTCATTTGATCTTCAACAATCATTTCAATTGTTGGTTTTTTATCTCTTATTGTAATATCTTCAATTAATATTCCTGTAAACTTAGAACCATCACTACTTTCCACTGCTACATCCCAATAATAGTTTGTATTCTTTTCTGTTTTGCATTTTTCAAAAGTAGTTTCCCAATCTTCATTCACAACCGCTTGGCAACCATAAAGATATGTAATGGATTCTTTACCTGTTTGTTGAAGTTCTTCAGGATAAACAAATTCAAGATTAAATGATTCATTTTTATAAACACCATTGTTCAATGTTCCTCTTTCAAATTTCTTATTTGATGTAGAACACCCAACAAGAGATAAACAAAGTATTAAATATAACCCTAGGTATTTTCTTTTCATATTAAGTTCTCCTCACAAGTTTTAATCATTGTTTCAAGTTGCAGTAAATCTTGACTATCTGGATGCGACAAAGCTGAATTGAAGTTATCAATGAAACCTGCAACATCAAATTTAGCGGTTGTTAAGTCCATTGCTTCATATTTTTGTTTTACTGCCATAGGCATTTTCCCTTGGCACATGTATTCTCCAACAATTGTATTGGAATCATCAATGGCTTCTTTTACATTGTTTAAAATTCGATCATAGTAGGGTTTGCTGCTTTGAAAGCCAGCAGTTCCAAAAAGAAATATTTTCTTATTTTTAAGTGTTTTTAAGAAATCTAAGATTTCTTTATCGTAACTTCCTTTATCAACCCATGAGCCGATAAAATATAGATCAGCCTCATCCATTGATAAGTTTGGTTTTCCAAAAGCGATACATTCTCCTTGGCTAGTTTCCTTAATTACATGTGCTAATAATTCGGTATTACCCGTTTTACTTGAGTATATTATTGCGTATTTCATCATGCGCTCCTTTCATAAATGCAATGTACACCTTGATGTGCTTGCATTCCCTTTAAACATTTTTGATTACATCGTACACAGAGATGAATCGATTTTTCTTCACTATTTTGTACTTTGTTAACCCATTCACTGTCTGCAATTAGTTGTCGTGACATTGCGACCATTTGAATACGATTATTTTGTATTTGTTGTTCAATAAATGCTGGTTCTTCTAAACAACCTACACCACACAGTGGTAGTTTTGTATATTTTCTTACTTCATCCACAAATTTAAGAAAGCAACCTTGCTCTTTAAAGTATGTATGATTTCTAGGTGGTATTGTATCTTCAAGTGAACCATGATTCGCAAGTGTTATATGAAAGCTATTTACTCCTGCTTCTTCTAATAATGGTACAAATGTTGAAATCTCTTCGAATAGAACACCTGCATTACCATAGTGAGGATTTTCTTGTCTAACCGCGAGTTTGTAGTCAATTGTTATAGATGGACATTTTTTGCGAATAGCTTGTACACACGCTATTACAAATCTTGCACGATTCTCAACACTTCCGCCAAATTCATCACTTCGATGATTCATAATTGAAGAACTAAAACTTCCACATAGTCGATCACCATGAACTTGCACACAATCAAAACCTATTTCCATTGCTTGTGATGCTGCATCACCAAAATCATTTATCAGTTGATGAATACTCTTTTTCGATAATGTTGAAATATACTGCGGTACACTTTCATTTAACTTTTCCCGTAATTCATTAGGACTCATTTTTTTCATCAAGACTGCAGGTAAATATTTAATTAGTGAAGTAAATTTCGAATCAGGTGCGTGTAGTTGTGCAGCAACTAATGCGCCTTCACTATGTATCGTATCAATACAATCTTTGTAATATTGACGAGATTTCTTATTATACAACGAGTGAAAACCTTTCTTTGATACAGGCACATCGCCTATAATAATCATCGCAACCCCACCATGAGCAATTTGATGATACTTATTCATTGTTTCCTCATGTGATAACCCTAGTGAAGTTGGTGCGAAGATAACCCTGTTTTTAAGTTCAAGATTATTCAATTTAATTGGACTTAATAGTAGTTTGTCCATCATTTTCATCTTCTTTCTGTTCTAATAATTTAGCAAGTAAATAATGAAGCTGTCTGCCTTCTTCTATTGATAATCGACTCATCTTATCATCAACCCAATCGGTAAATACATTTCGCGATTTCTCATAGGCATCTTTACCTTTAGCGGTTAATTCTAGAAAACAAGAACGTCCATCATTGGGATTAGGATTTTTTACCACGAATCCTGTATCAACTAACTTATTGATATACCTTGTTGTGTGACCCGCGTCCATTCTTACTAGTTGTGAAATACTGTTAGGTGAACATATTTTTGATGATCCTATCGCAATTATGAAATATTGCTGGCCTTTTGAAAGATTTATTTCTTCAATTCGCTTTTTATAATAAGTGAGAAAACTAGAACGCAACACTGTCATATAGAAGACTAAATTCCTTTCCACATTCATCACCTCTTTTACTTGACTAAGTCAATTATATGCTTTTATTTGACTTAGTCAAGTATATAATTAAAATAGAATCTTAAAAATTCTTAATAAAAAAGACTCTTTCGAGTCTTAACGCACTTGTAAATTATTCTTATTAATACGCTTCAATGCTTCTTTAGCTACTATACCAGTTAGAATTCCTGTTGGTATCGCCGCAAGCAATAAATACGGAACAATCGCAATCATACTTGCTTGATTGTAGACAAACATAACGACGATTACCTGACCGACAGTATGCCCCACCGAACTAAGTGTTGATGTAAATAATATGGATGATTTCATTTGTTTACATAGAATTAAAACGATACTACTTAATACAACGCCCCCTAAGGCTATCCAAAAGGTTGTCCCAAATATAAGTCCACGCAATAGATTACCAATCACAACCCGCATCACATTGACAATAATCATTTCTTTTACACCTAAAACTTCAATTGTGATCAGCGCAATAATATTTGCAAGTCCAAAACGTATGCCAAAAGGAAGTGCTGGTATTAATGTAGATTCTAAGATATTAATCATAATTGCCATAGCACTTAATAATGTTATATATACAAATCGCTTTGTTGGACTCATTTTCATATTCTCACCTATTTTAATTCAACTGATATTTCATTGGGTAAACAGATAATAGGTAAGTATCGATCAATTGAAGACCACCCTGTTTGACTACAAACATGATTTGGACAATCTTCATTTGTTATACGCCATTGTCCATCTTTAACTTCAACCATAAGTTTTCCATAACTACCATCAAACCAATATTCACCATTTTTTGTTGGATCAATTTCCATTACTGTTTCATTACGATAAATAACACGAACTGTATCTGTTGATTTTTGGGAATTCAATATTTGAACACCCACAAATATTACTAATGCGATTAACGCAATTGCAACGATTACTATAACTTCTTTTTTCTTCATTTTTTACCACCTAACAATGAATATTATAACAAAATTTTATCAATCTACCAAAACAGTTAAGTCTTTAGCCCAAGATTCACTCTTCACACAGAGAATACCAAATCCTAAACGAACCAATTGCTCAACTTGTGTGATTAATAAAACGATCACAATACTATTCATGTGTAGTAGATTAACACAAATAAAGGCACTAGGCAAGCCTATGACCCAGAGTATACCAGAATCAAGTAATTGAATAACTTTTGATTCTCCTCCTGCTCTAAGTATTGAGAAAATAATAAAATTAAATAAGCGCATAGATACTTTAACCGCAAATACCCATACAATCTGAACTGCCAATAAAGCTATTATTGGGTTGGTTAAACCAAAGATTGCGACCATAGGTCCTGCAAAGAGAACCATACCAATGACCAATATAATGGATAATAGTAAAGATAAGCCTAAATGATAATTAGCTTCTTTCTTTGCCTCAGCCATCTTACCCGAACCAAGTCTTACCCCTAATAAAACAGAGATTGCATTACCATAACCATATACGATAAACAAGAATGTGTTGTAGATTTGATTTCCAACATAGTAAGCATCCATACTATCCTTACCTAGTTGACCAAACGCTTTAATAAACAGTGTTGAACCTACTCCAAAAAGTGTTTCATTAAAGATAAGTGGTACAACTTTTCTTAATATTGGAAGTGCAAACTCTTTTTCAATCACAAACATTTCTCTAAATGTTCCAAAGAAAGGTTGTTTCGTTTTTATTGCATGAATAACATAAACCACAAGACCTAAACATTGCGCAATTACCGTTCCAAGTGCTGCACCTTCTACACCCATTTTAGGAAAAAAACCAATTCCAAAAATAAGGCACGAATTCATAACGATATTACAAATCATCACAAGAATACTTACTTTTAAAGACACGCCTGCATTTTGAATACTACGATACATATAACTAAACGCAAAATTGATACTTCCTAACACTAAACCAAATCGTGCAATATTTAAGTATTTCAAACTATATACAACAATATCCGCATCTGGCATATAAAACATCAGTATTTGATAACCAAAAAACGTTGCGATTGAAAACCAAAACAAAGCGTTTATACTCGCAAGGATAATGCTCAATCCAAATGTTTTCTTCAAATTTTTAAAGTCTTTTGCACCATAAAACTGCGAAGAAAACATACTTGTTCCACCAATTGAACCATACGCAATCATCGAACATAGTGTATCAATTTGAGCTGCTGTCCCCACGGCAGTAACCATACCAATCCAAGAAACCATCAGCGTATCAATGATTCCCATACAACTTGACAGTAGATTTTGAAGTGATAATGGAATCGCAATCTTTGCGGTTTTTCTATAAAAGTCTTTTGGACCAACATATTTCTTTAAGTATTTCTGCATCATCTATCCCCCATATTTGGCAAAAAATAACTCATAAGAGTTATTTTTCAATGATTTGAATCATCTCAATCGTGCGACTGCTCGACATGATTGGACTTTCTTTTAATCCTGAGTGAATACAATCAACAAAGTGTTGTATTTGGAATGTGAATTCACTATTGAAATCAAAGTGTTTCTCAAGTACTTCTTCACCACGTACACATTTAATATCATGACTTCTCCAAAAGTTAGTTGATTCAATGTATCCATCTTCACCATAAATCATGATTTTATTTTCAGTTTGAACATCAATGCCGCCACGAACACTTGCCATGACACCATTTTCAAAACGTAATAACATTTGTTCAAAGCCATCACATAACCCTTTATGGTCAAGTGACATTCTTACTTTTTCTACAACCTTACAATCCAGTAAACACACGGTAAATGCCAGTGGATAAACACCAACATCAAACATTCCTCCACCTGCTTCATCTTTCAACAATACCCAATGATCATCGGGATATTCCAAACGATAACTATCACTACCATCAACATAGAGAACTTTACCAATCATTCCTTGTTCAATCCATGCTTTTGCTTGATTAAAGATTGGGGTAAATGGTCCTTTGTTTGCTTCCATTAAGATGCATCCTTGTTGTCTAGCTGCGTCAAAACATTCTTTTGCATCACTACTTTTACCCATAAATGGTTTTTCACTCATGACATGTTTACCATATTTTAGACTAAGCAAAATCAATTCTTTATGTGTATGCGGTGGTGTTGCAATGTAAACCGCATCAATTTCTGGATTTTGTAACATTTCTTCATAAGAACTATATGCATACTCAAACCCATATTGTTCCTTAACACTTGTTGCTCGCTCAATATCACGTGATGCACATGCAATGATTTTAGCCCCCACTACATCTTGCATCCCTAAAATAAAGCGATGAGAAATTTTGCCCGGACCAATGATTCCAAATTTTAACATAGGTTATCCTCCACAATGTTCAAGCACTATGTCCATCGCTCGAACATAGCCTTGTATTCCTTCTCCCTTAATTTGCGCAATACAATAAGGGGCACAATAAGATAGCTGTCTAAATTCTTCTCTTTCACTTATGTTTGAAATATGGATTTCAACTACTGGAATTGGAGCTATTGCTTTAATCGCATCTGCAATCGCAACGCTGGTATGTGTATAGGCAGCAGGATTAATCACAATCCCATCAAACTTTTCAAAATAGGATTTTTGAATCATATCCACTAAATCACCTTCATGATTACTTTGATAGAACATCACTTCAACATGTCTTTGATCAGCTTCTTCTTGGATGAATTGTACAAGTGCATCATAATCTGTTGAGCCATAAATATTCTTCTCACGAATTCCTAACATATTAATGTTGGGACCATTTAAAATCATGATTTTCATTTTCAATCCTCCTATTGATCAAAGTATTTTCTACGCGTTGTAGATTGAATAAATAGACGTTTCATCTCTTCTGTATCTTCATTATATAGTGTATCACGGAAGTGTGATAATTCTTTCATAAAATCATCGATTTCTTCCAACAAATAATCTTTATTTAATAGAAATAACTCACTCCATAAATTCTCATTAATCTTCGCTATTCGTGTTAAATCTCTAAAACTATCTCCAGTGTATTCTACTAAATGTGAGTTATCATTTGTGTTCATTAATGTAACTGCAATAACATGGGTCAACTGCGATAAAAACCCAATCATCTTATCATGTTCTTCACAGGTTAAAGTTGTAATTCGCTTGAAGTTTAATAGCTGTGCAAGTTCATCAACAAACGCAATTCCTTGCGGTGTATTCTTATCGGTTGGTGTAATTATAAAGTTTGCGACTTTAAACATTTCTGTATTGCTGTATTTAACACCACTTACTTCTCTACCTGCCATTGGATGACTTGCGATAAATTCACAATCACTTCTAAGAATTGCTTGTACATCTTCCACAATAGCCCGCTTAACACCACTAACATCCGTAATGAATACATTTTCTTTTAGTAGATGTTGATTGGTTTGAATCCATTCTACAATTAAAGTTGGATATAGTCCAAAGACAACATAATCTGCATGTGGTAATAGTTCTTCACACTGTGTACTACCCTTATCAATAAAATGATTTTCATAAGCATACTGGATACTTTCTTCATTAATATCAATCGCATCAACAGTATAGCCTTTTTCTTTTAATCCTTTGGCATATGAACCACCCAAAAGCCCTAGCCCAACAATACAAAATCTTTTATTTTTTTCAATCATCAATTTTTTCCACGGCGATGCCAAGTTTACAAATATCTTCAAAAAATCCTGGGTATGATTTTCTTATTGATTGGGCATCATCAATTTCAATTGGATTTGCCGCAAGCGTTGCACCAATTGTAAGAGCCATAACAATACGGTGATCGTTGTGTCCATGGAGTAGTTCATCACATTTCCATTCAGTAGGTCCATGGATTGTGATTGAATCTGTTGTCGATGTGAAATCAACTCCAACCTTCAATAATTCACTCTCCATAGCAGCAATACGATCACTCTCTTTAATTCTTAATCGACCAGCGTTCACAATAGTAGTTGTACCTGTTGCATAAGATGCACACGTTGATAAGATTGGACCTAGGTCTGGACAATTATTTAAATCAATTGTACAACCCTTTAGTTGTGATTGATGAAAACGATATCCATCTTCCAATTGTTCTATTTTACAACCCATGTCTTTTAAACTTTCAACAATTTGTTTATCTCCTTGAAGTGAATCGGTATTCAATCCTACACAATCAAGTGGTCCTTGTAATGCACCTAAAACCGCAAAGAAACCAAGCTGTGAAAAATCACCTTCTACGCGAGTATCCTTCGCAATATAATGTTGGTTACCCGGAATATATAAAGTATTATCATCTTTAAATGCAACTTGCACACCAAAGTTTGCCATCATTTGAATTGTAAGATCCACATAGGAACGACTTTCAAAAGGTGGTTCGATTTGAATAATGGAATCCTGTTCAAGAAGCGGTAATACAAAACATAATCCTGAAATGAATTGTGATGATATATCACCTTTTACATGATACGTTTGTGCTGAAAGTTTCCCTTCAATTTCAATATGCCCATTTTCCTGTTTGAACACTAATCCTTGTTGTTCAAACATCTCTTTATAGATTCCTTGTGGTCTTTCCATTAAACGTTTTGTTCCAGTGAATGTAATTGGTTTATTTGTTAATGAAAAGATGGGAATAAAGAAACGCAATGTAGATCCTGATTCATTACATTCAATTGTTGTTTCTGAACAATCTTCAAAGCTTTTAATTCCTTCAATTTCTACATAGTCATCATATTGTTTTATGTTAGCTCCAAGCTGACGCATTCCATTGATTGTAGTTTGAATATCAACACTATAATCTAAATTTGTAAGTACACTTTTTCCATGTGCTAATGATGCGCAAACAATGGCACGATGTGCCATTGATTTACTTGGAGGTATTTGAATCACTCGTTGTTTTAAAGTTGATGGAGTAATTCTAACCTTCATAAATTGAACGTCCGATTGCTTCCGCAACTTTCTTACATTTTTCAACGAGTTGTTCAAATTTTTCTGGTTTCAATGATTGTTGACCATCAGACCATGCACATTCTGGATTTTGATGAACTTCAATAATTAAACCATCTGCACCAGCAGCAATGGCTGCTAGTGACATGCTTTCGATTAGTTTCCAGTCACCTGTTGCATGCGATGGATCAATAATAATTGGTAAATGAGTTTTTTGTTTAATGATAGGTACAACACTTAAATCAAGTGTATTACGTGTATATTTTTCAAATGTGCGAATACCACGTTCACATAAGATAACATTTTTATTTCCACCTGCCATGATATATTCTGCTGACATAATCCATTCTTCAATGGTATTTGCTAAACCACGTTTTAATAAAATAGGTTTATCAATTTTACCAACCGCTTTTAATAAATCAAAGTTTTGCATATTACGTGCACCAATTTGAATCACATCCACATGTTCAATGAATTCATCAATTTTGTCAGCACTCATTAATTCAGATACAATTGGCATACCTGTTTTTTCACGTGCTTTAACCATGCACTTTAATCCTTCTTCGCCCATACCTTGAAATGCATATGGTGATGTTCTTGGTTTATAAGCTCCTCCACGCATCATACAGCCACCAGCACTCTTTACTTTTGTGGCATTTTCTACCATCATGCTTTCACCCTCAACTGAACAAGGTCCACCGATTAGTATAATTGGGTTATCGCCCCCTACTTTAATTCCTCTTACATCCACGATAGTATCCTCTGGATGGAACATACGATTAACGAGTTTATAGGGTGCGGCAATACGTTGGACATTCTCTACCCATAAATTAGCTTGAACTCTTTTTTCGTCCAGCTTCGCCGTATCGCCCACTAAACCAAAGACGTTGAAGTCTTGGCCTTTAATCATATTTACTTGTAAACCTTGTGCTTCAAATTGGTGAATCAACTTATCAATTTCATGTTGAGGAGCACCTTTTTTTAATGTGATAATCATATTTTTATCCTGCTTTCTATTTCATTACATGCCTGCGTAATTGTTGTATTGTTCTCGATATGAATATCGGCTGCCGCTTTGTAAAGGGGGTATCGTTCTTCATATAAACGTTGAATTGCTTGTGTGTCTTTACTAAGTGGTCGACTAGGGTCACACATGAGTTTTGAAATATCACGATCTACCCAAACAAGAATTCCCATTTTTTTCAGATTATGAATATTCGTAAGTGACTTAACAACACCGCCACCACAAGAAATAATCGTATTATTCTTTGTACAAAGTTCATGTATTTTACTTGATTCTAATTTTCTAAAAAATTCTTCTCCATCATCTTGGAAGATATCTTTTATTGGTTTGCCATTCTCTTTTACTATTTCTTCATCAATATCAATTAGTGGTAAGTTTAATTTCTTCGCAAGTTCATTTGCGAGTGTTGTCTTACCTGCACTAGGCATACCAATAAAAACGATGTTTTGTTTTTGACGAAGTATCTTTTTATAAACACGTTCAATATCACTGTCATTTAAATCTTTACCTGTAAATATCTCAACCGCTTGCTTAGCTTGAGCTACAAGCATTTCTAAGCCACCTACAGCTTTCAAGTGAAGATCTTCCGCTTGTAATATTAATTCTGTTTTAAGCGGGTTATAGACAATATCAACCACGCTCTGTAAGTGTTTAAAATTTGTTAAATCAAGCGGTGATTCATCATGATGGGGATACATACCTACAGGAGTTGCATTAATGAGTACTTCAGCATCATTAAATTTTTCAAGTAGTTCCTCATACGTAATTGTTTCATCAGTTTTATACCGTGATACAATATTTAATTCCTTAGCACCCATATCATGAATAACTACTTTTAGTGCTTGTGTTGCCCCACCATTTCCAAGCAACACCACTTTTTTATCAAGTATCGTTACATCATGATTTTCAAGCATCCATTTAAATCCATAATAATCTGTGTTATATCCCTTTAAATATCCATTCACATTTGTAACAGTATTAACTGCACCGATTCTTTTTGCTTTCTCATCTAACTCGTCGAGAAATGGAATTATTTTTTGTTTATAAGGAATTGTTACATTAATTGCGTCAAATGCTTTTTCCTTAAGAAACAATTCAAATTCTTCTGGTGGTAATTCCAAAATATCATAGTTATATCCGGCAAGATCTTCATGAATTAATTTTGAGTAACTATGTCCTAATGGATAACCAATTACACCTTTTCTCATTTCTTATCTCCTATAAAATAATTTCGTCCATATGTATCCATTAGACAATCCACAAGAGTTAATGCCACCATACTATCTACCACAACTCTAGCGCGATGAATAATTGCTGGATCATGTCTTCCTACTATTTCTAAGTCAGTATCTTCCATTGTTTTAAAGTTTACGGAATGTTGTTTTTGTGCAATAGAAGGAGTTGGTTTGACAACTGTTTTAAATCGTATTGGCATACCATTTGATATCCCTCCATTGATACCACCATTATTGTTTGTCGTAGTAACAATTCTTCCATCTTTCATTTGAAATTGATCATTAACTTGTGAAGCCATTTTATCCGCAAACCCAAATCCTAATCCGAATTCAACACCTTTTACAGCACCAATACTAAATAGTGCATGACTTAATTTACTTTCGATTGAATCAAAGGTAGGTTCACCTATACCAACAGGGAAGTTAAGTATTGCGGTTTCAAGAATACCACCTACTGAATCTAGACTCATTCTAGCATTTTCAATGGCCATAATCATGTCACTTTCAACTTCGTTATTAATGATTGCGAATTTCTTCCCATTCATCTCAGTTAATTGTTTAAGTAACATTTTTTCGTCTTCAGAAAAATCATCATCAATAACTGTATGGAGTTGTTTCACATGGGTTCCTAAAAAGATTCCTTTTTGATTTAACAATTGAATTGCGAGTGCACCTGCTGCCACTAAAGGAGCAGTAAGTCTTCCTGAGAAATGTCCACCACCACGGTAGTCTTGATAGCCAGCATATTTTACATTCGCAACATAATCAACATGTGAAGGTCTTGCGATATCTTTTGTTCTTGAATAGTCGTTTGAATGTTGATCCTTATTTTCAATAACCATACAACATGGCATACCTGTCGTTTTTCCTTCAAAGACACCACTCACAAAGCGAACAACATCCGCTTCATGACGTCCTGTTGAAATTGTACCTTCGGCTTTGCGTAATCGCATTTGATGTTCTAGTAATTCTTGATTGATTTCAATACCAGCCGGTAATCCATCGACAACTGCCCCAATCATTTCACCATGCGATTCGCCAAAAAGGGTTACGCATAAATTATTCCCGATTGTATTCTTCATAAAGTTTTAATCAACCTTTCTAAATCATTAAATGATTTTTCACTTAACTCAGCACGTCCCAGTTCATTTACTTGGACAATGGTAATTGTTTCACCATTTGATTTTTTATCTTGTAATACATATTGATATACAACATTGTTATCACATTCAATTGTCGTTGGACAATTCATTTTTTCAAGAATGTTATACGTACGATTTTTTAAGTCTTCATTTTCCAATATCGCAAGCATTCCAAGTCCTACGCATTCACCATGGTAATACTTACTAAAGTTCGTAGAACTTTCATAGCCATGACCAATCGTATGACCAAAATTCAAGATTTTTCGGATACCTATTTCTTTTTCGTCTTCTTCTACAACTTTGCGTTTAACTTCAAGTGCTCGTAGAATGATTTCATCAATATTTTCTAAAATATTTTTACTTTCAAATATTTCAAAAAGTTCTTTATCAGCAATTAATCCCGCCTTCAATGCTTCAATCAATCCATTGTAGAGATGTCTTGATGAAAGTGTTTGTAGAACATCTGGATCAATGATGACAAGTTGTGGTTGCCAAAAAGCACCAACACAGTTTTTAGTTCCTTCAACATCAATTCCTACTTTTCCACCAATACTACTATCAATTTGTGAAAGTGTTGTTGTTGGAATATTAATGAAATCAATTCCTCGCATATAAGTAGCTGCGACAAATCCTGCTAAATCACCTACTACCCCGCCTCCAATCGCTATGACACAATCTCGACGTGTATAGTGTTGACTCAACATTTCCTTTAAACAAGCTTCATACCATGTAAAGCACTTAGAAGATTCACCTTCTGGTACTACAAACAAACTTGCCATAGGACATTGTTCAAGAACTTTATTGACATGTTGCTTGGGCACACCTTCATCCGTAATCACAAAATATCTACGATTACAATCAAGTACTTTATTCAATGACTGTAAACTACCTCTTTCAACAACAATGTCATAACTTCTTTCATTAAGATTACAACGTAATTTCACTTTCAACTCCACCTTTCTAAACATAAAGAAAAACCATATAGGCAATCTATATGGTTTATACTGTATATTTACCATAGATATCGCCTAATCACACGAAATGGGCAATATCTACTGACATCACCCAACTATCTAAAGTAATAAAAGAACCCTTTCAATAAATCAACGTTTTTCATACTTGTACCTCAAATATAGTGATATTTTATCACATGAGTATTTTTTTACAATAGTTTTCTGAAAATTTTCAACTATTTTTTCAAATTTGCGAATCCTTCTTCATAAATCGCTGTTAAACGACTTACTTCATCTTCTGTCATTTTGCGTTCATGAGCATCATGTTCATCAAAGGTTGCTTCATGTGTCGCGACAATTTGACCATCTTTTACAAAGAAAACAAAAGGTACATAAAGACGTTTAGCCCCTTCATCATTTTCTGATAAGTATTCTGATGTAAGTTCTACTAGTTTAACATAATCTGGATTAGTATCCACGCGAATATCATTTACCGAATCTGTTCCATCAGGTCTAACATTTACATATTCAATGCTCATACCATTTTCTTTTGCGATATCATTCAAAATTGGTAGTACCTCAATACACCATGGACATGTAGAGAATCCATAATACAACACAAATGTTTTATTACTTTGTAATAACTCATTTCCTTGTGCCATTGTAATTTCTTTAAACGCATGATCTGTGTCCATAAAATCTTGATATGCACTCATATCGGCTTTCTCACCTTCTACATCACACTCTACAGATATATCACAACCTGGTTTATTTGCTTCACTTGATGGTGAAGGAGTTGGGGGTGGTGTCGTTGGTGCTGTTGTGCATCCCGCTAATACTAATGCTAAACATAAACCTAATAATTTTTTCATATTATTCCTCCATTGCCTTGCAATAAGATCCTAGACATTTCATTTCAACACAAAGATTTCTTACTTGATTAATTGCATCTTGTACTACTGGATTTTCTAAACTTCCATCAAAATCAATATAGAAACAATATTCAAACAAGCGCCCCTTTAGTGGTCTAGACTCTAATTTTAACATATTGATGTGGTTTTCTGCGAATATTTTTATCACTTCATACAAAGTCCCTGGTTGATGATTTACGACAAAATACATACTAATCTTGTTTGCATCCTTAACAGTACGTTGTCCTTTACAAACACATAAAAATCGTGTTGTATTTAATTCATTATCATTTACATTCTTTTCAAGAATTGGGCACTCATAGTATTCAGCAGCTAGATAACTTGCAAGAGCACCCTTTTTAGGATCATTACACAACTTAACAAACTCTACGCTTTTCGCCGTATCTTGATACGGAATTGATTTCATTTTAGGATATTTCAAAAAGAATCCTTGGCATTGACTTAACGCTTCTGGATGACTATAAACCTCTTCAATCATCTCAATTGAAGAGCCTTTGATTCCTATCAAATTCTCCATGATTCTGACATTCACTTCCCCAATCGCAAAAACATCACGATCTTTTAATAAGTCATATGTGCGATAGATAATTCCTGTAGTGCTATTTTCGACAGGTAATAATGCAGTATCAATCTTACCGTTTTCTAAGTCATTCAATATATCAATGAAGTTTGTATAATTTCTAGCCTCAAACGCTTCATTTGCGTAATAACGATGGACTGCAATTTCACTAAAAGTACCATGTTCACCTTGATATCCTACAATGATTTTCCCCATATTTGTTCCTCCTAAAATCAACATTCATGTTACAATTGTAGCATGCAAAAATCAAATGAGCGAAAACAAAATAAGATTTTTTCTACTCTACTTATCCTAAGTGGCTTTTTTATTGTACCTTTATTAACTCTATATTTAGGGACTTTGACAAGTTTAACATTACAAAATTTCACTTATCTTGCGAATCAACCTACAACAAAAGTAGCTTTTATACTTTGGGCAATTGTTTCAATTATTACTCATTTTGGTTTATTATCTTCTATTTATACATCACTAAATATTAAACCTAAATCGATATTGCCTATCACCTTTATCATTTTATTTATTTCAACGGTTATTCCCTATCCAAAAGGAGATAGCTTCTTAGGTTTTCTTCATGTTGCCTCTGGTTATCTCGCTTTTATTCTCTATAATTACTCTTTATTACTCGTCTATATCCAAGCCTATATGACAAAGCCCAATCTATTTAGGGTTATCTTGAATAGTTATCTATTCATGTTTGCGTTATGTTTTGTTATCTTCATGGTTTATGGAAGTATTAATGGATTAACGGAAGTAATCTATTGTTGTGTCACAGTTATTTTAATTACAATATTAAAAATAAAAGTCGCATAAGCGACTTTCTTGTTTTATTCAGAATATTTCTTTCTTTCAGGACTTAAGTTATCACAGTAATAACGAACAGTTAATGTATTATCTGCTTTTGTTGTAGGTTCTACAATGAATGCATCCCCTTCTAGCATACAATCAATAATAGCTTCTGAACATGTCTTCATGTTATCCACTCCTGATTCAAGTTCCATCAACAAATCTCCGGCATTGATTTCAATATACAACCAATCCATATGATGAGCTTCCCACTTTTTCCAGTTGATAACATCAATGTATTCTTGCATTGATTTCTTCGTTACTTTTTCTTTTTTTGTTGTTTCTTTTTTTACTGCTGTTTTCTTTGCAGGTGTCTTTTTGGCAACTGCTTTTTTTACTGGTTCTTTTTTAACAGTTTCTTTCTTTACAGTTTCTTTTTTTGTTGTTTTTGCTTTTTTCACTTCTTTTGTTTCTGCCATAGTACTACCCCTTCCCTTCACAAAGAGTTCCTTTATGATTAAATTCAGTATACCATCTTTTTTCGAAAAATTGTACCTCTATTATCCAATACCGCCAAGAAGTATTCCTAATACTAATACAACACCCGCAAGTACCACATAGCCATACCGTGCGAATAAGTAAAGTGATTGTTTATGCGGTTTCTTGGTTGCCAAATTAAGTTGTTCCATGATTGTTTCTTTAGGAAGTATCCAATAGATTGTGATTGCTCCTAACACTGCCCCAATTGGCACAATATAAATGGTAATCATATCCATCCATTGTCCCATATAAGGCTCATATTCTAAAAATACCCCTACTATAAATGTAATCAGAATGATTCCTATGATTGACACGACACGCGATTTCTTTAATCGTGAGGTAGATGCTTCTGTTACTGCTTCTAACATATTGATTAAGGAAGTAATACCCGCGAAGAATACACTCACAAAAAATAAGATGGAGAAGAATGATCCAAAAGGCATCTTTGAAAAAATAAGTGGCATTGTTTTAAACATCAAAGATGGACCTGCTGCAGGACTCATATTAAATGCGAAGATTGCGGGAATAATAACTAAGCTCGATAGTATAGCCGCCAATGTATCGAAACATGCTGTGTATTGTGATAACTTCACAACATCTTCTTTTTTACTCAAATAACTACCATAAATAACCATACCTGAACCCGTAATTGATAACGAGAAGAAGGCTTGTCCCATTGCCATAACCCAAGTCATTGGATTTAATAGAAATTCCCATTTTGGAATAAATAAATATTTGTAACCCTCACTTGCTCCTGGTAAAAATGCTACCCACACCGCTAGACATAAAAACAAGATAAAGAATGCCGGCATCATAAACTTACTAATCTTTTCAATTCCTTTAATGATACCTGAAGACAATGCAATTCCCACTACAATTAAGACAATCACATGCCATGGAATGCTTGAGAATGGTTGCGTAATTTGGTCAAAGTATACCTCTGATGTTGATTGAAATATTGCACCTGTAAATGAACCTACCAAATAACGTAATACCCATCCTACAATAATCGCATACCCAATCGCAATACCAAGGGAACCAAGTAATGGTAACAAACCTACTTTATCACCATGTTTTTTATTTCTTGTTTTAAATGCTTTTTCATACGATCCTATTGGCCCTGTGCCACTCCAACGCCCTAATGCAAATTCACCAGATAATCCTACTTTACCAAAAATAAAAATAAAGATAAGATACGGAATTAAAAATGCTGCTCCACCATACTGTCCAACTCGATATGGAAACAGCCAAATATTCCCCATACCTACCGCTGAACCAACTGATGCTAGAACGAAACCAACTTTCGATGTAAATTTTGTCTCTGACATATTCTTCCCCCTTAACAAAATAAAAACGTCCCTATTCAAAGGACGTTAAATTAACGTGTTACCACCTATGTTTACAAATAATTCACATTATTTGCCTCATCAAGTACTATCATACTCTTGTACTATAACGTGTACTCACGTCTATATCTACTTTATTCAATAGAGAAGCTCCAAGATGTATCTCTTAAAAGGCAGTAGCTCTTCGCATCATCCAGAGCCTTTCTTCAACCCTTCTTTTAAGTTCTTTTCTTATCCTTGCTGTTATGGCTATTTTAAAACGAAAGTAAACTTTCGTCAATCACAAACTATTTAAAGCCTGCTTACAACATTTACACTAGGAGGGGAATCCTATACTGTGCGTAAATGAAACCAAAAGATTCTACTAGGCAAATCTTTTAATTATAAGCAGGCGCCTCTTGGAGGGCTGTCCAAGAGTGAACCTATCTGCATATATTCATTTAGGCCCGTTGTGATTATATGCTTAACAGTACTGATTCTCAATGCACTTGGTATAAAAGTGATGATAAGTTGTTATATTTGTCCATCTATGTACTCTTTGAGTACATTTTCTACCTCAGATAAAAAAGCTTCCTCACCAAAAGTATTAATCTTAAAAAGAACTGCTTGACTACCTCCAGAAGAAATTGCAGAAATAAACAAGTCTTTTTCTTTTCCTACAAGTGTGACATTTAAGCTCACACGATTTGATCCTATCAAGCTATAACGTTCAAAAACACGAACTGCGACTTTTACATCATCGAGATCATAATTTGTTTTCCCTTCAAGTGAAGAAGATGAACTCCGCTTAAGAATTTCTTCCTCGATAAAATTAATACAATTATCAAAATCACCTTTAAATGCTCTTTCAAACTTTGCCATTATTTAGCTCTCCTTTTTACACATTCTTCAATTACATCTGGAAACATGATGACACATCGATCTTCTTCTACTGAGTTAAATAACTCAGTTGACTCAACCCATCGGTATGCATCCGTTTCACCAACTTGAACAATTACTTTGTCCTTATCACCATGATAAGTTGTTGCATAGATTTTATATAGTGTTTGATATTCATGATAACAATAATCACGCATATATTGCATGTTATCGACAATCAATCCGGTTTCTTCTCTAAGTTCTCGAAATGCTCCTTGAATAAAACTTTCGCCTTTCAAAATGCTCCCACTAGCACCTGGTTCCCATAAATCAGGATCAACTTCTTTATTTGGATCGCGATGCATCATTAAAAATGTTCCATCATCATGTTGTACTACGATGATTGCCACACCATGAAAATAACCACTTGGTATTGGTTCACCGCGTAATAATGTCTTATCTAACCGATTAAAATGTACATCATATGCATCCCATTGTTCCATAATGATACCTCGTTACAAGTATATCATTATCTTAAATATGATAAAACTCTAGTTTGCACTAGAGTCTTCTTTCAATTCTTTAATTTTATCAGCAAATCGAATGATTTGATGATCTTTAACAACAAGTTCTCCACAATCACCTTCATGAAGAACATGGTATTCAAATACACTACAAGCACACGTGATAATTTCACCATCATCGCTTGTAAATTCTACTTCATACTGCTCAGTTGGAAAAGGTAAATCACCTGGAACTGCAAAATAATCATAATCTGCTTTCTTAGTTACTGTTGCATGGGGATAAGTCATCGTTTCATATTTCATGTTTATTCTCCTCCTTGGTGAAGATCTGGCATTTTTTGTCCTTTTGGTAAAGGATTCTTTTTTCTCATAAAATGATAAATAATAAACGGTACGAAAATAATTGCCGCAAAACTAATACCTAAAATTGAAATATAAATCATTGATGTATTCTTACCACTTAATTGTGAAGGCGGAATAAATGAAATCATAAATACAATGATAGAAAATAGTAATCCTGAAACACCAAACAAATATTGAACTATCTTATGTTTTGATATTTTGAATGCACGTGGTAAATCATTATGTTTAGATACCATAACAAGATATGTCACAAAGAAGATAATATATGCTAAGGCATAGATAATTACGGTTAAAGCCATTCCCGCAAAGAAAGATAAGTTATTATTTCCATTACCACCAAATGTTAATATTGCTGCCCAAGCGGTAACAATCACACCTTGAAGAATCAAGAAATTTGTTGGTACACCTTCTTTATTCGTCTTCGATAATTGTTGTGGCAATAAGCCTGCTTTACCTGCAACTTGCATACCCCATGATGGTCCAACAATCCAAGCTGATGTTTCCGCAAGAACACCACCTGCAATAAGTATCGCAATAACTCTAACAATCCATTCTAAGTTATTTCCAAAATGTGCTAACAATCCTTTAAAACCTTGTAATACACCTGTTGATAATCCTAACTTATCTGCTGGTACTACTGAACCAATGGATATACCGCCCATTGTATTTAAAACAATCGCTAATATTACTAGCGTAATTACCGCAATCGGATAATCACGTTTCACATTCACCATTTCATTCGCATGACTGGCGGAAGCTTCAATACCGGCATATGCAAGTATAAACGAAACGAACACAACCAACGTATCTATCTTCGAGAAATCTGGTATCAATGTTTTCATATCAAAGGTCAACAGACTCTTACCACCCGTTAAGAAATATGCAATTGTTAAAACGAATAAAATAGACGCTGGCACTAATATACCAATAATAAAACCATAGCGTGAAATTTTCGATGCTAACTTCGTACCTTTAAATTGCGAAAATGTTAATAACCAGAAGATTACTAGAACACCAATAAAACGAACCATTGGATTACTATTTAAAGGTTCAAAATTAAATACATAAGATAAAGCACTCAAAATAAAATAAATCATTGTTACAAATCCAACAGTTCCTTGAAACCATTGAAAGAAAATATTGGCAAATCCCCACTTTTCATTGAGAATATTGCCCGACCAAGCATATACACCCCCAGTATCCCAACCTTTTACTGTGGCCATTTCCGCCGCACATAAGGCAACTGGAAGAAACCAAAAAATTCCACCAATAATTAGGTAGAATACAAGTGAAAAACCAGATGATGCAAAACTTGGATATTCATAAACAGTCATAACCATTGTCGCTGTTAATGCAAAAAAACCAAATAATGTTAAATGTTTTGTATTCTTATTAGACATAAACTAGACCCCTTTGTAGCTTAACTACAATTTTATCGTAGCACTGCTATTTGGGATTCTCAATGAATATGATTATGAAAATACCTGCGTTATACGCAGGTATTTATTCAAATGCTTCCAATTGATAAGAAGTCATTGGCACATCTTTTTCGATGACTCTTATCATTTGTTCAATCAATGTGTTTACTTTATTATCCACTTCTAGTATCGTCTGATAATTTGTGATAATGACATTATTTACCGCATTCACTAAATCTTCTGGAATACTATCTAAATCCGTTATACCAGACATAATCCTGCCTAACGCAAAGTCATAGTACCCACTAAAACTATAACTACCATTAGAGAAACTAACAGTAAAACTAATTGCCTTCAATTGTGTATAACTTTGAATTTGTTCAAATGTAATCACAAAGCTGGCATCCATATTATCATAAAAATTAGTGTATTCTTCTTTAATTAAATACTGCTTATCTATCAACAATCTACCCGAAGTTACATCTTGTGAAAATGAGACAGTAGGAAAATCATTGATTTGTGCCGTAATTGAAAGATCATTATTTAAATACTCTTCTAATACTGGATCACGGTTTGCATATGAATCAAATGCATCTGTATTTTGTACCATTTCATAGAGTTGTGCATACACGTCATCAGACACTTTGAAATCATAGTTACGTTCTTCTACCACAAAACTATTCTTGGCATCTCTCAATGTATATGCAAACATTTTTCTAAATTCATTTTCAGTAAATCCATCATCAATCGATATTGTACATGTCCCCATGCCATTTGTTGGTAGTATGAATCCAATTACTTGTCCCATTTCAATTGCTTGTGTGTAATCGAACCAACTATCATTTGATAATCCTTCATATAAAACACTCTTACCAGCTGATGATATTTTAATAAATTTACCCTTTTCATTTTCACCATAATCCATAACCTCACCATCACTAACACTCATTACAGCGATTTTTTCATTACTTTCAAGTGAGAAACTCATTGTTCTATCATCATTGTTATATTTCATTGTTGAACCCTTAATCGGATTAATCATACTTATGTTTTTAGGAACGGTATAACCTAAATCATTAGGACAACTTATTTGATTATTTGGAAGTACCGCACACATCATTGTATTTGCAACATCTTGTTTATAGTATTCAACTATGATATCTAATATTTCTTTTGCAACATCTTTTGATTTGAAAATGCGATTGAAATTGCTTGATTCTTCTTCAATATTTCTAGTTGTATAATTATATAGTAAGCGTAAAGTATCCCCTGATGGTGAAGAAATTTCAATATACATTGAATCAGCATCATGCGGAACATACATAATCATCGCATCTTTTATTTCTGCGAATGAAACATTGTTTATAGTAAATTTGTTATCACCTGAAAAATCAATAGCTTCTTCATAAATACTATACAAATATGAATAGTCATTGAAATGAACCAAGATTGCCCTTGCTAATGCCATTGTCTCTTGTCTTGTGATACGTTTGATAAATTCATTTGTATAGCCAGTCGCAATTACTTTTTTACTTTGGGTATCAATATAAACATATTGATCCTTCGTATCAATCTTAAATCTTCCTACTACTTTATTATCTGCTAAAACCTTGTACGAAACATTTATATTATCCAAATCATATTTATAGGTGAACATATAGCTATCTAAGTCTTTATACTCTTGCGAAGCAATTACTTGTTCAATCACTTGTTGATTATTCTTGAATTGCTTAGGATTACTCATTATAGGTATAAACAATATAACCAAACATAATAATACTAAAATTACGATAATCACGGATGGTTTTTTATAATTCGCAATATTCTTAATTCGTGTTTTTGTTTTACTTTCACTAAATGCTAGTGAAGTCGTAAATGTTCTTGAAGAAAGTTGAAGAAGTGTAATTCCATAATCTCGTTTGCTTTGTAGTCCAAGAATTTTTAATGCTCCTTCATCACAAGACATCTCCATATCTTCTATCATCAAATTATAGCTAATCCAAAGAATTGGATTAAACCAATGAATACCCAATAATATTGTAGCAATCATCTTAATTAAATAATCAAATCGTTTTAAATGAATTTTCTCATGAGCAACAATGTATGTAATTTGATTTTCACTTAACCCACTTGGAAGAAATATCTTAGGTTTGATAATACCATATAAAAATGGCATAGAAATTTCTTCACATTCGTAGATATTTTTTTCAATACGAATAGAAAACTGCAGCTTTTTCCTTAATTGAATATCTTGCGAACATAATATAAGTACATAAAAAATCATACCAATAAGCCACACATAAGGTAATATCTCAATGATATTCATTTGTTTTTGAACAGGATTTATATCTTCTATATTTGAATCAATAGGTTGATTGGGAATAGATACTTCTGTTTCTATTGTATTTAATGGTTCAAATATAATTTCCTCTTCACTCGGTGGTGTTACTATCGGATTACTACTATTTTCGACACGTGGGGCAATAAACTCGGGCGCTCCCATGGTATTTATATTTTGCGTTCCTAAATTAAAAATACTAAGTGAACTCTCAAATGAAAAAGGTAATATTAAACGTATGAAAACAAAACTCCACAGTAAATAAGAAAATATCCGCGGAACTTTTCTCAAAAATAATCTTAATATAAATACTAGAATCGCAATTATTGAAGCTATAAAACTCATATTTAAGATAGTAGTAAAAAACTCCATACACTGCTCTCCCCTAATAATTATGTCTCCTTTAAGTCTACGTCGGTAGACTTTTTAAGTCAAGTCCCCAAAAAGAAAAATGTTAGAATACACTAACATTTTATTTATTTTCATATTGCATTCTTTTCCCTTTATTCCATTTGTTCTTATATGATTTATATCGAAACATTGCATAAATACGAATGAAGTTACAAAGTTGGCGATAAATAAACGGTTCAAAAAGTGATAAAATCGTTAACTTTGCGATCAGACCAAAAGAAGTCTTATTTTCCAACGAATATTGTTCTAATGTCATTGCCGAGATTGTTACTAGAAAGCTATATAAAATTACTACTGATAATAAGAAAATATATATCTGCATATTAAATAACCCTAAGGCAATCGCAATAAGTATAACCACATAACCAAATATCTCTATGACAGCTGAAAGCATTTCAAAGAAAGTATAGTATGTAATACCAATTAATCCTACACGATGATACTTAAAATTAAAAATTGATTTACGATGGAAATAGATACTTTGCATAAGACCAACATGCCAACGTATTCTTTGATTTTTAAAGTCTTTAAATTTATTAGGGACTTGCGTAAAGCAATATGCATCAACTTGGTTTTGAATACGATATTCACGATTATGTTCAATTTGGAATAAATTCAATCGAACTACAAGTTCCATATCTTCACCTACTGTATCCGTCCGATATCCACCCACTTCAATTACTTTATCTTTTCTAAAAAGTCCAAAAGCACCAGAAATAATCAAGTTACTCTTATACTGATTCCATGCAATTCGTGAAATCATAAATACCCTCATATATTCAATTATTTGATAGATTACAAAGAATCCTTTGGGCATCTTTTGTTCAACTACTTCACCATTCTCTATTATCAGATTATTTGATATTTTTATATTACCTCCAACTGCAATTGTACGTTTATCCATCAACATCGGAAATACAAGATGATGTACTGCATCTGGCTTTATAATACAGTCAGCGTCCATCGCTATGAATAGTGGGTACTTACTAATATTTATCCCCGCATTTAAAGCATCCGATTTACCACCATTTTCTTTATCTACTACAAGTAAATGATGATTGTTGATATGTCCTTCATAAATCTGTTTAATTTGTTGCGTCTCTAATGACTCTTTAAAGCGAATTTTTTTAGGCTGTAATTTGAAATAATCGATTACAACTTGAAATGTATTATCGGATGAACCATCATTGACCACGATTACCTCATACTCTTCATAGTCTAGTTTCATCAGTGAAAGAATACTTTCTACGATAACTTGCTCCTCATTATACGATGGGACAAGTATTGATACTGGAATATATCTTTCTGGCATTCCATCAAAATATGTACCTAACTCTTTTTCCTCTCGTTTATGTTTTGATAAATAAATAGAGGCAGTAATAATTGAAATACAGAAAAAAGTAAGAATGATTAATGTATAGATGACAATCGCATCATTGAATACTAAAACAAATTCACTAATATTCATGGCATGATCCCTACCCTTTCCGTTATTTCCATTTTATTCTCACCCTTTTGAAAAATAGAATCGAGCGTTGATCCAAATTGCTTATCTAAATAATACTGAAGTTTACTTTTATACTCGTTTTCTTTTTCCGTCAATTCGGTTTTTGTATTTAAATTCTCAAGTTCACTCCGCGCAAATGAATAATACTTAGAATCTTGTAATTCTGTAAAGAAAAGTAACGCTATAATTTTATGATTAATATTTCCATGCAATAATGCATCTTCTTGCCAATCTATAACATTTTCTTCACAACTATCCAGTAATCCCACATACATTTCTTCACTTGAAATCTCACGAGCATCAATAATTTTATCGAAAATCGGTTTGAACAACGGCAATTGTCCCATCCTTGCATAGCCAAGCATCACATAATAACCCAACAATATATTCTTTCTTTTGAATACAATCATTTCATATTCCTTGAAAAAAGATATTGACCGTTTATCGCGAAGAATACTTAAAATTGATAAAGTATTGTATATACCTAATTCTTTTTGATAATGTATCACAATTTTATATAACTCTAAATCATAAACAAATTCTAATAGTCGCTTTCTTTGAATAAAAAAGTTTGTTTTAGAAGAATCAGTATATTTTCTTATTCTACTGGTTAATCGTTTAAAAAACATAATAGCGAAAAACCGATTATTCATCGCTAAAGTTCTATATTGTAAAATATCGTGATTATCCTCTATTTTATTCTCAATGATATTATCTAACATTTTTTCAATTTTCAAACCGTACTCTTTGTGCATTTGTCTTTCTTTTTTTTCATCTTTTTGAATCTTATGTGTTTCTAATACTGTGTAGAGTTGAATACACGCAATGATGTACAAATAAAACAATAGTAATACCAAAAAGAGCTTAATTAATAAAGGTAAATTAAATAAAAATAGTGCAATATTAGTCATGACTCCACACCTCCTTTACTATAGTATAGGATTCTTTAAGTCTTTCTTGATAATCTACTTGTTCCCAATAATGTAATGGAATGTCGATATAGTCTATTTCATTATTGTTAACTGTGATTCCCAAAGATATCTGACTAATTTGTTTGGTTTTCATTTCTACTCCATCAATATGTTCTATATATGGGTTGTAGAAATCATCAAGAATCATTCCTTGACTTGGATTACTAAAATTCAATAACCCCCATGCAATTCTTATTGTAATTGTATCATCAGTAACATAAAAATCATTTCCTGGTTTATAGTCTTTGCTTGTTTTATCAATGTTACCATATGTTAATTTTCCTGTTGTGTAATAGCTCGGTTCTACTTCTTGTTGCGTTTCAGGAATCCTAATCCTATTTCTTAAACGAAGTCTTATTGGATTAAGTTCAGCACTCGTCAATATCGAATTTTGTTCAATTGGCAAATTAATATTTAATTGCCTTCCAAACAAATAATTAAAATTGTCATAATATGGGTCTACAAACAATTCACTATTACTCTCTCCATTAATACTCAAATAGAAATCCATGAATGACTTTAATTGCCTATTATCAAGAAAATTAAATCCTGAAGAATCTGTTGTATCAAAAAATAATTCAAAATGATCGTCACTTAAATTTAAATCTTTTTTATTTAGGCTTATGGTTAAATATTCTGCATCACTTTTAACTTTTATTGTTAAATCATTATTTTCAAGATAAGAAGATTTCAATAGTTCTTCGTTTGAATCAAATGCCAATAAACCAAATGTTGATTCTGATGTTTGTATATCATGCCATACTGATCTACCACTTGCTGATGTTAGTTCCATTGTATTCCATGTACGTTTGAACCATTCGTCTTGCCATGAGAATATAATTGAACCACACATTCCTGCATCTTTAATATCTTGCGTCATCGCTAGCATTGCATTGCCTTGTTCTTGCTCCGACATTCCACCTTGGTTAAACCCTCTAGTACTATCAATATGAGTTACTCCCCTTGAAGTAGGTACTCCATATTCTGCAATAAGCACCGGAATTGAATGGTGTTCATTCAATCGTTTTAAATAGTCTTGATATGGATTTGTAGATGGTGAAGTCAAGAATTTGCTTTGGTCTTCAAAATTCAAAAAATCTGGATAATAAGGATACACATGGTATGAAGCTACCATACCACTAACAAAATTATTCTTTTTTAAAATATGTTCAACATCAAATCCTTGCATCTTATTCATATCTTCTGGCTCATTTGGATGATCAAGGGGATCACTTGTTGGCCAATTTGCAAAACCTATTATTGTTTGTTTTTGATAATTATCTGTTTCATATTTAATTGTATAGTCTCCATTCATTGCTAAGAAGATTTCAAAGGGCGTTGCATTTTTGGTATATAGGTATTCACCATTATAACTTGTTTGATTAGCATTGTTACGATTAGTTGTTTCAATTGTCTCGCCATCAAACTCAATCCCCAATAGAAGCATAACCGTATATTTACTAACATCACTTGTATAATTACCATAAGCATGTCCCGTAACTTTTTCAATATTCGCATTACCATGAATGGCATCAATAATATTTTCTATTTCCGTTTTGAAATCAGAACTTATTTGCTCATTATAAACATCTTTATATTGATTAATATAATCTTCATTCATGTATGCTTCTTGGATAAGATAAAGTGGATCTGACACCATATTGAATTCATACAAAGCATCATAAAAATCTGGTGACTGAAGTGTATAAACTCTTATATAATCCGCACCCATTTCTTTGATTTTTTCAAACCATCTGCTATATTCAACTTTTGTAATTGCAACTTCACCTGGAAAAGCATTTGGTTTCCCTAGACCAATATTTACCCCTTTGATAAATATTTCTTTGAGTTGTGAATTATCATCTACTTGGTATACCTTATCCCCTTTAACAATCGCAATCGTACTAATGTTTTCACCATTAACTTTGTCTACAAAGAAATTTTCATTAACATAAAAGTTTAAATAGATAAATCCTCCGCTTACAACTATCCCAAAAATAAGTATACAAATCATAATATATCGTTTCATAATTTACCCCATACAATGAAAAAGAACATGACTTTTGTCATGTTCATTATAGCTCTTTCGTGAAAAAAAGTGACAGATACTCTCTTGTTTTAGTACGTTGTATTATTTACCAATTATAAACACACCAGAGCAATGACTACTTCTTATAAAACGAATATTTTTGATTCGTGGTGCTAAAATTTCTAGTACTGGATAAATCTCGTCATGATCCCAACATTCATCATTTTCAACTTTACATTTTTCACATTCACTAACTGTCTCAAATGCGACATCACCAATGTAAATAAATCCTGTTTCATTTAAATGAGTTTGTAATTCTTCAATGAATATCACTTTTTGATTATCATCGAGATGATGAATTGCATAGGTGCAAACAATGGCATCAAACTTTTCTGTTGCTAATTGCCTTGGATATCCTAAAGAAAAATCATGTTCAACTAAATTAGCATTGGGCATTTTTTCTTTTACCATTTCAAGCATATTTTTTGAAAAATCGATACCTGTTATTTCATAACCATCATCATAGAGGCGCTTTGCAAGTATACCTGTTCCAATGCCAATATCCAACACTTTATTTCCTTGTCCACATCTAATCATGGAATAAATCATTCCCAATAAATTGCGATATCCTGCGAATGGATACTTATCGTTTTCCTCACTAAGATTAACGGACTTATCATAATCCTTTGACCATAAATCAAAACCTTTGTTATCTAACATTAAATTCTCCTATCTGTTTTGTATTCCTTCTTTTTCAATTCTAATGTCAAATAATTTTTTCATATAAATTCCCCCTAGTTCTTTTTCTCTATTACTTCGTTTCCTACAACTTCAACATTTCTATGGTTTAGCAAGAAATAGATGAATTCTCTAAATAGAGTATAAACCACTGCGGTTAGAGGAACTCCAAGTAATACCCCGATTATACCAAACAAACCACCGCAAAGAAAGACTGATGTTAAAACCAAAACACCAGGTAATCCAACTGAATTACCAACAACTCTTGGATATAACAAACTACTTTCAAGTTGTTGAATAACTTGATAAACAACCACAAAGAGTACTGCTTGAAGTGGATTAATCGCAAGTATTAAGAGAAATCCAAAGATACATACAAATGTTGCCCCTAATACTGGAATAATGCTCAAAACACAAACCATACTGCCGATTAATAAGGCATACGGAAATCTTAGCAATGATAGGACAATCACAAAAATAATTCCTTCTAATAAACATTCAATTAATTGTCCACGAATATACATGGAAAAAGTATGATTACTTTTTTTGCTAATATCTAATATTTTATTTGATACTTTCACAGGAAATATTGCTGCAACAATCTTTTTTGCTTGTAAGATAAACTTTTCTTTATCAATTAAAAAATAGAAGCAAATCATAAATCCCATAAATACATTCAAGAATACCATGGATATACTCATTGCATTTTTATAAAGATCAGGTAGTACTTTTGTAAGATAATTCGTTACTTGAGGTAATATAGTGTTCCATGATTCGGATTGTGTAAAATTAACAACATAGTCCAATTTCAATGTTTGAAATAATTGATTTAATAAATCTTGAATTGATTTTAAATAACTTGGTAATTGTTTCGCAAACATTTGAATGCTTTGTATTAGTTGTGGAAAAATTGCAATCGTTAAAAAGTAGAAAATGACAATAGCAATCAAAATAGTTATAAAAATTGCCATTGGTCGACATGCTTTCATCACGCGTTTATTTTTTGGAAGATGTTTCTTCAAGAAATTTTCGACGTGACTCGAGAAAAGATTAATGATAAACGCAAATCCTAATCCGTAGAGGAGCGGTGTTAATAAACCTGATATTTTTACAAATATAGCGATAAAAATATCAATCTTCATTAAGATTAAAATCAGTAATGCACAAAACAAAGCAAAGAATAGCCATTGTTTTATTTTTTTTAAGTTTTCGATGAACATAGGTAGCCTCCAATAAAGTTATTATAGAACAATTTAATAACTCCTGAGGAATTACACTCCACAAAATAAATAAGGAATTACAAATTATGTAATTCCTTATTTACTATTTCTTTAACTTCATCAACAGAAAGTACTTTCCCATACGAAATAACTTTTCCATTAAATACCAATGCTGGGGTTGTCATAACACCGTAACTTGCAATTTCAGCAAAGTCTGTAACATGACTCACTTCAATATCTAGTCCTAATTCCTCTATAGCTTTTTTCGTTGCCTCTTCTAATGCCATACATTTCTTACATCCAGATCCTAATACTTTTGCGCCTTGATCAGATGTACATGAACATGCTGATTCCATCTTCTTAGAATCTACGTCTTTGCAACAACAAGGTTGCTCTTTTGTTTTAAATAGCTTCATATTAACCTCCTCTTTAAATGATTAAAAAGCCATGTAATATATTAAATATATATCCAACTATGATGATACCTATAGTACATATCGCAATGAATAAAGCTAATAGTTTGGGTTTCATTGCTTTCTTCAACATAATCATTGAAGGTAAGCTTAATGTAGTTACTGCCATCATGAATGCAAGTACAGTTCCAAGCAAAGCACCTTTTGTAAGTAATGCTTCTGCCACAGGAATTGTCCCAAAAATATCGGCATACATTGGCACCCCCAATAAAGTCGCAAGAATTACACCAAACGGATTATTGCTACCTAATACTGTTTCAATCCAAGTTTCTGGAATCCAATTATGAATAAGAGCCCCTATTCCTACTCCAACTAAAATATAAGGAAATACTTTCTTAAATGTTGAAGAAACTTGTTCCTTCGCATATTCTATTCTTTCCTTCACAGAAAGAGTTGATTCTTCCATATCTACATGTTTGGCAGTCATTATGAATCCTTCAATGTATTTCTCCATATGCATTCTCTCAATAAGTGCACCACCTACAACAGCAATTATTAATCCAAGAATTACATACATTACCGCAACCTTTGTACCAAAGATACTCATAAGTAATACCAAACTACCTAAATCAACCATTGGAGAAGAGATTAGAAATGAAAATGTAACACCTATTGGTAAACCAGCACTGGTAAAACCAATGAATAGTGGAATGGATGAGCATGAACAAAATGGTGTCACTGTTCCTAATAATGCCGCGGCAATATTTGCACCTAATCCATGGAATCTACCCAGTATTTTCTTACTTCTCTCGGGTGGAAAATAACTTTGTATATAAGAAATAATAAAAATTAATAAACATAACAATAGTGTAATCTTCAAGACATCATAGATGAAAAACTGCAAACTACCACCTATCCGTGTTGAAGTATCAATACCAACACGAGTAAGCAAAAAAGCAATGAGTTCATTCAACCATTTCATCCCTAATAATTGATTTTGTATAAAATCCCATATTTCAGTCATAATAACTCCTTCACATCAATTTTTTTTGATTTGAAACTTCTAAATAATAGTCATCCTTGATGACTATTTTACTGTAGTAATATCTTTTAGTATTTGAATCGCTAAAGTTGCGCCATTCTCATTAATTCGATAGTGAATCCATTTACCTTCTTGACGACCAACAACTATCCCAGCATCACAAAGTATTCGCATATGATAAGAAAGTGCAGACTGCGCTATGCCTGTTTCTTCAATCAATTTACATGCACATTTTTCTCCATTTTGGAGTAATTCTAGTATTATCAAGCGTTTTTCATCACAGAAAGCTTTGAAAATTGTCGCATTGCGTTCATGTTTCATAATAACCTCACATCAAAATAATTTGATATGAATATCATAAACTACTTTAACCCTCTCGTCAAATTAAAAAATAAGAGTTGACTAACAACCCTTATGATTCATTAACTATTATTTACAAAATGTAATAACTGGAACATAACGTTCATCTTCAGTTAACCCACCATGATAACCTTTAAAAACGGAATCATTTTCACGATAGATTAGGTTTGTTTTATCAATTGCACAGGCTACAAAATCACCAATAATATTTTCAAACGCTGGATGTTGTATACCTATCCCAAATAAATTCTTTTCCATTACCTCTTCTTTAGATAGCAATAAGAATTTATCACCTAATACTTTATTAAACTCTTCTTTGAATGAATCTTTACATTCATCTTTTATAAATAAACTTGCACAACGAAGTTCCATACCTGGCATTTTTCTGAACATTTGAGTAAGTTGAGGATAGTCGTGAATATTTACACTATCCACATCCACATGTCCATGATCAGCAATGACAATCAAACCTACATGACTATCTAACATCATTGTTAAATTATGTAATGTTTGATTTACTTCATATAATTCCTCTAATGACTCTTTACTTCCAACACCAGTCTCATGCATCGTACCATCATACACATCCCAATATACATATGCATATTTATATCCTACTTTTAGGTATTCATTCGCCTCATTACATAGTGATGGAAAATCTTCATTTCTTCCATGAATCCAGGCTGGAAAAACTTCAACTGCAGTTTCGTTTTTAAGACTGGTATCATTTACAAGTAGATCCATAGGATAAATCTTTTCTTTTTGCTCTGGTGAATAATGATATTCATTATAATAACCAGCATCTCTATACATTGTATAGTTATCATCTACCTCTGGTACATATTGTTGCCAAGCCATCCACCCTGATTCAACAGGAAACTTACCTGTACGAATAGCTGTTGTTGATGGAACCGTTGAAGTAGGATACACTGTTTCAACTTTATGACGACAATATTTTCGTAAAAACATATCCTCTGATAAGTATTTTTCTAATTGGTTATATCCCATTCCATCTACTAAAACAACTAATAGCTGCTCAATTTCATTATTTTCAATCCATTCATCTAGCTTTGCATCTGATTCATGATATAGTTTACAGTTTAAAAAGCGGCGAAAACTATTCGATACTTGTGTCAAACTGTTCTTGTTTGTAGGCATTGATATTTTCATAAACGACCTCCTCATATTTCTAGTTATTCTATCATACTGCTTAAATAACACAAGAAATATTGATTTTTGACAATCAATAGGTTATTATATTAAAGCACCGCCCGAGTGGTGAAATTGGTAGACGCAACGGACTCAAAATCCGTCGGTAGCGATACCGTACCGGTTCGATTCCGGTCTCGGGCACCAAGCATAAAATAAACGCATATCCTTTATTTAAAAGTTGATATGCGTTTTTTATCTTATAGGAAAGGTCTCCATTATGAAACCAATCTCCAACTCCAATCATCTTTATTTATCTAAGGAAGCATAACTTAGAAGGAATTATTAAAATCATCATAGAAGACTATGCAATGAAACAAATCTTCAAGAATGCAAAGCCAACAGAACATCCACTGCTTAGCTTAATATAATAAAAAAAGAAACCACCTTCAACAAAGCTTTGAATGCCACCACTGTTAGATGATGGATTTGAACTTTGATGAACTTGTTGGTGGAATCTAAGTCTACGCTAATAAATTCAATCTTCACGAATAACTACCTAATAACATAGAAGATAACAGAGTTCATTAGACACAGACTCAACGAGAGAGGAATTTGTGTCTAATAAAGGTTTTTAGAATGATTTGTGTAACAAATCAATTTTCTTGTTTACTATTTATTTAGATAACTTGTATTTTTCAAACCAATTTATAATTTTTTCTGCAACAATCGTTGACAATATACCTACCAAAGCACCTACAACAACATCACTTGGATGATGAACATTTAAATACACTCTTGAAAACGCAATTAACGATGCAAGAAGATAACTAATAAACCTCAATGATTTATTAGTTAATGATAATGCACTTGCAACCGCAAATGATGTAGCACTATGACTAGATGGAAACGAATAAGATGTAGGCTCTTTTATCAAAGAAGGAAGCTGGGCATTCTCTATAAAAGGGCGTGGTCGACGAACCATGTTTTTTAAAATCACTTGATTTACTAGAAAAGAAATGCATAATGACAGTGCAAGTATTTTTGCATTACGATCTTTTTTCTTAAAAATAAAATAGATGACAAAAAGGATTGCCCATAACAACATCCAATCGCCAATCCACGTAATAAACTTCATAAACGAATCCATGAATTCAGATTGCATATGTTCTTGAATCCACATCATAATTTGTATATCAATTTGAGTAATCAAATTAATTCTCCTCTTATTAATATTAAATGTAATTAAACAAGTTGCTATTCATTTAAACTTAGCGAATAGCACCATTCTTGAAATTGTCATACCATACAGTCGTTTCATTAGCATCTATATTTAAAAGTTTAAATATTTCATATGCAAATTCTACAGCAGCAGTTTCGTTTGCAGTAATGAATCCATTATCTACTACAACTTGTGCTGGAATATATAAATTCTCACCACTGTATCCTTTTTGACTTTGGAATAATTCTAAGCTATCTCCTGTGTGTTTAACATTATTCAAGAATCCTTGTCTACATAAAAATGTCGTAGCACTGCATATAGCTGCAACAGGGATATTGTTGCTGACAACCGTTTTAATGAATTTCGCAATATCATCGTAATCATGTTCTCCCCAAGAAAGACCACCTGTTAGCACAACAATAGCAACATTAGAAAAATCAATATCATCCTCTATACAGCAATCAATATTAGCAGATATATTCCCCATTGATACTTTTGGTTTTTTATCAACCGCAATTGTTTTAACTGAATAATCTAAATAAGAGTTGGTCACAGCACAAACATAACTTGCTTCCCAATCACACCATTTATCAGTAAGTACTAATAATATTTCATTTTTATTGTTCATTCGCTTCTCCTTATTAAATATTAACTTAATTTACCCATGGAAAATTTATTTCTTCTGAATAATCATATCATACTTTGATTACTTGCAGTGATCAATGACATAAAAAATAGAAGATCCTTTATAACAAAGGGTTCATTATTTCCAATAAAACTAATCAAAATTTCTGTCCTACATTAGATTAAATTCTACTCATTTAGTGTAGTCACTTTTTATCATTGAATACAAGATGAGATCGATAACACCTAATCCTTTCCAAATATTTCCTTGCCTAATCAAACCTTCTTTTATAAATTTATTACGTTCTAAAACACGAAGCGATTTAATATTTTCCGGCATAACAAAAGCTTGAATACGATTAATACCGATTTCATTAAATAGATAATCCACCATAATGCTGACTGTTTTGGTCGCAATACCTTGTCCCCAAAAGCGATTATTCAATCGATACCCAATTGTTATCATATTAATATGGCTATCATAGTCAAACATTTCAGCAACTCCAACGATTTCATCTGGCTTACTCGTACGACATATTCCCATAAAAATGATTTTCTTTTTATTAAAATCTCTTTCAAAATGTCCAATCATATTCGCAACTGTATCTTTGTTCTTTTTTAGCATATTGGGAGAATGACAAAAAAGCATTTCGTTACTATATATCTCGAAAAGTAAATCAATGTCCGATGGAACAATTTTTCTTAATGTTATTTCTTCTGTCTTAATACTTGGAAACTGATCAAAAGGACTTATGCTCATACTAGTTATCTCCTACATATTTTATGAATTTTATTATATTTACTATATCATGATTTCAGACACCGTAAAACTGTTAACACTGCAAGTATACTTTCCCTTGAAATAGAGATAAATGATGAATATTATTTATTCGATTACCAAATAAAGAAACCAATAATAGCAGTTATAATTAAAAAATTTTATAAAAAAGCAGCCATAAATTTGGCCGCGTTATCTATTCAATGATATATAAAGAATAAAAATAGTACAATAAATTGGCGAAGAGCATGGGATTCGAACCCATGGTAGCTTGCACTACGCCACCTTTCCAAGATGGTGCCTTCAACCGCTCGGCCAGCTCTTCATTACATTCGTCTTATATTATACAAAGAAAGAGGTGCTCTGTGAAGTGCTACCTCTTCTTACTAAAATAAAAATCTTCAATTGCTTCAATCAAATATTCAGGTTGCATGGTTGTCATAGGATGTTTTTGGATAGCTAAATCAGCAGCCTTACCATGTAACCATACCGCCATGACTACTGAAATTATTATATCTTTCTTTTGACTTATAAACCCAGTAATTAATCCTGTTAATAAATCCCCACTACCTGCACGCGCCAGTGAAGCATTACCTGTTTGATTAATATAATACTCACCAAATGGTGAAACTACGAGTGTACATGGTCCTTTCAACACTAGAATAACATGATATTCCTTGGCAAATTCTTGGGCAATTTTTATCTTATCCGCATTTATTACTTCAATAGGCAAACCAACTAAGTCCGCAAATTCTTTTAAATGTGGTGTTAACACTACTGGTGTCTGAATTAATTTTAGAATATATAAATTTCCTATAAGAAGCCTTATTGCTTCAGCATCTAAAACAACGGGTGTTACTGATTGTTGAAGGATTAGTTCTTGGATCTTTCTTTTTACTTCTAAATAAGTTGCACCACTTCCAAATCCAATTGCATTTACTTCAGGTATCAATGGTCTAAGAACAGCTGATACTGTGTCTTTTGTAAACGGATGGAAAATAGGTGTAATTTCTCTTGAAGCTAAGATTGGATATATTGCTTCATCACAAGCAACATGTAGATAAGTAGAACCACTTGCTTTTGCACCCAATATATTTAGGGCTAATGCTCCAACCATCCCTACACATCCACCTATTAATAACGCTTTTCCAGTTTGTCCTTTATAGCCATCTTCTCTTAGTTTAGGTAGTCCTTCAATGAATTTATCTTCATCCATTTCAATGCAATCAGATTTTTTAGGTTCTGGTATTCTTAAAGGAATACATACTACTTGTTGAAATAAGAAATGATCTTTTCTTAAACAATGAATTGGTTTTAAATACCCAAGTGCGAATGTTATTGTCGATTTAATCGTATCTCTATCATATCTTCCACTATCTGCTTCAGCCCCACTATTAATATCAATAGAATACACTAACCCTTTTGATTCATTTATCCATTTCATAATTGGTCTTATTTTATCCAGTAAAGAACCTTTGAATCCAAATCCATAAACTGCATCGATTATGATATCAAAAGATTTTTCTTGCGCCTTATTAAAGGTTATAACGTTCTTTTTATTTAATAAGTCTCTGTTTTTCTGTGACTCATCTGTTTTTTGTTTGGTTTCAATAGGAAGAACAAATACATTGTATCCTTCACCTAATAATATACGTGCACAGGCAAACCCGTCGCCACCATTATTCCCCTGTCCACATACAATACAAATACTAGTACTAATATCATGTCTTTTCTTTATTTCGATAGCAAGTTTAAAAGCAACTTCTTCCATAAGTTCTTCGCTTGAAAAAGTTGATTTCTCTTCACATTTTTTCATTGTTTCACTTGTCACTATCATATTTTTCACCATCCTCATTTTATCATGAACCCGTTTCATTGACTATGATTTTATAAGATGTAATGATTGCGTTAACTCTTTTATTTCATTATAATTAGTTCATTGAGAAAGTAGGTAAACTTATGAATAAACCAATTTTGATTTATGATTACGATGGAACATTAACCACGAACTCTGTACCTCGTGTTAATCTTATGGATGAATTAGGATGTACACCTGAGTATTACGAACAAAAAATGAAAGAATGGATTCATGAAAATCCTAAAAGTGATGTTTTTGATGCTTACTATATAACTTTCTTAAATGTACTTAAAGAAAAAGGGTATCCTTTAACAGATGAAACATTTGCGAAAGCTACAAATATATCCGATTATAATCCTGGTGTTTTTGATTATTTTGAAGACTTTAAAGACTCTGCAGATCATTATTTAGTAAGTTCTGGATTTAAGATTCCACTTTTACATACACCTATTGCAAAATACTTTAAAGAAATCTATGGTACAACTTTTGCTTATGATAAAGATGGAAATGCTTATGGAATTGATTACGCCATGAACGACCGTAAAAAAGTTGATAAGATTAAAGAAATATGTGAAGCACATGGTAACCCTAATTACGATTGTACAAACATGGTTTATTTAGGAGATGGTCTTACTGATGTGTATGCCATGGAATTTATGAAAACTCATGGTGGTACTGCAATATTTGTTCATCAACCCCATGAAACTTTAGATAATTTCAATAAACTTCATGACCAAGGAGTAGTTGATATCGTTCGTGTTGCTGATTATAGTCGCAACAGTGAATTGTATAATCTTTTAAAAGGTATTATCGATGGAAAATAAAACAAAAGTTGCTTTTGTCTGTGTTCACAACTCATGCAGATCACAAATTGCTGAAGCTCTTTGTAAAAGAATAGCAGACGATATGTTTGATTGCTATAGTGCTGGAACTGTTATTGTTGATAAAATTAATCAAGACGCTGTACGTTTATTAAAACAAACCCATGGTATTGATATGGAAGAAACACAGTTCAGTAAACTGATTACTGATTTACCTCCGATTGATATTTTAATTACAATGGGTTGTAATGTTGAATGTCCTGCAGTTGCACATACTTACCATGAAGATTGGGGATTAGAAGATCCTAGTGGTAAAAGTGACGAGGAATTCTTAAAAACAATTTATAAAATCGAAAAAAACATTCTTCAATTAAAAAGAACTATCCAAAATAAAAAGAACTGACGTTCTTTTTATTTTGGCAAATAATCACCAACATTTGCACATGAGAATGCATTGTCAGTTTTATGTTTAAGTGAGTCTTTAGTAATAATGAATTCAAATGGTTGATCATGATCCAAATAAAAAACACCTGTCTCATTTGGAATAAACAAAGATACTGTATCACCATCCAAACTATACGTACCAGTCACATCCATCATACCTGAACATGTATTAACCATTGATGTAAATGTACCATCTTCCTTGAATGAAATTGTTGTTGGGTCTGTCTTAGTTTCTTCAACAAAGGTACCCAATACATATGTATCGGTTAAAACAATACCTGTTTGCTCCTCTGTTTTGTCTGTTGCTTTTGGCGTTGAAGTTGAAATTGGGGTTGGTGTAGGAGTATTCTTTGTATCAGTATTTCCTGGTTTACTTGAACATCCAGCTAGTCCTAGAACTACAACGGAAAGCAGTATGATAATTAATTTTCTCATATTTAAGTCCTCCGTATCTATTAGCATTATAGCATGGTATAATACCATGGGTGATAAATATGATAATCGTAAATCAAATAAAATGTACGCTCGACCAAACATGCACAAAAGAGGTAGTTTCAAAAAAACTTGGATGTTCACTTGGCGATATACATTCGTTTCAAATCTTAAAAGAATCAATTGATGCTAGAAAAGAACCGATTCAATTCGTGTATTCTGTTTTAGTAGAAGTTAAAAATGAAAAAAGATTCTTGACCAATAAAGATGTAACAGTGGGTGAAAAACCTAGCTACACTTTACCTGAAGTAACATTCGTTGCTACTTCTCGTCCAGTTGTTGTTGGATTAGGACCTTCTGGTTTATTCACTTCTTTGTTACTTGCTGAAGCTGGATATAATCCAATTATTCTAGAACGTGGTAGTGCTGTTGATCAAAGAGTTCATGACGTAGATCAATTTTGGAAACAAGGTCTACTAAATCCTGAAAGTAATGTTCAATTCGGTGAAGGTGGAGCTGGTACTTTCTCTGATGGTAAACTTACTACACGTATCAAGGATAACCGTGTAATTAAAGTCATCGATGAATTTATTGAAGCTGGTGCTGATGAAAGTATTCGTTATGAAGCTCATCCGCATATTGGTACCGATAAATTAAGAGATATCGTAAAAAATATTCGTGAAAAAATTATTCGTTTAGGCGGAGAAGTTAAATTCAATACTCGTTTTGAAAACTTGATTCTTCATGAAGGAAAAATCACGGGTGTTCAAACTAGTCAAGGTACTATTGATACTGATACAGTCTTCTTGTGTGTAGGACATAGTGCAAAAGACACCATTGAAAAATTAGTCGCACAAAATGTTTGTGTTGAACCAAAAAGCTTTGCGATTGGTGTTCGCGTTGAACATCATCAACAATTCATTGATAAGAATCAATATGGTGAGTTCTATAACCATCCACGCTTAAGAACTGCAGAATACCATTTAACACATACTGCAACCAATGAACGTGGCGTATACAGCTTCTGTATGTGTCCTGGAGGGTTTGTCATTCCAAGTTCTTCAATTGAAGAAACACTTGTAGTTAATGGTATGAGTGAACATGATCGTAGTCAAGAAAATGCCAACAGTGCAGTTCTTGTTCAAGTTCCTGTAAAAGACTTTTATAAAGGTTCTGTTCTTGATGGATTTGATTATCAAGAAGCAATTGAAAGAAAAGCCTTTGAACTTGGTGGTGGTAATTACAATGCCCCTGTTCAGTTAATCAAAGATTATCTAGCTAATCAAATCTCTACTGATTTCCAAGATGTTAAACCTTCTTATTGTTTAGGAACAACATTTGCAGATTTAAGTACACTATTTAGTGATGAAATTAATATCGCACTTAAAGAAGCACTTCTTGCTTTCAATCGTAGAATTCCCGGATTCGCTGATGGCGGAGGTATTATGACAGGTGTAGAAACTAGATCAAGTAGCCCAGTTCGCTTAACAAGAAATGATTTGGGACATAGTACAACCCTTGAAAACCTCTATCCTTGTGGAGAAGGTGCTGGCTATGCTGGTGGTATTATGTCAAGTGCCGTTGATGGAATCCGCATCGCTGAAAAATATATGACAAAATAAAAGAACATTCCTGTTCTTTTATTTTTGGTTTAATCGTATTGTGTTCAATAATCCACCATTCTTAATAATTTGGATTTGTTCAGCAGTACAATATTGTCCTACTTCAAACTCTATCATCTTTGTTTTATTACGAACGATAATATTCTTATTTGGAGTTATATTTAATACATCGACAAATTCTAACTCATCGTATAAATCAATTTGATCATAATCTTCATCCTTCAAAAAGTATACAGGAAGAATTCCTGAGTTTATTAGATTTTGTTGATGAATCCGTGCATAACTTTTCGCAATAACTGCTTCAATACCTAAATACATCGGTGCTAGTGCCGCATGCTCACGTGAAGATCCTTGACCATAGTTTTCTCTTGCGATAATAATTCCACCGTGGTTTTCTTGACAGCGTGCCGCAAATCCTTCGTCAATTTGGCTAAAACAGAATTCACTAATTTTTTCAATATTACTACGATAAGGTAATACTTTTGCACCCGCTGGCATAATATGATCTGTAGTAATATTATCTTCTACTTTAATCATTACTTTTTTATCAATTGTAGATAATGGTTTCTTTGATGGTAAATCTTTAATATTTGGACCCTTTTCAATTGGTTTGTTTGGATCACAATCAGGTACTAGAATCATCGAATCATCAATTGCGAATTTCTCTGGCATTACTGCCTTTTCAAATGCAACTTCCATCGGTGATGTAAATACACCAGTTATTGCAGAAACGGCCGCAGTTTCTGGTGATACCAAATAAACTCCCGCTGACATTGTTCCTGAACGTCCATAGAAATTACGATTAAATGTTCGAAGTGAAACAGCATCTGTTTTAGGCGATTGACCCATACCAATACATGGTCCACATGTTGATTCTAATAAACGCGCGCCACTTGCAATAAGTGTTGAAAGTGCGCCACAATCAGCCAACATTTCTAATACTTGTTTAGAACCAAATGAAATTGTTAGTGATACATCTGGATGTACCTTTTTACCCTTTAGTATATTAGCAACTGTACATAAGTCTGTAAATGAACTGTTTGTACATGATCCAATACACACTTGATCAATCTTCTTACCTTTCACTTCTTCAACCGTTTGAATATTATCTGGTGAATGAGGTGCTGCAACAAGTGGTTCAATTGTGGATAAATCAATTTCAATTATTTCATCATAATACGCATTTTCATCTGGTAATAATTCTTTAAAATCATCTTCACGATTTTGTTTTTTCAAGAAGATATGAGTTTGTTCATCACTTGGAAAAAGCGATGTTGTTGCCCCAAGTTCTGCTCCCATATTTGTAATTGTACTTCTTTCAGGAACAGTTAGTGTTTGAATACCTTCGCCAGTATATTCTAGTATTTTTCCAACACCACCTTTTACCGTTAAGCGTTTTAATACTTCAAGAATAATATCTTTTGCTGAGCAACCATGACGAAGTGCTCCCGTTAATTTTATATTAATTATTTCTGGCATCTTAAGAGAAAATGGAAGTCCTGCCATCGCACATGCAACATCAAGTCCCCCAGCACCAATCGCAATCATACCCATTGCACCGGCAGTTGGTGTATGTGAATCCGAACCGAGTAATGTTTGTCCTGGTTTATCAAAACGTTCTAACTGAACTTGATGGCAAATTCCATTACCCGCTTTTGAATAGTAAACACCATATCGGTTCGCAACCGTTTGAAGATAGCGGTGATCATCCGCATTCATAAACCCATTTTGTAATGTATTGTGATCAACATAACTAACAGAACAATCTGTCTTTACACGGTCTACACCCATTTGTTCAAGCTGTAAATAAGTCATTGTTCCCGTCGCATCTTGTGTTAATGTTGTATCTATTTTAATTTTAATTGGTTCCCCTGCTGTCATACTCCCTTCAACAAGGTGATTTTCAAGAATTTTATAAGCAACACTTTTCATGATATTTCCTCCAACTAGTAGAAATTATAACACGATTTTATTAAATATCCATTTTCATTCTTAAAATTAGCTATTCACGCTTTTTTTGTGGTAAACTATACACAATTAGGAGGTACTTTTATGGATAAACAATTGATTGAAATTTTTGAGAAATCAACAGTTGATAATAATATCCCAAATGACTTATATACACAATATAATGTCAAAAAAGGGTTGAGAAATGAAGATGGAACCGGAGTTCTTATCGGATTGACAAGAATTGCTGATGTAGTTGGATATAAACGACTAGATGATGGCACAAAAGTTGATGCTGAAGGAGAACTTTTTTATCGCGGTATTGAGTTAGAAACATTACTAAAAAAAGTAAGTAGCGATAAAGTTGATGGTTATGAAAAAACTTGTTTCTTAATATTATTTGGCTATCTTCCTAATGAAGATGAGCTAACAGCTTTTAAAGAAGAACTTCATAGTTTATATGAACTACCAAAAGATTTTCTTACTACGAATATTTTAAAGAAACCTTCACCAAGCATTATGAATGAACTACAAAAGAATTTATTAAATTTATACAATGAAGATGAAAATGCTGATGATACAAGTGTATTGAATACACTTCAACAAGGATTATCAATCATCGCTAAAATACCTGAAATGATGGTTTATTCATATCAAGCAAAAGCGCATTTTATTGATAATAAAACACTTACTATTCATCAAGTAAATAAAGACTATAGTATCGCTGAAAATATTCTTCATTTACTTCGTACAGATTCAAAATTCACAAAAGAAGAAGCACGAATTCTTGATTTATTATTAATCATGCATGCAGATCATGGTTCTGGAAACAATTCAACATTTGCGAATCTTGTCGTTGCTTCAACAGCCACTGATATTTATTCAGCGTTTTCTGCATCCGTGGGATCATTAAAAGGACCTCGCCATGGTGGCGCAAATATTACATGTAAACAAATGATGGATACGATTATCAAAGAACTTGGTGTTCATGCAACAAGTGAAGAAATGCAAACGATTCTACATCGTCTTGTTGACAAAGATTTCTTTGATAAAAAAGGATTAATTTACGGTTTTGGTCATGCTGTCTACACGTTATCTGATCCTCGTTGTGTTTTATTAAAAGACCAAGCAAGAGTTATTGCTGAAGCATGTGGTGAATCTGATCGTCTTTGTTTCTATGAGAAATTTGAAGCTGAGGTAGTAAAATACTTCAAAGAAACAAAAGCTAAAAATATCTGTGCGAATGTCGATTTCTACAGCGGGTTAATTTATGATATGCTACAAATTCCAGAAGACTTATATTCGCCATTATTTGTCGCAAGTCGATCAGTAGGATGGCTTGCACATAATATTGAAGAAAAGTTATATTGCAACCGAATAATACGTCCAGCAGGTTACTATGTTGGTGAAAAAGAAGGAAGGTAAACAAATGAAAACAATTACACTATTTGAAGGTGATGGAATCGGTCCTGAAATTACACAAGCTACACTTGATGTACTACAAGCACTGAACTTACCTCTCCAATTTGAAAAATATGATATTGGGCAAACTGCTTATGAAAACTGTGGTGAGTTAATCCCCACCGATTCACTTGATTCTATTAAAAGAAATAAAGTTGCACTAAAAGCACCTGTGACAACTCCGATTGGTCAAGGATTCCGTAGTGTAAATGTACAACTTCGTATAATTTTTGATTTATATGCAAATGTGCGACCAGCAAAGTTATTACCGAATGTTAAAAGTCGCTATGAAAATATTGATTTAATTGTATTTAGAGAAAATACTGAAGATTTATATATAGGTGAAGAGCACGTAATTAGTGACAATGAAGTTCACGCTATCAAAAAAATCACTCGTACTGGTTCAGAAAGAATTATTCGCTCAGCGTTTGAATATGCTGTAAAAAACAATCGCAAAAAAGTGACTTGTGTTCATAAAGCAAACATCCTTAAAAAGAGTGATGGTTTATTCTTAGAAGTATTTAATTATATCAAACAAGACTATCCACAAATTGAAGCAAATGATGTTATCGTTGATAACGCATGCATGCAACTCGTTATGCGCCCTGAACAATTTGATATCATGGTTATGCCTAATCTTTATGGTGATATCCTTTCTGATTTAACAAGTGGATTAATTGGTGGGTTAGGATTACTTCCAAGTGCGCAAATGAATGATGAATATGCTATCTTTGAAGCTGTACATGGATCAGCACCAGATATCGCTGGAAAAGGTATTGCGAATCCAACTGCCTTATTACTAAGTGCTTGTATGATGTTAGATTATTTAGGCTATCAAAATGAAGCCAATAAAGTGAGAAACGCAATTATTAAAACTTTGGCGAATCTTGATGATTGTACACCTGATTTAGGTGGTAAATCTTCAACAACACACTATACTCAAAAAATCATTTCAAATCTGTAAGATTAAAAGTTAGGGGATCACTATGAAACATATTTTTATTGTTAATCCATATACATGCAAAGATAAGACAGATGGTTATATTGAAACAATTGAAAATCTTTGCCACGATTTAGGTGAAGAATATGAGATATACCAGACCGAATACATTGGGCATGCCGAAGATATTACCAAACATTTTACAAAAAATGATAATGTTTGCATCTATTCAGTAGGAGGAGATGGCACCGCCTATGAAGTCGCAAATGGATTACAAGAAGGTGTTTCAATGGCTATCATCCCTGCTGGAACAAGTAATGACTTTTTTAGAATGTTCAATATTAATTCAGATAACATTGCTCATATTTTAAAGGAAACAATCACTGGAAAAGAAATCTTAATCGATTATGGACTTTGTAATAAAAAAGTTTTCCTTAATACAACAACGATGGGTCTAGATGCTCGTGTAAATCATATGGTATGTGAAATGTTAAAGAAAACTTTCTTACCTAAATTTATGCTTTATGGTGTTGCAGCAGTAACCAATATCTTTAATCCTCAACCCTTCACTGCAACCATCACAACGAACAATGCCTCTTTTAATGTAAAGAGTATTCTCATTGCTGTTATGAATGGTCGATACTATGGTAATGGTTTCTCACCTACGCGTAATGCAGATATTCAGGATGGTGAATTCGACATCTGTATTGTTCATAATACTTCTACACCTAGAATGCTTCATCTTCTTCCAAAATATTTTAAAGGACATACCGAAAACATTGAAGAAGTTACTCATCTAAGAGCGAATAAAATTACAATCAAAGCGAATCATCCTGTTCATATACAATCGGATGGTGAAAATTATACCCAACATGAACTATGTATTGAAATGATTAACAAAGGACTTCATTTACGAGTTCCTCATTCTGCAACAATCGAATAACGCAAAATTAAAAGAGATACTATTTGATCTAAATAGTATCTCTTATTTTTTTATTCGTCTTCTTCTTTTGCTTTTACTGCTTCTTTAATAACTTTATCTGCCACTGGTTGAGGAGCTGGTTCATAACGATCAAATCCGATAACAAAACTTCCACGACCTTGTGTCATACTACGAAGTTCAGTTGCATATTGTTGCATTTCTGCCATTGGAACTTCAGCAGTAATTTGTTGATCTTTTTCATCAATCATCGATGTGTCAATGATGATACCACGACGTTTGTTAAAGTCACCAATAATAGTTCCTGTATATTCTTCTGGAATGATTACATCAACTTTACCAATTGGCTCAAGAATAATTGGTTTTGCTTTTGGCATACCTTCTTTATAAGCTAATCGAGCTGCAGCTTTAAATGCAATTTCTTTTGAATCTACTTCATGATAAGATCCATCATACAGTATCGCCTTAACACCCACAACTTTATAACCGGCAAGCACACCTTTTTCCATACATTCTCTTAATCCAACTTCAACCGCTGGGAAGTATTGACGAGGAACTGCTCCTCCAAATACTTCTTCTGTGAATACCATTTCTTCACTATCACATGGTTCAAAACGAATCTTAACATGACCATATTGTCCAGCACCACCTGATTGTTTCTTATGTTTACCTTCAGCTTCAGCTTTTGCACGAATCGTTTCACGATATTGAACTTTAGGTGTCGTTGTATCAACTTCAACCTTATATTTAGATTTTAGTTTATTAAGAATTACATTGATATGTTGATCTCCCATACCATATAGTACAGTTTCTTTTGTTTCAGCATTTTTATCAATACGGATAGAAGGATCTTCTTCAGACATTTTTTGTAAACCAAAACTCATTTTATCTTCATCCGCTTTTGTTTTTGGCCAAATCGCAACACCTAACATTGGTTGAGGGAATGAAATTGGCTCATACGTAACAATCTTATTCTTTGTACATAAAGTATCATTTGTATCTGTATATTGAAGTTTAACAACAGCCCCAATATCACCGGTAAATAACTTACCAATCGCAACTTGATATTTTCCTTTAATAACAAAGATTTGAGCAATCTTTTCAGTTTCTTCTTTTTGAGCATTAATAACTTGTGAGTCACTACTCAATACTCCCGTCATTACTTTAATAAATGAAATTTTACCTACGAATGGATCGACAATCGTCTTGAATACCATTGCAGACATTGCTTCTTGTTCATTTGTTTCAAGATCAATAACTTCACCTTTTTCATTGTATGCATGGATATGTCCAATTTCTGCATAGCTTGGAAAATATTCAGTAATTAAATCCATTAAACGTTCAATACCTGTTTGGTTAATTGCACTACCACAATAAACTGGACGAATATCTCCATTGCGAACACCAATACGTAATCCCTTCGCAACTTCATTTTCATCAAAACGTTCACCAGAGAAGAACTTTTCCATTAATGAATCATCAGTCATTGCAATTGCCTCTGCAATTTGACTATAGTATTCTTCAACGATATCTTTCATATCATCTGGTACTTCTTTTGGTGTTGTACGATCTGCATGATACCATGCTTTATTTCTTAGAATATTAACACTTCCAACTACTTTTCCATCTTCAATTATTGGAACTTCAAAAGGAATAACTGTTTTCCCAAATGTGTCACGTAATTGATTATACGTATTATCAAATGATGAATTTTCTTCATCAATCTTGTTAATAAAGAAAATCGTCGGTAATTTTTTCTTTGTAACTAATTTCCAAGCTCTTTCGGTTCCTGATTGAACTCCATCCTTAGCACCAACAACAATTAATGCACTATCACCAACTGCTGCTCCACTAAGCATTTCGCCTTCATAATCAAGATAACCTGGTGTATCTATAAAATTAATCTTGCAATCTTTCCATTCGATTGGTGCTAGAGAAGTATAAACGGATACGCCTCTTTTAACTTCTTCAGCGTCATAATCTAATGTACTTGTACCATCTAACGTAGAACCCATACGATCTGTGTTCTTCGTGTAATACAATGCTGCTTCTACGACACTTGTTTTTCCGGAACCACTATGACCTAATAATACAATGTTTCTTACTTCATTCGCTAAATAGTCTCTCATATCATCACCTATTTCAAATACTCTTTCAATTCTTCGAATAGTTCTTTACGAACATAATGGATTGCTTTATTTCCATTATTATCAATGAGTTCCTTATCTGCACCATGTTCAAGTAAATATTTGATTAAATCAACGTATCCACCATAACTTGCACGCATTAATGCAGTGCATCCCATATTATCTTGAGTATTTAATGCTGCTCCATGTTCAATTAAAAATTTAATAACATCTAATTTAAATGCATTCACTGCTTCCATAAGAGCAGTTCTTCCATCTTCATCCGCTTTATTAACATCAGCACCTTTTTCAACTAAGAAAGTGACAACATCATATTGACCTAAAAATGATGCACGCATTAGCGCTGTTCTACCTTTATTATCATGAGAATTAACGTCAGCACCTGCTTCAACTAACATCTTACAAATTTCCACATGACCTTTTTTAGCAGCTCCCATCAAAGCTGTTTTATTGTTCTTGTCACGAGCACGAGTATCTGCACCATTGTCTAATAAGAAACGTACAATATCATCATACCCACGTTTTGCTGAACGCATCAATGCCGTTCTTCCATCACCATTGCTAACATTCACATTAGCACCTTTTGATATGGCAGCACACACTTTTGCAAAATCACCTGCTGCAGCTGCTTCGAAAAAATCTTTGTTTGTTTGATCCATAATAATCTCCTCCTTTATTTCTCAAACAGATATCGTGTAACAAAAAAGATGGACGCAATTAAGTCCATCTTAAAAATACACAACTTTCCCTTGAACCCCGTTGAAAACAGGTTTCTTAACAGTTTCTTGAACAATCAATTGTATTACGAAAACAGTCATTTCTTGTTTTCTCATGATGATTCACTCCATTCAAAGGTTTCTATATTTTCATTGTAATAGATTCTGAATTTAATTCAATAGCCTTTTGACATTTTCTTGCAAATTCACAATACTTTCACCAGACTTCTATGAAAAACTTTCAGTTTATTTCTTAAGAACCACTGTTTGTGTTGGAAATGGAATGATTATTCCTTCCGCATCAAAAGTCTCTTTGATTTGTTTTCTCAAATCGCATAACATTGTAAATCCTAATGAAACATCTTTACTGTATATTGAAGCACGTAATTCAATTGAAGAATCTTTTAATCCAGTAACAATAACCGCAACAATGGGTTGATTACTTTCTTTTTCTTTCTTTAATCTTGCGTCAATACAATTAGGATGCTTTAATGCAAGTCTTTGAATTATTTCAGATGCCTTACTAATATCACTTGCATAACTAATATTGATTGTTAAGAAATTACAATATTTACCAGTATCTAAACTTCGGTTCTCAATGATTGAGTTATTCATTACACTATTTGGCACGACAATTTTAGAATTTGTAAAAGTTCTAATAACTGTATGTCTCATTCCAATTTCTTCTACAGTTCCAACTAAATTTTTATCAGGAATATTTATCATATCACCTACTTTAAATGGTTTATAGAAGGATAGAAAGAATCCACCAATAAAATTAGACATTGATTCTTGAGCTGCAAACCCAAGTACAACTGCGATAATACCAGATGCACCTAAGAAGGTTGTTCCTAATCGATGAAATGCTTTTACTTCCATTATCATCAAGAATACTGTCGTGATATTTACTACCATATGTACTGTGTTTTTTATAAATCCATAAGATGTTTGTGCATCACGCCCATGTTTACTAATTTTATGACTAACATAGCGATCCACAAGTTTCTTAATGATTACGCCAAAGATATAAACCAGAATACAGTATATCGCAGTGCCAACTACACCATTTGTAAAGTACTGGTCGCCAATTGCTAAGATTTCTTTAATGTTCATACAAAACCTCCACTATAACTTTATCACACTAATAATTTTTTAGCGTTTTTATACTCTGGCATATGATATTCAACCAAATCATAAAAACGCTTAGAATGATTGGGAACCACCAAATGTACATACTCATGCCACAATACATAATCAATACATTGTAGTGGATAATGAATTAATTTCAAATTCATTGTTATCTCAGCCTTTTCAACTAAACAACTGCCCCATTTAGATGTAAGTGATTTAATCTTGATTGTTGGAAGCTTATTGATATGATACATTTCAATAACTCTATCCCACCTTGTTCGTTGTATTTCTAATATTTTCATTAACATTGGCTTTGCAAACTTAGCGAATGTTTTCTCTATTTCTGCATCTGTTATTTCCTTTAAATAAAATGTAATAATATCATCATCTAAAAGGATATATGAACGTGCTGCTAACTCATACCGCGCATATTTTTTCTCACCAAAAAGATACAGTACTGGTCCTTGTACTCCACTACGATTTTGTAATTCTCTTTCTTTTACTTTATTTATTGTTTTAAGTATCCAATCTTTTCTTGCTTCAATGAAGGAAAAAATTTGTTCTACTGGCACTGAAGGATGTGCCGTTATAAAAAGTGTATTATCAGATCTAACTCTTAAATACATATTCTTATTTTTCTTTCTTTCTATTTCAACATTAAAGTTGATTCCATTAATTGTATAAATCATTTTTCTCCTATAATATAAAAATTCAGCATAAGCTGAATTTAGTACTTTAATTTCTTTAAATGTCCAACACCTAAAGTACCAGGTCCTGTATGCGCCATTATTATAGCACGAATAGGCTTAATTAGTACTTCTTGATTGACTTTTTCTTCTACTATTTTTTTATATTCTTTTGCAAGTTCTTCACAATCAGAATGAACAACAAACCAATAGTAGTCCTCTGGATTTTCTACCTTAGTAACTGCATCAATTGCAGCAAGATATGCTTTCTTGTTGGTACGCACTTTATCATACACATCAATTGCTCCATCTTCAACTTTCAAGATTGGAATAATCTTTAATAAATTTCCTAACGCTGCAGCAGCTGGCGATATTCTTCCACCATTTTTTAAGTATGTTAGATTTTCCGGTACAATCGCTGCATACATAAATGTTTCTTTTTCAATTTTTTCACGAATTTCTTCAGCACTTAATCCTTTTTCAAGCATTTTTAATGCTTCACGTGCAGTAAATTGTAATGGACAGCAAGCCATTTTTGTATCAACAACAACAACTTTTCCATCATAGTCTTTACTTGCAAGAACTGCACTTCCATAAGTACCACTTAAATTTGATGATAATGGTAAAAATAATACCTGATCATACTCTTTAAGTAAGTTATCCCATGTTTGTACAAGATTTCCAAGTAATGGTTGAGAAGTCTTTACAATAGCTCCTTCTTTCATTCTTTTTATAAAATCTTCAGTTGATATACCATCATGCTCTAAAACATCTTCGTTATCAATAGTCAGTGGCATACGAATTACATGAATACCTAATTCATTCGCTTCTTCCTTTGTAATATCTGCTGACGAGTCAACAAGTACTGCAATTTTTATCATGTTAGTCACCTCGAGAAGTAATTATACCATTAGAATATTGAAACTACCATGTAATCATGATAACTAGGTCTATTTTTATCATTTTAGACTTTACAAATGACCCTAAATACGGTATCATAAATATTGCTCATGGCGGTTGTGGTGAAGTGGTTAACACATCAGATTGTGGCTCTGACATTCGGGGGTTCGATTCCCCTCAGTCGCCCCATTTGCAATTTAAAAGCCTTTATTTAAAGGCTTTTTTCTTTTGTATCAATTGGTTAAGCGAACGATATAATGTAATTAATGCTAAACTTAATAAAATACCACCTAGGATATCGGTAAACCAATGGACTCCTGACAATAAACGTCCAATAACCATAAACACAAGAAAAATAATGCATATAATATTAATTAATAATCTTGATGTCTTATTATTTATAAGTCTTTCAAATTGCATCATTCCAACAGGAATAACACATAACGCCAACATTGTTGTTGAAGAAGGATATGATGCTTCTAAAACACCCTCAATTAAAATAGGTCTATAATTCACAATAAAAATCTCAAAAAACAAATAAAATGATAGCACTAAAAAGTAATAGAATCCTAACAATAGTAACTCTTTATCAACTAATTTAAGACTTTTTCGTTTTACTAATTGAACTAACCCAATAATCGCAAACCCGATCATCATAAGGATTACTATATTACCTAACACATCTGTAATATTGTATAGTGTCATATTAACACCAACTCGTTCGTGAATATATTGATTAATTGTTGCGAATCCAACAGATGAATTCTCTGGACCAATAGTTCTTACATCAATACTCCTAAGCGATACTGTATACATGATAAATAAAAGTAACAAACAAACTGGTACAATAAAACTTGATTTAATTTTCTTTTCTTTCATTAAAAAAACTCCTTCTCTCTATGGCAATTGCCTAAGCAAAATATAATTTACTTAAACATTCTGATAAAGAAACGAGGAGTCACATTAATGATACGCTTCGTGTCTTAACGCTTAATAAGTAATGTTCCTTTAATAATAAGGAGTACAAAAGCAAAAAGTGTTGGATAGCTTTGTAGTGTTGCCAAAAAAATCAACACACTCATTATTCCTAGTAACAATGATAAATTAATCTTAACTTTATTCCATAGTTCATTCGTTATGCTTTGCATAGCTAATGTAATAACTCCACAAAGTACCATCAATGAAATTATTGAAATGAAAGCCATTAATATAAAATCCGTTGTGAATTTCATATTAAATAAAAATACTTGTCTAACGGCGTCATTTGTTCTAATGCTAAAAAAAGGAAGAAAAAATAGCATTCCTACAGAACAGTCAAGCAAACCAAAAATTAAATCACGTTGTTTCTGAACTTTTTCTAAACTATCTTTTTCAGCGAGACGAACTAATTCTTTATTTGATAATAATTCATCAATTGAGATAGCGAAAAAATCTGAAATCGTTTTTAAAGAATCAATACTTGGATATCCACGTCCTGATTCCCATTTTGATATCGCTGTACGTGAAACGTATAGTGCTGCTGAAAGTTCTTCTTGTGTTAAACCTTTTTGTTTTCTAAGTTCCTGTAATTTGTCTTGAAATTCCATGATAACTACCACTTTCTTTTCTTTGATAAAACAAATTTAAGCATATCTTTATTTATTGTACCCATACAATATTGATTGCATCAATATAAGTGGATACTTTATTTGTTTCCAAATCAATTATGTATTTGTTGTTGATTTCGCCTGGTAAAAACATATCTAGAATTTCCATTGCTAAAAAATTTCTAGAATCACAATAAATCAAATATCTGCCATCTGGAGACATTTCAAGTACCATATATGTACTATAGTTTTGATCATAATTACTTCCAACATCTTTAAGAAGAGTTGTTTTATTATTTCTTGTGACATATATTGATCCTTCATCAATATATGCACGTGTATCTTTAGCAACTACTTCATCATAGTAACTACTTGCTATATCTTTATCATCCATTGGAAGCATTCGTGTTACATTACCATTTTTGTATTCATATTCCGTCCATTTTCCTTCATGCATTGCTACAAAGTTTATGCTATCCGTATCCTCATTCACATGAAAATCAATGATGTTATCATTACTTCCATCATTGGTATTTCCTTTTCCTACATGACTATAGAGCAATTGTTCATTACTCATATTTGCTTGCGATTTAAATAATGTTGAAATTCCATCAACACGTTTTAAATAATAAATATCACCTTCAAGTTGATTTAATAAGCTTGTAGAAGCTGAACCGTAATAAAGTTTAGTCCCTATTAATAAAGCACTGTAAACACATATAAGAATAATTATTATTCGAAACATTATTTTTTTCATATATACTCTCCTCAATTAATAGTATAAGATGATCTTCATTATTACAATCAACTATTTATTAATATTTATGAATAGATTATAACCCATAATATAGAATCTAAAGATTTTAGTGATGGCTTGATTAAAGTTGGTACGTATCAAACTATTCGTTTCAATGAACCTGATATTTGCTCTATATACATATTAAGAAAAAGCTAGTTTATAACTAGCCATTTTAATTTATGAATTCAACCAATACACGTTGAGGATTGATTGTTACATTTAAGTTTTTATTTTCATTTGTCATTTCATATGTTAATTCCACTTCACAGCTATCTTTGCTTAAATCACAATTTTGCATATCCATGATTACTTTAAAATCTTCTTCCGTGGCATCTATTTCTTGTGAAGACTCTACATTAATTACTGCATTTGCAAGATTGTCTTGAATCTTAAACTGTCTTTCTGCAGAATTGTTAATATAGAAGATTGGGATATTATACGTTGCTTCATATTTTTTGGTTGTACAACCGGCAAGCATAATACTGATAAAAAGAACAATCGAAAATACTTTTATAAGTTTATTCTTATTCATCAAAATTCCTTCTTTCTTGTTATCCATATTGTAAGATTTTAAAAAATTATTTTCAATATTATTTGAATTTTAACATAATTCTACATATTTAAAAGCTTCTTCTAAGAGAAGAAGCTTACAGTAATTTAGCTTTTTTTGCATCCTTTTCACGGCAATAATACTTATCAATCTCATCAATCATATTTTGTGGTATTACTCGAGGAACTGGTATTACATAAGCATTTGCCATGCGTGATGTAAACTCTAAAATGAATTCAATATCCTCTTTGAGATAGCGTTCAGATAAGTGTTCTAAGACATCATAGCGATGATGGATATCCCCACCACCATTAGGAGTAATTCTAGCGAAAGATACTGCTGGAATACCTACATCTGCAAATGGTGTTGAATCGCTTGAATAAACACCTTGTGAAGACTTAATTGGAAAACCTATTTCTTTTCCCAAATAATCAATATAATTTACAAGACTCATATCGGCTGTTGACTCTGCAATTCGCTTACCTAAAATTGAACCAATCATATCAACATTAATACACAGTTTAATTTGATCTAATGTTTTCTTATGCTTTTCAACATAAGCAACTGATCCAAGTAATCCTCTTTCTTCTGAACCACACCAGATAAACTTAAGATTATGTCGTGGTTGATGTTTACTGAAGTGTTCTACAAGTGCTAGCAAACATACTGACCCTGTTGCATTATCATACGCGCCATTTGAAAAATGTACTGAATCATAATGTGCTGTTAGTGCAATTGTATCATTTCCTTCGAACCCTTTAATTTCGCAAATTACATTATGTGATAGTGCTGTTGAAGGTTGTTGAAGAGTTGTGATGCGTACACGTTTTGTATCATTATCAATTAACTTTAGCGCATCCTTTACAAGGATATTTACAGCTGGCATATTTCCAAGTTGGGCAAGCCCTTTGCGCATTTCTCTTTGATCTAAATCGTAACCATCTGGAAAATCAATATTTCCATTAAATGATATAAGTCCCACTGCTCCAGCTTTAATAAATTCTTTGTACACCTTTCTTCCAACATATCCATTTACTAGACATGTTTTTCCTTTAGCTTCTTTTAAGTTTACATCATGTGCTTGTTCAAAATAATAGAAGTCTGCCTCTAACCCTTTTTGGCTTGTGTTTGCACAGCATAAATATGCTGTACATGGTATTGTCACCTTTTTTGGTGCAAGCACTTCTAGTTTCGCTGTTTTGATTGTACTTGTTTGAACACTAAAAGATTCTAAAACTGATGGTATTTTAATTTCTTTTAATTTACTTTGTATTAATTTTGCAGCTTTAAGTTCTTCTTTTGTTCCACCAAATCTTACAAAAGACATTTGTTTTAATAGGTCATTTACTCTTTTTTGATTATACATATCTTTACCTCTCCATTGTAGATAGTATAACGCTTTTTATTCGTTCATGCTAGGTACAGTTTCTTTTATATACTTCATGATTTCTGAGTCTTCTTTTAAGATTGATTCCTTCTTTGTATCTTTTGATGATGTTGCATAGAGTTCTATTGTTCCAAGTTTACTTGCAAGTGATAGAGGAGATATTTGTTTTTCTTGGATGGCTAAAGTTAAGGTTTGGATTGATCCAGTACTTTCTTTTGAAGATATTTCTATTCCTTTACGATCTTTTATTGATACAATTCGAACTCCTTCCAATAAGCAGTCAAAGATTGTTGGTTCATTTTTCAAACTGATTGTTACATAAATATCCACTTTTTGCCCTACTGTAAATGTATCGAAATTATTATTAGATTGATTTACATTCAATACATAGGCAACTTGATTTTTTTCTAATAAAGGTACTGCTGAATCTGGTATTGTATGAAGCTTATCCAAATTTGTTTCATAGAATAATGAATCTTGTGGAATTCTTCCTTGAATGCTTGTAATTCTTCCTAGTAACTCATTTTTGTTGTTAATAGCATTAGTTAGAAGATAGTCCTGTGGGATTTTTATTTCTTTAATATCTTGTTCAGTAATAATTGTTCTTGGCTGAATATCTCTTGATGCTACATATACCGTTACCAAATTAATTTTCTTCGTGCTTAAATAATCAACTAAAAAATAATTTCCTACAAGTAAAATAGTTATTAGACATAGAAACATAAATATTCGTTTTACCATTAAAAAATCCTCCTATTTATTTATAGAAGAATTTTATTAAATTCCTAAAAAAAGAGAGCCTTAAGCCCTCTTATTTTGCAATATTTGCTAAATATTCATTAATTTGATCTTTTGCTTCTTGCTTAGAAGGTTTGCACAATACTACATTTGCTTTTCCATCAACTAATGCTTCAGCAAGACCACCACATCCAGGGAATCCACATCCTCCGCAGTTGTATCCTGGTAACATTGCTGTTACATCGTCAACGCGAGTATCTGGTTCAACATAGAATATTTTATTTGCAAATCCTAGTACAGCACCTAGGATAGCGCCCGTAACTAACATCATTACAATTGCTTCAATCATAATTATTCTCCTTTACTTTGATCATGTACAGGATTGTTTTCGCATGACACGACTTTACATCCTTCACATTCAGCTTTTAAATTCTCACAACCTTTTGGCACTGGTGTCTTATGATTCATATAATACACCACACCATATCCCGCAGCTAAAACCGCAAAGACAAGGAATGCTTTTATCATCTACACTAAACCAGCAAATGCAGTAAATGCTAATGCCATGATAGCAGCAACAATTAATGCAATTGGATTACCTTTAAATGAGTTTGGAACGTTTGCAACATCTAAACGTTCACGAATTGTTGAGAAAATTACTAATACCAACATAAATCCTGCAGGAACTGCAATTGAATTTACTAACATTTCTGTAAATGTAAACTTAGAAGTAATATTGTCTAACGCAACAAATAATACTGCACAGTTCGTTGTAATTAGTGGTAAATAAATACCTAATGCTTTGTATAAACTTGGAGAATATTTCTTGATAACCATTTCAGTAAATTGAACAAATGCTGCAATTACTAAAATGAAAGTAATTAGTTTCATGTAATCTAAATCATTTGGTTTTAACACTAAATGATAAATACCATATGTGAATATAGATGCACCGAAGATAACGAAGATAACGGCAGCTCCCATACCTACAGCTGAACTAGTTTTACGAGATACCCCTAAGAATGGACACATTCCTAAGAATTTAGATAATACGATATTGTTGATTAGCACTGCTGCCAAGAACATTGTAAATATTTCAGTCATAATTATTTAGCCCCCTTATTTTCTTTAGCAGCTTTATGGTTATTGTAAGCAGCTAAAGCAGCAGCTAGAAGTGCAAAAGTAATAAATGCACCCGTTGCAGTTGTAAATAATGGAATTTCAAATCCAGCTGGAATAATTTGGAATTCGAATATCATTTGGTTTGTAAATGGATTAGCTAAGCTTAGTCCACCCGTTCCAAGTAATTGACGAATACCAGCAATAGCAACCAAGCTAACAGTGTAACCAAGTCCCATTCCTAATCCATCTAATGCTGAATCAAATACGCCATTTTTTGAAGCAAATGCTTCGGCACGTCCTAAGATAATACAGTTAACAACAATTAAGTTAATAAATGCTCCTAATGCAGTATATAAGCTTGGTGCAAATGCATGAATTAGCATTTCAATAATTGTTACAAGTGTAGCAATTATAACAATGTACACTGGAATACGAATTTCATTAGGAATAACATTACGCAAAATTGAAATAATTACGTTAGACATTACTAGTACTGCGATTACTGCAACACCCATACCAATTGCATTGTTTAATGTTGTCGAAATAGCTAATACTGAGCAAAGTCCTAAGTATAACCCGAATACTGGATTTTCACGAAGGAATCCAGCTGTGAAATTTTTCATTCTATTCATTCTGTTTTCCCCCTACTCATTTGCTGCATTAATAGCAGCTTGTACAGCAGCAAGTACAGATTTACTTGTCCATGTTGCACTTGTTACAGTATCGATTTCTTGATCAAGATTTGTTGAGTCTAAGTCTTTGAATAAGCCTAGGTAGTCTTCTCCAGTTGCTTTATCTCCAAATCCTTTTGTATCACCAAATGTAGTATTAACAACACTTACTACTTTGTTGTTTGCTTTATCAATAGTTACTTCAAATACGTTTCTAGCATATTCAGTTCCACTTTCACCAGCATGTCCTTCTGGATCAATTAAACCGTAACCTTTAACTTTAACTGTGTAGACACCGTCACCAGTTTCTTCAACTTGTGCATCAAATCTTGTGAAATCTTCACTTAATTTAACTGGGTTACCTAATGCTAGTGTAGGTTTGATTTCTTCAACTGGCGCATTTGGATCCGCTGTAATACCCATCATTTCATTGAATACCGATTTTGCAGCATTGATACCATCTACAACAGCAGTACTTGTTACAGTAGCTCCTGATAATAGTGGGAATCCATCTGCAGATGTTTTTCCAATAACTTGACTTGTATAACCTTCTTCAAAGACACGTGTTCCAAAACCACTAGTTTCTTGTTGTTGAAGTGGTGTAAATCCAACAACTTTACCATCATTATCAAATGCAATCATAAAGATAATTGGTGTTGAACTATAACCATTTGTTTCAACTTTATAAATATACCCTTTTCCAGTTGCTTCATATGCACCTTTAACTAAACCTGTTTCATCAACATATTCAATTTCCGCAAATTCAGCACCTGGGAACATTAATTCTAAATTTTCCTTTTCAGCTGCGATTCCCATCTCTTTAATGATAGGAGCAGTAATGCCATTAACATAAGATAACGCACCACCAGCTACAGCACTAATAACAGCTAGGAAACAAGCCAAATAAAGTATTTTCTTCATCTTCGTTTCCTCCCTTAATTATTTACTGCAGTAATTGCAGCTTGTACAGCAGCGATAACAGACTTGCTTGTCCATGTAGCCCCTGTTACAGTATCGATTTCTTGATCTAAATTAGTTGTATCTAAATCATTAAATGTATCTAAGTATTCTTGACTTGTTGCTTTATCACCAAATCCTGGAGTATCTCCGAATGCAGTATTTTTAATACTTTGAATTTTATTTACAGAAGTATCGATTGTGATTTCAAATACGTTACGCCCATAATCTATTCCACTTTCACCAGCATGTCCTTCAGGATCGATTAAACCATAACCTTTAACTTTTACAATAACAACGCCATTTTCATTTGATTCAACTTGAGCATCAAATCTTGCAAAGTCTTCTCCTAATGGAACTGGGTTACCAAGTGCTAGTGCTGGTGCGTCTCCACCTTCTGCACTTCCACCGTTTCCAACTTCTGCATTAACTTCTTTTGGTTCAATTGCCAATGCACAAAGTCCTACTGATACAAATCCTACAATTAACACGATTGCCATTGAAAGAAGATTTTTCTTCATCATAGCAATTTGTTTTCCATCTGTTAATCTTTCGATTGCTGGTGTTAGCATATTCATAATTAAGATTGAGAATAAAACACCTTCTGGAAGATTTGCTTTAATACGAATAACTACTGTTAAAATTGCACATCCCATTGCGAAGATAATTCTTCCTGGAGCACTTGTTGGATTTGTAACAGGATCTGTCATCATGAATACAGCACCAAATAATGCACCACCTGAAATAAGATGGAAAATTGGATAATATAATCCTTGTCCATGCATTGCTCCTACCATGAATGTTAATACAAACATTGTAACAACGAATGTTACTGGAACTCTCCAGTCAATAACTTTACGTATTGATAAGTAAATACCAACTAAGATAATTACTAATGCACTTGTTTCCCCAATTGCTCCTGGATACATACCTACAAATAAATTAGACATTCCTCCAAAGTTTGCAGCAAATGTTTCAAAAGCAGCTTGTGATGAACTAATCCATCCAGCTGATGCATAAGCACCTGTTGGTGTAGCTCCTGTCGCAAAGTCTGCAACTACTAATCCTGCAAAACTTGTCATTAGAACAGCACGTCCTACTGCAGCAGGGTTAAAAATATTTTGACCGAATCCACCAAAGACAAGTTTACCAAATAGAATTGCGATAACTGTTGAAACAGCTAATGCATAATAACTTGTATTGATAGAAACCATTAATGTTAAAATTGTCGCTGTGATTGCTGGGAATGAAGCTGAAATTTCTTTCATAACATTCTTCTTACAACATGCATACCAAACAGCTTCTGTTAAAAATGCAGCTACATTTGCAGTCAATAGTAATAAAACTGCACGAATTGCATAATTCACTCCAAACTCAGAATAATAGTAGAAAGCACCAAATGCGAATACTACTAATAATCCAATCATCAACTCAATCATGATTGATTGTGTTGACTGTTTATCTCGATAGTTTGGAGAAGGTTTAAATGTAAATTTCATAATCTATCTCCTCCCTATTTCTTTACTAACGCCATATTGCGTTTTGCTCTACGTACACCTTCAGTAACATCAATCTTTGAAGGACAGATGTATGAACACATACCACATTCAATACAGTCATTAACACATAGTTTTGTTAATGCATCAATATTGTTTGCTTTTGCAGCATTGTTAATACGAACTGGTTGTAATCCAGCTGGGCAATGATCTGAACATTTACCACAACGTAAACATGCAATCTCGCGAACTTCTTTGTTAATAAATACTGTTAATGCATTTGAACTTGGTGTAATTACAAACGCATCTGTATTAATTGTTTTCCCCATCATTGGTCCACCAGCAATAAGAAGTACATCTTCGCTAGCATAACCGCCAATTTGTTCAATAATATCATGTGCACTAACACCCACTGGTGTTAATACATTGGTAGGCTTTTTAATACCATCGCCACTTACTGTTACGATTTTTTCTACAATAGGTTTACCTTTTGTTAAAGCTTGTCCTAATGCAATTGCAGTTGTTGCATTACTCACAACGCATCCTACTTCAATTGGTAGTCTTTCATAACGTTTCTTTGTTAGTTCATAAACAAGTGTTCTTTCCCATCCCATAGGATAAACATCAGGTACTGCAACAACTTCAATGTTCTTTTCATCCTTAAATGCTTCTTTTAGTACAGGAATAAAATCTTTCTTAGTTGCTTTAATTGCAAGTTTTGCGACTGGAGACCCAGCCATCTTAACCATTGCTTTAACCCCAACAACTAAATCTTGTATATGTTCATGCATTTCTTTGTAGTCAGCTGTAATATATGGTTCACATTCTACAGCATTGATAATTAGTAATTGGACATCTACAGCGAATTTGTATTTCACATAAGTAGGGAATCCTGCTCCTCCACATCCAACGATTCCAGCATTCATCGTAAAGTCAAATAATTCTTCACGTGTTGCTTTCTCAAAGTCAAGTGGTGCAAATGGTGCTTCAAAAGTATATTGATCATCATTTTCAATTAATAAATGATCAACTTGTTTTAATCCTGCACCCATTCTTTTTTCTACACCTTTAACAGTTCCTGATACAGAACTGAATAGAGGAATTGTAAACTTTCCATTGCATTGAGCAATTTTTGTTCCGACTTTAACAATGTCTCCCTCTTTAACTAGTAAATCAGCATCAGATGCTCCATTAGCTAGTGGAATTGCAATCGTCTTTGGAGCAGAAATTTTTACAATATCCCCATGACTTGTAAGTTCTTTGTGTCCATTGACATGCTTGCGCATTGGGCCAATAATAAATGACATTTTCCACATTCCTTTCCTTGTTTATAAGTCAAATCGCGACTTCCGTTATATTATAGCATTTTACATAGGTATTTTCTATAAAATGTTTCCCGTTTTTATGCTATAATACCCGAGGTGATAATATGAAAAAATTAGGATTCATTCTACTCGTTTTAGCCCTTTGTGTTGGGTGTCAAACTAAGAAAGTAGAGACATTTTCAAATACCAGTGTAACCGCTGGATTTGATACATTTATATCAATAAAAACGGTTGCGGATTCGCAAGAACAATTTGATAGTTATTTCACGAGTTCTATCGAAAAATTTGAGTATCTCAATAAGTTATTTGATATCTATAACACATACCCTGATGTTAATAACTTAAAGACAATTAACGACAATGCTGGAGTAGCTCCAGTTGAAGTTGATCAATACATCATTGACTTACTAAACTTATCAAAAGAATTCTATGATTTATCAGGTGGTGAACTTGATATTACCATGGGTTCCGTTCTTAAAGTTTGGCATAAATATCGTGAACTTGGATTAATGGCAATGAATGATGGTGAATTGGGTAAATTACCTTCTAGTGAAGAACTTGAAGCTGCATCTGCATGTAAAGGATGGCAATTTGTCGAAATTGACGATGAAAAAAATACGGTTTATATCGATAATCCGTGTACATCGCTCGATGTTGGTGGTGTTGCGAAAGGTTTTGCAGCTGAAGTATTGGCGAATGACCTCATCAAAGAAAAAATACCTGCTGGATTTGTAAATGCCGGTGGAAATGTAAGAACAATTAACGAAAAATGGGATGGATCACCATGGGTTGTTGAAATACAAAATCCGGATGGGGTTGGTTCTTATCTCACTGTTTCTCGTTTAGGTTCCGCTTCGTTTGTAACAAGTGGTGATTATCAACGTTATTACATTGCTGAAGATGGTAAATTTTATCATCACATTATTGATCCAAAAACAAACTTTCCTGCAACTCACTTCCACTCTGTGACCATCATCACTGAAAATAGTGCCGTTGCAGATGCATTGAGTACGACAATATTTACACTTCCGTATGAAGATGGTGTTGCTCTTATCAACAAGTATAATCAAGATCATCCCGATACTCCTGTCTCAGCAGTATGGTTAATGGATCAAACCCAAGCAAATGAAATCGATAATGATCACAAGCTTGTAGTGGGTAATTACATTGCCGTTTATACAGAGGATTTAAAAGATTCACTTACCGTTAAAGAACCCACAAAATAGCACAAAGGCATGCAAACGCATGCCTTTTCTTATTCTTGATATTGTTTTTTCAATCGTTCTATTTGAAAACGTAATTTTTGTTTCATTTCATCTATTTGATTAAAATCAATACTATATTTATCATCATACATTTCATCTTTGCCAATCCACCAAACAGGTCCTGGTTGTGGTGTATCACCAGCAACCCGTGGAAACAAATGCCAGTGAACATGAGCATCACCATTCCCAAGTGATTCCACATTCATTTTATCAGCATTAAATGCATGACATACCGCTTCTTGAACAAGTGCCATTTCCATTAAATGTTTTGATAAAAACGCCTTATCTAAATCATGAATTTCTCTAACATGTTGCTTACAAAGAAAAAGTGTATATCCATAAAATCGTTGATGATCACCAAGTACAACATACCCTGTTTCAAGTTCGCATACTAACGTTGGGTTTTTATTTTCTTCAATCAGTTTAATTCGCTTACAAATTTCACAATTCATCATTATCTTCTAAAAAAGCCGTTTGCACGGCTTAGTTTTTCCCTAACAATCTAAACATGTTTTTCTTATATACTTCTACACCTGGTTGATTAAATGGATTGATATCTAACATATAACAAGTCATTGCACATGCTCTAAAGAAGAAGTAGCACATATAACCAAATGTATGAGCTTTCATATCTGGTAATGTAAGAATTAAGTTTGGTACATTTCCAGTAATTTCATGTGCTTCTAAAGTACCTTTACAAGCCATTTTATTTACCCAGTCTAAACTCTTATCTTCAAGATAGTTCATGTTATCCATATTTTCTTCATCATGTGGAAATAAACCATCCATTGTTGGATGTTCTACTAACAATAATGTTTCAAATAATATTTTTTTACCTTCTTGAATAAATTGTCCAAGTGAGTGTAAATCAGTTGAGAATGTAGCACTACATGGAAGAACTCCCATGCCATCTTTTCCTTCTGATTCACCGAATAGTTGTTTCCACCATTCACCTACCATTGTCATTTGAGGTTCATATGTTACAAGCATTTCAGCATCTTTACCTTGGTTTTGTAGAATACGACGTGCTACTGCATATTGGTAAGCTGTATTTTTATTCAAATCTGCATCCGCTAAATCTTCAAACGCTTGTTTGAATCCTGCCATTAATTCTTTTACATCAATACCCATAATCGCAAGCGGTAATAGTCCTACTGCAGTTGTTACAGAGTAGCGCCCACCAATATCATCAGGTATTACAAATGTTTCATAACCCTCTTTTGTTGCAAGTTCTTTTAATGTTCCTCTTGCTTTATCTGTTGTCGCAATTATACGAGTTTTGCATTCTTCTTTACCGTATTTCTTTTCCATTATTTGTTTAAGCATACGGAAAGCCATAGCAGTTTCAGTTGTTGTTCCTGATTTAGAAATAACATTTAAAACAACGCTCTTATTTTGAATATAATTTTCAATTTGTTTAAAATATGTACTTGAGAATGTATTCCCAATAAAAATAACTTCTGTTTTATTTCCAGAGTATAAACCTTGAATCATTTCAATGGCAGCACGAGCACCTAAATAAGATCCACCAATACCACACACAAGTAAAACCTCTGCTTTATCTTTAACATTTGCTGCTACTTTCAAAATGCGTTCAAATTCTTCTTTATCATACGTATTCGGCCAATCAACCCAACCTAGGAAATCATTCCCAGCCCCAGTTTTGTCCATAATCATTTGGTGAATTTCATTTACTTTTGGTTGATAATCTAAGATGTTTTCCTTTAAAAATGCATGTGAACTATCGAATTGAATCATATTTTTTCCTCCTTCGCCTCTTTAATCCATTGTTCCATTTTTTCTTCTACCGATTTAAATCCTATTTTCATCATAGGAACAGAATTAAACTTTTGAACCTTGCGTTCTTTTCTAAATCGATTCGGTTGTACTGCCTTTAGTGAAAGTCGAGCTTGGTGCGTTTTTTCATCGAAATCAATGATTTTAAAGCGCACGGTATCATTGATGGAAACGAAATTATTCACATCTTTTACAAAGCCATCACTTATTTCAGAAATGTGAACTAATCCTTTGGTATTCTCATCAATTGAAACAAAGGCTCCATAAGGTTGTATTCCCGTTATTGTTCCTTCAACAATTTGTCCAATTTGGTACTGCATAACCTCACTCCTAACCATACATTAGTATAACACAAGGAAGATAAAGTATGCTATACTGTAAAACGAGGTGGAAGAATGATAAGAGAGCTGAATAATATGTTCCCTTTTTGGGCTTGTTTAATAGCAATTGTGACCGCACAATTAGCCAAACCCGTGTTTGTTTATTTCAAGACAAAACATTGGGATTGGGCAGTTGTTTTTGCTAGTGGTGGTTACCCTAGTTCACATACAGCTGGCGTTGCTGCGTTGAGTTTAGCAGTTGGCATTCAAGAACATTTCTCAAGCACGATATTCGCAGTCTCTTTAGCTTTCGCATTAATCGTTACATATGATGCTGCCAATGTTCGTTATTATGCTGGACGTAATATACAAATTACCCAACAATTAATTAAAGATATACAGGCTTTAACCCAAACAAAATTAGAAGATCCTATTTACCTTACAAAAGTTAAAGAGGTATTAGGCCATAAATGGATTGAAGTTATCGGTGGTATCTTCCACGGTATTGTGGTTGCAGGGGTTATCTACCTATTAGGAGTTAATTTACTATGAAAGATGAAATTATTGAAGTTTTAGAAAAAATCCGCCCATATATTCAAAGAGACGGCGGAGATGTAGAATTTGTTTCTGTTGATGAGAATGGAATTGTCACAGTCCGTATGTTAGGTGCTTGTGCTGATTGTTTATCATTAGACACTACCCTTACTGAAGGAATTGAAGCAATCTTACTCGAAGAAGTTGAAGGTGTTACAGGAGTTCGCCTTGAAGAAGCTCCAATGCATTTCTAAGAATTAGCGATATTCGCTAATTTTTTTATACCTTTTCCAACAAAATGATTAAACTTCAAATTTTTTTCGTGTTTTCCACTATTTTTTTATAATTTTGATTGACTTATTCAATTTAAAATCAAATAATTGTAATATATTTCTTAAAAAGGAGCAAAATTATGAAATTTGAAACAGTATTCGATGATTTTGGAACACTTGTATTCTCTGAAAAGGTGATGAAAGAGCGTCTGCCTTATCCTGTCTATACACAATGGAAACAAACCATGAGCAAGGAAAATAGTTTAGACCGTATAACCGCCGACGCAATTGCGCATGCAATGAAGCAATGGGCATTAGAAAATGGCGCAACTCATTTTACCCATTGGTTTCAACCATTAACTGGATCTACTGCCGAAAAGCATGATTCATTTGTTGAACCTGATGAATTTGGTAATCCACTTTTACGTTTCTCTGGTAAATCACTAATCAAAGGTGAACCTGATGCTTCTAGTTTTCCAAGTGGTGGATTACGAGCAACCTTTGAAGCACGTGGCTATACTTATTGGGATTGTAGTTCACCAGCCTTCATCAAAGACAATATTTTATGCATCCCTTCTGTTTTTGTTTCATATCATGGTGAATCATTAGATAAAAAAGCTCCTCTACTAAAATCATTAGAAGCAATCGACAAAGCTGCCACGCGTCTTGTGAATCTTCTTGGCGAAAAAGATGTTCGTCATGTTAATCCAGTTGTAGGACTTGAACAAGAATACTTTTTAATTGATCGTGACTTGTATAAAAAACGTTTGGATCTTCAATTCACTGGACGCACATTGTTTGGATCTAATCCCTCAAAAACCCAAGAGCTTGATGACCATTATTTTGGTAGTATTCCTACCCGTGTTTCTAATTTCATGAAAGAAGTTGACCATGAACTTTGGAAACTTGGCATTTATGTTAAAGCTGAGCATAATGAAGCAGCACCCGCTCAATTTGAATTAGCACCGGTTTTTACAAACACAAATGTTGCGATTGACCAAAACCAACTTGTTATGGATATCTTGAAGAAAACAGCTGAGAAACATAATTTTGCCTGTCTTCTTCACGAAAAACCGTTTGCAGGATTAAATGGTTCTGGTAAACATAATAACTGGTCGCTATGTACTGATACCGGCCAAAACTTATTTTCTCCAGGTGAAAAACCAGCTGAAAACATCCGTTTCTTAGTGTTTATGTGTGCGTTTATCAAAGCTGTGGATACATACCCTGAACTACTTCGTATGGCCGCATCTAATGCTGGTAACGACCATCGTCTTGGTGCTAATGAGGCTCCACCTGCCATTATTTCTATTTATTTAGGAAATTATATCGAACAAATATTAATGAATTTAATCAAGACAAATACAACAAAAGTTGTGACCGATATCGAAGGAAATCCAATCTTAGGATTATCTTATATTCCTCGTGATAACACTGATCGTAACCGCACTTCACCAATGGCTTTTACTGGTAATAAATTTGAATTTAGAATGCTCGGATCTTCACTATCTGCATCAACTGTCAATGTTGTATTGAATACAATTATGGCTGAAGCCTTGGATTCTATTTCAAGTGAGCTTGAGGGTATTAAATATATTCAAGATGTTCGCGATAAAGGATTAGAAATATGCAAGAAAATCCTAACTAAGCATGAACGTATTTTATTCTCAGGAGATGGTTATTCAAGTGATTGGATATCCGAAGCATCAAAACGCGGTTTACCAAATATTCCTTCTTATGTTGAATCAATTGATTCACTTATCGACCCAAAATCAATCAAGCTATTCACTACCTATAAAATCTACTCAGAGAAGGAACTCGTGGCACGTAATGAAGTATTGAATGATGATTATTGCAAAACCATCGAAGTAGAAGTTCGCACTCTCCAACAAATTATTAAACGCCAAATACTTCCTCTTCTTGTAAAAGAAATTGATGTAATAACCCCAATATTAAATCTAAGCAATGTTCCTGATTATGTTACGCATCGACTCAATGAAATCACTGAATTGCTGAATAATTTATCGAAGAAAAATAATGAATTAGCGCATGATTTTGAAAAAGTATTACTCATTGAAAACCTTCATGAGCGTGGTCTAAAAATCGTTCATGAAATTATGCCACTCATGCTTGAAGTACGACATATCATTGATGCTTATGAAAAAATATCTTCTATTGATGTTTATGATATACCCCTTTATGGTGAAATATTATTTGGTAATCGTTAAAAGGTGTCCTTTATAGGGCACCTTTAAATTTGCATTTTCTTTTCTTCAAGCCTTTTTTGAACACTTGTTTTAACTACAATATAGACTACCGAAAATAATGGTACTCCCAGAAACATACCTACTAAGCCAAAGAAACCACCACCAACAATGATTGAAAACATAATCCATAAACTTGGTAATCCTAATGAGTCTCCTAAAATATAAGGGCCTAATATATTACCATCAAATTGTTGAAGAGCTAGTATCCACAACGCAAACCAAACAGCCATGATAGGATCTACCATAAAAAGAATAAATACGCCTGGTATTGCACCAATAAATGGTCCAAATACTGGAATCATATTTGTAAGTCCCACAATGAAACTTATAAGTACAGCATAAGGCATCTTGAAGATTGTCATTCCTACAAAACATATGATACCAATTATTAAACTATCAATAAACTTACCAACAACAAATGAATTCAACATTGTTGTCGTTAGATTTGTTAGATAAACAGTATAATCTGCCACCTTCTTTGGCACAAAAGCAAATAACGCACGTTTGAATTGATTAATAAATCTTTCCTTACTCATCAAGATATAGAAAGCAATGAAGATTCCTACAAAGAAATTCATTAAACTTGTTAAAAAGCCAAATGAATAATTTAAAATTTGAGGTAAGTATTGTTGCATACCATTAATTGTTGCAGTTACAATCTTTTCTCCTGATGCAAATAAATAGGTTACTAACGATTCATAAAGTGAATCATTAATCGCTAAACTCTCTAAATATTTTTGAGCTTCTGCAATATATACATTCATTGAGGAAGACAAGGTTGAGACACTTACATATAACTGTGGAATTAAAAGAGCCAGTAATCCCCCTACTAAAATAAACAAAAATCCAAGCGCAGCTACAACGCCTAAAATTCGTTTTATCTTAAAATGCATTTTTGAATTTTTCAATAATTTATTTTCAACATAATTTTGCACAGGTGATATTAGAAAAGCAATCGCCATCCCAAATATAAAAGGCATTGCAACACCAATAAACTTTCCAACCCAATAAAATATTTCATTAAATCGCGAGAATAAAAAACATACTGTGACGATAATTATTCCTGCAACTGTCAGCGCTTTTGTAAGTTCAACTGTTTCTTCTTTCAAATGGAATTTCATAAAAACCTCTTTCTAACTTGTATTTTAGCATGGTTATGTTTACTTCTCTAGTTATTCGTTTCTTCAACACATAAATCTTCAAATAAACAAGGAATTACTTTTTCTAAATCATTCACATTCATTTCTATTTGAACACCTATCTTACCACCACTAAAGTAAATTGTATCAAAATTTTTAGCAGTTTTATCAATTATTGTTTTAAACTGTTTTTTCATTCCAATGGCTGAGCATCCACCGTGAACATATCCTGTTAGTGGATATAATTCCTTAGATTTAAGCATCTCTATTTTTTTCTCATTCACAAATTTTGAAACTCTTTTTAAATTTAACTCTTTATTCACCGGTATTACAAAAACGTAATAGCAATTGGGTTTTCCACATGTCACTAATGTTTTAAATACCTTGTTGGGATTTTGATGCAATATCGCCGCAACCTCAATTCCACTAACTGCTTCTGTTGTTTCAAAATGATGACTACGATAATTTATCTTGTGACTCTCTAGTATTCTCATCACATTTGTTTTGTCTTTACTATGATTCATATCACTCACTTCTTTCACTCTACTATTATAATCCAAAAGGTATTCAATGTTTAGTTATTGACGAAGGTTTAACATTGTGGTTTAATGTATAAGTCATTTATCAAGAATGGTTTAGAGGGTTAGCTCGATGAGACCATACCAACCTGCGTAAGTAAGGTGGTAATGCTAACAAAGATAAGGAAGAGATGAATTCTAGCGTAATGCCTCTTTCTTAGAGGCATTTTTTTTGTATGACATAGGAGGAAAATTATGAAATATTATTTTACAAGTGAATCAGTAACAAGTGGACATCCTGATAAAATCTGTGATTGGATTGCCGATCACATTTTAGATGAAGCCATTCGTCAAGATCCTTTCAGCAAGATGGCGGTTGAGGCAACAATCAAAGATGATTTTATCTTAGTTTATGGTGAAGCAAATACCAAAGCAACCATTGATTATGCAACAATTGCGAAAGACGTTTTAAAAGAAATTGGTTATGAAGAAAACTACGAAGTACTCGTTAAAGTAAACAAACAATCAGAAGAAATTTCAAATGCGGTTGATAGTAGTGAATTGAGTGCAGGTGACCAAGGAATTATGTTTGGTTATGCAACTGACGAATCAAAAGGATACATGCCAGTCGCAATTGATATGGCACATATGCTTGCGAAAAAACTTGAAGAAGTTAGAAGACAAAACAATTTATTAAAACCTGATGGTAAAACACAAGTAACTGTTGAATATGAAGACAATGAACCTAAACGTATCGATACGATTGTAATTTCTACTCAACACGCAAAAGAAATTAGTCAATCAGCATTGAAAGAATTAATTCTCAATGAAGTTATTAAGCCGATTGTTCGTCAAGACTTAATTGATGAAAATACAAAGTATTTAATTAACCCAAGTGGATCATTTGTATTAGGTGGCAGCTTTGGCGATAGTGGAACAACTGGTAGAAAAATAGTTGTCGATACATATGGCGGAAGCGCTCCTATTGGTGGCGGCTGTTTCAGTTCAAAAGACCCAACTAAAGTTGATCGCAGTGCAGCCTATTATGCTCGTTATGTTTGTAAGAATATGGTTGCCAATGGTTTCTGCAAGAGATGCCAAATCGAATTATCATATGCAATTGGATGCCCGAATCCTATTTCAATTAATATTGATTCATTTGGTACAAGTACATATTCCAATGAAGAATTATTAGCGATTGTAAACCGCAATTTCAACTTTTCAGTTTCTAATATTATTCAAGAATTAGATTTACGCAGACCTATTTATGCACAAACTACAAATTATGGTCACTTTGGAAAACCGTACCTTCCTTGGGAACAAATTAAGCCAATCAAATAAGGTTTTCCATGTTATAATACCAACGTGAGGTTGAAAGTATGTTTAAATTAATTGTAACTGACATGGATGGAAGCTTATTAAATAACAATAAAGAACTTCCCATCGATATCTTTAAAGTCATCCAACATTGTGAAGATCAAGGAGTTGAATTCGCAATTGGAAGCGGACGTTCTTACCAAACATTGTCGACAATGTTTTCTGATGTAAAAGATAAAATAAGTTTCATTTGTGATAATGGTGCTTATGTTGTTTCTAAGAATAAAGTATTATTTAGTTCTCCTATTCCTAAAGATAAAGTTGACTTCTTTATTAAAGAAGGTCGCAAAGATCCACACGTTTATACGGTGCTTTGCACACCAACATTAGCTTTCTTTGAGCATAGTGAAAGAATTGATCAGGCATCCATGGAAGAAATACTTCATTATTACCCAAATTGTCAAAATGTGGATGATTTGCTTGAAGTTAACGAAGATGTCTTAAAGATTTGTTACCTTGATCCTCGAGGTGCTGAGAATTATATTTATCAACAACTAAAGCCTTTTGATGGTAATCCCCGCGTTGTCCATTCAGCACATGTTTGGGTAGACATTGTCAATGTTGAAGTAAATAAGGGAATTGGCATCGAAAAACTACAAGATGAATTTAATTTAACACACGATGAAACAGTTATCTTTGGTGACTATTTAAATGACTTAGAGATGTTCCAACAAGCTTCTACAAGTTATGCCCCTATTAATGCTCATGATGATATTAAAAAACTTGCCTCTGAAATCATCGGTTCTAATGATGAATGGTCCGTTGTGAATAAAATCAAAGAATTAATCAACTATTGAATAAACCAACTAAAAAGCTCATTACTGAGCTTTTTCTTTGATTAATTTAACTAAATCTATTTTTTCTTCTGTTGGAACAAGTTGTGAAGTAAACTTCGTTCCTTTTTTATTAAGTTCTAAAATAATATCCATTTGTTCTTGATTCAATGTTACTGAGCGCTTTAGCGAAATCCCATCTTCTTTTGCCGATAAATTTCCAATATTAACCTCTGGAAAAACATAACCACAATCAGAAATCTTTTTAAGTGTTTTAACACCCTTCATGACGATGAATAATCGATCTTGTGAATCACTTGGCTCTTCTAACAATTTTTCCGCTGCTCGCTCGGCAGATATTATGCTGAGTTTTACTGTTTTTGGACAAGCCATTTTCAATGCAACTTGTTGAATTTCATCTTGTGAAGCCCCATCATCAACGACAACAATTTTTGTCGCATTTAATGTACTAGCCCATACTGCTGCCACTTGTGCATGCACTAATCTTTCATCAATTCTTACATTTACTATTTCCATAACTATCAACTCCTACGCATTCATCATAGCTATCAAAAACTATTGTGTCAATCATTATTAAAAGAAGTATAATTAAATTAGGTGATGAAAATGTCTGATTATAAAGTATCAACGTTTAATTTAAAAAACGATATGCCACTTACCCGTAAGTTCTTAAAGTGGATGACAAGAAGAGATGCGGTTGTGAAATGTATTGAGAAAATTAATGCTGATATCCTTGGTGTACAAGAGTTAACAGATGAAATGCTAGATACTGTCTCAACATTAAAAAAAACATATAGTAAAGTAGGTTTACCTAGAAATAAAAATCCTAAAAGCAATAGTGAAAGAACGGATATCTTCTACAAGACAAGTCGTTTCATTTGTATTGCATCTAAAACCTTTTGGTTATCCAACAATCCTGATAAACCAGGAAGTAAATTATTCTTAAGTCCTTTTCCACGCATTTGTACTTATGCTATGTTGCAAGATAAACAAACTGGTGAAATACTAAATATCTACAATACCCATCTTGATCATCTATTTGCCCATACACGCAGTAAAGAAGCTGAAATTCTTATTAAGCAATTACATCAATTAGGGGCAACAAAGAACGTTATTTTACTTGGTGATTTGAATACTAATTCTGATTCAAATACGGTTAAGAAAATTCTTTCTAATGAAGTAATACCCCTTAGAAGTGTTTATATGAATGGCGCAACAAATACAATGCATTATGGAAGTGGTAAACTTAAAAATGATGCATTACCAATAGATTACATCTTTGTAGGTAACGAATTTAATGTGAAGAGTACGCGCATCATTATTGATGAATTTGAAGGTATGTACCCCTCTGATCATTATCCGGTTGTAACAATACTGACTTTGAAATCTAAATCATAAAACTATTTTAACGAACAATTACTGTTCGTTTTCTTTTTGTGTATATTTTGTATTTACTCTATTAAAATGTTCTTCTTCCATTTTGCGTACTTGCTTCCGTATTTCAATTTGTTTTATCATATTATCATTCGCCTTTTTTTCTAAGACTATATTTATTAATACTCCAAGTGAAATCAATATACCACCGTTAAAAGAGGCATCACTGATATTTAATCCCATTATCATATCAATCATGATTCCCGTAAATAGTTGGGCAATAAAAGTAAGGATTGTTAAATTGAATGCAGAGAGCTTGTAAACCGTTATATTTGAAAGATAAACAACCATGACACCAAATAGTCCACCTAGATAAATAAAAGGTTCTAAAGACAATTGTACGCTCATTAACGATGGTGTGTTAATAAAGGCAATGATTGCGATAATGACAGTAATCGGTAATCCTACCAAATGATTTACAAACGAGCTCGGTAAAGCTCCTATCTTTTCTGCAAGCCTTGCATTAATCGTTCTATTCAACACTACTAATACTCCAGCCCCAAATGAATAGAGTATCGCTAGCTTTGCACTAAATACTGTAGTATCAAGCATCATAATGATACCAAGCAAGGCAAATAGAAAAGTGATACTCATTGATTTATGTATTTTTCTCTTGGGCATTTTAAATAGTCCAAAAACATCAATCACGATGGAAAAGAGAATTTGTCCAAATAAACCAAGAGCAATTATACTTGTCATACTGATTTGCCCAAATGACAAATTATTAGCCATTGTGATAAATACACCTACAACACCACCTAAATAAATCCATGTAGGTTTCTGTTTAAAACCAAATTTCTCATGTCTAACTTTACAAAGTACGAATGAAAAGATAACTGCTACTACATGTAATATTATTGCCGCAAGATAAATATTATACGCTTGGGCAAGTTTTCCATTCATGGTAATCATTAATGCCAATAAGAAACCTGAAAGTAACGCTAAAACCGAATACATACAATCACCTCTAGTTAGATTATAGGTGAAGAACTTATTTTACTAATAGGACATTTGTCCTACTATTTTACGCAAAGTATTGTTATTATGATGATAGAGGAATACCGTGATGATTAAAAATATTTTAAAAAAGAAACATATTGATAAACTTCATGAATATGGACTTGATGAAAACAGTTTAAAACAGTGTGAAGTATTTAAATTCGTAGCACATGAAGTGATTTACCAAGAAACCTTTCCCATCACTTGGTTAGGTATTGTCATTGATGGTAAGGCAAAAGTATGCTGTTCATCCGCCAACGGAAAAAATTTAGTTCTCTGTTATTTCGTTTCTACAGGGACTGTGGGTGGTATTGAAATGATGGCTAATCAAAGCTCCGCAACCGCTTCACTCATCGCTACAACTGATTTTGAATGTATTGCGATTCCATTTGAAGAGAATGAGAAAATACTTCGTTCTAATAATAAGTTTTTAAATCGTTTATGTTATGAGATATCTACTAATCTTGTAAATAGCTCTAGTAATTTTGTTACCTCTGCCCTTCATAGTGGTGAACAACGATTGTGTTCCTATATCCTTGAATCATCGCACAATACTATTTTTAATGATAACTTAACCGACGTCGCATGTTCACTTGGCATAAGCTATCGCCATCTTAGTCGCTTGCTTACTCAACTGTGCGAAGAAAAACTATTAATAAAAGAAAACTATGGTTATCGAATTATGAACATGAATTTACTTATTAAAAAAGCCGAAGATGCTCGTTGTAAACTAATTTCATCCTAGTTTATTGAAGTGATTATAATGTAATCACTTTTTTAAATATAAAAGAAGTAGATTTTACTCTACTTCTTCAATAAATTTGAATCTTGGTCCATGATAATCATCACGATCAATCACTTCATTCCACATTGCTAAGGGACGAACCCATAATTCATGTTCACCATAACATTGGCGATACACAACCATCTCTTCTAACGTTTCTGAATGTTTGGCAAACCCAATGACTTCATAACGACGTCCTTTAAAATGTTCGTAAAATCCAAGCTTAATCATTCAATACTTTTTGACAGCGTGGACATAGTCCATCTTCTGCATGTTCTTCACTACTATTCCAACAACGTGGACAAACCATTCCTTTTGCTGGAGTAACTGTAATTGAACGTTCAGCACCTTCAACAAAGGATACTTTACTTACAATCAACCATTGGGCTACTTTACCACAAAGTGTATCTTCAAGAAGTTTTCTTTCTTCATTACTACAAGTAATCGTAAGTTCAGCTTCTAATGGTTTACCAATGACTTTATCAGCACGTGCAAGTTCTAATGCTTTAAGTGCTTCATCACGAATTTCATGTAACTTCGCAAAAGTTGTTTTTAACTCTTCCGCATTATCGAATTCTTTCGCAACTGGTAAATGAGTATAGTGTACTGATTTAGCTTCATCATTTGTAAATTTACTCCACACTTCATCCATTGTATAAACAAGTGATGGTGCCCAGCATTTCGCAAGAATATCAATCGCATCCCAAATTACAGTTTGAACTTGGCGACGACGTTTATCATTCATTTTTTCAATATAAAGAATATCCTTTGTGAAGTCTAAATAGTAACTACTTAATTCATTTGTCATCACATTCATTAAAGCACTAGATGCTAATAAGAAATCATATTTCATATATGCATCTGTTGCAGTTTTTACTGTTTCATTCAATAGTACTTCAATATATTGATCAACAGGTGTTAACTCTTCATAAGCTACACGATCTGTCTTAGGATTGAAATCTTCTTGATTTACATTTCCTAACATAAACTTAAATGTATTACGAATTTTACGATATTGTTCAGATACTTGTTTAAGGTTATCATCACCAATACGCATATCTTGTTTGAAATCAACAGTAGCTGCCCATAGACGGAAAATATCAGCTCCATATTTATTAATTACATCCATTGGATTTACAACATTACCAATTGACTTACTCATTTTTTCACCCTTAGAATCACATACATAACCATGTGATAAAACATTCTTATAAGGTGCATGTCCATGAATTGCTGTACCAATAATTAGTGAACTATTAAACCAACCACGATATTGATCAGATCCTTCAAAGTATAAGTCTGCTGGATATGGTAATCCACGCGCTTCTAATTCATTGTGTGAACTTCCTGAATCAAACCATACATCCATAATATCTTTTTCTTTACGGAAATTACCATTCGGTGATTTTTCATTAGTATAGCCTAATGGTAATAAATCTTTTACATCACTTTCAAACCAAATATTACTTCCATGTTCATGAATTAGTTTCGCAATGTGGTCAAACACTTCTTTTTCCATAATTGGAGAATTATCTTCATTATAGATAATTGGAATTGGAAGACCCCATAAACGTTGACGCGAAATACACCAATCACCACGATCACGAATCATGTTGAATAAACGCACTTCACCCCATTCATTTTCCCAATGAACATTCTTAATTTCACTTAACAATTGTTCACGAATCTTATCAATTGACGCAAACCATTGTACAGTTGCACGGAAAATAATAGGTTTCTTTAAACGTTCATCATGAGGATAACTATGTGTAATGAATTCCAAGTGTAATAAATTACCAAGTTCTTCTAACTTTTGCCCAACTACTTTGTTCGCATCATCCACAAAGAGACCTTCTAAGAAATCTCCTGCCTCTTTTGTCATACATCCTTTTTCATCAACTGGACAGTATGCTTTTAAGCCATACTTCATTCCAACATAGAAGTCATCAGCTCCATGTCCTGGTGCGGTATGAACACAACCTGTACCATCTTCATCAGTTACATGGCTACCCAAGATAACAAGTGATGGTCTTTCAGGATAAAATGGATGTTTAACCGTGATATATTCTAAATCTCTACCTTTAAATGTTTTTAAAACTCCTTGGTTTGTTAGACCAAATTTTTGAAGAAGTTCATCCACTTTCTTTTCAAGGAAAATTAACTTACCTTTTTCAGTTTGCACAACTGCATAATCAAATGCTTCATTCAAACAAATTGCTAAATTTGCAGGAATTGTCCATGGTGTTGTTGTCCAAATTACAAAGCGCTCATCGCCTTGTAAAACACCTTTACCATCTAACACATCAAACGCAACGAAAATAGTTGGATCCTTTTTATCGATATATACAATTTCTGAATCTGCAATTGCAGTTTCACTCATTGGTGACCAATAAATAGGTTTTAATCCTTGATAAATTAAACCATCTAAAGCCATCTTTGCAAAAGCTTCAATTTGACGACCTTCAAATTCTTTCTTTAATGTAATATATGGATGCTCAAAATCTGCCACAGTTCCTAAACGTTTCATTGTTGTTTTTTGTGTTTCAATTTGTTCATATGCATATTGTTCACATTTCTTACGGAATTCTGCTGCTGGCATTTCTTTACGATTTACCCCTAGCTTTTGAATTGCATTTTCAATAGGTAAACCATGTGTATCCCAACCAGGAAAGAAGGGTGTGTAATGACCTTTCATTGCATGAGAACGGTTGATAATATCTTTGATTACACGATTCATTGCTGTTCCTGCATGTAGGTTACCATTGGCATAAGGTGGCCCATCATGTAAAACAAACAAAGGTTCTCCTTCATGCGCTTTTAAAATTTGTTGGTAGTGTTCATCTTTTTCCCAACCTTCTAAAATCACAGGTTCCTTTGTAGGTAAATTTCCTCTCATTTCAAACTCTGTCTTTGGCATCAATAATGTGTCTTTGTATTCCATGTTTTATTCCTCCTAATAAAATAAAAAACGCCCTTAATTCTAAGGACGTTTAAATAACGCGGTACCACCTTAGTTCATAGATTTCTCCATGCCCTCTTTGCTTCTTAACGCGAAGCCATCGTCTCTTCTTACTCTTTTCAGAAGAACAGTTCACAAGTGATATCATCTTCGTTTATCTGGTCTATTTTCACCATCCATAGACTCTCTAATTTCCTAAACTTGATGCATGTCTTGATCTTTACTTTTTAAATTCAAAATCTTTTATCCATTCAACCTCTGGTAATTTCGGTATTTCGAAATCATCAATGGCTTGAATAAGTCCCGTTAATTGTTCATGCATCTCTTCTCTCATGACACTTGCATCATTAGAGATGCGAGATAAATCAGATAGAATAATGCGTGCTGTCGATAATGCTTCACGAACAATGGAGTCGGCATTATCTTGTGCTGAATCAATAATAATATTTGCTTCTTTCAATGCTAATCGAGCAATGTCATCCGCCGCTTTTTCTTTTACAGAAAGTTCACTCACAATGACTTGATATCGAGTTTTTACAGAAGTTAGTTGTTCTTCAAGGTTTTTTAATTCTTTTTCATAAAGATTTACTTTGCCCTCAAGAGTTTCAACTTCAGTGGCTAGTTCTTGAAATGCACTATCTACCGCAAAACGATCATAACCATTTCTCATGATACGAAATTCAGGTTGCATTTTCGCCACGTTACCACTCCTTAACTATATTTTTCAAACTCAATTAAATAACGATCTTTTTTCGTTGTTTTAATGACTCCACAATAAACATATTTCCCAAATCCACGAATCGAAATCGTATCCTCATTATTACACAATTTGCTTGAATCCTCAAGTATTTCATGGTTAACTTTCACACTTCCGCTACTTATTAAGTCTTGGGCAATACCTCGTGGTTTTTGGATCATTGCACTTATAACTGCATCTAACCGCTCACTACTTACTGAAACTGTACTTTTTACTTTATTTATAACTTGTGCGTAATGTTGAGTAGACACTGTGAATTGTATTGAAGAACGTTTAATTTTAGTGCAGTTTTGTTGGATATACTCTGCTTGTGAATGAGTAGTATATAGAATTATACGATTCCCTTCAACCCATAAATCTCCGATTTGATTACGTGCAATTTGTAAGTTCATTAAGGCTCCTAATACATCACGATGTCCAATTTCATTAAACTTTGGATTAAATGTCGCAACAAGACACACCACAAGAGAAAAGTCATCCTCCCTATTTGGTAAGAAGATGACTCTTGAATAATTTGCTTTATCATACCCACCATCTTTACGATAAGGAATTTTGTTTCCACAAATCTTCTTAACGATGGCTAATTCTGACTCATTCAAAAAGGGTGTGATTGTTGGTGAATGATATTTCTCTGCCTGTTCAATCCAATCTTGAACACGTATACCAAAATACTCATTCCCACGCGGTTGTTCTTCGTAAGATGAAGTTTTAGTTTTCATCTTGGTCAAGGCTAATTTCGCCATGAACACCAATCGTACGTGGAGTACATAAAATTACATTATGACCGATTTTTTGGATAGTTCCGTCTAATGCAAATACAACTCCTGTTAAAAAGTCAATTGTTCTTTGTGCATATTCTCTTTGAAGACGGTGTAAGTTAACAACCGCCGCACGTCTTTCTTTTAAATGACGTCCAACTTCTTCAGCTTCTTCAAAACTTCTTGGTTCAAACAAAACCATCTTCGTATCACTGCTAACACGAGTCACACCTTTTGATTTTGGTTGCTCATATTGGCTAATTGATCTAGCTTCATCTTCACTAAATTCTAATTCTTCTTCCATATCTTCATCGTCTACTGGAGCGATGAAACCTAAAAATTTATCTTTTAATCCCACGTTAAATTCCTCCATGTTTCAAATATATTATAGCATAATTGCATATGTTTCAAAGTAATTTTTATCATATCACCTTTATTCATAGGGTTTTTGACCATTTTTATTAAAGTTTCTAGATATTCTTTACAAGTTTTAGTATACTATCATAAGAAGTGGAGGGAATCAAATGAGTTTTATAATTAGACCTGCAAAGCCTGAAGAATGTTCAATTGTTGGTAATTATATCCGTGCAATTGCAGCCTATGAGAAGATGAGTGATCAAGTAATATGGAGTGATGAACAATTATACAACGAACTATTTGTCGAAAAGAACGCAACTGTTGTTTTCGGTGAAGAGGACGGAAAAATTGTAGGATTTGCATTATACTTCTTTAACTATTCTACTTTTGTAGGTAAAAAAGGATTATATGTTGAAGATGTATTTGTCCTTGAAGAATATCGTAAAAATGGTTATGGTAAACAATTCTTTAAATACCTTGCACAAGTTGCCATTGATAAAAATTGTGGCCGTATGGAATGGATTTGTCTCGATTGGAATCAACCATCCATTGATTTTTATACAAAGCGTTTAGGTGCCATCCCCATGGATGAATGGACTGTTTATCGTTTAAGTGAAGATAAAATTAAAGCTGTCGCAACAATGTAAAAGTTATCGCAAGATAACTTTTTTTATTACATAGGCTTCAAGTTTTGATTTAGTCGTTCAATTATCCAAGCCATTCTTTTTTGCTTGCCTGCTTCGGTTTTTGGATCCATAAATGCTTTTGTATATGTTTTCTTTACCGATGGTGACATCGCTAAAAAATTAGTATATGCTGGCTCAACTCCTTTGATGGCATCTAATAATTTATTCAAATCATTGTCGACAACGTCTATCGTATTATTAATATCCCACTGTCCACTTTGTTTTGCCTCTTCTATTTTTAATCTACCAGCATCTTGCATGAGTCCCTTTTTCTCAAGTTCACTTACTAATTTTTTATTCTTTTCAGACCATTTACTATTTTCCCGACGTTTCGCAAAATACTTCATATAATTATATTCATCAATGCTTTTCATTTGACCATCAATCCATCCAAAACAAAGTGCTTCTTCAAGAGCTTCATTTGCTTTTAATGAACTCTTTTTTAATGTTTTATCAAAGAGTATCCAAATTCCTTCCTCTTGTGTACCATTGACTGATAACCATTGATGAAATTCTTTACGATTTTTAAACTCAATTTTTTCATTCATTGTTTATTCTCCTTAGATTCAACCTATGTAAATGTTACTATCATATTAGCATTATTTAAGGCATCAACAAAATCATTTCTTTCATAGAAAAAGAAGTTGTTTCCAACTTCTTAATTTGATTTATTTTGTGCTGCATCTCTTTCTTTATTTGCCTTAATTACTTTTAGGCGTGAGAATTCTTCACGTTCTTTTTCTTCTAATGCTTCTGATATGAATTTAATTTGTGCTTCAAAATCAGGAATAACAATATTTTTTAAGGCGTTTGCTCTCTTTTGAGTTTTACGAATCGCATTAGCTAAACGGTATACACTGTTATCTACTTCGGCAAGAATCATTGTAAGTTCTTTAACTTTATTAAATTGAATATAAGCCTCATCGACTTTAGATGAAGATTGTTCAAATCCATACTGAATTTTAATTTCTTCTGGTTTATAAATAATGTTAGGAACTTCGACTCCCATTACACTTCGATATGTTACACGAGCACCTGTATCAATTTTTACTTGATTTGCAATACCTGTAATAACACCCGTAGATACGTTAGCTTGTTGCAACAAATAATAAGCTTCTTGATAACTATCTGTAATTTCATCACGAAGTAATTTTACTTTATCAACAAGCATCATCATTTCGCGAATTAATACATTACGTTTTCTATCCATCAAATCATAGCCCATTTTAGCAAGGACTAATGATTTTTTGGCAGTCATCAAATTACCTTTTGTTGCAAAAACCTGCGCAGCCATTATTCTTCTCCTTTAAGAGCAAGACTGATTGTGCGATGTGCACGTTCAGGATCATAGTTTTCCTTAATTAATTTGTCGTCAAGACGATCAAGCGCATCAAGTGGTAAAGTTGACAACAATGCCCATCCTAAATTTAGTGTTTCAATAATAGAACGTTTGATGCCAAAACCTTGACCAACGAATACTTTTTCAAATAAACGTCCAAATTCCATGTATCGTTTATCACTATCAGAAAGTTCATCTTCACCAATAACAGATGCTAATGAACGAGCTTCTTGTACTTTTGCATATGATGCGAATAATTGGTTTGAAACATCTTGGTGATCTTTTCTAGTATATCCTTCTCCAATACCATCTTTCATTAAACGTGAAAGTGATGCAAGACATCCTACTGGTGGATAAATACCATTTTGATGTAAGTTGCGATCAAGAACGATTTGTCCTTCTGTAATATACCCAGTTAAATCTGGAACAGGATGGGTAATATCATCATTTGGCATTGTAAGAATAGGAATTTGTGTAACCGATCCTTTTGATGTAGAGATAATACCTGCTCTTTCGTAAAGAGAAGCTAAGTCAGAATATAAATATCCTGGGAATCCTTTACGTCCTGGAATTTCACCTTTACTACTTGAGAATTCACGTAGTGCTTCACAATACGCTGTAATATCTGTTAGAATTACAAGAATATGCATATCTAATTCATAAGCTAAATATTCAGCAGCTGTAAGTGCACAACGAGGTGTAAGTGTTCTTTCAATAATTGGGTCATTTGAAAGGTTAACGAACATACAAACCTTTTCCATAACACCTGTTTCTTCAAATGAACGTTTGAAGTAATCTGCAACGTCATTCTTAACACCCATCGCTCCAAATACAATACCGAAACCTTTTCCATCATCATCTGCGATTTGTGCTTGACGAACGATTTGTACGGCTAATTTATCATGTGGCATACCACTTCCAGAGAAGATAGGAAGTTTTTGTCCACGAATTAATGTATTTAAACCATCGATTGCTGAAATACCTGTATTGATATAGTTACGAGGATATTGGCGAGCTACTGGATTTAATGGTTTACCATTAATATCCGCAAACTTCTCTGCATATACTTCGCCTAATCCATCAATTGGTTTACCAGCTCCGTTAAACACACGACCAAGGATTTCCCTTGATAAGGCAATTTCCATTGGATGTCCTAATAAACGAGTTTTTGTATTTTTCTTTGATAAACCAGCTGTTCCTTCAAATACTTGAACAACTGCTTTTTCTCCTTCGATTTGAACAACACGTCCTGAACGAATTGAACCATCATTAAGTTGAATTTCTACCATTTCTTCATTTGAAACATTTGCAACATGATCTAATGCAACAAGTGAACCACTTATTTCATTTAATCCTAATAATTGAAGACTCATCAAAGTTCCTCCTTTCTATTCAACTGTGTTTAATGCTTTATCAATAAGATCAAAATATGTATCTAATAACGCAATGTTATTATTTGGGATATCATATTTCATTTTAATTACTAAATCAAAAATTCCGGTTTTAAGAATTGCGCTAATTGGGAATTTCTTTTGAATCATTGGTTTACAAGCAGCATACAAGTAAGAGATTACCTTAAGCATCTTGTATTGTTTTTCAAATGGTACGAATGTATCATCTGGATGGAAAGCATTTTGTTGAAGATATCCAACACGTACAACTTTCGCAATTTCAATAACTAATTTTTGATCATCTGGTAATACATCTGATCCAATCAATTTTACAATTTCCATCAATTGATTTTCTTCATGTAGAATTTGTACGATTTCAGTACGTAGTGCAGTGAAATCACGTGCTACATTTTGACCATACCAACGATCTAAATCATCTAAATATTCACTATAACTTAAGTTCCAGTTAATTGCTGGATAGTGACGAGCATAAGCAAGTGATTTATCAAGCGCCCAGAATGCTCTAACGAAACGTTTTGTATTTTGAGTAACTGGTTCAGAGAAGTCTGCTCCTTGTGGTGATACAGCCCCGATAATCGTTACTGAACCATCATTTCCACTAAATGTTTCAACATAACCTGCACGTTCATAGAATTGTGAAATACGTGATGGTAAGTAAGCAGGGAATCCTTCTTCAGCTGGCATTTCTTCAAGACGTCCAGAGATTTCACGAAGTGCTTCTGCCCAACGTGATGTAGAGTCCGCCATAATCGCTACATGGTAGCCCATATCACGATAATACTCAGCTAAGGTAATTCCTGTATAGATACTTGCTTCACGAGCCGCTACGGGCATATTTGATGTGTTCGCAATTAAAACTGTTCGATCTAATAATGGTTTTCCTGATTTAGGGTCAATCAATTCACTAAATTCTTCTAGAACTTGAGTCATTTCATTACCACGTTCACCACAACCAACATAAACGATAATATCCGCATCACACCATTTTGCAAGTTGGTGTTGTGTCATTGTTTTACCTGCTCCAAATCCACCTGGTACAGCAGCTGCTCCACCTTTTGCAATTGGGAATAAAGTATCAATTACACGTTGACCTGTAACAAGCGGTAAATCAATTGGTTTACGACTTAATACTGGTCTAGGATTACGGATTGGCCAATCTTGTGCAAGTTTAATATCATGTACTTGACCAACAGTATCTTTGATTGTTACTAATGTTTCAGTAACTGTATAATCACCTGATTCAACCGCAGACTCAACAACTCCACTAAGTCCCACAGGAATCATACTACGATGTTCAATTAAATCTGTTTCTGGACATGTCGCAAAAATTTGACCACTAGTTACAGTGTCCCCTTTTTTGACTTTCATTGATACATGCCATTTCTTTTCTTCATTTAGCGAAGCTATTGCTTTACCAGCACTAATGAATGCACCTTGCTCAGCAGCAATATCTTTTAATGGTCTTTCGATTCCATCAAAAATATTTTTTAGAATACCAGGTCCCAAGTGTGCACATAATAATGATCCTGAAGTATACACTGGTTCTCCTGGTTTTAATCCAGTAGTTGACTCATATACTTGAATTGTTGTTCTTTCATCAGTAATCCCAATTACTTCTCCAAGCAACTTAGCATGACCCACATAAACCATTTCTAGCATACTGAAGTCAGATGTTCTACGTACTGTAACAACAGGTCCATTAATCGAATAGATTTTATTATCCATACTCTCCACCTGCCTTCTAAATGGTAAATCCAGAATTATTCTGGAACCATGTTAATTCGTTCTTTAAACTAAAATCTAATGTATTATCAATTTCAAATCCATGTTCAAGATCAACATAACGGAAACCACCAAGTTGAATGAATGCTTCTTGCACTTTGCAAGTACACCCTTTCTCTTTTAATAATTCTTCCATTAATGCAATATCTTGACTACGAACTTCAAATACTCCAGATTCATTCATATTTTCTATTTTATTTAATTTCTTTTCTAAAAAGTTTTTATAATCCTTACTAGCAACAAATACTTCTAGTTTGGATTTAACTTCATCAAACAACTTATCAACAACTTGTTGACGTAATTGTAATAAATCACGTTTTGTTTTTAACTTATTTTGTGAGGCTTGAGTTGCAGCAAAAAGTCTTAAATCATTAAGTTCTTTTTCCTTATAGGTATCCACTTCTTTCTTTAAACCTTCTTTAAAGAAACTAATTTGATCTTCTTCCATATTCTTGATTTCATAGTTAATTTGGTCAATAACTAAATCAACTTGTTCTTGAATATCTCCCTCAATAATTTGAAGTGCCTCATTTTCTTTCATCATATTCTTTCACCTCACAATTTAATGCCAATGGCTTCACTTATATACTTGTCAATGGTTTCCCCAACTTTAGCTGAACCATGTCGATCTGGAATCTCAACTAAAAGTGGTTTTTGATAGTTCAACTTCATATTAGATATAATGTCTGGACAAGTATTTACAATTTTAGTCGTCATTAAAACAATCACGATTTCAGGATCTTTGATACAACTGTTTAAGACATCAAGTACTTCTTGACGTTCGTGAACAACTGTTCCTTCAATTCCTGCAAGACGTAACCCCATTTGTGTATCGACATTGTCACTAATACAAAATACTTTCACGATTTTTCTCCTATAGTTTGTTCATGATTAAGATTGAAATTAATAGACCGTAAATCGCAACCCCTTCACCAAGCGCAACGAAGATAATAGCTTTACCGAAGTTTTCAGAGTTTTCTGAAATAGCTCCAATAGCAGCAGGTGCAGCAGCAGCAACGGCAATACCAGCACCAATAGCTGAACAAGATGTTGAAAGTGCAGCAGCTAAGAATCCCATACCTTGAGCGTTAGTTCCTACAATTGACATAGCAGGGTTTGTACCTTCAGCAGCTAAAGCTACCATTCCATTTAGTTGGAAAATCATTGCTAAAGCGAATACTCCAGCAAAAATAGAAATTTGTGCAATTAATTTGAATTTAGCAGTTTTAGCATCTGATCCTTTTTTAGCCATATAGAATAATGGACAGATAACAAGAATAACTGCGATAAGTGGTAAAAACATTTCAATAAAAGATAACATAATACTTCTCCTCCTCGATTAGTTGTCTGATGAAATCAGTGTAAATTTCTTACCGCCACCTTGGTAGTAACGGCTAAACATTTCATAATATTCTAGACGTAGTGTTTGAATACCTACGATTAATCCTTCAAGTGCCATAACGAATAAGTTACCGATGACAAAGACTACTGGTCCAGCATTTCCTGTCATCTCAACTAGCGTCATTACAACGAGCATCATCCCAGCATGGCTGAGTACGAATCCGCCGACACGAAGGTAAGACATTGAGTTTGTGATAAAACTCAATAAGATTTCAAATACTTCAAAGAACGTTTCCAAACAGAAATTTCCCCAACCTCCGTGTGGTTTGATTCCTTTACCTTGAATTAAATGCGATAAAGGCTCTTTGAAGAAGAATAATACAATTGGTATTCCTACAAATGGAATTAACCAAGTAGGTGTTAATAAATTAAATCCAAAGACAAATTGTCCTGCAATAGCTACCATAAGGAAGCCATAGAAGATAAATCCTGCAAGTCCATTTTGACTAAAGAATAATTCTCCCCAATCTTTATGTTTAATATGAATGAACATATTAATCATCATTGTAATTAAGATCAATACAGCACCAATTACTACCGCGCTAATTAATAGTGTCATAGTAAAGTTACCATCCATAACATTGATCAATTTCTCATGAACGTTAAACAATCCTTGATGTACTGGAATCAATATTTCTTCATTTCCAAATACTGAACCAAACAAGAATCCAAAGAGCATTGATGTAAGTCCAACACGACCAACGATTCCTGCAAGTTTATTATTCAATTTCTTTTCTAATAATAATCCACCAAGAACTAATAAGAATCCTTGTCCTAAGTCACCAAACATGATTCCAAACAAGAAACAATAAGTAATACCTACGAATACTGTTGGATCAATATCATTATAAGAAGGTAAACTATACATTGTCACAAACATTTCAAATGGTTTGAAGAACCAATTATTTTTCAATAATGTTGGTGGCGTTAGATTTGGTGCATCACTTGGTTCATGTGCATCTATCTTTATATCTAATCCTTCAAATTCCTTTTTGAATTTATCCATATCATGCGCTGGCACAAAACCAACTACAACGTATGTATCTTTAAATACAGCGATGTATTTATGTAAGTTATATAATCTATCTCTTTCATCACAATAAGTGAATACATTGATTAATTCTTCTTGATATTCCGCAATGATTTTTTTACTATCCACCGTTGGAATTTTAATTTCTTCTAAGAATAAACCATCAAAGATTTTCTTTGTTTCTCTTAAATGTGTATTTGCAGTAGCATAACAAACCCAATGGTATTGAGAGGTTGCATGAAGCTTAACCATAATAAACTTATGATCTTGAATCATATTCAATTTCTTAACACTTTCAATTGGTAATCTACCCATACCAAATGATACATATTGGCATTCATGCATTGCTCTAAAGTCAAGCGTACGCAATGCTTCAAGTGCTGCTTCATCATCACTTGTAAGTGTATTTGACTCAACTGAATCACTAACTACTTTAAATTGTTCTTCAACTTCCTTAATGAAAGTTTCAATTTCTTCCTGCGTATATGTTTTATCAATAGAAGCTTTTGCTTTCATTTCAAACCCAATACTATGTCCAATATTCTTTAATGAATTCACATAGTCCGAATAAACATTCTCAACAGAAAGAAGTTTACCTGCATTTTCCTCATTCACGAAAGAACTAGCGTTCTCTGCATGAAGGTAAGGTGATGTAGCACATCTCATTAGCATTTCTTCATAGTTTTGTTCAGTTGTAGAAATACTAACTAATTTCATTTTTGTAATTGCCATGATTAACCCCCTTCTAATAAATCAATAGCCTTTGAATCTTCTCAGGCGATATTTTATAACGAATACCTTCGATAATATCCACTATATTTTGAACTTCCATCTCCGAAAGAACCATATAAGCTAGCAAAACAATATCTGGGCTTGAATTAAAATATAAATAATGTTTATTGATATTGAAACTAATATGTTTTGTAAAGTATTCAATGTCAATAAAACGTTGTGGATCAAAATATCTTCCATACTTTGTCTTATCTATATAAGATATAATACCATCCGCATCGCAATGTTCGATTAAATAGTCAATATCTTTTTTTGTAAAGTTAATTCTTATAGGCGATATTAATTCTCTAATTTGTGATACAGAAGCATTGAAGTATTTCTTCAAACGATAAATCTTTGTAATATTCTCAAGTTCAACCTGTGTTAAGAATATTTCTTCTATATCTTTACGATCAGTTCCACTAAATCCTTTTTCAATCATTTTAAGAACTGTTTCAAAGTAATAATTTCTTAGTGCACTCTCACATGCCGCGAAATCAAAATCATCCATTTTTTCTGTACGATGTGGACGTAAGATTTGGGCATAATCCGTATTCTTTACAACTTCTAACAATTCGTCGAATGTATGTACATTAACTAAATTACTTATTTTAAATGATGTTTGTTGTTCAATGTATGTTGGCATCTTCGCAATAAAAACGATTTTATCATTGCTTTCAAATGATTGAATACAATTCAAAATTTCATGAATTTCATTTTCTATTATTCCATAGCGGTAAAAACCATCTTTAGATGATCCAACATAGCGCATCAAAGAAGAAAAGCGCATGAATAGCCCTTGTCTTAATAGTGCTTCTAGTTGTCCACGATGAATTGCCTTTTCATTAATCCCTACTAAAACGTCACGATAATAAGTTTCGTTCTTTAAATAGGCTGCTACTTCAGCTACTGACTTCTTTTGTAGCATTGTTTGATATTCTTCTGGTCGAATGCGTTCACCAAACATTGCTTTTGCTTTTGCTGTAAGTGCGCCTGCTGCCTTATTGGTCATGGCTACCCTCCTTACAAGCTAATTAATCCAAACAATGTTTAAGTATTGTTTCGCACCATTCATCTTTTTTTGTTTGAAAGACTTCTTCGATATTTTTTGATACTTCTTGAAAATTAGCATCATTATCATGTGCAGCTTGTTGGATACCTTGATCTAATTCTTCTTTTATTTGATCAACTTCTTTTTTAACATCAATCCACGCTTGATCACTAATGCTTTTCTTATCATTGGCAATCTTTTGCTTAATATCAAATTTAAGTTGATGGGCTTCATCTACCTTTTTACGGGCAGCTTCATCCTTATTAATTAATTCTTGGATATCATTAAGTTCCATATTGATTCTCCCTTCAAACAAACTTACCATAGTACTATACTCCTTTTTACACCACATTTCAATGGTAAAAGCCTTTTATTAAGGGGTTAAACATGTTAAAATAATAGCAATTGCGAGGTAATAGTAGTGAAAAAATATTTGACAAAAACAAGTGTTATTTATATTGTCTTTTCCATAGTAATTTCATTAGCAGTAAGCTATTTTATGCGTCCTTCTTTTCTATGGATTATTAATACACTCACACTAACTGGAGGAATGGCTTTAGTAATAGGAATATTCCGCTATTTATGGATTAAAGGTGATTTTGATTTATTTGGCTATCGTCAAACAAAAAGTGGCTATTTAGAATACAAAAGACAGTTATTAGAAGAAAGAAAAGATCTTCCCAACTCACTCTTAGGTGCAGGTGGAGTATTAGCACTTCTAGCTGTTATACTGACATTCTTCTACTAGAAGGTAAATACCTTCTTTTTTTTATAAAGCACCCATTTTTTGCGTTATAATAAGCATATGAAACTAATAGTTGCGGGATTTCAAAGCAGAATTGGTAGAGGCAACCATACTATTTTCGATACAATGAGGTCAGTCAAAAAGGAGAAAATAGTATGAACAAAGATATATCAAAGCGACTTATTAATTTACGTACAAGTCATTATTTAACACAAGAAGAATGTGCCTCTAAAATCAAGGTTTCCCTTGAAACAGTACGGCAATGGGAAAATGGTGAATCAAAACCTAACAGTGATGATTTAATTGCCTTAGCCCGATTATATCAATGCAGTATTGATGAATTAGTTCATGATCCTAGTGAGAATAGCACTGCATTTAATGGAAACCTTCACATTAATTCAAATGGCATAGAAATAAGTTATAATGATAAGAGCATCCAAATCAATGAGGAGGGTGTTGTGATTAATTCCCCTAATAATGATTTAGAGGTAACCAAGAATGGTATTTTCAAAAATGGGCAACTTGTAAAAAAAGTAAATATCATCTTTGAATATGATGAAGAAGTAAAATAAGGAGAGATAGAATATGAATATTGAAATTGCAAATCGTTTAGTAGATTTAAGAAAGCAACATGGTTATTCACAAGAAGAGCTTGCACAGGAATTAGGGATTTCTAGACAAGCTATCAGCAAATGGGAAAGAGCAGAATCTTCTCCTGATACTGATAACTTAATCTTACTTGCAAAACTATATAATATTTCATTAGATGAAATGTTAAAAGCAACATCCGAAACAACAACTGAAGAAAAAACACAGGAACAAACAACCGAAGACACAACTGCCAATTTTGGCAAACGAAAAGGTAAAGTACATGTGGGGTGGGATGGCATCCATGTCAATGATGGTGATGATATTGTTGATATTTCTTGGGATGGCATTCACGTTATATCCAAAGAAAAAGATGAATTTCATTTAGGCAGAAAAGGAATGCGTGCAAAAAGTAGTGATAATGAGACATTCGATGCAGATAACGATGGTGTCTATATAAATGGTAAGAAAGTAGAACGTGAAGATTGGTGGAATGAAGAGTGGTCTGATGATGATTATTCATACAAAAGACACCCACGCACAATATTCGATTACATTCCTTATGGTGTCATTGCATTCCTTGGATTCTTATATCTCGGTATTTTTGAAAGCATGTGGCATCCAGCATGGATTCTATTATGTACTATACCTATTTATACAAGTTTTGCGAAAGCTATTCGTAAAAGAAATCCATATTGTTTCAACTATTCAATGCTTGCCTTCACTATCTTTATTTATGTAGGATTTGTTTATGGTGCTTGGCATCCAGGTTGGGTTGTATTTGTAACTATCCCTGTCTACTACTACCTTGTTCACTTCTTTAGAAATTTATTCAAACGTAATAAGAAAGATGCATGGGTTGATGCAGAATACACTGCAAAAAATAAAGACGATTCAGGAATCAATGTTGTTTATGATCTTGATGAAGACGATGAAGATGAAGATAATAAATAAAAAGAAAAGAGCAGTAGCCATCAATTTGATGATTACTGCTCTTATTTTATTTAAGTTCTTTTTTGTATTCAGCTAATTCTTGTTGATTTGCCCACACAAAGTGACCAGGTTTGATTTCATGAAATTCAGGTGTATCCACTGAATAATCATGCATATCTTCATCATAGATTATTAACTCTTTTGTTTTTTCAATTTGTGGATCTGGTAAAGGAACAGCAGATAACAAACTCTTTGTATAAGGATGAAGGCTATTTGTAAATAGTTCTTCAGTCTCTGCAAGTTCTACAATACGTCCTTTATGAATTACCGCAATACGATCAGAAATAAAACGTACTACTGATAAGTCATGGGCAACAAATAGAACAGTTAAGTTCTTTTCTTGTTGGAATTTCTTCAACAAGTTTAATACTTGTGCACGAATAGATACATCAAGCGCTGAGATTGGTTCATCAGCAATTAATAATTCAGGTTCCATTACCATTGCACGAGCAATACCAATACGTTGACGTTGACCACCAGAGAATTCATGTGGATAACGAGATGCATGTTCAGGAAGTAGTCCAACACTTGCTAAAGCATTTTGTACTTTTTCTTTACGTTCTTTTTCATCTTTATATAGATGGAAATTATGTAATCCTTCTGAAACGATGTAATCAATCGTTGCACGTTCATTCAATGATGCTGCTGGATCTTGGAAAACCATTTGAATATTACGAATTACTTCACGGTTTGTAGTTTCATCTAATTTTCCATTTATCTTTTTGCCATGGAATAATACTTCACCGGCACTTGTTGGATTAATTTTAATAATTGCACGTCCAATTGTTGTTTTTCCTGAACCAGACTCACCAACTAGTGAGAATGTTTCACCTTTATAAACATCAAATGTAACGTTTTTTACAGCCGTAAATGATTTCTTACCTTGCGTAAAAGTAACGGCTAAATCTTTTACTTCTAAAAGTTTTTCTTTAGAATTAGTCATTGTATTTACCTGCTACTTTCAACATACGTTCATGCAATGTTCTGATTGCTTCTGGAGGATTTACCTTCGGAGCACGAGGATCAGCCAACCATGATTTCACAAAGTGAGTTCCACTTACTGAGAACATAGGAGGTTCTTCTTCAAAATCAATTTTCATTGCATAAGGACTACGCATCGCAAACGCATCACCTTTAATTTGATCATAAAGTGAAGGTGGTGTACCTGGAATTGCGTATAATTCTTCTCCCTTTAATCCTAGTTGAGGAAGTGAAGAAAGAAGACCCCATGTATATGGATGACGAGGATTGTAGAAGATATCTTCAACTTTTCCGTATTCAATAATTTGACCACTATACATAACTGCAACACGATCTGCAACATTGGCTACAACACCTAAGTCATGTGTAATATAAATTGTTGTAAATCCATATTCATTTTGTAAGTCGCGAATTAAACGAATAATTTGTGCTTGAATTGTAACATCCAATGCTGTTGTAGGTTCATCACAAATTAAGATTTTAGGTTTACATGCTAACGCAATCGCAATAACGATACGTTGGCGCATACCACCTGAATATTGGAATGGATATTCATCAAAACGTTGAGCCGCATTATGAATACCTACTTTTTCCATCATTTGAATAGCTTCAGCTTTTGCTTCAGACTTCGTCATTTTTTGGTGTTTTTCAATAACTTCTGTAATTTGTCTTCCAATTGTAAGAATTGGATTCAATGAAGTCATAGGGTCTTGGAATACTGTCGCAATCTTACGACCACGAATTTCTTCCCATCCTTTATCATTTTTAATATCTAATAGATTTCTATCTTCGAATATGATTTTACCATTATCTACAAATCCATTTACTTCTAACATTCCTGTAAATGTTTTTGTTAATACTGATTTGCCGCTTCCTGATTCACCAACGATTGCAAGTGTTTCACCATCATATAATTCAAGTGATACATTACGAATTGCTGTAAGTTCTTTAGAACGAACCTTGAACTTAACCACGATATCAGAAGCAGATAGTACGATTTTTCTTTCCATCTTAAAATCCCTCCTAAATATGTGTCTTTGGATCAGACGCGTCTGCCAAATTTTGTCCTACTACATAAAGTGAAATAGTAATTAACGCCAATACTGCAACTGGAATCCAGAATGTATGTGGTGATTGCGCTAAATAAACTGTATTATCACTAATTGTTTTACCAAGTGAAGCTGTTTTTTCACCAACCCCAATTCCTAAGTAAGATAGGAATACTTCCAATGAAATGAAAGATGGGATATCTCTAGAAACTGAAGTAACGATAACTGAAATCAAATATGGAAGAACATTGTTTTTAACGATATTCCAATTTGATGTACCTAAACAACGACTTGCTAAGTTATATTCACGGTCACGAATAATCATTACTTGAACACGAATGAAATATGCCGTACTTAGCCAAGATGTTACTGAAAGTGAGAATATTAATTGTGATGTACCACGTCCTAAGATATACATAAGAACGAATACTAATAGAGTAAATGGCACGTTCGCAATTACATTGTAAATTTCAAGCATGAATTTATCTAAACTCTTTAAATATCCCCAGAAAGCTCCAACAATTACACCTAATACTGTTGTGATTGCAGTAGCTGAGAAAGCGATAAATAATGAAGTTCTAGCACCTAACCAAACTTGGTCAAATAAACTATCACCAAATGAGTCTGTACCAAACCATTCTGTTGCATTTGGTGGATTAAATTTTGATCCTGGCACATTAATATTAACGTGTTGAGAAGGATTATATCCACTAAGCATTGGTTGAATTAATGCTAATGTAAGAACGATAATTGAAACAACCAAGAAGAAGATTGTAACTTTACTTGCAAAGAACTTCTTAAATACTGATTTCCAATAAGAATATTGAGGAGCAGCTATATGTTCTGATTCTAATTCGTCAATATTGACAAAAGTAAATTTATTATCAGTCATTATTTTGCACCCCCCTCTTTCTCTGTTAATTGAATACGAGGATCTAACCAAGTAATCAATAAGTCACCGAACAATACCGCAAAGATAGACACGGATGTGAAGATTAATGTCAACGCAATAATTAAGTTATTGTTATATGCTTTAATTGCATCCGGTAGTAGTTTACCCATACCAGGAATTGCAAATACTGTTTCAGTAATAACGGCACCACTAATCGTTAATACGATTGAAGCTGGTAAACCTTGTGCAATTGGAATAATTGCATTTCTTAATATATGTTTAATAAAGATTTCATTTTGTGATAAACCTTTAGCACGTGCAAATTTAACATAATCAGCACTTGATTGGTCAATCATATAACGACGAATCCAAATCATTAAGCCAGAAGTATTTAATAACGCTAGAATAATTAATGGTAAAACATAACTTAAGACATTATGAGAACCTAATACTGGGAATTTATCTGGCAAACTAAAGAAAGTTGTACCAATTAAACGACCAAAATAAATAAATGCTAATGATGGTACAGCAATCATAAAGTTGATATACACAATACCCATCTTATCGACAAACTTACCTTTTTTACTTGCCATGAAAATACCAAATGGTAATGAAATTATATAAGCAAGAAGTAGTGATAATATTCCGAATGTCATTGAAATTGAAATCATCGATGGATCACTCTTATATGATGAACAATTTGCATAGTTATCATTAAATTTTTGAGTATCCATACGATCTAATGTAGATGAAGGCTTATATCTACAGCTATGTAGTTGTAGTGGTGACTTCGTTGTTGTACCCGTTTCAAAAGTAACTTCTTTATTTACTGTTGTTCCTTGTTCACTTGAAATAACATCAATAATTGATTGTCCATCAAATGTCGGATAAGAAGTTCCTAAATCTAATTCAATTAAGTTTTGGTGTAAGAAAGGAAAATTTGAATCTAAATAGAATAAATACTTATTCTCACAACCTGAACACATAATAGCTGGTAAACCATTAAAATCAGTACCAACATAAACCTTACGTTCTAAATCTGGATTTTGTGGATCCTTTACAGCCCAAGGATTATCTATTGTTATAAGATTCTTATAGAAATCAAGAACAATTGTAGTTACAGGCTTATCTTTAAAAGCATACAACAAACCAGACCCTTTATAGGTCTCAATTGTATATCCTTTTGCCTTGTATTCTTCTGCAATTTTCTTTGACTCAGCTGAACCAGCTTCACTACATTTTGCTAGTTCTGAACCTTCTAGTGCACTGCACATATCTTTTTGCTCAACAAAATCGAGATAGCCAATGCTCTCCCATTTTATGTACTTGTATCTTGTTTTTTCATCAATTTTACCACCTAATTTGATATAGGTTTGATCCACTTTAAACACTAAGTCACGAGGTAACAGTGTTTGGATCATAACTATCGCAATTGTGGTGACCAAAAAGATAGAGATAATTGATCGTATTACTCTTCCAAATATATATCTCCTCACAATAATTCATCCTCCTCTATTCATAAAAAATTGATTAGGGGGAGCTCATCCCCCTAATCGATTATAGTTTGGGCTTAATTCGTTAGTCAACGAATTCTTAACACAAATCTCGTAAGTTTGGAACTATTTCATCCAAGCTTCTTTAGCAGCTTCATAATCAGCAAGTGTAATTGCTTGATCAGTAACTACTAAGTTTTTGAATTTGTAGCCAGAAATACCAGCCATGCTATATGAACGTTCAAATGGATTGAACTTAGCTAAGTGGTAGTTTACAGCTCTAGTTTGTGTTTGAATTGGGAATGCTAATGCATTATCAATTAAGAATGCTTCAGCTTTTGCATATGCAGCATAACGAGCATCATTGTCGTTAACGATAGCATCAGCTTCATCTAACATTGCTTGATATTGATCAAGACCTACAGCTTTGATTGCAGCTTGGTTAGCTGGATCGTTGTAGCTAGGGTTGTCTGCTTTTGCAATACCCATTGTTGTTTCAATAACGTCACCGCTCTTAATAGACCAGATATTTAAATATGTCTTAGGATCCATATAGTCAGCACCCCAACCAGTAGATGTATTAAGATCCCAGTCAGTGTCTTCAGGACCTACTGCTGTATAAGACGCTCTACTTACTGTATCGTCATCAGCTAAGATTACGTTGATTTCAACATAACCAGGTAATGATGATTCAATTGATTGTTTTAAAGATGATGCTTGAGCAACTAAAGTTTTTTCGTTTTGTTGAACTAACATGTCAAGCTTAATAGGGAATGTAACATCAAGTTCAGCTTCCGCTTTCTTCATGTATTCCATAGCTTTTTCAGGATTATAGAAAGGATCTGTTCCTTCAGTTAAGCTAGTAGCAGTTGTAACGTTAGAAGCTACTAAATCACCATAAGGTTTTCCATCACTTGTTAATACGAAGTTGTATGGGCATTCCATATTACGTAATGCCATAGCAGCGATATCTTGACGCATAGCTTGAGCCATATAAGAAATACGGTCCATACCAAACTTCATAGCTAAACGGAAGTTTGTATTTAATAATGCGTTATAAGTATCTTGTTTTTCTTTATCTGTTGTTTTATTTGTATGGTTATAATTTGTACGGTTGAAATTGAAGTTCATACCGAAAGTATATGTATTTTGTAAACCGTTGTATGCATAGTCTTTATATTTATCAAGAGTAGCATCAAAGTTATCAGAAGATACAAGAATAACTGCTTCTGAATAGCCAGAGTTTTCAAAACCGTTTACAGTTGAAGCTGGATCTGATCCATCATCATATACACGAGTTACATTATTGATATAAACATGTTCTGCATCCCAGTAGTTTTCATTTTTAACTAATTTTTGTTCTGATTTAGAAACGTTAGAAGTTAAAATGTATCCACCGTTATAAAGAATTGAATCATAGTTAGCTGCATTACCGAAACTACATTTGTTAACATCTGCAGCTCCAAGTTTACAACCTTCACCTTGTGATTCAAGGAATTCTTGATTGATTGGGAATAAAATTGAATAAGTTGTTTTTGTATCAAAATAAGATTCTGGAGATTCTAGAGTATATTCTAGAGTATAGTCGTCGATAGCTTTAATTCCTACTTCTTCCCAAGCAACTTGTCCGTTAATAAATGCATCTAAGTTCTTGATTGAAGTTTGTACTAATCCAATAGTTTGTGAATTGAATTCAGCAGCATGACGTAGTCCTGTAACGAAGTCTTGAGCTTTTAATTCATCATAAACTTCACCAGTACTTGTAACCCATTGAACACCTGGTCTAATCTTAAATGTCCAAACAGTACTGTCTTCGTTTGCTGACCAGTCTTCAGCTAAAGCTGGAACGTAATTACCCTTATTATCATTTTCAAGTAATCCATCAACTAGGTTCGCATTAATTTCATGGTCCCCAGCGTTTTGTGTTACTACATAGTCCATTGATTGCATATCTGTAGTAAATACATAAACATAATCTGCTGAAGTTTTAGCTCCTGCTTCCCCACCAGTGTTAGGTGTAGAAGTAGCTGGCTTACTAGAGCACCCTGCAACCATTACTAATGCAAGTAACGCAATAAGTAATTTTTTCATAATCTTCCCTCCGTCAAATCAGTTGATTTGCCTCTTTATTTTATGATTATTAGGTGAAAAAGTCAAGAAACATTGAAATTATTTTCATAAATAATTTATGAAAATTGTTACATTTTTATAGATTATTTATTACCCTGCTATTCTAGGGCATTTTTGCGATAAACTGTAACCTTATTTTTTATAACAAATAGTTACTACAACTAGATGATAGATTTTCTGCTCAATTAAAGAAATAATCTAAATATCTAATTCACCTCTTTATGATAGTTATCATCTTTTAATACATTGTACTTATAAAACCCAAATCAAATAACTCAATAAACTTTTATTTTCTTCTAAATAGAAGCTATAATAATTAAAACAATATATTAAGGAGCCTCATATGAAAAAAATATTCACGATTTTCCTCATACTATTCTTATCAATTTCATTGTTTGGATGTAATACTAAAGAAGTTACTACCAACATTCCTAAGTTAGATGATTTGAATATGTTTTATAGTACCCTTTCCAAAAACCATAAAAACCTCTACGCCAATATATCAAAAGAAGACTTAGAAACGGAAAAAGACAAAATTGCTGAAAAAGCTGAAACTATGAGTGACTCTGATTTCTATTACTCTTTGCGCCACTTATTATCACTTGTAGGCGATGCGCACACAATGTTAGATTATACAGATGCTAAATATTCATATTTACATACCTTACCTTTTGCTGTCGCTAAATTTGATGATGCATGGCATCTTATGATTATTGATGATGCGTATAAAGAATACCTTGGTACAAAAGTTTTGTCTATCAATGATATACCGATGCAAGAAATTCTTGAGAAAGCAAAAACTATTATTTCCTATGAAAATGAAGCTTGGTTAGAATCACAATTTTCTAATACCATTAATTTTAAAGAAGCACTGGAATATCTAGGCATTGTTGATATTGATGAAAACATCTATCTCACTATCGAAACAAATGATGCTTCTGCACTTCAAATTCCAATCATTCCATTAACTGCCGAAGAAATCCAACAAACACAACTTGCTCGTTATGAAAGAAAACAAACGCCAATTACTGCACCTCAAGATATCTATCGCTATCTTCCTTTGGATGAAAATACATTATTCATTCAATATAATGCTTGTATGGAAGATCCCAATTTATCTATGAAAGATTTCGCAAAACAAGTTGAAACCGAATTATCTACGAAAACATACAACAACATAGTAATTGATCTACGTTATAATACGGGTGGAAATTCTTCTATTATTAATCCCCTATTAAAAGTATTAGAAAATGTTCAAAAGAAAAATAACCCACAATTTTATACATTGATTGGAAGTAATACATTTTCTTCTGGAATTATGAATTCAATAGATACAGTTGATCAACTAAACAGTACTTTGGTAGGAACTCCAAGTGGTGGCAATGTTAATGGTTATGGTGAATTAAAATATTTCACGCTTAAAAATTTACCAATTACAATTAGCTATTCAACAAAATACTTTGAATTAATCAAAGGTTATGATAAAGATTCTCTTTATCCTGATATCTCGATACCACAATCTTATGAAACCTATGCGAATGGAATTGATGCAGAAATCCAATGGATAATGCAAAACAAATAATGAGACAAAAAAACTATAAGGAAATAACCTTATAGTTTTTAATTACGCTTCGTACAACACTTGCCAACCAATGCCGTACTTATCTCTTACATAACCATACAATTCACTAAAAAACGATTTTTCTAAAGGCATAATTACTTCTCCACCTTCCGCAAGTTGATTAAACCACAGTACTAGTTTTTCAGTATCTGTACCAGAAATAGTAATGTTGAAATTATCACCCATTGTAACTGGATAATTTGGCATAGCATCAGAAAACTTCAAGGAGTTACCATCAATTTCTAAATGTGCATGTAACACTAAATCTTTCAATGCATCATTCATTGGAAATGTTGGATCACTTGGCATATCTTTAAAATACATTATTTTTGGTTCCACATTAAATACTTTTCCATAAAACTCAACAGCTTCTTTACAATTACCATTGAAATTTAAATAAGCATATATTTTCATATATAAAGTCCTTTCATGTCACTTTGACACTTTCTTTATATCACTTAAAATATCTACCTACAATAAATGTGATTACTTGTTTGCATTAAAAAAATCTTTCAAATCTTCTTTAATATCTACCGGTAAATCATGCCATCTCATTCCTAGAATAGCACCTTCTAATGCATAGAGACGATTAATACATGCACTGTCATCAATTTCCTTAATTTTAAGCCAAGCCTTTTTACTACCCACACTTATTAATTCATCGGGTTGAGAAATACCTACTGCAATTAATTGTTTTTCAATTTCTTTTCCAATGTTAGGCAACTTTGATAATTCTGACATAGACACATCTCCTTTTTCCATATTATAAGTCATGGAGTATATTTCTACCACCGCAAATTGAAAATGATATAATTTGATTGTAAATCAATAGATTTTACGGAGATGAATTATGACTAAATTAGACCCTATGCTTCAAAATGAAGCCTTACACCAAATTAACCTAGATCCATCCAAAGAACCACTAAATCCCACACAAGTTGATTATGTATTAGACACTTGTAGCGATTTTCGTATTGATATTTTTCCACAACAACATTTAACGATGTTTTCATCTGGCTATTCTGACTTACTTGGATGGGATCAACTCGTTTATGATGATTATACTGATTTCTTTAAGAACATTCATAAAAAAGATATGGATGAGTTCACTCGAGAATTTAATCAACTCATTCAAAACAAAAAATATAAAACATCATTTGAAATGCGTTATCTAAAAAGTGACAATACATATAATTGGCTAAAAATAAATCTAGTATCACTATCAGATAGTAACGGCACCGTTAAACGTATCCTTGGATTCGCGAATGATATGTCTGTCTTTCATAATAAAATTGAAAGCGATAAAGATGAAATTTATTATGATCGCCTTCTCATAGAAGCATCGTGCGATTACCTTTGGGAATACAATATCTTTGATAAAGTATTTACCTTTACTGATAATGAATACAAACCTATTCCAGTAGAACTTGTATACTTGTTTACAGAAAGCTTAGGTGATTGTTTAATGATTTGCATGAATGAGATTGGTAAACATCATCGCTTATCTGAATACATGCGTGTATATGATGCCCAAAGCAATCGTGAAGATTGGTATGAAGTTAACCATATATCGCTACGTGATAAAAAAGGAAATTCATTAAAATTAATGGGAACACTAAAAAACGTTAGTGATCATGTTGATGAAAAAAATCATTTGAAACATGTTGCTTATCGTGATGCCTTAACAAATTTATATAATCGTCATGCATCCTCTGAAAAGCTTCAACATGCTTTCGATGAATATAAAGAAACAAAGAAAAATACCGCTCTCTTCTTTTTTGATTTAGATGATTTCAAAAATGTGAATGATGAGTACGGACATGCTGGTGGAGATATTGTAATCAAATCTTTCTCGCATATTCTAAAAGCTTTCTTCGAACAACATGATGGATATTCCTTCCGCTGGGGCGGTGAAGAATTCCTATGTCTACTTCCTTACACAACAGAACTTGAAGCAGTGAAATTCGCTCAAAACATATTAGATTATGTTAACTCAATTGAACTACCTTGGAATAATTTCAAAATTAAATTTGCAACATCATGTGGCATCTCAATATTTAAAGATGAGGATGTAGATTATCATGCAATTGTCCAACGTGCAGATGAAGCAATCTATTATGTAAAATACACTTCCAAAAACAATGTTCATTTTCAAAAATAAAATAGTGGAAATATTCCACTATTTTTTATGACTATTATAATGATTTTTTAAACACTCAAATGTCTCTACACTTAACACATGTTCAATGCGACAAGAATCTTGATAAGCAATTTCCTTTTCAACACCTAAACTCATGAGCATATGGGCAATCATTTCATGACGTTCATAAACACTTTCTGCAATTGCTTTACCTTTTTCAGTAAGTGTTATAAAGCCATTTTCATCGACGAGGATAAGTTCATTCTCGCGGAATTTTTTCATCTGTTCACTGACTGATGGCTTAGAAAAACTCATTTCAGTTGCAATATCAATTGAACGAACATTACCATTTTTTTTATGCAACATCAAAATAGTTTCTAAATAATTTTCTGCTGATTCTTGTATTTTCACAAAAGACCTCCAAACATGTTATCTGCTTTGAGTATAGCATATTCAAATTTCTTATTCAAACCGCATGCTATTCATATTTTTTCCCTACAATATATGTTGGAATAACCATTAACACGATTAATAAAATTATTGAAATCCATTTTAACGTTTCATAAGAAAATAGTGTGAATGCAGCATAAATCACATAAAGGATCGGTAATAATATGACACAGACTGATAATCCTATGCAATTCGTATGTACAATGGCCTGCCAGTTATTGTTATTCAATCGCAAACCTGCAATATTCATCCGTACAAAACCATGTGTATATACATTCACACGATTGTTGTCATAATATGTCGGTAATTTTGTTTTAGCGAAGAATGTGAAATACACCAAGATAATGATCGCCAATAACTCAATTGCTGCTAATGAATTAGTTATTCCTAGTGGTGGTAAATAATTCATTGAATTCATCCATATGACTACTATGGTCATGATCGTCATTGAAAAGAGAAAATATATTGTTCTTGTTAATTGTATTCTCTTATTCACTGATATTTCTTCGTTAGTAGCATGTATTGAACTTTCAAGTATTAAATCTACTTGTCTTTTATCTAATTTACTGCCTTCTTCTATTCGTTCACTATGATAAAGTTCAGCTAAGCTAACCTCAAATATATTCGCAAGTGGTTCTAGAAGTGTAATGTCTGGAAATGATAATCCTCTCTCCCATTTACTTACTGCTTTATCAGATACACCCAGCTTCTCAGCTACATCCTTTTGGGTGTATCCCTTTTCCTTACGTAGTTCAATCAAGAATTCTCCAAATTTAATATTGTCTATTGTATGCATTGTGCACCTCCTAAGTAAAGATTAGATAATTATCTAGAAATTACAACCGACCATTGGTAGAGTCAATAATAAAAGAGCCCGTAGGCTCTTCAATTAACGCATGTAATAAGGTTTAACGTAAGCTGGGATACCATCTTTCATGATGATAACTGGTTCCCCTTGAATAAGTGGACGTAAGTAGCTATAAGCTGCATCACTAATTCCACGGTAGTTTGGAAGAATCCATTCTGCAGGGAAATTCTTAACATGGTTAGCGACATTAGATGCATCAGTTGCAAAGTATTCAACATCATATTCAGCTGTATCTTTACGTTTAACACCTACCATCTTACCTGTAAATGTTTTATCCATTGATCTCATATGAGCACTCATACCAAGTTTGAAGCTTTCTTCAACGTCTACTAATGATTGTTCAGAAGCATGACAACGTTGAGCAGTTGATAAGTCTTGAACTTTACAACGAGAAGCTGAACCTGATTCAAGAATTAAGTTCTTAAGAGCATTTCCAGCTCCACCTAAGATTGCATGACCGAAACCATCATTCTTAGCTTCACCAGCTGCAAGGTAAGTACCATCTGGATAACGAACACCTTCAGAAACAACAACATAACATTTGTTCTTTTCAGCGATACATTTCTTAACTTCACCTAAGAATACTTCTTTATTAAATGGTTGTTCTGGAAGAACAACTAAGTCAACAATTCCACTTAAACAACTTGAAGCTGCAAGCCATCCTGCATCTCTTCCCATTGTTTCAAGAATGAATACTTCTTGACGAGTATAAACATTAACATCTAACCATGTTTGCATTGCAGTTGTTGCGATGAATTTTGCAGCACTTGCAAATCCTGGACAGTGATCAGTAACCATTAGGTCATTATCTACAGTCTTAGGGCATCCTACGAAACGACGGTTTGTAATTCCTTTAGCTTTTGCATATTCGCTTAATGCAGCTACTGTATCCATTGAATCATTTCCACCTGTGTAGAATAATGTTTCAATATCATATTTTTCCATAACTTGAATTAATTTTTCAAAGTCTTGAACATTTTCTCTTTTTAATTTGTAACGACAAGAACCTAAAGCACTTGATGGAGTTTGACGAAGAATACGATTTTCTTCCTCACTCATATTTGTTAAATCTACAAGTCTTTCATTAAGAATTCCTTCAATACCGTTTAATCCACCATACACTGTTTCATAAACTTGGTTTAATTGGTTTGCTTTTACTACACCAGCAACTGTTGCATTGATAACTGATGAAGGTCCGCCTGATTGAGCTACTAAACAATTTGACATTTAATTTTCCTCCTAAATTCCAAAATCATTATACACTAAAGCTTTATTCTTTGAAACAATTATCGTCTTTTGTTTCAGGAAATCTCACTTAATTCTTCCCATTGTTTCATTAATTGATTTATTTCATTATGAATTGCATCTATTTCTTCATCAAGAGCATTCATTTTTTCATAGTCATGATAATATTCTGGTTCAAAACGTAGGGCACGTTTCTCTTCCAATAAATTTTCTTTTTCATCAATTAACTTCTCAATTTTCACAATTTCACGCTTTGCATTAATTGGTTTAATTTTTGGTTTTTCTTCGATTATTTCTTGAGGCATTCTCACAATTTCTTTAGCTTTAGCGTTTTGAGCACCCTTCTCCACATATTCTTCATAGCCATATGGATAGAAATGCGCACCGGTATTGTCTAAATATAAAACCGAAGTCGCAATCTTTTTAATAAAATAACGATCATGCGATACAAAGAGTATTGTTCCTTCAAAATCAGATAATGATTCTTCGAGTGCTTCTTTCCCAATAATATCCAAATGATTCGTTGGTTCATCAAGAATTAAGAAGTTTGAATGTTTCAATAATAATTTTGCGAACGACAAACGAACTTTTTCACCACCTGATAATACATCAACTGTCTTAAAGACTTCATCTGCACTAAACAAGAAACTACCAAGTACGGTGCGTATTGAAGTTCTATCTAAATCAGGATATTCATCCCATAATTCTTCCAGCACTGTTTTACTAGTATTGAATTGAGCTAATTGTTGATCAAAATAACCTACTTCAATTTGATGTCCTAATAAATAATTACCTGCAAGTTGTGGAACGATTCCCATGATTGTTTTAAGGAATGTAGATTTACCTGTTCCATTAGCCCCTAGTATTGCAATACGTTGACCTTGTAATACTTCTAAATTAATTTTACTTAATGGATGATCATAGCCGATGACTAAATCTTCTACTTCAAGGACACGTTTACCACCTTTGGTACGTGGTGTAAAATGAGCTTTAAATGTTCTTGTATCACTAGCATCGGGTTTTTCAATTCTTTCCATTCGATCTAAGTATTTTATTTTAGATTGCGCAAATGCTGCTTTACTTCTTTTATAACGGAATTTTTCTATAAGGGCTTCTAAACGCTCAATATCTTTTTGTTGTCGTATATACGCTTGCCCTTGTTTCTCTTGTTCTAATTTCTTTTGTTCGACAAAGGAAGAATAATTTCCTTTATACATTTTCATGATTCCATATTCAATCTCATAAACTACTTCTGCAATATCATCCAAGAACATACGGTCATGACTGACTAAAACAATTGCTTTTTCGTAGCGTTTTAAATATCCTTCTAACCACTCAATCGTTTCTAAATCTAGATGATTGGTAGGTTCATCGAGCAACAAGATATCTGGTTTACTCAATAGCAATTTCACAAAGGCTAGACGGGTTCTTTGACCACCCGAAAAGGTTCCAATTTTTTTTGATAATTCTGATTTTGTGAAACCAAAACGAGTAAAGACTGTTTCTAATTCTGCTTGATAATTATAACCATTTAGACGTTCAAATCTTTCTTGAATAAGCGCAAATTTTTCCATTACCTTTTCACTATGATCAGTTTTCATAATTTCAGTAATTTCATCTAGCTCATGTTTACATTCAAAGATGGGTTGAAAGACTAAATTCATTTCTTCTTGGACAGTACGGTTTTCATCACTAAACGTTGTTTGAGCTAAATAACCAACCGTTAAACCATTCATTCTGTGAATTGTTCCACGATCCAATTCTAACTCACCGGTGATGCACTTTAAAAGAGTAGATTTACCACAACCATTACGGCCGACAATCGCAATCTTCTCAGTGTTTTTTATTTCAAACTGGATGTCCTCAAATATGGTTTGTGCACCAAAATTCTTGCATCCTTTATTTATTTGGTAATACATATTATCTCCTATAATTCGATATCTACGATATGTTTAGGTGCTCTTTTCTCTACTGGGGGTAATGTATTATAACTTGGTGCAATCGCTGTACATAGATACTCATGAGGATGATTTGCAATCGGTAACTTAGTATCCTCAAAATCAACATACTGTACAGGATAAATATCTTCTTTTTTAAATATGAATGGATGAAATGGTGTTTTAAATGTCCATGTTAAGTCAAAACCAATGTATTCTGAACCTTTATTTAATTTACCATATAGATGTGCATTTGACATAAACCAGCGCTTCAAAAACACAGGATTGATATGAAGCATGTCAAAGCCAATCATAATCGGCATCAAAATTTGATTTAATAAACGAAATGGCAAATCAATAAACTTGTTCTTTGTACAATAATCATAGACAAATACATCAACAAATAATCCATCAGAATCAGTGCAACGATTCGGTAATAAAGTATTTACTTCTTTTAAATACGTTCCTTTTTTACGAATCTTCATTCCTGGAATTAACACATTGTAACGTCTATCTGTATCAAAACATTGAAAAGTGTATTGCTCGGGCAATTCTTTCTTCAACACTTGAATAAAACGTACATAATCTTCTCTCATCATTGCAATATCTGCATCATCATCCCAAGGAATAAATCCTTTATGACGAACAGCTCCCAACGCAGATCCACCATTGAGAAAATAAGGAATGTTGTTTCTTTGACATAGTTCATCAATATCCTTCAACATAACTAAAAGTACATTTTGTACATCCGCTACTGTTATCTCCGATCCATCAGGTTTTGTTTTTAATACATATTTCTCCATAAAAGCACCTCGATTACTATTGTAAAGCATTCTTACTATAAATGAAAGTAAGAAAAAGATGCAGTTGCCTGCATCTTAAAAGTTTAAGTTTCTTGGAGTTCTTGCGAATGGTATAACATCACGAATGTTTTGCATACCTGTTACATACATAATAAAGCGTTCAAATCCTAGGCCAAATCCAGCATGTTTACATCCACCAAAACGGCGTAAGTCTAAATACCATTCAAGACCTTTTTCATGAACATCCATTTCTTTCATTCTTTCCTTTAAAACATCTATACGTTCTTCACGTTGTGATCCACCAACTAATTCACCCACTGATGGAACAAGTAAATCGCATGCGGCAACAGTCTTGTTATCATCATTTACACGCATATAGAAAGCTTTAATATCTTTAGGATAATCAGTTAAGAATACTGGACCATCCACGATTTTTTCACAAATGTAACGTTCATGTTCAGTATTTAAATCCATACCCCATTCAACTTTATTTTCAAACTTAACATCAGCTTTTAATAAATGTTCAATTGCTTCTGTATAAGGCATACGTACAAAGTCAGAAGTGCGAACTTTTTCTAAACGTTCAAGTAATGTTTTATCTACAAACTCATTAAAGAACTTCATTTCTTCTGGACAGTTATCAAGTAGATACTCAATACATGATTTAACCATATCTTCAATTAAATCCATATCATCTTGTAAATCAGCAAAAGCCATTTCTGGTTCAATCATCCAGAATTCACTAGCATGCGTTGTTGTATTTGAGTTTTCTGCTCGGAATGTAGGCCCAAATGTATAGACATCACGGAATGCCAATGCAAAAGCCTCAGCTTGAAGTTGTCCTGAAACTGTTAGACTTGCTTTTTTACCAAAGAAGTCTTCTTCATAGTTATCATCTTTGCGTGTTGTTACAGTAAATACTTCACCTGCACCTTCAGCATCATTACCTGTGATAAGTGGTGCATGAACATAAACAAATCCTTGATTTTGGAAGAATTCATGAATAGCCATCGCTAATGCTGAACGAACACGGAATACAGCACTAAAGGTGTTAGTACGTGGACGTAAGTGCCCAATTTCACGCAAGTATTCAAATGAGTGTCGTTTCTTTTGTAAAGGATATTCACTATCACAAGCACCCTCTAAGATAACTTCTGTTAGTTGTAATTCAAACGGTTGTTTAGATTCAGGTGTGAGAACAAATTTTCCAATAACTTGTAGCGCTGTTCCAGTTAAGTATTTTCCAACTTCTTCAAAGTTATTTAATGTTGGTGTATATACTAACTGACAGTTCTTAAAATAAGTTCCATCGTTTAATTCAATGAATCCAACTGAACCATTATTACGATTTGTACGCACCCACCCTTCGCATTGTACATACTCAATTTGGTCAATTTCCATACTTTCGCCAGATATCGCTAAATCATAAAGCTCTCTGACTGTCATAAATGTAAGCATCTTTTCTTACCTCCTTATAATATAAAAACGTTCCTTAACCAAGGAACGTTTAATTAACGTGGTGCCATCCTATTTCGCATAGATTTCTATGCCTTTTAAACGTTAACGCCGTCAACGAGGTTGTCTACTTAATTCTCCAACCTAGCTCCAAAAGTGTTACGAATCCATGTCTCTTTTTCTAGTTACACCAACCCTAGAATCTCTTTGAAAGATAACATAGTTCACTCTTTTTTCATTGCTAATCTTTTAACGCATTTGTTTCAAATACAAGTTCTTGTATGCTTGAAACAACATCTACAGTTTTTACAACAATATTCTCAGGAACTTGAAAGTGTTCATGAGTAAAATCTACTATACCAGTAATTCCATAAGAAATCAAGGTATTCACGGTTTCTTGTACGTTGTTTGAAATACATAAAATCGCGATACGACAACCTTCAGGAAGTTTTTCTTTTAGGTCATTCATATTATATACTGGAACTGATGCGCCAGTTACAGCATCTGGATTAATATCAAATGCACATACAATTTCTCCGACTACATTATTCCAACGATTATAGTTCAATAGTGCTTTACCTAAGTTTCCAGCTCCTACTAGTATGATTTTTTCGTCAAATCCTAATCCAAGTTGATCACTAAAAATTTGAATTAAGCTTTCAACATCATAGCCAAATCCTTGCTTACCTAGATTTCCTAAAAATGAAAAATCACGGCGTATTGTAGTTGATTTTATTGATACACATGTAGCCAAATCTTTTGACATTATTCTTTGAATACCATCACTTTGAAGCTTACGTAAAGCTTTCAAATAGATAGGATAACGTTGCAAAGTTGCTTTTGGAACATTCTTATTTTTTTCCATTTTTATCACCATAATTAATATATCATAATTAGCAAGTTTGTGAAAGATTTATTTAAATGTTCATCTCTTTACAAGGATTAGCACTACAATCTAAGCTTCCAAAAAACTTGTGTTTGAATGCAGTATTCCCTGCTGCTCCAATCATCGCTGCGTTATCTGTACAACACCAAAGTGGTGGGATTGTTAAGTGTACATCGGGATATTTTTGCATACTTTCAGTCATTTTTTCGCGTAATCGAGAGTTTGCTGCAACACCACCCGCTAGAACAACTTGTTTTGGATGCATTAATTCAACAGCTTTACATGTTTTACCTACAAGTGTATCTAAAGCCGTTTCTTGGAAACAATAAGCTAAATCAGCTTTATTTATTGCTTCACCTTTTTTCTCTTCACGTTGGATCAGCTGAAGTACGGCAGATTTTAATCCTGAGAAAGAAAAGTCTAATTCCTTCTCTGTTTTAGGAGTAGGTAAAACATAATGTTTGTTACCTTCTTTAGCTAATTTATCAATAGCAGGACCACCTGGATATGGTAAACCTAGAACGCGTGCTACTTTATCATAAGCTTCACCAATTGCATCATCTTGCGTAGTTCCCAAGATATCAAAAGACCATTCATCCTTCATGAAAACCAATTCTGTATGTCCACCAGATACAACAAGTGCCAATAATGGAAATGCTAATTCATCAACAAAACCATTGGCATAGATATGTCCAATAATGTGATGAAGAGGAATAAGTGGTTTATTATACATCCATGCAAGTGTTTTTGCTGCTTGAACACCTACATGTAATGACCCTATTAAGCCAGGTCCTTGTGTAAATGCAATCGCATCGATATCATCCATAGTTACTTTAGCTTGTTCCATTGCTTCTGATATTACAACTGAAATATTTTCAACATGGATACGAGAAGCTACTTCAGGTACTACTCCACCAAATTTCTTATGTACATTAATTTGACTTGATACGATATTTGAAAGAATTTCATTACCATTCTTTACTATTGAACATGCTGTTTCATCACAGCTACTTTCAATCGCTAATATTATTTGTGTCATAGTTCGCCTCCAATTGCTTTCATCATTAAGAAAGCATCTTCATGATTATCACTATAGTATCCTTTACGAACATTAATTGTGATATATCCATATTTTTTATATAAATTTTGTGCTGCAACATTACTCACACGCACTTCTAATGAACAAGTTTCACAACCATTTGCTGCAGAAACTTCTTCAATTTTTTCCATTAACTGTGATGCATACCCTTTGCCTTGATGACTTTTTGATACTCCTATTGTCGTAATTTGTGCTTGTTCATAAAGATTCCAAATACCACAATATCCAACAACTTCATCATTTTCTTCCACAACAAAGTAATGGGCAAACTCATTTTCAGTAATTTCTCTTTTAAAGTCTTCTTTTTTCCAAGGTAGTGAAAAAAGTTCAGCTTCTAATTGTTCAACGCGGTCTAAGTCGCCTAAATCCATACGTCGAATCATATTATTTAACCAAATATTCTTCTTGTGATTTCAAATATTCAGGAACTAGACAATGTATATTTTCTACGTGCTCCCATTCTTCTTTTAACTCAAGAAAAGAATTCGCTAAATTTGGATAACAATCTTCCATTCCTAATAAAGAAGTATCACCTACAACATCATGGCCTGCGACAATCTCTTTAATCTCATCAATTGGATAAACACCTAAATTACCAATGCGTTTGCCATCTTTATATTGACCTAAATAAGCTCTATGACTGCGTGCATCTAATAGTGCAAAACAGTCTTTTTTTCCAGCAATCAATTGTAAAGAGCCAAGTGTGAAACAAGGAATATTCTTCATCGTACAAAAAACCTTCGCAATTGTCATTGCAATTCTAACTCCAGTGTAACTTCCAGGACCTTTTGTTAGTACAATTTGATCAATATCTTGTGGCTTACAGCCAACTTCATCACAAAGTGCTATAAGTTCAGGAAATATTGTTTCTGATTGTTGTTTGAAACAAATTGTTTCTTTACTAGCTACTACTTCATTATCTTTAATCAATGCTAATACTAAGTACTTTTGACTTGTATCCATACATAATGTCATCATAATTGTATTTCTCCTAATAATTCTTCATATGCTTTACCATTGGCTTTTAAAACAAATTCACGTACTTCTTCTTCAATAAATTTAATTTCGATTTCTAAAAATTCTTCACCAATCATATCTTGAATATACATTGGCCATTCAATAACTGTTAAGCCCTCACCATCAATCATTTCTTCAAAACCTAGGTCTTGATGTAATCCTTCTAAACGATAAGCATCGAAATGATATAGATCCATACGACCATGATAAATCTTTAAAATTGTAAATGTCGGACTGCTGACAGTTTTCTCAATATCTAAACCTTTCGCAATACCTTGCGTTAATGTTGTTTTACCAGCACCTAAATCACCAGTAAGTGTAAAAACCATATTTTCCTTAGCTAAAAGGCCAAGTTGTTTACCTAGTTCTTTTGTTTCTTCTGGTTTATTTGTCTTAACTATTTTTTCCATATATTAACCTCGCATTGTTTATTATAGCACAAATTGAAAAGCACTAATCAACAACTAGTGCTTTATATTCAGGATGCATGTCAAACCACTTAACTGCAAAACTGCAACTTAGTTTAGCAACACGATTCGAATTTTTCAAGTCCATCGCAACCATATACATTAACATGCCTGCAATTCCTTTACCTCTTAACGATTCATCTACAAATGTATGATTTATATTGACAATGTTCCCCTCAACTTTGGGAAAAGTAACTTCTGCATATATTTTGTCATCATCACGATAAACAATACGATTATCAAATACTTCATAATGCATATTGAACCTCCTTAAGTAATTATAATATACGACAATTTAGTAGAATATCCAAGCATTGTGCATAGTTAAGAAGAGACTAAAATGTTTAATTTTTCTATTGAAATCACATCCTAATATAAAGTCCCAAAGTTCTTTATAAGTAAAATGAATAAATAAAAAAGGATTCCATGAAGGAATCCAAGATTACCTGGCAACGA
>CAYLQY010000002.1:231318-252194 GCA_964386325.1 uncultured Erysipelotrichaceae bacterium | reverse complement strand
GGTGTACTTGTAGTTGCGTCAAATCCAGTTGATTTGATGACGTATGTGGCATGGAAAGTATCTGGTCTTCCAAAAAATAGAGTTCTCGGTTCTGGAACGATTTTAGATACTGCTCGTTTGCGTTATCTAATGAGTGAGTACTTACATGTATCAACCAATAATATCCATGCATATCTTATGGGTGAACACGGAGATTCAAGTTTTGTTCCTTGGACACATGCGTATGTAGGAAGTAAAAGTTTGTTAGAAATAATTGACGAAAAGGGTCATGATTTAAATGATCTGAATGATATTTATCACCAAGTCCAACAAGCTGCTTATGAAATTATTAATCGTAAGAAAGCGACCTATTATGGTATTGGATTGGCATTGAACCGACTCGTACTCGCAATTTTAAATGATGAACACATTATTATGACAGTGTCTGCTTATATGAATAACGATTATGGATGGGAAAATCTCTATATTGGAGTTCCTGCCAAAATTGGACATGAAGGAGTCGAAGAAATTATCCATCTATCATTAAATGAAGTAGATCAAGCGAAGTTTGATAAAAGTGCTTCAACATTAAAAACAATTCTTGAGGAAACAATACAACCAGTAATAGTAAGTGAATAGAAATATTCACTTTTTCTATTGCTTGATGACTGTGTCTACTATATAATAACAGTGAAGGAGGTAATATGAAATATTTTATAGATAATAATTCAAATTTGGCGAATTACAATCAATTAATGAACCAAATAAAAGAAAAGATTTATAACCATGAATTAAAAGAGAATGATCAATTACCTTCAATACGACTTTTGGCCAAAGAGTTGAGTATTGCGATTATCACAGTAAAACGTGCCTATGATGAACTAGAAAAAGAAGGGTTTGTAGAATCACGACAAGGAAAAGGATGTTTTGTGAAAAAACAATTTTTACCTCAATTATTAGAAGATAAGAAAATGGAGTTACAAAATGAATTAATTGAAACTATCAATGAATATAAGAAATATGGAATTACTCAAGAAGATGTTTTAGTTGTTTTGAAGAATATAGAAGAGGGAGAAAACCATGGAAGATAATGCGTTAGTATTAGATGATCTTAAAGTTTATTATTCGAATTTTTTTCTGTCTATTGAACATTATGAAGTAAAAAAAGGATACGTTACCGGACTGATTGGTAAAAATGGTGCTGGTAAAACAACAATGATTAATGCCTTTTTAGAACTTATTCGTCGTAATCATGGAACTATTGAGATTTTAGGAATGAATTTTGATGAAAATGATGTTGAAATAAAAGAGCGAATTGCTTACGTAAATGATCAATTCATTTATCCATTATCACTAAACGCTGCTCGATTAGGGAAAGAATTAGGTTCCTTCTATCGTAATTTCGATTATGATTTTTTTAAGAAACTATGTAAAAAATTTGATATTCCATTAGATATTGATTTCAAACAGTTTTCATTAGGGATGAAAACAAAAATATCAATCTTATTTCCATTGGCGTATCATCCTGAATTTATTATTTTAGATGAGCCTACAGCTAATCTTGATCCTGTAGCTCGTCATGAAATTCTAGAACTGCTCTATGAAACAATGCAAGATGAAAACAATACAATTTTATTTTCAACACATATTACTTCTGATTTAGATAAAATCGCAGACATAATTACTTTAATTGATAATGGAAGTATAGAATTTACATTTAGTAAAGATGAACTTCAAGAGGAAGTACAGCTTGTAACCATCACAGGTAAGATACCAAACCAGATGAAGAAGTCGCTAAGAGGTATTCAAGAAACGGAAGATGGCTATACTGGACTTTGTATTAATTCAACAAAGTTTAAGGACTATACTAATGTAACCTTTAAGAAAGCTACGATTGAAGAAATCATGATTACATGGGAGATTCGACATGCATAAAGTTTATGAATACTGGAATAATCGGTGTAGATGGTTTGTTTTTTGGTACTTTGTTATCGAATTTGCGCTAATTGTGATGGATAAGTCATTGATGATGGGGATTGCATTCTACTTCTTTGCGGTACCTTTTATTTGTGAGTCTTCAAAAATTGATTTTGATTTCGGTCGAACCTATCAGATAGATATGTCAGTGACAAAAAAGCTTTTACCGCTGAAGAAAAACACGTTAGCTAAATTCTATCTATTTTTTCCACTAACACTTACCGTTTTAACGGGTCTGTTGCTTATGTTGGCACAAGCTATAACAAATTATCGTCATCCATTCTATCTGGATATAATGTTGTATTCATCTTTACTCCTAGGTGTTTATATCCTCATACTGATTTATGATTACTATAAGACGAACCCATCGTATATGTTTCAAAAAACGAAAGAAATATTTTATGTTTTAGGTGTTGTTGGATTTCTTTTAATGGTACTAACATTCAATATGCTCCAAGATGAATTCTACTCCTTGGCTTATGATGAAATTTCTGGGCGTTTTTGGATAATTATTTTTGGTTTTTCAATTATCCTTCTGTTGGTTGCTTTTTCCTCGAAAGATAAAGAAAATAGTATTAAGGAACGTGAAGGTAAACAAAAAATTGATAAGAGTTTAAAAAGTATCGCACGGCTATCAAAATATACATATGATAAGAGAAAATTAGAAGTATTGCCCGCTGTGACGATAGGATTCCTTTTAGCTCAATTATTTATGAATAATAATTTATATCGGTTAGGTGTAGAAATTAATGTGTATTTAATAACTATTATAATCGGTGGTGCATCAATTGTCCTAAAAGTATGTTTAAGCCATTCATTTAGCACACACTTTTCTGGGGTTACTTATATAAAGTTAATTCCTTGTTCAAAGAAAAGACTATTTCAATCAGCATTATATGCAGCGATAGTGAATTTTGTGGGAATAATGATGGTATTGTTAGTGATATTGTTTGCAATTAGTTTTATTAATAATCATAACTTAAGCTTCATTAATTCTCTTAAAATAGGACATCTAGTGGAAATCGTCTTATTACTGTACATATCAAGTTATTCGACAATTGTAGGGTTTTCAAAGAACGACGAAACATTCTATTCATTCATAGGATTAGCACTTATCATTTTGTTATTGATCTTGATAGGATACTATTTTGAAGGATTTAATCAGTATTGGTATGCATATGGACTCGGTGTTGGTGTTCTCATTTTAGGCACCTACAAGCAAATATTCACAAGTTATCGTAATTTTGCTAAACAAAATTGATCTAAATTTCCAGATGTTGTTGAGAAAAACGGAGTTTTGAGTTAATATTTATGATATATGACTACATGACGAGGGGTACTTTTATGGCTAAATTTAATTTTTTCAAAGGTTCAAATAAATTAGATAATTTAGAACCAAGTGAAATCCAACAACAAATCGATGACAAGAAAGAGGTTATCAGCAAACTTGAAGAAGAAATCATTAAAACCGATGATTTTTTAAATGGGGTTTCTGAAGCTTATCAAGATGATCTTAAAGAGCGAAAAGAGAACTTAGATGAAAAGGCTACTCGTGCCAATATTGATGTTGAGGATTTAAAGAGCAAGAAAGAAACAATAGCAAAAAAACGCCAAGCTGTCATTGAAAAAAATGATAAAGAAAGTAGAAAATCTACAAAAGTTGTTGCGGAGATTAAGGAAAGTCATGATAGTAAGAAATCCGAAATAACAAAGGAATTTGAACAAAATCAAAGCCATATTAAAAATAACACGGATAAATTTAAGTTGGCACAAGACAAAAAGTTCATTTCATCACGCAATGAACTAATTGAAGAAGTAAATAAGCAAAAAGAAACACTTACATCAAAATCGATGAAGAGTTTAGAAAATCAAAAACGAGAGATTGAAAAATTGCGTGTGAGTGTTGATGAACTAGAAGCAAAACAACAGAATGAAATTAATGCGCTTAAAGAAAAATTAGCGAAAGAAGTAGAATTACAAAAAATTTCACATGATGCTTACGTAGTTGAAGTAAATAACTTGAAATCTTCACAACAAGTTGCTTTGGAAAATAAACGTGCTGAAGTTGAATCAAAATTGAATCAATGGAAATCTGATTACAATCAATATGCTGCAACTAACAGAGATTTCATCGAACGTAAAAAAGCTGAACTAGCATTATTACGTGAACGTGAAAGCTCACTTAAGGAAACATTGAAACAAAAACAAAAGAATGTGGAAATTGAGCGTAGTAACTTTGAAAAAGATCATAAACTTCGTGTAGATGAATTGACAAAACAATTTAATAGTCTTAGCCAAAAAATTCAAACTGCCCAAAAAGATTTTGAAGTGGAAAGCAGTTTATATGAAAAAGAAGTAAAAGCATTCCAAGATGCACAAGCAGAAGAAAAAAATCATATCGATGCTTTAGTAGCTTCTCTTGCGCAAGAACTTGAAGACTATAAGAAAAATATGTCGGATGAGAGCATTAAGTTAGATGCTAACTTTAAAGAAGAATGTAATTCTATCATTGAGTTTTATCGTGATTTATTGAATAAAGAAGAACTTAAGCATAAAAATGCCATTGCAGCATTAGAAGCTGATATTCAACGCGATGAACAAACTTTCATGATTGATAAGAAGGCATTAGAAGATAAAAAACTATTATTGGATAATAATTTTATAGAAACAGTAACAAACATTAAAGAAAAATTATTAAAATGCAATGAACTTATGAAATCAAGTGAAGTTGAACATAAGTCTTTACTCATTGCTCTTCAAAAAGAGTTTGAAGCAAATCAGTTAAGATATGAAGAGAATCTTATTGCTAAGCAACAAGAATATGAGACTCGTAAATTAGAAATTGAAGCAGAAGTTAAGAAAGCAAATGATGAAGTTAAGGAACAACTTCGTAGACTTGATGAAGTTAATTCGGAAGTTTCTAAACAAGTTTCTGCATCTGAGTCGGCATTAAATAACCTTAAAGGTGAATTCAACCAAATTGCTAGCGAAAAACAAGTTGAATTAGATAAATTAGGACTTAAGTTAACAAATTTAAATGAAACATTAATTGATATTCAAGCTAAACGTCGTGATGAAAAAAGTAGACATGAATTGAAAATGCGTGATTTTACAACTATGCGTCAAGAATTAGTTGCAGATCACCGCAAGAAGATTGATGATATTAAGAGAGTTTATGACGAAAAAACAAAACAATTTGAAGAAGAATTTGTAATCAAGAAAAAAGAAATAGAAGAAAAACATCAAGAAGACTTAATTGAATTAGAAAATATTAATAAAGCGAAATTGATTGAATTAGAAAATCAAAGAGCCGCATTAAACCTACAATTCGAAAAAGAAAAGGGTGTTTATGAAACTAAAATTCATGAACTTGAAGCAGAGCATTCAAATCAAATACAAAATGAGAATGTGCGTTTGACGGATGCAAACAATAACTTTGAATCACAAAAACAAAATCAAAAAAATCAACTTGTACAAGCAAAAGAAAAATTCAATAGTATTATCGCTGAATTAAGAACGAAGATTGATAATCAAGTTGTGCTTTTAAAAGACCAAGAAACAAACTATAAAAAAGATGTGGCAGTAAAGATTCAAAAAGCACGTGAAGAAGTTAGCCGTTTGAAAAATGAAGAAACGGCAATGATAGAACGTATTTCTGAAATTCAAGATAAGTTCGATAAAGATAAAAATGAGTTAATTAAATCAACTTCACGTTATTTAGACGAGCATCTAGAAAAAGTAGGTGAACTTGAATCACACATTGCTAGTAAACGTTCAGAGATTGATGCAGCTAATGGTAGTCTTCGTGACTTAATTAACTACTATATTGAATGCGAAGAAGATGAAAAACTTAAATTAGATAATTTAAAATCAATTTTTGTAAATGAACAACTTGACCAAAATAAAGAAATTGAAGCAAGTATTGCGAAATTAGAAGATCAAAAGAAAGGTCAACTTGATGTTATTCGTTCACGTTTTGAGGCTGAAAGAAAACGTATTACACAACAATTAGATACTGAAATTCAACGCTATCAAACACGTATTGAGGAAGAAAAAGTGGCAATGCTTGTTGAACAAGCGAAACTTGATGAAGACTATGCAAAGAGAATTGAAGAAAACAATAGTGTAATTGAGTTAATTAAGAAACAAATCAAGCAATTACAAAATGATGCAATTGCTGAAGAAAATCGTTTTAAGAACGAATTGATTCGTTTAGAAAAATCTCATGAGTTTGATCGTGGACAACTTCAATATGAATTAGAATTAAAAAATGCGAACAATGAGAAATATCTCGATGACTTACGAATTGCTTTTGAACAAGAACAAAATGAAATAAACTTAGAAAAAACACGTTTAGCTAATGCTATTGAACTTAAACAAAAAGCATTGGATGATAAAAAGGCAATGTTTGATGACTTCTTTACAAAGTTTCAAGAAGAAGAAAATTCTCGAAAATCAGATCGTGAGTATGAAATTTTCCAATATGAAAAGAATATTGATGAACTTCAAAAACATATTGAAGAATTAAATGCTGAGTTTGAACAAACAAAATTAGATAATCAAGCTAAGTTGGATGAAGTATATCGACAACAAAAACTTGTTAAGGATGAATATGATGCCTTGATCACAAATCGTAGTGATACATTTAACCTTGCTGTTGAACGTGTTAAAGCGGATCATGACAAAGAAGTTACCGATTATGTATCACAATGTGATGCTCAACAAGCAGAGTTTAAGATTCAAAACGAAAATATTTTACGCTCTTACCAACAAGACTTTGATGAATATAAGAAGAGTTTGATGAAAGAACTTGATGAAAAGCGTGAAGATATTGCGAAGAGAATTACTGAAGAAGAAAACAAACTTGCTGAAGAAAAAGCTAGATTTGAATCTTATATTAATGAAATACGTACAGAAGAAGATAAGCGTGTTATTCAAAGAAATGAAGAACGTGAAAGACTTAATACATATTGGGAAAAGACTATCCAAGGTATTAAAGATAGAATCAATGACACTGTTAATTCATTTATGATTGAAAAAGACAAATTGAATCTTGAAAATGAAGAACGTATTAAATTCATTATGGAAGAGAAAATGAATCTTGAAAGTGATGAAAAACGCATTATTTTGAATATGCAAGAATTAGAAAATGCTTTTGCACAAAAGAAACGTGAAGCAGAAGAAAAAGCACGTCAATATGAAGAAGAATGTTATGTTAAAATTGCTGACATTGATCGTGTTATTCGTCAAAAAGAAGAGAAAATCAATGCTTATCGTGATGAAATTAAAGCAGAAGTATTACGTGCTATAGAAGAACGTAAGAATGAAGAAAAACGTCTCAACGAAATGGTATTAAATAAAGAACAATTATTAGCAGAAGAAAAAGAAAAGATTATGACAGTTGTGCAAAAACAACAAAAAATCTTTGAAAAGCTTGCAGCTAAAAAACGTGCCGCAATGGATGAAGAAATTCTTAGAAACAACAAGATACTTGAACGTGAACTAAGAAGAATTGAAGCTGAAAAAGAAAAAGCGGGCGAAGAATTCTCTTTATCATTAGAAGAACTTAATCGAATGATTCTTGAAAAAGAAAGAAATTATGAAGAATTAATTGCACAACAAAAAGCGAAAAATGAAACATATATTGAAGAATTCCGTAAGACTCTTCAACAAAATCATGAAAGAGAAACTGAAGATGATCGCCATGGAGATGAGTTAGCTAATAGAATTAAAGACGAATTACTTATGAATGAACAAGAAGTTATTGTTAATAGCAATACTGAACTTTCAACCATTAAAAATGCTCATTTAGATGTTATTGCGAAATTACAAGCAAATAACAACCAAATTGAAATTCGTTTGAATTCTTTACGCAATCAATATGAACAATTAACAAGTGAATATGAAAGTGATGAAGATTCACAAAAACACAAAGAATTCTTTGGACAATTCGAAAGAATGATTCAAGAACGTCGTGAAATATTAGTTGATTTAGAAAATCAAGAAAGCGATTTACGTAACAATAAACTTGAACAGTTTACCGAACAAAATGACCTCTATAACCAAATGATTATAGAACATCAAAATCGTATTCTAGATATCGAAAATGACATTTATCTTGAACAAAAGAAATTAACAGACTTTGAAGAAGATATTAGTAGACGACGTCGTGAACAAAAGGAAATGGAAATTGATGCAAGAAACTTGTTTACAAAGAAACTAGACTATTTAAAACAAAAGATGTTTGATAACTAGTAAATAAACCTTCAACAATCGTTGGAGGTTTATTTTAGGAAGGCTAACTATGAGCAATTATTATGATGAAATACTTGATAAAATACTGGAACTCATTAAAGATGAACGATTAGATGAAGCACAGGCGCTCGTCTTGGCAGAATTAAACATGCCCTATATTCCAGTAGAATTTGAAAAGAAACTACGAGAAGTTAAAGTAGTCATCAAAGAACAACGTAATGATACTAAAACAGTTGAATTGGAAATTGAGCAAATCGAGGATTATTTATATGGTAATGATGAACAACAATTAATTGCGGTAAATCAACTAAATAAAATGAATCTAAGAGCACATCTTGATTTATGTAAAGAATACTTATTAAGTAATCCAAGTCATGCGGCCGCAGCCTTACTTATTGACTCCTGTATTGAACAAGCCATTGATGCAGAATTTGTCTTTAAGAAAGATGATGTCGAATATTCATTTGTGCCACGAGACTTAGAAAGACCATTTGATAGTGGTGGATTTCATGTTGCTGTTGAGTATTTAAGTAATTGGTTTGAGAGTAATGATCCATCATTCTTTGAGTTATGTAGTCAACAATTGATTCATGATACGTTTAATTTTTTACCTTTATCCTATGATGAAGATGAAGGATATGATTTAGCACTTCATGTTGCAAAGGTAGTCTTTGGGTTGATGAATCGTGGAAATGAATGGAATGAGTTCTTGAAAAGTGCAAAAAGAAACGAAGTACAAGTTGAAAAAACACGATTATCATAGGAAAATATGGGGTTTTTGTGTGAATTTGATAAAAATGTTTCAAAAAGAGCATAAAACTTTTCAAGTTGTTTGAAATTAGTCATAATTTTGTTATAATAATTAGGCTGAACATTAGGAGGAAAAGAGAATGTCAACGTGGAATATAATCGAAAAATCTAAAGGAGAAATGAAAGTTACTTTAGAAGGACAAGACTGGAAAGATGCCCAAGCTAAAGCTTTTGATAAACTAGCTAAGAATGTAGAATTACCTGGATTTAGAAAAGGTCATGCACCTAAGAATCTTGTTGAAAAGAATGTATCAAAGAACAATGTAATGATTGAAGCCATTGAAAGTGTTGCGAATAGCTACCTTCAAGCAGGTCTTAAAGAACATGATTTATGGCCAGTTGCACGTCCTGAATTAGCAATTGATTCAATGGATGAAGAAAAAGCTGAAATCAAATTTATCATCGTTATCAAACCTGAAGTAACACTTGGTGATTACAAAGGATTAGAATACAAAGTTGCAGAAACAGAAATCAGTGATGATGAAGTAAATGCAGAATTAAATCGTTTACGTGAAAATTATTCTGAAGTTATTACTAAAGAAGGCGCTGTTGAAAATGGCGATACTGCAGTAATTGATTTCGAAGGATTTAAAGATGGAGTTGCTTTTGAAGGCGGAAAAGCTGAAGGGCATAGCCTTGAAATAGGATCTGGAAGTTTTATTCCAGGATTTGAAGAACAACTAATCGGCGCTACTGCAGGTGAAGAAAAAGAAGTTAATGTTACTTTCCCTGAAAACTATCATGCTGCTGAGTTAGCAGGTGCACCAGTAGTATTTAAAGTAAAAGTTCATGAAGTTAGTACAAAACAACTTCCTGAATTAAATGATGAATTTGCTAAAGATGTTAATGCTCCTGATGTTGAAACATTAGAAGATTTGAAAAACTTAATTAAAAAAGACTTAGGGGAACATAAAAAGGTTGATGCTGAAAACAATGCAATGAATGACTTGGTAACTAAAGTTGTTGATGGTGCTTCAGTAGACATTCCACAAGAAATGATTAATGATGAAACTGATCAATTAGTAAATGATTTTGCTAATCGTTTACAACAACAAGGTTTCTCATTACAACAATTTATGCAAATGACTGGTCAAACAATTGAACAAATTCGTGAGCAAATGGGGAAAGATGCTGAAAACAAAGTAAAATTGCGCTTAGTTCTTGATGCTATTGCTAAAGCTGAAAATCTAGAAGCAACGGAAGATGATATTGAAAAAGAATACCAAACAATTGCTGACCAATATACAATGGAATTAGCAAAAGTGAAGGAATTAATTCAACCAATTCAATTGGCTGATGATATCAAACTTCGTAAAGCTTATGATTTAATTAAAGATTCAGCAAGTAAATAAGACGCATAGCGTCTTATTTTGTCATATGGAGGTATGTTATGAAAAATAAGAGTTTGCAAGTAACAATCCCAGTAGTTTGTACTCGGGGTATTGTTATCTTTCCTAACCAAGATGTTGTCATCGAGGTAGGGAGAGAGAAAAGTGTAAATGCGGTTAATGAGGCGCAAAATCAATATGAAGGTCATGTTTGGGTAGTTTGCCAAAATGATATCATGGTTGATAATCCCTCAGTCGATAACATTTATAAGTTTGGTACATTGTGCCATATTAAAAATATTCGCAAAAAAGAAGGATTTATGCGAGTAACATTTTCAGGGTTAGAACGTGCAGAATTAGTTGATTATATCGAAAGTGATAAATTAACAATGGCTAGAATTCAACCACTTAGCAATATAGCGGGTGATGAAATTGAAGAATTAGCTTTAGTTAAACGTGTTGCAACAGAATTTGAAAGTGTGGCAAGTACAACTGCAAGTTTTCCACCAGAAGTAATTTCACAACTAACAAAAGGTGTTTCAGCGGTTGTATTAGCGGATCAATTTGCCCAATATTTCCCATTATCATTAGATAAGAAACAACAATTATTAGAAACATTAAATGTCAACGAACGACTTATGTTAATCATAAGTGAACTTGAAAAGGAAAAAGAATTATCACGTGTTGAATCATCAATTAATGAAAAAGTAAAAGAAAGAATTGAAGAAGGACAACGCGAATATTATCTTCGTGAAAAGATGCGTGCTATTAAAGAAGAACTTGGAGATGTCGCAAATGTTGCGGATGATACTCAAGAACTACGTGAGATGATTGAAAAAAATCCATATCCTGAGCATGTCAAACAAAAGGCGTTGGAAGAATTAGCACGTTATGAAATGTTGCCATCTTCTTCAGGTGAAGCATCTGTAGTACGTACATATCTAGATTGGTTATTGAAAACGCCTTGGTATGGAATGACACAAGATAATGATGATTTAGTTCTTGTACAAGATCGTTTAAATCAAGATCATTACGGTCTAGAAAAAGTTAAAGATCGTATTATGGAATATTTAGCGGTTAAGCAAATGACGAATAGTCTACGCTCACCAATCTTGTGTTTAGTTGGTCCTCCAGGTGTTGGTAAAACATCACTAGGTAAGTCAATCGCAAGATCTTTAGATAGAAAATTTGTAAAAGTATCTTTAGGTGGTGTAAAAGATGAATCAGAAATTCGTGGACACCGTCGTACCTATTTAGGAAGTATGCCTGGTCGTATTATTCAAGGTATGAAAAAATCGGGTGTAATAAATCCAGTATTCTTAATTGATGAAATTGATAAACTAGGCTCAGACTATAAAGGTGATCCAAGTAGCGCAATGCTTGAAGTATTGGATCCGGAACAAAATTCATTGTTTTCTGATCACTATCTTGAAGAACCTTATGATCTTTCACATGTTATGTTCATTGCGACAGCAAACTATTTGGAAGATATCCCAGCAGCTTTGCGCGATCGTTTAGAAATTATTCAATTATCTAGTTATACTGAAGTTGAAAAAGTTAAGATTGCAGAAAACCATTTAATTGCCAAACAATTAGTAATGAATGGATTAAAAGAAAAACAATTTAAACTAGAAGAAAATGAATTGTATTATTTAATTCGCCATTACACACGTGAAGCAGGTGTTCGTCAACTTGAACGTGTCATTGCATCATTGTGCCGTAAATCTGTATTGGCAATTCTTAAAGAAAATAAGAAAACAATCAAAGTCACAAAGAAACTAATTCTTGAATGGCTTGGAAAAGAAATGTTTGAATATGGTCAAAAAGAAAAGAAAAACCAAATTGGTGTTGTGACAGGACTTGCATATACATCATTTGGTGGTGATGTACTTCCAGTTGAAGTAACATATTTTGAAGGCAGTGGTAAATTTATCGTAACAGGCCAATTAGGTGATGTTATGAAAGAATCTACTTCAATTGCTTTAGACTACATTAAATCAAATGCGAAGAAGTATAAAATAGATCCAAAATTCTTTGATAAACATGATATCCATATTCATGTACCAGAAGGAGCAGTACCAAAAGATGGTCCAAGTGCAGGTGTTACTTTAACAACAGCGTTAGTTTCTGCTATCACTGGAACGCCAGTTTATTCGGATTTAGCGATGACTGGTGAAGTTACATTACGCGGACATGTATTAGCAATTGGTGGTTTACGTGAAAAGAGTTTAGCGGCTCATCGCGTGGGTATCAAAAAAGTAGTGATTCCAAAGAGTAACTTAAAGGACTTGGATGAAATACCAGAAACTGTGAAAAATGACATTACATTTATTCCAGTTGAATCAATGGAACAAGTGTTAAAGGAAGCTCTAGTTTAGTATGGATTATATAGATGTAGAATTTCTAACGAGTGCTTCATCCATTACTGAATGTCCTCAATCAGATTTACCAGAATTTGTACTTTCAGGAAGAAGTAATGTTGGAAAATCTTCACTTATTAATGCAATGGTGAATCGTAAACAACTTGCTTATGTTGGAAATACACCAGGTAAAACCAGATTACTAAACTTTTTCGAAGTTGATCATCGTTGTATGTTTGTCGATGTGCCAGGCTATGGTTTTGCTCATCGATCACAAAATGAATTAATCCAATTCGGTAAGATGATGGATGATTATTTTGAACAAAGAGAGAACTTAAAGGCGTTAATTCTTATCGTCGATTATCGTCATAAGCCTACCAAGGATGATGTAACGATGATTGAATATGCACGTGAACAACAATTATCAATTCTTGTCTGTGCAACTAAAAAAGATAAATGTAAACGAAGTGAATTAAGTAAACTAAAAAAAGCAATTAGTGAAACTTTGAATGTACCTTCGACAAGTATTATTGATTTCTCAAGCCAAACAAAAGAGGGTGTAGAGGAGTTATGGTCAAAGCTTAATGAAATGATAGGGATGTAGAAATACATCCTTATTTATTGACAATATTTGAGATATTGCTAAAATATATCTATCAACATTGAATAGAAGGAAGTAAATTTGTGGTGACATCAAGAAAAACCTTGGGTGATGGAAAAGGTTCGTACATAAATTGAAAAGTAGTCTAGGAGTTAATTCTTTAAGTAAATAGAAGAATTCGTAAGCTTGCGTTAAGAGATTGAGCGCTTTGTGTAAACAAAGAAGTAAGGTGGTACCGCGTTAATTATACGTCCTTTCATGAGGGCGTTTTTTTATTGGAGGAAAGATGATGAAATATGGCGAAACAGAAAGACTGATATTACGTTCAGTAACTAAAGAAGATGCACCAGATATTTATGAATATGCTAGTGATGATGAAACATTGGAACATTTGACTTTTCCAAAGCATACTTCAATTGAGGTGACTTATGAAACACTTGATAATTTCTTTTTAAATCGAAAAGAAAATGGAATGTTAGAAGCAACATGTATTGAGTTAAAAGAAAATCACGAAATGATAGGGATGTGTGAATTTGTAGGTTATGATGCAAGTAATCAAACAGCTGAGATTGGTTATGTGCTTAAGAAAAAATATTGGGGACAAGGGTACATGGTTGAAGCAGTAAAAGAACTAGTCCGTGTTGGCTTTGAACAATTCGGATTACGTAGAATTGATATTGGACACTTTGTCGAAAACACGAAGAGTCAACGAGTCATTGAAAAAGTAGGGTTTCATTATGATGGTTGTTTACGACAACAGCTGAAAGATGGTAAAGGGAAATACCATGATAAAAAAATATACTCAATTTTAAAAAGTGAATATGAAAGTAGGGAAAATAAATGAAAGAATTAAATGCAAAGTATAATCACTTAGAAGTAGAATCAAATAAATATGATCGCTGGGTAGAAAAAGGATACTTTACTGCCGGTGATAAAAGTAAAGAACCTTTCACGATTGTGATACCACCACCAAACGTTACAGGTAAGCTTCATTTAGGTCATGCATGGGATAATACCCTACAAGATATTATTTCGCGTTATAAACGTCTACAAGGCTACGACATGTTATATTTACCAGGGATGGATCATGCTGGTATCGCAACACAAGCAAAAGTTGATGCACGATTAAAAGATGAAGGAATTAGTCGTTACGATTTAGGACGTGAAAAGTTTTTGGAGCGTGCGTGGGAATGGAAAGAAGAATATGCCGGTCATATTCGTGCTCAATGGGCTAAACTTGGAAACTCTGTGGATTATACACGTGAACGATTTACTCTAGATGAAGGATTAAATAAAGCAGTTACTAAAGTATTCTGTGATTTATATAATGAAGGTTTAATCTATCAAGGTGAACGTATCATTAACTGGGATCCAAAAGCTAAAACTGCCCTTAGTAATATTGAAGTTATTCATAAAGAAGTTGAAGGAGCATTTTATACTTTCAATTATAAAGTTACAGAAACTGGCGATTGTTTTAAAGTAGCGACTACTCGTCCAGAAACAATGTTTGGTGATGTATGTGTTGTCGTACATCCAGATGATGACCAATATAAACATTTGATCGGTAAACATGCAATTAATCCAGCGAATGGTGAAGCCTTACCAATCATTGCGGATGATTATATCGAAATCGGTTTTGGAACAGGGGCTATGAAATGTACACCAGCGCATGACCCAAATGATTTTCAAATTGCTGAACGTCATAACTTACCGAAGGTTGTTTGTATGAATCCTGATGGCACGATGAATGAGCTTGCAGGTGATTTTGCAGGCATGGATCGTTTTGAATGTCGTAAAGCATTAACGGATCGTATTGAAAGAGAAGGAAACTTAGTATCTATTGAAAAACATATTCATCAAGTAGGACATTCTGAAAGAACGGATGTTATTGTTGAACCATATCTTTCTAAACAATGGTTTGTAAAGATGAAACCACTAGCTGATGATGTATTAATGAATCAACAAAATCCTGAACAAAAAATTAATTTCTTTCCACAACGTTTTGAAAATACATTCAATCAATGGCTAGAAAATATTGAAGATTGGTGTATTTCACGTCAGTTATGGTGGGGACATCGTATACCTGCTTGGTATCATAAAGATACAAATGAAATTTATGTTGGATGTAACGCTCCACAAGATAGTGAAAATTGGATTCAAGATGAAGATGTTTTAGATACTTGGTTCTCAAGTGCATTGTGGCCATTTAGTACATTAGGTTGGCCAGAAGAAACAGCAGACTTAAAACGTTATTATCCAACTAGTTGTATGGTGACTGGTTATGATATTATCTTCTTCTGGGTTGCCCGTATGGCATTCCAAGCACGCTATTTTACAAAATCATATCCATTTAAAGATTGTCTTATCCATGGACTTATTCGTGATGAACAAGGACGTAAGATGAGTAAGTCATTGGGTAATGGAATAGACCCGATGGATGTAATAGAACAATATGGTGTGGATTCATTACGATTCTTCTTAACAACAAATTCTACACCAGGACAAGACATGCGTTATGTACCTAATAAAGTTGAAGCTTCATGGAATTTCATTAACAAAATATGGAATGCATCACGCTTTGTATTTATGAATATTCCAGAAGGTTATAACACTAAAAATATTAAACTAGAAAATTTAGCAATTACCGATGAATGGATACTACATCGCTTAAACGAAGTGATTGAACATACAAACGCCAACATGGATAAATATGAATTCGCAATCGTTGGAAATGAACTTTATGGATTTGTATGGGATGATTTCTGTAGTTGGTATATTGAATTTAGTAAATCAGGATTAAATAGTGATAACGAACTTGTTAAGACAACTACGATTAATACTTTGATTGTAGTTTTAGATGCTATAGTAAAATTACTACATCCATTTATGCCATTTGTAACAGAAGAAATTTATCAAACACTTCATCAAACAGAAGATTCAATTTGCGTTGCATCTTGGCCACAAGCAATTGATGGACTCGAGTATAAGAAAGCTAGTGAAGTAAATCAACTTATTGAAATCATCACTACTGTTCGTCAAATAAAAGTAGATAATGATTTAAAACCATCTACACCATTACGTATCATGATTAAAGATTTAGATGATAAGAATAAAATATTCAATCAAGATATCGCGAACATTCTACAAAAGATGTGTAAACTTGAATGGGTTGATACTATTGAGGATGAGTATTTAGTGAGACCAATAGATAGTGGATCAATTATTTTGCCAATGAGTGAAGTAGTAAATGTTGAAGAAGAAATTCAAAAACTTACAAAAGAAATTGAATCGTTGGATAAAGAAATTCAACGTGGTACTAAGATGTTAGAGAATCAAAACTTTATCTCAAAAGCAGCTCCAGAAAAAGTTGAAGAAGAGAAAAATAAACTCGAAAATTATCGTAATCGTTATGAAATTGTATCTAATCGTTTAAAACAATTGACTTCTAAATAAATTTATCATTAAATATACTTAGGGTGATATACTTAAAGAGAGTGTAAAAAGGGAATTTTAATTAAGTTTATCTTTTTATACTCTTTATTTTTATCGGAGGTAATTTATGTCAAACAACAAAAGTAAAATAGGAAAAGTATTAGCAATTACTGCTGGAGTAACATTAGCAGCAGGTGCTACATATTGTGCATCATGTGGCTATATATTTTCAAAAGTGTTTAAACGCAATAAGAAGGTGGAGTACTTAGCATTTTCTAATTCACTTCCAAACAAATCAATCAATGATGAATGGTTTGAAAATAGTGAGAAGGAAGAAGTTGAGATTCTATCCTATGATGGTTTAAAATTGCATGGAACTGTTGTAAAGAACAAGTCATATAATTGGGTAATTTGTTTACATGCCTATAATTTTTATGGAACACAAATTCTTGATGTTGCACGTAACTTTCATGAACATGGATATAACTGTTTGATTGTTGATCAAAGAGCACATGGGCAAAGTGAAGGTGATTATACTACACTTGGTTGGAAAGAACATTATGATGTAATTGATTGGATTGATTATATATTAAAAAATAATCCGAATGCTTCAATTGTGTTACATGGAATGTCATTAGGTGCAGCAACAGTATTAAATACAACAGGTGAGTATTTACCACAAAATGTTAAGTGTGCTGTTTCTGATTGTGCATATACATCAATTGAAGGTTTATTGAAATATCAAATCAAGAAATATTTAAAACTACCTTTAGGTGCATTAGTACCTGGTGTAAATGTTTTGTGTAAATCAAAAGCAAATTTTTCTTTATATGAAGGAAATAGTTTACAACAAGTAAAACAATCTTCAACACCAACATTATTCTTACATGGTGAATTAGATGCGTTTGTGCCATTTGAAATGGTGTTTGATTTATTCTATGCATGTACTGCTGAAAAAGAATTATGCACATTCCAAGAATCAAAACATGCAGAATCTTTTTTGGATAAAAATTATTTTGAGAAAGTCTTTAATTTTGTTGATCAATTTGTAAAATAATTATGTTTAAAATTTAGGTTGTGAAAATTTGATGATTGTTATATTATAAATATAGGTTATTAAAGCGTTTACAATTTTGATTTGCAAAATTTAGGAGGATAATATGGTTGCAAAAAAATATGTTTACAAGTTTTCTGAAGGAAATGGTTCAATGCGTAACTTACTTGGAGGAAAAGGTGCTAATCTTGCAGAAATGACAAGTTTAGGTATGCCAGTACCTCAAGGGTTTACAGTTACTACTGAAGCATGCACTGCGTATTATAATGATGGTGAAAAAATCAATGATGGAATTAAAAAAGAAATTTTTAGTCATCTTGATGCTCTTGAAAAGTTAACTGGTAAAAAAATGGGAAGCAAAGAAAATCCTTTGCTTGTTTCAGTACGTTCTGGATCACGTGCATCAATGCCAGGAATGATGGATACAATTTTAAATTTAGGTATTAATGATGAAGTAGTTGAAACAATTGCTCGTAAAACAAATAATCCACGATTTGCATATGATAGCTATCGTCGTTTTATTCAAATGTTTGCGGATGTTGTTATGGGATTACCAAAAAGTCGTTTTGAAGAAATCATTGATGAAATTAAAGATGAACGTCGTGTTAAATTAGATACTGAATTAGATGCAGATGATTTAAAAGAAATGGTTGTAAAGTTTAAAGCGTTCTATCGTGAAAACTTAAAAGAAGATTTTCCTACTGATGCAAAAGTTCAATTAGAAAAAGCAATTGAAGCTGTATTTAAATCTTGGAATAATCCACGTGCTAATTTCTATCGTAAGATGAATGATATCCCTAGTGATTGGGGAACAGCAGTTAACGTTCAAATGATGGTTTTTGGTAATATGGGTGATGACTGTGGAACAGGTGTTGCGTTTACTCGTAATCCTGCAACTGGTGAAAATAAACTCTTTGGAGAATTCTTGATGAATGCACAAGGGGAAGATGTAGTAGCTGGTACTCGTACACCACAAACAATTAATGAATTGAAAGCAATCATGCCTCATGCCTATAAACAATTCACGGAAATTTGTAGTCGTTTAGAAAAACACTATAAAGATATGCAAGATATGGAGTTTACAATTGAATCAGGTAAACTATATATGCTTCAAACAAGAAATGGAAAACGTACTGCTGCAGCGGCATTAAAAGTTGCATGCGATATGGTTAAAGAAAAACTAATTACGAAAGATCAAGCGTTGATGATGGTTGATCCAAAACAATTAGATGCATTATTACATCCACAATTCGATTCTTATGAATTGAAAGCAGTTAAACCAATTGCCGGTGCATTACCAGCTTCACCAGGTGCTGCTTGCGGTCAAATCGTATTTACAGCTGAAGACGCTATTCAAGAAGCTGCAAAAGGTAAGAAAGTTATCTTAGTACGTTTGGAAACAAGTCCTGAAGATATTGAAGGAATGCATGTTGCTCAAGGTATCTTAACAGTTCGTGGTGGTATGACATCTCATGCTGCAGTAGTAGCTAGAGGAATGGGTCGTTGCTGTATCTCTGGATGTGGAGAAATTAAGATTAATGAAAAAGAACACTACTTTGAAGTAGGCGGTAATCGTTACAATGAAGGTGATTTCATTTCACTTGATGGTTCAACAGGAAGTATTTATGGTCAAGCTATAAAAACAGTTCCTGCATCAATCTCTGGTGATTTTGAAACATATATGAAATGGGCAGATGATCGTCGTACGTTAAAAGTAAGAACAAATGCAGATACACCAAATGATGCACGTCAAGCTATTTTGTTTGGTGCAGAAGGTATTGGTTTAGTTCGTACTGAACATATGTTCTTTGATGCAAATCGTATTAAAACAATGCGTGAAATGATTGTGTCAAATACAGAAGATCAACGTCGTCTTGCTCTAGATAAATTATTACCAATGCAACGCAGTGACTTTGAAGGTATTTATGAAGTTATGAAAGATCGTCCAGTAACTATTCGTTACTTAGATCCACCACTACATGAATTCTTACCTTCAACTGAAAAAGACATTGAAGATCTTGCAAACGAAATGAAAATGACAGTAAATGAATTAAAACAAATTATTAGTTCGTTACATGAGTTCAACCCAATGATGGGTCATCGTGGATGTCGTTTAAGTGTAACTTATCCAGAAATTGCTGAAATGCAAACACGTGCAGTTATTGAAGCAGCAATCAATGTGAATAAGAAACATCCTAAGTACAATATTGTACCTGAAATTATGATTCCACTTATTGGTGAAGTAAATGAGTTGAAATATGTTAAAGACATCGTTATTAAAACAGCAGAAGAAGTTATCAAAGAAAACAAAGCCAAATTGAAATACATGGTTGGTACAATGATTGAAATTCCTCGTGCTGCTTTATTGGCGGATGAAATTGCGAAAGAAGCTGAATTCTTCAGTTTTGGAACAAACGACTTAACACAAATGACATTTGGATTTAGTCGTGATGATGCAGGTCAATTCTTATCTGATTACTATGATAAGAAAATCTATGAGCAAGATCCATTTGCTCGTCTTGACCAAAAAGGTGTTGGAAAGTTAATCGAGATGGCTGCTACCTTAGGTAGAGCAACTCGTCCGAATATTAAACTCGGCATATGCGGTGAACATGGAGGGGATCCAAGCTCAATTGAGTTCTGTCATCGCGTAGGATTAACTTATGTATCTTGTTCACCATATCGTGTGCCAATTGCTAGATTGGCTGCAGCTCAAGCTGCAATCAAATGTGATATGGAGCAAAATGCTAAGAAGGAGGCAAATAGAATGGTAGAAAAGAAACCAGTAGCTAAAAAGGCAACTGCAGCTAAAAAACCAGTAGCAAAAAAACCAGTGGCTAAAAAAGCAGCTGTAGCTAAAAAGCCAGTAGCAAAGAAAGCAGAAGCTAAAAAACCAGTAGCTAAAAAAGCAGTTGTAGCTAAAAAACCAGTAGCTAAAAAAGCAGCTGTAGCTAAAAAACCAGTAGCTAAAAAAGCAGCTGTAGCAAAAAAACCAGTGGCTAAAAAAGCAGTTGTAGCTAAAAAGCCAGTAGCTAAAAAAGCAGCTGTAGCAAAAAAACCAGTGGCTAAAAAAGCAGTTG
>CAYLQY010000002.1:0-231218 GCA_964386325.1 uncultured Erysipelotrichaceae bacterium | reverse complement strand
CCAGTAGCTAAAAAAGCAGCTGTAGCAAAAAAACCAGTGGCTAAAAAAGCAGTTGTAGCTAAAAAACCAGTAGCTAAAAAAGCAGCTGTAGCTAAAAAGCCAGTAGCAAAAAAAGCAGCTGTAGCAAAAAAACCAGTTGCAAAGAAAGCAGCAGCTAAAAAAACAACTAAGAAATAAATTATAAAAGACTAGAACTGTTACTATAACAGTTCTTTCTTTATTTTGGATTATGGTTTTATTCTCATGTATTACTCTTGACAAAGAACAATGCAAAGACTAAACTATGATATAGATACAAAGAACAAGATATGATTATTCAATTTTTGATAAGAGAGATAACCGGGTGGTGAAAGGTTATTGATGAAATGAATAGTTACCACTTGGGAGTAGCATTTTTGAAAAAATGCCGGCAGCAACCGTTATTTGTTTGAGTGCTTAATCGTTTGATTAAGAATTAAGGTGGTACCGCGTTCATAACGTCCTTATTTTAAGGATGTTTTTTTTGTTAAAAGGAGGAAAATTTATGATTAACATTAAAGAGAATGAAGCATTGAATGTTTTAAATCATAGTTGTGCACATTTGTTAGCACAAGCTGTGAAACGACTTTATCCGCAAGCTATGTTTTGGGTAGGACCAGTTATTACAGATGGTTTTTACTATGATATTGATTTAGGTGATGTTTCACTTAAAGAAGAAGATTTAGAAAAAATCGAAAAAGAAATGAAAAAGATTTCTAAAGATGGTAAACGTATTGTACGTGAAGAACTTTCTAAAAGTGAAGCTTTAGAAATGTTTAAAGATGATCCATATAAAATAGATTTAATTTCTAATATGGACGAAGAAGATACTGTGATTACTTGTTATAGACAAGGTGAGTTTGTTGATCTTTGTCGAGGACCACATGTTGAAACTGTAAAGGAATTAAAGTATTTTAAATTACTCAAAGTTTCTGGTGCTTACTGGAAGGGTGATGCTAAAAATAAAATGCTTCAACGTGTTTATGGAATCTGTTTTGCAAACGAAGAAGATCTCAATGAACATCTATACTTACTAGAAGAAGCTAAAAAACGTGATCACAAAAAACTTGGTCGTGAATTAGATTTATTTATGATGAGTGAATATGCTCCAGGTATGCCATTCTTTTTACCTAAAGGAATGATTATCAGAAATATTTTAGAACGTTTTTGGTATGATGAACATACAAAAGAAAACTATGTTTTCATTAAAACACCAATTATGATGTCTAAAGAATTATGGGAAGTTTCAGGACACTGGTACAACTATCGTGAAAACATGTATGTTTCTATGGTTGATGAACGTGACTTTGCGATTAAACCTATGAATTGTCCTGGAAGTTTACTTGTATTCAAGAGTGGTTTACACTCATATAAAGATTTACCTCTTCGTATGGGAGAACTTGGTCAAGTACATCGTCATGAAGCAAGTGGTGCTCTTAATGGATTATTCCGCGTACGTACTTTTACACAAGATGATGCACATATTTATATGACTTATGATCAAATCGAAAGCGAAGTAGTGTCATTGATTGCATTCATTGATAGAATTTACCGTGCCTTTGGACTTGAATATTCAATTGAATTAAGTACTCGTCCTGAAGAGAAATATATTGGTGAAATTGAAGTATGGAATAGAAGTGAAGAAGCGCTTGCAAAGGCATGTAAAGCTGCTGGTAAAGATTATAAATTAAATCCAGGAGATGGTGCTTTCTATGGCCCAAAACTTGATTTCCATATTCGTGATTCATTAGGAAGAGTGTGGCAATGTGGTACTATCCAATTGGATATGAACTTGCCAGAAAGATTTGAGTTAACTTACATTGATCCAAATGGTGAGAAAGTTCGCCCGGTTATGTTACACCGTGTAATCTATGGTTCAATTGAGCGCTTCATAGGAATTTTAATTGAACACTTTGCAGGTGCATTCCCATTATGGTTAGCTCCTGAACAAGTTGTTATCGTTCCAGTACATCATGAAAATCATTTGGAATATGCGCAAAAAGTTGAAGCAATTCTTAATGCTAAGGGTATTAGGGTCAAAATAGATGCAAGAAACGAAAAATTAGGCTATCGTATTAGAGAAGCTCAAACTCATAAAATACCAGTTCAACTAGTTGTAGGTGAAGGAGAAATTGCGAATAATTCTGTTAATGTTCGTCGTTATGGAAAGCAAGATCAAAAGACATGTTCAATTGATGAACTAGTTAATGAGTTACTTCTAGAAATTGAAAATAAGGTGATAAACGCATGAAAAAATTATTGATGATTTTGTGCTCAGCATTCTTAATTGCTGGATGTACTACATCAAATCCGGGTAGTTCTGCAACTACACCAACAATGAGTCCAGATGTGAAATCTGAACCAGTTGTTCTAAATGTATTGGCACCACGTGGAGCTACTGCATTAGCGATGATTCCAGTTATTAAAGATGAAACAGCAAATGTTACTTTTGTTGATGGTACGGATGTAATACAGGCTGCATTTGTAAATCCAAATCCAGAGTACAGCATTATTGTGGCACCAACAAATCTCGGAACGAAACTAGCACTTGGTGATAAAACGAAATATAAAATGCTTGGTGTGATTACGTGGGGTAATTTATATCTTGTTGGTAGTGATGAAAACGCATTACAACAAGAAGGAAATTTAGCAGCATTTGGTGAAGGTGCAGTACCAGGACTTGTATTTGAAGCAACTAATAAAGATATTGTACCAACAGTAACATATTACAATGGTGTTGCAGATGCACAAGCTGCATTGATTAGTGGTAATGCAAATGTTGCATTATTAGCAGAACCTGCAGCAACAGCAACTATTGGTAAAATGAAAGAACAAGGTAAAGATGTTAAAATTATTGGCGATTTACAAAAAGAATTCGCTACTATTTCTGGAAGTGAAGGATATCCTCAAGCGGCTATTTATGTCCTTGAAGATAAATACAATGAAAACAAAGAATTTTATGATAATTTTATAACAACAATTGCTAATTATGCTTCAAATGTAAATGAGTCAACAATGGATTCATTAAAATCAGATATAGAAGCAATAACACCAGAAGAACTAGGTGTTCCTAGTGCAGAAATTGTTGCGAAGACATGGTCTAGAATGAATATTCGATATGCTCCTGCTAAAGATGTACTTGATCAGTTAAATGCTTTCCTAGCATTATTCGATATTCAATCAGCTGAACCAGTAATAATTAAATAAATGATGAACTGTAAGACAATGTCTTGCAGTTTTTTCTTATATTTTATAAAAAGGTTATTTAACATAAGTGTTAAATAATTGGTTTATTAAACCGTTTTATTTCATAAAATTAAAAGAAATAGATTTATATTTAGTCAACTTGATGGTTTTTAAGTTGTTTTAGTTATAAATCATTTTTCTTATGTGGTATAAGTTAAAAAAACCTACAATTTTAGGCAGTGCAATGATATAATAAATCTAGATTTATACTATGAAAATATAGGAGTATTCATGAAAAAAGAACATGGTTTAACAATCTTGGTAATCATTGTAATTTGGCAATTTTTATCCATGACTGTGAATAACGATATTCTAGTTCCATTTCCTATAGAAGTATTGCAAGATTTTATCAGCTTATTCACTAAAAATGTTTTCTATTCAAGTATTTTTGCAACAATATATCGTGTTCTACTAGGATTTTTGATTTCATTTATTATTGCCCTAATCTTAGCAATCATTGCGAATCGATATAAAAAGTTTAGAAATTGTTTTGAACCTATTCAAGTTTTAACAAAATCAATTCCAAACATTAGTTATATTATCATTGTTCTTGTTTGGTTGGGTTCAGAAAAAAGTGTGAGTGTGATTTGTTTCTTAATTCTATTTCCGATATTCTACAATAACTTCTTATTTGCAATGGATGAGGAACCACAAGAATTAAAAGACGTTGAAAAAATATATCCAGAATCATTTCTTGAATTAATACGCGTTAAAACGATTCCGTTACTACTACCAACCATTCTTAGCACAAGTAAGATGGCTTTTGGTTTAGGTTTCAAAGTATCTGTAATGGCCGAAATACTAGGACAGGTACAAATTGGAATAGGGAGACAATTGTATATCGCAAGACAAAACTTAGATACAACTAGTTTATTTGCATGGACAATTGTTATCATCCTACTTTGTTTTATAATTGATTGGATTTTCGATCAATTCATAAATAGAAAAAAACATGGAGGTTAATTATGGAAAAATTAAATGCTGAATCGATTCGTATCGTTGATGAGATTGTAGCAAAACACACTGGTCGTCAAGGTCCTGTTAAATTAATGTTGCATGATGTTCAACATGATTTAGGGTACATTCCATTTGAAGCAATGGAAAAAATTGCGGTTGCAGCGAATACTTCTGTTGCAGAAGTATATGGTGTAGTAACATTCTATGCTCAATTTACGATTGAGCCAAAAGGTAAACATATCATTAATGTTTGCATGGGGACTGCTTGTTATGTAAAAGGTGCTCAAAACTTAGTGAATGATGTTATCAACATGACAGGTGCTACTGTTAATGGTACAAGTGAAGATGGTTTATTTTCATTAGATGCAACTCGTTGTTTAGGCGCATGTGGACTTGCACCAGTAGTTATTATTGATGGTAAAGTTTATGGAAATGCTGATTCATCAAAAATTATTTCTGAAATTATTCAATCAATCTTAGACTCTGAAAAGAAACAACCTTTAGGAGCTTAATTATGTTAGCGAATGATATCGTTCAAAAATTAAACGCAACGGCTTTGGGTGTGTGGAATAAAAACCTCATGAACAAAGATTATAATTATGTTTTTGCGACAGATTTAATGAGCGATGCTCTGGCGATGATTAATAACTCTTGTGATAAAACAGTATTATTGACTGGTTTATGCAATGCACAATCACTACGGACTGCAGAAATGCTAGATTTGGAACTCATTATCTACGTGCGAGGTAAAACACTTGATGAAAGTGTACTACACCTAGCAATGGAAATGGGATTCAACATATTTAAAACAGATTATTCAATGTTTGAGGCTTGCGGAATTCTTTATGAGGCAGGTATTCAGGCAAGTGATTAATCAACAATTTGTAGTAGACCGTGATGATTATGCAAATGCTGGAAGAGTTTCAAGTCAAATTAAACAATTATTAAGCCAAATTGGCATACCTGTAGATATTCTAAGAAAAGTAGCAGTAGCTTGTTACGAAGCAGAAATAAACATGATTATTCATGCATGGGGTGGCACAATAACATTGACACTTCAAGAAGATGGAAAACTAACCTTGGTATTTAAAGATCCAGGACCGGGAATTCCTGATTTGGAAAAAGCGATGACGCCAGGTTGGTCAACTGCAAGTGAAAAAGCGCGTCAACTTGGATTTGGTGCAGGTATGGGTTTGTTTAATATTAAACGTGTATCTGATCACTTTGATATACAAACATCTCCAGCAGGTACAATACTAACGATTGGATTTGAGGTAGCATCATGAAAACAGTCATTAGTTATACGTTAGCGAAATGTCGAAAATGCATGAAGTGCTTAAAATCTTGTCCAACAGGAGCTGTTTTTATTCAAAATCAACGTGTTGAAATTAACCATGATCGGTGTATTAATTGTGGTAAATGTATCGATGCATGCTTAAATCAAGGATTGCAAGCTAAAGGTAGTACACTCGTTGATATAAAAAATTATGATTATTCAATTTGTTTAGTTCCAAGTTCAATGATTTGTGACTATAAAACACAAGAAGAAGTTGAAGAACTATTCTATGCAATTAAATTACTAGGATTTGATGAAGTTGTTGATATATCTGATATAGAAGGGCAAGTTGTCAAAGAAGCTCAATTATTATCTGATGGAGAACCAGGTAAAAGTTATATTTCATCATTTTGTCCAGTAGTAAACAAATTGATTGAAGTGAAGTATCCAATGTTATTAAGTAGTATTTTGGCGATTGATTATCCAAGTGAAATTGCTGCTCGCCAACTACGAAAAAAATACAGTGATAAGGGAAAAATAGGAATATTCAATTGTTGCGAATGCATTGCAAAATTGAATTTAGCTAAATATCCTTATGGAAATACGGAATTTGAAGTTGACCACGCATTAGCAATTGTAGATATCTTTCCATTCATCAAAGAAAACATGAAGAAGGGAAGAATTCCAGTTGTTTTATGTAGAGAAGGTTTACAAAGCTGTAGTCCAAATACTATGTTACAAAATCCTGACTACTTAGTAGCAGATGGATTTGATAAAATATCAAATATTTTAGAACATGCAGAATTTGGGTTGCTTAATGAATTTAATTTATTAACATTATTTCCTTGTTTTAATGGATGTTTGGGAGGAAATTTGTTGTGGGGTAATAGTTATCTCATGAGAAACAACATTCATCAATTATGTCATGACAAACAAAAACCGATAGCCAACTTACCATTTGAAGAACTCTATGGTGAAAGCACGATTAATCAGGTAAATGATATGCGATCAATTCAAGAAAAACTTGCTTTTTTCGCAAAAGTAAATCATCAACTTGAAGGATTGCCCGGTTATGATTGTGGCGCATGTGGTTATCCAAGTTGCCGTACGATGGCTGAAGGAATTGCGCTTGGGTTTAAATCGAAAGAAGATTGTCGTATTTTACGAAATGAGGTGAAGCAACATGAAAGTGAGTGAATTAGTAGAAAAATCTGGATGGAAGAATTGTTCAACAAGTGAATCACTTGATCGAGAAATACAAGGTGTTTATGTTGGTGATTTATTGAGTTGGGTAATGGGACGCGGACAACCTGATGAAGCTTGGATTACAGTGCAAAGCCATTTAAACATCATTGCAGTAGCTGTATTAAGAGAATTTAGTTGCATTATAATTGCTGACTGTGTTGAAATTCCAGAAGAAGTTATAAATAAAGCGAAGGAAGAAAATATTGCTTTAATTAGTGCAAGTGGTACAGCGTTTGATTGTGCTAAAAAGTGTATTGAATTTGGCTTATAATGTTTTACGATTTTCATATTCATAGTTGTTTATCACCGTGTAGTGAAAATGATATGACACCTAATAATATTGTAAATATGGCACTACTCAAGGGATTAGACATGATTGCAATATGTGACCACAATACAACGAAGCAACAAAAAGCTATTCATGAAGTTGCCAAATTAAATTCATTTAAAATTATGTATGGAACTGAAATCCAAACCATTGAAGAAGTACATGTATGTTGCTACTTCAAAACATTGGAAGATATTGAAAATTTTCAACCATGGATAGATTCAAAAAATATGAAGATTAAAAATAATGAAGATTATTTTGGTCAGCAGTTAATTTTAGACAGTGAAGATAATATTGTTGGTTCCGAAGAATACTTATTGATAACTTCATTAAATTGTACATTAAATGAGTTATGTGATGCAGTGCATCAGGCTAAAGGTAAAGTAGTATTAGCTCATGCATTAGATAGAGCTAATAGTATTACACATCAATTAGGTTTTATACCAAAAGATTGTCAATTTGATGGAATTGAAGTAAAGACGATTGAACAAATGAATGAAGTCTTAAAAAGACATCCGTGGATTCAAAATACGACGTGGTTTATGAATTCCGATGCGCATCAACTGATTGACATCAGTGAGCCTTGTAACTCAATGAGTTCAGTTGAATTTCAAAATTTTTGGGGGTGATTTCAATGATGCAAGATTGTGCGATGCAAATTCTTGAAATTGTGATGAATAGTAATCATGCGAATTCCAAGTTTATTGAAGTACATATTGTGGATAGTATTAAAAACAATAAGCTCGAATTTACAATCATTGATGATGGTAAAGGTATGGATGAAGAAACATGCAAGAAGGTTACAGATCCCTTTGTAACTTCACGAAGTTCAAGAAAAATTGGCATGGGACTTCCATTTATGAAAGGCTTAACTGAACAGTGTAATGGTAGCTTTGAAATAACTTCAAAACTCGGAAGTGGAACTAAAGTTGTTGCGTCTGTGCAAAGAGATCATTGGGATACTCCAACATTAGGTGATTTAGGAGAAATGATGATGTTTGCGATACAGGCAAATGAAGTTGTTGATTATCTATTTACATATCAAACTGATTCACAAAAATTTGTCTTTGACTCTAGAGAAGTAAAACAAACAATTGATGGTATGAGTTTACTTGAACCAGATATACTTCTTTGGATTAAGGAATATATTAATCAAGGCATACAACTTACAAAGGAGAAACGTGTATGAAAAGTTTAGAAGACTTAAAGAAAATGAGAGAAGAAGCTTTAAAAAAGGTCGAAATGCGAGATAGCGATAAAGATTATCGTGTGGTTGTTGGGATGGCAACTTGTGGGATTGCGGCTGGAGCACGTCCTGTTTTAAATCGTCTTGTTGAAGAGACTTCAAAGAATAATTATTCATGTGTCGTTACACAAACTGGATGCATTGGTTTATGTGTATACGAACCAATTGTTGAAGTATTTGATAAAGATGGAAATAAAGCTACTTATGTTCATGTAGATCCAGAAAAAGCAGCTGTCATCTTACGTCGCCATGTTGGTAATGGAGAAATAGTTGAAGAATATACAATCGATAGTATGAAGAAATAGGAGAAAGTTATGGAAAGAATAAATGTACTAGTTTGTGCGGGCACAGGTTGTACTTCATCTAACTCCATTCTTGTTGTTGATAAATTCAATGAGATGATTGAAAAGTATGGATTAAAAGATGAAGTAAAAGTAATTAAAACAGGGTGCTTTGGATTGTGCCAAAAAGGACCTATTGTAGCAATTTATCCTGACAAAGTTTTTTATAATCATGTTGGGGTAGTAGATGTAGAGGCAATTGTAAGTGAACACCTTTATAAAGGACGTAAAGTTGAAAGACTTGAAATGACTGATATCGATGAAACAACAAAAGAAAAAATCTTTGATATCGAAAAGATTCGTTTCTATTCTAAACAAATGCGTATTGCACTTAAAAATTGTGGTGTTATAAATCCAGAAGATATCCAAGAATATATTGCTAAAGATGGATACATGGGTTTAGGTAAAGTATTAACTGAAATGACGCCACAAGATGTAATTGATGAAGTTAAAAAATCTGGTTTAAGAGGACGTGGTGGCGGAGGATTCCCTACAGGACTTAAATGGCAATTCGCAGCTGATCAACCTAAAGGTAATAAATATGTTATTTGTAATGCGGATGAAGGAGATCCAGGTGCATTTATGGACCGTTCAATTCTTGAAGGAGATCCGCACGCAGTACTTGAAGCAATGGCTATTGCTGGATATGCAATTGGTGCTCAACAAGGTTATGTTTATATTCGTGCTGAATATCCAATCGCTGTTGATCGTCTACGTATTGCAATCGATCAAGCAAAAGAACTTGGATTATTAGGAAATAATATTTTGGGATCTGAGTTTTCATTTGATATTGAAATTCGTTTGGGAGCTGGAGCATTCGTTTGTGGTGAAGAAACAGCATTAATCATGTCTATCGAAGGTAAACGTGGTATGCCAGTATCTAAACCACCATTCCCAGCAGTTTCAGGGGTATGGGGCAAACCAACAATAATTAACAACGTTGAAACATTTGCGAACATTGCGCAAATCATATTAAAGGGTGCTGATTGGTTTTCTTCAATTGGTACTGAAAAATCAAAAGGTACAAAAGTTTTCGCATTGGGAGGAAAAATTGAAAATACTGGTTTAGTAGAAATTCCAATGGGAACTACTCTTCGTGAAGTGATTTATGAGATTGGCGGGGGATGTCCAAACAATAAAAACTTCAAAGCTGTTCAAACAGGTGGACCTTCAGGTGGTTGTTTAACTGATAAACACTTGGATACAAAAATTGACTTTGATAATCTAGTTTCACTAGGATCTATGATGGGTTCAGGTGGTATGATTGTTTTAGATGAAGATAATTGTATGGTTGACGTTGCTCGATTCTACATGGATTTCATTGTTGAAGAATCATGTGGAAAATGTACCCCATGTCGTGTAGGTACTAAACGTTTACTAGAAATGCTTGAAAAGATTTGTAAAGGAGAAGGTACACTTGAACTCCTTGAAGAAATGGAAGAATTATGTCATAAGATTCGTGAAACTGCTTTATGTGGTTTAGGTCAAACAGCACCGAATCCAATTCTTTCAACACTGTCACAATTTAAAGATGAGTATATTGCTCACGTTGTAGATAAACGTTGTCCAGCAGGAGTATGTAAAGCACTTCTAAATTACTCAATCGATCCAGATAAATGTCGCAAATGTAGTATGTGTGCTAAAACCTGTCCGGTTGGGGCTATATCAGGTGTTCCGGGTAAAGAACCATATATTATTGATGCAGCAAAATGTATTAAATGTGGCGCATGTTTCACTACGTGTCGTTTCCAAGCGGTAGAAAGAAAGTAGAGGAGAGCAGATATGGCTATGGTAAATTTAAAAATTAATAATCAACCGGTGCAAGTAGAAGCTGGATCAACTATTCTTGAAGCTGCACAACTTGCAGGAATTAAAATTCCTACATTATGTTATCTTAAAAAACTAAATAAAACAGGTGCGTGTCGTGTTTGTTTGGTAGAAGTAAAAGGTGTTAAAAACTTAGCAGCATCTTGTAATTATCCAGTAAGTGAAGGAATGGAAGTATTTACACATTCTGAAAGAGCACTTGAAGGAAGAAGAACTTCTGTTGAGCTATTGATGTCAAATCACAACAAGAATTGTTTAAGTTGCAAAAGAAATCAAAATTGCGAACTTCAAACACTTGCGAGTGAATTAAATATTCGTGAAAATAAATTTGAAGGAGTTCATACTAAACCAACATTTGATGAAGTTTCTTCAGGTATTGTTCGTGACACAAGTAAATGTATCCTTTGCGGACGTTGTGTAAGTGCATGTAAATGGTATCAAGGTCTTGGTGTTTTAGGATTCCAAGGACGTGGATTTGAAACTAAAGTTGGGCCTGTATTTGATAAGAGCTTTAGTGAAGTAAACTGTATGCAATGTGGTCAATGTATTAACGTTTGTCCAGTAGGAGCATTAACAGAAAAAGAAAATATTCATGATGTATTCATGGCTTTAAATAATCCAAATAAACACGTAATCGTGCAAACTGCACCAGCTGTTCGTGCTTCACTGGGTGAAGAATTTGGCTTACCAATTGGTACTCGTGTAACAGGAAAAATGGTTGCGGCACTTCGTCGTTGTGGATTCAACCGTGTTTATGATACTAACTTTGGTGCTGACTTAACAATCATGGAAGAAGGTACAGAGTTTATTCAACGTATTCAACAAAAAGGTACATTACCAATGTTAACTTCTTGTTCACCAGGTTGGATTCGATATATTGAAAGAGAATATCCAGATTTACTCTCTCATCTAAGTACTTGTAAGAGTCCACACATGATGCTAGGTGCAATTCTAAAATCATATTATGCAAAAATGAAAGGCATTGATCCACGTAGTATTTATGTAGTTTCAATTATGCCTTGTACTGCAAAGAAAGATGAAATCATTCGCCCTGAAAATAGAGTAGGGGATATTCAGGATGTTGATAGCGTTCTAACAACAAGAGAAGCTGCGAAGCTTATTAAGATGTATGGTATTGATTTTAATAACCTTCCTGATGAAGAATTTGATGCAGATATGTTTGGTGACTATTCAGGTGCGGGGGTAATCTTTGGAGCATCTGGTGGAGTTATGGAAGCTGCTTTACGTACAGTAAAAGAAGTACTAGAAAATAAACCATTAGATAACTTAGACTTTGTAGAAGTACGTGGACTTCAAGGAATTAAAGAAGCAACTCTTACTGTTGCAGGAATTGAAGTTAATGTAGCGGTTGCAAGTTCTATGTCAATGGCTAAAGTATTACTTGAACAAATCAAGAATGGCACATCAAAATATCACTTTATTGAAATTATGGGTTGTCCAGGAGGATGTATCAATGGTGGAGGACAATCAATTGTATCTGCATCAATAAGAAATCTTCCTAACTTTGATTATCGTACTTTACGTGCACAAGTTCTCTATGATGAAGATTTAGATTGTGATGTACGTAAATCACATGAAAATGAACAAATAAAAGCGTTGTATAAGAATTTCTTAGGTGAACCATGTTCACATACTTCTCATGAACTTCTTCATACTTCATATTCAAAGAAACCACGCTTTACAATGTAATTTATGAAACGATGTTACTGAGTGACATCGTTTTCTTATAGTTATATTGTTAACCCACAATAATGTAAGGTTGACAAACAATTAGTAATCCATTATAGTAGATCAGGGTGATATGTATGAATACTAAAGAAAAGGTTTACCAATATCTAAGCAATGCTGAAGGACCAGTATCTGGAGAAACCATGGCAGAATTATTACAACTTTCAAGAACTGCAATTTGGAAAGCGATTAAAGCACTTCAAAATGAAGGTCATGAAATTTTAGCTAAACCTAAAGAAGGATATAGTTTATTGAAAAAATCAATTAATTTCAATACACAATCAATTATGAATTTCCTTGTTTCAGATATTCAATCCGATGTTTTTGTATTTGAATCAATCGATTCAACAAATACTTATGCAAAAAAACTTGCAGAAGCAAATGCGAAAGATTGGACTCTTATCATCGCAAAAAATCAAACTGCTGGACGCGGTAGATTTGAAAGAAATTTTTATTCACCAACAGGGGGATTATATATGTCTTTAATCATCCATCCTGAAATAAAATTAGAAGACATAAATTTTATAACTATGAACGCAGCACTTGCGGTATGTTCAGCAGTAAAAAAACACGTCAACGTAGACCTAGGAATTAAATGGGTTAATGATTTATTTTTAAATGATAAAAAAGTAGTAGGTATTCTAACAGAAGCTGCAATTGATTTTGAATCAAAGACATTTAAGTATGTTGTTGTAGGTATTGGAGTTAATTTAAAATTAAATGCTATACCACCAGAATTAGAATCATTAATTACAGATATAAACATTGATGAGAATTTTGATAAAAATTTATTAGTAGCTGAAATTGTAAACGACTTTTATAAGAATCTTTCCAAAGATAAGAAAGTACTTGTGGATGAGTATCGTTCTAAAAGTATTGTTTTAAATGAAGAAGTTTTAATTTCAGGTAATTATAATGGTCAAGCAAAAGTATTAGATATTACTGATGAAGGTGAACTACTTGTTATTACACAAGATAAACAAGAGTTAAAACTTAATTCAGGTGAAATATCATTAAGGAGATTAAGTCATGAATAAAGGAACTAAAGATATTATATTATGTGCATTACTAGCAGGACTGATTGCAGTATGCTCACAAATACAAATACCATTACCGTACGTGCCGATAAATGCAGCATTGCTTGCTGTACATATGACAGGTATACTTCTTAAACCAAAGTATGCAGCTTTAACAATTTTAGTTTATATTGGATTAGGATTTATTGGTTTACCTGTATTTGCAAATTTTACTGGCGGCGCACAAATTTTATTTGGACCTACGGGCGGATTCATACTGGGTTATTTATTAGATGCAATTATTATTAGTGTTGCAATGATGAAGTTTAAAAACTCAATGAAAACAATTCTAATCTATGCCACAATTGGAACACTTGCATGTTACACATTAGGAACACTTTGGTTCATGAATGTGACACAAATGAGTGTTGGTGCATCACTTGTATATTGTGTGTATCCATTTATACCAGGAGATATTTTGAAAATCATACTTGCTGTATTAATAAGCAAGCGTCTAAAACTGATAAATAATTAATCAGAAGCAGTCATCGTAAGATGGTTGTTTTATTTATACAGTTGATGACATATTTAACTCTTTTATTTATGTTCTGTTGCATATTTTCATGATAAACTATAAGTAATAAAAAATAGAAAAATCTAATGATGAAGGTGAAGAATATGGATCGTTATAATCAAATCGTTAAACAAATTGAAGATGCTTTAGGAAACAAAGATAATGTTTTGTCGATTGCAACAATTGCGCTTGATAAAAATGCTGATGGAAAAGCAATTCCGTATGTTCGAAATGTAGATGCTTTTTACGAAAATGAAACTTTTTATATCACTACCTATGAATTATCTAAAAAAATGAAGCAAATTGAACAAAACAATGAAGTAGCATTCTCTACTGGATTTGAAGGGATTACTGGAAACGGAATCGCAGAGAATCTTGGATGGGTAAAGGATCCTAAGAATGCTGAGATTAGAGAGAAACTTCGTAAGGTGTTTGCAGAATGGTATGATGCAGCAAACAATGAAGATGATAAAAATTGTGTCATCCTTGCAATACACATAACTAAATGTTACATATTTTGGGAACATGGAGCGGTTCAATACAATATAGATGTAGTTAACAAAAAAGAATTCTAAATAAAAAAACAATCAAACTTTGAAGTGAACCCAATTATTTGAACAGACAAATTATGGAGTGCACTTCACTTAATGATTGTTTTTAATTTACATGACATATTTTTTTAAATATGGGTAAAACAGTTGTGTAACTTTGCTTAATACAGGATAAGGTAACATATCAAATTCACCAATAAAAATATGAATCAAGGGATTGAAACTTGATTTAAACATGGTCAATCCATCATCAAGTGTACCCTCAACTCCACCAAAGCTAAATTCTTTACAACCATTTTTCTTTGCCCATTGAATTGATTGATAACGCAAAGGGTAGGTGGAATTATACTGTTTATAAGCATCATCATAACCGGAATATAAGATTTCTGTAGTGTTATTGCATCGTACAAGAAGGCAAGCGGAAATCAATTGATCCTCATGATATCCTGCTAGTACACAAGCGTTATCGTTGAATGAATCCAATATTGCATTGAAATAGTTTTCATTACGTAATTTAATTTGATGACGTTGTTCAGTGCAATGAACCATTTGAACTAAACTTTTAGAGTCATGTTCTTCCTTAATAACAACATCTTTTTTATAACTTGCACGAACTTTCTTCATTGTTTTTGATGGAATTCGTTCTTCACAATTTTCATCAATTGGAAATGATAGTTGAATGCGAGGTTGAATTGTATCTTTGATTGCTAAAGTATAGCCACAATGTTTTAATCCAGCTGTTTTAAATAATTGAATGCAGTTTTCATTTTTAATGGAGGATACTTTTTCTTTATCTTCAAAAGGAATTTCATCCAGAAGAAGATTGGGATCGAATTTTGCAAGTAAAACATGTTTGCTTTGTAGAAATAGTTTGATTTGTTTCATGAAATACGACAATAAATCGACATTATTAAAATCAAGTAATGGACCGCGTGGGGCATAGGCGAATCTAAATCCCATTGGAACTTTTCGGCATAAGATTAAACATGCGGCAACCACTTTGTTTTCATGCTTTACACCAACCGTATATGATTCCCAGTTTGATTTTAATTTTGCCCAAGATACAGTTTGAAAAATACTTGAGACTTCACTTGTACTTGCGTAATTTGTAAATTCAGATGTTGTTAATTGAACAAATTCCATTTTATCGCTTCCTAACTTCCTTATTATATCATATAAAAGAAAAGGGAAGATTCCCTTATTCTTTTGTCATCTCTTGAAGCTTATCCATGAGTTCATCAAGGTGAATTTCAACAACTTCTTGTTGTCCTCTGCGTTTGCATTCAACGATATTTTCGCTTGCTTTTTTACCTACTGTCAAACGAACTGGAATACCGATTAAATCCATATCTTTGAATTTAACTCCAGGTCTTTCATCACGATCATCTAAGATACAATCAATCTTAGCTTCTTTACATAGGTTGTAGATTTTATTTGCTAGTTCTGTTTGAATTTCATCTTTTACTGAAATAAGCACAACAGCGACTTTATAAGGGGCGATATTCATTGGCCAAGCAATTCCATCATCATCCGCTTTTTGTTCCGCTATCGCCGCCATACAGCGTGCAGGACCAATTCCATAGCTTCCCATCCAAACTGGTTGTAGTTGATTATCCGCATTTAAGTATTCTAAGCCAAGTGCTATTGAATATTTAGTTCCAAGTTTAAATGTATTACCTACTTCAATACCATGTTTGAAATAAATTTTTCCACCACATTTAGGACAAATATCTCCTTCTTGAATGTTACGAATATCCGCAACTTTATTAGCAGTAAAATCACTTACATTTACACCGATATAATGATAACCTGTTTTATTGGCACCAGTAATAAAATTATGCATTTTACTTACTTCATCATCCATCACAAGTTCACATTGAATATCGATAGGACCTGCAAAACCAACAGCAGCATTTGTTACTTGAACAACAGTATCTGCATCAGCAAGTTCCACATTATTAGCATTATACAATTTTCTTAATTTTGTTTCGTTAACTTCACGATTTCCACGAACCATACAAGCAACAACAAGGTCATCCACTTTATAAACTAAAGTTTTAACGAATTGTTTTGCAGGTTGTTGAAGAAAGTCGACAACTTCTTCAATTGTACGTGCATTTGGTGTTTCAACTAATTCAAGTTGCATCGCTTGAAGGGTAGTTGGTTCATCACCATTAACACAGTTCGCAACTTCTATATTACTTGCATAGTCACAAGAATCACATAAAACTAAAGTATCTTCACCAATTTCGGTAACAGCTTGAAATTCTTCAGAAAGAAGTCCACCCATAACCCCTGTGTCAGCACGAACAATCTTGTAGTCCATATCCATGCGATCAAAAATATTTTTATAGGCATTAAATTGTTTATTGTAAGCTACATCTAATCCAGCTTCGTCTCGATCAAAAGTATAAGCATCTTTCATAATGAATTCGCGAACTCGGATTAATCCATAACGAGGACGTGGTTCATCTCTGAATTTAGTTTGTATTTGATAAAGCGAGAAGGGTAAATCTTTGTATGAACGAATTTTCATTTGTGCAGCAATTGCGAATAGCTCCTCATGTGTAGGACCTAAAACAAATGGTTTATTAAAACGATCTTTTAAAGAAAACATACTTTTCCCAAAACCTTCACGTCTTCCTGAAGCAATATATACATCTTCAGAAATCATCGAAGGCATAATTAATTCTTGGCAATCTGTTGCATCCATCTCTTCTCGGATAATAGTTGTGATATTATTTAATACTTTATACCCTAAGGGTAGCATCATATAAACACCAGCAGAACTTTTCTTAATCATCCCAGCTCTAACGAGTAAATTACTACTCTTTGAATCTTCATCTTTACCATTTTCTCTTAACGTATAAAAGTAACTGTTTTTTAACTTCATATATTTTTCCTCACTCTGGCTATGATTATACAATAAAATGCCTTTACTTAAAAGAGATTTTGAACTATAATCAACATTAATAAAAAAGGAAGAGGAGAAAATACATGGCATTTTATTACAACGAACCAAGTCACACATTTAGCGAATATTTATTAGTACCTGGATACTCTGGATCTGATTGTGTTCCAAACAAAGTTTGTTTAAGAACACCACTTACAAAGTTCAAAAAAGGGGAAGAACCTGCAATCACAATGAATATTCCGATGGTGAGCGCAATCATGCAATCAGTTTCAGGAGAAAAAATGGGAATTGCACTTGCTAAAGAAGGTGGAGTTAGTTTCATTTTCGGTTCACAAAGTATTGAAAGCCAAGCTGCAATGGTATCACGCGTAAAAAATTATAAAGCTGGATTTGTATTAAGTGATTCTAATTTAACACCAAACAATACACTGGATGATGTATTAGCATTACTTGAAAAAACAGGGCATTCTACAATGCCTGTTACAGATGATGGTTCTACAAACGGTAAACTATTGGGCATGGTTACTTCTCGTGACTATCGTGTTTCTCGTCTTGATGGCAATTCAAAAGTAAGCGAATTTATGACTCCTTTTGAACATTTAATCACTGCAAATGTCAAATCAACATTAAGTGATTGTAATGATATTATTTGGGAACACAAACTAAATACATTACCTATTATTGATGATAATCAAAAATTAGTTTATTTAGTATTTAGAAAAGATTATGACTCTCATAAAGAAAACCCACTTGAATTACTTGATAGTGATAAACGTTTCGTTGTTGGTGCGGGTATCAATACTCGTGACTATGCTCAACGTGTTCCAGCATTAGTTGAAGCTGGAGCTGATGTATTATGTATTGATTCAAGTGAAGGATTTAGCGAATGGCAAAAAGTTACAATTGATTGGATTCGTCAAACATATGGCGATACAGTTAAAGTTGGAGCAGGAAATGTAGTTGATAAAGAAGGATTTGAATTCTTAGCAAATGCCGGAGCAGACTTTATTAAAGTAGGTATCGGTGGTGGTTCTATCTGTATCACTCGTGAAACAAAAGGTATTGGTCGTGGACAAGCAACTGCAGTTATTGAAGTTGCGAAGGCACGTGATGAATATTTTGAAAGAACAGGAGTATATATTCCAATTTGTTCTGATGGTGGTATTGTTTATGATTATCACATCACATTAGCACTTGCGATGGGTAGTGACTTTGTAATGCTAGGTCGTTATTTTTCTCGCTTTGAAGAATCTCCAACAAATAAATTAATGATTAATGGTAATTTCGTAAAAGAGTATTGGGGTGAAGGAAGTAACCGTGCTAGAAACTGGCAACGTTATGACCTTGGTGGTGCAACTAAGCTTCAATTTGAAGAAGGTGTTGATTCTTATGTACCTTATGCTGGTCCATTAAAAGATAACGTTCAAACAACACTTTATAAAATTAAATCAACAATGTGTAACTGTGGTGCATTAACAATCTCTGAACTTCAACAAAATGCCAAACTTACTTTAGTAAGTGCAACATCAATTGTCGAAGGTGGAGCACATGATGTAATTGTTAAAGATAAAAACGATAATTATAAATAAGTATAAAAATTAATATGAACCTGTTTTCAAACTTAAAATTTGAGAGCAGGTTTTTTAAATGATATAATTCAATAAATACGTGGAGGCAAACTATGTTTACTTTTATTGAAACTACACAAGCGGAGGCTTTAACAATCGCAAATGAATGGCATTATGATAAACCCTATGATTTTTATGATATCCAATCAGATGAAGAAGATTATGAAGAATTTACTCACTCAGACACAAGAAAGAATACATATTCAGTGTTTGATGATACGCATGATTTAATTGGATACATTACATTCAACGTTAGCGATTCAATTGAAATCGGTTTAGGGATGAAACCAAATCTAACTGGAATTGGGTTAGGTGAAAGTTTTTTAAATAGTACATTACTATTTATTCATTCTCTTTACCCATCCATTAATAAATTCACATTAAAAGTAGCGACATTCAACGAACGTGCAATTAAGGTTTATAAACGTTGTGGATTCAAAGAAAAACAAAAAATTATGATGGACACAAATGGATCAATTTTTGAATTTTTAGAAATGGAAGTTGAGCTATAAAAAAACTCTTCATAATTGAAGAGTTTAAACTATTTATTGTTTGTGATGTAATCATCAATATTTTTATTAACGATATGGAAAGGTGCATTACCTGATTGAAGTAAAGCATCATTGAATGCTTTTTCATCAAATTTATCACCTAATTCTGTTTCCGCTTTTTCACGCAAGTCTAAAATTTGGAAATAACCAACACCATAAGACAAGTTAACTCCAGGATTGGATTGAGTCATGTAATAGGTACTTGTCATATCTATACCACCATATCCATAGCTAGCAAGGAAACTATTGAATTCGTCTAGTGTCCACCCATGATAATGAATTCCAATATCGATCATTGCAGAAAGTGCCCAACTGAAATCAAAGTTTGCACGCATAACTTCTTTTAATGTTTCATTTGTATTTGCAGATTCTAATGCATAAGATGCACCATAGTTAGCGAAGCCTTCTGAGAATCCAAGGTAAGTAGCAAGTAATAAATTATATGGGTCAATGTCATTTTGTACAACATAATTGTAATAATACATATGACCTGGCACACCTTCATGAGCAATATAGTAATAGGTTTGTAGATTATCTACAAGGGCAGCATTGTTCGTATTAACACGAATAAAGTTTTTTCCATCTTTATCAATAAACGGTGTAATGTAGTAAGCTCCTACACCATCAGAAACAAGTTTAGATGCTGGTACAGCTTCATAATCAGGAATTTTAATCTCGGTATAATGATCTTTAGACCATGTGATAAGATTTTCAATCATACCTTCGTAGGAATCATACCCAGCTTTTAAATCATTGTTTTGCACTAGTTCAAGGGCAACTGGATCTTTCATTAAAGCAGCCTGCATATTTTGTAAACTAGATGTCATTTTTTCTTGTAACATTTTTTCAGCTTCTTCAATAGTTAGGTTAGAGCCAGTATACATGCGATAATATAATTCATAAATATCTTTACCATTTTCATAATGAGCTAAACCAAATTGATTGTTTGCTGGATCTTTTAAAGTAACTAATTCTTCCGCAATATTTTTATAGGCAGGAACAATTGAATTTTCATAAGCCGATTTTGCTTCATCAATGTATTTTGTTTTTGCAGCATCATCAATACCATCATACGAATTAATATTTTCTTCGATTACTGCCATCATTTCATCGCCATATCCTTGATTAACCAAATTATCAACATATTTTACGATTTCATCGACATTATAGTCTGACATAAAATATCCGGCGTCTTTTTGTTTTTTAGCATATTCAATATAACTTTCAAATAAAGGTTGTACACTATTCATTAAGGTAATGAAATCTTGTACATCTTTTTCACTATAGAAAACATGATCAGTCAAAATTTGCGGTATAGAAATATGAATACCACTGAATAAACCAAAAACATTTCCTACATATTCGAATTCTTTACTATTAGACATAAGGTTTAGTTCGATTTGATCTTGAATAATATCATAAGTATTTTGTTGTTTTTCAGTAAGTGTTTCTCTATCAAAAGAATCAAATTCTTTTTTAGATGATTCAAACTCTGCAAGTGATGTAGTGAATTGTTCTTCACTCCAAGGTTCTGACATTTGCACAACAACATTGTTCATATCGACACCAAAAGTTTCAGGTTTTGAAACAGTTCGATGAATGGCTAGATAATTATCCTCTAAATAAGTCTTAATTTCATTGTTTGTAAATGCATCAAAACGTGCTTGTTCAGCTTCGTTATTGACAGGGGGTGTTACTGGATTTGTTTGGCATCCTGCTAGACCAATCACTAAGATTGTACTTAAGATGGCTTTAAATATTTTCTTAAACAACATACGTTTTCTCCTAATCGTTCATTTATGACAAGTATATTTGTCATAAACAACTATATATCTGCCAAGTATTCTTGTCAATAGTAAGGGCAAATATTTAAAAACCTTTTTGAATATGATATAAAAGTTAGAAATACGATTTCTTATTAAATAACAGAAGAAATTGACCTTTTTTGTATAAAAGTGGTACAATTGCTAGGCAAAGAGAGAAAGTTTTTTAATAAATTTACTCTTTAGACAATGGACTTCTACGTCTATTGTTTTTATATGATAAAGGTAGGTTAACGTATGAGTATATTGACAGTTGAAAATTTATCCCATAGTTATGGTGGTAGAGATATTTTTGAAGATGTTTCTTTTAGACTACTAAAAGGAGAACACATTGGATTAGTAGGGGCAAACGGTGAAGGGAAGAGTACCTTCATGAAAATTATCACAAATACGCTTGAACCGGATGAAGGTCGTATACTTTGGAGTAATAAAGTATCAACGGGATATTTGGATCAACATGCAATTCTACAAGATGGAGAATCTATTCGTGAGGCTTTACGTCATGCCTTTGATTCACTTTTTGAAATTGAAAATACAATTAATGAATACTACACAAAAATGTGTGATTGTACAGAAGAAGAAATGAATGACATGTTAGAGAAAATTGGTGAAATGCAAGATACATTAGAACATCATGACTTCTATTTAATCGATTCTAAAATTGAAGAGGTTGCTTCAGCACTAGGAGTTACAGATTTTGGATTAGAGAGTAAAGTAAACGAATTAAGTGGTGGGCAACGTACAAAAGTATTGCTTGTTAAATTACTTCTTGAAAAACCAGACATCTTGTTATTGGATGAACCTACTAACTATTTGGATGAAGAACATATCGATTGGTTAAAAACATATTTAAAGAATTATGAAAATGCTTTTATTCTAATATCCCATGATATTCCTTTCCTAAACGATGTTGTAAATATTATTTATCATGTAGATAATTGTAAATTGACACGCTATGTGGGTAATTATGATGAATTTGAGCGTATTTATGAAATGAATCAAAGACATTTAGAAGCTGCTTTTGAACGTCAACAAAAAGAAATTGAACGTTTGGAAGACTTTGTTGCTCGTAATAAAGCACGTGTAGCTACACGCGGTATGGCGAATTCTCGTGTTAAGAAATTAGAGAAAATGGAAAGAATTACACTAAATCAAGAGAAACCAAAACCTACATTTGATTTCAAATATGGTAAAACTCCTTCGAAGACGTTATTTGAAACGAATGATTTAGTTATTGGTTATGATCAACCATTATCTTCACCTATGAATCTTGTGCTTGAAAAAGGTAAAAAAGTTGCAATAATTGGTGCAAATGGTTTAGGAAAATCAACATTATTAAAAAGTTTATTGGGAATTATTCCAGCTATTGATGGGAAAGTACACTTAGGTGAAAACTTAGAAATAGGGTATTTTGAACAAGAAGCTCCTAAGTCAACGAAAACTTGTATTGATGATTTATGGGATGAGTTTCCTGCATTAACACAATATGAAGTTAGAAGTGCACTTGCACGATGTGGATTAACAACTGACCAAATCGAAAGTCGTGTTAATGTACTATCTGGTGGTGAACAAGCTAAACTTCGATTATGTAAGATACTTAATCGTCCAAGTAACATTCTAGTTTTGGATGAACCAACAAATCACTTGGATCAAGATGCGAAAGATGAACTTCAAAAAGCTTTGAAGTCATATCAAGGAACAATTCTATTAGTATGTCATGAACGTGAATTCTATGAAGAAGTTGTTGAGGATGTGTGGAACCTTCAAGATTTGAGCATTAAAAAATAACGAATGAATACAATAAAAGGGTAGATTACTTAATCTGCCCTTTGTTCATTTTTAATTTGCTTGAATCCTTCATCAAGTCCATTATCTGCAATAATTTTTAAAAGTCGTTCTAACTCAATCGCTGATTCAGGGTGCATATACAATCGATCTGTGCCATTTTTGAAATATTCATAAGCACTTTTATCAGAATAATTATCTTTTTGATAGGTTTTGCAAGCAGCGATGCGGTCGCAAACATTTTCCAGCAGGTAGTTGTGAGGCATTTTAATAGGGAATATTCCATCTCTATTCTTATCCACCCAATAATCCCAATGATGTTTGTTTCGTCCTTTGTGATGTAACCAACCCAGAGAATAACCTAAATTCTCTTTTTCTGCGTCTATTGGTGAACGGTGTCCTTGAAAGTATTTAACGCCGGAGGAGAATTCAACCCAACTATATTTAGATAAATCATGTAAAATTCCTTGTTTATAAAGCCCTAGTTTGAAACAAAGGCCAGTAACTTTTATTTTATGAGACGTTATTGTAGTAAAGTGGCCATATAATCGTTGCCATCTTGAAAGTTCCATAATTTCACTATCCTTTCAACCCTAGATACTATTTTAGCTTTCAATTGTAACTTGTGCAAGAATGTGTGAGCTTTCACATGAAAATAAGTTCAAAAAATGAAGGTTTCATGGTAAAATATTGTACATGGAGGAACAACATGGATCGTCATACAGAAAGAGAAAAATCGATGATTTGTCTTTATCAAGAATTATTAACACATAGGGACTTAACAACGATTGTCGAAGATATATATTTAAACCCACTTAACGAGGTCAGTGATTTCTCAAAAACACTGATTTTTCATAGTGTTGCGAACAAAGAACGTTTTATTGGTTATATTAACAATGTGTTAGATGACTGGACTTTTGATCGTTTAGGTTACATTGAACAAGCAATTTTATTAATTGCATGTACTGAATTTGATGTACAAATGGCAGCTGCACCCGTTATTATTGATGAAGCTATTTTGCTTGCGAAGAAATACGGGGATGAAAAAGCGTATAAGCTAATCAATGGAGTACTAGATAGACTATGAGTCAAGATGTGATGAAGGTTAGCGTACTCGTTCGCTATCTGAAATCAAAACTAGATAATGATGGATACCTTCAACGTGTGATTGTATCAGGGGAAATTAGTAATTTCGTAAATCATCGAAGTGGCCATTGGTATTTTACAATTAAAGATGAGAGTTCAAGGTTGAGCTGTGTGATGTTTGCATCAAGTGCATCACGCAGTAAGTTTATACCTAAAGATGGAGATAAAGTTCTTGTCCAAGCGAATACTTCAATTTTTGAAGCCAGTGGACAACTTCAATTGTACTGTACTGGAATTCGATTAGATGGTATTGGTGATTTGCATGTTCAATTTGAACTTTTAAAGAAGAAGCTTTATGAAGAAGGCTATTTTGATGAAAGTCACAAGAAATCATTACCTTTGTATCCTATGAAATTGGGACTTATTACTGGAAAAAATACAGCAGCTAGAGAAGACGTTTTAACAACATTAAGTCGTCGCTGGCCAGTTGCGGAATTAATTGAAATTAACACCCTTGTTCAAGGAGAAGGGGCATCAGTTCAGATTATTGATGCATTACAGAGGATGGATAAATTGAATTTAGATGTAATCTTGCTTGTTCGAGGAGGCGGATCTATTGAAGATTTATGGGCATTTAATGATGAAAACCTTGCGAAATGTATTTACCTACTCCAAACACCTATAATTACTGGAGTAGGACATGAAATAGATACAACAATTGTTGATTATGTTTCAGATAAACGTGCACCAACACCAACAGCTGCTTGCGAAATGGCAACACCAGATATCAAAGAGGTGAGGCAGAACTTGAGTATGTTACGTCAAAACTTAGTTCGTAAATGTCAAAATGATGTTGAATTCAGTCGAAATCAATTACAGAATTTGAAGAATTCACCCGTATTTAAAACACCAAGTATACTTTATGAACAAAAGAGTTTGCATTTGGATTATTTAGCAAATCGCTTAATAGGAACTAAATACAGCGTTCAATCAAAACGTATGCAGTTTGATAAAACAACCCAGACTTTCCATAATGCAATGAGTCAATTAGTGATGCAGTTAAAGTATCAAAATCAAAATATGGAAAATAATTTAAAGAAAAGTGTGCAACGTTCTCTTGAAAATAAGAAAGAAAATATTGCAAAACAAATTCAATTATTAGATGCCTATTCACCACTTAATGTGTTGAAACGTGGATATTCGATTGTAAAAACAGAACATGGTGTATGCACATCAGTAAACAATATTGAAATAAATGATGAATTACAACTACAACTCTATGATGGAAAATTAAGAGCTGTAGTGTTAGAAAAGGAGTAATCTATGGCAACTAAAAAGACATTTGAGCAATCAATGGATCGACTTAATGACATTGTTGAATTACTAGAAAAAAACGAACAACCACTTGATGAAACAATTAAGTTATTTGAAGAAGGATTATCATTAGTGAATGAATGTGATAAACAATTAAAAACTTTTGAGAATAAAATAGAAGAACTTGCGAAAAAAAAGGTTGAAGAAATATGAGGAATTTTGAAATTATTTGTAATAATTATATTGAACACTACATTCCTTCACGAATTAAGGATGCAATGACTTATTCTCTACTTGCAGGTGGAAAACGTGTAAGACCTAAGCTATTATTAGCGTGTTTATCTGCATATGGTAAAGATGAATCGATCGGTTATCCTTTTGCATGTGCACTTGAAATGATTCATACTTATTCACTCATTCATGATGATTTGCCCGCTATGGATAATGATGTATTACGACGAGGAAGAAAAACTTGTCATATCGAATTTGATGAGGCTACTGCAATTCTTGCAGGTGATGGATTACTTACTGCAGCATTTGATGTTATTGCGAATGCTGATGCGAGTTCAAGCCATATTGTTGAATGTAGTAAAGTTTTGGCGTATTGTGCAGGTGTGAATGGCATGATTTATGGTCAATGTTTAGATATGGCAGCTGAAACTAAAATGATTACATGGGAAGAATTAGAACTTTTGCATGCGAATAAAACAGGAAAACTATTCGCTGCTCCCTTAATGATGGCAGCAGTTCTATCTGATGATAAACAACATATCGATTTATGGAAAATGATTGGTGAAAAACTTGGATTAGCTTTTCAAATTCAAGATGATATATTAGATGTGACAAAGTCATCACAAGAGTTAGGGAAAAGTAATAGTGATGTAGAAAATCATAAATCAACAAGTGTTACTTTGTTAGGAGTTGAAGAAGCAAAGAAACGCTGTGAAAATTTGTTTAAAGAAACAAAAGAAATGATAAATTCTCTACAAATAGATTCAACCGAGTTAATTCAACTTATAGAATCAATTCAAATTAGAGAAATGTAAAGTGTGGAGGTACCCTAATGGATGTAAAAGAAATTAAAGATCCATCTTTCTTAAAAAATATGTCGAGTAAGGAATGTGCACAATTAGCGCAAGATATACGTGGTTTTTTAGTAGACTCGATATCAAAAACTGGTGGACATCTTTCGAGTAATCTAGGGGTGGTAGAATTAACAATAGCATTGCATAAAGTTTTTGATAGTCCAAGCGACAAAATTTTGTTTGATGTTGGTCATCAAAGCTATGTACATAAAATATTGACTGGAAGAGCAAAAGACTTCCCTACACTACGTCAATATAAAGGAATTAGTGGTTTTCAAAAGCTAGAAGAAAGTGATTATGATTGTTGGGAGGCTGGGCATAGTTCAACAGCATTATCAGCAGCATTAGGAATGGCAATCGCACGTGATTTAAATCATGAAAATTATCATGTGATTCCAGTTGTTGGAGATGGTAGTATTGCTTCGGGTATGTCTTTAGAAGCTTTGAATCAAATTGGCTCTGAGAAGAAAAATTTAATTATTATTTTTAATGATAATAATATGTCAATCTCTCAAAATGTGGGGGCACTTACACAGGGTTTCTCACGTTTAAGAACATCCAAGCCATATAATAGTTTGAAATCAGATATGAAGAATATCTTAAATAAAAACGATATTGGGAAATCAGTATTAGCAGGTATGTCTGCCGTTAAAGAAAAATTTAAAGAATCGGTTGTAGATAGCGGCTTATTTGGAGAATTTGGCTTAGAATATTTAGGACCTGTGGATGGTCATAATATCAAAGACCTAGTTCATATTTTAACCGCTGCAAAAGAACATGAAGGACCGGTTGTAGTTCATGTATTAACAAGAAAAGGAAAGGGATACTTTCCTTGTGAGAATGATTGTTCCGGAAGTTGGCATGGTGTAGGACCTTTTGACCCGCAAACAGGAAAATCACTTTCAAGTGTTCCGCAAGGTAAATTATCTTGGTCTGAAATTGTATCAGAAACTGTTTGTCGTATAGCGAAAACAAATGAAAATGTTGTTGCGATAACGCCAGCGATGATTTGTGGAAGTAAATTAGAGAAATTCTTTGCAGCATATCCAACTAGAAGCTTTGACTGTGGAATTGCTGAAGAACACGCTGCTACATTAGCTGCTGGACTTGCATTATCAGGTAAACGTCCATTTTTATGCATTTACTCTTCATTCCTTCAAAGAGCTTATGATCAAATTAATCACGATATTTGTCGAATGGATTTACCCGTTGTCATTGGTATTGATCGTGCAGGACTGGTAGGAGAAGATGGTGCCACTCATCATGGAGTTTTTGATATTTCAATTTTAAAAGGGCTACCCAATATTATTCTTTGCCAACCAAAAGATGGCGAAGAAGCTCAAAACCTATTAGCAACAGCTTTTATGCAAAAACATCCATTTGCTATTCGTTATCCACGCGGTAATGAAGTATATTCAGCAATTACTTCAGTTAATCCAATTGAGATAGGAACATGGACAATTTATAATCAATCACCAACAGCAAAATGTACAATTCTTACATATGGACCAGAGGTAGATAAAGTTCTTTCAAAAATTTTATCAAATAACCTACCAGTTCAAGTTGTTAATTGTCGTTTCTTTAAACCAATTGATTCAAAAATGCTTCAAGAACTTGCAAGAGAAAATAAACCATGTATTATTTATGAAACCGATATATTAGAAGGTGGATTAGGAACAAGTGTTATCGAATGGTTATGTGATAATCAAACTATGATGAAAATACATCGTATTGGTATTCAAGACCAATATATAACGCATGGGGCAATGAATCAAATTAGAAAAGAAGCTGGCATTGATATCGAAACATTATTCAATAAAATAAATGAATTAATTTAATTCGTGGGGGACCTATGATTAAACATCTTTATATTAAAGACTTCATTTTATTTGATCAGATTCAACTTGATTTTGAATCTGGTTTTAGTGCGTTTACAGGTGAAACTGGTGCTGGTAAATCGATTTTAATTGATGCGATTAGTTTGCTAATGGCACAACGTGCAAGTTCTTCTATGATTAAACATGGAAAAGAAAGTGCCTTAATAGAAGGTATTTTTGACTTATCTAAAAATGAACATGCAAAAGAAATATTATTAAGCGAAGGATTTGATATTGATCAAGATGTTGTGATTTCACGTGAATTAAAAAGTGATGGGAAGAGTACTGCAAAGATAAATTATCGTGTTGTAACTTTGAATCTACTTAAAGCTTGTATTGAATCTGAAATTGATATTCACAGTCAACATGACAATCAATATTTATTAAATAAAAGTTATCATATAGAATTACTCGATAATTTCATCAATGATAAGTCTACAACTTCTAAATCTAAATCACTCTATGAAACTTATACTACTTTAAATGATGAATATCATCGTGCAATGGAAGAAGACTACAATGAAAATGATTTAGAATATTTTAATTTTCAAATTGAAGAGATCCAAAAAGCTGATTTAAAAGTTGGTGAAGATGAAGAACTTCTTCAAATTGATAAATCATTTCAATCAATCTCTAAGAATTTAGAAAAATATAAGTCAATGATTGAACTTTTTGATGATGGTTTGCAATCAAATTTATATGAAATAAAACGTATTTTAGAATCACTTGATGGAAATGATAAAGTCATGGAATTATTAGAGAAAGTCAACAATAGCTATTATGAACTTACAGACTCATTTGATAACTTCAAGACATATTTCAGTTCTTTAGAGGAAAATGATATTGATATAAATAGTATTCAAGAAAGATTGTTTGTAATACAAAAATTAAAACATAAATACGGGCCATCAATTGAAGCTATTTTAGATAAACAAGTTGAGTTAGAAGAAAAAGTAAATCGAATCAATCATCGCCAAGAAGTTTTAGAAAAGATGAAAAACGATGTTAATATTGCTTACATTGAATTTGAAAAACTTGCGAAAGAAGTTTCAAAAAAACGTCATGAATATTCAAAAAAATTAGATGAATCAATTATGAAGAATCTTAAAGATTTAATGTTACCGCACGCAAAATTTATAACATCAATTAAGGATTCTAATGCAAGTAGTAAAGGAATTGATAGTGTTGAATTCTTAATTTCTATGAATCCAGGAGAAGAGTGCAAACCACTAGCTAAAGTAGCTTCAGGTGGAGAATTAAGTCGACTAATGTTAGGATTGAAAACTATCTTTACATCATTGCAAGGCATTCAAACCGTTATTTTTGATGAAATTGATAGTGGTGTTAGTGGCCCAGTCGCAACTTCAATTGGTTTGAAGATGAGAGAATTATCAAAAACATCTCAAGTTTTCTCAGTTACGCATTTAGCACCCGTTGCAGCATGTGCTGATTATCATTACCATGTACAAAAAAATCAAACATCATCATCGACGGAAACTGTTGTTTTGGAATTGAATGAAGAAAAACGTATTGATCAACTAGCAATTATTTCTTCGGGTAGTAATACATCTGCAGCTATAGAAGCTGCAAGGGAACTCTATCATAAGAGTCAAGAGCACTAATTATGGGTAAAGTTATTTATCACATCGACTTAAATTCATTTTTTGCGTCTGCGGAAATATTGTTAAATCCATCACTGCAAGGGAAGCCAATCGCAGTGGCAGGACATAGTCGTAGAGGAGTAATTTCCACTGCTTCTTATGAAGCAAGGCAATATGGAGTCAATTCAGCAATGCCTACTGCAATGGCATTGAAACTATGCCCAGACTTAATTTTAGTCAATGGACATCATTCTTATTATGAAGAATTATCGCTGAAATTCATTAATACAATAAAAAAATACTCAACTCTTGTTGAACAAGCGAGTATTGATGAATGCTATGCTGATATGACTGATGCGGTTAAGAAGTTTAAAAAGCCAATGGATTTAGCGTGGCAAATACAAACTGAATTACTTAATGATTTTGGATTAAAATGTTCCATTGGTGTAGCTCCAAATAAGTTTTTAGCTAAGATGGCGAGTGAAATGAAGAAACCTATGGGGATTACTGTATTACGCATTCAAGAAGTTCCTACAAAGCTATGGCCACTGGCAATTGATGAAATGCGCGGAGTGGGAAAGAAAACTGCACCACATCTACATGAAATGGGTATTCATACCATTGGTGATTTAGCAAATTACAAAGAAATAGAAAAGTTAAGAATGATTTTTGGTAAAAATACGGATTCGGTTTTACAACGTGCTAATGGTTTAGACGACAGTGAAATTATTTGTGAATGGGATGTTAAAACGATGTCTCAATCAACAACATTTGCAAATGATCTTACCGACTACGATGAAATTAAGTCAGTATTCTTAGAACTTTCTCAAAAATTAAGCAGACGATTGGATTATGATGGTAAAACTGGGAATCTTGTATCAATTACTATCAAATATTTTGATTTTACTTCAAATAATCGTTCTAAGAAACTTACAGAATATATTCATACAAGTGAAGATATCTTTCAAAATGCCCTCGATTTGTTCGATGAAAATGTTGAAGATATTCCAATACGACTGATTGGAGTTGGAATAAGTAACCTTAAACAAACAAATGAAGTGCAGGTACAAATAAATATCTTTGAACAACCCCAAGAGCTATCCAAAACGGAACAGCTGATTAAAGAATTAAATCAATCATGTAGTATACCATCATTCAAAACTGCATCATCGATTCTTAAGAAGAAGGGATAAACTATGAAATTTGAGAAAGCATTGCTGGAATATCGTAATGAGATTATGTTAAGAATGCCTAAATCAGATCGCACAGTCAAAAACTATCTAATCGACATTACATCTTATCTTCAAGCAATGAAAGAAAAGGGCATAGATGATATTGAAAATATCAATTATCATGAGATTGAAGCTTATTTAACTTCATTGAATAAATATTCAAGGAACACAATCGCTCGTAAAAGCTGTGCTATTCGTAGCTTTCATCAGTTTTTGACGTTTAAGTATGAGTATCCAAATCCAGCAGTTAATCTTGAAGTACGTAGACAAAGAAATGTCTTACCCATCTACTGTACAGTTGAAGAGATAGATTTGATTATGTCATATTTCGATGATGAGCGACCCAAAGACTTATTTAATCATGCATTATTAGAATTTATATACTCCTGTGGATTACGAGTAAGTGAGTGTGTTGAGCTTAAAGTAAGTCAAGTAGATCTCCAAACAAAGATGGTAAGAGTATTAGGAAAAGGTGAAAAAGAACGTATTGTTCCAATACCAGATAAGTCTCAAGCGGTGCTTATGAAGTATTTTGATACGCTTAGACCCGTTTGGAATAGTAAGAAATCAAATTTGTTTTTTATCAATCGATTAGGAAAGCATGTTACAACGGAATATATTGAAAATATGTTAAAATATACCTGTAACAAAGTGGGTATTAAGAAACATATAACACCACATAAACTTAGACATAGTTATGCAACACATTTACTTCAGGGTAATGCAGACTTGCGTTCTATTCAAGAATTATTAGGGCATAGTGATATAAGTACAACTGAAATTTATACCCACATTCAAGATGCAAGACTTTTAGAAAGTTATGCAAAGTTTCATCCAGGTAATTTAGAAGGAGAAGATGATGATGAAATATAATCGTATTTTTACAATAGTAATGGACTCAGTAGGAGCAGGCGCTATGCCAGATGCTGCGAAGTATGGTGACGAAGGTTCAGATACTATTGTACACACTGCCGAAGCAGTAGGTGGTTTAAAAATGCCTGTCATGCAAGCGATGGGTTTAGGAAATTTACATAAAATTAAAGGAGTGGATCCAGTTCAAACACCAACTGGCTACTATACAAAATTGTTAGAAAAGAGTGTTGGTAAAGACACAATGACTGGACATTGGGAAATGATGGGTCTTTATATCGATTCTCCATTTCAAACGTTCACTGAAACAGGGTTTCCAGATGATTTAATTCAAGAACTCGAAGAGAAGACTGGACATAAGGTTATCGGAAATAAATCAGCTAGTGGAACAGAAATTTTAGATGAGCTAGGTGAAAGACATATGCAAACTGGAGAAATGATTGTCTATACTTCGGCAGACTCTGTCTTACAAATTGCTGCTCATGAAGAAACATTTGGTCTTGATGAATTATATCGTTGTTGCGAAATAGCACGTGAAATAACAATGAAACCTGAGTGGAAGGTAGGACGTGTCATAGCTCGACCATTTTTAGGAGATAAAGCTGGAAATTTTTCAAGAACTCCTAATCGCCATGATTTAGCATTAAAACCATATGGAAAAACTACATTAAATTCACTAAAAGATGCTGGATACGATGTCATAAGTGTTGGGAAAATCAATGACATTTTCGTCGGAGAAGGTATTACTGATTCACACAAGTCGTTAAGTAGTATTCATGGCATGGAACAAACTATCGAATTAGCAGACAAAAAGTTTAAAGGCTTATGCTTTGTAAATTTAGTGGATTTTGATGCTAAATGGGGACATCGTCGTAATCCACAAGGTTATGCCAACGAGTTAGAGGATTTTGATAATCTATTGGGACAACTATTGGAAAAATTAAATGAAGATGATTTAGTAATTCTAACTGCTGACCATGGTAATGATCCTACACATCCAGGTACTGATCATACACGTGAAATGATACCGATGGTTGCCTATTCAAAATCATTTGATGGATCTGGGTTGATACGTCAAGGTTCATCTTTTGCAGACATTGGTGCGACAATTGCAGAAAATTTTGAAGTTGAACTCCCTGAAAATGGTGATTCATTCTTATCTTCATTAAATTAATATACAAAAAGAGTAAACTAACTTGATTTATTAGTTAGAATACTCTTTTTCTTTATATTATTTTCTTTTTGTTAACAACGTAAATTAATCCATCAGTAGAACGATGTAAGAAGCCATAATTAATTAAATCACGACGTAGGGTAGAGTAATCATCATTAAAAGCCTTAATAATTTCATTAACTTCCTTCTCAGAATATTCTTTATTCAAGTCAAATTGCTTTAATATTTCTCTTAAGAGAACAATTTTCTTCTTTTGCTTAGTTGGAATAACTGTGATTCTACCATCTTTAATATAGCTATTTACGATTGTATCATATTCTTCTTTCGTTATCGCAAAGCGTTCATCAATCATTTTGGCAGAGTCATGTACTTCAATACAGTTGTCATCAAGAATAGAATCTTGTTCTAATTTGCATTGAATTTCTTCGAGTAAAGCTAAATAGGCTTTTGCTTGTCTTTGTTTTTCTCTAAACTTAAATTTATAATTGCGTACAGTCGATGGTGAAATAGTGCAGGCTGATGCTATTTCCTTATCATTTTTCTTATTCCACATTCCTTTGAGAACATCACGTTGACTCTCAGAGATGCCTAATAAAGCTGTATGTTGCATGAGTAAGTAATCTACAGGAGAAATATGCTCTTGCTCTATATGCTTCTTAATTGCACCGTATGCATCGTATAGGTTGCCCTCAATTTCATAAATACATCCCATTTGATAGATTTGATCACAAAACAAACATTTATAACTTTCGTCTTCTATGATAAAACCTTTCTTAATCTCTTCAATTTGTGCATCTGAAATTCTCATAATTTACCTTCTTTCTGAATTTTCAAACATTTATAATATATGTTTACTTTTAAATAAACTATTATTATATTTGTTTATTATATAGTAAACTCTTTTACAAATATTATCAATAACTAAAGTAGTAAGAAGATAAAAATTATTTAAAGTGGGGGATAGATGACCCTCTGTAATGAATCGATAAACTTATTTCATAGATAATCATCTTTCAATTGATTATAATTAGATAGATTAAGTATTTTAAAACTTATTTATTCCTATAAGATCTTTATTTAATTTTTTTTTGATTATAACAGAAGTGGCATTCATCTAAATAAAGAGGTTGAAATCTGCAGCTACAATTTAATATATAAATATCGTATAACATACATTATGCGAAGTATCTATGTATAAAGCTATTTGATAGTCTTTTATAGAATATCTTAGTCTTTATACATTTTTTGCATATAAAAAAGACACTAGATATTAATCTAATGTCTCTATTTATAATTCTTATTTAACGATGTCTTTTAATGCTTTAGCAGCTTTAAATCCAGGAGCTTTGCTTGCTGGAATTGTGATTGGTTCTTTAGTTGCAGGATTAATACCTTTGCGTTCTGGTCTTTGTTTAACTTCAAATTTACCGAATCCTGTAATATCTACTTTACCACCATTTTTAAGTGTTTCTGCGATTGTATCGAAAACTAGATCTAAAGTTTCAGTAGCAGCTTTTTTTGTCATGCCATTCTTTTCAGCGATTAAATCCGCTAATACTTTTTTGTTTGTGATTTCCATTTAGAAATACCTCCATTTTCATTATATATTTTACCATTAGTTGACTATTCAATTCAATAGCAACTGTCTTTTATTTTCTTTATCTGGTTAGTTTAAACTAACACAGCTTTCAATTCTTGAATCAAACTATTTACTTGTTCACGAGTTAAATTTTTAACTCCACAAGCATTTTTATGACCGCCACCACCATAGTTAGCCGCTATTTCATTAATTACGACTGTTTTTGAGCGTAGAGAACCCTTATAGATATCTAAATTTGCATCTTCTTGGGTAAATATACACCAAATTTCAAATTCTTTTACGTTTCCAAACTCCGAAACATATTCACGAGCATGATTAATTGAGATTCCAAACGGTTCAATATCCTTTTCAGTTAGAATTGAATACGCTACACCATCCGAAAATTCAAAATTACTACGTAAGTAGTTTACATATTTAAATGTTGCAAGATCCATATCAAATACATTTTGATTGATTTGTGATATTAATAAACCTGTTTCAGCCAATTTTGAAGCTACATATAGTGTTTTTGGTGTTGTGTTATTTGTTTTAAAACACAATGTGTCTGTTAAAATTCCTTGATATAACAGTTCAGCAGTATCTTTCGTGATAACTTTTCCATTAATTAATGTGAAGAATTCGCCTAACAACTCACACGTTGCTGCAGCTTTTTCATCAATCAATTCAACATCGGCAAATGATTCAACAAATGGATGGTGATCGATACGCATTGTTTTTAATGCGTTGCGGTATCGTAAATCATCAACTCTTGCTGAATTTGCTGTATCTACAATAATAGCTAGACTGTTATTTATTACTTCATCATCCACTGAAGAAACAATCAGTGCATCACTAAAACGTCCAAATTCACTTCCACAAAGATAAACTTTTTTACTTGGATAATTGTCCTTTAACCAATGACATAGTCCGAATTGACTACCTAAAGCATCTAAATCAGGATTTTCATGACGGAATATAGTTATGATATCAAATTGTTCTATAGTTTCTTGAAAAAGTTCAAACATATTATTAGATTCCTAATAATCTAGAAGTATCTCTCGCAATAACTAATTCTTCATTTGTTGGAACAACCCAAACTGAAACTTTTGAGTCATCTTTAGAAATACGAATTTCTTTACCACGAGATTTGTCATTTAATTCATAGTCAATAGAAAGTCCTAATGCTTTTTCAATTCCTTGCATAACTAGTTTTCTAATAAGTGTATCATTTTCACCTAATCCAGCAGTAAATGAAATTGCATCTACCCCACCCATTTGCATGAAGTATCCACCTAAAACATTTACAACACGATTAACATAAACAGCATGTGTTAACTTTGCTCTTTCATTTCCTTCAGCTACAGCATCTTCGATATCGCGTGCATCACTTGAAATTCCTGAGATACCAAGCATACCTGATTTTTTATTTAAGATATCATTAATTTCATCGGCAGAAAGATGAGCTTGATTTTGCATGTAAGTAACAATTGCAGGGTCAATATCACCACAACGCGTTCCCATCATAACTCCAGCTAATGGTGTGAATCCCATTGAAGTATTTACACATTTACCATTTTGTACTGCTGTAATAGATGCGCCATTACCTAAGTGACAAGTAATGATATTGATATCTTTGACATCTTTTCCAACTAATTCAGCTGTACGTTCAGCAACGTATTGATGACTAGTTCCATGAGCTCCATAACGACGTACTTTATAATCTGTATACCATTCATAAGGTACTGGATACATGTATGAAGCTGGTTCCATTGTTTGATGGAATGCAGTATCAAAAACAAAGGTATGACCTGCTTTTGGTAAAGCTGTTCTAAAAGCACGGTATCCAACTAAGTTAGCTGGATTATGTAGAGGAGCTAAGCTCGATAAATCTTCAACGATTTTTTCGTTTTCAGGTGTTACAACAACAGATTGATCGAAGTAGTCGCCACCTTGTACAACACGATGACCTGCACCAATGATTTCATCTAAGTTTTTGACAACACCGAATTCTATTAATGAATCTAATAGAAGTTGAACAGCTACGGTGTGATCTTTAATTGGTAGTTTTTTAGTGTGTTTTTCACCATTAACTTTAATTGTGAAAACTCCTTCTTCTAATCCAATTCTTTCCGCAATACCAGAAGTTAAAACTTCCTCACTTGGCATTTCAAATAATTGGAATTTTAAAGATGATGAACCAGCATTTACAGAAATAATTTTACTCATAAATTTTCCTCCATTTATTCAGTATCTATGCATTGATCAATAATTTTATTAATTTCTTGATTATTGAACTCTTTAATTTTTTTGTAGTATTCTTGTCGTTTGTTAAATGATTCATAGCAGTTTAATTTTTCTTCGAAGTCTTCTAGTGCTAGTTCACTACGCTTAATCGCATCATGAACCCCTGCCCTGCTTATTGACTCAAGTTCTGCTATCTCAGTAATTGAGTAATCTTCGCGAAAATAATAGTTACATATTTTTTGTTGCTTATCCGTTAATAATTTTTCATAGAAATCTAGATAGTAATTCATAAGTTCTTTTTTATTGAACATGTTGAATTCCTTCAGAAATACTATATAAATATGAATCTAAATCAAAGGGTCTAAGATCTGTTTCTTTTTCACCTAAGCCAATAAAATAGACCGGAATATGTAATATATTTTTAATCGCTAAGACAATTCCGCCTTTTGCTGTACCATCCATTTTAGATAAGATAATTCCTGAAACTTGTGTTGCTTCTTGGAATATCTTAGCTTGTGATAATCCATTTTGACCGGTTGTTGAATCTAACACTAACCAAACATGATGTGGAGCACCTTCGATTTCTCGAGTTACAACACGATGCATCTTAGCTAATTCATTCATTAAGTTCTGTTTATTTTGTAAACGTCCAGCAGTATCACAAAGAAGAATATCAACTTTATTTTCCTTTGCCCATCTGCAGCCATCTACTAATACACTACTAGGGTCACTTTGTTCTTTTCCTTTAACACAATGAACACCTAGTTTTTCAGCCCATCTCGCTAATTGCTCAATAGCACCCGCCCTAAATGTATCTGCTGCGACTACACCTACTGTTTTTCCTTGATCTTGGAAATAACGAATGAGTTTAGCACAAGAGGTTGTCTTGCCACTTCCGTTAACGCCAACTAGGAAAATCACATTGATGTCATGCTCATAAGATAATTCAGGAATTGGTGTTTCATTGTATAAGTCTTTCATGATTTCCATGAGGAAGCTCATTGCATAACGGAAAGTGATTACACTGTATTGTTTTGCTTTTTGTCTTAATCGCTCACAAATTTCATCTGCTGTTTCGATACCAACATCACTTTCTAGAAGAACGATTGTTAATTCTTCTAGAAAATCATCATTGATACCTTTGTATTTATAGGACAAATCATTTAATTTTTGTCCCATTGAATCTTTTGTTTTTTTGAATCCACTTAAGTAAATTGCTTGGTCATCTCGTTTTTTAAACTTCTCTTTTAATGTATCTAGGAAACTCATGATTTTTTCTCTTCCTGATTATCTGCAAGATCAATGGCATCTTTAAGTTCAACACGTAACATTTGTGAGACACCTTGTTTTTGCATAGTAACCCCATAAAGAACTTCACATTGTTGCATAGTTCCTGGACGGTGTGTTACAACAATAAATTGCGTATCATTACTGAAGTTTGTTAAATAACGAGCAACACGTTCTACATTTCCTTGATCTAGAGCAGCTTCAACTTCATCGAAAATACAAAGTGGTACAGGTCGCACTTTTAAGATTGAGAACAATACACATATTGCAATCAAACTCTTTTCGCCCCCTGAGAACAAACGAATGTTTTGCACTGATTTTCCTGGAGGTTGAACATCAACATCAATTCCAGTGTTAAGTATATCGCTAGGATCTTCCAAGATGAGTCTAGCTTTACCGCCACCAAATAAGGCTCTAAATGTATCATTTAATTCATTATTGATAGAATCAAACATTTCTTTGAATTGCTTTTTCATAACATGATCCATTTCATCAATTGCAGAAAGGATTTTATCACGACTATCAATTAAATCTTTTACTTGTCTGTCTAAGAATTCATAGCGTTCATTTACTTCTTCGAATTCCTGAGGAGCATTCATATTGATATTACCAAGACGTTCAATTTCACTACGAAGTTGTAAAACTTCTTCTTTTGCATTTTCAATATGACTGTCACTTACTTTAGTTTGCGCAAATTCATAAGTCAATTGATATTCAGTAGCTAAACGTTGTAAATCATTTTCAAGTTTAGTTTCTAAGCGAGCTTGATCAATTTTAATTGCATTTTGGCTTGCATTAGCAGTATCTAAATCACGACGAATTTGACGAATTTGTTGTTCCTTACGTTCAACATCTTGTGAAACTTTAATACGATATTCGCGTTTACTACGAATGGAATTGGTAATTTCATCACGACGTGAATAAGCTTCATTTAAATGAATGATTACTTCATCTGCAAAATTAGCATCATGATTTTCTATGTCATTTGGACGAATGAGTTCATAATCGTTTTTCAATTTTTCATATTTAGAACGTTTCGCATCAACAACAGGTTCTAGTTGTGCAGAACTTATACGATGTTCCATTAACCCACGTTCTAATTCTTCACGTTTTCGTTGGGCATCTGCTAATCCTTTTTCTGCTAACTCACATGCTGCAACTTGGCTGTCAATTAATTGTATTATTTCTTCATACTCTTTTTTAACAGTTAGTAAGGAAGCACTATTCTTCGATTTACCACCTGTCATTGATCCACCTTTATGTATAACATCACCATCAAGGGTTACAATTTTATAGGCGTATCTTAATAAAGCTGCTAAAGCATTCCCATTCTCTAAATTATCAGTAATGATTACATTTTGTAAGAAAGCTTCTTTAATTGGAATAAAGCGATCCTCACAAATTATAAAATCACTAGCCACACCTAAGTATCCTTTAGAATTTTCACATACAATTTGATTTTCTCGTGATATGTATCTAGATTGTAATACAGTTAGTGGTAGGAATGTTGCACGCCCACTTTGATTTTTTTTCAAAAAGTTAATAGCATTACGTGCAGCTTCTTCATCCGTTGTGACAATGTTATACATTGTTCCACCTAATGCAACAGAAATAGCTTCTTCATAGCCTACTTGTGGTTGAATAATTTGTGCAATTACACCTAATACACCATGGAGAGAATTTTTATTATCATCAATAGCTTTAACTCCAGCTTGGCTATTAAAAGGATCTTTTAATAAACTTTCTAGGAGTTCTTTTCTATTTTGATATCGTCTCAATAATCCATTTTCTTCATTTGTTTTTTGTGATAACTCTGCAAGTTGTAATGCGACTTGTGATAATTGTTCACTCAATAATTGGATATTTATTTGACATTGGTCATAACGACCTTTTCTGTCATTATATTCTAATTCGGCTTCTTGAACTAAACTTTGTAATTGTTTAGCTTTTTCTTCATTTGTACCTACTTCAATTGCGTATTTACGTTTTTCATCAAATTCGATTTTTCGTGTTTCAAGAATTTGAATTTCGTTAACAATCTTCATTAGTTCTTCTTGAAGTTTATTAATCTCTTTTTCTAAATCGCTAATTTCTTTTTTAGCTTCTAAGTTTTGTGTTTCATGTACTTGAATTGTTGTTTGAAACATTGTAGATTGTGCATCAATATTGAATAATGTTTTCTTTGCATCTTCAATTTGTTGATTAATTGTATTAATGTCTTCTACTAATACAGCAATTTCAATTTCTTCCAAACGTGTTTTCTTTTCACGATATAACTCGGCTTTTTTAGCTGCACGCTTTAATGGAGAAACTTGACGCTCAAGTTCCATTAAAATATCTTGTGTACGCTCAATATTTTCTTTTGTTCTCTCTAATTTAGAAAGAGATTCCATTTTTCTTTTTTTGTATTTACTAACCCCTGCAGCTTCTTCGAAGATTCCTCGTCTATCAATCGGTTTAGCTTCTGCAAAACTACTTATATTACCTTGTGAAATCATTGATAGTGAATCTTTTCCTAACCCTGAATCAAGGATTAAATCTATTACATCTTTTAACCGAACATTATTTCGATTAATAAGATATTCTGCCTCTTGGCCATTACGGTATAAACGACGTGTAACTTCAATTTCATCGAGCTCACTATTTAATGAGCGATTTGTATTGTCAAAAACTAAGGTTACTTCTGCCATGTTTACCATCTTGCGGTCTGCACTTCCTGCAAAGATAACATCTGTCATTGTTGTCCCACGCAAAGACTTTACTGATTGTTCACCTAGAACCCAACGAATAGCATCTGTGATATTACTCTTACCACAACCATTTGGTCCTACAACACCAGTAATCGCATGTTCAAAATTGATTACGACTTTATCTGCAAAAGATTTAAAACCTTGCATTTCTACTCTTTTTAGAAACATGGTTTCCTCCTTCTCAATCCATTAAAATATTATAGCAAAATTACCCTCCTATTAGAAGGAAAATAGCGTATTTTCTTACGAATACATGATAATTATTTTTGGGTAAATCCGTTCTTTTTCATGATTTCGTGTACTTCATCAGCTGATTCATCTGTGAAACGAATGAATGCACAAGTTGGATCAATAAAATCTCTTTCAAATGCTTGCGGCTCTAAAAGATGTTGAATACAGTTATCATCTCCCATAAACAAATATTCAAACCCCTTTATATCCTTTAAAATAAAGCGATTTATCTTACATAATTGGCAATTTTTCTTATTTCCATCACTACAACACGTATTAACAGCACATGATTTCGATATCATTAGATCGCGTTTACCATAACTGAAGACTAAAGTACTTGGTTTTATTCCTAAACGATTTTCAAATGAATCTATACAGAGTTTACTTTGTCTTTCATTGCATTCTGTTGAGAGTTCAACCATATTTACCCCTTTTGAATACAAATACGCTAGTGCATAACTATTTGTTACATTAAAATTATTTGTAGCCAACAACTTATTTGGAGATGATAAAGCACCGATTTCGCTAATTACACATGAACGATTAGGATAACTGGATGCTTCATTAATTGCAGGTGTTTGTGGTAGGCACTCTATAAAGCTTTTTTGTATTTCATGCTTAGAAGAACACATGTATACATCCCAATCACTGATTTCTTGTGCTTGTTGAAGTGAATTCACTTCGACTATTGTTTTTGCTAGTTCTACCTCAAATTTTGGATTTGTATAATTGAGCTTCTGACGAATTGGCTTTTGCATGCGTTGACTAGATAATTCTTCAATGCAGCGTCGACGTGTTTCATTGATTTCCTTAATAGGCAGAAAAAACGGGACATAATTTCCAGTAATATTTGATAATTCATAAGGTGTATCTGTAAGCTTATCTAATTGTTCAAGCAATCTTGATTCTTCAACAGGTGCTTTTTGAGGTGCTTGCACAGTGAGTAGAGATTCCATAACACTTGTATAATACCCATCACTAACCTCTAATCGAAGGTGCTTACCTATCTCAATATGGTAATTCATTGTTATTTTTGCCCGACGATATGGTGATTTATTAAGTAAGGAATCCATAAGTTCTACATCCGTTGTTTTTAATACTTGAGAACCTTTCATCACAAAGCGTGAATCCTCAAAGGTTACAATATCTCCTTTTTCTGCACGGTTTACATATTTACCATCTTTAATTATTTTATTTGCGATGAATCCTAAATCTTCTTTGTCATCAAGAATTCGTAACCCATCATGCTGATGAAGTGCCATCTCTAGTTTGACTTGAAAACCTTCTCGATCAGCATAGATAACCTTTCCTAAAGGTAGTCCCATATGGTTAGGACGTAATGAACTCATGAATTTTTTCCCATTTTCATGAAAAACATGTCCTTGGGTGAAACCTCGATTAAAAAGAAGTTTCAATTCATTTAATCGCTCAGGTAAACACGTATACTTTTGATTATTCATATACGCATCAACTGCATCTCTAAATGTGCGTACCACTAAAGCAACATATTCTGGACGTTTCATACGCCCTTCGATTTTCAAACTTGTAACTCCTGCATCAAGCAGTCTTGGAATTTCGTTGATTATGTTTAAGTCTGAAGGACTCAATAAGTACTTTCCTTCAGTTTGTATTTGCTCATTTTTTATTTGATTCCATAATTCATATTGCATACGACAATATTGAGCACATGCACCACGATTACCTGAACGATTAGCCATAACACTGCTTATTAAACATTGACCAGAATAACTAACACATAAAGCTCCATAAACAAATACTTCGATATCAATATCTTGTTTACAACACTCTTCAATTAACTCAATAGGTGTTTCGCGCGCTAATACGACACGGTGTGCACCACTATCACGCATTTGTTTAACCCCTTCAACATTATGAATGTGCATTTGTGTTGAACAATGTAACTCGATATCAGGAAATTGTTGTCGAATTAAATCAAATAATCCCAAATCTTGAATGATTAAAGCATCTACACCAATAGTGTAGTAAAATTCAGCTTCTTGCATCGCTGCTTCAATCTCATCTTCATAAAGCAAAGTGTTCATAGTTACATATAATTTAACGCCATAAAGATGACAATAATCGACTGCCTCATTCATTTCATCATGATTAAAATTCACTGCAAAAGCACGTGCACCAAAGTTTGATCCACCACAATAAATTGCATCTGCACCATTTAATACAGCAGCTTTTAGAGCTTCCATTGTTCCAGCAGGAGCCAGCACTTCAATTTTCTTCATTGTTCACAACCTTAATTCTATAATATGCCTTCACTAATTCATCTAAATGACAGCGAGCATTTGCACTACTTGTGCTTGGACATGATATTACTTCAACCTTACAAGTTGGAAAGTACTTTTTAAATAACTTTTCAGCGGTTTTGCCATTTAATACAATTAGTTGAATTGGATATTCTTTTAATAAATCATCAATGGGATTGGGCAATACATGTTGAATCGTAGCATCACTGCTACCTTCAATGTCACAACACTTGATTACATCCCATAAAGCTAAGTGATGGCTACAAATAAATTCTTTACGGTCCCTAATTTTCTCATTGAATAAAATTTCAAGCATTGGCCAAAAACGATTATTTGGATTAGCGTAATAAAATTTTTCTTTTCTTGATGTCACTGATGGAAATGAACCGAGAATTAGCACCTTGCTTTCCTTACTAATAATTGGACTTAGTGGATGTTTAATCATAGTTTGAATTTAATTGGACTTGTTGGCTCATCATTTTCATCTAGTATCATGTCATCAAAAACAAGCGTGTCTTCAAGTTCAATATCATCTTCCGTAAGTGGTAAAATCACTTTTGGTTTTTCTTCTTCTTTTTGTTCGATCACTTCTACAAGAACTTCATCTTTTGCTTTGAACTCAGTAGCTAAACCACCTAATGAAGTCTCCTTAAGTTCAATTGGTATTTTCTTTCCAGTATAGTTCATTGTGTTTACAATCATATCAAAAGTTACTTTATTTGGTTTAATGCGTGACATATATTTTGCTAAAGTATATGCATCTACAGCACGTAATACAGCAACAGAGTTTCTCTCAATACAAGGAATGATGACATATCCTTCCACAGGATCACATGTTAAGCCTAAATTATGTTCAATACCAATTTCAGCGGCATACTCAATTTGTTTTAAGTTCAAGTCATTCAAATAGGCAGCAGCAGCACTAGCCATAGCACATGCAGTCCCTACCTCAGCTTGACATCCACCAATTGCACCTGAAATACTTGCGTTGGTTTTAATTAAGTTTCCAAATATACCAGCTACCGCTAAAGCACGAATCAATTTACCTCGTGAAACCCCAATATCCGTATAATAATAATACATTAATGATGCCATGACACCACATGCCCCTAATGTAGGTGCAGTAACAACTTCGCCTAAAGACGCATTTTCTTCACACGCTGCATAAGCATAGGCCATCATCAATAGTTTTGTTTTCTCAGAATCATCTGGAAGTGACAACGCTTGAAGATGAAGTGATTTCGCAGCCTTTTCAATATTCAATCTTCCTGGTAATACACCTGATGAAGAAAGTCCATGGCGAACAGAACTTAACATCGCAGTTAAAACAACCCCTAAGTGTTCTTCAATATCAGGTTCATTTTGTAATACATATTCTACTAAATTAATTTTCTTTTCTAAACAAACTTTTTTAATATCTTCATATGAATTTTCTTTATAGACTTCATCATTAAAGTTTAATTTCTTTTCTTTAATTTCAATACTTCCCCCACCTAAGGAAAATATCGTCCACAATGCAATACATACATTTTCTTGATTATACCCTCTAAGATAAAAGCCATTGGGATGTCTTTCTTCCCATGAACTATTAAAATGAATTTCAACAATCGATGGTGCAAGGGTATCTTCGATAATCTTATCAGTAAAATGTCCTTTACCTGTTAAAGATAAAGAACCAAATAAGTCCACTTCATAGCGCGGTAATTGACCATATTCTTCAAGAAAAAGCATACATGCACGACGTGGTGCTAATGTATGACTACTACTAGGTCCCGGACCAATTTTATATAATTCGCGTAATGATTGCATATTTACCTCGCTGTTCTAACTAAAAACAATTCAAATCCAGCCTTCTTATCTCCTAATCCCATTTTAAAAGATTGGTCAAGTTCAGCCAATGAGTTAAGAATTTCCAAACATCTTTCCTTTGACAACCCTCTTAATGACTCAATTGCTTTGGTAATTCTAAAGGGATGTACTTTTAATTCTTTTTGTATTTCTTTCTCATGATAGCCCATATCTAAATAAGTTCTTACTTGGTAAAGCAAACGAAATTGACTCGCAAGTAACGCAACTAAATAGATTGGGTCTTTATTTAACATATACAAATCATCCCAAAGATGAAGTGCACTTTTCATATTACGATTTACAACATCATTCACTAAATGAAAGACATCTTCATCTAATGGGCGACTAATAAGTTTTGTGATAGCTTCTTTATCAAGTTCATTTCCATATAACATCATTTTTTCTAATTCTGAATGAAAATTTTCTAAATCATTCGGTAAACGACTAAGTAATTCTACTTTACCCTCAGATGTTATTTGTACATGATTTTGTTGCAGTTGCTTTGAAACATAAGTATTGAAATCTGCAGCCGACAATCGATCAAACTGGTGAATACGGCAACTAGATTGAACTAATTTTACTAATTTTTTACGCTTATCCAGTGTAACATCACCATAGAAAATCAAATCAGCATCTAAACTTGGATTCTTTAAATACTTTTCTAAAATTTCACTATCACGATCATTTAAACTTTTTTGGGTAGAAAGAAAACTAGGGTTATTCAAAATAACAGTTTTCTTTTTATTAAAGAACGGAGGTGTATTACAATCATCAATAACTGATGCAATTGTAAAATCATTAGAAAGACCATCATAAAAAATAGTATCCATTGAATTATTATCCATTGAATTCTCTTTTAAGATTTGATTTAGTTGCTTTTTGAGCAAAAATAGCTCAGATCCAATGATTAAATAGTTCATCTTATCACTCCTTGTCTATTATACCAATTTTTCGTGTACTCGTGATAAAGAAATTGGAATTTCTTAAGAAAAATACGGATATATCCCCTTCTTTTTGTGTGTCGAGTAGCCTTATCACAAAATCATTCAATCTTTGGACAGTTTCATCACTTGGATGTTTGAATTTATTGTTTAAACCACTAGAATTTATCGCCAATTTTGGTTGAGTACTTTCTAAAAACTGCGATGATGTACTTGTTTTAGACCCATGATGTCCCAGCTTTAGAATATCAATTGACGTCAAATCATAGTTTTGTATCAAATCGTATTCTACGTCACTTGTAATATCACCTGTTAATAATATTCGTAAATCTTTTATAAGCAGACAATAAATTAACGAATTATCATTGTCGTTATCATATTCATGGATATTCATTGCTTGTAGTAATAACGTATCTTTGATGATAGTCTGCGGTTTTGTGATGATTTCATGGATTCTAAAATCTTGTTTTAGTCTTTCCAAGCCACCCGAATGATCCGCATCCATATGGGTCAAAATCAATGTATCTATTGTCGTGATACTTCTTGCATGCAAAGCTTTCTCTAAAAGTTCGTAGTTTTTTTCATCCCCTGTATCGATAAGGATCGTCGATTTTTGATAAGCTTCTTGAATTAAGATTGCATCACCTTGTCCCACTTGAATCCAAGTGATATGAGTAAATGGATGAAATAATCCAAGCCAACAAAAAATAACATATAGGCAAACACCAGTTATTAACTTGTATTTCGGTAGTATGTATATAAACAAGAAATATAGAATTATTCCTAGACCTAATGGATTACCATAGACAACAAGCTGATTACCTACTGATATCACTTGTAGGAATAATTCAGCACCCTGGATAAATAATGGGAATCCCAAAAGTAGACTTAACCAACTCAATAGACAAATAAAACCGAAAAAAGGTAATAAAATACGATACAGAAATAACATTCCTAATTGTATTTTAGAGAAATAAATGGATTGAAGTATCATTAACCAAAAATAAGGAATCACTTTCTTCATTGACCAGGATGTCGATTGTAACGTTCTAATTCCAATGGGAATCAAAAACTGTAAGGAACTCATTTTTTGAGGAAACAGTAGAATGCAACTCATCCCCAATATCCCGGTTTTTTCTTTTGTCTCCAGCTTGGTATATCGAAGTAGGAATGCAATTAATAACCGAACACACACAAATGAGAATTGATAGATACATGAGAATATGAATATTAAAATAAACTCAATGCATGCTAGTTGTTTTTGATTCAAACCATATTTTCCAATACATCGAATAAGCGCAAGTAGTCCAATCAAAGAAAGTCCCATAGCATTGTACAAATACCAATCACTTTCTTCTGAAACTGCTAATTGAAATATGATTTTATATAGAAATTCTTTATTTGATTGTTCAAATGAATCGATTCTTTTTTGAATAAAATATCGCAATGTAGGTAATTGGTTAACCACTTTACAATCTGTTGCATATACCGAATGACTTATTTTATTTTCACTAGCCCATGATTCAAATTGACTTCCATAATTCGTAGGCGCACTTTCAATTTTTTTCGCAGTTCCTTCAACTTCAATAATTGCATCAAGACTTCTAATCGGACAATTACTAATTAAAGTTGAGCTACCTTTATTCTCTATAACAATAGAGTTCTGAGTTAATTTAGTAATTCTTCCACTTAATAAAAACGCATCTATATTCTTTGTATGTACTGTAAAACAGAGTAAAAAGACCAATAGAATCAACCATGTATAATCACGATATTTTAAATACCAGCAGATACATAACAAGACTAAAACACCATAAAAGTTATATTCATTTAGAAACATAAAAAGACATGTATATATAAAAAATGGTAAAATCCGATTCATAAACATATCTCATTTATAAGTTTATTGAACTTTGCTTCACCAATACCTTTTACATTTTTCAAATCTTCTATTCTTTGGAAATACCCATTTTCTTGACGATACTGAATAATTTTTTCGGCAATACTATCGCCAATGCCTGGTAATTCCATTAAATCTTTCTTTGACGCATGATTAATAGAAATTTTCTTATTTTCAGTTTTTGTAGGTATTACTAAGGTGTCACCATCTTTTAAAACTGTAAATCGACTAATGGAAGTTAAATCAGCATCCTCAGTTAATTCAATTAAATCCAAGATATCTTCTACTGTTGAATACGTTGGAATTTCCAGTATTTTACTTTGTTTCACTTCGCCATTTACACTAATTTTTATAACCTTGTTATCACGAGAAAGATCAACAAATGTATAACTTGGGATATATGCTAAAAATAAGAATAAAAAAATAAGTAGTATTTTCATAAGATCACCTACTTATTTTTAGTTTATTTTGAACAAAATCCTATTATTTTACAGATAAGATTTTTACTTCATACGGTTCATCAACTTCAACTTCTACTACTGCACCCACTTTTTTATCCAAAATAGCAGCCGCAAGAGGAGTTACATTTGATAATTTACCATTTAATGGATCTGCTTCTACTGAACCAACAATAATAAATGTTTCAATTTCTTTTGTATCCAAATCTTGTATTTCTACTGTTGAGCCTAATTTTACAATTTGTGAACGACCCTTCTTTTCTTGAATAAGTTCAATATTATTGAACATAACTTCAAGATCACGAATTCTTGCTTCTACTTGAGCTTGACGGTCACGAGCTGCATCATAATCTGCATTCTCCGATAAGTCACCTTGTGCACGAGCTGCCTTAAGGTCTTCAATTACTTCATTTTTTACTACGTGAACTAAATGTTCATATTCTTTCTTTAATTCATCTAACCCTTCTTGGGTCACATAAATTTTTTCATCCATTGCCATAGTATCACTCCTAACGTTTCGTATTATAGCATATTACTCTTGATTATACTACTTATTTTTGTGGTCAATAAGTCGATGGCAACCGTATTTTTGCCACCTTCTGGTATGATTATATTTGCATATCGTTTACTTGGTTCAACAAACTGGCTATGCATATCACGTACCGTTTTTACATATTGATTAATCACAGAATCCAGTGTTCTTCCACGATCTTCAACATCGCGTTTCAATCGACGGATAAATCGTACATCTGCATCTGTATCCACAAAAATTTTAATATCTAATAAATTGCGAAGCTGTTCATTCTCAAGAATAAATAACCCCTCAAGAATTAAAACATCGCAAGTTTGAATAACCTCAGTGCAATCACTTCTTGTATGATTCACAAAGTCATACATTGGTTTTTCAATATCCTTGCCTTCCAATAACATTTGAAGTTGTTCAATTAAGAGATCATTATCAAACGCAAAGGGATGGTCATAATTCGTTTTAACACGATCTTCCATTGTTAAATGCGATTGATTTTTGTAATAATCATCTTGTCGAATAATTGTTACAGAATTCGTATCATCAAATGCTTCTTTAATTTTTCTAGCTACCGATGTTTTACCAGAGGCGCTTCCTCCTGCAATACCGATTACAATTGGTTTCATCAAGTTTGCCTCCTTATTTCTTTAAATATTTATTAACGTTCTTTTGATGTTCAGCATATGTTTCAGCATAATATACAGTTCCATCACCATATACATCGGCCATAAAGTAATAATTTTTAGAATCTGTTGGATTCAATACTGCTTCAATTGCTGCTTCACCTGGATTCAAAATTGGTCCTGGAGGTAATCCTGTATATTTGTAAGTATTGTATGGTGAATCAAAGTTTGGATTAACTTCACATTTCATCCAATCATCACCTTTATTGATATCAATTGCATAACAGACAGTTACACTACTTTGTAACATCATTCCTGAATTCAAACGATTGTAGAAAACACCAGCAATCATTTTCATGTCTTCAGGTTTTGCAGCTTCATATTGTACAATTGATGCAAGCGTAAATAATTCATGAAGTGTTAAATTACGACTAGCCATCGCACTATTAAACTGATCTTTATACTTCTCATAAATTTTAAGCGTTTGATCAAGAATTTTTTCAGTTACTTGCTCAGCAGTTGTTTCTTTAAAGAAATCATATGTATTAGGGAATAAATATCCTTCTAATGTCACACGACTATTAGCATTAAAGATATCTTCTGTTAAAAATGGATATTTACCCATAATTGAGCGAATATAATCCGGATTGTTCCATAACGCAAATAAATCATCTTCTGTTACGTTGGTAACTGCTGCAACTCTACTTGCAATATGCTTAGCCCAATCACCTTCAATAATAGTAACCCGTGAGTCATCTACAATTGCACCTTTAGAATCATTTATAATAGATAAAATTTCGTTTAGAGACCAACTCTTATCTAAACTATATGTTCCCATTTTAATATTTGTTAAATTACTAAGTTTTGCATAAATTTGAGCAGTAAAGTCATTTTGAATAAGACCCTCTTTTTTCAAATTTTTGATTACTGTCTTAACAGACTCACCAGAGCTAATTGTGAATTCAACTTGTTCAGAAGTTTTAGATACTGGACCAAGTGTACTTGAATAATACACATAACTTCCACCGAACACTAAAACCAAAACTAAGCCAATTAATATTAATAAGTTCCCTATTTTTAATTTACGTTTAGTCTTCTTTTTCTTCGCTGTCATCTTCAATTTCCTCAACAAATGCGCCAAAGACTTCTTCAATCATTGTCCATTCTTCTGGATCGTCCACTGGAATCATTGTTCCTTCTTCATCATAAGAACAAGCAAACACTTCTCCTTCAGGATCTTGTGGATCAGTAAATAGTACATAGCTTTTACTTTTTGATTCATCATCAAACGTAAAAAGAATTTCCATTTCTTTTTGTGATCCATCTTCTTCAGTAATCATAATTTTATTTGTTTCCATACGTTTTGTTCTCCTTATCAAATTAAAGGGGCGTTTTCACGCCCACTATTTTCGATCTAAATAACCTTGTAGTATTTGTACTGCGGCCATTTGATCAATTACTGCCTTCCTTTTCTTTCTTGAAACATTGGCAGAAATTAGTATTTTTTGAGCTGCGATAGTTGTTAATCTTTCATCCCATAAAGTAACTGGACATGAACACTTTTCTTCAAGCATTGCCTTAAATTCGACAGATATGTTTCCACGAATTCCAATATCACCATTCATATGTTTAGGTAACCCAAGTACAATTTCAGTTACTCCTAATTCTTTTACAAATTCGAGAACTTTTGCACATGCTGTTTCATAATCATCATCTTCAAAACGAATGGTTTCAACTGTTCGAGCAATCATCCCCAAAGGATCACTAACCGCAACACCACATGTTCTACTTCCTAAATCTAATCCCAATACTCTACGCATGGGTTAATTATTTTCTTCTAAGTAGTAACGAACGAGTTCTTCAATAAGTTCATGTCGTTCTACAGATTGAATAATACTACGAGCATTTCGATGACTTGAAATGTAAGCGGGGTCATTCGAAATAAGATACCCTGCAAGTTGATTCACAGAATTGTATCCTCTTTCTTCTAATGCTTCTTTTGTTAATCGAAGAACTTGTCGAATATTGTTACGACGAATTTCATCTGATTTAAAATTCATTGTTTCAGTTAAATCTTTGTTGGTCATAGTTCTTCCCCCTTTATTAGTATATTTTAGCTTATTTCCCTTCAAAATGAAAGTATTTACACTAGTTTTGATTCAATTGTGTTAAATATTTCATCTAATTTTGATGAATCTTTACCACCAGATTGTGCTAAATCAGGACGGCCACCACCGTTACCACCACTCATAGTCGCAGCAAGCTTTGCAATTTCACCAGCTTTAAGACCTTTTTCAATAGCTTCCTTACTACTTGCAACAACAAATGTTATTTTATCGTCTACAACATTTGATATAAATACAAATGAGTTTTCACACTTATTACGTAATACTTCAGCGTATCCTTTTAATGAACTTGAGTCAGCATTTTCTTTTCTTAACATGATGACATTTAAACCATTTATTTGTTTCGCTGCTTTGATTGTTTCATCAGCTTCTAACATCATCATTTTTTCATTAAGGCGTTGTACATCTTTCTTCAATTGTGCATTTTCATCAAGCACTACGTTTACTTTTTCTTCAAGCATATTAATTGAGTTTAATTTCATTGTTTCTGCAATACTCTTCATTGTATTTTCTCTTGCGACAAAATCATGATAAGCTGCCATTTTAGTTTTTGAAGTGATACGACGTATTCCAGAACCAATACTTTCCTCAGCTTCTATTTTAAATACGCCAATTTCTTGCGTGTTACTTACGTGTGTTCCACCACAAAATTCTTTTGAAACTTCTCCCATAGAAACAACACGAACAGTATCACCATATTTTTCATCAAATAGTGCGATAGCTCCTGAATTCTTCGCTTCATCAATTGTTAAGACTTCAGTAACTACTTTATTATCGTTCATAATCATTTGATTCACTTCATCTTCTATTGCACGTAATTGTTGGTCTGTTACTTTCTCAAAATGTGTGAAGTCAAAACGTCCATAATCTTCACATACATATGATCCTGCTTGAGCAATGTGTGTGCCTACAACTTTACGTAAAGCACTTTGCAATAAATGTAATGATGAGTGATTTGCTTTAATGTTTAAACGACGTTGTACATCGATTTCTCCATGAATGTCATCACCTACACAAATAGTACCCACAATATTTTCTAAATGATGCAAGTGTTGTTTATGCGGCGCTTTCTTAACATCAGTAACTTTTGCGCTAAATCCTTTACCTGTTAATGTTCCAGTATCAGCGATTTGTCCACCACTTTCTGCATAAAAACATGTTTCTGCAAGGATGATATCGCCAGTTTCTTGTATTTTATCAACTTGAACACCATCTTTAAAACAAGCAATAACAACAGAATCGCATGTTAAGTATTGATAACCTGTAAACTCAGAAGTTTTTTCAAAGTTAATTAAATCAATTGATTGACTAGACATTGATTGTTCATCTTCACGTGCATTACGTGCACGTTCTTTTTGAAGTTTCATTTGTTCATTAAAGCCATCAATATCTACTGTAAATCCGTTTTCTTCCGCAATTTCTTTAGTAAGTTCTTTTGGAAAACCATATGTATCATAGAGTTTGAACATTACTTCGCCATCAAGAATTTTTGTTTGTTTCGCTTTATCCAATTCATCCATTAATAGTTTTTCACCATTTGTTAATGTCGCATGGAAAGTTTCTTCTTCGGTTTTTACAAGACGAGAAACTAAATCTATTTTTTCTTGAAGATATGGATAGAATTCTTTCATCATATCTGCTACAACTGGAACTAATTGATACATAAATGCACCTTGAATGCCAAGTTGAATACCATAACGAACAGCACGACGAAGAACACGACGTAATACATATCCTCTTCCTTCATTAGAGAAGAGTGCACCATCACTTAACGCAAAGGTAACAGTACGAATATGATCAGCGATTACACGATAAGCCATCTTGTATTCGCCAGCATATGGTTGTTTTGCCATCTTTTCAGTTGCATGAATAATTGGCAAGAATAAATCTGTATCAAAATTAGTTTCACCATCTTGAATAAGCGCTACTAGACGTTCTAATCCCATTCCAGTATCAATATTTTTTTGAGGTAGTTCTTTGTAATCTTTACGTTCTACCCCTTCTTTAGCATCGTATTGCGAGAATACAACATTCCATACTTCAATGTAGCGATCATTTTCTAATTCTTCAAAGAATAGTCTTTCACCTAATCCCTCAGGATCATATTTAGGTCCACGATCATAGAAAATCTCACTATCTGGTCCACTTGGCCCTTCACCAATTTCCCAAAAATTATCTGCTGTTCGTAAAATATGACTAGGATCAACTTTACATATATTTACCCATGTGTTGTATGCAACTTCATCATCGGGATAAACTGTAATATACATTTTTTCTTTATCGAAGCCAATCCATTCAGGGGATGTTAAAAATTCCCAAGCAAATTGAATTGCTTCTTCTTTAAAATAATCACCTATCGAAAAGTTTCCAAGCATCTCAAAGAATGTATGATGACGTGCAGTCTTCCCAACATTTTCTATATCGTTTGTACGAATACTTTTTTGTGCATTCGTTATTCGATTACATTTTGGTTTTTCTGAACCATCAAAATATTTCTTTAAAGCAGCAACTCCCGCATTAATCCATAATAACGTTGGATCATTGTGAGGCACTAAGCTAGCACCTGGTTCAATTGCATGACCTTTACTTGCGAAATAATCCAAAAACATTTGTCTTACTTGATTTCCAGTTAATTGTTTCATCTTTTTTTCCTCCATACAAAATAAAAACGTCCCTAATTACAGGAACGTATAAATTACGCGGTACCATCCTGATTCATATCAATTTGATATGCACCTTGATTATCATTAACGCAGATTCACGTTGGTTATTAACCACTCTTCTAAGTAGCTTCAATTAAGTCTGCACAAAGATTTTCACCAGCCATCTTCTCTCTAAAATGTTTCTTAATTTACTCGATTTATTCGACGATTTATCTAGATTTTATCACAATTCTATACTTTTGCAAGGTTAAATCATCGTTGCATTTTCTCTTGCAATTGCAAGCATGAGTTTAATTCTATTTTCTTGGTTAACACGAGTTGCACTTGGATCATAATCAATTGGTACAATATTGGACTTCGGATAATGTTCACGAATCTTTCTAATCATTCCTTTTCCTACAATATGATTTGGCAAACATCCAAAGGGTTGTGCACATACTATATTTCCATAACCTTCTTCAATTAACTCCAGCATCTCTGCTGTCAACAACCACCCTTCACCCATTTTATTACCATAACCAACATATCCTTTGATTAGCTCTTTTAGGTGCATATAACTTGAAGGAATTTTAAAATGACCATTATCACGAAGAACCTCGATCATGGCAGATTCAAGTTTTGCAATATAATTAAATAATGTTGATACCACTTTGTACTTAATTGGATTACCACCATATAATTTAATATCTTCCATCCGATTATCAGTCTTAAATAACATGAATCCCATTACACCTGGAACCATGACTTCACAATTCTGTTCAAGCAAGAATTTCTCTAGGTGATTGTTTCCAAGGTAAGAATATTTTATATAAATCTCACCTACGATTCCAACCTTGATTTTATCTCTTTTCTCTTTTTCGATTGAATCAAAGTCATCTACAATATCCTTTAAATTATTCTTCATATCTTTATAGCTAAGGCCTTTACCCAAACTAAATTCATTTGTAAGATAATTAACCCATTTTGTTATTTTCTTCTTTGATGAACCTGGATCAGTTTCATAAGGCTCAATTTGATTGTTTAATAACATAATCATATCCCCATAAATTAGAGCCATCAACGCTTGACGAATCATCGATAATGTAAATTTGAAACCCGAGTTTTTTTCAAGTCCAGATAAGTTTAAAGATATAACAGGAACTTGTTGGTATACAGCTTTAACAAGAGCCTTTCGAAGCAGATGAATATAATTCGAAGCACGACATCCACCGCCTGTTTGAGTAATCATCAATGCTGTTTTATTTACATCATATTTACCACTATTAAGTGCATCAATTAATTGACCAATGACAAGTAACGCTGGATAACATGTGTCGTTATGAACATACTTTAAGCCAATTTGTGCTATTCCTGGTCCAACATTTTCTAATATTTCTGCATCATAACCATGAAGTTTAAATATATTACACAATAGTGAAAAATGAATAGGAAGCATGTTTGGTGCTAAAATTTTGTAACCTTTCATTTCTCTTGTGAATTCAATTCTTTGATTAGTCATGTTTCTCACCATCCTTTAAAGCCGCAAACAAACTGCGTAGTCTTATTTTAACGGCACCTAAATTTGTAATTTCATCAATCTTAATTTGCGTATAGATTTTATTTCCCTTATTCAGCAACAAACGAACTTCATCTGCCGTAATCGCATCAACCCCACAACCAAATGAAACCAGTTGAATTAAGTTCATATTTTTTTCACGCGTGACAACATCTGCAGCAGCATAAAGTCTTGAGTGATATGTCCATTGATTTAGAACGGTTGTATCCACTTTATTAGATAAATGACTAATACTGTCTTCTGTAACAATAGCTGCCCCACAAGACAAAATAAGTTTATCGATGCCATGATTAATTTCTGGATCAATATGATAAGGTCTACCCGCAAGGACAATAATCGGTTGATTATTTTTATTGGCACTTTTGATTATTTCATCTGCTTTATTTCTAATTTTTTCGAAGAAACTTCGATATTCTTCAAACCCCGCTTGCACAGCTTTTTCAACTTCTTTACCTTGAATATCTTTAAATGTATTTCTTAAAATTTGAGTCATCTTCTTAGTAAAGTCTTTCGGACGATGAATGCCAATATAATCATAAATAAATGGAGTCTTTTTCATTTCGGTCATATTTGCTTGAATAACTTCTGGATAATAGGCAACAACAGGACAATTGTAATGATTATCACCTAGACCTTCATTAATATTGTAGGTCATACATGGGTAGAATATTGCGTCTAAATTCAATTTTAATAACTCTTCAATATGACCATGCACCAACTTTGCTGGATAACATGCCGTATCAGAAGGAATTGTATGTTGTCCTTTTAAATACAACAAATGGGTTGAAAAATCTGTTATCTCACATTGTATCCCTAACACCTCAAAAAAGCGTGTCCAAAAAGGCAATAATTCAAACATGTTCAAAACTAGTGGAATGCCAATTTTACCACGTTGAGCATTGATTTTCTTCATGCGATATTCTTGAAGTAATTGACGTTTAAATTCATATAGATTTAAATCACTTGATTGTGAAAGATTCGTTATTGGTTTTTCACAACGATTGCCACCGATATATTTTCTACCTTCACCAAATGTATTAACTGTTAATGCACAATGATTATTACATCCTTGGCAAGTTATCGATTGGACATCATGTTTAAAATCGACTAACTTCTCAGATTTAAGTGTTGTTGAATATTCTTTTTGATTTTGCTTAGCATACAGAGCAGCACCATAAGCACCCATTAGTCCAGAGATATTAGGACGAACAACTTCACCATTGATTTCAAGTTCAAAAGCCCGTAATACAGCATCGTTATAAAAAGTACCACCTTGCACAACAATGTTTTTTCCTAAATCTTTGGCGTTTGTAATTCTTATTACTTTATACAAAGCATTTTTAACAACACTCATTGAAAGACCCGCTGAAATATTATCAACGGTTGCCCCTTCTTTCTGTGCTTGTTTAATTGAAGAGTTCATGAAAACAGTACAACGTGATCCTAAATCAACTGGATTTTTAGCGAATAAACCAATTTTCGCGAAATCTTCAATAGAGTATCCGAGAACTTCTGCAAAACTTTGTAAGAATGAGCCACATCCAGATGAACAAGCTTCATTTAAAAATATGTCATCAATAACACCGTTCACAACTTTAAAACATTTAATATCTTGACCGCCAATATCAATGATGAAATCAACCTGAGGACTAAATTTCTTTGCAGCCTTAAAATGAGCAATTGTTTCAACAATTCCAAAATCAAGTGAAAGTGCATGGCGTAACATTTCTTCGCCATATCCAGTTACTGCACTTGCCTTAATGATTGCGTTTGGATATTCTTGATAAAATCGTTCAATGAAGTTCTTTACAATATATACCGGACTTCCTTGATTCGATTGGTAACTTGAAACTAAAATATTTTCTTCTTCATCAAGAATAGCCATTTTTACAGTAGTTGAACCTGCATCAATACCTAGATAAACATTACCCGCATAATTTTTATTTTCAATTGAATTGACCTTATTTTGACTATGTCGTTCAGTAAATGTTTTATACTCTTCTTCATCTACAAATAAAGGTCTAGTAGATACGTAATTAATTGGAGCAACATACTCTTCAACACGTTTATACAACTCACTAAATGAATATCTTTCATCGGCCATTAATGCTGTTCCTAAAGCTACAAAATAGAGCGCATTATCAGGACAGTTTCCTTTTACTTTCAAAATTTTATCAAAAGCATTTCTTAGTTCTGATAAAAAAGTAAGAGGTCCACCAAGATAAACAACGTTACCCTTGAGTTCGCGTCCTTGGGCAAGACCTGCAATTGTCTGGTTAACCATAGCGTAGAATATACTTGCGGAAATATCATTTTTTTGGGCACCTTGATTAAGTAGTGGTTGAATATCTGATTTCGCAAAAACACCACAACGTGATGCAACAGAGTAGATTTTTGAATAATTCTTCGCAAGTTCGTTCATTTCATCTGGATTTAAATTAAGTAAAGTCGCCATTTGATCGATAAATGCACCTGTACCTCCAGCACAAGATCCATTCATCCTTACCTCTAAGCCATTACTTAAAAAGAGAATCTTTGCATCTTCTCCCCCTAATTCAATGACAACATCTGTATCTTTAAGATACTCATTTACTGCGACTTTTGTCGCATATACTTCTTGAACAAAAGGTAATTGAATACTTTCCGCATACCCCATACCCGCCGACCCAGATATTGCAATATAAATATCATGATTCATCATTGTTGGATTACTCACAACTATCGACTTCAATTCTTCAAATAAAGCTTCATTTATTTTTGAAAAATGACGACGATAATTTTTATAGATAATTTCATTCGCTTCATTAAATAAAATACATTTTATTGTTGTAGATCCTATATCAATTCCTAATTTCATTTTATTTCCTCCAAAAATAGTCGCCCATCTTCATCGCAATTTTATTCATCGTTTGCATTTCTTCTTCCGTTAAGAAACTAAATATTTCTTTTCGTATTTGTGTAGCTTCTTTACTCACGTATTCAACATATTCTTTTCCATTACTTGTTAAGTATATCGAAAACTTGCGAGAATCTTCACTTTTTTTATCACAAAAAACAAACCCTAGTTCACATAGTTTCTTTATTGCACTGGTTGTGTATGCTTTATCAAAATTGCTCAAAGTAGTTAACTCTTTTAGTGTTAACCCATCATACGAATTGAGAATTAATAAATATACAACATCTTTTCCTTTAGCTGGTGCATCTTTTAATTTCTCGTTCAACCTTGATTTGAATTCTTTATCTACCTTCCCCATTAAAATTGGTATTAATTCAATCTTGAATTCATGCATGATTACACCTCACAGTCTGTGATTAATTTTACCACTTTAAGTTGAATGTTCAACTTAATTTATGTAAATAAATAAAAAAACAAGAAGTAAAACGCTTACATCTTGTTTGCTAGTTAATTATTTCATTTACAATACATTCTAGTTTAGTATGAAAGTCTTTAGGATCATCAATATCTAATGTATGACTACCTGCTTCAACAAAGTATATATTCTTTTTTGGAGCTTCTACTAGCTGAATATATTCTTCAACTAAAACTGTTGGTACTTGCCAATCAAGGCGACCGCATAAATAGAATACAGGACAATCATAATGAATTGATTTCTCTGCATCAAAATCATTTAACTCATCCAATAAATGTAGATTTGTTTTAAATGAAGTTAATAAAACAACTGCATCTTTCCATTTGAAATAAGGTGATTTTATATATTTCATTGCAAAACTAGAAAATGGTTTCATAAAGCCATATTTACTTTCTAGTTTTCTAATTTCCATCATGCGTTGTGTATCAAAACTATCTTCAGTAAATGCACTTCTTAGTTTCTCATACGCTTTTCTATCTTTTTCATTTATAACTTCTCCTAAACGATCAAAAGCTCTTTTTTCGCCACGATAGACGTTAATAACCTGCCCCATTCCAACATAGCCTATCACTTTTTCTGGATGAATTTGAATATAACGCGTACCTAAGATACTCCCCCAAGAATGGCCTAAGAGAATTATTTTATTTGTATGATATTGATTACTTATTACATCAATTATCTTATCTAAATCATCCAATAACTGTTCTGTTGTAATTTCAGTTGATTTTGATTTATTCTTTGATTGTGTTTTACCTGCTCCCCGTTGATCATAATAAACAAAGTTTGCATATGTGAAATATTGTTCTTGAAGATAAGCAAAATTGCTCGTGCTTTGGCCTGGACCACCATGAAGATGTAAGATAACAATATCACTTTCAACCAGAGGAAAGTGCAAAAAATAATGGTCACAATTATTTATCCTTTTAAATTCTTCTTTTCCTTTTTTCATTTATTCTTCTCCCGTTAATCTACTAATTAAAGTTGTTTCTCTTCTTTTTACTTCGGTTCTACATGCTTCTTCACTTACGCTTTTACTTCCTAATAAAACGAGTGATTTCTTAGCACGAGTGATTGCGGTATATAACAAACTACGTTGTAGCATGTGTCGATGTTGTTCAACAATTGGAAAAATAACAATAGGATACTCACTTCCTTGACTTTTATGTACTGAAATACAATAAGCATGGGTGATTCTTTCAAAATTCTCCGGTGAATATTCTACAAATATACCTTCATAATCAACAATTAGTCGAACTGTATTATTTGGGTCTTCTTGAGGATAAATTATTTCCACCAGTCGCCCAATATCACCATTATAAACATCGTCATCAGGTTGATTTTTTAGTTGTAGTATTTTATCTTCTTCTCTAAAAATACGATAACCAACTTTCCACTCTCTACGATCTGGTGATGGTGGATTAAAACAAGCTTGAAGTGCATTATTTAAACGATCTATTCCTGCAACCCCTTGATACATACAAGCTAGTATTTGAATATCTTTTAATTCATATCCTTTATCTAACGCTTGTTGAACAATGTGAACTACCCTATCTTTAACACCAAACTGATTTGTTTCAAAGAAAGCTACATCTTGATTTAACTTTGTAAAGTCTAAATATCCATTTCTAATTTGATTCGCAAGTTCGATAACATCTGAACCTTCTTGCTGTCTAAATATATGTTCCAAACGAATCACTGGAAATAATGATGATTCAATTAAATCTTTTAAAAGACATCCAGGTGATACACTTGGTAATTGATTTTCATCACCAATCAAGCAAATCTTTTTGACATGGACACATGCTTTCGCAAGGTTATAAAAGAGCCAATTATCCACCATTGAGAACTCATCTACAATTAATAAATCAATAAATAATGGTTCATTCTCATTCTTGCCAAACGTATTTGATTCTAAATCCCATAATAGTAAACTATGAATTGTATATGTATCTACTTCCGTTAGTTCCGCAAGTCTTTTTGCCGCTCTACCTGTTGGCGCACAACAAGCAATATTCGCAAGCGGATATAGTTTCTTAAAAATTGATACCATGCCACGGACGACCGTTGTTTTACCAGTACCTGGTCCACCTGTTAAAATCATAAAATCTTCATTGAAAAATTGATTCAAAGCTTCCATTTGTTTAGGGTCATATTGAATATTTAATTTGTCTTGAATTTCTTGTAAAGACTCTTCAAGTAAGTCTTTATTATATGGATCGATTTTTTCATAAGGAAACAAATTTAAAAAAGTGCTTATTCCTGTTTCTGCATCAAATTGACTAACAGGATAAATTCGATTATCTTCTCTAACAATTCGTCTCTTTTTTAATAATCGTAAACAATATTCATCAAAATTGGCATCTATACCGCCCAAGCGTTTATTAAATTCTTTTTTTATTGCTTCTTCTATTACATAACTATCTCCAGTACGCATACACATATCCATAACAATAGTTGCTAAATATGCTTCTATACGATACGGATGATCCAGTTCATAACCCATTGATAAAGCAATTTTATCTGCTGTTTTAAAACCAAATCCATCTAATTCTTCGATAACGCGATAAGGATTCTCAGATATTTTTTCAATAGAATCTTTACCATATGCACGATTTAATCGAATGATATTTCGAATACCTAGTCCATGAGTTGTAAAGAATTGCAATACCTCTTCAAATGAATCATGCTCAGAACTCAATCCATCAATCAATGCTTGTTTCTTTTTATCAGTCATTTTTGGTATCTCATCTAAACATTGCGGATTCTCTTTTATCTTTTCAATACAGTCATTACCTAATAGATCAACAATTCTTTCCGCCAACTTTTTACCAATTCCAACAAAAACTGGACTTGATAAATAGCGCACGAGTGAGTCAACATCATTCGGCATAACTCTACGGTATGTTTTTATGCTAAACTGCATACCATATTTTGGATGCTCTATATAATTGCCCTCTAAATCATATAAAAAATCTTGATCCATTGATGGTAGATAACCAGTAACAATAATATTTTTTTCATCTAATGATTGCAATACAAAACGCGCCACAGTGAAGTAAGATTCATCATGGCGAAAAATTATATGTTCAAATTTACCGGTTATTTTTTCATTCATACATTTACCCCATTAATAACAACAAGATTGTAGCAATAGTGTTTTGGATAAAGTGAAAAGTAATTGGAGCTGCAAAACTGTCAGCTTGATGATAACTGCGTGCAATAAAAAATCCAATAACAATATATTGTAATGCAAATGGAATATCTGCTAAATTACCTGAAGTAAGTGATGGTAATACGTGCATGAGTCCAAATAAAGTCGCACTAACTAAAGCACCCGTCATAAAATTAAAACGAATTGTTAATTTATTATAAATTAACCCTCTAAAGAACAGTTCTTCCATTAAAGGTGCAAATACAGTAGATAACAAGACAATCATCACTGTTGTAGATTTCAATTGAGTTTCTAATGCACTTTGATTCAATGATGATGTTTGATTCGTAAAAAATAGAATTGCGGCACTAACTACCATAGAAACTAGTAGTGATAATAAATAGTTTTTAAATGATATTTTTAAAATCTTCATCCAGCTCGTTTTGAAGTCATTCCATGCACTTGCGAATAGTTCACGTCCTAAATAAAGAGAAATTGCAAAAAATGTGGCATAGAAAAACTTAACAATTAGATCATAATAATTATGACCAGTTGCATTATATAAAAACACTGCAAGCCAATTGATTAAAATTGGATAAATAATTAAATATCCTAAACCATAATTAAGTCCAATCAACCATGCATTTTTTTTACTTAATGTCTTCATTTAGCTCTCCTATCTTTGTGTTCTTTGTTTGACTAATTTCTCAGATAATTCTTCGTCACCGCTGAATACTTGATCAATTACTCCGCCACCTAAAACTAAACCATCTTTATAGAATACAGCTTCTTGTCCTGGTGTTACTGCTTTAATTCCTTGTGGATAAATACACTCGACAGTATTTTCATCAATTATTCTTAGTGTTATTTCATTATCCTTTTGACGATATCTAAACTTAGCTTGGCAATTCAGTTCCTCAAAATCATGACTAGCTAACCAATTGACTTCATTAACAACACAACGTGTTGACGATAACCATACATTATCTTCGCCACTTGCAACAAAAAGTTCATTCGTCGCAACATCCTTACCCACAACAAACCATGGTCCACCTTCACCACCAATATTAAGACCTTTTCTTTGACCAATTGTGTAGTATAAAACACCTTGATGTTTCCCTAATACTTTATTATTATCTATATTTATGATATTTCCTTCTTTTGAAGGTAAATAATTTTTAAGAAATTCACGAAAGTTTCTTTCACCAATAAAACAAATTCCTGTAGAATCTTTTTTCGTGGCGATTGAAAGATTAAGTTCTTTAGCAATTCTTCTAACCTCTGGCTTATCAATTTCACCCAAAGGAAATAATGTATGATGCAATGCTTCTTTAGGTACTTGGCATAAAAAATAACTTTGATCTTTATTGTCATCATCTGCTTTTCGCATGAATGATTCATTTTCTTCATGAACTACTTTTGCATAATGACCTGTTGCTACCCATTCAAAACCATTTTTTCGTGCAAACTCAAAAAAGCTTTTAAATTTAATATATTTATTACATAAAATATCAGGGTTTGGTGTACGCCCTCTTTTATATTCTTTTAAAAATGTTGAAAATACATCATCCCAATATTCTTTTACAAAATCTACGCGTAATAATTCCAACCCCAATGTATCAGCAACACTTTTTGCATCAATCCAATCATTTTCTTGGGGACATACGTCATTATTTAATGTCGGGTTTCCTAATAAATCATTGTTTGCTAAAGAATCCCAGTTACGCATAAATGCACAGGTTACATCATGTCCTTGTTTTTTTAATAAATATGCACAAACAGCAGAGTCTACTCCACCTGATAATCCAACTAATATTTTCACGTTAACACCTCAATCATTATGTCTATTATAAACCAAAATAGAGCTAATGATTAGCTCTATTTATCTTCTTCTCTAGTTTTTCCGCATCCATCATAATTAGGACATGCTGGGTTACATGAGAATACCGCAAGTTTGCGCAGTTCGTGTGGAATGAAAGCATCAATCTCTTCTTCATCATACCCAACTTGGAAAACTTTCTCATTTAGAATAATTGGTCTCTTGAGTACAGATGGGTTTTTTTGAATAAAGCGTACAAGTTCATTTAATGATAATTGCTCTAAATCAATCTTATCTTCTTGCATTATCTTAGAACGCTTTGAGATGATATCGTCAGTTCCATTTTCGCTTCTTTGTAGCAAGTGACGTATTTCAACTTCATTAAGTAAAGTTGTAAATATGTTCTTCTCAACGAAGGGTAAATTTCTTTCTTTTAACCAATTCTTAACTTTCCTACACGATGCGCATCCAGGAGAAGTATATACAACGATCATAGATTACCTCCATATCATATAAATATTATACAATGATTTTTTCTCATCGTATAGAATTTTATTGACAAACAAGCATTTTTTACTTACTTTTAATAAAAAGGGGAATTTATATGACAGCAAAAACACCAATAACACCAAAACGAAAATTCGGTCTTATAACCACAATCGCAATGATTGTAGGTATAGTAATTGGATCGGGAATATTCTTTAAAACACCACTAATAATTAAGGAAACAAATGGTAATGTGCTCATGGGTATTTTATCATTTGTGGTTGCAGCATTTGGGATAATCTTTGGGGGATTAACCATTGCACAATACTCATCAAATGATGATAAAATTGGCGGACTTGTTTCCTATTGCGAAATGAGTTGGGGAAAAACAATGGGTTTCCTTGCGGGTTGGTTTCAATCTGTAGTTTATTATCCAGCAATTATTGCAGTCATCGCATGGGTTGGTGCTAATTATACTTTTGGATTATTTGGCTTAGATAATTTATTAACGACAGGTACATTTAACCCGTGGGTTTGGGTACTTGCGATTGGTTATTTAGTTTTCTATTATATAGTAAATACGTTTCAAACAAAAAAAGCTGGTCATTTCCAAGACTTTGCAATGTACGCTAAGATCTTAGCACTCCTTGTCTTGTCGATTGCTGGACTACTGATTGGAAATCCTACCCAAGTTATTGCATCTAGTCCAAGCTACGTTACGTCAATGAACGGATTTCTAAATGCCGTGATTGCGGTAGCCTTCGCCACAGACGGTTGGATGATTGCACCTAGTATTGCTCATGAAATCAAAGATCCAAAAAAGAATCTTACTAAAGCTCTCATTTTTGCACCATTAGTTATCATTGCAATTTATCTTCTCTACTTCATTGGTGTTTGTGCATTTGTAGGCCCTGACGCATTGCTTGCAGGTGTTGATCCAATTTCTTCAATATCAAATGCATTATTTGGACCTTGGGGTATTAAGATTGTATTATTATTTATTGTTATTTCAGTATTAGGAACACTAAATGGTTTAATCTTGGGTTATATTCGTACCCCCTACGCTCTTGCTGTTCGTGGAGAATTACCTTTCAGTGAGAAAATCGCAAAGATTAATACAAAATCTGATACACCTATAAACGCAAGTATCTTTGCATTTGCATTTTCAATACTTTATCTCTTATTTCATTTCTTAACACTCGATGGTGCAGCTGTTTATAACTTTAATTTATTAGATGGTCTAGCTGTTGATGATTTACCCATCGTTATGAACTATCTCTTCCTATGTTTCATGTATTTCGGAGTATTATTAAGACCTGATAAAGTTAAAACATCTTCATTTTGGGGGCGTTATGTATTCCCAATTCTTGCAATTTTAGGTTCATTCATCATTCTTTATGGAGGTGTTTCACGACCTAAGTTCAACATCTACATGGGAGCTACAATAGTAATAATCTTGATTGGACTATTGATTCGTCGCAAGAAAAGTGCTTAAATAGTTGTATAAAGCTTAGAAAAAGCAAAAGTAATTTAAAATTATTTGATTAGAGATATGATGGTTGGTGAAAATCATACGGTAATTTAAATGAATTGGGGCTTTGGAGCAGAATTGGCAAGAGTCAATTACGGAACTAAACCGTTATTTAGAAGTGATTCTATTTTTAAATAGAATAATTAAGGTGGTACCACGCTAAAGCGTCCTTTTCTAAGGATGCTTTTTTTATTTAAAGGAGAAATAAAAATGAAAAGAATGTTAAGCGGTATTAAACCAAGTGGACAATTAACACTTGGTAATTACATCGGAGCTCTAAGAAACTTCGTTAATTATCAAAACGATTATGAAATGATTGTGTTCATCGCAAATCTTCATTGCATCACCGTTCCACAAGATCCAACAGAATTAAGAAAGAATCTTAAAGATGCAATTGCCCTCTATTTAGCATGTGGACTTGATCCTGAAAAAAGTACTATCTTTCTTCAATCAGATGTCATGGAACATGCACAACTTGGATTCATTATGTGTTGTAACACATACATGGGCGAATTAAATCGAATGACTCAATTTAAAGATAAACAAGCAAAGGGAGAAACAAATCTTTCTGGTGGTCTATATACATACCCTTCTCTTATGGCAGCAGATATCTTAATTTATGATCCTGATTATGTACCAGTTGGCGAAGACCAAAAACAACATGTTGAATTAGCACGTGACTTAGCTGTACGTTTCAATAATCGTTACGGTGATATTTTCAAATTGCCTGAGCCATTAGTTCCTACTGTTGGAAAACGTATAATGTCATTAAGTGATCCAACAAAGAAAATGAGTAAATCCGATAAAGGTGATAAAGGTTGTATCTATTTGCTTGATGATTTAAATGTCGCACGCAAAAAAATTATGTCAGCAGTTACTGATAATTTTGCAAAAGTTGCCTTTGACCCTGTCAATCAACCAGGTGTATCAAACCTTTTAGAAATCATGTCCGTATTATCAGGAGAGCCAGTGACTAGTATTGTTGAGCGTTTTGAGAATAGTGGTTATGGTGATTTCAAAAAAGCAGTAGCCGATGTTGTTATCGCTGAACTTGATAAAATACAAACACGTTACCGCGATATTATCGCAAGTGGTGAAGTTGAACGAGTACTACAAGAAGGCAGTGAGAAAGCACGCAAAATTGCATACAAAAAATTAATGAAAGTACAAAAAAAGATTGGTATCGAAATTCGATAACCAATCTTTTCTATTCTAATGGTTTTTGATAATAGTTACCAAATATTCTTTCCGATGTAGCCACGTTGATAAACGCTTTTGGATCAACCATGCGGATAGAGTCAACAACTTCAGGAACTTGGTAAGCATTTAGCGTCATAAATAAGAAGCACTTAGGCTCATGCGAATATGCCCCTTCCCCCCAAAGCTTAGTAATACCGTGACGAGTCGTTCTAAAAATAGCATCACATACTTCATCAGGAATTGTCGTTATAATATAAAGATTCTTCAGTTTATATCGGGTATGCATTTCATTTATAATTTGCGTACTACAAAATTGAAAGATAATTGAATATAATGCTTGGGTCCAACCAAACATCAAACCCGCAATCAATAAAACACCTGAGTTAAAGATAAATACGTAATTCCATGTCGATACATTGAATCGACTTGAAGCGTAAATCGCAATGAAATCAAGACCACCACTACTAGCGTTATTTCGAAGCGCTAACGCCATTCCTAATCCACTCAATATCCCTCCAAATACCGCTATTAATAATGTATCTGAAGTTAATGGAAATACCGGAAGTATCGTTGTAAAAATACTTGTCGATGTATACCAAAGTACTGAATAAGCAATGAACATCTTACCGACATATTTAAAAACTAAAATCGTAACTAAAATATTTAATGAAAAATATGGAATAGAAAATGGAATATCCAAATTAAAATACATTTTTGCTCCGCGCGATATCAATAATGAAATCCCAGAAAACCCACCTGGAAATAAATTACCTGCATCAACAAACGCATTCATTGATAAAGAATACAAGAATGATGAGAATACAACGATTGTTGTAATTGTAAGTATATGTCTAATCTTTTTCGAATCCATTTTCCTCTTCCCCTATAACCCTTTGATTTTGAGTCGCTTCATCTAATTGTACTGCTTCAATTTGTTTAAAACGTTTAATAATTTTGTCAGAAGTGATATTCACATTTTGCATATCACGATAGGTCTTATCAAAATCTCTTGTAACACTTGCGAAACGATCTGAGAATCTTTCAAACTCACGCGATAATCGAACAAATTCTTGTTGAATTTCAATCACTCTATCATTTCTTTCTTGTCCTAAATAAATGGCTTTAATCGCAGTTATATATGCCATTAATGTTGTTGGTGAAACTAAATACACTTTCAGTTCATATGACATTTGAATCAAATCATCGTAATGACCATATATCTCTGCAAATATTGCTTCAGCAGGTATAAACATATAGGCCATCTCTGCCGTTTCACCAGGAATGATATATTTCGTTTTAATATCTTTAATATGTTTTGCAACATCTTTCTTAAAATCTGCTTTTATTTTAACTAAGTCCTGTGACGATACATTTTCATCAAACATACGGTTGAAATTTTCTAATGGAAACTTGGAATCAATGATGATATCACCAAGTGGTTGTGGAGCATGCAATACACAATCTGCAATACTATCGTTAGATAATTTAACTTGTCTTGAAAACCGGTGCTCATTATTTCCAAATACACTTTCTAAAATCGAATATAATTCAATCTCACCATAAGTACCTCGTGTTTTTTTATCTGTAAGTACATTTTGTAAACTAGTTATATTTGCCGATAATGACTTCAGATTTTGTTGAGTTTCGTCAATTCTAGCCATTTGTTCAAGAACATTTGTAAATGCTTTATTGGTTCTTTCAAATCCTTGCAATAAACTCTCATTTACTTTAGTTTCAATATTAACCAAACGATTCACAGTTGATTCATTTAATTGGTTAAAATCTCCTTTTATGGAATTCAATATATTCGTTTGAAATAACAAAAGATCCTGCATCATTTGTTGTTTTAACTGATCAATCTCTTCATTATTTTTATTTACTGTCTGAGCAAGTGCATCCTTAAAGAATAACTGCTGTTTCATACTATTTCTCGAAAGAATAAACGCAACAAAAACAATGACAAGAATCATCATTGTTATAAATAATAGTGCTATCAGAAAAACATTGTTATCCATACTCTATTCACCAAAAGTATTATAACACGCTTTCATTTCCATAAGTATGTATTTTTGATTGCGTTTTCGTAAATTTTGTAGATATATTTTTGATCTTTTAATTTGCTTTTTTAAAACACGAATATCAACATCTACTTGATATACAGTTCCTTGCTTTGTTTCTATATTACAAAAACCATTCTCACTTGTTTTCACCGTTTGTATTTTCCTATATTGGAAATACATACATTTTGTTGAAGACATAGACATAGTAGGTATAAATAGAATTAATCCTGGTTCATTGATTAGAATGCAAGGTTTTTGTTTTACATTTAACTCATATCTAAAATTAGATAGTCTACCTTCTAATGTAGACCCATTTTCTAAACATACTTTTTCAAATAATTTAATTGGCTTCGCTTTAATTCTTAATACTTCTTTTTTTTCATTTAACAATACTGTTTCTTTTGTCTTCTCATCATAATAAACACAACTACAGTTTTCTAGCATGTTCTTCCTCCCTTCACTATATATTATGAAAAAAGGTTTATAGTCCTAAAATAATATCATACTTTATTATTCGTTTAAACATGCATAGTGTCATGCTGTAACGGCTTACCCTCACTTTTATACCAATTTTTTATATTCACTAAAAAAATAAAAAAAAATGTGGTTATTTACCACATTCTTCACAGTCACAATCATGACCTTCTTCGCAGTCGCATCCGCAATCGCCGTCAGAACATCCGCCTGAACAACCACCGCCACAACCTTGGCTCATTTGTCTTTCATAAGCTAGTGTATCGATTACTGTACATTCAATCTCAATCTTTGCACCTTTTGGTAAAGCTACAACTTGGATTGTTGAACGAGCTGGGAATGGTTCATTGAAATATGCACCATAAATTTTATTCATTTCATCAAATTCTGCTAAATCTGTCATAAATACAGTAGTTTTAACTACATGACGAGTTTCTAAGTTCATTTCGCTTAATACTGCTTCAATATTCTTTAGAACTTGTTGCGTTTGTTCTTGGATTCCGCCTTCAACAATTGCACCTGTTGATGGATCCATAGGAATTTGACCAGATAAATAAACGAAATCACCTAATTTAATTGCTTGTGAATAAGGTCCTAAAGCTTTTGGAGCGTTAGGAGATGAAATTGCTTGAGTAAACATTGTACTCCTCCTTCTTATTAATAGAAATCAGTTCTTGAATCATCATTATCTTCAAGATAATAATCAGATTCAAGTTGTTGCATTTTATGGGCATGATGCTTAACAAAAACTTTATATGTTAGAAAAAAGCCATAAAGAATCAACAGTATTAAAAAGGCTACCGACAAAAAATCATTCACGTTTTCTATCATAATATCACCTCTGCTTATTATTATATGAAATCATAACCATTTTGTCTAATGGTATGAACTTTACAATACTTTCTTTAGTCTAGGTATTAACAACGGAATAAGAATACATTGAAGAATTATTGCTGGTATTCCGGCAACTATATTGGTGTAAAGACCAAGACTCCAAGCTATTGGATCAATAATACCATTGATACCATTCATTGTTATTGTGAACCCCAATCTACCAATTAGAATAGCTACAAGTAACACAATCAATACATTACCAATCTTATACTTTTTAATAAATAACCCACTTATAAGCCCATATAAGCCAATTTCAACCATCATTGAAACACCCATTGGGAATAAAGGTGGCATCCCAGTTAATAAACTACTTAATAATGGTGTTATTAATCCAACTGCCAATCCCCATGGACCGCCTAATAAAAATCCTGCAAAAAAAGCAGGTAAATGTAATGGCGACAATGCCCTTGCAAGGCTTGGTACTACAAAATGAAACAAACTTGGCAACAATAAACCTATCGCAACTAGAATTCCAGCTAAAACTAATTTTTTTGTATTAGACATCGTTTAACCAATCCTTCCCTTTTATAACTTCTACCGGACTTAATCCAGGATAATCCAACTGACGTAAGACTTCATAAACACAAATCGCTACACAATTAGATAAGTTTAATGATCGTGCATTCGCAACCATTGGCAAGCGTGCACAACGTTCTTGGTGATCATGTAGAATTTCTTTCGGAATTCCTGTACTTTCTTTACCAAAAATCAAATAAATATCTTCAGTACATGCGGTGTAATCAAACATTGTAGGACTTTTTTGACCATAACGAGTGATGTAAAAAAAATCTCCCTTGTTTTTCTCACAAAAATCCTGCCAGTTCGGATATACCTGAACATCTAATTCATTTCGATAATCCATACCAGAGCGACGCAAGTGCTTTTCATCCAATGAAAAACCTAATGGTTCTATCAAATGGAGACTACAATTACTAGCCATACATGTTCTCATGATATTCCCTGTATTTTGCGGGATTTCTGGCTCATACAATACTACATGAATCATAATTTTTTCCTCCTAAAATAAATAGATACCAAACAAACAACCACAATACCAATACCAAATGTTGCGGCAATCTTAAATACTAAATCAAAGAAAAATTGACTAGGTACCATTTGTATTAAAATATCTGTATTTGGGTCTAAGAAAAATAAATCATTGGTAAAGAATATATAATGAAATTGTAACCAAAACGAATTGAAATCAACAAGTGCATATACTCCAAGCAATGTTAAAATTGACAATGCACTAACGACTGCCTTTAAAAACATATCACTTAAATACTTGATAGATTCCTTTTTACTTATAAATATACCGATTGCGATCATAACCACGAAACCAACCCAAGCAAAATTACGAACTGTCATCGCATTTAAATATAAATTTTTAACATCAACCATATGTAATATTTCTTTTTCATTAAATACTGCACGATCAATACCATTAATCGTCGCTACAACATTTAAATCATCGCGTTTATCTTGAATATAATCCAATAAAACTTCTGTTGTATGTGTCAAATCAGACTCTGACATTCCTATTTCACTTGCGGTATTTAGTTGTGCGTACTCTTTTCGATAAAACTCCCGATTAAAACTACTTAAATCTAAGCACGTCAGAAAAAACGCAACGATAAAACAAAGTGCCCCGATAAAAAAGAAAGGTTTAGATTGGATTTTCATTTAAATACTCCAAAAGCTTTACCAGCGCTTTACCACGATGTGAAACGCTATTTTTTTGTTCTTCACTGACGTTAGCTAATGTTGTTTTAAAGGGTTCATAATAGACAATTGGATCATATCCAAACCCTTTTTTTCCAACAATTTCGGTCGCAACTGTTCCTTCAATTGTATCTCTAAATACCATAGGATCTTTCCCTGGCATACATAATGCAATCGCACATACAAATCGACAAGCTCGATTCGTTTCATCTTTCATTCTTTCAAGTAATACACTATTTTTATAGTCATAGCTTGTATCATGACCTAGATATCGTGCAGATTGAACACCAGGTTCAAAATTCAAGGCATCAATTTCTAAACCAGAATCATCAGAAATGCACGGTATATTAAATTGGTCACTGATTGTTTTTGCTTTAATAATGGCATTTTCTTCAAAAGTTTCACCTGTTTCTTCAATATCAATTGTTTCAGGTAAATCATTTAGACTTTTAATTTCATATCCAAGTGGCTCAAGCATATGTTTAAATTCTTCTATCTTATGTGCATTAGCTGAGGCTATAAATAATTCTTTCATTGAGCTTCTCCTTCATCATTAAACCAGTAACGAACTGGATAGTTTTGAAAACGATCATAAATCAAAACTTGATACATAATTTGATTTTTATGAAATCCAAATCTAATTTTACCATAGTTATACAAGGTCTGTTCATCAAATGTTTTATTCAAAACCCATTTTTTAAATAACTCTTTTACCGTTTCTTTATCAATTTCATCATGAAATAAAAGTTTTGGCGTTTGCTTAAAGTTAGTGTAATAATCAGTATTCAAACACGCCTTTAGTTTAGAATCATCCATTAATTTATACTGATTCAAACATTCATAGAGTAATTTAAAATAATCCAACACTTGTGGCTGTCCTTGAAAGTTTCGCATACGCTTACCAGTATCAGCCATCACATCAAATATAGGATAACCATACTCATAACAAGTATCTAATGTAAATCGAATACGACCGTTATTATAAAGCTTTTCCGTAGCTTGATAAACATCCTCAATAATCAAAACATCTTCTTTTGATAACCATTTCGTTTTTTCAACAGTATATGGCGAGTGAGTTTCATAAGTGAAATCATAATGACTAGCTTGTAAACGCAGCGTTGTTCCTTTTAACAGTTTTAAAATACCAACTTGGATTTCCGTTGCACCACATGCAAAAAGTTTTGTATAGGAATCTCTAAATGAACTTATGTCTTCATAAGGTAATCCACCGATAAGATCCACATGCATAATACAGCCTGCACGACTTAATCGTTTAATATTTTTTACAAGAATATCTAAGTTTTGATAACGATGAACTGCATCCAAGGTTTTTTCGTTAAATGATTGTACCCCTACTTCAAAGCGGAATCTTTGTTTATTACTTTGTTCAAAGAAACTTATCATTTCTTCTTTCATTGTGTCTAATACAACTTCAAATTGAAAACTAAAATCGACATTCAGTTGTTCAATTAATTTTGCAATCGATAATGCTCTTTCTGGTTTTACATTAAATGTACGATCTAGAAATTTTACTTGTTTGCATTCTATTTGTTCCAAACGTTTTAATTGTTCAATTATATAAGCTTCAGAAAACAATCGAACTTGATTATCCAGTGAAGATAAACAATAGCTACAACGATATGGACAACCTCTACTTGTTTCAAGGTATAAATAACGATTTTTTCGTGTTTCTTTATCAAAAGCTAAAAAATAAGGGCTTTCTAGAGTTTCTAACCATTTTAAATCAACCTTAGCGTATGCTACAGGCGATTCGTAATCTTTACTTACAAAGCCGTCAATATCCGTTTCTTTACGACAAGCTTGCCAAAATGTCTTTTCTCCTTCTCCACGTAATACACCTTCAATCGGATAGTCTAGCCAATCGCTATACTCATAAGAAACTTCTGGGCCACCTATTAGAATTCTTATCTTCGGATTTAGTTCAGTTATCTTTATCACTAATTCTTTTGATTCCTCTTGATTCCATATGTAAACAGATAGTCCTATGACATCAGGATTACTATGAATCAGTTTATGAGCTACTTCATCTAAGCTATCTTTGATTGTATATTCTTGTATTTCAGTATTAAAAGATGTGTCACGAGCTACATAGAGCCAGCGTAACGCAAGACTAGTATGTATAAATTTTGCATTTAGCGTTGTTAATATTACTTTCATATATTCTCCAATTCTTGTCTATTATATCACTTCACACGCAACAAGAAAAAACTTTCCTAAATGTATCCTCAACATTCATGAAAAGTTTTATCGAAATAGATTAACGTTATTTAGTTGGTAGTACCCTTTTGTAATCCGTGTTTTGTGCAATAAACAAATAATTGTCCCTTATCCATAGAAACTGGAATTCTAAATGCTGCAGCTTGTTCGGGATACATACGGATGATGAGTATCCTATCTTGACATAGTAGTGCCACAAAAGAAATATAATGTTCTTTAGTCATTTCGTGATTTATTTGATAATACATATCTACATCAACAACACTTTTTGAGACTTCATAATTTTCACTTTGAGCATTAATCTGCAAAGGTGCTAGTTTTCTACCACAACAAGTTATCGATGTATTTCCAGTACTTGTCAGAATATTTTGACATGAAGAGCACACATAGAATTTAATGTTGCTCATCTTTCCGTTGTCGTAACGATTTCTTCTTAATTCTCCACGAAGTAGTTCCAACAAATCAGCTCCTAAAATATCAGCTAATTCCTCCCACAAGGATACATCTGGGCATCCTAATCCACATTCCCATTTGGATACCGTTTTATTGCTTATGCATAATTTATTCGCAATGTCTTGTTGCGTCAGTTCTTTTTCATTTCTTAGTTGTACTATTAACTTACCTATTTTTTTCGCATCCATTATTAATCTCCTTTCTCAAATTCGCTTCGCATTTTCATCATCCAACAAGCAAATATCAAGAAGCTCTTTTAAATGCTTTGTTTGATCTTCTTTCGGATCATCATAATTCAGTTCACAAACAATCTTATAATCAACACCATCTTCGCCATACAAATTCCATAGTTCTTGCATTCGTACATTTGGATGACTATGTAGTGTTAATTGAAATTTACCGCTATTAAAACCTACACTTAAATCTTTACTAATACCCAAGAAAATTTCGTCAACATCAATAAAATGAAATCCAATGATACCCATTTTAGGTTTTCTGTTCTTCCATTGATTCATTAATTCTTTTTTATGTGATTTATCCATTTGTTAATCCTCCACAAGTAGTGTAACCTATAAATTCTACTAAAGGTATCTACTCCCCGTAGACAAAATAAAAAGTTTAGAAAATTCTAAACTTTTATATCCAATCATCTATTTTACAATGACCACTCGTTGTGTTGACTTCAAATTGTGAAGAACCATCGCCTTGCACCATTTCTATTTTACCAGCACCACGCTGTCTAGTTTTCAAATCTTTAAAATGACCACTGATTGATTTGAATCTAATACGGTAGCCCGCATTTTTAGGATTCGCAATGATAACACTACCACTAATAGAAGAACCAGTAATCATCGTGTTTGTAAGTGACACACATTTCACACTTCCACTCGTTGTTTTGAATCTTAGATTTTCAATAGGATTATATAAACAAATACTCCCACTTATTGATTCAACAATTGCTTCTGCAAATGATCCTTTTGAAACTATTTTTCCACTTATTGTATTTATAATTGCTTGTTTACAATTAATTTCTGAGAATACATTGCCACTCACTGTTTTTAAATCAACTCGTTGAATTACATTTTTAGGAACAGCTAATCTAAGAATTCCTTTTTTTAAATTAATTGATAATAATTGATCCAATGTATTTACTGATTTTACTCTTAATTCACCCTCTACAACCGCAATATCAATCTGGCCTCGTGGGTTTCCATCATAAAATAGTTCAACATAGTTTTGGTCATGATATTCAACTAGTATATCTTGTTCGACCATGATAATTTTTAGGTCATGGATATCTTTATATTTTTCATTTATTTTCATTTTTCATTACTCCTATAGAAAAAGGGATTTAATCCCAATCTTCTAATTTAAAATCACCGCTGACTGTTTCAACATCAAATGAAATTGATGAATTACCTTGATTAATATTTGCTTTTCTATCAATATCTTGATCATTGTAACGGTCTTTAAATGTACCACTTACACTACTAAATCTTAAACTATAACCACAGTTTGTATCACATAAACTAGCACGAATATCGCCACTCACTGTATCTCCAGTTAAACTAGCATCTTCAATAGTTTTAAGACGCACATTACCACTTACTGTATTAAAATTCACTGAATTAAATGGTTCATATACACGAATATTACCACTGACTGATGTTGCCGTCAATTTGCTTCCTGATGCATATACAGAAATATTTCCACTGACAGTTTCTAAATATTCGTTATTGAATGATGCATTTACATCAATGTTACCACTTACTGAATTTAAACTTGCTTCAATTGAAGTATCTTTTGGAACATAGATTTCTACTCTGCTCTCAGTCCAATTCCAATTAAAGTTGAAGAAGCTGAATTCTTTTTTTCTTTCGATAACTAAAGTATTTCCATTTTGTTTAACAACAGGTGTATGTTTTTCATCACCATAGTATTTAACATCCACTGTTTTCTTGTTGTGTGTATAAACAATGATATTTTCATCCACTAATTTAGTTTGAATTGATTCAACATTTGAAAAACTATCATTTACTTTTAATACCGCAAACCCTTCTTGTGATCCGAATCTTAAGAAACCAAAGCTTCCACCCCATCCAAATCCATAACCTGTAATTAAACCAATTCCAATTGGAATAATTAAAGCCAGAACAACACATAATACAATTAACTTAGTTATTAATATTTTTTTCATTCTTTAATTCCTCTAAGTTGGAATATTGTTGTGATAATTGAGTGAAGTACGCCTGCAATTACCCAAATAATCCAAGTAATTCCCCATGCCATTGTCCAAAATGAAATTCCTAAATAAATGGCAGTTATCACTGTCCAATAAATTGATGAAATTGCTTGGTACACTTTACGGTCATAAGGTCTCATTTCTTTCATTTCACGTTCTTGTGTTTCTTCATAATCCTTATATTCTTTTGGTGTAGACATGTGTGAATAAACAATTAATGCTGTTGCGATAGCTGCTAATATAAGTAAAATAGTTACACCAACAACGCCTCCTAAATCATCCATTCCCATAGCTTCACCTGCGGCACCACACATGATTAAGAGTGCGGCACCAATAATATACATTGCTACTCCAATCGCAGTGTTTCTTGCATTTCTTCTACGATATGTACTTGCTTCTCTAAAAAACTCATCATTTGGCATTACTTCTTTTATCATCTCGTCAATATCTCCCATGTTCGCAACTGCCAAACCATAACTTTCAGTTTCTGATTTTCCTTGAGCCATGTAATCTTCAAAACGCTCGTTAAGGTTTGATGCGATTTCTTCCTTTAGTTCTGTTGCCTTTTTTGTTCTTGGTACATCTTGGAATATTACATCGACGTAGTTTTTAATCTTTCTATTCATCATTCTTATCCTCCAATATTTGATTAATCATTGTTTTAGCTGTTTTCCAGTCATTTAAATTCTCGTAATACAATTCCTTGCCTTTCTCAGTAATTGCATAATATCTACGGCGAGCACCGGTATTTTCATCGCCCCAATAAGAAATTATGTATCCACCTTGTTCAAGACGTCTGAATGTTGTATAGAGTGTTGCTTCTTTCAACTCAAATCGCCCATCTGTCATTTCATTAATTGCCTTATTTATTTCATACCCATAACTATCTTTATGTAGTATTTGAGCTAGAATAAATGTATCTGTATAGCCACGAATGATATCTGACATAATTAGCATACATCCACCTCCTTGATGAATATACTATAAGACAAGATACCTCGCCTGTCAAGGTATCTTATTAGAAAATATACATTTTTAAAAAAATAATACTTTTAAGTCATTATCATAATCATCATAAAAAAAACAAAATATCCTTTAAAAAAGCCATTTTTTATTGATTTCCATTGAAAGAGTTTAGTATTTAGAGTAAAATAAAATTTACGAAATAAGAGGTAAAATTATGACAAAAGTACGTACAAGATTTGCACCAAGCCCTACTGGTTACATGCATATCGGTAACCTAAGAACCGCTTTATATGAATACTTAGTAGCTAAAAAAGATCCTGAAGGTGTATTCATTCTTCGTATTGAAGATACTGATCAAGGTCGTTTAATTGAAGGTGCTACAGATATTATCTACAATACATTAGCCCAATGTAAGTTGTTTCATGATGAAGGACCAGATGTAGGCGGTAATTATGGATCTTATGTTCAATCAGAACGTATGAAATCAGGAATATACAAAGAATATGCTGAAAAGCTTATAGAACTTGGTGGTGCTCATTATTGTTTCTGCCAAGAAGAAGATATCCAAGCTCAACGTGAATTAGCAGAAGCACGAGGAGAATCTTTCATTTTTAATGATCCTTGTAAGAAATTATCTAAAGAAGAAATCCAAGCAAGACTTGATGGAGGCGAAAAATATGTAGTACGCCAAAATATTCCTTCTACTGGAACTACATCTTTTGATGATGAAGTTTATGGAACAATTACAGTGGAAAATAGTACACTTGATGAAGCAATTCTTCTTAAGTCAGATGGTTTCCCTACATATAACTTCGCAAATATTATTGATGATCATATGATGGAAATCACTCATGTTATTCGAGGAAATGAATATCTATCATCAACACCTAAGTATAATTTAGTATATCAATCTTTTGGTTGGGATATCCCTACTTATATTCATTGTCCACCGGTTATGAAGGATGAACACCATAAATTATCAAAACGTAACGGTGATGCTTCTTTCCAAGACTTAGTGGAAAAAGGTTATTTGCCTGAAGCAATTATCAATTATATCGCCCTTCTTGGATGGTCACCCGAAACAGAACAAGAAATTTATACATTAGATGAACTTAAACAAGCATTCAATGTTAAACGCATTGGTACTTCAGGAGCAATCTTTGATATTGATAAATTAACTTGGATGAATGGTATGTATTTACGTAATATGGATCTTGATACTTATTTTGAACTTGCGAATCCATATATCGAAAAAGCAGTTTCAAATAAGTACAATCACAAAGATATCGCAAAAATCCTTCAACAACGTGCAAATACATTGGCTGAAATTGAAGAAATGTTAGATTTCTTTGATAACTATCCTTCTTTCGATGTCGAGTTGTATAACAATAAGAAAATGAAATCGAATCCAGAAGTTGCACTTCCTTCATTAAAAGCAACAAAAGAGTTGTATGAAAACTTACCTAATTGGGAAGAAAGCACAATTCATGATGAAATGATGGCTTTAGTTGAAAAACTAGGAATTAAAAATGGACAATTACTCTATCCCGTTCGTGTTGCGATTACAGGAAAACAATTTACGCCAGGTGGTGCCATTGAACTTTCTCATATATTAGGTAAAGAAGAAACTCTTCGTCGTTTAGATATCGCTATCAAACAATTAGAAAATTAAAATATAAAGACTTGGTTGAATTATTATGCCAAGTTTTTTTATTTAAAAAAGCGGCTTTAACCGCTATAATTTGATTCTAGTAAAATATTCATTATCATTTTCATGATGAATAACTGCACCATTATTCAATTGTGCCTTAACACTTGCATGATTGTTTTTATTTACAGATAAATAAGCTTCTTCAATACCTATGTTCTTTGCTTTTTCAAGAACTAAAGCTAGTCCTTTTGTTGCATACCCTTTATTTCTAAAATTTGGTGTAATTCCATACCCAATGTGTCCAGCACCTTCTCTAAGAAACTCATTCAACTCATGTCTAAGATTAAATATACCTACATAACTTTCATCATCAACAAGAATAAAAACAGTATCCGGCACAAACCCTTCTGGCAAATCGATGCCTTGAGAACGATTTTTACGCATAGCTACATATTCTATAAACTCATCAAAGGAATATCCATAAGCAGCATTCACAAATCCATTTTCATCACTCAGAAATGAACTTTGAAGTACATAAGCTTTTTGTAGGTCTGATTCCCACAACTTAATTAGTTCCATATCCCTTCCTCCTATTTTTTCTACAAATCCCAACACACTTTCCTTCAATTTTAATTAGATTTTATTAATGAAAGAATCCATCCTACTTCCGGTAAAGGAATTGTTGGAGTAAACGCATATTGTTCAATAACACCAGTTACTGTTGTCCAATAGAGCATTGCTAGTGTCATCGAATTTCCTCTTCGAATTATCTGTAATTGTTGTCCACTCTTAATGACCTGTACCATCTGTTCAACAATTTTAATTTTCTTGACGTATTTTTTTGCTGTTTCTGGAATCGAATCATTGTTCATGGCTTGCTTAAGCAATACAAATATCTTTGCCCAATAAGGATGATTACTTACTTTTATAAATAATTCACGTGTGAATTTTTCAAAATACTCAATAGGCATTGCAGCATCTTGATTCAATGTTTCTATTGTACCATCGACAGCTATTTTGATTAATTCATTGTATAGTGCTTCTTTCGATTCAAAGTAATGGAATAAGAGGCCTACACTCATTCCAGCACTTTCTGCTATATCTTGTATTTTTGTACCCGCATAACCACGTGTTACAAAGACATCAATTGAGGTAATAATAATTTCTAACTTTCTTTTCTCTCGTTGTTCTACTCTCATTGTTACCTCCGTTCTATTTTATATATTGAATATATATTCAATATACGTCTACGCTATGCTTGTGTCAATAGAAAAAGCCTTTAATTATAGGCTTTTTGCATTTTTATTTAATCTGATTTCAAATCGTGTTTTATAGTTATCTGTTCTTTTAACTTCAATTGTTCCTTGATGATTATCAATAATTTTCTTGCTAATTGTAAGTCCTAATCCACTACCTCCACTGCTTCTTGAATCATCTGTAACTACAAATGGATCAAAAATATGGTCTCTTAACTCATCACTAATTCCGCCTCCATTATCTTCAATTACAATACACACCGTTTTTTCTTCATCAATAATTTGAACGTGAATTGTGATTCCTGAAGGATTGTGTTTTATAGCATTATCAATAATATTATCTAGAACACGTTTCATTTGAAGTCTATCTAACTCAACAAATTGTTTTCTGCCATCAATACTAATTTTTAAATCTAATCCTTTGTGAATGATTTCATCATATTTATCCGCAAGGTATTCACGTACAAACTCCTTAATTTCAACATTTTCACAGTTTAATTTAAAGTCTGGATGATCCAACTTGTTATATTCGTAAAACTTATTTATTAAATCTGTTAACGCACCTGCTTTTTTACTAATGATACGCAAGTATTCTTGTTTCGAACTTTCATCTACCATATTATCCGCAATTGCTTCAGCATAACCCTGAATAACTGTAATTGGCGTTTTCAAATCATGGGATATATCTGAAAGTAGTTTTTTCTTGTCTTCTTCCAGCTTTATTTGTTGTTGACGTGATTCATCCAAGCTTTTCGCCATAATATTAAAGTTATCGGCAATTTCTTCAAACTCTTTTGGTCCCCTATAGTTTTTAACACGACTACTACCAAAAGCAGTTAACTCATATATCGCTTCATTTAACTTCTTAATTAACTTTAATATCTTACGATGAACTAACCAGACAAATTGAATTACTAGAATCACATAAAAAATTTGTAATCCTAAGTAAATTTGATCCGTCGTCTTAAATATTTGGCTATAATCTGGCAATACTGACTCTGGTAAAATACTAATCAAATAATAAATAACCCCATCATCACCGATAAATTCGTATTTCCCAATTTGTGTATCATTTGATAAATAATCTAATTCTTCTCGTGTGAAATAACTTTTAGTATTATCGTTTGATGCTATTACTTCATTAGAATCATTTAACACATATGATTTATTGACTTCTGCTGTATCGAAATATTCAATGGTAATATTAACATAGTCTTCACCATCCTCAACAAATGGAACCATATTAACATAATATGGTGATTTATAACTATAAATATAGTAGAAATCACTTGGATTATATTTCTCAACTCGGTTGTAATTCGAGTAAACTACATCACCATTCTCAGTAACAATATCTACTTTTACATTTTTACTTAATAATTTTTCAAAATCGATTGTCCTATACTTTCCAGCTTGTAGTTTATCCAATACCGAATCTAGTTGATTTACCATATAGTATGGGCTGTATTTATCAAACATCATGTTGGAGACATAGTTTGCAGAATAAAGTGCAACTAATACAATCACACTAAAAATTGCGAAATACGCAATTAATTCTTGAAATAAAGTAAATCTAATCTTTTTTAGTCTCAAATTTATACCCCAATCCCCTAATTGTTTTGATATATCTTGGATTTCTTGAATCATCTTCAATTTTATCTCTTAATTTAGACATATGAACCATCATTGTATTATCATCATTTTGAAGATATTCCCCATTAATTTGTTCATAAATCTGAACCTTTGTGAATATTTTATTGGGTGATTTCATTAATAATGATAATATTTTAAATTCAGTTGGTGTAAGAAAAATTTCAACACCCTCCTTAATACAACTTAAAGAGTTGGATTTTAATATTAATCCATCTAATTCTATTTCATCTGTTGAGACATTTGTTTGATATGCTCTTCTTAAATTAGACTTAACTCTTGCGACGATTTCTAAAGGATTGAAAGGTTTAGAAATATAATCATCTCCACCTAAATTTAATCCTAATATACGGTCATCAATGCTACTCTTCGCTGTCAAAAACAGTATTGGCGCATTACTTAATTCGCGCACTGATTTCGCAAGTTCGAAGCCATTCATTTTTGGCATCATAATATCAAAGATACATAAATGAATTTCATGATTTTTAAACTGTTCTAAACCATCAATTCCGTTATATGCACAATGGATATGGTATCCTTCATTACTCAAATAGATGCGTAGAAGTTCTACAATATCTTTATCATCTTCAACTATTAAAATATTCATTATTCAACCTCACTAATATTGTTAATAATATCATTTTTTATTTATCTGTGTTGCATTTTAAAGATATCTTAAGAAAAAAAAGAACACGTTACCATGTTCTTTCATTATCTTAAGCTAATGCTTTTTTTGCTGAATCAACGATTGCTTCAAAGCCTTTAGGGTCATGAATAGCAATTTCGCTTAACATTTTACGATTTACTGTAATACCAGCTAATTTTAAACCATGCATCAATTTAGAATAACTCATATCATGCATTCTAGCTGCTGCATTGATACGTGCAATCCATAATTTGCGCATTTCACGTTTAACTTGTTTACGTCCTGCATAAGCATAACGCATTGAGTGCATAACTTGCTCATGAGCTGTCTTATAAAGTAAGTGCTTCGCACCATAATAACCTTTTGCTAATTTTAATACTCTTTTTCTACGTGCACGTGTTACAGTGCCACCTTTTACTCTTGCCATAATTTATTCCTCCTTCTGCTCTAGTCTTGAAGCAAATGCTTAATTCGTTTCATATCACTAGCAGAAACTAGTGTAGATTTTCTTAAGTGTACTTTTTGTTTATGAGTTTTATTTGCTGCAAAGTGGTTTCTATAGTTGTGGCCTCTTTTTAATTTTCCGCTTCCCGTTCTTTTAACACGTTTAGCCAAGGTTTTCTTAGTCTTCATTTTTGGCATGATAATTTCCTCCTCTATTTACCTTTTTTTGGTGATAATACTACAGACATCGTATTGCCTTCTAGTGCTGGAGCTTTATCTACTCCTGCAAGATCTGACATTTGCTCAACGAAATCATTCATAACTTGCTTGCCAACTTCAATTCTAGTAATCATACGTCCTCTAAAACGCATGTCTACTTTAATTTTCATTCCTTCTTCTGCCCAGTTACGTGCTTGGCGAAGTTTTGTATCAAAGTCATGTTTATCAATAACAGGAGATAAACGTAAAGGTTTAACCTCTGTCACTTGTTGATTTTTCTTTGCTTCTTTTGCCTTCTTTTGTGATTCAAAACGATATTTTCCAAAGTCTAGAATCTTACAAACAGGTGGATTGCCATTCGGAGCAACGCACATTAAATCAAGGTCATCATCATAGGCCTTTTCAATTGCTTCACGGCGAGACATAACTCCTAATTGTTCCCCATTTGGACCAATTACAAGAACTTCTTTAAATCGAATGTTTTCGTTGACTAACTCATCAGTCATGAATTTTTTAGTAATAAGCGACACCTCCATGTCTTTTTTTCATAAAAAAGCAGGTACATAGTGCACCTGCTTACTAAAGTCATTGTTTATCTTCAACGTCTTGTAGCGTGAACCCAAATCCAACGGATATCAGGTGAGAAGAGGTGCTTCTACTTTCCACATCTTTAAATACTAACTAAGTATATACTGTAGATGGCTAAATGTCAAGCATCGCCAGTCTCAAAACAAAAGTAGTTCTTCCAAGAAGACCTACTTTAATAATCTAGATATCAAAACCAACAACATGGATATCCACATGACCACATTTCATGTTAGTCATATCGAATATATTTTGATAAATACGATTTTGAAGAATTTCACATGTCGCATTCACATTAGCACCATATTTAATTTTAATATCAGCACCAATATGTAATTGATTGTTTACTATTTTACACGAAATTGGTTTAGAGAATTTATTTGCCGGCATGCGGACAACATTATCTACATCATTTAATGTGATATCTGCAATTAATTCAAATACATTCTTTGATAAAGCGATTTCACCAGTTTCAGAATCTTCATTCATTAATACATATTCTTGAGCCATAATATTCACCTCTATGTAGCCATTATATCATGTTTTTTTAACGTTTTAAAATAGATTTACAATCTTATGTTCTAAATTACGCTTGATTTCAGCTAGATTTTGATTGAAGTCATCATAGTATTCATACCAGGTGTTTAAGTGTTCAACATATTCTCTAAATACCTCTAATATTCCTATTAGTTTATCTTCATGAACAATATCTACTTTTCCAACTGAAACCATCGCTTCTGCTAAAGATGTTGTAAGAAAATCTCGAGCCATTTGACCTTCAATATCACCAAACTTCACAAACTGTTCGCGGTACCAAGTTGGAGGAATAATCAAACTTTTAATAATTTCAATAAACTGCGTAAAATCTTGAATATTATTACCAGGTTGTACTGCAAATAACATTACAAAGAACACATGCCATTCAAAATCAATATTAATAATACTTTCCCAATATTGTCCGATTGTATTACAAAAAGGATCTGGATGTACAAACGATTTTTCAAGCGTTATTGGATAAGTAAAATCCAAATCACTTATTTGTAGAAAATTGAAATGTTCAAAGTAATCTACCATTTTAAACTGTGGATGTTCACAAGACACAAAATCTTTTATGTAGATATATTGACTTAAAATAGAACTGCACTTCTTAAAGTCCGTAGTAAATCCTACTGTATTATTCATCTTAAGCGCAACTAAATCATTAATTGCTTTCGCAATAAACACTTTAAATCCACTTTCAGTCATCCCAATTTCACGATCACTATTTGTTTGATCGGCAAGTTGACGATAAACAATTTGAAGCTGACGATCTACCACTTCTAGATTATCACGAATAGAACCTAATATATTCTTCATGAATGAGTCATAGACAACAAATTGCGTATTCTTATAGACAACTTGATGCTCAACCTCTGACCAAAATGTATGAACCAAGGATTTAATTTGTAGTTCAAAATTCACATGGTGTTTATTGAATTCAACATAACCATCTATACGATAAATAGTAAACCCATTACGTTGTAGTTGTGGTTGTGGCATCTTCAAATTGAGATATACATCATGGTTAGCATCACATTGATAATAACCATTATCTACTTCATAAAAGCGTTTAAATAAATCCTTAAAAATATCATTTTCATCACTAATAAAACGGCATTCTAATGTTAATCCTACCAAATCAGGTAATGCCTCGATTGCTTCCTCTGCAGTTTCATAGTTTAAATAATATTTGTTTCGAATTAATTTTTCTTTTAAGCTCTCTTTACTTTTAATACGTGAACTAATTCCTACCAATACCTCACTCTTGGTTGATAATAAATCTTTGAAAAGCGTACTTAGGGTATGCTCAATATATTGATATGTAGGTAAATTTAAATCAAGTAAAGCTGTAACATCTTCGATAAAACTAAATAGTTCTAAACGCATTCTGCTGCCTCCTAACGAATCCTCAACCCCTTGGGTAGCTTATTTTTAATAATACTACCATCACTTTTCCCGAATCCAACAAAGTTATTATGTATTTTAATCCCAACATAACCTTTTTGAACTTCTTTATTCATTGTATTCCCCTTACGGAATGATTCAACTTCTTCTTCAGTACAAATTATTTCATTTTTTATATACGGCGTAAATAGTGTTGATGTATATAAATGATGATGCGGTTCAAATCGATCATTATTAATTTCACCAATTAAGACTTGATTACGAAGTACATAATTGTCATTTAAATCATAGAATGGATGTTTACCTGCATAAATCCGATCTTTATTCATATATAAATTTATCTCAGTATCTATTCCTTCACACCGCATAAATTGGTAAACAGCTTCAGGAACTTTTTTTGTATGTAACACTTGGAGTTTCTTACTCGATGCTGCACCCTTTTTTATGAGTTTTGCAATAAAGTGTCCTTCACCATGATCCATTGGAAAGATGCGCCTACAAGTTGTTGTATCAATTAGCGTGTCTACTTTTAATCCCGCTCTACCCCAAGGGACATCTATTTTTACTAACTCCATATCTGGATGTTTTTGAATAAATTCCACAATAGTTTCTTCATTCTCTTCACGTGAATATGTGCACGTAGAATAAACTAAAATACCATTCTCTTTCAACGCAAGGTAAGCTGAATCTAATATCTGACGTTGCCTTATTGCACAACTTTTAACATGTTGTGGACTCCAATCAACTAAGGCTTGGCTTTCTTTCTTGAACATTCCTTCACCGCTACAGGGCGCATCAACTAACACCTTATCCATACATCCTTCTAATGTTTTGCACAGTTTATCAGGTGTTGAATTTGTAATGATAGCATTACTTATTCCTAATCGTTCAAAATTACTTAACAGAATTTGTGCTCTTTTAGGTTCAATTTCATTACTAATGAGTAACCCTAATGAATCCAATCGTTCTGCAATCTGACTGCTTTTTCCGCCTGGTGCCGCACATAAATCCAACACCCATTCATTTTCTTTAGGATCCAAGACTTCAACTGCACTTGCAGCGCTTGGCTCTTGCATATACATGAATCCTAATGCATGAGCTAATGAATTACCATAGGTATCTTCTGAATCTAAAATATAGGCATTCTTGGCAAAAGGTGATGGATGACAAGGTACACTAAACCAATTAAAGAAATCTTCCACCCTCACCTTTTTCGTATTAATACGAAATCCCCGGTATGCAGACTGATTTAATGTTTCAAGATAAGAATCATAATCATCCATTAAAAGTTGATTCATCATCTTTAAAAACTCATTCTTCATGATGGTTAAGATCCTTTTCAGCTATTTTTTTATCGTTTTCCATTTGTTCTATAAGTTCACTAATTGATTTAAACTTCATTTCATCGCGTAGATATTTTACAAATTCAAGTTTAACATTTTGACCATAAATTTGGCGATTAAAATTCAAAATATGTGCTTCAATTGAAAGTTTATTTGAATAATTAAACGTTGGATTATGTCCTATATTAACAATTGCTGGATACCATTCATTGACAACATTTACCCATCCTTCATAGATACCAATTTTGGGAATTATATATTCTGGGTTCACATCAATATTAGCAGTAGGAAATCCAATTTTTCTTCCTCGTTTTTGACCATGAATAACAGTTCCCTCTACTTGGTATAAATAACCAAGCAAACGATTCGCATGAGTGATTTCACCATTTTCAAGATACTCCACAATTCTTGATGTGCTAATTTTCTTATCTTCTTCATTCACTGAATCGATTACTTCTACTTCAAAAATATCCTTTGCATCTTTTCTAAGAATATCTGGATTCCCCATTCCTTTTAGACCATAGTGAAAATCAAATCCACAAACAAGTGCTTTAAGGTTACAAGGAACTAATGCTTGATGTAAAAAATCATAAGGTGTAAGAGCAGACATTTCCTTTGTAAAATCAAGTGTAATAATCATATCGATACCTAATTTACTCGCCAATTCTTCTCTTCTTTTGATTGTCGATAAATGTTGATATTCCTTTACATCCTTAATAACTACCCAAGGATCTGGATCAAATGTTATAAGTGCACTTTTCGCCTGGTGTCTTTCTGCAAGTTCAAGGGTTTTACTAATTAATGCTTGATGCCCTAAATGAAGACCATCAAAAAAACCAATGCATGCTACAATTGGTGTTTCTATTTTATTTTCTTTATTCAAACTTAGTACAACTGTCTCCATTACCATAAACCTCTTTTGCTTTTATATAAATTATCTTCAATTTTTTCATATGCTGCAAGAATTTCACCTTGATATGTTAATAATACAAGTGGTTCTGTACAATCTAAACGCACTCGCTTTCCTTGTTTTATACTTTCAATGTCACTAATTTCAAAATGAGGATATTGATTATTCAAAATTTCATTAATTGAATGAAGTGAATTTTCATTGATTTCATCAATTTTAAGAGCTTGGTCAACTGAAATATTTCCAATTTTAGAACGCACTAAAGAAGTCATTGTACCTACTGTTCCCATTCTTTCTGCAATATCTTCACAAAGTGTTCGAATATATGTTCCATTTGAAACCAAAGCACGTATCGTTATTTCATTATCAAAACGTAGACATTCTAACTCATACACTGTAATTTCTCGTTTTTCAAGTTCTACTGTCTTTCCTTCACGATGATATTCATAAGCCTTCTTACCATTTACTTTAATTGCAGATACTTGTGGAGGGACTTGTTGTTGAACACCAACAAACTCCTTACATAGTGATTCAAAGTCATTTCTAGACATTATTGGTACATCCTTTTGTTCAATAACCTCTCCCCAAATATCACCTGTATCTGTCTTAGCACCTAGTTTAAATGTTGCAATATATTCTTTATTATTATGCTCACAATAAGGCAAGCACTTGCATGCTTTACCTACTAAAACTATTAAAAGTCCTTCAGCATTAGGGTCTAAAGTCCCTGTATGCCCGACAGAACGTTCATTTAGAATTCTTCTTATTCTTGCAACAACATCAAATGATGTCATATTCTTTTCTTTATTTATGTATAATACGCCGTCCATGATACCTCATTTCCTGTTCTATTATAACAAGTTCATGATATAATAGCAAAGCATCAGGAGTGATAATACTATGTCAATTAAACAAATTTTAGGTCGCATTCGCAAAGCTGATTTAGACTATAATTTAATGCAAGAAGGCGATCGCATCGCAGTTGGAGTGTCTGGTGGTAAAGACAGTATGCTTCTTCTTTATTGTCTGGCTTTGTATCGTAATATTGCGAAACGTCATTTAGATAAAAATATTGAAATTGTTGGAATTCATATCAAGATGGGTTTTCCTGATATGGATTTCGAGAAAGTTTTTGATTTTTGTAAAAAACAGAACATTGAATTTTATGAATTTGATTCAAAAATTTATGATATTTTAAAAATACAAGCAAATGAAGATGGCACTTTGAAGTGTAGTATTTGTTCAAAGTTAAAAAAAGGTGCTGTAATTAATGAAGCAATTAAACTTAATTGCAATAAAACTGCTTTTGCGCATCATGCTGATGATGCAATTGAAACATTATTTTTAAATGCCATTTATGGTGGCAGACTAGCAACTTTTGCACCAGCCATGTTTCTTACCAACTCAAAGATGAATTTCATACGTCCTTTTGTGTATACTTTTGAACAAGATATCAAAAACGCGTATAACGAAGTAGATATCCCTATTGTTAAAAGCACATGTCCTATGGACGGTCATACAAAACGCCAAGATATTAAAGAATTATTACAATCTATCTATAAAACATATCCCTCTGCAAAAGAGAACTTTTTGCTCATGTTACACAATCAAAAGAAACTTGATTTATGGGTAAAACAAGAGGACTTACCAGAAAATGAACATTAAACGAGTTTATATTGAAATCACAAATCGTTGCAACTTACGTTGTAATTTTTGTAGTTTTCATCATCGTGAATTCAAAGAGATGAGTTTAAGTCAATTTGAAGAAATACTAAAACAAGTAAAACCATATACTAGTTACATCTATTTACATGTCCAAGGTGAACCTTTACTTCATTCACAATTTGATGAAATTCTCAGTTTGTGTGATCAATACGATATGCAAGTTCAACTTGTAACTAACGGAACCTTCCTAAATAAATATCCTTCTTTATTTTCACATTCAAGTTTAAGAAAATTAAGTTTATCCCTTCATAGTTTAGACTATCAAACATGCAATATCACTGAATATATGAATGAAATATTTACGTTTATTGATTCCAAACGAACAAACTGTTATGTAGAACTTCGTTTTTGGACAAGTGATAACCTAAGTGATAAAGCTACCACTGCCTTGTCACTTATTAAAAATAAATACGATTTACAACAAACCACAAAACCAAATAGTTTCAAATTGTCATCTCATGTTTTTCTTCATTTTGAAAACCAATTTGAATGGCCTGCCACCGCAATTTTACCTTCAACTAAATTAGGAACTTGCCGTGGTGGTAAGGAAATGGTTGCAATTCTTGTTGATGGTACCGTTGTACCTTGTTGTTTAGATGCTGAAGGAGAAATCAATTTAGGTAATATTTTTGTAGAAAATTTGAATTCAATTTTAAGTTCCAAACACTTTAATTCAATAATAAAAGGATTCAATGATAATCAACTCATTGAACCCCTTTGTCAAAAATGTACTTATCGAAATCGCTTTAACTAAAGATGCTTCGGCATCTTTTAAAATGTTTTAGTATCAATTGTACTTAAATACTCTTTTGCAGTTGCTACAACTGGTTCAATAGTCCCATCTTCAAATGGTGATTTTAAACCAGCTTCTTTCACTAATTCTAAGAATGTTTTAGTTCCACCTAATCCGCACAAGTGAACATAATCTGTCCAAGCTTTTTCATCTTTATTAATCATTCTTACCCAAAATTGTAAAGCACAAACTTGGGCTAGAGTATAATCGATATAGTAGAACGGACTTTGGAAGATATGACCTTGTTGGTACCACCAACAGCCTTTTTCTAACATTGCACACCCATCATAATCTTTATGTGGTAAGTATTTCTTTTCCAGTTCTCGCCACATCTTTTTTCTCTCATCTTTCGTGCAATTAGGATTCGCATAAATTTCATGTTGGAAATGATCCACAAGAACTCCATATGGAACAAACTTCATTGCTTCAGCCACATGTAAGTAATAATATTTATCGGCTTCTTCTTTAAAGAAATATGGCATCCATGGATGAGCAAAGAACTCCATACTCATTGAATGTATTTCTGCACTCTCCATTGTTGGAAACATACACTCTGGAATCGTGATTGTTTTTTGTGACATATATGATTGAAAAGCATGTCCTGCTTCGTGCGTTAATACATCAACATCACCACTTGTACCATTAAAATTACTAAAAATAAATGGAACTTTAAAGTCAGGGAAATCTGTACAATACCCTCCACCTTGTTTATTTGGTTTGCTTTCCAAGTCAAATAATTCTTGTTCAACCATAACATCAAAGAATTCACCAGTCTCCTTTGATAACTCATGATACATTTTATTAGCTGCTTGAATAAGTTCTTCTGTTGTTCCTTTAGGTTTAGGATTACCTGATAAAAACTCAATTTTTTCATCAAAGTAACGTAACTCTTCATAACCTAAACGTTCACGTTGTTCTTCATATAGCTCTTTAGCAGTAGGTACAATAAAATTTAAGACTTGCTTACGATAATTAGCAACCATTTCTGCGTTGTAATCTAAACGACTCATTCTCAAATATCCAAGTTCAGTAAATGAAGGATATCCCAGTTTAAGAGCCATAGCTGTTCTTACTTTTACCATTTGATCAAATATTTCATCAATCTCTGCTTCATTCTCTTCAAACCATTTCATTTTAGCTTGAATTGCACTCTCACGTGTCTTTCTATCTTTATCTGTTGTTTTAACACCAATACTTGATAAATTATATATCTTTCCTTCAAAGTCAATTTTCGCACTTGCGTACAATTTAGCTTGTTTAGAAATCAGTTTATTTTCTTCTTGCATATCAGAAATTATCTTTTCATCAAATGACTTAATTGCACATTCTGCAAGTTTAAAGAATGCACTCGGTATTCTATCTTCAAGAGCATTACGTAATTTATGATTCAAAATAATTTTGTATAAATCTGAATTGACAGAAGCATACATTGGACTTATTTCATCCCAATAGTCATTTTCTTTTTCATAAAATTCATCAGCAGTATTAATAGAATAGCGTGTACTTGAAAGTGATGCCATTGTTTGTACATGGCTACGAATTTGATTAATTTTATCAAATATCTCCATAAAATCTTTTACATCACTACATTCTCTTAATTCATTCTGAAGTGTATCTAATTGCCCCTTGACTTGATCATAATCAGGTCGTTCGTATTTAAAATCTTTAAATTTCATATTTCCACCTCAATATCTATTATACATATATATTAATAAAGTTGAAGTGTAATACCATTATATAAATAAGAATTAGTTGCCTTAACAAATGGATTTATCATAGATTTTGTATATTTATCAACAATTATCAAATTTTCACTGAATTGATATTCATATTGAATTTCTTTGTAGATTAATTCTAGAAATTTCTTTATATTTTCAATAATCATCTTTTCGCAATCAAAGACGCATATCCATTCTCGTTTAATGACACAAATCTCAACAATAACCACAACTTCATTCTTCATATTTATCAATACACCTTATTTTATGATTATCCTTACTAGATATATAAAATGCTTCATTTTTTCTCAGTTTTAACCACCGCTCATTACGCACAATAGTTTGTTCATGAAATCCTTCTCCTATCCAAATTATATTTGTTCCCTTATACATGATTCTCATCCATGAACTATACCAATCATCTTGGCAACAGGTAACAATGACAGATCTATCATTTAGATAATTGATTATATCCTCACTAACATCAAGTTTGAATTCTTCATAATCGATTATTATCTTCGATAAATTTAAGTCCTTCTTGGAAATTACATTACGATATTCCTTAAATGTATCATTAATAAATTTATGATAACTACTTGAATACTTAGCCACGACAAACAAGACTTTTTTATTCTCTAATTCAATCTCTTGCATTGTATCTAAATCAATTCCTAGAATGATTTTGTTGCATCGTTTGAGTATAACTTTTTCAGATAATAGCTTGATTCTTTCAAATTTGCATCGCATATTCACACAGGCATTTTGATTTGTTTTTTGTATATACTTAAATAACTTTACTTCCTTTTCCATAACATAACCGAATCCTTTTTCTACAATCCATGTTTTCATTGGCTTTTCAAATATCGCTATGTACTCATTCACATTTTCAATTGATAATGCTACTCGAATATTAAAATAATGAAGTAGTGAATATTTAATTGAATTTGATGTATTCGTTAGGAATATAAAATAGCATTTTTTTCTTGTTCCTATATGGAGTATTTGTTCAACTAAATAATGCAGCTCCTCTACAACTTCTAAAAATGTTGGATAGTGTGTAACGATAATTATTAATTCATGTTGTATTTTTATATCATTAACCAATATCTTTATCAAACTTTCTAGCATATACCTATTATCTACAATTTGGATAAACTCATTGTTCTCATATAGTGGAATTGTCATTTTTTCAAAATCAACAATTATCAATTCATATTGATTATTAAATCCAGCAATAATTTTTTCTATTATTATTTCCATAAAATTTTGTTTTTCTTGTCTATTCATCGAAAATACAATCATATTTTTACGATATTCATAAATAAATGGATATTGAGAGTTATTACTAATATCATCAATTATTCCTATTTGAAAATCATGGATTATCTTCCATTGATATTCTTCATTTTTGAGTGATTGCTGCCATAATTTATGTATGTTTTCATTCTCGGTAGCCATGATATTCAAAAGTGTCGTTATTTGCGATTCTCCACCATAATCTCTATTTTGTAAATCTTGTAAGTGATTTGTTAATAGCTTTATGTTTGTTTTGTCAGCATAAGAATAGTCAGAACTCGTCAAGGCCATTTGACCTTCAATTACTTTTTGATTATTAAATAAATAGAAATGTCCTGGCTGTTTTAAAAAAGCTCCTCTATCTGACTCAATCATCTCCATGCTGTCTTGGCGGTCTTGTACCTTTAAGCAAATACGAGTACTGCAGTTTGCCCAGATTTGGCCATCAACTACAGAAGCTGGTTTCTGTGTTGACAACAATAGATAAATACCCAAACTACGTCCTATTCTAGCGACACGAATTAATTCATTTACAAAATTGGGTTCACTCATTTTCAATTCAGCAAATTCATCAATAACATACATCAAATGTGCTAACTGTGGTAAATCGATGCCTTCATCAACTAACTTTTGATATTTGCCAATATTCATTGGAGATTGTTTACTCACTGCTACCATTTTAGAAAACAAAAGTTGTCTTCTTTTGCTTTCAATTTCAAATGAAACTAATAATCTTTCCATTTCACTACTATCTAAATTTGTAAGACTACCTACACAATGAGGTAATGTCTGTTTATCTAACTTAAATGCATCTGCGAGACCTCCTCCCTTAAAATCAATTATCGCAAACTGAAAATACCTAGGACTATAATTAATTGCGAGTGAATAGAGAATTGTAATAATTGCTTCTGATTTTCCTCCACCTGTTGTAGAACCAATTAAAATATGAGGACCATAAACTTTTTCATTTAAATCAATTTCAAAGATTTCTCCATTACACATGCCTATTGGAGCTTTTAAATAGTCATAGGGCTTATTTGTAATCCAATTACTGTTTATGTAACATTTTGTAATTTCAAATTTATATAAATCAAATAGTTTGTAGTTATTATGAGTTAATCTCAACATTCTTCCAAAATATTTTAACAAGTTATTTTTAAAAATAGTTATCACTTCCCAATTAAGTTTGTTATGAAAAACTATTGAATTATTATAAATATAACCATCATTTTCCATCACTATAGAACAGTCGCAAATTTTAGTAGATGTATTTAAATATATTGTAGAGACAAATTCCAATCTTGTTTGTTCATAGATTTTCTCATTAGTAACTAGTGCAATTTTGCTTTTATTATCCTTTGAAGATAATTCTGAATCACTTGAAGTTATAACGATAAGATTTAGAAACAAATATTCCTTTTTATTATTCAACCACTCATCCGATGTAAATAGATATATTTCTACTTTTTTGTCATCAACACAAAAACGTAATTGAAGTAAAATCCATTCAAACAAAATAGCATCTTTAATTACAATTGAACTAATTTCTGAAAATTTCAGATGAAACACTTTATTATCCATTGATATATGTCTATCTTTGAACGCTAGATATCGATTATAGTACTCTGCATCATTATAAGAAGGAATCTGATTATAGCTAATTCGTGATGGAATAGTAGCTAATCCAATTGGTATTAAAAGATTATCAAGATTCATTTGATTCATAAGATATGTTTTTTTAATGTGATTTATTTCTATATCTTCCGCAAGTAAATATGCATTCTTATTGAACTCATCTAGTTGTTTTTCAAAATCACATCGTTGTTGTTCTAAATCATAAAAATAATCATCTAAAGATTTATTTCTGTTAAAATTTTTCTTCTTATACCTTCGATTTTCTATATATGAATTTAGTGGTTTCACAAACATTGTACTTACAAGCATCGTGCAAGGTAGTATAAATGGTATAACTAAATCAAATCCCTCTTTACCCTGCATGTATGAATTGTAGCTTGAATTAATACCTACAGCCAAAGAAGCTAACGACATCATCAACATTGGTAAAATGACAATTAAGTTCGATGTTTTTTCAAACGGAACCAATTTATCAAATTGTCTAAAATCAATACTTAGCTTAGGCATTTCCTTAACACCTTGATAGACACCATAATCTATATCCAAAACACTATAACGATAAGTATTGTACTGAAATTCCTTCTTATAGCATAAATTAATTTGTACATCTGCAGGTTGATTAATTAAAATGAAATTCTTTGTGACTATTATACGTAATTGGAAAATCGATATAACATCATTTAACTCAAAGGAATTTTGTAAGTGATAATCGACAAAAACATTATTATTCATTGATATTGTTTTATTCCTTAGATTCAAAATTACATCCTCATTCAACCCTAATAATTGTATTGATGCATAAGAACGTCTACTAAGTATCAATTCATCAATGATTTCATATTTTCGATATTTTGCAAAACCGTGATTTTCCGTAAATACATATACATATGCATCTTCTAAAATGATTTCCTTCTCTCGATCACTAAATACATGTATTTCTTCATCATCTAACTTCAATAAGCACTTTCCTTTTTTAACTCTAAACAACCACTGCTTTGAATCTTTGTAAACAATACAATTCATATTAACTTACTAACACATGGCAAAGAGTAGAATATTTATTATCGCTTGTTTTTATACTTACTGTACAACTTCCCTTTTTAATTCCGTTGACTTCTCCGTTCTTATTTATCGAACAAATATCATTATCTTTTGTTTCATAGATTAAATCGGTATCTGCATATTCTTCGGGTAAACCTTTTATTGTAATTATCTTTGAATCATTAACTTTTATTAAATAATTAACACGGTCTAAAACAATTTTATCGGTTTTTATAACTTCTTTCTCTTGTTGTTTTCTTCTCTTACCACGTGTACAACGTTCTAAGAATTGCCAATTCTCTAGATGTGTCTTCTTAGTTGGAATAATTGAAGCATTATTGTTATTTAAAACATTCCAAGTTTTAGTTAAACCTAATTTATTCGCAAGTGTCTTCTTTGAATTAATTGTAATATCCAACAGTAAATTAGCATTGATATCACCACACACTTTTACATCATCATGTCCAACTGTACTTTCATCCACAACATCAAGAGGCACTTTGATTTTAGCTGTTGTCATCTCACCATTTTTATCATACAAATGAACTGTAGTACCTACACTTCCTTCAATCCCTCCTTTTATTCCAATATCTAGTAGGTGAATTTTTGCAGCCATGAGCGATGTAGTAAAACCTAAAGTAGAATTAGTACTTGCTTTCATAATGAAATCAAAATCTCGCTTGTTTTCATTAAAAGTTCTAAGTTTATTATTTCTAATTTCAAGTCCTATTTGATGTTGATTAGTAAGTACTATTTCAACCTTACCACTGGCATACAAATGAAGTTGCAACTTCATTCCCAGAGTTAAGATAGGCACATTAGGTATTGGCACTTGTATATCACAGATTGGTATTAATACACCATCCATCTCTTCACTTTCGTGAAATGTATTAATAATCTTTGTGATTAAATCTTTCCCTTGTAAACTTTTGAAATCTGAATAGTAATTTTTAAATTTTGTATTATGATATTTTATTGATTCAAGAATCGAAAAATCAAGTTTAAAATATGCATCTTCTATACCTCTTGAATTTGTTTTCCATCGTATTGTTGGTTTTACCTTGTATAACTTTATTTCACTAACTATCTCACCATGCTTTTGTTGTTTTTTAAGCCGTATCTGTATTCCTTCATTATCAACATTAAATGTTCCACTTAGGTCTCCTAATCCAAATTCTTTAAGTACCATTTTATCAAATTGATATTCATTAGGACTAATTTCTTTAAAAGAAGAAGTGATAGAAGCATTTGAAAAATCAACTTCAAAGCTTCCATCCACTTCTACCTCATCAAATAAATCAAAATAATTTACTTCACTTAATTGCACTTCAATAAATTCTTCCGTTTCAAAAATTTCTTCAACTTTGAAATATTGATCTGTTCCATCATTCCAATGGATTATATCTTTCTCTTTAAAATTTACCTTGTCTTGATATCGAATTATTTTATCAACTTCACTAAATTCAATCGGGATATCTGTTTCAATTATCTCTTCATTTAAGTCAACTTTCGTTATATCTTTACCTTCATAATTATTAATATAACCTAATACTAAATTCAATTTCTCATTTGCAAGAGTGATATCTACTTTATCCAACGGATGAAATAAACCTCTATTATCCGTTTGAAAGATTCCTAGACTAATCGACTTAGCACAATGCTCTGGATAATTACTTTTTGAAGCATCTTTTATTGCTGTGGCATTCAATTCTTCTTGCATTAAATTGACCAAAGTATAAGCCATAACTTCTTTTGTAAGAAGTGCATCTACATCAATAGCCTTTGTTGTATCTAATATTCCCCACTCAACACTTGCTTGAACGTATGGAAAGTATTTACTATTTTCCTTAATATTCAAAAAATAAGGACTATCATTTGTTGACTCGGGTATATTCGCTTCAACAACAATTTTTTCTAACCATTCTCCGATAGTCATCGTTTCTATTTTCTTTGCACATCCATAAATTAAAACCATAAAGATACATAATATGATTTGTAAAAATTTAGAAATTAGACGCATTGGCATTTATTGTATTCTCTAAAGAATCATAACTCGAAACAGTTAAATCTAAAAATGCTGCATAAGATTGAATTACTTCTCTTTGTTGTTCAAAACGATTTGAAAAAACTCCAAACTTACCACGGATTGTCTCCCCAGATTCACTTATCCATGAACCATTTAAACTATCCATTTCTTTTTTTATGATTTGTAGATGATCATAAATCTGATTTCCTAGACTTCTTAATTGTCCAACACATTCTGAAACTTCACTTAGTGATATTTTAATATCGTCCATATTTTCCTCCTATATTCTTGTTACTTGATTCATTAATTCATTTTGTGTTTCACGATATGCTCTTGCAGAATTTTTTAAAAATTCTGCATATTGCTGGCAAAGTATTTGAATTTGTTTAAAGTCACCTTCAAATTGTCTAATTTGATTTGTAAAAGCAATATTATCCTTCCCTTGCCAAGCATTCTTCATTTTTTCAACTTCTTCAAATAGTAGTGAATAACAACGCTGATATTCTTGGGTTTCACTTTCTATTTTCATAGCACTTACATCTAACCTTACTGGATCTACATAAATTTTTTTCATTTCATCACCTTCCTTATCTATTTATAGTTAAGGAATTACAAAATCCTAAAAAAAACTTCACTCTTTTAAGTGAAGTCTACTTCTCAACTATTTTATAATTTAGATAATAGATACTTGTCGCTTCATCCGTTTTATACTCCAGATAAAGTACGCTAGTAATATCTTCTTTTGTAGGTAAAGATTTCATCGGCGTATTTGAATCACTCATTTGATAAGATGATGTAACTCCCTCAATACCACCATTTTTAATTAAGTCAAATTCTTCCTTCGTTAATTCCCATTCATATCCCATACTTAAACCATCTTCAGCTACTTGATAATCATCGGTTTCATAAGTAAGAAGTGTTCCAATTAGTACCCGATCATTCAAACGTATTTCTTTATCAATTAGCACATTAGGAAATAACTCAACCAATATGTTATTCTGAACCATCGTGTTTTGATTTGTGACTTGTTCATCGCCTATATTGATATCTAGTTTAGTATCATAGCAATGTACATTTATTTCGAGTCCAGCATTAAATATAAATTCAATCCCATACCCACCGCTATTACTATCTGCATTGACCTCTGTAAAATATGGTGTATTAAGTATTATATCTTCAACTTGTTTTTTAAATTCTTCATTCTTAAACTCAACATTCCATCTACTAAAAGCTGTGATATTAACACCGACAAATACAGCATTCTCATTTATAAAGTCTTTGATTAATCCTTCTTCCTTAATTGTAGTTGATGAAGTTGTTTCAGGTGATACTGATGAAACTATTGGTATTTCACTTGATTGGCAACCAACTAGTAACAAACAGAAAATAAATATAATTAATTTCTTCATAATTCACCCTCTTATATGAATATCTCTAGTTCTAGTTTAGCATATATACAAGAAAAAAAGTCTCTATTTAGAGACCTTTTCATCATTTTTATGAATTTCTTGAAGAATCGCATCAATTTTACGACTCTTATTTAATGTATCATCTAATTTAAAGATTAGATCTGGTACTTTTCGTATTGTTAATCGTTTTGCAAGTTCTGAACGAATAAATCCTTTTGCACGATTTAAGGCTTTCATACCTGCTTCATTTCTCTCTTGTTTACCAAGAAAAGAAACATAAATCGTTGCGTAAGAATAATCATTTGTTACTTGCACATCCGTAATAGTTATAAATCCAATTGTTGGATCCTTAAGTGTAAATTGAATAATATCACTTACTTCTTTAAGGACAATTTGATTAATTCTTTCTTGTTTAACTTTCATTAAGATTGTTTAACTTCTTGATCTTGATATGCTTCCACGATATCGCCATCTTTAATATCATTGAAGTTTTCAATTGTAATACCACATTCATATCCACTTGAAACTTCTTTAGCGTCATTTTGGAAACGTTTCAATGATCCAAGAACTCCTGTATAAACAACAATACCATCACGAATTAAACGAACACCACAATCACGAACAAGCTTACCATCAGTCACCATACATCCAGCAATAGTACCAACTTTAGATACTTTGAATGTTTGACGAACAACTGCTTGACCAATTACTACTTCTTCATAAACTGGAGCTAACATACCTTTCATCGCAAGTTCCATTTCTTCTACTGCTTTGTAGATAATGTTATGCAAACGAATATCGATACCTTCTTCTTCAGCTTTTTTACGAACATTCGCATCTGGACGAACGTTGAAACCATAGATAACTGCTTTTGACGCACTTGCAAGCATAACATCTGATTCAGAGATAGCACCTGCTTGTGAACGAATAACATTTACCTTAATACCAGATACATCAATTTTTTCAAGAGAAGCTTTTACAGCCTCAGCAGTACCTTGAACATCTGATTTAACGATTACTGGGATTTCTTGAACAGATCCAGCTTCAATTTGTGCAGCTAAATCATCAAGTGACATTGCAGAAGTTGATTTACGTTCTTGTTCAATCTTAGTTTGAGAACGTCTTTCTGCAACTGAACGAGCAGCTTTTTCAGATGCAAATGCCTTAAAGTTATCACCTGCAACTGGAACATCATTTAAACCAATAATTTCAACTGGAGTTGATGGTCCTGCTTCTTTAATTTCACGCCCGCGATCATCTGTCATCTTACGTACACGTCCAAAACATGCACCAACAACAATTGGATCACCAGCTTTTAATGTACCGTTTTGTACAAGTAATGTTGTTACTGGACCTCTACCTTTATCAAGTTTCGCTTCAATAACTGTACCTGTAGCCATACGTTTAGGATTAGCTTTAAAATCACGTACTTCAGAAACAACTAAAATCGTTTCTAAAATATCTTTAATTCCTTCACCAGCTTTTGCACTACATTTAACGAAAATAGTTTCTCCGCCCCATTCTTCAGGCATGAGACCTAATTCAGACATTTCATTCATAACACGATCTGGATTAGCTTCTGGTTTATCCATTTTATTTACTGCGACAATAATAGGAACTTCTGCCGCTTTCGCATGGTCAACTGCTTCTTTTGTTTGAGGCATTACACCATCATCAGCAGCGACTACGATAATACATAAATCTGTTACTTTTGCTCCACGAGCACGCATAGCAGTAAATGCTTCATGTCCTGGAGTATCTAAGAAGGTTACTTTTTTACCATGCACAACAACTTGGTATGCACCAATGTGTTGTGTAATTCCACCAAATTCACCTTCAACCACACGTGTTTTACGAATAGAGTCAAGCAATGTAGTTTTACCATGGTCTACGTGACCCATGATAGTAACAATTGGTGGTCTTTCTTCAAGAAGCTTAGGATCATCAACTTCGTTATCTTCTAAACTATCTTCATCAACAATTTCTTCTTTTTGTGCTTCAATCCCATATTCCATACAGATCAATTGAATTGTTTCTTCATCTAAAGAACTATTGATTGTTACCATCTTTGATAACATGAAAAGTAATTTAATCAATTCACTCGCTGATTTATTACACTTTTGTGCTAACTCACCAACAGTTATTCCTTCCGTGTATGTAATTTCTTTTACAACAACATCATTCTTCGGAATAAATGTTTTTTGTTGTCTGTTGTTATTGTTTCCTGTATTGCTTCTTCTTTTACCTCTTGCTGCTACTTGTTTTGCCATCATTCCACCTCATTTCAAACAATTTTGTATTGCCTTGGCAAAGCCATCATCTACAACAGCGACAAACGATACATCTGCACGACCAATTGTATATGCAAGTTCTGCCTTAGACTCAACTTTTAGTACCTCCACTTGATAAAATGTACATTTATCAAGTACTTTTTTTTGTGTATTCAATGAACAATCTTCAGCCAACAACACAATTTTTGCATCTTTTTTTTGAATTGCTTTGATTGCCGTATCACCGATTAATATCTTACGTGCTCGGCATGCCATTCCTATATATCCTGCAAGTTTTTTATCCACGAATTACCTCAAGAATTTTATCATAAACTTCATCTGGAATCGGACATTCTAAGGCTTTTGAAAGTGCACCTTTTTTCTTGGCTATTTCAACAGCAGCTTCATCTTTTTTTAGATAAGCTCCTCTTCCATTCATTTTTCCTGTCGTATCAACTTCAATTGTACCTTCAGGAGTTTTAACAATTCTCAATAAATCTTTCTTGGGACATTGTTCTTGTGTTGCAACACATTTTCTCATTGGAATCTTTTTCATACTTCACCACTAATCTTCTTCGTAGTATTCCTCAAATTCATCGTAATCAATTTCGTCAGAGTAAGCTTCAAGTGCTTCTTGTTCTTCACGTAAACGGATTTCTTCCAATTCTTCTTCTGAGTATACTGGTTTGATATCATAATCTTTATCCTTCTTGATATCAATTGAACGTAATTTACGTTCGTCTTCATCTTTTTTCTTACGTTTCTTAAATTCAGGTTTATCTGTTTTAGGTTTAGGTGATTCTGCAAGTTTTTCAAATACAGATACATAATCTGTACGCACTTTAGGTTCACGTTTAACTTTCTTAACAACTTTTTCTACTTCGATTTTTTCTTCAGCTTTCTTAACTGGTTCAATAACCGGAGCTGTTTTAACTTCTTCTACTACTTCAACTGCTTCAATAGTTTCAACAACTGGTGTTTCTTCAAGAACTTCCATCACTGGTTCTACAACTTCAATAACTTCTTCAATTGTGGCTTCAACGACTTCCTCAATCGCTTCAACTTCCATTTCTTGTTCCATTTGAGCAATGGCTCTAGAAGCTAATTCGCGTTTGAATTTTTCTTGTTCAACTTCATAATTGAACATTAGTTTATCAAAATCAGCACCTTGTTCAATTAATTCTTCTTTTGTTTTGATATCGATTTTCATATTAGTAAGTTTAACTGCTAGACGAGCATTTTTACCTTTTTTACCGATAGCCAATGATAATTGACTATTATCAACAACAACTAACAACGAGCGTTTTTCTTCTGTTGGTAATACCGCTATAACTTCTGCTGGAGCTAACGCATTTTTAACTAACTCAGTTGTATTTTCGCTCCATTCAAAGATATCGATTTTCTCACCATTTAGTTCATCACTGATTTCTTGAACACGTTGTCCACGAGGCCCAATACAAGCTCCACGAGGATCAATATCAGCATTCTTCGAATAAACAGCCATCTTGGTTCTTTCACCTGCTTCACGAGCAATTCCACGAATTTCAACAATGCCTTGATAAATTTCTGGAACTTCTTTTTCAAACAAACGTTTTACAAGCTTAGCATCTGCACGAGATACTAAAACTTGAGAACCCTTTGTATCTTTATTACATTCAGTGATAACAACACGAATTTTTTGTCCTTCTTGATAACGTTCACCTGGGATTTGTGCACCTTTAGGCATTAGTGCAATTGTCTTACCTAAGTTAACTAAAATGAATTTTTCTTCAACAGATTCAACAATACCAAGTACCATTTCATCTAGTAAATCAATGTATTCATCATATACCGCTTGTTTTTCAGCTTCACGAATTTTTTGTTTCATTACATTCTTTGCCAATAATGCAGCAGCACGACCTAAATCATTAATTGATACTTCATGTTCAATGAATTCGCCTAATTGAATTTCAGGATTTTCTTCTTTTGCTTCTTCTAATGAAATTTCAAGTTCTTCATCTTCTACATCACTAACAACTAAATATTGTTGGAAAACAGTAATCTTACCTGTTTTATCATTAATATCTACACGTACAAGAATATCTGGGATATCGACATGTTTACGATATGCTTTTGCTAGGGCTTCCATTAATGCTTCTTTAACAATGTCTTTTGAGATTTTACGATCATCCTCAATTAATTGCATTGCTTTTAATAAATCTTTAAAATTCATTTCTATTATTCTCCTTTTGAATTTTATATTCTTACTGCCAAACGACAGAATTCGATATCTTCTTGATTGAATGTAACTTCACGTGTTAATGCTTTATCACGGTAATTCATTGTTACTTCACCATTTTCAACTTTTAATAAATCCCCAACAATTTCCAACATTTTCTTTGCTGGATGTTTTAAGCGAACATAAATATGTTGCCCAATTAAATAACCTAATTCACTCAATTCCTTGACTTCTCTCTCGGCTCCTGGTGAACAAACTTCTAAAAAGTATTCATCCAATTCAGGATACTGTTCATCAAGTATTAAAGATAGTTTTTCTGAAACATCAGCGCAAGTATCAATGTCCATGCTACCATCCTGTTTCATAATTGAAATCTGCAAAATACGATTTTTCTTTTCGTTTACCCATTTAACGTCATAGAGTTTCACATTAAACGGTGTAAGTTCGGGTAAAATTAGCTCTTTAATTTTATCGAGTTGATCCATACATTCTCCTTTAAACAACAATGAAGGAGTGGTTTCCACCACTCCTTTAGTTACTTTACATCTATTATCTTATCATTTTTGTGAAAAAAAGCAAGAAATATCCATTTATTTTAAAATAATGACATTTGATTTTTTTCTTGTAAACCATCAATTGCACCTAATACTTCAAGTTTGCGAAGTAATGTTAGTGAACATTGTGTTCTTGATGTTAAATCTTCTTTAGAAAGGAATGGTCCTTTCTCTCTCGCTTCTACAATTGATTTAGCTACGTTTTCACCTAAACCATCAATTGTTGTAAAAGGTGGAATAATGATTTTATGGTCATCTTGCTCAACTGTAAATTCTGTCGCAAGTGATTTATACAAATCAATTTTACCAATCTTATAACCACGTGCATAGAGTTCAAGACATACTTCTAATACACCATATGTAGCTAGTTCACGATTTGTAACTTGTTTTGCTGTTTCAGGATTATTTCTTCGATTACGTATCTCTTCTAGTCGCGATTTGATTGCGTTAATTCCTTTGGTCATTGTTTCTATTTCATAAGCATCACAACGAAGTGAGAAGTAAGAAATATAATACCAATGTGGATAATGAACTTTAAACCAAGCAATACGTACCGCCATGATAACATAGGCAACAGCATGCGCTTTTGGGAACATATATTTGATTTTCTTACAACTATCAATATACCAATCTGGAACCTCATGCTCACGCATAATTGCTTCCCATTCGTCATTTAACCCCTTACCCTTACGAACACTTTCCATGATTGTGAAGGCTACTTTTGGTGGTAAATGCTTCGCTAATAAATAAGTCATAATATCATCACGACATCCAATAACTTCTTGAAGTGTAATACCTTGGTCAACTAAATCTGCGGCATTATTAAGCCAAACATCTGTTCCATGTGATAATCCTGAAATGATGACAAGGTCACTAAAGTTCTTTGGCTTTGTGACTTCAAGCATTCCACGTACAAAACTTGTTCCAAATTCTGGTAATCCTAATGCACCCGTTTTCTCACCATATTCACGAATATCTGCTTTCAAAGCATCCGATGATGAGAAAATACTCATTGTTTCTGGATCATTCATTGGTATCGTTTTAGGATCAATACCAGATATATTTTGTAATAGGCGCATCGCTGTTGGATCAACATGTCCTAAGATATCAAATTTTAAAACATTGTCATGAATATCATGGAAATCGAAGTGCGTTGTTTTCCATTCTGATTTTGGATCATTGGCTGGAAATTGCACGGGTGTAAAGTCTGTCACTTCCATATCATGAGGAATTACAATAATTCCACCTGGATGTTGACCAGTTGTACGCTTAACACCTGTACATCCTACTGCTAAACGCTCTTTTTGAGCTTTACGCATGTTTTCAATACCCATTTCTTCTGAATATCCTGTTACATAACCAAAAGCCGTTTTATCTGCAACTGTTCCAATTGTTCCTGCACGGAAGACATGATCTTCACCAAAAACTTCTTTAGTAAATAAATGTGCTTTATCTTGATATTCACCAGAAAAGTTTAAATCGATATCGGGAACCTTATCTCCTTCAAATCCAAGGAAGGTTTCAAATGGAATATTTTGACCATTTCCACGAATCATTTGATGACATCCTGGACATTCTTTATCAGGCAAGTCAAATCCAGAAGCAACTTTATCATCGTCAATAAATTCTACATAATGACAATTTTCACATACATAATGTGGCATTAACGGATTAACTTCAGTAATTCCACTCATCGTTGCAACAAAAGAAGAACCAACCGATCCTCGTGAACCAACCAAGTAACCATCTTCATTACTTCTTTTTACAAGTAAATGGGATATGTAGTAAATAACTCCATAGCCATTGCCAATAATACTGTTTAATTCTCTTTCAAGTCGTTTTTCAACAATTTCAGGTAAGACATCCCCATAAATACGATGGGCTGTTTGATAACAAACTTCACGTAGTTTCTCGTCACTTCCTTCAATTGTTGGGGCAAATAAGCCATCTGGTACTGGTTGAGATTTTTCAATCTGCTCAGCGATTTTATTGGTATTTTCAATAACAAGTTCATGAATTAATTTTTGATCATTCAACCAACTAAATGCTTCTAACATTTCTGTTGTCGTTCTAAAATGTTGTTCAGGATTTATTAAATTACGACGAATTTTTTCATTATATACATAAAGTGGATGACGTACTCCACCAATACCTTGGGTTTGAATATAGATATCACGATAAATTTTCTCTGTGGGATCACAATAATGAGCATCCCCTGTTGCAACAACCATTTTTCCAAGAGTTTGCGCAGTCTTAATAATACGCATCAAAACTTCTTTTAGTCGTTCGATTGAAGGAATTGAATGCATTGCAATTAAATGACTATAGTTTGCGAGTGGTTGAATTTCAATATAATCATAAAACTCAATTGCTCTTTCTAAATCTTCTTGACTACGATTAGCTGCACTTTCAAATACATCACCATTTAAACAAGCTGATCCAATTAGTATATTCTCTCTAAGTTCATTTAATTTACTTCTAAAAATACGTGGCTCCGCTAAGAACTCGCTTCCATTTGCTTTACTATTCGCATTACCAAAAATAGCAAGCGTTTCAGTATTTGAAGTTGTAACTAATTGATAAATTGATTTAATTCCTTTTTGATTTTTTGCGAGTACACAAACATGACTACTTCTAACCTTTGCATAAGACTGTGCACTTTGTAGGTTTTGTAAATCAATCAATGTTTGAGCACCTTTCTCTTTAGCTTGATGAATCATTGCTAAAAAGACATCCGCTAAAACATTAGCATCATAATCCGCACGATGCGCTACTTCTTCATCATACGCAATACGATATAAACGAGCAATATTTCCTAAACGGTATGTTCGTCTTTCACTATGAATAGCACGCGCAAAATCAAGCGTATCAATAACCGGATTTTTAAGTGGTTCTCTTCCTATACGTTTTAATTCTTCATTCATAAATCCAATATCAAACGATGCATTATGTGCAACTAAAATACGATCACCAATCCACTCAAGTAACTCATCAACCGCTTCTTCAAAAGGTTTAGCATCACGCACTAAATCCTCTGTAATACTTGTTTTTTCTTGAATGAATGGAGGAATTTTCACAGGTGGCTTAATGAACATTTGCTTACGTTCAATAACTGTTTGATTTCTTATTAATACTCCACCAAACTCAATTACATGATCAAAGAAACAAGAGAGTCCTGTTGTTTCTAGGTCAAATGCAATATATTCAGAATTAAATAAATCTTGAGCTGTTGGTCTACGAACAATGTTCAACTGTGGTTCAACCATGTTCATTTCAACACCATATATCATTTTAAAATTAGCATCTGGATTTTTCTTCAATATTTTACTAACTGCTGCCTGTGCCTTGGGAAAAGCTTGAACCGCCATATGATCGGTAATTGCAATAGCATTATGTCCCCAAGCAAATGCTTGATTAACATAGTCTGCAATTTCACAAACACCATCCATTTCTGACATGATTGTGTGGGTATGTAGTTCAACACGTTTCTCATTAGATAAATCAGAACGCGAATTTTTTTCTATCTTTTCAATATCATTTGATTTACAAACTAATTCTTTTTCATATGAATCATAGATAATTGATCCATAAACTCTAACTGTATCCCCTTCACTAACTTCTTTCATTTTTTCAAGAGGTAAGCGATTATTTTCAAAACGCTTTATAACAATTGCATCTGTCTCATCTGCAAGGGAAATTGTTTGAATTGTATTTCCTGTACGAGTCGTTTGATAAACCACTCTAAAAATAGTCGCATCAAATTGGATATTATCACATTCATTTAATGCATCTTTTAACTTAATAACCATATAGTTATCTTTTTTAACACGCTTCATCGAATATTTTGGTGTTTCATCTTTTTTTGTTTGGTTATTCGAAGAAGGAGCAGATTTACTCATAGGTACAATTAGTTCATCAATTTTAACAACCAATTCTTTTGTACAAAGTGTAATCAACTGTTCTTTAAATCCAACAGAGTTTAAAAATAAAACTAATTCTTCTTCATAGTATGAAGCCTTCTTCACATCGCCATCATTGGAAAAAAGTATTTGAATACCATCATTTGTATAAGATGGCATCCCTTCTTTAAAGATCAAATGTGATGGAGAAAAAGTTGCGAAATACCAAACATACTTTTGTAATTCTTGGATATTTTCTTCATACGATGTTGCTTCGACAAATACACGGCAACTTTTACATAAAGACGCACAAAAATATTCACTAAGCGCTTTATATAATTCAAACGGTAAAATTTTATCGAGTTGTATAGTAAGTTCTAATCGTTCATTTCTTTTGAAAAATCGAGCATTCGTTACTGTCGCATTATCAAAATAAGTCAATAGTTTTTGATTGACATTGAGATTATGAACTAAATTACTTAATGGTAATGGTTTCATTGGTGCCTCACATTCTAACGTCTATAATCATATCATTTTTTAACAGTTTTTTTAAGACACATTTCTACTTAATTAAATTTTATTTTTTATATAATAACTATATTAAGCAATAAATAAAGAGGTCTTCACCTCTTTATTAACTTACAACAGTTCTTTACAAATACTTTCAGCGGCTTTCTTTCCTGCACCCATCGCAAGAATTACCGTTGCAGCACCACTTACTGCATCACCGCCAGCATATACCGATTGAATCGATGTCATTTGATTTTCATTCACAACAATACACCCACGTTTGTTTACTTCTAGTGATTTTTCTGAATCTTTTAATAATGGATTACTTGAAGTACCAATTGCCATAATGATGTAATCACAATCAATATTAAATTCGCTATTTTCTTTTACAGTCACGCCACGTCTACCTTTTTCGTCAGGTTCACCCAGTTCCATTGATACACACGTCATTCCTGATACTCTTCCATTTTCATCTTTTTGGATTGCAATCGGATTTGTAAGAATTTTAAAATCAATTCCTTCTTCCATTGCATGCTCAACTTCTTCTTTTCTTGCAGGCATTTCATCAAGTGAACGACGATAAACAAGAGTTACCTTATCACCCAATCGACGTGCACAACGAGCTGCATCCATCGCAACATTCCCACCACCAACTACAATTGTATGTTGTGGTTTAGCGATTGGTGTGTCGTAACGATGATCATATGCTTTCATCAAGTTACAACGTGTTAAATATTCATTAGCACTAACAACACCTACCGCATTTTCATTTGGAATATTCATGAAATTTGGAAGACCCGCACCAGAACCAATAAAAAGTGCTTTAAATCCTTCGTCCCACAAATCTTCAATTGTTTTTACTTTACCAATTATTACATTATTTTCGATTTTAACATTATAGTTACGAAGTGCATCAATTTCTTCTTTTACAATTGCTTTAGGTAATCTAAATTCCGGAATACCATACGTTAATACCCCACCACTTGCATGAAGAGCTTCAAAAATTGTTACATCAAAGCCAGCTTTTGCACAATCAATTGCACAAGATAATCCTGCAGGTCCACTTCCAATAACTCCAACCTTTATACCATTTGATTGAACTTCAACTACTTTATCTTTACCATGATCAGCAACAAAACGTTCTAATCGACCTATCGCAACAGCTTCACCTTTTATACCACGGACACATTCCTTCTCACATTGACTTTCTTGGGGACATACACGCCCACAAATACTCGGAAAATTATTTGTCAATTTAATTTCATGAAGAGCTTCATCAATTTGATCATTCGCAAGATATTGAATGAATTCTGGTATATGCACATGTACAGGACAACCATTTATACATGGTTTGTGCTTACAATTTAAACAACGATTAGCTTCTTGAACAGCCATTTCTTTTGTATACCCTAATGCAACTTCTTCAAAATTCTTACTACGAACAGTAGGATCTTGAAAAGGCATTGGAGTTTTTTCGTTTTGCATATTTGGCATTATTTAACGTCCTCCTTCATCAAACGACATTGATGAGATTCATCATCACGATACATGCGATTTCGTTCAACAAGATTAGAGAAATCAACTTTATGACCATCAAAGTCTGGACCATCTACACAAGCGAATTTAGTTTGACCGTCCACAGTCACTCGACAACCACCACACATACCTGTACCATCAATCATAATTGGATTTAAGCTTACTATTGTTTTAATATTCTTAGTTCTAGTTACTTCACAAATTGCTCGCATCATTGGAATTGGCCCAATTGCAATAACTAAATCATACTCATTTCTTTTTAGTAATTCTTCCAAAGCATTTGTCACAAATCCTTTATTTCCATTTGAACCATCATCAGTCATAATGACACATTCTTGTGCGATAGCTTTCATTTCATTTTCAAGAATAATCATTTCAGTATTTCTAAAACCAGCAATCATATCAACTTTCACATTATGCATAGAAAGATATTTAGCACTTGGATATGCAATTGCAGTACCTACACCACCGCCAACAACACATACTTTTTTAGCGTCTTCAAATTCAGTCGCTCTACCTAATGGCCCTACTAAATCCAAAACAGTATCACCTTCATTAAGCTTACTCAATTTTAGTGTCGTCTTTCCGATTGCTTGAACAATAATAGTAATAGTACCTTTACTGGCGTCATGATCAGCAATGGTTAAAGGAATACGTTCCCCAAACTCATCAACGCGTAAAATAATAAATTGTCCTGGTTCTACCTTTTTACTAATTGCACTCGCTTCTAATTCAAATAAATATACATCCGGATTTAACTGTTTTTTTGTTAGAATTTTCGCCATATCATTTACCTCACATTGTCATTATTATACATGAAAAGACTACCCAGTCCAAGCAAGAATTAATCGGTTCTTTGTGATATAATTGACATAGTAAGTTGAAGTGAATAGTTATGAAACTTTTATAGTTTCTTTGATTATTTATGGCCTCATGGATACCGAAAAAATAATTAGTTATGGGTTTATAGATTAGATATTCTTTCGTAGGTTTTCATGGTAAAATAGAACAGGTGATTAATTTGAAAGTAAAATGTGAAAAATGTAAACAAAATATGAATAAAAGTATAGCTTCAGCATTTGAAGAATACCATGTTGGTTACATTCAATGTGATGAGTGTAAGAAGAAAAACTCCCGCTATATTAGCGAAAGTGATTTACTGATGTATTTTGCATGTAGTGCTTCATTATATACCGTTGCAGTTATTGCAATCTATTTCCTTTTCAACCTCATGAGCACACTTGGTGCATGGGTAATTTATGGAATATTTATCTTCTTATTTGCAGGTATGTATTTCTTAACGAAATATATCTCATATTATATTTATATTATGGCTCCATTCAAAAAAGGATGGCAAGATAAGAAATTAGATGAAGATGCCCCTGGTATTGCAAAGCGAATGAAATGGCAATTTATTATGTTCTTACTAGTTGCCTTGATGTTTGGATCTCAACCAACCCTAATTATGTATTGTTTCATTTTGCTTATTGCATTTATTATCTTAATTGGTATAAAAGTAAAACTATGTTTGCGCAATGAAAGAAATCAACTTGCAGCTAAAAAATAAAGAACAGCGGGAATATTTAATCCCACTGTTTTTTTAATTAATTTCACCAGAAGCAATTTTATCAAGTTGTTCATAACTTGGAACAAAAAATAAATTACCCGTAATCGGTGTAAAGAAATCTAAGATACTATCATGGGTATCTTTTTCATTTCCTTCAAACATATGTTGAAGCATTTGAAGCGTAATCGAAAAATCTTTTGAATATCCTAAAAAATAACTTCCAAATATATTTTTTGATGCTTCAGCAAATGCAATATTAGCACGCATTATCTTGATTTCTTCCCCTGCTTTATCATGAGCCTTTGAAATTTCAGTATGTGCATTGCTTGGTTTCTTATCATCTGATAATTCCAAGTCATTTTCTTTTGTACGCCCAACAACTAATTCTTGTTGTTCAACCGTTAATGTATTCCATAAATCTAAATCGAAGCTATATTTTTGTGCAAGTACATACGTACCATCTTGATATGGATCATTATTATCATCAATATAAACAACATCTTTCGCTTCTTCACTGTCTGGATTTTCAGTACCATCTACAAATCCAAAAATCGCTCTTCCATCACGGAATCTAAATCCATGTGTTTCATCGACAGGATCGATAATATCTTTAAGTAACATATGAATAATCAACATCATTTCATAGCATATATCCATTTTTTCTGCACGAATATGAAAAAATAAATCACCTTCAGTGCTAACGGCTGTTTTACTCACCCCTTTAATTTCACTGAATTGCTTAAGTTCCTTAGGTTTTTCAGCATGTGGAAACAAACGATCCCAAGCTTCAGCACCTATTCCCATTGAAAACTTAAAATTATCATATGGAAAACGAATCTTCATACTATTGATTGTAGGATGAAGTCTTTCACAAAAATCTTTAAATGTTTCTACAATCTCGTTTGTCTTAACATCTTGTTTAAAATTCACAGTGCAAAGTATTGTACTTTGTGCCTGTTCTGGTATTACATCTTGATATTTCATTCTTAATTACCTCCCAAATTCCTAAACTAATTATTCTATTAATTTTCTTTCATTTCAATAAACATGCTCAAAACATAGTTTTACTTTTCATATTCATCTTTCTAATTTACAAAAGAAAAAGACACTTCGTATATTTGAAGTGTCTTTGCATATAACGTTTATTTTTTAGCTGTATACTTACGAATATCTAGCGCAACAGCAATGATAATAACGAGACCTTGTGCAATAAATTGATAAGAAGTATCTACTCCTAAATATTGTAGTGAAGTCTTCATTAATTCGAATACAAGTACCCCTAATAAGATACCTTGAACTTTACCTACACCACCTGTGGTAGAAACTCCACCAATAGTACAAGCAGCAATGGCTTCAAGTTCATAACCTAAACCTAAGTTAACTGATGCACCACCTGATTTTGCAGCTAACAAGAAACCAGCAAAACCATACATTAAACCTGCAAGTGTGTAGATACGAAGTTTAGCAGCTGTTGTATTAACACCTGAAACTTCAGCAGCATTTTCATTACCACCAATTGCATACATATACTTACCATGACGAGTTTTGTTATATAAGAACCAGAACAATAACCCCATAACAATCGCAATAATTAATAACCATTTTAATTTATAGAATCCTAAGTCAATACCACCAGTTGCCAATGTAGTATAATCTCTTCTTAAACCACCAATTGGGTCAGCTCCTGAATAAACTAAGTTAATTCCATAAACAATTGTTTGCATACCTAAAGTTGCTAGGAATGGTGGAACCTTTAAATAAGATACTACAGCACCATTCAGTAATCCAAAGAATGCTGTTACTAATACTACTATAATGAATACCGCAACAAGTGGCATTTGAGGAAGGTTTTGGAAGAATTTATCTGTATAATCAGCACGTTGCAATAATGTACATGCCAATACTCCTCCAAGTCCTACTAAACGTCCAGCTGACAAGTCTGTTCCTTTTGTGATTAAACATCCACTAACACCAAGAGCAATAATGAAACGTGGTGCAGTATTTGATGCGATATTGTTGAAGTTGTTCATTGTGAAGAAACCTTTTTGGGTAAATCCAACATATAGAACTAACACAAACAATAAAAGTACGATCGCATTATTACTTAAAAAATTCTTTATCTTTTTTGCATCCATAATTTATCCTCTACTTCCCTTACATATACTTCGTAGCTAGATTCATTACATTTTCTTGAGTTGCTTCAGCACCTTCTAAGAATCCCGTAACTCTACCTTCGCACATTACCATAACGCGGTCACTCATACCAAGTAGTTCTGGCATTTCTGATGAAATCATGATAATTGATTTTCCTTGTTTAGCTAAATCTGCAATGATTGTATAAATTTCATACTTAGCTCCTACGTCAATACCACGTGTAGGCTCATCTAAGATGAGTATATCAGGATTATTCGCCAACCAACGGCCAATAATAACCTTTTGTTGATTTCCACCTGATAAGGATTGAATTTGTGTTTTAGTACTTGGTGTTTTAATACTCATTTTACGAATATTTTCATTTACTAATTCTTCTAGTTTTTTGTTGTTTAAGACAAATCCCATATCAATGTATTTATCTAATGAAGCAACACCAACATTATCTGAAATCGATAATACACCGAAAATTCCAGTTGCACGACGATCTTCTGTTAATAATGCAATTCCTTTTTTAATTGCATCACGAGGACGCTTAATTTTAATTACTTCATCTTTATACTTAACAGTTCCAGAAACTATGTGGCGAACACCGAATATAGCTTCCATAAGTTCAGTACGTTGTGCTCCAACTAATCCACCAATTCCTAAGATTTCACCTTTGCGTAAATCAAAGTTAATATCTTTAAATGACTTAGGATTAATTGATGTAAAATCTCTAACTTCTAGACAGACGCTACTTGGAACATTCTCTCTAGGAGGGAAACGATTCGTTAATTCACGACCAACCATTCTCTTAATAATTAAATCAGTCGTTAATTCACTTGAAGGCCAAGTTCCAACATACGTACCATCACGCATGATTGTTACTTCATCAGAAATCTTTAAGATTTCTTCCATTTTATGAGAAATATAAATAATCGATACACCGTTGGCTCTTAACTTATTGATTATATCGAATAATCCTTCTACTTCATTTTCAGTTAATGATGATGTAGGTTCATCCATAATTACAACTTTTGCTTTCACTGAAACAGCTTTCGCAATTTCTACAGATTGCATATTTGAAACTGATAATTCTGAAAGTTTCATTTTAGGATTAAAGTTCATATTAACTTCTTTTAATAGTGCTTCAGTATCTGCATACATTTTCCCATGGTCGATAATTTTTAACGGACCAATATTTTTAGTTGGAAAACGTCCACAGAAAATATTCTCCGCTATACTTCTATCAAGAATTGGTTGTTGTTCTTGTTGCACCATTGCAATACCACGCATTAAAGCATCGTGTGTGTTTTTAATTTCTACAGGTTGTCCTTCAAAAATTACTTCTCCGCTATCTTTAGAATAGATACCGAACAAACATTTCATTAATGTTGACTTACCAGCACCATTTTCACCCATAAGAGCATGAACCGTTCCTGGTCTTACATTTAATGATACACCATCTAGTGCTTTAACACCTGGGAAGCTTTTACTTATATTTTTCATTTGTAAAATATAATCACTCATTGTTATTCCTCCCTAGTAGGTTCTTTTTCTTGAAAAATTAAGTGTGCGCTAAGGCACACTTAATTTAGTAATCCATTATAAATTTTGACTATTTGAATTCTGCAGCGTTAGCAGGAGTAACTTTAACATAGTCTACCCAGTAGTATGTATCAAGTTTTTCACCGTTAACAGCTTTAACAGCAGCGTCTACAGCTTGATGAGATTGTCCGATATGGTCATTTAATACTGTACCAGTCATTCCACCAGTTGAAACTAATTCAACAGCTTCAGCAAGAGCATCAACACCTACTAAGTAGATATCTTCTCCAACTGTACGGTTAGCAGCAGCGATAGCTTGAGCAGCTCCTAAAGCCATTCCATCATTGTTACAGAATACAACTTCAACTTTGTCGCCGTATTTTGTTAAAGCATTAGCAACGATTTCTTGACCTTTAGCTTGGTCCCAGTCACCACGTTGTTCATCAAGTTTTTCAACTTTTAATCCAGATGATTCTTCGTATTGAGAGATTGAGAATTCTGTACGATATTTAGCATCTACGTTTTCAGGATCTCCAACAACCATTACATATTGAAGAACACCATCACCATTTAAATCACCTTTGTTTTCAAGGTCAGCAATAATTTCCCCTTGGAATTTACCAGATTGACGAGCATCAGCTCCAACATATGTGTACATGTCAGCATATGGGTCAGTTGCATTTCCGTCAGCATCTCTATACATGTTCATATCTTCTTCAGATGGTTCACGGTTAATAAAGATACATGGTTTGTTTGCTTCTTTACATTTTTCGATAACTGTTGCAGCAGATGTAGATTGAACTAAGTTAATGATTAGAACATCATAATCTTGAGCAATAAAGTTATCGATTTGATTTGTTTGTTCTGCTTGGTCATTCTTACCATCTTGAATTGTAACGTTGTACTTAACTTGATCATTGCTTAATGAATCAAAATAAGATTGAATTTCGTTACGGTAAAGTGTCATAAAGTTGTCATCAAATTTGTAAATTGATACTCCAACGTTTACTTCTTTTGCAGCTCCTCCAGTAGTTCCAGCAGTTCCTGCAGGTGTTTCGCTTGGTGTAGCTGGTGCACTTGAGCATCCAACTAATGCCATTGCAGCGATTAATAAAGCTATAAGTTTCTTCATTATTTCCTCCCGTATACTTTCACGTTTTGTATACGCTTACATCATAAAACAATTCAAACTATCCCGTCAACAAACTTAATGATTTTTTGTGTGAACTTTGTGATGTTTAGTAAAACTATTTATAATTTTTTTAACCTAACATCAATAAACGCCTATATATAAGCACTTTCTATACTATCAATATTAAAAACTCTTAATCTGTTTACTAAACGAATTGACAATCATGTTTTTTTACGCTACATTGAAAATATTCAAGGGAGAAATGTTTTATGGCCACAATTCGTGATGTTGCAAAAGCTGCAAATGTATCAATTTCTACAGTTTCAAGAGTCTTAAATTACGATCCATCACTAAATGTACCTGAAAGTACAAAGAAAAAAGTATTTGAAACAGTTGAAAAAATGGGATACGTAAAAAAAGATATCAAAATGAAAAATAATTATACACGCCAACGCGTTGGGATTGTTCAATGGTATACTAATGAGAAAGAATTAACAGACCCCTTCTATCATTCAATTCGTGTAGGAGTAGAATCAACCCTTCATAATAACAACATTGAAATTGTTCGCTCATTCAGAAATGATGCACAGTATTTCACAAAACTTGAAGGTATGGATGGCATTATTTGCATTGGTAAGTTTAGCAAAACTGAAATTGCTGAATTTCGTAAAATTACTGATAAAATTATTTTTATCGATATGTTCATGGATAAAATTTATGTAAATACAATTGTCATGGATGTTCAAAACGCAATGAAAGATGCAGTTGAATATCTTATTTCTTTAGGACATCGGCGAATCGCTTTTCTTGGTGGTATTGAATATACTACTGATGGATTACAATATCGTGATCAACGAAAATTCTATTTTGAAAAATATTGTTCACAATATAATGTCGAATATTTACGTTACATTCGTGAAGAAGAATTCACAACAGAATCTGGTTACAAAATGATGAAGTCATTACTATCACAACCCAAATTACCTACTGCTGTTTTTTGTGCAAATGATCCTATTGCTTTTGGAGCTTTAAACGCACTAAGTGAGGCTGGATTAAATGTACCAGATGATATTTCACTGATTGGTTTCAATAACGACCCAACATCTGCTTACGCCAATCCACCACTTACAACAATCAATGTTCCATCAGAAAAAATGGGAGAATTTAGCGCTCAATTTCTTGCGATGTTTTTAAAACAAAAAAAGATTTATCCTATGATGTCAATGGTACCTTGTGAACTCATTATTCGACAATCATGCGGTAAACCTAAATCATCATTATCTTGGATGTAAAAACTCACTTTGCAGTGAGTTTTATTTTTATATAATTTGATATCCACCTACTGGACGAATTGATAATACAAAGCATGAACCTTCGCCATAAATCGCATCCATTTGTTTACGATATTCTTCTAACATTGTTTTAGGCACAAAAGCTTGAATTGTTCCCGCGAGTCCACCACCGTGAACTCTATAAGCACCTTTATCTTTTAATAATTGCTCAGATACCGCAAGTGCTAGCGACAAATTTTGATGTTCAATGTCTTTTGTAGTATACACATTTTGAAGATACATATATGAAGAATAACCAGACTCAATGATGAGTTTTTTAAATGTCTCCATATCATTTTCTTTTAATGCTTTTACTTGATCTAAAACACGATCTGTTTCATTGAAAAAATGAATTGCACGCAATAATGCACGGTCTGAACATGTTTCACGAATCTTTGCAATATTTTGCATAAATTCTTCTTTAGTGCATTGTGAAAGGATTTCTTTACCTAATACATGGGCAACTTCTTTCATCTCTTTTGGCATTAATCCATATTCATCGGAAAGATCAGCATGATCACCTTTTGTATCCACTAAACATAATGCATAATCTGAATGGGCAAAATCAAATTTAACTTGTTCAACAACTGGATTTTGTTTATCTTTAAAATCAATCGTTACAAATCCACCTACTGAACATGCCATTTGATCTAATAATCCACATGGTTTCATGAAATAATTATTTTCTGCGTATTGACCAATCTTAGCAATTTCAACATGATCAATTTTTCCATCATTATAAAGTTCCGATAAAATAGTTCCAACTAATACTTCAAATGCTGCGCTTGAAGAAATTCCTGAGCCTTTTAAAACATTACTATGACTTACTGCTTTAAATCCACCAATGTTATATCCCAATTCTTTAAAACGTGCTAATGTTCCACGAATCAAAGATTCTGAAGTGAATTTTTCACTATCTACAACATCTAATTCTGTTACTTTAACTGGTGTTACTTCAAATCCATCTGCATAGTATTCACAAACATCATCGCTTGCAACAACTACAGTTGCAATATCCATATTTACACTTGCCGCAAGTACACGCCCTTGTTGATGATCCGTGTGATTTCCGCCTACTTCAGTTCTTCCAGGTGCACAAATCAAATGTGCGTCCACATCAGAAAACTTTTGAAGAGCTTGATCTAGTAATTGTCCATAACGATCCTTCTCTGATTGGATGTCTTCACGACAATTAATCATTTTTAATTGTTCGTCAAATTCTCCTTGAAATAGTTTAGTTTTAATTTCGCTAATTTTCATAACTTTCCTCCACTATAGAAATCTAAATTCTGTCTTATGATGACAAACCTCACCTTTTCTTAGGATTGGTTTTTCAAATGATTCTGTTTGTATGGCATTAGGGTAATACTGTGTTTCAAAACATATTGAACTTCGGTATGGAAATTTACCGCCTTCTTTACCATGAACGGATGTTCCATTTAAGAAATTTGATGAATATAAATGAACACCTGGGCAGTCAGAAAAAATAGTCATTTCTACATTTTTCCCTTGGCAAACTGCAAATTTTCTAAATCCTTCACCGAAAACTAAAAAGTGATGATCATATCCACTACCATTCTTTAACTGAATTTCATCATTATTTATATCTTGACCAATAGTTTTAAATTCCATGAAATCAAACGCTGTATCTTTTACTTGATAAATTTCATCATGAGTACAACCATTCTCATCCACTCCAGCAAAATAATTCGCATTAATTTTAACTTTATGCTCCAATACCGATTCACTTGTTGGTCCATCTAAATTAAAGAATGAATGATTTGTTATATTGAATAACGTATCTTTATCGGTAGTTCCTTCATAATCAAAGCGTATCCCATCATCTAACAATGTATAAGCAACTGTAACATTACAATTACCTGGGTATCCTTCTTCACCATCTGGACTTAAATATGTACAAATAATCTTGTCACCTTGAACATCCACTGACCAAATTTTTTGATCAAACCCATGATCTCCACCATGCAAAGAATTACCATTATTATTTGTCGGCACATGATATTCAACATCGTTCAAAGTGAATACTCCTTTACCAATACGATTACAAACTCTTCCAATAGTTTGACCCATGTATTGCACTTCATTTTGATATCCCTGTACACAAGTAAAACCTTGCACAACATCAATTCCTTTATGTTTCAATACTAGCGATACTAGTGTTGCACCATAGTTACATACTGAAATTTTTATCGCATCATTTTCAATTGTATAAAGTAAGGCATCCATTCCTTCGTTTGTTTTTCCAAATGATCTAATTTCCATTATTTCACCATCTTTTCAAAAGCATCTTTTGCAGCCATTTGTTCTGCCTTCTTCTTGCTATTTCCGCTACCTCTACCCAAAACTATTTCATCCAATTTTACTTGAATATCAAATTTTGGATTATTTGACGGTCCAGTAACACGTACAACTTCATATGTAACAGTTTTACGTGTATCCGACTGAACAAACTCCTGTAGCTTAGTTTTATAATCCATAACGATTACTTGATTCGGGTCTTGAAGTCGTGGTGTAATCACTTCGTCAAGGATATTATCAATAGTTTCCATACCGCTATCCATATACAAAGCACCTAAAAAGGCTTCAAACATATCCGATACAATTGAATCTCTTTCTCTTCCACCTGATTTTTCTTCTCCTGAACCTAACAATAAAAAGTTATTTAGTCTTAACTCTTTTGCATAAATTGCCAAAGCTTTCTCACAGACAAGTTGAGCACGTAAGGTCGTCATATGTCCTTCATCTAACGGTGGGTCAATTCTAAATATCTTATCAGAAATCCACAATTGAAGTACCGCATCGCCCATAAATTCAAGTCTTTCATTATCATGTTTGCTTCGGTGTTCATTCACGTATGAAGAGTGCATAAAAGCTTGATTAATCAAATCTGTATTTTTAACAATAATATTTCTTTGCTCAAGCCATTCGATAACTGTCATTTTCATTTCCTCCTAATCCATCGTTGTAAGCGCATTCATATTGATTTGCACTATTTTTTGAATGAGTTGACTATTTTCTTCTGCATGTTGAAGAATTTCTAAACAGTCTTTTTTAGTTGTCTCGATTATTTTTGTGTCCTCTACCAAATTACCCAATAAAAAGGCAGGTAACCCACTCTGTCTAGTTCCTAGTATATCACCAGGTCCTCGCAAACGTAAGTCTTCGGCAGAAATTTCAAAACCATTATTCGTGTTTACTAAAACACGTAAACGTTCTAAACTGTTCTCATCTTGGCTATCCGTAAGCAGATAACATATCCCTTGTTCAGAGCCCCGTTGAACACGTCCACGCAACTGGTGGAGCTGACTCAAGCCAAAACGATGGGCATCATAAATAATCATGAGTGTTGCATTCACAACATTTACACCAACTTCAATGACGGTTGTGGAAACTAGAATTTGAATTTCATTTTTATCAAATTCTCTCATAATTTCTTCTTTCTCTTCACTACTCATTTTGCCATGTAAGACACCGACTTTAGCAATTCCTTTAAATGCTTTTTTTAAATTATCATAGATGGTCAATACATTTCTAACGTTAATGCTATCACTCTCTTCAATTGCACTGCATACAACATAGACTTGTCTTCCCTCTTCAATCTTACTTACAACTTCATCTAAAACATGGCGAAAACTATTCTCTTGAACAAGAACTGTTTTCACTTCTTTTCGACCTGCTGGCATAGTTTCAATGGTTGTTATATCCATGTCTCCATAAAGAGTATTCGCAAGTGTTCTAGGAATCGGGGTTGCTGTCATTAGTAAGAAATCCACTTTATCCCCTTTTTCAATAAGCTTACGACGTTGTTCTACTCCAAAGCGATGTTGCTCATCCGCAACAACAAATCCCAACTGTTTGAATTCTACATCGGGTTGAATTATAGAATGGGTACCAACTAGAATATCAATTTCACCATTTTTTAATCTTTCTAGAATATCTTTTTTTATTGCTGTAGGTAATGCTGAATATAAAACATCGATGCGAAGATTGGTTGATTTCAATAAATTTTTCATTGATTGATAATGTTGTTTTGCCAAAATTTCAGTAGGTGCTAATAATGCTGCCTGTTTCTTAGCTAAGCAACAGGCATACATCGCAAGTCCTGCAACAACTGTTTTTCCACACCCAACATCACCTTGCACCAGACGATACATAATCTTTTGACTTTGTAAGTCTTCTAAAATATCATTCACTGCTTTTACTTGATCTTTTGTTAAAGGAAATGGTAAATGATTAGCTAAACGAAATACATCATCAAAATCAAAATGTTTACCTTCTTTAAGAACAGATTCTGAATTTTGTTTGCGAATAAGTTGAATCGCTAAATGAAACTTTAAAAATTCCTCATACTTTAATGTTCGTATTGCTTGTGCAACCTCTTCATTAGATTTTGGAAAATGCATCATTCTTAAGGCATCTCTTTTATGAAGCAAGCGATAACGCATAATATACGTGCTTGGTACATCATCCACAATTTCATTTCTTACTGAATCATAACAACGTGTTATACACTCATGGATATTTTTTTGTGTTAACCCATATTTAAGTGAATACACGGGTTGAATCCCTAACTGTTCAACCAATGGTTTTGTATTATATTGAATTGCTGTAATTTTACGATTTCCTTCGTAGTTACCTATAATCGTGAGTGTTTGTCCAAGTTCCATCTTGCTTGCCCATGGGCGATTAAAAATGACAATATCAAAAACATCATCCTCATTTTCAACTTGGAATTTTGTCATTGTTCTACTTCCTTTAAAACAGAAACTTCGAGGATAAGTAATTAACCTTGCTTCAATTACAATTCTATCTTTTATTTTCCATTCTTCATAAGGTTTGCATTGAAGTTGCTCATAACGAAAAGGATAATAAGATAATAAATCTTCACTTGTCTCAATTCCCATTTGTGAGAACAACTCTCTTTTTTTAGGAGGTATTCTACATTCTTTTAATGTTTTTGACATATCTTCACCCACATCTATTTTAGACTACTTTACTATCTTATAAAAGATAGATAAGCATAAACAAAATTATTTATGTTTAAAATCATAAGTAATTGTAAAACGCTCATTTTTCACTTCAACTTTTGCATATGCATCATTTACAAAAGGAATTGTTGGATATGTATGACCCACTTCAACATCGTAAATAATTGGAATATTCAATTTCAAATCTTTCAATGCTTCATCAAGTGTCACATCAAAAAGTGGTTCTGGTATTCTTAACTTACCCAAAACTATTCCTTGAATATGATTAAAATATCCTGCTTGACTCATTTGCCATAAGCAGCGCTTAACACCTAGAACATTATAATCGTAGGCTTCTAAATATAATAAAACTTTCCCTTTTTTTCTTTTACTAAATTTTTTAATTATTTCATATTCAGTACCCATTAAATTTGTAATAACATCTAATGTTCCACCAATTAAATAACCTTCGAGTTTAATATTTCTTCGTGGTAAAACACCTGTATCTTCATCCAAATATTGTTTAAATACTGTCTTATCATTTTTAAGTAACATTATTAAATCATTGCTTGATTCTATCCATTGATCTGTTTTATATTCTGTCATTGTCATACCATAGATCGATGCAATATGTGCATGAGTTGCAAGAGGTAAGCAAAAATTCGTATTGTCTGAATAACCAATAAACCATTTTGGTTTTGCTTGTTTTAACAATTTAAAATCTAAGTACGGTAGAATTTCATTCATTATCTCGCCCCCTGCACATGACCAAACAATATCAATTTTGTCATCCAGATAGAATTTCATTAATTCCTTTGCTCTGTTTTTTGGGGTGTTACTTTGTGCTTTTTCTAATTGATAAATACTCTTACATTCTACAATCGTGAAGCCTTCTTTTATTAACTCTTGTTTTGCTTTTTCATAATTAGCAATGTATCGTTCTCCTGACACACCAAAAGAAGGTGCAACAACACCAATCGTACATGGTAATTTTATAAATGCTGGAATTTTCATTCTTCTATCCTCTTCTTCATCATGATTAATAATGCTACTTTCATTGCATCCTCAAAATTAAGAATATTTAGATGAATCTTTTGATTAATTTTTTCAATATTTTTTGCTACTTCATCTTCTGCAATCACCAACTTATTTGCAGTGTCATATATCGATAAATTACAACTCAAAAATGTTGTGATAAACTCAATGTCAAAATCTGTTATCAACTCATAGCTATTCTTCGTCCACATACCACTTATTTTACGTAGATCATTTTGTGATAACTTAGATACTAAATAAGATACACCTAAGTCATTAGAAGATAGTATGTCTTTGTCTTCATAAAACATTTGCCCTAATAAAAATACATCCATCAATTCTTTAACACTTTGATGCAATTCGCTTGCCGAACGTATTGTTTCTCCAAATACTATTGAGCAATCAAGTTTGTATTTTCTAAAATCACTTAACATGTTATTCGCATAAAGCTCACTAGGTTCCATTTGATTCGCTAGTACAATTGTCTTATCATCCATCGTCACTACAATTTCATCATCAATAAAGAAGATTTCTTTCAAATCATCAAATCGTTCTTGATCTTGTTTTGGCTTTATTATATAAAGCTGATAAATGTCTTCAAACATATGTTGATCACATCGTTTAAGCTCTTCCTCAGTTAATGTATCTTGAATTGCTTCCTTTATTAATTCTTCAATTGATAATTCTTCTCTTTGCTTTTCTAATCTATTCTTACAAGCAATAGCAACAACCATTAAGTAATCACGGTTTTCTTTTTCATCTGTAACAATATGAAAATCATGTTTTCCAACTTGAAAAGAAACAACAGCCTCTTTATCTTGATTATCATTTCTAAACCCTAATCTTTCTCTCGTGTATGCAACGCAATTAAACGCTTCATCATATAAGAAAAAATCACATTCAAACTGCTTACTATATTTAACTAATAACTCTTTTATCTCATTCATTTTAGCACCTCTTTAATAGCATTAGTATAGCATATCTCTTCTCTTAAAATGTAAAAAAGCCTTAGACATTCTAAGACTTTTTACTATTATTTTAATGTCGGCCAATAAGCTTTATTAACTTCTATCATTTCATCAAGAATTGCTTTAGCGTCATTCGCACTATTAACTGTTTTATTCAATGAAAATGATTGCAGAACTTTTAGATAATCTCCTTCAATTGCACCTTCAACAAGTAATTTCTCAGAAGCTAGCTGTTGGTCCATCATTGCTTTATAGAATAATGGTATTGCATCACGTTTTGCATAAACAGGACCATTTTTTCCAATTTTTAGTGGTACCTCAATCATAGCATCATTCGCAATATTAGGAATAATCCCTTTATTTTCTACAATTACTATAAATTCCTTATTCTCATCATTCTTAATAGAAACCGCTAAATCGGCTATAAAATTTCCATGTGCACCATGATAAAATGCTTCTTTTGTTATTTCGCCTGTTTTTAAATAGTGATCAACGCCTTCAAATAGATTTTTCTCGCGTGAATTTATTACTTCATTAGCTCGTGTATAAGTTGGGTTTGAGTGAGCAACGCTTTCCTTTGATAAAAAGTAATAATTCAAATATGTATTTGGTAAATAATCTGGAAATAATTTGAGCATTTCATTTTCACTCGCCCATGTATGCAACCAAGAATTACTTACATGTCGAACAATTTCTTCAGATTTGGTTTGTTTAATTTTTTCAATATAAACTTCTGGTAATAATGTTTCATGCTTTAGAATATATTCCTTAGCTTCTTCCATGATATTTCTACCTTGATAATCAATTGATGTAAACCATCCAAAATGATTTAGTCCAAAATAATCAACTTTATAGCTTTCATAATCGGAAGCATCCTTAACACATTTACTAATCATCTCCAATATTGCTATTGGCATATCGCAAATATTAATAATTCTTGCATTTGGTCTTAATACTCTACAAGCTTCACTCACCACAGCCGCTGGATTAGAATAATTTAAAATCCAATAATCTTTGTTTGCATATTTTTCAACGTCATCTATTACTTTCATCATTGGAAATATTGTACGCAGACCATATGCTAATCCACCTAAACCACAAGTCTCTTGACCAACACAACCGTACTTCAAAGGTATCTGTTCATCATGTATTCTCATTTCATATTTACCTACACGCATTTGTGCAAAAATAAATGTAGCATCTTTATAAGCAATTTCTGGTATTGTAGTAACAGTTAACTTAATTGGTGAATTCATTTCTTTTAGAATGTAATCAACGACAACGCTAACCTTGTACTGTCTTTCTTCATCGATATCAAACAAACGAATCTCATTTACATCTAAATCTTTTTGGCGCAAAGCAATTGATTTAACGATTCCTGGTGTAAATGTACTTCCACCACCTACTATTGTAATTATCATAATTTTCTCCTACTCTTTTTCTAAATATTCTTCGACAGCTTTTTTAATTTCTGGTACTTGAAGACCATAAATAATTTGTATATCATTATCCTTTTTTACGATACCACTATTTTTTGTTGTATTTACTAAAGTGTCATTTAGTAATGATGGATCTTTTAGTCTTACTCTTAGACGTGTAAAACAATTTTCCAATTCTTGAATATTATCTTTTCCACCTAGCCCATCAACAAGTGATACTACATCAATTTCTGAATTTTCTTTAGATTCATCATTGCTAATTGGTTTCACATTATTGGCAGCATCAATTTCAACTGCAATCTCTCTACCTGGAGTTCTCATATTGAATTTTTTAATCAAGAAACTAAACAAGAAATAATATACTAGGATTTGAACAATTCCTAAAATAAACATTACTGGATAATTTGTTTTTGCTGGACCTGCCATGACATTCATTAATACTGAAGCAATTAAATTTCCGCCACAGAACGCAGTTACATTAAATACAGATAATAGCACAATGAATACGCCTGCAATAATTGCATGTATTACGAATAATATCGGTGCTGCAAATGCAAACATGAAATCTAGTGGTTCAGTTACTGATGCAAGGCAAGCAGTAATAATTAATGGAATAATGATTGCTCTTGTTTTAGCCTTATTTTCTTTGCGAGCTGTATGAATAAATGCTGCTCCGATTCCAATGTAACCAAACATCTTAGTAAATCCAATTGCCATATAATAAATTGAATCTGAGAATTGAGCAACTGGCATATTCATTTCTGCCATAACAATTGCATAAGCACCTACAATTGTTTTATCTCCTAATTGTAATACTCCACCTAAATCGCTAAATTGAAATGGTGTATAAATCAAATGATGTAACCCTGTAGGAATTAATAATCTTTCTAAGAATCCATACATAAATAAACCAAAGTCACCTGTATTCTTAATCAACATCGCTAAGGTTGAAATTACTGTTTGTACATATGGCCATAAGTATGTTGATACTACTCCAAATACCATCGAAACAAAAATCATAACGAAGAAAGTAAATCTTACCCCTGAATAAATTTCCATGGCACCTTTAAAACGTTTATGACTTGTCTTATTAAATACCCAACCTGTTAAAAACCCTAAAATAATTCCTCCAAATACACTCATATCTACATTTTGAATACCGAGAATTAAAGATTGCCCCGTACCAATCAATCCTAACATTTCATTGGGTGTAGCCAAATTTCCAGTCATTTGAAGTACTGTATTGCTTGTAGTTAAATACATTAAATAAGACATGAATGCGATAATCGCTGCTTGGTGCTTGTCTTTCTTAGCAATTGCAGCTGCAATACCAATAGCAAAGATGATATTTAAGTTATTAATAATCACCATGACACAATTGTAAATTAGATTTCCTAATAATTGAATTGGAAACCAATTCAAGAAAGGCAATACTCCTTTCAAAAAGTTGTTTGTTAATAGTACCCCTAGTACCATTACGATACCTGCAACCGATAGATACATAAGTGGCTGTATCATAACTTTCGCAAAATTTTCAAGCCCATTCATAATTTTTTTCATTTATTTATCCTCCTTTATTATGAAAAAAAGACCTAAAAAATGTTTTACATTTCTTGGGTCTTGCCTGTTGCCAGTAACAATCCTACTTTGTAGAAAATTTTGTAATATGGATTAATATATATAAAATTTCCTGTTGGTTTAATTGATGATTAAATATTGTCTCAGAAAATTCTCTTATTTTAACAATAAATTCATCATGTTTACTATTTGTCTTTAACAGATACTGATATAACTCCTCTGTTTCATTAGTTTGAATTAGCTGATCTGAAAATATTCTTTGTGCTAAAAATTTTAAATGCGTGGTAATTCTAAAATAATTTAAATCATCTTTATCTAATTTCAACTGATATACTTCTTCAATGATATCCATTGTTCCTTGGATAAACTTCACAGTGTAAACTGTATTGTCGGGGGTTTGATTGTGTGACGAATTAATAATATGCAACGCAATATACCCAGCTTCATCTTCCGGTAGTTGAATTGACGTTTCATTTTTTATTAAATCAATTGCCCACAGTCCAATTGCATATTCTTCTTTATAAAGTGCTTTTACCTCATTGAGAATTAAATTAGGCAAGAAGATATTTTCTTTCGCTCTAGTGATTGCAAATGCAATGTGATCAGTCAATGATATAATACCGTGCGTTTGGACGTTGAATCCTGCAGTCTTTGCTTTTTCCAAAATTTTTTCGGCTATTACAAGATAGTCTTTTGCTGTATTTTCAAGCAACTGCAGAAATTTGGTCTGCATATCATCTTGAATATAATAAATTTTTTCAACTTTTTCCATCCCGATTAAGTCATTTACTCGTTTTCCAAAGCCAACACCAGAACCTAACAAAACTGCATCCTTATTATCATCTGTAATAACAGCTACTGCATTATTATTAAACGTTCTTGCTACTTTCATACAATCCTCATTTCTTTATATACTCTATTACAGTAGTATCATACGTTACTTCTCTATTTGTTGTATAGTCCAAATCAAATTTATTATGATTTAATAAAATTAGCATCACTGTAGTATCAATATTTTCTTTTCTAAAATAATCGATATCGAATTCTAATACTGGTTCGCCTTGTTTTACATTTTTCCCAACTTGTGCAATACGTTTAAAACCTTCTCCTTTATACTTCACTGTATCAATTCCTAGATGAATTAATATTTCAGCACCATCTACACCAACCATCCCAAAAGCATGATTAGTATCTGATATCAATGTTATTTCTCCATCACACGGTGATACCACAAGTGTTGATGTCGGAAGTATCGCAATGCCTTCACCCATCATTTTTTGTGAAAAGACAGGATCATTTACCGATTCTAAATCTATGCATTTGCCCTCAATTGGCGTCATTAAATTATTCTTGTAGCGTTTCTTAAAAAAATTCATATTTGTCTCCCATTACTCACTTATGCATTAAAAAAGGCATGAGTCCCCTAAATCAACTCATGCCTGCATTATCAGTAACACGTTTACGCTATTATAATAACCATTAAATAAATCTTTGTCAATTATCTTTTAAATTATTTTACCATTTGATTGAATTACTTTTTTATACCAATCAAATGAATCTTTCTTACGACGTTCAAATGTTCCATTACCTTCATCGTCTTTATCAACATAAATCATACCATAACGTTTCTTCATTTCACCCGTTCCAGCTGATACTAAGTCAATACATCCCCAACTTGTGTATGCAATACAATCGACACCATTATCAATGGCATTACCCATCTCTTTAATGTGTTCACGCATATATTCAATACGATAATCATCATGGATACTTCCATCTTCTTCAACTTTGTCGATAGCTCCTAAACCATTTTCTACAACCATCAATGGTTTTTCATAACGATCATAAATCATTTCTAAATAGTATTTTAATCCTTCAGGATCAAATCCCCATCCCCAATCACTGTATTTCAAATATGGATTCTTTGCACCCATTGAGAAGTTACCACCTACTTTGCCTTCTGTCTCATGTGTTGTCACAACTGTAGACATATAGTAAGAGAATGTATAGAAATCTACACAGCCCTCCATTAAATCTTGTTCATCTTGTTTTGTTATATCAAGTTGAACATCTTGTTCCTTCCATAGACGTTTTGCGAAAGTTGGATACTTACCTTTACTTTGTACATCACCACAATAGAAGATATTTTTCTCCCATGAATGACGATTTAATAAAATATCTTTTGGATCACTTGTTCCTGGATAGAATGTGATACCACAAATCATACATCCAACTTCATAATTAGGATCTATTTCATGGGCCATTTTTACTGCATGTGCACTTGCGATAAATTGATAATGTAGTTGTTGATAAGCACGTTGATATCCTTCTTTTGTTGCCTTATCTCCAAAGAGTTCTAAAAACATAACGGTATTATTAATTTCATTGAATGTTAACCAATACTTGACTAAACCCTTATATTCTTCAAAACATACCTTTGCATAACGATCAAAGAATTCAATTGTTTTTCTATTATTCCATCCATCATAATTTTCTTCTAAATATAGTGGTGTATCAAAATGATGTAAGGTTACCAAAGGTTCAATATTATATTTCTTTAATTCTTTGAATACATTTCGATAAAATTCTATTCCTTTTTGATTTGGTTCTTCTTCATCACCCTGAGGAAAAATACGGCTCCATGATATAGACATCCTAAACATGGTAAATCCCATCTCTGCCATTAATGCAATATCTTCTTTGTAATGATGATAGAAATCAACACCATCATGGTTTGGATAATAGTAGTCTTCAAGTACTGCTAATTTTGCTCCTTCCGGAAGTTTTCCTCCTGTTCTTGGAATTGCTCCGGTTGTCCCATCTGGCATTTGGTATGTAAGCATTCGTGGTGAATGATTGCTTCCAGCTGTTAACATATCCGTTTCTGCTGGTCCTCTTCCATCTTCATTCCATGCTCCTTCACATTGGTTAGCTGCTGTTGCTCCACCCCAATAAAATCCTTCTTTAAATGACATAAAATACTCCTCTCTTTATTCTAATTTAAGTTCATCATAAAGGAATTCAAATATAACTACAACCATCATTTTTTTATACACTTAAAACACGTTTATTGCTCTGTGTATAAATATTTAAAGTATTTATTTGTTACTGTATAGTTTAAAAATATCAACAATAAACATTACTTATCAATTTAAAAACCAAAACATTGTTTCACTTTGTTTTGGTTTCTTTTTCTAACATTTTTAAAAGTTTTTTTAATTCTACAACATTAATTATAATTCATCATCAGAAATATTTTGATTGTAGTTAGTAAGTACAAATTTTCCTACTTGGTTTCTACCAATATCAACTATTTCTTCATCAGAGATTCTTATATCAAAAGATAATTTCGAAACATATTCCATAAGCATCCCTAGTGTTACTCCATAAAAAAGTCGAGGATTAGCACCATGCAATATTTCATCTACAACAACATTAAATGGAGAACCCGCAAATAAATCCACAAATACGGTTGTATTTTCATCCAAAAGAATTGTATGTACTCTATTTCTTAAATCATCAATAGACATATTTTTATCGAAGTCTATAAATTCAATATTCGTTTGAACACCCATTATTAATTCCAATGCACTTTGCAAACCAGTTGCAAAATTTCCATGTCCGATAACAATTGCTCTTTCCATATTGTTATTCCAAATGTGCGAGTGGTTCTACGAAAGGATTAATATTTGTATCAATGCCAATATCTTTAGCACCTTTTGCAGCTACAAATTGAAATGGTACTGTGTACATAATCGGACATAGATATTTATTAGGATGAATACTGAATTGAATATCTCTATCATCTATTTGCGTTTCTTTACAAGTGATTAAATGAACACGATCAGTATATTTTTTAAATACCTCTCTAAATTGTAAGCATCTTTCCCACTCTACTTCATCAGAACCTATCATAAAAAGTGTTTGTCTATTTGTAATTGCCATTGTAGGACCATGTGAATATTCTTCAATCTCATATCCGATTGTAGGAATTCTTAACATTTCACCAATCTTTAACATTCCTTCAAGCACTGATCCAAAATCCACTCCATACCCCATTACATAAATTCTATCACTGTTTACAATTGTCGTTTTATTTCTTTCATACCATGCTGAACTTTCTTTAATCACTTTGTCAAAATCATTAACAAAATTATCTATTTCTTTGATTGCTTGATTATAGTCATTATCATTATAGATATTTTTTAAACGAGCAACTTCTACTGCCCAAATATAAAGTGTCAACATGGTAACAGTATACCCTCTTGTTTCAGGAGGAGTTAACTCTTTACCACACAACAAATGAGCAACTTTATCAGTATGTTTTGTAATTTCACTTTCTAGATTTTCAGTTAAAACAATAGTTTGATATCCTTCAGCCTTTGCTTTCTTCATAACATCTATTGTTGAAATTGATGTTCCAGATTGTGATATACCGACAAATAAAATTTCTTCTTTCTTTAGCATATTCGTCCAATCAGCTTTTTCATAATTTTTAAAAACTGTAGGATAATTTCCTGCTGCATCAATACCAACTATTTGTTTAAAATAGTGAGCTGCAATAATTGCCGCATTGTAAGAAGTTCCTGAACCAAAGAATAAAACTTTTTTAATATTATTTTTTGCAAATAACTCAATAAAAGGTTCAACAAAAATTGTTCTTTGATCAAAAGCACTTTTCAATGCTCTAGGCTGATCATACATGTAATTTAAAACACTTACTTCATCCATTTAACTTTCCTCCATTATAATGTTTTTATGATTTCTGTAATATCTTCTGAATGTTCACTTGGGATCATATGTGACTCAATAGTTACTCCCTTAGCAATTAGTTTTTTAAAGCAATCAAGTTCATCTGGTGAAACAAAGACCGTTCTTTTTATTTGAACTGATCCGTCTTTACTTGATAGATTACCAATTTTGATTTTCTTAATTTCATAACCATCTTCTACCATTTCTAATAATGGACGAGGATCAGCTGTTAAAATTAGTACATTACTACCTTCATCTAATTTTCTCTTTAACTTGTCTGAAGCAGTTAATGAGTTAAGAATTGATAGTTTTACCTTTGCTGGACATCCTATTTGTAATGCAGTCTTACGCATATCATCATTAACAATTTTATTATCAACAATAACTATTTTATTAACACTATAATGCGGAATCCAAAAACCACATACTTGTCCATGAATCAATCGATCATCAATACGTACTTCTACAATAGCCATCTTTTTACCTCTATCCTAAAATTCCAAATACACCACCTAAGAATGCAATAACAATAATTGATAAAATTAAATAAACAGTTTTAATTTTTTTCTTAAGTCCTAAGAAAATTAATAGCGTTGCGACAAGTGATAATAATTGTGGGCAAATTTGATCTAAATATTCTTGTAGAACGATTTCGCTACCCGCAATTGTAAATACAAGTGGAGAAGATAAACCAATCCATGATGCAATCATGCAACCTACTGAAGCAATACCAACAATTCCTGCACAATAAGTAAATAAACCCATCTTTCCAGACTCTTGGAAATCTTTCAATAATCCACTGCCATTAAAATATCCAAGACGAAGTCCATAGTATCGTGTTAAAAAGTTTGGAATATTAAATGTGATTAACAAAACAACAGGTCCTAAAATATTCCCCTGACTTGCAAAACTAACACCCAATGCACACGCGATAACTCGGAATATTCCCCAGAAGAAAGTATCTCCAATACCACTTAATGGCCCCATGAGAGAAACCTTAACCGCATTAATTGTTGTTTTATCGAAATTAGGATCATCCTTTGCCATTTCTTCCATTGCTAATGTTATTCCCATTACAAATGGTGATGGAGCAACGGTCATATTAAATGGTTCCATATGACGATGTAAAGCATCTTTATATCCCTCTGGATCATCTTTATACACCTTTTTAAGTGTAGGCATCATTGCATATAGAAATCCTAATGCCTCCATTCTTTCATAATTGAATGATCCTAATAAAGTAAATGAACGCCAAAATATTTGTCTAAAATCTTTTTTAGTAATTTGATTTTTTTCATTAATATATTCTCTGTTAGACATTATAGTTCCTCCTTAGTTTCATGAGATTCAATGACTTTAGTTGACTCCGAACGAATAATATAAATAATCCATGCAAGGGCAATTGAAACAGCAGCAACTGAGACCATTGACATTCCTAAGAATGCCGCCATGACAAATCCTAAAATCAAATATGGAACTAAATCTCTCTCAAATAAAATATTTAATAATAATGCAAATCCCATTGCAGGTAAAACCTTACTTACTGCAGCCAGTCCATTGTTTGCCCATTCTGGAATTGTTGCAACAATACCTTCAATTGCAGAATTACCATAATACATAACAATGAATGTTAGTGAAAAATAAACTAAGAATGTTAAGAAACCGCATAAGAAATGAATCGAAATAATTTGTTTTTCTTTTAATTCATCAATTAATTTGTCAGCTTTGTTCATTAATCCTGAATATCCTGTTAATAATAGAGTATTTAGGAATTGCATAATTACCGCTACTGGTAATCCAAAGGCAATCGCAACTTCTGCTCCAGTGCCTGTCATTAAAGCGACAGCTGTACCGATTGTTCCCCCTGTACCAATATCAAGCTGTGCTGTAGGCCCAATTCCTGTAGCCCCCATCCAAATCATTTGTAATTGTGCACCTATGATAAGCCCTTGTTGCACATTACCGAGAATAAGCCCAACTAAACAACCAGTTACAACCGGTTCGCGAAGCTTACATTCCCCTAACCATCCACCTTCTAATTGTGTTAATGCAGATACAATGCCAATGAGTAACGCCTGAAAAAGTGTCATTTTATTTCCCTCCTTTTTTTCAGTGGTATACTTCAAATATCACTGGTATACTATGTATACCATTTAACTATTATATATCACACTAAGAAAAAAGATACAAGAAAAAAAAGCAAATTATTGCTTTTTATGTGTCATATAGCGGAATGTTGTATATTCAGACATATAATATGATTTAGTATATTCTACTAAATCTTTATTTTCATCATACCCAAAGTATTCAACATAGAATATTTTTTTCTTCTTTTTTGTATTCATTATTTCTACATAGGGATCAGGAATATCTATCACCTGTAAATCTGTTTTCAATAAAACTGGTTTATGCCCATATTCTTCCATAAAATCATAAAGTGATCCTTCTCCAAAATCAAAACGCTCTGGATTTTTAAATAGATTTTTAGGAAATACACAGATTTGTAAAACATAAGGTTTTTCATCAATCTTTGACAATCTAACTAAACGATATATTTCTTTTGAGTTTGGAAATTGTTCTATAAAATCATCATTCTCCACACAATCAAGCGATAATACTATACGTGATGACTTAAAGCCACTTTGTCTTAAACTAGCACTTAAACTAACATCTGAATCGCCACCTAATTCAATTCTTTTATCTTTACTTGGAATCGAATTTACATAAGTTCCTTTTCCTTGAACAGATATTAAATATCCTTCTTCAATTAATTTCTTTATTGCTTTTCTTACTGTCATTCGATTTAGACCATATCTTTGTGACATCTCACGTTCAGAAATAATCTTTTGCCCTATCGTATATTCACCAGTGACAATTTTATGCAATATGCTATCCATTAACTGTACATACATTAATTTTGTCATTTCTATCATCCTCTAAATCTAAAAAAATCTGGTACAGCAATTACCTGAAAGCATTCAACCGGAATATCTTCTTTACTATATGTTACTCCCTCTATTTGTAATACTTCAGAGTCATTTTTAATTTTCAAAAATTCTGCTTCTTCATCTGTTGCGTTGACAATCTTGAATTCTTCTATTGACTTACCTATTTCAATTCCATAAACAGCTTCATAGGCATTGTACATTGATTGTTGCAAATATTCACCAGTTTCAATGCCTTTTACTTTTGCATAAACTATATATGCATCTTCAACCGTTTTAGGAACTCCTTCAACGATTCTAATGCGCTTATAATAAAATACTTTTGTAGCAATTGGAATTTCAAGTTTATTCGCAACTGTTTTATTGGCTTCTATCACTTTTGATTCTATAACTTCAAAAGAAAAGTTATAACCCTTTTCCGTTAATGTCTGTGATACAGAGCCATAATTATGTAAATCACGATATATATAATCCTTTTTTTCCATATTTTCGCCTTTGCATTATCTACTTATTCTCATTATAGCATAACTATAATGAGAATAAAAATCTCATAAAAAAGTCTTAGATTTCTCTAAGACTTACTCAACTCCAATAATGAAATTGTATACTGGTTGATTTCCTTTTTGTGTATCTACTTCTACATCAAATGTAGATGCAATGTAATCTTCTACTTGGCTTACATCTTCATCTGTTGCATCTTCACCAACAAGTAAGGTAATGATTTCACTTTCATCATCTACCATCTTATCTAAAAGTCTGAATGTTGCTTCTAACTTATCATGAGTTGCAACAACGATATCTTTTTCTAAGATACCCATGTAATCACCTTCATTGATTGCTAGACCTTCAAATGTTGTATCTTTAATTGCGTATGTAACTTGTCCAGTTTTAACATGTGCAATTGCAGCATTCATCTCTGCAAGATTATCTTCAACTTCTACTTCTGGATTAAACATGATACAAGCTGATAATCCTTGTGGAATTGATTTTGTAGATAACACGTGAATGTTATCATTTTCTAATACATCTTTTGCTTGTTGAGCAGCAAGAATAATATTTGAGTTATTTGGTAATATGAATATATGTTCTGCATTAAGTTCTTTAATTGCAGCTACAAAGTCTTCTGTTGATGGATTCATTGTTTGACCACCTGAGATTACTTTATCTACACGATATTCTTCAAATAATGCTTTTAAACCATCGCCAGCTGCAACTGAAATAATTGCATATTTCTTAGGTTCACTCTTTATAGCTGGTGCTTCTGCTTTACTTGCTTCTTGTGTAATTGTATTGTGTTGTTCTTGCATGTTTTCAATTTTTAATTTTACAAATTCCCCATAACGTTGCGCTAAATTTAGTGCATCTCCTGGTGTTAATGTATGCACATGAACTTTTACAATTTCTTCATCTTGAACAACAACAATTGATTCGCCAAGTTGTGCTAAAGAATTTCTCAATTTTTCTTCTTTAAATGTTTTTAAACTTTCATTATTCAAACGAACAATGAATTCTGTACAATATCCAAAACCTTCATTTTCAAGATCTAATGCAGCACTTTGCGTTGTCGCAATTTCTTCACTAGCTTCAATTGGATTACCTTCTAATGCAGCTTTAAATCCTTCTAATACAAGAAGCAATCCTGCTCCTCCACTATCAACTACCCCTACTTCTTTAAGCACAGGTAATAATTCAGGCGTCGTATCTAAAGATTTCCTAGCTTCTTCACATAACACACCCATATATTCAAGTGGCGTACATGTTTCATGTTCACTCACATAGATTTGAGCCATTTCACTACTTTCACGAATTACCGTTAAAATAGTTCCTTCTACTGGACGCATTACTGCTTTATAAGCAACACGACTACCATTCATAAAAGCTTCCGCTAATTCACTAGCATTTACTTCTGTTTTTGTATCCACACCTTGATAGAATCCTCTAAAAATTTGCGATAAAATAACACCTGAATTACCACGTGCTCCCATCAACAAACCTTTTGATAATGTTTTTGCAACTGCACTCAATTCTTCATGACTTGATTGCATTACTTCTTTTACACCATTTGTAAATGTCATTGACATATTTGTTCCTGTATCACCATCTGGTACTGGGAATACATTCAACGCATCTATTTCTGTGTGATGATTATTTAAGTTACAGGCTCCACTTTGAAGCATGTCCTTTAATGTTTTTCCATTAATTGTATTCATGCTCGCCCCCACTAGCCTATTACTCGTACTCCTTGAACATAAACATTAACTGCACTTAATTCCAGTTGTAATGTTTTTTCAAGAACATATTTTACTTTCTTTTGAACTTCAGTTACGATTTCTGAAATTTTTATTCCATACCCTAAAATTACATATACATCTAATTCTAATCCTTTGTCCGTTTTACGAACAACGATTCCCTTAGAAAAATTTTCGATTTTTAATAATTCAGCCCATCCATCTCTTAAAAACTTCTTGGAAGCCATTCCAACAACTCCATAACATTCAGTTACAACCCCACCAGTGAGAGATGCAATTGCTTCTTCTGATACATTGATATTTCCGAGATTAGTCACTTTTTCAATAGACATAGTTTCTCCTCCTAGCCTTTAAATATTATACCAAAAAGTATATGATTATCAAATTTTGTTGTCTTATAAACGCATATTTTCGCCAGTTTTTCACAAATTTACAGTAATTTTACTGTTTTTTTTGATTTCTTAACTAAAATTTATTCCTTATTTTGATTTACAACTTCTTCATAATTATCTTCTCCACCCATTGGAATTAAGATTTTATTCCCTTCTTTATCGAGAATATAGTTTCCTTTACCATCCGTATAATATTTCTTTTCCACAGGATCACCATACTGATTGATAACGATATTTCCTAACTCATCAATCCAATATTCTTTTTCTTCAACGATTTGATTCCAAGGACAAATTGAAGTATACGCAACTGTCAATCCATCATCTGAATAAATGCATACACCTTTTTCAGTTAGATCTGATGCAATTTGTTGATAAACATTAATCGTTTCTAATGAATAGAAACTTGCGAAAAAGTAATTTCCATCATGCATAAATATTTGAATGGTATTCTCATCATAAGACATTGGATAACGTGTTATTTCAGACATAATTTCAATCATATCACGATCAACATTTTGAAATCCTTTCGCAAGTCTTACAAGTAATTCATCTGTGTCAAATCCTTCTACATAAGGGACATCTGCAATAATATCCAAAAATTCACTTTTTAATTCAATTGCTTTACCACTTTTTAAAAGCAATTCACCCTTTTCACCATAACGATAGCCAAAAGGTTCTTCTTCTTCGATAATAATTTCAATTACACCTTGTTCTTTATGCTTAACCGTGGCATTTTTTACCATGTCGCATTTTTCAATTTCTTTTTCAATAAAATAATCAAACACAAGATAGTAACGATTTTCTAATGTTAATCCTGACAATTCTTTAATATAGTCTGTTTCTAAATAGTAATTTCCTTTAATTGCTACCGCCTTTATTTTTGATGATGGGGAGTAATAGTAAACAAGTGCCACTGTAATGAGACCTATGATTACAGCCACAATGAAAAGAAGAGGCTTCGCTTTTCTAAAACTAAAATCAGCCTTTATCCTCTTTCTTCGATCAAAGACTTCATCTACTGCACTTTTTTGTTCTTTGACTTGCACATTTTTTTGTTTCTTTTTTAATCCCAATTAAATTTCTCCACTTCCATCACTAATTCACGATTTAATTTTTCTTTTGCTTCTTTTTGAATCGCACATACTAGTTCATAAAATTCTGTTGCTGAAGCGTTTTTAGCATTCACAATAAAATTGGCATGTTTGTCACTTACAAATGCGCCACCATTCCATTTACCACGATAACCTAATTCTTCGATAATTTCCCAAGCGAATTTATCTTCTGGATTTTTAAAAATACTTCCAGCACTTGGAAATTCTAGTGGTTGTGTTTGTAAACGACGTTCACGACGGTTATCCATCAATTCACGAATTTCTGTCTCATTTCCTTTTTGAAGACGAATTTTCGCTGCGATGATAATCCAATCTGGATGTTCATGAAAAATTGAATGACGATAGCTAAAACCACATTCTTCATTACTTAACCATTCAAAAACATCATTGCGATAAATAAGTACTTCTTCAATTACATTAGCCATATTGCTTTTGTATGCTCCAGCATTCATATAAGTCACTCCACCTACAGAGCCGGGTATTCCACTTGCAAATTCTAAACCTGCTAATCCACGTTTCATTGCCTCATAGGCTACTGTGATGATTGATAATCCAGCTTGTACTGTACATAAATCATCATCAAAATATAAATCATCAAAGGTACGATCTAAACGAATGACTACCCCATCATAGTTTGCATCTGAACACAGAATATTACTGCCCTTACCTAATACTTTATAAGGTACATTAAATTCTTTTATTGTTTTCATTGTTTCACCAAGTTCAATAATATTACGTGGATATACAACATATTTGACAATACCACCAAGGTGAAGAGTTGTCATCTTTGAAAAAGGAATATCACATTCCACTTCACAATATTTAATTAGTTCTTCATATAATTTATCCATTGTTACCACCTATTAAATCATTTATCCATTCAATGATGTCTTGGCTCGCATGCGGGCGTCCCATCATTTTTGCTTGTTTTTTCATTTCGTCGCGTAGTTCGCTATTTGATAAAATTGATTCAATTTTATCAACGAGTGCATCTGCTGTACAATCTTTTTCCTCAAGCATTACAGCTGCTTGTTTATTTTGTAAGGCTAATGCATTTTTTACTTGATGATTGTTTGGTACATATGGACTTGGAATAATAATTGATGGAATTCCTAAAGCTGTAATTTCTGCTGAGGTTGTTGCACCACCTCGAACAACTACTAAGTCTGCTAAAACCATTGTCGCTAGTCCATCAATATATGGAACGATTTTTATAGTCGCACTTTCAGTCGCTTCTTGAATAAAATCGTCATAACATTTTCTACCTGTAACAATAAGTACTTGATACGACTTTTGATCCATCTTCTTACATGCTTGCTTTAACACATTGTTCACTGATTCTGAACCTAATGAACCCATTACAAGCACTACAAAAGGTTTTTCAGGATTGAATCCTAAGTCTTTTATTATTTGCTTATTCGCTATAATTTTTGCTGCTTCTGAAGCACGAGGATTCCCTAGAATTCTTGTTTTATTTTTAGGGAACTGTTCCATATTTTCTTCATAACAACCAACAATTGCATCCGCTACATTCGCAAGCATTTTATTTGCTTTACCAGCATATGAATTTTGCTCATGAATCATTGTAGGAATATGTAAAGCATGTGCCGCCAATAATACTGGGACACTAATATAATTTCCAAAGCCAATAACAATATCAGGATTAAATTTTTTAATGATTTCCTTACATTCTTTTTCAGCCTTTTTTAATAACCAAAGAGATTTTAATTTCGAAAAAATTGAGCCATTCATCCCAATAACATCAATTCCTTGATAAGCATATCCTGCTTGTGGAATTTCTGTAGCTTCCATTCGGTTTTTAGAGCCGATAAAGTAGAATTCATTAGCTGGGTTTTCTTCTTTTAAAGCTTTTGCCAAAGACAATGCAGGATAAATATGCCCTCCTGTACCACCTGTTGCTATAAGTACACGCACAATACCAACTCCTCCGTGTTATTATATCATGTAACAACCCTTCAAAAAAGAAAAAATAGTCCTATTTTTCAGAACTATTCCCTTTTTGAATTTTAGTATAAAATGCATTTGCTAGAACCCAAGTTATCAATGGATTAACAATAATTAATAAAACTACATAAACCAAAGGCAAGAAAAACCCCTTCACTTGAAAAATTGTGAATACGAACGAAAGTACCATAAATTCAGCAACAAATACCATTAAATAGGTAAGAAAACATGTGCAGAAATAAATAATTTTTTCTTTCATTAATATTTAATCTTATTATGAACCAATTTACCTAAAATCTTGATTCCCTTTTCTTCAATATCCTCTTGTGTAAATGTCATTGGACTATAATTTTCATTTTCAGGTTGGAGGATCATTTTGTTTTCTTTAAAAAACACACGTTTAAGTGTTACTTCGTTATTTTCAAGCAATACTACTGCAATTTCGCCATTCTCTACTACATCCTGACGTCTTATACATACACAATCACCTTCTATAATTCGTACATTCTTCATCGAATCACCAATGACATTCAAATAGAAGTATTCTTTTAATGCTTCATTCTCCGCAACATATTCATACCCCAAAATATTTTCTTCCGCAAACAATCCCAATCCAGTTTTAACAGTACCTAGGATTGGAACTGGTTTCATCTCCACAACTTCTTTAGATAAGTTTCTATTAATCATATCTTCTAATGGAATCGAAAAGAATGATGCAATCTTTTGAATGATTGGCATAGGCGGAATTGATGTTCCATCTTCCCATTTTTGAATAGTTGTGAATGATTTATAACCTAAAAAGCGCGCAAGTTCATCTTGTGAAGTTTTGTTTATTTTTCGAAGCGTTCTTAAATTTTCTCTAAAGTTCATATTATCACCATCTTTATTTTATCTATCTTTTCTATGAAATTCAATTCTTATTTGAAAAAAATTCAAGTTTCACTTGAACTTGATTAATTTTCAAGTAAAATATAGATGGGTGATTTCTATGAATAGAATTATACTTCATTCTGATTTAAATTGTTTTTATGCTTCTGTTGAAATGCTTTATCACCCCGAGTATCGTCATGTTCCCCTTGCGGTATGTGGTGATATCGAAGAAAGACATGGCATTATTTTGACTAAAAATAAACACGCTAAGATAAAAGGTGTTAAGACTGGCGAAGCCATTTGGCAAGCTAAGCAAAAATGCCCTACCCTTATTTGTGTTAAAGCAAACTTTTCTTTGTATCTTCGTTATGCTAAGAGTGTCAAAAAAATATATGAGCGCTATAGCAATCGTGTTGAATCTTTTGGAATCGATGAATCTTGGATTGATATTAGTGACTGTCATTACCTTTATAAATCGCCCGAAGACCTTGCGAAAGAAATTAAAGAAACTATCAAATTCGAACTCGGATTAACTGTATCGATTGGTATTAGTTACAATAAGGTATATGCAAAGCTGGCTTCTGATTTAGCTGATATTGATGATTTTTGCACCTTGTATCCAAATGAAAAAGAGAAAAAAGTCTTTCCTTTACCTGTATCTCAACTCTTATTTGTTGGTCGGTCTAATGAAAAGAAATTAAAGATGTATGGTATTTATACGATTGGTGATTTAGCTATCACTCCACTTGAACAATTAAAACGTATTTTTGGAAAAGTCGGCGAAATTCTTTATAGCTTTGCCAATGGTATTGAAACAAGTGAGGTTGCAACTTCAAATGCTCTAGCATCCATGAAATCAATTGGTAATAGTACAACTTGCCCTAAAGATTTAACTACACTAGAAGAAGTTAAAATTGTATTTATTATTCTAATAGAAAGTGTTTGCGCACGAATACGTGAACAAGGTTTTTATGGAAAAACTGTTACTATTTCCATTCGTGATTCTTCGCTTCACACTATTACTCGTCAGATGACACTACCACAACAGTCTGATTGCACTGATTATGTTTTAGAATATGCCTTACTTCTATTTAATAAAAACTATGATTTTCATAAGTCCATTCGTGGTCTCGGTGTTCGTTTATCAAACTTCACAGAGAATCCGCCTGTTCAACAAAGTTCTTTCTTTGAAAAAGCTAAGGATTGTTCCATGAAACAATTAGAAGTAGCTATTGATGAAATACGCAATCGCTTTGGTCACTATGCCGTTCAACGAGGATGTGTACTTCAAGATAACGATTTAAATCGTCTTGATCCAAAATCTGATCATGTTATCTTTCCCGAAAGTTATTTTAAATAAGGAGTGTTTTTATGAAACCATGTTACGTTAAAGTTATTTGTGAACACGATACAAATGGTCAAATCCTTCCCCTTTATGTCGTGTGGGATAATGGAGTAAAATACAAAATTGATCGTGTTCTACAATGTTGTCAAGCCGCATCATTAAAATCTGGCGGATCTGGAATGCGTTATACTTGCCTATTTGATCAAGAATGCCGATACTTATTTCATGATCATAATAAATGGTTTATTGAGAAGAGGTGATTACAATGTGCGGTCGTTATTTATTTTCAAACAATACTAACACATTTACAAACAATATTAAAAATTATTATCAAGAACAATTTCCCCCTGAAGTTTTTCAGCAAATTCATTTTGATGAAATACGTCCAACTGATAAAACAGTTGTATTTCTTAACGATGACAATAATAAGTTAACCCCTCGTATAATGTCTTGGGGATTAACTATGAATAAAAAACGTGTTATTAATTTACGCAATGAAAATGGCATTGCTCATCATTATAAACCATGCCTTGTTATTGCGTCAGGTTATTATGAATGGGATTGCGATACAAAACAAAGATATTTATTTTCTACATCAAACCATCTCATTATAATGGCTGCATGTTGTAATGATAAAAATGAATTTGCTATCATCACTGAGGAAGCAAATCCAACATTAGCGAAAATTCACAATCGTGTTCCATTAACCATAAAAAAAGATGAAATTGCACCTTACTTTCTTGGTGAAATCATCCATTCTAATCAACTCTCAATAAAAATAGATTAAGCGGATATTCCGCTTTTTATTTTGCTAGTGCCAAAACAATTTCAAATGCTCTAATTCTACGTATTGCCAAAGTATGCTGCGAAGTTCCACTATTAAATTTATATAGCATATCTTCAATTTGTTTTTTGATTGGTGGTAAAATGCGTTTTAAATCTTCTATATCTTCTTTCTTCATTTTTTCAAGCGGACTTTCATTTAACGCCATCAACAACAACGCATTCGCCGTATAAAAGACATGTAATCTTTCTTCGACCATTTTAATTTGCGATTGCTTAGAAGATTCCTTCGTAGACAGTGTTTCAACTACCTTCTCACTTTTTCGAATAGTAGACTGTATTGCTTTTTGAGCCATTTCTAATTCGTTTTTCGAAAACTCAATCATCTTATCCTCCTAAAATTGAATCTATGATTTACTATTCAAGAAATATTCAAATCTTTTCTTTCACAAGAAAACAAACTACTTAATTGAATACTTATAATTCTTTTTGATATCTTAAAATATATTCCGTTGTTCCATCCTCTAATTTTTTATCGGATGTTAATTTGAACCCTTGTTTAGTATAAAAGTTTCTGGCATTTTGATTTTTTTCTAATACCCAAAGATGGATTGTAGAAAAACCTAATGAAGATGCCATTTCTTCACTGTATTTAATGAAGTGACTTCCAATGTGTTGATTTTGAAAAAATGGATCAATATATAATTCATTTATTTCAAAATGCATAGACTTTTTATCATAGGATATTTTCATTACACCTTTAATTACTTCATCTTCAAACACAAAGACATTCTCAAGCATCTCCGGTTTTTCAATATATTCAAGCGCTAATGGTAAAACCTGCATTTCCCAAAATGAAATTTTATAATTATTAAATATATCACTATATGCCATTCTTTTAGCGAAAATCAATATCTCAGCTATTCGTGAAGCATCTTCTTTTGTTGCGCAACGTATCATTTTGTTATCCTCTTTCATTTAAAATTTAGTAAGTATAAATTTTTATTATCACTACCTTATTTTACTAGGCTAAAAATTACTGTTATTACTCGTCCTCAAATAAATATCGAAAGAAACTTTCGGGATTATTAAGAAATTGCTTCGTTAACACTACATGTTCACAATCACTATATTTTATAACTTCAATACTGTCCTCAGTAATTTGATAGATAAGTGCGTTAGGAAATGATAATAAAATTGGCGAATGTGTTGAAATAATAAATTGCGAATTATTTTTAACTAATGCATGCATTTCCGCTAATAAACTTAATTGACCTGATGGCGATAAGGCAGCTTCAGGTTCATCTAATATATATAATCCATTGCCCCAAAATCGATTTTGTACAAGTGCCATAAAGCTTTCACCATGTGACTGGTTATGGAGTGAAATATCACCAAAACTTGTAGATGCTTTTGCTTTAAATTCATCTTCATAGTATTCATCAATTTCCGATGCAACATTATAAAGGCTTTCTGCACGTAGAAAAAAACCATCTTTTTCATAAGCACCTTTAGCGAGAGTAATATATTGATGCAAGTTAGATACTGTATTTTTTGTTTCAAAATTAAAATTTTTCGATCCGCCTTCTGGATTAAAACCTGCATTTACTGCAATAGCTTCAATCAATGTAGACTTTCCTACTCCATTTTCACCCACCAAAAAAACAACATCACAATTTAAATTCAATGAATTCGATTGCATTAAATTTTTAATAACTGGTAAATCTTTAATATAAGAATCTTCACCAATTTCATTCAAATGTAAACTCTCAATATAGCGTCTATCCATAAGCATTATCACCTATTTATTTTTAAAATATAAACTTCTCCATAATTGTTTACCATTCATACGACTAATAAATGAAGCATATTCATCAAATTTTTCATCAAAGACTAAATTTTCTTTCCACGTTTCAATTTCTTCCAAAGTAATTAACTCTCTTTTTCTCATTGATATAATAACAGCGACAAATCGTTCATCCTCTTCATGATTAAAAATAAAAGTCGGATTTGTAAATACCTTAACACCTAAATCTAATATTTTTTGGCAATCTTCATGTGTACATAAATCACTCAATACAATTTCATCTAGTGCATCAGAACAATGAGCAATTGCATGAATCCATCCCCACGTATCACTATAGCCACGATAATCTTTTTCACTTTCAAAATACTTGAAAACTAATTCTTTTGTTGTTACAAATTCTTCTTTACTCAGGAATGGTTTTGTTCGATTACGATTAAGTAATAACGCAACTACTAAAACTGAAAATGACCGTGTCAATACAGTATAATCTTCAGTATTTCCAATTCGATAAAATAAATGTTCATCGTCGACAACTACATGTAAAATGCATTTAAGTTTTTCATTATCCAGATAATCTGAGTTACAGATTAATTCACTAAATATCGTATAGATAATCTTATCCCGTAAATTAGCATCTTGGTCTCCAATATAAAATAACATATTATCTAGATACTCATTTAAGTGTTCGCGATGGCTGAATCCATCTTCCATTAATTCAATTAACTTTTTTTGTAATTCAATTCTTGAATAAACAATTTTTGTTTCCATAATTTCACCTTCTCCTTAGAGATGATAAACAGGTAATTCAAATTACCTGTTTATTAAAATAATTGATCATTATATGAAATCTTCAAGTGCTCATATGCTTTTTGAGTTGCGACACGTCCTCTGGCAGTACGATTAATGAATCCAATCTGAATAAGATAAGGTTCATACACATCTTCAAGTGTCAGTGGCTCCTCGCCAATCGAACTTGCGAGTGCTTCCAAACCAACAGGACCACCACGGAAACGTTCAATAACACCTCTTAAGTAATGAATATCAACTTCATCCAATCCTAATGCATCGACACGAAGTCGATCGAGTGAAGATGATGCGATTTCTAAAGAAATAATACCATTATTCAAGACTTGTGCAAAGTCTCTTACTCTTCGAAGTAAGCGATTGGCAATACGTGGTGTTCCACGTGATCTTTTCGCAATCTCCACAACTGCTTCTTCATCAATCACCACACCCAATACGCGAGCTGTGCGTCTAACAATTTGACAAAGCTGTTCTTCAGAATAATACTCTAATTTAGATACAATACCAAAACGATCACGTAGAGGAGCTGTTAAATCCCCTGCCCGTGTTGTTGCCCCAACTAATGTAAATGGTGGTAAATCCAAGCGTATTGAACGTGTAGTTGCATCTTTTCCTACAACAACATCGATACAAAAATCTTCCATCGCTGGATATAAAACTTCTTCCACAACCTTAGGTAATCGATGAATTTCATCAACAAATAAAATATCACCTGGTTCAACTGTTGATAAAATCGCAGCTAAATCTCCTGCTTTTTCAATACTTGGACCACTACATGTTTTAACTTTACCATGCATTTCATTCCCCAAAATATACGCCAATGTTGTCTTACCTAAACCTGGCGGACCATATAACAATACATGATCCAACGTTTCATTTCTTTGTAGAGCAGCTTGTATAAATATACGTAAATTATTTTTTAATGTATCTTGTCCCACATATTCATTTAAATTTTGGGGACGTAAGTTTTCTTCTTCATCGCCTGCTTCTTCATAAGCAGATAATAAACGTTCTTCTTCCATTGTAACCTCCTATTTCTTTTTCATTAAAAGCTGTAACCCTAACTTCAAGTATTCATCACTTGATAATCCTGGTTGCTCTCTTAATTTATTCGCAATAGATTGTACTTCTCCTTGTTTATAGCCTAAAGATTTTAAACCTTCTAGTGCATCTGTTAATTCACTTGCGATTGGTTCATTACTTTGTGCACTTACAAGCTTACCCTTTAAGTCCAAAATAATTTGACTTGCCGTCTTGCCACCAATTCCTGGCAATCCTTTTAAGAAATTAACGTCACCATTTTCAATTGATTGTACAATTTGTTCATAATGAAATTTACTCAACATTCCCATTGCTGTTTTAGGTCCAAGACCTTTTACTGAAATTAATTTTAAAAATAATTCATATTCTTCTAACGATAAGAACCCATATAAACTTAGTTCATCTTCACGCACATGTTGATACGTAAAAATTTGAATTTCTTGATTCAATTTTATTGCTTCTGGATGTCCAAAAGAAATACGATAACCAATTCCTTGATTATCTAATATTATCCAATCAATTCCATATGCAAATACTTTTCCACGAATAAACGCTATCATTTTAATCACCTCTTCTATTTTACCACAATTTCATTATTTCTCTCGCTAAATCGCCGTGAAATAAGAAAAATGTATTGGCTTATAAGCTAATACATTTCAGTTATTCTATCGGTTTTTTCGGTTAAAACTAGATTTAATTCTTATTTTGTTTCGGTTTCTTGAACTTCTATAATTTCTTCTTGTGTTGGTTCACTTTCAACATCAACTTCTTCAATTATTTCATCACATTCTTCGCAATTTTCGAAATCTTTCTCTTCATCAATTGCACGTACTCTAAAGTGTATTCTTTTAATTTCATCTAACATTTCTTCTTGTGTTTCTAAATGTATTGCAAAACCATAGAGCAGTACGCTAGATAATATGCTTGTGACTAATAATGTAATAAAGATTACAATGTTAAACGAAGGTTCCACAAAGTAACGCATCATACCACGCATTGACATTGTGCTTGCTGCAAACGCAGTAAATATACCTGTAATAAGTATAACAACCGCTAAAACTTTTAACGTAACAATTACTATTTTTTTCATGTTTATCACCTCTTAGACATCGTAGTAACTACGGTAGGTATGGCTCTAGTTTTATATCCTCTAACCTATTTTTATGCTAACACTCCCATAAATAGACATCAAGAAATGTGATTATAAAGTAAAAAATCCATGATTTTATGTCATGGATTTCTAATTAATCAAAATATTCAAATTTAAAGTCATTTATGAAGACAGTATCTCCTTCTTTTGCACCTGCTTCTTTTAGTGCATCATCAACACCCATTTTCTTTAATGTCGATGCAAAGCGATAAACTTCTTCTTCTCTTTCAAAATCTACACTTCTAAACAAACGGTCTAGACGTTTTCCTTCTAACTTCCATTGTCCATTTCCTAAATTGAAAACTTCAAATGCTGGAGCTTCAGGTTTAAATTTATAAAGTACACCTTCAGTTTGAGTTTCATCATCAACCATAGGAAATTCTGGTGTAACTTCTAGCAAATTGGCAACACGATATAAAACATTCTCAAGTCCTTCATGAATAATTGTAACTGTTGGAAAAACTTCTAAATCTGGATACGCTTTTCTAAAACGTTCAAGATTTTCTTCCGCAGATTCCAAGTCCATTTTATTCGCAATCACAACTTGTGGACGTTCTGTTAAACGCATTTCATATTGACGAAGTTCATCATTGATAATTTTGTAATCTTCTACTGGATCTCTTCCATCATGTCCACCCATGTCAATAACATGAAGTAAAACACGACAGCGTTCAATATGACGTAAGAATTGATGTCCCAATCCCTTACCTTCACTAGCACCTTGAATCAACCCCGGTAAATCTGCCATTACAAAACTACGACCATCATTTACTTGAACAACACCTAAATTAGGTGTAATCGTTGTAAAGTGATATTCTGCAATTTCTGGTCTTGCTTTACTTACAACAGAAAGTAGCGTTGATTTTCCTACTGAAGGAAATCCAATTAAACCAACATCCGCTAAAAGTTTAAGTTCAATTTGAACTTCTTTAACTTCTCCATCTTCACCTTGCTCAGCATAGTCTGGAGCGTTATTTCTTCCTGTAGCGAAATGCCAGTTTCCTCTTCCACCTTTTCCACCTTTTGCAATCACTGCTGATTGATCAGGTTTTACAAGATCGGCAATAATTCCACCAGTTTCTACATCTTTTATCATTGTTCCTTGTGGTACTTTTACAATGATATCTTCTCCATCTGGTCCATGCATTTTATTTGCACGGCCATTGCCACCACTTTCCGCATTGACTTGTCGGTTATAACGAAGGTCTAAAAGTGTTGATTTATTAGTATCAACTTCGAAAATGATACTTCCACCTTTTCCTCCATCACCACCCGCTGGTCCGCCTAGTGGTACATACTTTTCACGACGAAATGCAACAAGTCCATTGCCACCATTTCCCGCTTTAATTTTTAATTTGACACGATCTATAAACATTTTTGGACCTCCTCTTAAAGAAATAAAAGTCCCCAATACGTTGGGGACACTTTGTTATGCTTGAGGATAAACAGAAACTTTCGTTTTGTCTTTTCCTAAACGTTCAAATTTAACGACACCATCAACTAACGCGAATAGAGTATCATCACCACCACGGCCAACATTTGTGCCTGGATGGATCTTAGTGCCACGTTGACGATATAAGATAGAACCTGCACTAGCAAATTGACCATCTGATTTTTTAGAGCCCAAACGCTTTGATTGAGAGTCACGACCGTTCTTAGTAGAACCTACCCCTTTTTTCGAAGCGAAGAACTGAATATCTAATCTAAACTTCATGGTTTACACCTCCTGTTTACTTATCTGTATGTAAGCTTTATAGCTTTCTTGTATTGTTTGTAGCTGAATAATTCCTGTTTTAAGAATTATTTGAGCTTCCTTGTTGTTAAGATTATTTGCAACAACTTTTATTTCATTGTCTAGCATCTGACAATCACAACCAGTTTTGAATTCTTCAAGTGCATTGAGTAAGCCAATGGCTATACTACTGACACCTGCACAAACCAAATCTTTGCCATATTCATCAAATTTCGCATGACCTTTAATATCCAAACTAACAATGCAATTATTATTTGTTTGAATAAAAATTTGTATCATAATTAAGCCTCGATCTTTTCAACAACTAATTTAGTATATGGTTGTCTATGACCTTGTTTACGACGAGTAGAACCTTTTTTAGATTTGTATTTGAAGATTGTAATTTTCTTCGCTTTACCTTGTTTTTCTACTTTACAAGTTACTTTTGCTCCACTTACGTATGGAGTACCAACTTTAATTGTTCCGTTTGAAACAACAACAACTTTGTCCATTACAACTTCAGCACCTGCTTCAACTTCTAATTTTTCAACGAAAATTGTTTGTCCTTCTTCAACACGTAGTTGTTTTCCACCTGTTTCGATAACTGCGTACATTCCATGCACCTCCTAATCTTTTTTTCTGAATCTGTAGACTCGCCAAGTGAGGGGGCTATAAGCTCTTATTCCCTTTTTTGAGCGGTTATAGACCCTAGTGAGGGCATATAACATAAGGAGTATAGCATAATCCTGTTCCTAGAGTCAATAAAAAATGCAAAATACCCTATAAAATAAGTCTTTTTTTCTTCTTCGGTCTATTTGTAACAACGCTAACAAGATCTATCAAAAAGGATACAGTGAGTTAACATTCATAATTATCCTCTTTTATAAAAATAACTGTGAATTTTATCACAGTTATTATAACTATCCTTTTTTTGTTTCGCAATAAATACAACGATATGTTTGCTTTTCTTCATCAGACAAGTAGAAGATATGATCTAGTTCTTGTTCAATTGATGTTATACATCTAGGATTTTTGCACTTAACAATGTTTTTTATTTCTTTTGGTAATGATAGTTTTTTCTTTTCACTTACCACACCATCTTTAATAATACATACAGATATATTTGGATCAATATAACCTAATACATCTAAATTAACCTCAAAATCATCATCAATCTTTAAAATATCTTTTCTTCCCATTTTGCCACTTTTTACATTCATAATCATGGCTACTGAGCATTCTACATCTCCTAGACCTAAACTATCGTATACTTCTTTTGCTTTTCCTGCTGTAATATGGTCTAAAACGATTCCGTTTTTTATGCTATCGATATTCATCTGCTTTCCCTCCCTATTTCAATCCAAGCATGGTCATAATTAGTGCCATACGTATGTACTTACCAAATAACGCTTGTCTAAAGTAAGCAGCACGAGGATCATCATCAACGTGTACTGAAATCTCATTTACACGTGGAAGTGGATGCATAATGGTTAAATCTTTTTTAGCTGTTTTCAATTTTTCAGTATCTAAAATATAAGTATCTTTTAGACGAATGTAATCAGCTTCATTGAAGAAACGTTCACGTTGGACACGAGTCATATAAAGGATATCTAATTTATCCATAACTTCTTCCATCGTTTTAACTTCTTCATAAGTTACATTTGATTTCTTTAATACATCTTCAACAATATATTCTGGAACTTGTAGTTCTTCAGGTGAAATAAGTACAAAGTGTACATTTTCATATCTTGTCAAAGCTTTAATTAATGAGTGAACAGTACGACCAAATTTCAAGTCACCACATAGACCAACAACTAAATTGTCGAAATGTCCTTTCTCACGGTGGATTGTTAATAGATCTGTCAGAGTTTGAGTTGGATGATTATGTCCTCCATCTCCGGCATTAATAATAGGTACCGTTAAACCTCTAGACGCAACAAACGGTGCCCCTTCCTTTGGATGTCGCATCGCAATGATGTCTGCATAACATTCTACCGTTCTTGCGGTATCTGATACACTTTCACCCTTTGCGGCACTACTTGAATCCGCAGATGAGAATCCTAAAACATTCCCACCTAGTTCGAGCATCGCTGCTTCGAAGCTTAATCTTGTTCTTGTACTAGGTTCAAAGAAACAGGTAGCTAGAGTTTTGTGCTTACACACCTCTTGGTACTTTTCCTTGTTGGCGATAATATCATCAGCCAAGACAAGAAGATTGTTGATTTCCTCTACTGATAAATCCATTGGGTCAATCAAATGCTTCATATTCACTTTTTCCTCCTCATAGTGCGCTCTCTTGGCACACTATCGTGAATATTATAACAGTTTTAAAAAAGTTGTCATGAGTTTTCAATGCAAAACACAAAAATTTCATTTTCGCAAAATAAAAGATAGCCAAATTTTAGCTATCTTGTGATAAATATTGGTTTTTCAACAAGTACTTGGTTGTTTTTTCCTTTTATAATTTCAAATAAACAACTTGTAGAATGTTCTTTATTTTCATCATAAATCGGCTTCAAACGTTTGATTTTAAAGCCATTTTTAAGAGTTTCTTCAACTATTTCTGTTAATCGCATTGTTCGATGAACCAAGTAGAATCGCCCTTCATCTTTCAGTAGACGTCGTACATGAATGAATAATTCTTCTAGTGTTAACATTTCTTCGTGACGAGCCACCCTTAAATATTCGCTTTCATTTACATTAACATTTGAATTCTCATTCACTTTAAAAAATGGTGGATTACATATAATGACATCAAATGGACTATGATTAAAATTTTGAATTTTTGTATGGATAAATTCTGCCTCAACTTGATTGTGTTTCATATTCTCTTGTGCTAAAGTAAGAGCTTCTTGAAAGTAGTCAATACCTACTAATACTTTAGGATGAAATAAACTTGCATAAAGTAAAAGTGCACCATTATTACACCCAACATCTAAGACACTTTCATCTTCTTTTACACAAATGAATTTACCTAGATAATGGGTATCACTATTTATGCGAAACATATCTTTTCGCTGTTTAATTTCTAATGTTGTTTCTGGCAAATAATCAAAAGACATTCTCTTGTTCTAGTTCAAACCAAAAAGTTGAACCTTCTCCTTCCATACTGATAACACCATAACGTGCATGATGGTTATCCAAAATAGCCTTAACAATCGCAAGACCTAATCCAGTTCCTACTTCAGCACGTTTAAATTGTTTATCAATTTTATAATATCGATCCCATATGTACGGAATATTTTCCATTGGAATTCCTGAGCCTTCATCTTGAACTTCAATATGAATACAATCATCTTTACGAATTACACGAATTGTAATTTTTTTACCATCATCTGTATGTTTAATTGCATTCGATACAAAGTTATAAATAACTTGTCCTATTTTCACTTCATCCGCGCAGAGAAGAATTGACTCTTCACTTTCAAGTTCTACATTAAAATGATGTTCCTCAATTAACACTTCAAATAAAGAGAGAATATAACGACATTTTTTAACCACATCAAAATTAGTAAGTTTTAATAAATAATTACCTGATTGCATCATTGATAACTCCCGCATATCCATAACTAAATGATCTAAATAATCCACTTCATTGAGAATAACATTTAAATGTTGATCACGTTTTGCAGGATTGTCACCTGATATATCACGAATCATTTCGGCATAAGCTTTAATCATCGTGAGTGGTGTTTTAATATCATGTGAAACATTTGCAATTAAATCTTTACGCAATTCATCAACCTTGGATAATTTTTCAGTTGCATCATTTAACGTAGTTGCGAGTTCATCTATCTCACTGAAATAGGACCCTTCAAAATGAGCATTTTCATAATCTGCTTTCGATAATTTATCTGCTGAACTTTTCATCTTTACAATTGGTTTTGATAATCCATTAGAAATAAATAAGGAGATGATGAAAGAACACCCTACAACAACCAACGTATAGAAAAAGTATTGTTCCTTAAAGAAGCTCACAATAGAATCAACAGGTTCTAGTGGACTATTTATATAAAGGTATAAATTACCTAAATTTGTTTTTATTTGTTGTCCATACAAAATCATTTCTTGTTTACTTTTAGAATTAACAAGTACCTCTGAAAAATCATTTCCAACAGAATTAACATACTCATTCATGGTTAGACCATTATTAAAAGGGACAATATCTTGCCCTCCTAATGATATTTTTTGATCGAATATGCAACTTTGTCCTAAACCATCTGCACTATAAACCATTTTTCCTTGTTCGTTATAAATTGCAGCACATACACTATTATTTACCGCCACTTGAAAGGCTTTTTCAACTAAGTAATCACTTCCAGTATCATTGTGAATAATGTATGTTTCTAGTTTTGATGCAACCTCTTTAATTGCACTAATCTTATTATTACGATAATAAGGTTTAATTAAAGAAAATTGAAGTATCCCAAGTATTAACAAGAGCACAAGGGCAAATAAGAAGAAATCCAACCAAACATTGAATTTTATTCCCCTTAGCTTATACTTCAAATTTATACCCCATTCCGCGAACTGTCACAATAAAATCACGATACTTTCCTAAGTTATGTCTTAACATTTTAATATGTGTATCAACGGTTCTATCATCACCAAAGTAATCATAATCCCATACTTCTTCTAATAATTTCATACGTGATAATGCGATATTTTTATTTTTTACCATATAAAGAAGTAAATCAATTTCTTTCGGTGTTAAATTAACTTTTTCATTGTCCACTAACACACTTCGACCATCGATATCGATTGTCAATCCATCGAAACAAAGCATTTGATTTTCTTTTGCACGTCCACGATCTAAAACAACTTTGACACGTGCCATTAATTCTTTCGGCGAAAATGGCTTAATTACATAATCATCGACACCAAGTTCAAAACCAAACAGTTTGTCATATTCCTCTTGTCTTGCTGATAACATAATTACTGGAACATCTTTTAATTTTTTTATTTGTTTACAAGCTGAGAAACCATCTAATTTTGGCATCATAATATCTAATATAACGCAATCAAAATTATGATTTTCAACAAGTTGAATTGCTTCTAACCCATCACTTGCTTCTTCTACCTCGTATCCATTTAATAATGCATATTCACGTACTACTTCGCGAATCATTAATTCATCATCAACAATTAAAATCTTTGCCATGTTCATCCTCCTATTTTTCTTCTAGTAAACGAACTGTGTTTACTAAGCATGAACCTTTATCATCAATTTTTCCTTCAAAGAATATGTAATGTCCTTTGACTAAAATCGGTTGAACTTTCTGATAAACATTCGGCATAACGACAAGATCCATATCACTTGTTTCATCATACCCAATTACAAACGCCATCAAATCACCCTTCTTCGTGCGATGTTGGCGAATTTTGCTAATACAACAGAATCCTTTCACAAATCCTTGACTCTGTCTTAATTTTACAAGGGGTTGACCCTCTATGCCAAGTTTTTTCTTTATTTCTAGAATAGGATGTGAACCTAAATAGAATCCCAACACCGCTTTTTCACGTTCACTTCGCTCTAAAACATCCTCTTTTATTTGATAAAGTATCGGTTTTGAAACTAATCCTAAATCAATTCGGCTTTGATTTCCCGTATCTATTCTAACTAAATCAGCATATCGAATCGCATCATCGAGTGACGCTAACAAGCTCTTGCGATTTATTTTAAACTCATCTAAAGCACCCGCATCAATCAGTGATTCAATAATCTTACGATTTACTTTCCTTGTTAAAATTCGTGCAACAAAATCATGAAAATCATTGAATTTCCCATTTGCTTCCCTTTCATTCACGATTTCCTCTATTGCACTTCCACCCACATTTTTAATTGCAAGTAATGGAAAACGAATCGACTTGTCATTCAATTCAAATGCAAATGAACTCATGTTTACTGAAGGTACAAGGATTGCTATTTCTTTTTTACGACACTCATCAATGTATTCAGCAGTTTTGCTCTCTGATCCAATTACACTATTGAGCAATGAACAATAAAATTCATATGGATAATTAGCCTTTAGGTATGCCAATTGATAAGCCACAAGCCCATAAGCAACCGAGTGGGCTTTACCAAATCCATACCCTGCAAACTTAGCAATTAAATCAAACAATTGATGTGCTAATTCCTTTGTGTACCCATTCTTTAGACATCCTTCAATAAACTCTTTCTCCATTGATGCAATATCACTGGCTTTTTTCTTAGACATCGCTTTTCTTAAAATATCCGCTTTACCTAATGAAAATCCTGCCATGATTTGGGCAACTTGCATGATTTGTTCTTGGTAAATCATAATGCCATAAGTATCCTTCAAAATTTCTTCCAACTTTGGATGAATATATTGAATAGAACTTGGATTCTTTTTCGCTTCTAAATAAATTGGAATATTTTCCATAGGTCCTGGTCTAAATAACGCAATTGTCGCCACAATATCATTAAAACATGTCGGCTCCATTTTACGGATCAAATTCTTCATTCCATCTGACTCCAACTGAAAAATTCCCATCGTATCAACTTTTCGGATAATCTCAAATGTTTTCTTATCATCTTGTGGTATTTGAAGAATTGCAAATTCAGGATTTTTTACTTGTATCATTTTAACAACATCATCAATAATTGTAAGATTACGTAGTCCTAAAAAATCCATCTTAATTAGACCGATTGATTCCAAATATTCCATTGTGTATTGTGTAGATACCATATCTTGTTCAATTTGAATGGTTGGTACTACTTGATTTAACGGTAAATTAGACATGACAACACCTGCTGCATGCGTACTTGTGTGTCTTGGTAAACCTTCAAGTTTTAGAGCAATTCTAAATAATTCTGTATATCGCTTATCTGCATCAATTAATTGTCTTAAATATGTCGATTCTTTATACGCTCTCATCAGTGTCATCTTTGGTGCAAATGGTACCGCCTTACTAATTACATCAATTTCACGTAGTGGAATTTCTAAAACTCGCCCAACATCACGCAACACTTGTTTAGCCCCTAATGTTCCAAATGTTACAATATGAGCTACATGTTCTTTACCATAGGTTTGATAGACATAATCTATAACTTCATCACGTCGATCATCTGGAAAATCGGTATCGATATCCGGCATTGAAATACGTTCTGGATTTAAGAATCGTTCAAAGAGTAAATTATATTTAATTGGATCTACATGCGTAATTCCTAAACAATAGGCAACGAGAGCTCCGGCCGCACTTCCTCGCCCAGGGCCTACATAAATTCCTTGTTTTTTAGCAAAACGAATAAAATCCCATACAATTAAAAAGTAGTCCTCAAATTTCATCGATAAAATAATATCCAATTCATGACGTAAACGGTCTGTATATTCCTTTGTAACTTGATCATTAAGACGTTTTTTTAATCCCGCAATACAAAGCTGTGTTAAATATTGACTCGCATTAACATTATCTGGACATTTGAATTTTGGTAATGATGTTTTGAATTCATCAAAACTAACCCAACACTTAGCACCAATCTCATCTGTTTGTTTCAAATCTTCTTCGTCATAAAATTGGTTCATCTCTTCGAAACTTCGAATATATCTTCCTTGAATTGCAGGAAGTGAATGATCTTCAATTGTCTTAGCCAAACGAATACCAGAAACCACTTTGAACAAATAAGCATCTTCTTCTTTTTCATAATAGATTTTACTTAGAGCAACTGTTTTATAGCCTAATTCTTGACTGCATGTTTTCAACAATTGGTTTCTAATTTTCCAAAAGGATGCATCATTCATAGAAACAGCAAAATAATAATCATCAAAATTCGAAGAGATTAGTTTCATTCTACGTGTGCATTCATCTTTATTCTCATTCATAAGTGCTTGTTCAAGATAGCCACCTTCACCATAAACAATGAGAATATTGTTTTGTGAGAATTCAATTAATTGCGAAAATTCAAGATAATTTGTTGCCCCTGAAACAAGACTTGAGCATTTCATCAAGTTGGCAAATCCATCATTATTCTTTGCCAATAATAGAAAATCAGTGATTTCATCATCAATAATACAAGACACTTCTAAGCCCATAATTGGCTTAATACTATTATTTAAACATGCTTGATAAAATTCCATCGTTCCAAACATTACATTCTTATCTGCTAAAACCACTGACGAAAAGTTCAACTCTTTACTACGTTGAACTAATTGAGCAATCGTTAATGCACTATCTAACAATGTATAAGAACTTCTAGCATGCAAATGGATCATTTTAGTTACCTCATGCTTATTCTAACATACTACCCATTTTTTATAAAATTCATTTACATTTAATTTCTTCCGTTTAAAATATTGTTGAGAGGTGAAATATGAAAATCGTATATCTAACAGATAGTGGAACTGGTAAAAATTGTGAAGCATTGCAAAGCGAAGACATTATTAGTCTCCCTCTTCAAGTCAGTGTTGAAACAACAAACTACAATGATATGGAAGAATTATCTACTCAAGAGTGCATTGATCTACTCAAAGAAAAAAAAGTACTCAAAACATCACAACCAGCTACTGGAAAAATAGTAGAATTGTTTGAGGAATGCAAACAAGCAAATATTAATCAAATTATTGCTGTTCCTATTTGTAATGGTTTATCTGGTACAATGTCTACAATTCAAAGTTTCGCAAAACAATACAATATTCAATGTATTTGTTTTGATACACATGTTACTGCTGTTGTTCAAGAAACATGTATAAAACTAATAAAAAAATGGATGGGTGAGAATATCGCTTTTGATATTATTCAAACAAGAATAGAAAATATCATTAAGTCATGTAATACCCTGCTCATTCCAACCGACTTACAACATTTAAAACGTGGTGGACGGCTTACACCACTTGCGGCAACTGTTGCTGGGTTATTAAAAATACAACCTGTCCTAGCAATCAATCAAAAAACAAATGGTAAAATTGATATTCTAGCTAAAGTTAGAACTTATTCAAAAGCTGTAGCACAAGTTATCGAACAAATGAAGAGTGATGGTGTAGATTCAACCTATGATATTGTGGTTGCTCATGTCGATGATGAACAAGGTGCACATGAGCTAGCTAATTCAATAATCGAAAATTTTCACAATGTAAACCCTACCATTATTCCATTATGTAATGTTGTAGCTGCTCATACTGGTTTAGGATGCAAAGCAATTCAATATTTCAAGCAAAATTAAGAGAATTTCACATTAATTTTGCTTTTTTTATGGTAAAATTATATGCGGACAGTTGGAGTGATAAAATGGCAAAAAAAGATAGCACGACCGTAGAAACAAAATCTACAAAAAAAGAGAAAAAAACTACCAAACCCAAGACTTCCAAATCATCTTCTAGTAATTCGAAAACCAAGTCTACTACAACTAACAAAAAATCTACAGCTAAAGCGGACAAAGCGTTACTAAATACAGATTTAGAGAAAGATACTAAAGAAACGATGAAACCTAAAGTCAAAGACCAAAACAAAACAAAGAATACAACACGCACAAATGAACAAGGTGCGAATTTTGTCGATGAAATTTTTGAAGAGATTCGTAATACCTCTCCAAAACAAAGTACTACGACTGAAAACATAACCGAAACCGTTGAAAATAGTTCTGTTCAAGAAACTACTGAAGATATTCATTCAACTTCACAAATCACTGAACCAGAACCAATTCAAGATATTCCTGAAATAGTGCCGACAAAAGAGAAAACAACTGAAAAAATCATCGAAGAAACTTTGGATACAAAACCAAAGAGTGAGAATAAACCTTCACCTTCTAGAACTAAAAAAGAAGTTACATTACCTCCTCTTGAAAAAATCGAAAGTTCTGTTGAACCTGTGGTAGAAGAACCTAAGAAAATACACTTTGATGAATCTGATTTTGAAAAGACAATTGTGCTAAAAAAGATTAGTGATGATATTGAACCAAAACAAAAACATGAAAAACCAAAGAAAGCTTCACTTGGTAAACGTATTTTCGCAGGATTTATCATCGTTATTATTTGTATCGGTTTATTAATCGGTGGAGCCGGTATCGGTATAATTTCACAGATTTTAGCAAATACCCCAGAACTTAATCTTAATGATTTTACTGGGGCTGAATCAAGCAAAGTATATGATGCAAATGGTGATGTTATCACTGAACTTGGTGCTTATCTTCGTGAAAATGTAACTTATGATGATCTTCCAGAAAGTATTGTTGATGCCTTTGTCGCAATTGAAGATTCTCGTTACTTTACTCACTCTGGATTTGACTTACCTCGTTTCACAAAAGCATTTATTGAAAACTTAAAAACAATGAGTTTCTCGCAAGGTGGTTCAACCTTTACAATGCAACTTGTTAAAAATACTTATTTCAGTATTGATGATATCAATGCATCTACTGTTGCTGAAAAATCAATCGATCGTAAAGTTCAAGAAATATATTTAGCCCTTCGTATTGAAACTAAATTTGACAAGAAAGATATTTTTGTAAAATATCTAAATAAATTGAACTTTGGTGGAAATATCCGTGGTGTTCAAAAAGCTTCACTTTATTATTTTGGTAAAAATATAAATGATATTAACCTATCCGAAGCAGCATTACTTGCTGGTATTGTAAACTTACCAAATAAATATAATCCGTATTACTATTTAGATTATGCAACTCAACGTCGTAATGAAGTATTAGATATGATGGTTTATCACGGCTATATCACACAAGATGAATGTGACTTAGCAAAAGCTATTAAAGTTGAAGATTTACTTGTCGGTGAACAAAATACTTATTCACGTACCGAAAGTCAGTATCAAAGTTATGTTGATGCCGTTATCCAAGAAGCTCAAGCGTTAACTGGTAAAGACCCTGCTTTGAATAGTATGACTATTTATACATATATGGTTCCTGAAGTTCAGGATGTTATCGATTCAATTCAAGATGGCAGTGCTGATATACCTTTCCCTGATGATTTAATGCAAACGGCTATGATTTCTATGGATAATCGAACCGGAGCAATTGTTGGAATCGGAGGAGGTAGAAACTATGAAGGTGCTCGATTATTAAATCGTGCTACCTCTGGTTACAAACAACCAGGTTCAGCTGTAAAACCATTCCTCTCTTATGCTTTAGCATTTGAACATCTATACTGGTCAAGTCAACATGTATTAACGGATAGACCTTATACTTATCGTGGAAGTTCTCTTGTATTGAAAAACTTTGATGGCAAATATCGTGGTGATGTAATCATTGATCAAGCATTCGGTGAATCACTAAACATCCCTGCTATTGATACTCTTCAACAAGTTATTGATGAAATTGGTAAAGAAAAGATTGTTCAATATTTAAATACAATCGGTTTTACAAAAGTGACAAATGAAAACTTTGATATCAGTTATGCGATTGGTGGTTCTACTTTTGAAACTACTGTTCTTGAAATGGCTGGTGCTCATGCAATGATTATCAATGGTGGTGTTTACAATAAACCACACACCATTCAAAAAATTGTACTGCAAGATGGTACTGTTGTTTATCCTGAACAACAAAATGTTAAAGTTTTAAGTACAGGTTCTGCTTATCTTGTTAGCGAACTTATGAATTATGCTGTTGAAGGTCCATATTTCAACTATATGCAAGTTTTAAGTCGAGGACGCGATTATCCTGTGTATGCAAAGACTGGTACATCTGACTGGGCTAAAGACGGATTAGTATTCAATATTCCTCGTGGTGCCGCTAAAGATAAATGGATGATTTCTTCTACTACACAATACACCAATGCTGTATGGGTTGGTTATGATAAAGGGATTAAGGATAAAGGAACTTACTTTAATGCTTATAAGAGTTCATTAAATTTAACAGGAAAAATCAATGTCATGTTATTGGATGCTGTTGAAGAAATATCTCCTACTAAACCTACTGCAATCGAAAGACCAAATGACATTGAAGATATCACCTATATCTTAGGTTCATATCCTTACGCATATCCAGATGATTCTCATCAAACAGTAACTGCGGAAATTCGTAAAGGTCACCCTGCCTTAACAGATGTCTCAAAAAGCTATTACGGTTCAACAAACTTAACGTTGGGTGGTATAAGTGTAGGCATGCTAGAAGACGGTAGTCTTTCTGTTACATGGTATGGTGGTGGCGGATGTTCTGGTGGGGTCAAAGACTTAACACTGAACGATGGTAAAAATTATATTCCAGCTTCTGGAAGATGTATCTTCGATCACTCTGGTTCTGTTGGTGCTTCCTACTTTGGAACAGTTTATATTGATGAAGTTCCATTATATAATATCTCAAGTACATCTGGTTACTATCAAGGATGGCCTGGTGATTTATATGGAAATATAAAAGTTTGTGGAGGTTTCTCTACTGAAAATGGAACAAGTAATACAGCTTGTGGTTATTTAACTTACTAAAGAATATGGATGTACTTCCATATTCTTTTTTTATTTCGAATTTCTTAAATTATGTGAATAAAAATTGAAGGATTGACATTAAATTTTTATTGAATTATCCTCAATGTAGAGTTGACGTCATCTCCCAATAAAAGGAGAAATTATTATGTACCACATACGAATGAAAGGCTCTCATTATGAGGCGGGTTTTAAATTTGGTAGCACACTAAAAAAGAATGGTATTATTTTTAACTCATGTCCTACGTTTGATATAACAGAAAACATGATTGCATTTACTAAAGAATGCCTGCCCATCTATCAACACCATTATCCTGAAATATTAGATGAAATAAAAGGTATGGCAGACGGTCAAGGAATTTCCTTTGAATTTTTATCGACACTATTATGCTCAATGTATTGTTTCTCACCTGATCATCATTGCTCGTGTTTTGCAATTAGCAATGGTGATTCAATGTTATTAGCTAGAAATAGCGACTTTCTTGTTTCGCTTGAAAAGTTATATATGAACTGCTTGTATTCACTAAAAGATAGCTATGCCTTTAATGGTAATACAACTGCATTTATTGAGATGGAAGATGGAATGAACGAACACAAACTTGCTATAGGATTTACTTTTGTTTACCCTACTAAAACAAAACCCGGAATAAACGCAGGTTTACTATTACGAATGATGCTTGAAAAATGCAAAAACGTTGATGAAGCAATAAAACTTTTAGAGGCCGTTCCAATCGCCTCTCAACAAACATATACTCTAATTGATGCAACTGGTAAAATTGTTGTCATTGAATGTAACTGTGATCATGTCATATGTTTATATCCAAATATAAATGAAGATTTCGTTTGCACCGCCAATAGTTTTAATTCTGAATCGTTATCAACCTACAATAAGCCCGCTAATTTTGATGATTGGAGTGCCGTACTAAGATATCAAACAATGTATGAAGCATTACAAAAAACTTCAAATAAAACACTGACATTTGCACAACATCTTCTATCTGGTAAATACGGTTTTATTTGTCAATATGATAGAAAGAAAAATGCTGATACTGTTTGGTCTTGCATCTATGATGTTAAGCATGGACAAGTGTTTAGAGTTGAAGGAAACCCAAGTAGAAAAACATTTCTCGAAGATACTAGAATGAATTTTAAAAAGACTTGAGATATTCTCAAGTCTTTACTATACTTCTTCAGATTTTAAATCACGACTCATTAAATCGCGAATTGCATCTGTTGGTTTTTTACCTTCATACAAAACACGATATACTTCCTCTGTGATTGGCATATCAATATTTAGTCGTTGCGCTTCTTCATAAACAACTTTCGCTGTTCGAACACCCTCTACTGTCTTTACATTTTCAGCCAAGAAGCGTTCAGCAGAATTATCTTTTCCAATTTGTAATCCAGCTTGAAAGTTACGTGAATGATGAGAAGTACAAGTAACGATTAAATCACCCACCCCAGTCAAACCTAAATATGTTTCAGGCTTACCTCCTTGGGCAATTCCAAAACGTGACATCTCTGCTAAACCACGAGTCATAAGGGCAGCACGGGCATTGTCACCTTGATTAATACCAAATAGACATCCACTTGCGATTGCCATTACATTCTTCAACGCAACCCCAATCTCAGCACCTATAACATCTGTATTTCGATATACTCTAAATACATCATTCGAGAATAATTCTTGAACCAAAACAGCCGACTCTTCATTTTCACATACTGCATTCACAGTAGTAAGCAAACGAATAACAACTTCTTCTGCATGTGATGGACCAATGAGTGAAACGACATCTTGAAGTTTATCTTCATCCATAAATCGTTTAATTACAATTGATAATCTTTCATGAGTTTCAGGGTGGAACCCTTTCGCCACATTGATTACAATAACTTTTTTAGTCAGTAGCGGATTAATCATTTTACATACTGATTCAATCGCAATTGAAGGAACCGCTAATAAAAGTATATCCGCATCTGCAACACAGTTAATATCTGTAGTTGCATGCACATTCTCATTCAAATGTACTTCATCCCCAAAATATTTTGAAATCTTGTGATTTTGATTAATATCATTTACTTCTAGCTCATCTTTTCCCCAAATAATTGTATTGACATTGTTATCAACCAACGTTTGAGCTAGTGCTGTACCCCAGCTTCCACTTCCTAAAACACATACTTTCATTTTATCTTTATCCTTTTGCTCTTGCGATAATTCGTATTGGCGAACCATCAAAACCAAATGATTCACGTATACGATTTTCTAAATAACGTTTGTAACTAAAATGCATTAACTCTGGATCATTTACTGATAATACAAAGGTTGGTGGTGCTACAGAAACTTGCGTAGCATATAACACCTTAAGTCGCTTACCATTAATTGCTGGTGCTGGTGTCATTAACTGTGCATCCATAACAACTTCATTTAATACATTCGTCGCAATTCTTAGTTGGCTATATTGATAAACATCATAAATCATTGGTAATAAATCATGAATACGTTGTTTAGTCTTAGCTGAAACAAAAAGAATTGGTGCATAACTTAAATAGATGAATTCATGACGAATTTTCTCGATGAATGCATTCATTGTTTTATCATCTTTTTCAACAGTATCCCATTTGTTATAAACAATAATAATTGGTTTTCCTGCTTCATGTGCATATCCTGCAACATGCTTATCTTGTTCGAGAATACCACGCTCACCATCAATTACAAAGAGAATAACATCACTTCTTTCAATTGCAGACAATGCACGCAAAACTGAGTATTTTTCAACATTCTCGTAAACTTTTCCTTTTTTACGTATTCCTGCAGTATCAATAACAACATAATCTTGACCATCTTTTACAAATGGTGTATCGATTGCATCACGTGTTGTACCTTCAATATCACTAACAATAACACGTTCTTCATTTAGGATAGCATTTACAATGCTTGATTTTCCTACATTAGGTCGACCAATACATGCGAATCGAATACTTCCTTCATAATCTTCACGTTTTTTATCTGGGAACAATGAGATAACTTCATCAAGTAAATCTCCCATTCCAATACCATGAACACCACTGATTGCAAATGGATCACCTAGACCCAAATTATAAAACTCATAAATATTTTCAATCTTTGATGAATCATCAATTTTATTTACAGCTAAAACAACTGGCTTACTTTGACGTTTTAACATATTCGCAATGTATTCATCGTCTGAAGTAATCCCTTCTTTACCTGAAACTACAAAGACAATTACATCTGATTCTTCAATTGCAATTTCTACTTGTGCTTTTATTTCTTCTTGAAATGGTTGGTCAAGTAATTGGATACCACCTGTATCAATTACTCTAAAATCTTTAGTCAACCACTCACCTTTACCATAAATACGATCTCTCGTCACTCCTGGTGAATCTTCAACAATCGATAATCTCTCACCAATGAAACGATTAAAGATTGTTGATTTTCCCACATTAGGACGACCTACGATTGCAACAATCCCATTGATCATTCCAAATACCTCATTTCCTTAAATTTTCTTACTTACAATTTCTTCAATTTTTGATACAACTTCTTCAATTGATAAATTTGAAGAATCTACTTCAATTGCATCCTCAGCCTTTTTTAAAGGACTATGTTCACGATGACTATCTTGATAGTCACGTGCTTCAATCTCTTTTGTAAGAGCCTCTAAATCGCTCTCAATACCTTTTTCAAGATTCTCTTTATATCTTCTCTCAGCTCTAGCTTTTGCCGATGCTGTTAAGAATATTTTTACTTCTGCATCTTTTAATACTACAGTGCCGATATCACGGCCATCCATAATAACACCTTTTGATTTAGCCATCTCTTGTTGACGGCGCACTAATTCTTCTCGCACCAAAGGGTACTTAGAAACATTACTCGCACCCATCGATATTTCATTGGTACGAATTTCTAAATTAACTTGCTTTCCATCTAAATAAATAGAACCATCAGATTTTAATTCAATGACTGTATTTTCAATCATTGATATAATTTTTTGTTCATCATCAATTGCAATACCTTCAAGTTTTGCTTTATATGCTACACAGCGATACATCGCGCCTGAATCTAAATGTACATATTGATATTTTTTAGCTAATGCTTTTGCAATTGTACTCTTACCTGCTGCACTAGGACCATCAATAGCTATATTAATCATCACTAAATAATACCTCTATTCAAGAGTAACCAATAACCAACTACACCAATTACAACAAGTAATGCAAGAATCAAGATAACTAAAATAAAGTTAAGTATACGATTTGAATTATTAACTCTTTCTTCCATTTGATCAAGATTACCACGATAGTTATCCAATTGTGCTTTCATTTTTGTTGTTTCTTCTACCAATTGTAAACGTTGAGTTTGTTCTTCTTTTAATCTTTTCGCAAAGCTAAAAGGTAAACGAACTTCTTCGTAATTATCATTGTCTTCATCACCATCATCATAGACTTCATAGTCACCTACTTCATCATTCAACATCTTACTTAATTCTGATGATATTTGCGTATTCATCTTTGTATCTTGTTGAAGAAATGGAATATCTGTTGTTTCCGCACCATCCGATACAAATTCATAATCATGGCTCTTTAAAATAGAAGATTCTTTAAAATCTTTATCTTCTGGTTTATCGCCTCTTAATTCCTTAAGAATGTTAATTTGAGTATTTTCATTTAGCATTCTTCCTTTTTCACGGTTATACTGTTTAACTTCATGAATATATTCATCTAAATATTCATTATTAAAAGTAGAAACATCTTTCATTTCGTTTGTTTCATCAAATGAACTCATATATTCATAATTGCTGTCTACTGGCTCATGACTTGGAACAGTTCCTAAACGTGTAGAATCAATTTTATTTAGTCTTTCCGTGAATTGTGACAATTCCTTTGTGTCTATTTGCCCTTCAGAATCATTTTGTAAATGTTCTCTAAGTTCTTGATATTTTGCTGTACGCGAATACTTTCCCATAAAAGCCTCCTCATAATCATATCAATTATACCATAAACACACGATTTTCATTGAAAAATTTACATAATTATTTCTTTAGTATTGGAGAAATATGTTTATATAGCATGATTGTAATTACTGCAACGATAATTGCCTTCACTAAATTGAAAGGAGTTGTAGCAAATAACACAAATGTAAACTTATCATTAATAAATGGAACTAACTGTTTTCCCATATCAATAATCGTATTTAAATCCATATGAAAGAAAATTGAATAAGCTGGAATGAGTACAAAATAGTTCATAATTAATCCAACGATAGTCATTGAAATCGCTCCAACGATTAATCCAATAATTGCATTCTTCTTGTTTTTATTTTTAAAGTATATTGCACTTGCTGGTACAACAAATGCACATCCAATGATAAAGTTTGCGAATTCTCCTACAAACGCTGTTGAAGTTGGTTTAAAGAGCATATATAAAACGATCTTCAAAGCTTCAATAATCATTGCGACAACTGGTCCAAATGCAAATCCACCTACTAATACAGCAACTTCACTGAAATCAATTTTATAAAATGGTGGTGCAATAAACGCAATTGGAAAATCGAAATACATGAGTATAAACGCAATCACTGATAAAATTGCAATACTCGCCATGGTTTTTGTGGTTAATACTTTTCTTGTTGTCATAATTTATCCTCCTCAATGACCTAATAAAAAAAGGTTTCACAAAACCTTAGGACCTTCAACAAAAGAAAAAAACATTCTTTCATCCAGACTTTACTGTCGCCACTGGAATTAAACCAGTTCCTGCCATTTGGCTCGCGGGGTATACCGCCGGTCGGGAATTTAACCCTGCCCTGAAGTTTTATCATCCTCATTTTAATAGATTGTGAACGTTTTGTCTACCGAAACAAGAAAAAGTGAATGGTTTCCCATTCACTTTAAACTATTCAGCGATAGAGTCTGCTGCAGTTTGACCTGCAATACGACCAAATACAATGATGTCAGCAACCGCGTTACCACCTAAACGGTTACCACCATGAACTCCACCAGTTACTTCTCCAGCTGCAAATAATCCAGGGATTACATTTCCATCCGCATTAATTACTTCTGTCTTTTCATTGATTTCTACACCACCCATAGTATGGTGAACACCTGGGGCAATCTTAACTGCATAGTAAGGTGCTGTGCTTAAATCATATTTAACAGTCGCAAGATCATCACGACCGAAATCTTTATCAGTTCCAGCCTTAACCATTGCAACCCAGTTATCAATAGTAGCTGTTAAAGTCGCTTCATCAACTTCCATTGCTTTAGCAAGATCCGCGATTGTAGCTCCTTCAATCATATAACCCTTGTTTACATATCCTTGGATAACATTTGAATCATCAAACATTTTTTGATCAACAATTAACCAAGCTGAGTTACCTTCTTCAGCTATGATATTTGCACTCACAACATCACGTGTTAATACTTCATTTGTAAAACGTTCACCCTTGTTGTTTACAAGAATTGCACCATCTCCACGTAAGCTTTCAGTAATTAATGCTCCATTTGATTGTACAACTGTTGGATGTATTTGAATTTCTTGCATATCTACAAGATTTGCTCCTACAGCTTCAGCCATTTTGATACCGTCTCCAGTAATTGTTGAAGCATTTGTAGTTACATAACCAGCTAATTCAGGTTTATATGATTCAACCATCGTTAAGTTACCACCAAAACCACCTGTTGCTAAAATTACAGCTTTTGCATTAATTGTATAATTTGCATCTGCTGAAGTAGCTTTAACTCCAACAGCTTTTCCATCTTGCATAATAATTTCTGTTGCTTCAGTTTCTGTATAGAATGTTACATTTTGATCCTTAGCAGCTTGTTCAAAAATAGGAACTAAATAGCTTCCAACAGAAAGAATTTTTCCATTTTCGTCAACTGGACGATGAGAACGATTAACGCTAGCTCCACCAGCTTTTCCTACATCACTTAAATGTGCTCCAATAGAATCCAAGAAATCAATTGCAGCTGATGAATTTTCAGCCATTGTTTGTACAAGAACTGGATTATTTTTTTCATAACCACCCTTCATTGTATCTTCAACGAATAATTCAACGCTATCTTCAATTCCAGCTTCTTCTTGATATTTAGTATCTGCTGCATTCATACCACCAGTTGCACGAGATGTATTACCTCCTACGATAGGTGCTTTTTCAATAATGATAACTGTTTTACCAGCTTGAGCAGCAGTAATAGCGGCAGTCATACCTGCTCCACCTGCTCCAATAACAACTACATCAGCTTCAAGTGTTTCTTCTTTCTTGTCGCTTGATCCAGTTTCACTTGCTTTAATATCTGTTACTTTTAATCCGGCAGCTTCAATTGCATTGGTTACCGCTAATAAAAACGCATCTGAAGTAATTGTTGCAGTCGTTACTGCGTCAACATCTACACTTTGATTGCTGATTACTTTTTCAATCATAATTGGTAGTGCTACTTCTCCAATATCAGCAGATTCTGCAGAATCTACGATAGTAATGGCTTCAATTGCCTTGTCACTAGTAATAGTAACTTCAACTTTAATAGTTGATGAAAACCCTTTAGCATCTCCTGTAAATGTTCCGCCTTTAAATTCAGACTTCGCACAACCAGTCATAATGCCCATTGCTAACAATGCTGTTAGTAAAATTTTTGTGATTTTTTTCATTATATCCTCCTAGACACTTTTTCTATTATAGTGATGCTGAACTCATTGTCAACAATTTCACGAAAGAAAATGAAAATATTTTCACAAAAATAAAAGCGAAGTTTCCTTCGCTTATGCTCTACCTGAATATTTTCCGTCTGAAGTAGAAATTAACACCATTTCATCTTGTTCGATAAATAATGGAACTCTAATTTCTAATCCTGTTTCAACAACTGCATTTTTAGATGCTGATGTTGCAGTATCACCTTTAACAGCTGGTTCACATTCAACAATTTTCAATTCAACTTTATCTGGTAAAATAACCCCTAAAATTTCTCCACCTTCATATGTTGAAATAGTTACATTATCATTTGCTTTAAGAAATTTCATTTCCCATTCAAGCTTATCTTTATTGATTTCAATTTGATCATATGTAGATGTATCCATAAATACTAATGCATCTCCACTATCATACAAATATTGCATTTCTTTCTTTTCAATGTGTGCTTGTTCAACTTTATCGCCACCTGTGAAAGATACTTCGTTAATAACACCTGTTCTTAAATTTCTTACTTTTAATTTAACAATCATTTGACGCATTGCAGTTTTATTATGTGCAATATCTAATACAACGAAAATATTACCTTCATTTTCAAACGTTGTTCCTGGTTTTAAATCGTTTACAATAATCATTTTGTTCACACTCCTACCATTCCATTTTAAAGAAAAAGCCATATTTGTCAACGTTTATTACCTGTATCATCAACTTTTGATGGAATAATCAATAATTTCCCCATAACCATTGATATTGATAAATATTTCACTTAATTCTGTACTATCTACTTTAATATGAATTAAGTCATCATTCAGTATTGCATTAAATGAGACATTTTCTAAACTATATTCACCACTAATCTCTTTCTTGTTTTCAAGTTCACAACGAATAAAATCAATAATCTCAACTTGAATATCCATTGTTTTATAAACTTCTCGCATATTTATTAATGTTTTTATACGCAATTGAAATTGATGTTCTATCGTCGCTAAAATTGAAACCGTCAGTAACAAATAACCAAAATAAAACGTACTTAAAAATCCTTTTTTAGCCATTTGTAAGTACCCGTTTCATCCACGTATTACCTCTTAGATAATTAAAGAAATACAATCCATTCTCATTACTAAAATAACCCTCTTCAATATCAGTAATAAAAATTTGTGTTCCTGGTTGTAGATATAAGTGTTTATTATTATAGACTACTCTTATTTCTTCGTCATAAAGCATACCTGATAATCCATCATTGGTAATGCTTATATTATCTACTAACAACAAAATTTGTCTTAATTGATAAAGAGCAATTTCATCTTGTGCATTTTGATTAAAATACTCATGACTAATCAATAATCGCATTGCGATATATACAATTGGCAACAACATACAACTAACAAGTAATGCAATTAGGAATTCAATGGTGGTTCCACCTCTTCGACACATTCAATCTCACACCTCTTTCGCACACTATATATATGACTCATTTGTTCTTCGTTTATTTCGACAAAATACTGATATGAAACATTGTTCTTAAATTCTAAACTTTTTACACTGAAAACACACAGAGTAATTAACGCAGTGATAACAATGCATATGCAACAATCCAATAAAATAAAACCCCTTTTATTTGAATTCAATTCTACCTCCTCCTAAACCACTCACAATCTCTCTACCATTTTCGAAACGAATGGTTTGTGCTTGCCTAACATTTCCTTTTTCATTGAAATGTATTGTGTATGTATAAAATGCTTCACCATCAAACTCAAATTCTTCACTTTTTCCTTCATAAATACATTCTGACTGTTTAAGAATATATTCATTCGCAAAATCGTATATTGTAAACGGTGGTATTCTATAAAAAGGAAGTACTAAGGTTGTACAAATACTTATTATTGATACCACGACAATTAAATCAACAAGTGTAAATCCTTTATTGTAAGACTGCTTGTCCATCAGAGATACCTACTTGTTGTGTTGGAGAACATTGAATTTGTTCTTCATTCATTAATCCCGCATTTATTAAATCTCCTACATCGCCAGGGTACTCATCATAATCTAATCGAAATTGAAGAATTGCAGAATCCACTACTTTAAGCATTGCGTTACACCCTTTCTTTTCAACGATTCCCATTACTTTTTGAATATTTGGAACAGCTAATAAAAACAATATTGACAAAACACTAACCACAATAATCATTTCTAACAATGTAAATCCTTTTTTCATTTTTTCCTTTCTACAGTTTAGACATAAGTGTTAAAGGTAAAATTAACACTTGATAAACTACAATAATTATTATTCCAATGCTACAATAACTCACTACTTGGAAGCCTTTAGTCAATCTCTTTATTCGCTTCTTCATTTGTTCTTGATTTGTTGTAATATATCCCTCTAGTAATTCATCCATTGATGATGAAAGCATTGCCAAACGCATAAATCTAGTTAAAGTTTCATCGATTGTAATTTGTGTTAACGCATCATCAAAAGCATCACCAGAAGACAATCCTGTTTGAATTGATTCACTGATGAATCGCAATATTGGATACTCTTTAATTCTAGATAAAAGTGCTAGTGTTTCTTTTGTTTTACACCCGCAACGACTACATTGAACATAAAAAATTGCGAACAAATTACTTTGATATTGTTTCAATAAATTTTTTCTCAAACATTTATTTAAAAATAGATACGCTTGAATCGCAGTTTTCTTATAGATAAACAAACAAGTCAAAACTAGTGTTATACAAGTTATCACTAAGATAAAAATACACAGTATTTTCATCACTGTTTCTACAACAATTAACGATACACTTGTCATTGAAAAACCTTTCATAAGTGATAATAGAACCGGAAAACACATAAACGTAAAGACTGCCATACCACACCATGTTCCAATAAATAGCACCAGTGGATATATTAGTTCTTTAATTGTTTCTTTTTTAAATTTCGTTTGGCTTTTTTCTAAAGATACTGCTAATTGTAAACTGTCTGAAAAAGGTAAGAAAACTAAAAGTGATCCTAATGTTTTGCTATATTTCAAAGGGCAAATTGTTAGAAAGAATTCTTCAATACTTTTTCCTTCTTGAAGATGTTCCACAATATAGTCAATGCAGTTTTGATTATGCTTATTCTTTATTAATAGAATTGCATTTTGAAATGTGAAACCCGATTTAAGTAATATACATATACTCTCGCAGTCTTCAGATTTCATCAAAATCTTGTTTGGCTTCTTTGATTGAAATTTCACCGTTTCGGACAGCTTCTTGGAGTGAGAATTGAAGGTTTTGTGCACTTTGACATTTTCCAGTTTCAAGGTACTTCATTATCTCCTTTCTTTGCATAATTTCATACAAACAAACTTTTCCTTTGTTGCTTGTCGAATTATAAAGTCTTTGATTACTTACACCACGCAAGACATCTTTTAATTGAAGTTTGGAAACACCCAACTCAATTAATCTCTCAATCGCAAGAAAACTATGTCCTGCATGAATTGTTGTCAAAACTAAGTGTCCTGTTAGAGCACAACGAATTGCCATTTTTGCAGCTTCTTCATCACGTATTTCACCAATCATAATGATATCAGGAGCATGCCTAAGCAGTTGCTTAATTCCTTCGTCATATCCTAAAGCTTGTTTTTCATTAATCTGTAATTGCACATATTTCTGGTTGTATACCTCGATTGGATCTTCCAAGGTGTATATTTTTTTATTTTTGATTTGATTCAATATTGTATACAGTGTTGTGGTTTTCCCTGAACCCGTTGGACCGCTAAAAATAAATAAACCATTACGATGATTTTCAATATTCCTAAAGTAATTCACTATTTCACTTTTCTTACTTAAATCTTGAATTTGTAGTGTCGATACTGCATTCAGTATTCTCAACACACCACTTGTAATCTGTAAACTATGTACCACTGCAAAACGAAGAGCTATCTTTTCACCATGTATTTCAATATCAAATCTACCAGTTTGTGGCATTATGGTATTTCCTAAATCTAAATTCGCACGAAATTGAAGATATCTAAAGAATCTCAAATCATCATCTTGCGGTTTAAAACGTACTAGTTTATCTTTAGCTTTTAGTTCGATTACAATATCTAAATCAGTAATTGAAAAATGGATATCACTCGATTGATAATGTAGTGCTAGTTGAACATATTCTATTAACCTCTTCTCCATAAAGAACTCCTTAGTAATTAATAGACATAAATTCTTAAAATCCTAAAAAAAAAGACGAAATTTCTTTCGTCTATAAATATGGATTCATTTTTAGTTCATGCTCAATCGTTGATAATTCACCATGACCTGGATAAACAATTAATTCGGGATTCATTGTTTGAATGATTCTTAAACTTTGTTTCATCTTAGCCATATTCCCACCATATAAATCTGTTCTACCTATTCCTTCATAGAACAATACATCCCCTGTAAATAAATGATTCTTATATTGAATTAATGTACAGCCTTCCGTATGTCCTGGAGCAAATATAATTTCAAATTCAAATGCACCAATCTTCATTTTTCCTTCATGAAAATGAAGTACCTTAGATGAAACTGTTGCGGAAAAACCAGATGCTGTATTTAATGATGAATCTGTCAATAATTCTTCATCTGCACTGTTTATATATACTGGGCATTGATATTGCTTAACTAAATCATCGACTGCACCAATATGATCAAAATGACCATGTGTCAACAAAATTGCGTCAACGACTTCATCTTCACTTATTTCAGCACAAATACGTTCTGCCTTTTTTCCTGGATCAATTATGCATACATGTCCATTATCTTTTAGAATATAGCAATTCGTTTGATATATTCCAACAATCACTTGACTTATCTTTTCCATAGTTTAATTTATAAAAAAAACCTCTCAAAAGGTTTTTCTTATTTTTTCTCCTTGTGTAACGTCTTTTTTCTACAAACTGGGCAATATTTTTGAATTTCCATTTTTTCAGTTTGCTTACGTTTGTTACGAGTGCCAATATAGTTTTCTTCACCACATTCAGAGCACTTGAAAGTTATATTTTCTCTTGGCATGATAATCCTCCTAATAATGCTTTACAAGTATAGCATATCTAAATAAAAATGCCAAGAGTTTCCAAGAAAACACTTATAATCATTGATTTATGCTATAATTATTAACGAATGAGAGGTGTTTTTTTTAATGAAACGTACAGAAACACGTGTTCTTCACGTCGGAAACCTACAAATGGGTGGACAAAACAAATGTTTGTTACAATCAATGACAAATACTAAAACAAAAGATATTCCAGCAACAATTAAACAAATTAATCAATTACAAGCAGCTGGCTGTGAAATCGCAAGATTAGCAATTCTTGATGAAGAAGATGCTTATGCAATAAGCGAAATCAAAAAAAATACAAATATTCCATTAGTTGCAGATATCCACTTCAACTATCGTCTTGCAATCATCGCTATTGACCAAGGCATTGATAAAATACGAATCAACCCAGGTAACATCGGTTCAAAAGAAAATGTCGAGAAAGTAGTCAACAAGTGTAAAGAACGACATATTCCTATTCGAATAGGAATCAACAGTGGGTCTTTAGAAAAAGATGTATTGGAAAAATATGGTAAACCCTGTCCTGAGGCAATGATAGAAAGCGCCAAAAAACATGTCGCAATTCTTGAAGAACTCGAGTTCTTTGATATTTGCTTATCATTTAAGTCAAGTAATGTTCCATTAACTATCGATACTTATCGACTAGCAGCCAATACTTTCCCTTATCCACTTCACCTTGGTGTTACAGAAGCTGGATCATTCAAACTGTCTTCGATTAAATCAAGTGCAGCACTCGGTGCACTACTTCATGATGGTATTGGTGATACAATTCGGATATCTGTTAGCAGTGATCCTGTTCATGAATTATTTATAGGCAAACAATTATTACGTGCTTTCAATCTAATTGAGAATGTTCCAAACTTAATTTCTTGTCCAACTTGTGGACGTATTCAATACAATATGATTCCTGTAGTCGAAGAAATTGAAACTTTCCTCACTACTATTAATGCAGATATTGAAGTTGCGATTATGGGCTGCCCAGTCAATGGTCCGCAAGAAGCATCACGCGCAGACATTGGCGTAGCTGGAGGCAAAGACAGCGCTATTTTATTCAAGCATGGTCAGATAATTAAAACCGTTCCACAGGACCAACTCGTTGAAACCCTTAAAGAAGAAATATTAAAAATGACAAAGGAGTAATTAAATATGATTGATAGCCAGTACAAACTAATAGTTTCAGACATGGATGGTACACTATTAAATGAATTCAGTCAGCTTGCTGACGAAACTGTTGATACAATAATAAAACTTCAACAACAAGGTATTCGCTTTGCGATATGTACCGGTAGACCCATCTTTAGTTGTGCTAAATTCATTGAGAAACTTGAACTTGAAAAATATAATGGCTTCTTTATTGGTCAAAACGGTCAATATATCAAATCATTTGAAACTGGTGAAATAATCGAAAAAGAAAAACTCAAACAAATTGATTACCACAAGATATGCACACTTGCACAAAGCTATGGCGTCCTCACTGAATTTTTCTATGAAACACATGCATACATCCTTTTCCCAAATAAACATAAATTTATTTCTGCTTTATTTTGTGGGGCTTATAGTTTTAAATCATTAATATCACAAAGTAAACGCTATAAGATGAAATATCTTTCTAAACTTATTGATATGCCTGATTTACCAAAATTATGTTTTCTAGGAAAGCCAAATACATTAAAAAAATTTGCCCAAGCATTACTTGACTTACAAGAATATGATACCTTCTTAGTTAACGCCGCTTGGTTAGAAGTAGTGAAAATTGGCATTAGCAAAGGCACTGCCCTTTATGACTTAGAAAGATTAACTGGCATCTCAATTAATGATATGATTGCCTTTGGTGATGGTGAAAATGATTTATCCATGCTAGAAATTGCCGGACTAAGTTGTGCAATGAAAAATGCAATGCCTAATCCTAAAAAAGTCGCAAAATGTGTAATTGATTCAAATATCAATAATGGTGTTGCGAATAAACTAAAAGAGATTTATAAACTTTAACCATTATTAAAATAACCCCGCAAAATAATCACTTCAAAACAAAGTGACTTATCTAACGGGGTTTTAATATGCACAAAGGATTTATTTTAATTATCCTTTTTTGATTTTCTACAGATTACAAACAAAATAATACCCAAAACGAATACAAAGATAGAAATGAATTGTGAAGTTGATAAAGCACCTATTGAACCACGAATTAAATCACCTCTAAAGAATTCGATTATAAATCGTCCAACACTATACAATATTAAATAAAGTGCCGCAACTTCTCCATCTGCCTTCTTTCTTTTCGCAAAGAAGAGTAATACAAAAAACAATAACAAGTCAAATGCACTTGAAAATAATTGTGTTGGTATGACCGAAACTCCCGCAGGTGCTAAAGAATTTGCTGGAAACACAACACCAATTGGACTAGTTGTCACACTTCCATAACAACAACCCGCAAAGAAACATCCTAGTCTTCCAATTGATTGAGCAAGCGCAACGGATGGAATAATCAAGTCAAAATATGCTAAGAAATTAATCTTCCGTCTTCGACAAAATAAGTATCCTCCTAGTATTCCACCCAGGATACCACCATAAACGACATATCCATTCATGAAGTCTAATAAAATAACTGGATGAGCAATCACTTGATCAATGATTGTAAGCCAATACAAAATTTTAGAACCTAGAAATCCAAACCCAAACAACCACAACGCTAAATCATCAAGAACATCTACATCCATGCCTAATTGTTTACCGCGCTTACGTACAATAATATAACCAAGTCCTACACCAATCGCAATTAAGAAACCATATGTGTAGACAGTAATTCCACCAAATGTGAATAACTCATTAAACATTTTAAACCATCCTCCCAATGTAATAGATACAATATATTCTTTACTCCTTAAAGTCAATAAAACTATTCTTAACTTTTTCTAAAGAATTTAAAAAGCCAGCGTTCACTGGCTTATTTTCTTAACAACGCTATTTCTTCTTTATAAGGTGGTTTATCATCAATCCATGGTGTTTCTAGGATTTTAATCTTATCTGTGAGCAACGGATGATTGGCAATTGTATACAATGTTTCAAAACCAATTTCTCCACTACCCAAATTTGCATGACGATCTTTTCTAGCACCTTGACTATTTTTTGAATCGTTTAAATGAATGACATGTAAACGATCTAAACCAATAATTTCATCAAATTCTTTAAGTACTTCATCAAACTCCAACAAACTATAACCTGCATCATGAATGTGACATGTATCTAAACACACACCAAATTTTTCAGGATAATTCATCTTCGAAAGAATCGCTTGTAACTGCGTAAAGTTAAAGCCAACTTCACTTCCTTTACCTGCCATTGTTTCAAGACATATAATTACCCTATCTTCTTTACGAACTACCTCATTAAGTCCTTTAATAATTGACGCAATTCCTTCTTCAAGCGTTGCGGTTACAAAAGATCCTGGATGTAGCACAAGATATGTCGCACCAATCTCTTGAACACGATCAATTTCTTGACGTAAAAATGAAGTTGCTAGTTCATAGGTTTCCGGTTTTACAGTATTTGCCAAATTTATAATATACGGTGCATGCACGACCATTCTTTCAAGAGGCATTCCATTAATTTCCATCAATGCTTTGGCTTCTTGTACTTTCAACAAACTAACACTTTTACGAATTGTATTCTGTGGTGCACCTGTATAAACCATTAATGCATTTGCATGATAACTTAATGCTTCTTTAACTGAACCTAATAAATAATCAGGGGCACTCATGGATACATGTGAGCCTATTATCATTCTATAATTCCTTTTGTTTTTAGACGTTGTTCAGTTTTATATCGTTCTTTTCGTTGTGCCTTAATTTCATTCTTTATTTTATCACGACGTTCTTTTTGTTTGATTTTTTGTACCATTGCAGCTTTTTTCTTTTTATACCCTGGTTTAACTTTTTCATTTTTACGCGTTAATACTTTTGCAATTTCCTTTTCATGTAAATCATTTTTTGCAAGTGTCTTTTGACCATATGGTTTTAATTCTTGCCAAACACCATTTTTAAAATTACGGTGTTCGAAATGGATACCACGTTCTTTAAAAATACGAATTGCTTTATCATCTGATTCTTTGTATAACGCAAAGCATGTACCTTCTTTACCTGCACGTCCTGTTCTTCCTGAACGGTGAGTGTAAAAGTCAAGTTCACTAGGAAATCCTAAAGATACAACATGGGTAATTCCTTCAACATCTAATCCTCGTGCTGCGATATCTGTCGCAACAACATACGATTGTTCTAAATTCTCAAGTTGTTTCATTGCTTGTTTTCTTTGACGTGCTTGTAATCCACCATGTATTTCTACAATTGATTTTCCACTTTGTCTAAGCATTGTCGCAACTTCACCCGCTTCTTCACGGGTGTTGGCAAATATCAAACATACATAAGGCATAAACCCTGGCATGATTGATAATAATGTTTCACCATAACTCTTATGCTTACAAGGAATAAGAATATGTTTAATCCTAGGACTAAATGCATTCTCTTCTTTCATTTGAATAACTTGTGGCGCATTCATATATTTCTTTAAGAATGGTTTTAACGCTTCTGGAATCGTTGCACTAAATGCCATCATTTGTAAAGAATCACTCATTCTTCCACAAATCGCATCCACATCATCCAAGAATCCATACTCTAGTGTCATATCCGCTTCATCTACAACATAAGTTGTCGCAGTATCCACACGTAATACCGATTGTTCTAAAAATAAATCTTTAATTCTTCCTGGCGTTCCAATTACAATATGAGGCTGTTGTTTTATAGAGTCTGCCATCTTTGTACGTTCAATACCACCCGTTACAAGTTTAATACGCAATTGCGGATCAACGTCACTCATCATTTTTGCATTCTTAAATATTTGCATTGCTAACTCACGAGTTGGTGCAGTAATAACCGCTTGTACAATTTGCTTAGAAGAGTCCACTTGTTCCATAAGCGGAATCAAAAAAGCATGTGTCTTTCCGGTTCCAGTATCAGATACAGCTAAAATATCTTTTCCCTTTAAAGCCATAGGAATAACAGCATTTTGAATTGGAGTTGGTTCCACAAAGCCATTTAAGGCTATGAATTGTTTTGTTTTTTCACTTAATTTAAAATCTTGATATGTTTTCATAGAATCATCCTTCCATGTGTATTATACTAGTTTTGAAGCCAGAAAGGAAATAAAAAGAATGGAAATTATCCCTGTAATCCCACGTGGATACTGTAAAGGAGTAGTCCGTGCAATCAATCTTGCAAAGGAAACTGCCCAAAAATATCCAAATACACCAATCACTATGCTCGGTATGATTGTCCATAATCAATATGTTGTGGAAGCCTGTGAAAAACTTGGCATACATTGTATAGAAGAAAAAGGAAAAACTCGTCTAGAATTACTAGATAAAATAAATAATGGTATCGTAATTTTTACAGCTCATGGCGTCAGTGAAGAAGTAATTCAAAAAGCTCAGCAAAAAGGATTAATTACCATTGATGCTTCTTGTGATGATGTAACCAAAACACAAAGCATTGTTAAAGAATATGTAGAGAATGACTATGATGTACTTTATATCGGCAAGAAAAATCATCCTGAAGCTGAAGCTGTAGTTGCAATCTCACCACGTGTTCACTTTATAGAAACAAAACTTGATTTAGATAAGCTGCCTTCATTTAATAAAGTAATGATAACAAATCAAACCACAATGAGTATTTTTGAAATCTACAAAATATTAGAAGCATGTAAAGAAAAGTATGCCGATATTGAGATTTTAGATGAAATCTGTAATGCTACTCGTATTCGCCAAGAAGCCATAATGAAGTTAGAGAATATTGATTGTCTAATTGTTGTTGGTGATCCTAAGTCAAACAATAGTAACAAATTAAGAGAAATTGCTCTAGAAAGAGATATCTCTTCTGTTCATCTTCTTGAAACTGCAAAAGACATTCAAGAAGAATGGATAAAAGGAAAGAATAGAATCGCAATTACAAGTGGCGCTAGTACTCCCACCTATCTTACAAATCAAGTCATTAAAATGTTAGAACATTATGCTTCTACAAATGAATTAATAAAACCTGAAATAGATATCAATCAACTGTTGGATTAAAAAAGACACAATGTGTCTTTTTTAGTTTTCATCGAAGCATAAATCTAAGTTAGTTACAATGTCTCAAAAGTTCTACTTCCTCTTCTGTACAGTAACGCCAATCTCCCTCTTCAAGTCGTTCATCTAAAATTAATGGTCCTATTGTTAAGCGTTTAAGAAAAGTTACCTCAGAATCACACGCTATCATCATACGTTTAATTTGATGATATTTACCTTCAGATATTGTTAACTCTAATGTATGTTCATCAATGCTATTTACTTTTGCTGGTTTACAAACTTCATCACCATCAATTGTGATCCCTTCTTCCAATGCTTGAATGTGTTCCGCTGTTAAGGGATTTGAAATTTCAACAAAATATTTTTTATCTACATGTTTTTTTGGTGATAGAAGACTGTGTGAAAGTTTACCATCATTCGTAATGAAACATAAACCCACCGTATCAATATCCAAACGTCCCACTGGAAACAAACCTTTTGTCACATCACCTATACAATCAAGTACAGTCGCATGCAGTTGATCTTCAGTAGCACTAACCACATCCTTTGGCTTATTCAACATGATGTAAACAAATTCTTGATATCGTACTTCTATTCCTTGTACTACTAAAATATCATTTACTTCATCAAATTTCATATCTTCTTTATTACAGATAACACCATTGATTGATACTTCTTTCGCTCGTATTATCTTTTTAACATCTTTTCTTGTGCCATAACCTAAATGACATAAACATTTATCTAAACGAATCATGCTGATTTTCCTCTATGTACTACTTTTTTTATTACGCCTGTTAATGTTATTCCTAAAATTGCTTTAGGCAAACCTAAACAAGAAGTCGCAAAATAATATGTACCCAATCCAACAATTCCATATACAGCTAAATAAACAGTCGCAAGCAATCTACTTTGACTTTCTACATCAAGCCCTAGCCATTGAAGAATCACAAATGAACCATTCATCGCTAAAAGACCTAAGCATATTCTAAAGAAACGTTTAAATGTTCTACCATAATGCACATGATACTTATTTTGAATTAATTGAAGATTTAAAAATATTACAATAAATGAAGTCAATATACTTGAAGTAAGTGCCCCTGAATATCCAAACATATTGATTAAGACAAAGAATGAAACTAACTTAACAACAAATCCAATAAATAAATAAAATATGCTTTGTCTTCTCAAACGAAGTGTCATCATCATAGAACTACATATTGGAGATAATGTTCCAGTAATTGATATAGCACTACTCCAACGTAAAACTTCTGTACCTATAACTAAATTATCAGTACCATACATCACATAATAAATTGGTCCTGCAAGTGCCAATAAACAAACAAACAATGGCATTCCAATATATAATACTGTATCTAAACAATCTAAAACATTTTTTTGTAATTCACGCCAATTTTTATTTTCAAGCGATATCGTGAGATATGGAACAATACCTGCTCCAAATCCAATTGCTAATACTTGAGGAATTGATGTTAGTTTGTTACAGTTCGTTTGCATAATTCCTAATACATCCGTAAAGTAATTATATGTTTCAGGTGTCGCTTTTACAGCAGACATAAAAAACATATTATTTACAATACTCATACTATTCCCTAATACTGATGCAAGTAAATAAGGTAGCCCAAATAACAATAACTCTTTAAATATTTCTTTTGCTGGAACAGATGGTTCTTTTTGGTATCGAGCTGCACGATTCAAATCACCAATATTTTTTCGATCAAACTTGTAATAATATAAAATCGCTATAATTGCCGCAAGTGATGTTGCAAGTACCGCCATATAAATTGAATAAATACTATCTAGCTTTAACACATAAACACAGAATGCCCCTAAACCTAAAAGCGTTCCAACCCGTGTGACTTGTTCAATTACTTGTGATACTGCATAAACCTTTAATTCTTTTAATCCTTGATAGAAACCTCTAAAAACACTCAAAAACGGTACTAAAACAATCGCTATCGTTAATATAATAAAACATGTTTGTAAAATTTTAATATCTTCAATTGGTGCTTGTGGACCAAGACTTGCTTTTGCTAATGGTGAAGATAATAAGCCAAACACAATAGCCACTGTAAACCCAGAAGCCAGCATTAGTGACATTGATAATTTACGTACAAGCATTACTGTTTTAAAATCGTTTTTGTTTGCGTATCGTGCAACGAGTGCCGCAATTGCAAAGGGAAATCCTGCTGTGCAAATATTCAGTAATAATTCATAGTAGGTATATGCTTGACTATAGAACACCATATTGCTTGATGTCGCCATAGCGCTGAAAGGAACTATATAAAATAATCCAATTGCCTTAGAAATAAAAATACCAACCGAGCTAGTAAGCGCACCCGCCATGAAAGATTGTTTTTGTCTTTGTGTCATTTTCTAACCCTCCACTATTGTTCGCTAGGTGCAATACAAATAATATCAAAATATTCTTTTTCTTGCTTCTTACCATTTTCATCTGTCCAAGACACCATTAATTTAAGATGTATCTCAGCATTTATTGAATCACCACTTAAAACAAGTCCTTTTACAAAACCCTCTTGTATTGATACTTGAGAAGGAATTAAGTTATAAACTTCACCATCTAATATTCCAATTGAGGGTGCCATAATTGTTTCACTATCACTACCCACTTCAAGAGCAAGCATTTTGACATTATACATACTTGTAGAAGCATTATCAACAATCACATAATAACGATATGTATCATCTGGTAGGTGTGTAACTTCCGTACTAATATCAAAATAAGTACCCGCTTCACTTGTTGCCGTACTTTGTAATAAAGTTTGATAAATCGATTTATATTCATCTAATTTCTTAGAATCAATTTCATTAGTATTTTTACTTTGACAACCGGATAATAATAATGTCAAAATGAGAATTCGAATTAAAATACGCATGGATCCACCTCTTGGTTATTTTACCACAATTCACATTAAAAGCATAATATAAAAGTGCTGGTTACCCAGCACTAGAATTCGCATGTAAAGTAATTTTTCTTGCCTTTCTTAATAATTGAAAACTCTTCATTAAAAGCGTCTTTTTTAGCCAAAATAGCTTCTAAATCCGTGTTTTTCTCACCGTTGATTTGAATTGAACCAGCTTGAATAAGTTCACGTGCTTCACGTTTACTTTGACATATTTTACACTCAACAAGTGCATCAATCAAAAGCATTCCATCTTGAACTTTAAATTTAGGTGTATCCGCAAGTCCTTGTTTAAGTTCATCTGCTGTCAAATCACGAATGTCTCCTTTAAATAACGTATCCGTAATTTTCAATGCTGATGCTAAACCATCTGCACCATGAACTAACGCTGTAAGTTCTGTCGCCAATGCTTTTTGCGCTTCACGAAGATGCGGTGCTTCTTGCATTGATTTCTCTAATGCCATAATTTCTTCTGGAGTTTTTAGTGACAAACGTTTTAGGTAGTCAATAATATCAGTATCAGCCGTATTTACCCAAAATTGATAAAACTCAAATGCATTTGTCTTTGTTGGATCTAGCCAAATGTTTTTACCTTCACTCTTACCAAATTTAGATCCATCTGATTTTGTGATTAATGGTGATGTGATACCAAACACTTTTGCCTTGTCACCACAAATTTTACGAATTAAATCCGTCCCTGACACAAGATTACCCCATTGATCAGAACCACCAATTTGAAGTTCACAATTATGTTCAGTATATAATTTTAACCAGTCAATTGCTTGAAGAATAGTATAAGTAAATTCCGTAAATGAAATACCTGTTTGTAGTCGAGATGCGATTGTATCCTTTGCCAACATATAACTTACATTGAAATGTTTTCCATAATCTCTTAAAACTTCAAGCAAAGATAATTTCCCTAACCAATCATAGTTATTTAATAGAATTGCTTTACCACTTTCAAAATCAATGAAATGTGCTAATTGTTTCTTTAAACAATCTACATTATAGTTAAGTTCATCAACTGTTAATAGTTTTCTTTCTGTTGTTGGACGTGGATCACCAATCATCCCAGTTCCTCCGCCACATAATGCAATTGGACGATGACCAGCATTTTGGTAACGACGCAATAACATAATTTGTTGAAGATGTCCTACATGTAATGAATCTGCCGTCGGATCAAATCCACAGTATGCAGTAACTGGTTCTTTTAACTTCTCTTCTAATCCTGGTAAATCTGTACAGTCTTTTACTAGACCACGCCATTTCAATTCTTCTAAAAAATTCATGATTTCTCCTCCTAAATAAAAAAAAACGCCCTTCGTATAAAGGACGTGTATTAACCGCGGTACCACCTTAATTCATAATGCAATTTACACTATGCTCTCGAACTCTTAACGTGAGTAACGTCTTATCTTTGCAATAAGAAGCTCAAAGGTGTATTTCTTATTACTTGTAAGTTCTTTTCATCAACCAGAACCTTTCTAGATACAAAGATAATAAGTTCTTTTCTTTTCATCGCTTATGTGACAATTATAGACATTCTATATTATCTTGTCAATTACTTGTGATATATAAAACTAGCTTTTCTTATTATAACAAAAACAAAGATGACTTAATGGGTCACCTTTGTTAGCTATTTCGTTGATTGACGTGGTGTAAATAAATAACTTAATTCAATTTCACTTTCATCAATTTCATCATTTTGTAGCATTTTAGTCATTACTCGCATAGATACCATACCTAAATCATAAGATGGAATTGCGAATGAAGAAATTTGTGGACGAACCATTGAATTATATTTTGTATCAATGACACACACAACTTCCATTTCATCAGGAATAGTAAGACCATTTTCTTTGGCTGCATTACATACCGCCATTGCTTGCGAATCACGGTTAGCTACAATCAAGTCATGCTTATGATCTTTTAAGTAATCTTTCAAGAAATCATAAGATGTACGATAATTATCCGGTATAACTAAATAATTATTGAACTCCATGCCTTTTTCTTTATAAGCTTTTGTAACACCTTTAACCATTTGATCCATAGCATATTTATTTTTTCTATCTTCAATGATTGCGATATCTTTTTTACCACTTGCAAGATATTTCATTGATAATTCATAAACTGCTTTTTCGATATCAACATAAACTGAACAGATACTCTTACCTGACATTTTATTTCCAATAATTACAATTGGAATATTATACTTAGAAAGTGTATCCATTTCATCTTTTAATAATTTGTCATTATAAATAACAACACCATCAACATGTGATTTAATTATTGTTTCAATAATATCACTAATATCTGTTACACCCTCTGTTGTTGTATGCAACATAATGTTGTAATTATACATACCCGCAACAGCAATAACTCCATTAATAATTTGACCAGTATATGTGAAACTAGCTTCTGGAATAACTAATCCAATCGTCGTAGTTTTTTGTAAAGCTAATCCTTGTGCAATCGCATTCGGCTTGTATCCTAGTTTTTCAATAGCTGCTTCTACTTTATCACGGGTTGGTCCTTTAACTACATCAGAGCCATTAATTACACGTGATACCGTCGCTAATGAAACACCAGCATCTTTTGCAACATCATAAATCGTTACTCTTTTCATCGCTACTTCCTTTCTCTTCAGGTTCCTCTTTTTTAGGTTCAGGACGTAGCCAATCTTTAATTTTATCGGCAGCTTTTTCTGCGATATCAATTGTTACATCTTTTGCCTTTTCTATTTTTTCAGTAACCTCTGGTGAAGTCATAAAATTGTTCACCACTTTAACTGCTTTATCAGTTTCATCACTGACAAAAGTCACAGCTTTGTGAACATTCTCATTCTCCATTACTTTATCAAAACCTTCATTGATCTTTTGACCAATTTGGTCAGCAGATTCCTTAACATTTCCAATTGTTTCTTTAAGTTTTTCACTATTTTTTATTTCTTGTATTGCAATACAAGCTTCATCATAAGTTCTTAAAGCACCATCTTTAACATTACGTAGTGTTTCTCTTACCTTTTCATTATTTTGAATATCATCTAGAGCTTCTTTACATTGCTCCAAAGCGTTGTTAAGTGCCTTTAATGTTTTAGAGCGAATTGTTTCAATCTTTTCTCTAGAGTTTTTATCCATATTAAAAGGAATCACAAAGTTAGAACTTCCTTTACTTTGCTGTTCATCGCCAGATTTTTCAATCTCATCGATTTTGTTTTTTAAATCATCGACTGTCTTTTCAATTGAATCCACTGTATTCATTTCCTTTTCCATAAAATACCTCCTAGAAGTTTACGTTATCTTCTTCGTTTACGAAAGGATCTTCTTGATTCGTAGGTTTTTTGTTCATTTTGTCATTGAAATAATTTTTAACAACAACAATATTTTCTGCAATGTACTCTCCTGCTTGTTTAACAGCTGCATAACTTGCATCGTGAACTTCGTCTACAGTATGGCTAAGTTTAACTGCTGTATCAAGTGGTTTTTGTACTTTTTCGATGCTTTTGTCTACTAGTTTAATAGTTTCATCCAAATTCTTAACTGAGTTATCAATAGTTCCTATTAATTTAGTTATCTTAACTATTAAAACACAAAGAAAAATCAGCACAATAACCCCTATAATGGGAAGCAACTGAACTGACAAATTTTGCGCTGCTTCAATAAATTGATTCATAAAATTTCCACCTCTCGTCTATATTATAACAAGAATGAAACTTTTTTCAAGAATTTTGATAGCGCTTTACAATATTTGCTAAATCGTAAATATCCTTACTAGACATAAAGAGATATACAGCAGGTTCTTCTTTCGCTAATATCTTTGCTCCTTCTTCATCTTCAGTAAGTATTTTAGATCCAGGTATTTTTTCTTGAAGATAATGAATATCAATATCGATACCATCTTCTTTATCATCAATACTCGTGAAATCACATAGATAAACTTCATCCGATTTCTTCAATGCGGTTGCAAATTGGTCTGCAAAATGGAATACTCGAGAGACCCGATGAGGCTTAAAAATCGAGATTAATTTTTTATTCGGATAACGTTTTCTTGCCGCATCGATAGTAATCGATACTTCTGTTGGATGATGTGCATAGTCATCAATAAATATATTCTTCCCAACCTCTTCCACAACAAATCGTCTTTTCACACCTTTGAATGTTCTTAGACCATTTTCTATTTCTTTACAAGATAATCCTTCTAAAATTCCAACACCAATGACTGCCAACGAATTCCACAACAAATGTCTACCTACAAAAGGCAAATCAAAATGATACATAAATTCACCTAAGAAATAAACATCAAATTCCATATGTTTAGTACTTTCAATAATATTCACTGCTCTTAAATCATTATTTTCATTTTCACCATACCAATAGTGTTTACAATGAAGTTCACATTTTCTTGCTTCTTCATCATCACCAAAAATCATCAATGCTTTTTTGATGTTATTTGAAAATTCTTCATAGGCATGACGGTAATCTTCCTCTGTTTTAAAGTAATCCACATGATCAATTTCAACATTTGTTATAATTGCATAATCTGGTTTATATGCTAAAAAATGGCGACGATATTCACATGATTCAACACATAAGTATTGACTATCTGGATGAATCACACCCGTTCCGTCTCCGATTAAAAATCCTGTTGGAAAAGCATTATCCATCATCGCAGCTAACATACCTGTTGTTGTTGTTTTGCCATGACTCCCTGCCACACTTATTGATTTATAACGTGACATTAATAATCCTAAATATTCATGATAACGGTAACAAGTAACTGTAGGATTTTGTCGAGCTGCTTGAACTTCTTCAAAATCTTCCTTAAAAGCATTACCAATAATAACCGTCATTCCATCTTTTATATTATTCTTATTAAATTCATCAATACGAATGTTTCTTGCAACTAAAGGCTCTTCAGTAAAAAAATGTTTTGCTAAATCACTGCCAGCAACTTCTTCACCTAAATCATGTAGAATACATGCGAGTGCAGCCATTCCTGTCCCCTTAATTCCAATAAAATAAATCATATGATTACTCCTATTCACCATCTTCATCAAACAAACTCATATTGCGGTTATTGATGACTTTTTTATCTGAATACATTTCTTCAGTTTCTTCTTGATAAGCAACAATCTCATCAAATGTTGGTTGTTCAACATTTTTCTTCTTTCCTGAAATCGCAGCAGTACGTGCTAAAATATCATCTAATGTTAGATTTATCATATCTTTTTCTGCTTTAATTTCACTTTCAGTAGCTTTTACATTTTTTGTATTTACCGGTGCTACAGTTGGTTCAGCATCCTTGTCCATACCATACATTGGCGAAATGATTGTACCAATATGACTATCTCCTACTTTTTTCATAGGTGAAGTTGGAATAACTGCATTGGCATCTTTTTCGTCAACACCAAAAATTGGACTTATCACTGGTGCAAATTCATACCCTGAAGACATTGCTGCCTTTTTCTTATTTGGAACCACATTAGCTTCACGTGTTTGTCTTACTGGTGTTGCTTTTGCAGCAATTAAATCATCAACATCCATGCTTATTTTTTTAGCTTCTGGTTTTGGTTCTTCTTTCACTACGTGTTTATTCGTAGGAATTGATAAACCATCCGATTCTTCATACACACGAATTGGTGCAGGTTGTTCAACGACTCTTTGTTTTTCTACACGTTGAACAGGTTGTTGATTTGATTGAGATTGTTGAACATGTTTCTTTTCCTCACGTTTTAAAGGTAACGGTGTTGAAACTGGTTCATCAATTATCTCTTCTTCTATTACTTCTTCGTCTTCAAATAATAATCCCATTAATTTCTTCATAATTTATTCTCCTTGCTTTGCTTAGCTAGTTTATTTTACTCAATATCATCTGATGCATAATTTTCATCGCTATTTGCTGGAGCATCTGGGGTTGGGGTTGGAACTCTATTGCCAATATCATCTGTAGCAAAGTTATCTCCTACCGTACCAGAATTTCCGTTTTGATCGCCTGTACCTGTTTTATCTGAAATCATTTCATCAACACGTCCATTTTCAGGAACCGCAACTTCAAATAAGTTCAATGCTTCTTTTTTATATTGTACAGCTTCTTTTGAAGAGTAAGCTGCGACAATTTCTTCTTGATTTATTTGTACTGTTTTTGCAATTTTTAACATATCACTAACAATTGATACTACTTCACCTTCACTACCTACCGCATAAAAATCCATAAACTGGGTTGATAATAAAACCATTGTTAGTGAATCATATTGATATACATCACAAACATAATCATAGATATTTAATAGAACATCTTCATATTGCCCTTCAAGTGAAAAAAGTAAATTTTCAGATGTAGCGATATCATTAACTGTTAATGCATCTACATAATATTTCTCATTGATAATTTTAGACACATTTAAATTCATTACAAACCGAATACCATCTTTAATGAAAACATTGCTTGATGGACTTGAAGAAACTTTTCCAATACTTGGTTCAATATAATAGGAATAGAAATCTTTTCTATTATCTCCATCAATTGCATGCATTTGATTTGCACGATCAAGTGAAGCTTTCATTTGCTCCATTAATGGTTGAGTGGATTGAGTACATCCAACTAGACAAAAGGCAATGAGGTATACCAAAATTCGTTTCATTGTGTTCCTCCTACTCTACACTATAGTTTAACACAAAATCTTCTTTTTTTACTATACTTTGAGTGCAAAAACAGCACGATAGATCGGTTGTCCTAGCGCCATAAATTTTGCTTCATATTCACTGATTGCATCTTCTGGATGTTCAGTTCTTCTGAAATCGACACTTACTTCTTCCAAAATCCATCCATTTTGGCTGAATTCTGCGAGTGAAAACTCAAAAAGTCCTTGATTATCAGTCTTCATTATAATTTGTCCATCTTTGGTTAATAAATTTTTATATTTCTCTAAAAACTTACCATGTGAAAGTCTTCTTTTTTTATATCCTGCTTTAGGCCATGGATCAGAGAAATTCAAATGGATAACATCAATTTCATTGAGTGCAAACCATGTATCAATATTTTCAGCATCTAAAGCAATCATTAACAAATTAGAATTACCCACTTCAATCGCTTTTTTTGCCGCTACAGCTGCTACATTTCTATCCTTTTCGACTCCAATCCAGCCGATTGATGAATCCATAGAAGCCATTTGGATAAAGTAGTCACCTTTCCCACAGCCAATTTCAACATGTAGTTTTTCACAGTTCAATACTTGTTTCCAATGTCCTCTATTATTTTGTGGCTCTTGTATTACAAAATGATTATTTTCATTAAGAAACGGCTCAGCCCAAGTTTTTTTTCTCATTCTCATATCAAAAATTCTCCTTGATTTGAAAAACCCCATACGGGGTTTTAATTAGTCTTTCTTTTTAAATACTCTTCTTTCTCCACCTTCAGAATGTCTTCTCTTATCAAAAGCTTCTTTCTTAGCTTTTTGAGCTTCATCCCATCCCTCAGGTTTTTCGAGTAAATCACGTGCTGATACATTAACACGTCCTTTATCATCGATTTCAGTTACTACAACTTTAACGATATCACCAAGTTTTAGAACATCTTCTGGTTTTTCAACACGATCGTATGAAATCTTAGATACATGTAATAAACCGTCTGTTCCTGGGAATAATTCAACAAAGGCACCGAATTTTTCAATACGTGTTACTTTTCCTTCGTAGATTTCACCAACTTTAGCATCGCGAATAATATTTTCAATCATTGCTTGAGCTTTGTTTAACATTTCTCTATCAAAGTGATAAATTACACAACGTCCATCATCTTCAATATCCACTTTAACATCGTTACATTCCGCAATAATTTGATTAATCATCTTACCACCAGTACCAATGACATCACGAATCTTATCTGTAGGGATTGTCATAGATACAAGTTTTGGAGCATATTTAGATACATCTTCTCTAGGAGTACTGATTGCAGTCATCATGTTTTCCATAATTTGTAGACGTCCAATACGTGCTTGTTCAAGTGCTTCTTCTAAAATTTGACGGTTAATTCCATCAATTTTAATATCCATTTGTAACGCTGTAATACCTTCAGTAGTACCCGCTACCTTGAAATCCATGTCGCCATAATGATCTTCCATACCTTGAATATCAGTAAGGATTGAATAATGATCTCCAAATGTGATTAATCCCATTGCTACACCTGCAACTGGTGCCTTAATAGGAACACCTGCAGCCATCAATGACATTGAACCAGCACAGATACTTGCTTGTGAACTTGAACCATTAGACTCAAGAACTTCTGCTACTGTACGAATTGCATAAGGGAATTCTTCCACTGTTGGAAGTACTTGTGCTAAGGCTTTTTCTCCTAATGCACCATGTCCAATTTCACGACGTCCTGGATTACCCATACGTCCTGTTTCACCTACTGAATATGGAGGGAAATTATAGTGATGCATAAAACGTTTTTCTTCAACTTCAGTTAAATCATCAATGATTTGATTATCGCCTAAAGCACCTAAAGTAGTTACTGATAATACTTGTGTTTCTCCACGAGTGAATAATGCAGATCCATGAACTCTTGGAAGTAAATCAATTTGACTATCCAAAGGACGAACTTCATCAAGTTTACGACCATCTGGACGAATCTTTTCAACAGAGATTAAACGACGAACTTCATTCGCAACGATTTCTGTACAATATTCCTTCGCTTGCTTAACTGTCTTTTCTTTTTCTTTATCTGTTGCGTATTCTTTTGCCTCAAAAATCGCTGCCATTTCATCAGTGATTTCATCAATTTTGCCATAACGTTCAAGTTTTAACTTAATTGAAACAGCTTCTTCTAAACGTTTCTTACCTTGTTCATCAATAATAGATTTGATTTCTGGATTAATTTCATACAATGAAACTTCCATTTTTTGTTTAGCAACTTTCGCAAGAATTTCTTCTTGGAATGCACATAACATTTTTATATGTTCATGACCGAATAATAATGCCCCTAGCATTGCTTCTTCTGAAACAATTTTAGCACTAGCTTCAACCATGTTAATTGCATCTTTTGTACCCGCTACTGTTAAATGAATATCTGATTTTTCAAGTTGTTCAACTGTTGGGTTAATTACATATTCACCATCAACACGTCCTACGATAACACCAGCAATTGGCCCATTGAAAGGAACATCAGAAACACAAAGTGCACATGAAGCTCCAAACATAGCTGCCATATCTGCTGAACAATCTTGATCAACTGATAATACAGTATTAACTACTTGAACTTCATTTCTAAATCCTTCTGGGAATAATGGACGAATAGGACGGTCAATCATACGAGCAGTTAATGTCGCATGTTCACTTGGTCTTCCTTCACGGCGTAAAAATCCTCCTGGGATCTTTCCTACTGAATATAATTTTTCTTCAAAAGTTACAGTTAGTGGGAAAAAATCTGTATCCTTTGGTGTATGATTTCCTGTTGCTGCTGATAATACCACTGTATCTTCATAACGTACGATGACAGACCCTCCAGCCTGTTTCGCAATTTCTCCTGTTTCTACGGTTAATTTTCTACCGCAGAAATCCATACTAAAGATTTCTTTAGACATTTCTTTACCTCTTCTTCTTTTCTTTTCTCTCTATATTAACCTAGATATTTTAACACAAAAGCACTAAAAGGAATAGTCCATAAGAAAACTATCTTAATTTTTATAAAATAACAGAAAGTCCTTAAATTGTACTTATTTTCAAGTTTACTTACTACATGATTAGCTATTATTAACACCTTTTGTGAAAAATAAGCAGACAAATAAAAAGTTGTAACTCTGATATCATTCAAAGTTACAACTTAATTACTATATACTATTAATTTTAAACAGCTGTTTTCCACAAACCATGAAGGTTGCAATACGCATAAACAGCAATTACTTTTTCATCATTTAAGAATTCTACATAATTGTGTTCACCTGGTGCTAAATGTTGAATGCGGTAACCATTTTCAGTTTCTAATACAATCCATTCAATATAGTGTTTTTCTTCCATTGGATGGTCAACACTTCCTACACGAACTTCGATTCTATTGTCTTCTTTGCGGTTAATAACAGGTAAATGTTTTTCTACTGCCGCTTCTGCTGTATTTGGCTTAATTTCTTGCATTTCTTCACCACAACATACAACAGGTACCCCTGCATCACTTAGCTTAACAATAACATTGTGACAATGATTACAAATGTAAAACTTTAATTCTTTTTTCATATTTTAAGATATCCTCCTGACTTTATTATGCAAGTTTATAATTACTTATTCAAGTTAAATGCACTTATCATTTTCAGTTTATCCTGACGACTATACTGTTTGATTTCATATTCTCTTTTGAGTGCATTCGATTTATCCTCATAAGTTTCATAATAAACTAATGTTACTGGCCTTCTTGCCTTTGTATATTTGGCACCTTGTCCATCATTATGATTCTTTATACGTTTATCTAAATCCGTCGTCCATCCTGTGTAAAGAGTCTTATCTTTACACTCTAAAATATATACATAATGCATTATTCTACACTCTTTAATGATTCTACCATTTGAATTTTGCGAAGTTTGAAAGTCATTGCCATATTTACCAACAACGCAAAGAACATTGTCAAAGCAACCGAATAAAGTAATCCCATTACCCCTACATCACGTCCAAACATAACGTAATCCATCTCAACCATTAAAATAATGAATCGATGCAAGATAACACCCAATAGTAAACCAAAAAGTGAGCCAATAAATGTAAGAATGAAATTTTCTTTGTATATATATGCATTAACCTCTTTGCGATTGAATCCTAATACTTTAAGTGTTGCGATTTCGCGTTGCCTTTCACTTATATTAACATTCGTTAAATTACTTAACACAACAAATGCAAGTAAGCCAGCACTAATAATTAAAACAACGACAACAATGTCTAATCCATTAATCATTTGATTGAAATTCTCAATGACATCTCCATAAAAATTCAATGACTCAATACCTTCAATTTTACTAATGCTTTGTTGTAATTCTGGCGTATCTTCAATCATTTTTATTTGAATAGAGTTGATTACTGGTTTGATTGTGAATGTATCCTCATAGGCTGTCTTTGTCATGAATATCGCATGATTTACATACCATTCGCATAAATCGGTAACCGTGAAATTCTTAATGATGCCATTCTCACTTTCAACTTGAATCGTATCACCAACACCAACATTTAATAACTCTGCTAGTTTTTCATTAATAATTACACCAGCATCTTCTAGTTTTACTTCTTTATTATTTTTGCGATGTTGAATATTATTCATTTCTGTCATTTCATCATTGTTTTGATAAATCGAAACAACTGCAGTTTGTTCAACACCATTTGCTGTTACTTTAGATGTATATTCAGTTATCGCTAAACTAGATTCAACACCATTTAAAGCTTTAATCTGATTATCAATTTTAGTAATTTCAGATGGTGTCAAATCCTCACTTAATGTGACTGATCCATCATATAAATAAATCCCTTTAAATTGACGATCGACAATCGTTGAAATAGATCCTTTAATACCAAATCCCGCAACTAATAATGCAGTACATCCAGCAATACCTAATACCGTCATGAAGAATCGTTTCTTATAACGAATAATATTTCGTGCGGTAACTTTCGAAGTAAATGAGAATCGTTTCCAAATAAATGGAATTCTTTCCAATAAAATTTTCTTACCCATTGCTGGTGCTTTAGGACGTAATAATTGACTCGGAACTTCATTCATTGATTGACGACATGCAAGCCATGTTGTAAGTGCCATAACTACAATAAACAAAGTATTAGAAAAGAAAATTAAATCCCACGGAATAATCATTTTCATTGGTGGTAAAACATACATCATACCCCAAGCATTATAAACAACTGATGGGAAAATTAATAAACCAATAATAGTTCCTACAATTCCACCAAGTAGGGTTGCGACAATTGCATAAATCAAATATTTAGAAGCACATGCAAGTTTGTTATAGCCAAGTGCTCGAAGTACACCAATTTGACCACGTTGTTCATCAACCATACGTGTCATTGTTGTTAAACATACAAGTGCAGCAACTAAGAAAAAGAATACTGGGAAGATAGAAGCAATTGCCTCCATTTGCGTGATTGTATCACCATATGTTTTACTTGAGTAATTCATCTCACGATTTAGAATTGTCCACTCCGCTTCACCAATTGCATCAATATCTTCTTTTGCTTTAACTAAATCACGATTAGCATCATCCAATTCTTTTTGACCTTTTTCTTTTTCATCTTCAAAAGTAACAAGGTTTTCAGCTAATTCTTTCTTACCATTGGCAAGTTCGACTTTTGCATCCGCTATTTTTACAAGGGCATCTGCTTTAGTTGTTTCAAGTTCAACTTGACCATTATAAACTTGTGTAAAACCCGAATCTAATTGAGCCTTTGCTGATGCTAATTTTGTCTCACCCTCAGCAATACCAGTCGTAATTTGACTTATTCCTGATTGTAATTGATCGATTGTTGGACCTAACGTATTTTCATCTAATGAATAATTAGCAAGTTCAGTTAAAATAGCATTTTTATTAGCTTCTGCTTGCGTTATTCCATTAATGACTAAAGTAATTTGATTTTGAGTTTCAACATATTTTGGATCAGCTGGATCCAAGGTTGCTAATAACGCTTCAAGCGCAGCTTTATTTTGATTTAATGATGCCAATGCATCATTAACTTGATCTAAACCTGCTTTTGCTGTTAGAAGTGGATTTAACTTGCTTTCTAAATCCGTTTTTTGGGCAAGAAGTGCCGGTTTTGTTACTGTATCAAAATTATTTTTTTCATTACGCCATTGTACGAGCCCAGCTTCAAGATCCGCTTGCGCTTTATCTAATTCTGCTTTAGCGTTTGTAGTCTCAGTTTCTAATTTTATTTCATTATCGATGATTTCTTGTTCACCATCTTTGATTTTTTTCTTTGCATCTGCAATATCTTTTTCAGCTTTTGCAATTTCATCTTCAAATTCTTTTTTACCATCTTCGTATTCTTTAAGACCATCATTGTATTCTTTCATTGCTTCATCAACAATCTTATCTCTACGAACTTGTTCTTGCGTATTTGAAAGAGTTTCCAAATTAGTTTCTATTGGTGCAATATAATCAAAATACTTATTTGAAAAACTATTGTATTTCTTAGCACCATCTACAGTGATTAAAACTGAAGTATAAAAATCATTATTAAACGTTGATTCAGGCACAAAGAAATATGTTTGAATTGCACGATTACTTAACGTACTATTCCCTTTTTCTTCATTTACGTATTCCGGCGTTTTTACTAAACCAACAATTTTTAGCTTTGTTACATCGGTAAAATCATCCAAATCGTTTTCTGGACGACTAATCTCAATTGTTGTGCCAATCTCTAATCCTTGAAAAAGCCTACCACCACTTTCAGCTAAACATTCGTTAGCGTTCTCTGGCATCCGTCCTTCAATCAGCACAAAATTATTAATCGCTTGATTCGGTTGATATGACTCAATTCGTACAACTGTATCACGGTTATTCACGTGTCCAATTGCGTCAACAAATTTATTTCCTGTTACCGTTTCTATACCTTCAACATTTTGAATCGCTTGAATATCTTCTTCATCAAATCCAAATGTTGAATAGATTTGTAAATCCATAAGATTATAGTCATCACTATACTTGTCAACACTATGACTCATAATTGGTGCACTTGCAGACACTCCAACAAAGAATGCAACCCCTATCGCAACAATTGAGAAAAGTGTTAAAAATTTAGCCGCTGTTTTGCGGATTGTACGTAACGTATCAATAATTAATTCTTTTGACATATTACCATTCGATATCATCAATTGACACAGGATTTTCATTTATCTCAATTGACGAAATTTTTCCATTCTTTACTTTAATTATTTTATCCCCCATCGGACATATCGCAAGGTTATGCGTGATAATAACCACGGTCATCTCGTGTTCACGACTTGTATCTTGTAATAATTTCAATATTTGTTTTCCTGTATTATAATCAAGTGCTCCAGTTGGTTCATCACACAACAAAAGCTTTGGATTCTTCGCTAAGGCACGAGCAATAGCAACACGTTGCTGTTCTCCTCCAGATAATTGTGAAGGAAAATTATTCTTACGTTCTTCTAATCCAACTTGTGTAATTGTCAAATCAACATCTAAAGGGTTCTTACAAATTTGAGTTGCCAATTCAACATTCTCTTTAGCAGTAAGATTTTGAACTAAGTTATAAAATTGGAAAACAAATCCAATATCATAACGACGATAATTTGTTAATTCTTTTTCACCCATTTCATCAATACGGCTACCATCAACTACTATTTCACCTGAGGAACAAGTATCCATTCCACCTAAGATATTCAAAATTGTACTTTTACCAGCTCCCGAAGCCCCAGCTACAATAACAACTTCACCTTTATTAATTGTGAAATCTACACCCGCTAATGCTTCTATGTCCACTTCTCCCACATGATATATTTTCTTTACATTTTTAAATTCGATATAACTCATATTTACCTCATTTCCTTAGAACAATTTGTAAGTATTTTAAAATAACTTTATCCAAATTTTTTGAAGCTTCTGGTGATTGCAACGCAATCTTAAAACCTTCTTGCATACCTTTAATAATTGAAATAGCAACTAAAGAACTTAAAAACTCCAATTCTCTAGCATTTAAATCCGGCTCATTAACTTTTAGAATGTTAAAAAGAATTGATTTAAACCAATCCGTTAAATGTGACATTTCATACTCATTTGATAACAATAACATAGCACTTGTATGTCTGTGAAAGATATCAACTAATCCTTTTGAGCACACTTCTAAATTTTCGTAAATCATATCAAAATCAATTTCTGATGATGTTTGTAACAAAGATAACTGTTGATCACTAATTAACTGTAACAAATCATTAATTTCATTCAATGCTGGTTCAATAATTGCATGTATTAGCGATTCTTTATCGGCATAATAACGATAAAGATTTCCTACGGTTACATCTGCACCATCAGCAATTTTTCGCATTTGCAATCCATCTATTCCATGTTGAATAATTTCAACACTTGCAGCTTGAAGGATTTTATTTCTCACTTCATCTTTTAATACCTGAGCCATAAATGAACCTCCGTTCACTATTCAATAATAAACATGAGTTCATTATTTGTCAATACTTATTATATAGAAAAAACTAGAAAGATAGCTCTCCTAGTTTTAGTACTTACTATTTACTTTTCTACAGTATCCATAGTCCGATATACCTCTTCAAAACAAACTTAGGCATAGATGAAATGGATGCGATTGTCATTAATCCTATCCTTACGAATATATCTTCAAGTTCGTCATATAATGGATAGATTCCTACTGCTTGACAAAATAAAAAGGTAGTCTAATAATAAACCACCCCTATAATATAATTTATACCGTATGCTTTGCTAAACACTCTGGGCAAATGCCATAGAACAATGTCTCATGTTTTAATATTTTGAATTCCGAATCAACCTTATCTAAATTTTCATCATAAGGAATATCAGTATCAAATATACGATGACATTCGTTGCATTTGAAATGATAATGATTATGATTTCGATAATCGAAACAATCAGCACCATCCATGGTAGGTACAAATCCTATCTCTCCCATTTCCGCAAGTTTCTTTAAGTTTCTAAATACTGTTGCACGGCTTATGCATGGCATTTTTTCTTTTACCAATACATAGATTTGATCAGCAGTTAAGTGATCGCTTTGAAGCAGAATCTCTTTTCTAATAATGTCTTTTTGGCTTGTGTTTCTGGTCTCTTTCATTTTATTCACTCCGTATTTTCCGTCTCTACAATAAATATCAAAGGATATTTATTACTAAAGATATTATAATAATATCCATTAGACTCTTTCGAGGCAAGCAAATTGATTGCGAAAAGTAAAGAATAATGATTTGTCTAAAATCTTTTAGATAAGATTAAAAAAGATAACTTCTTATGGAAGTTATCTCTATTGATACTTATAACTATTTTCTTAATCCTAAACGTTGTACTAATACACGGTAACGGTTTACATCAGTATCGCGTAAGTAACCTAAGAAATTTTTTCTACGTCCAACCATTTTCATCAAACCACGAGTTGAATGATAGTCTTTCTTGTGTTCTTTCAAGTGTTCAGTCAAACGGTTAATTTGAGCTGTTAAAACTGCAACTTGAACTTCTACAGAACCTGTATCCCCTTCAAAACGAGCATAATCTTTCATGATTTGAGTCTTTTCTGCTTTAGATAACATTGTGTTTCCTCCTATTTTCTATTGTCCTAATGAACCGCGATTATCGACGAGGAGTCAAATATCCCAGTACAAAAGCTAGTAAAATATACCATGATTCATTATAAAATGCAATCTTTTAATCCATTTTTATGAAACTTTGATTAGAAATCTCATAAACTGTATCACAGACCTCATCAATAAACTTCCGATCATGTGAAATACTAATAATACACCCTTTAAAATCACCAAATATTTTTCTGATTACCGGATTAGATAAAGGACTTAGATTACGCGTTGGTTCATCTAAAAGTAAGACATTAAATCGATTAATGACTAAGTAAATTAACATTACCTTACATCGCTGTCCATAACTCAATTGTTCGACTTTATGTTCCATCTCATCACTTGTGAATTTTAACGACCCCAAATATGATTGAATTTTTGATTTCATCTCATACTCTTGATTTGTTAGTAAAAATTCTATCGGTGAGACATCTAGTGGTAGTAAATCACCATAATTTTGTGGTAAGTACCCTACTGTTATATCTTTTCTAGGTTGTAATAATTGGTATATATGTTTTAGTAATGTTGTTTTCCCTGTGCCATTTTGCCCAATTAAAACAATGTGTTCATTACCTTTCACAAATAATTGTACATCGCTACACAAAACTCTATCATCAATCGTAAGTTGTGATAATTGTAAATCCAAAATAATTTTATTTCTATTTATTACACAATCATCAAAAAAGATTTCGATTGCTTCTTCTGGTTCAATCTTCTGTATTAACTCTTTATTTTCAAGACGTTTTCCTAGTGCTTTCACACTACGCATTTTCTTTTTTAAAAGTTGTCCACCATGAGGATTTTGTCTTGATACACTATTTAACTCATGATCAACACGCTGATAAATTTGACGATAACGTTCTAATTGTTTCTCATATTCAGCTTTTTCTTTAGATGCAATTCGATTTGTTCTTTGAATATTATAGTTTCTTCTTTCACAATATTCTTTGTAACCACAATGTTCAAAATTCCAAACTGGTGTTGTTTTTCGTTTTAATTGTTCTAGATGTAGTATTCCATTCGCGGTATTTTCCAAGAGAACTTCATCATGTGTGATAAACAAAATAGGTCTATCCATCTCTTTGATGAACTCCTCCAGCCAAATTAACGTCTTTAAATCTAAATCATTAGTAGGCTCATCTAAAAGTAATATATCTGGTTTTTCATATAAAATCTTTGCGAGTTGGATTTTTACTTTCTCGCCACCACTAAATGATTTCATTAATCGATTTTCAAATAATAGTGCACTGTCAAAATCCACCTTACTTAAACATTCTGCTACTTGTGATATATCATTGTAATGACTTGGATCAATTAATTCATTTTGTTTCTTCTTTACAATGAATTCAAATAACTCTGTATCATTCCAACTTGAATCTAAGGTTTGTGATAAATAACCACATTGATAACCATTTTTGTTTATATCGCCTTGTATACTTACATAATCTTGTATTAGATTGGGATTTATAATCGCTTTTAAAAGAGTACTTTTTCCATTACCCTCTTCACCTATAATTGCAATTTTGTCATTTTTATTTAACACAAAGCTTAAATCATTAATTAAAGTTCTTCCTTTGTGTGTTTGTATTGTAATATTTCTAATTTCAAGCATAGCACCACCTCCTAAAAGGCGTAACAAAAATAAGTTTAGATTCAATTTAGTTTTCTTATTTTTGTAAATTGCGCATGCTCTCACCCCTGTCTTAAGCATTATAATATCATTTTTATTTTATATCAAGTTTGCAGAATGTTATATAATAGACATGAGGTGAAACAAATGAAAAAAATTGGTTTTATTGGAACAGGAGTTATGGGCGCTTCAATGGTAAGAAATTTGCTCAAAAATGGATTTGATGTATGTGTTTATAATCGAACTTATGACAAAGCAAAAGCATTAGAAAATGATGGTGCTACATGTTGCAAAACAATTGAAGAATGTGTATGTGATGTTGATGCAGTGATTACAATTGTTGGTTTACCTAGTGATGTAAAAGAAGTTTATAATCAAATATTTACTTATGCTAAACCAGGTACGATTGCAATTGATATGACAACATCTAGCCCAACACTTGCTCAAGAATTAGCTAAACAAGGGAAAGAAAAGAATATTCATATTCTCGATGCACCGGTTTCTGGTGGTGATATTGGCGCTAAAAACGGAACACTTTCTATCATGGTTGGTGGCGATAAAGAAGTATTTGATACATGCACACCTTATTTTGAAGCAATGGGAAAGAATATTATTTATTGTGGAAGTCACGGTATGGGACAACATACCAAAATGGCAAATCAAATCGCTATTGCCGGAGCTGTAACTGGTGTTGCAGAAGCAATCATCTATGCCAATAAAATGGGACTTGATCAAAACACCATGCTCAATGCTATTAGTGCTGGAGCAGCTGGAAGTTGGCAAATGAGCAACAACGGTCCAAAAATGATTAGCCATGATACTGCGCCTGGTTTCTTCATTAAACATTTTGTAAAAGACATGAACATCGCACTTGATTGTGCTACTAAGAATAATCTTGAATTACCTATTCTCTCACTCGTTCAATCCATGTATCAAGATATGATTAATCAAGGAGACGAAGACTTAGGAACTCAAGCTATCTACGACTATTATCTTCACAAATAACAAAGGTCTCTTTATAATAGAGACCTTTTTTCTATTTCATAAATTCTTCAATCACCGAATTACAAATTTCATAACCGTTATCTGTGCAAAAAAGAAAATCATTTTCTTCAACTAACCAACCCTTTTCAATAGCTGATTTCTTCTCTTCAGAATACACATCATCAAACTTTTGATTGAATCTTTCTTCAAAGCTTTTTAAATCTAGTCCTTTTCGCAAACGTAAACCCATCATAATCATTTCAAACATTTCGTCTTCTTTTGTAAGTGGAATTATCTCTTGAATAAAATTATGTTTGAAATATTCTTCAAAATTTTTAGTACATTCATAACGACAATGTTCTTCTTTTCCACTAGCACCAATAGACAGTCCAACAAAATCATCATATTGCCAATAATGGATATTATGTTTTGATTCATAACCTACTTTACAAAAGTTACTGATTTCATATTGTTTGAAACCCTTATCTTTTAAATAATCAATAATAAACTCATACATATCTGCTTCCATATCTTCATCTAATTCTCTATACCCCTTGCGATTAAACTCACTATTTTCTTCAATCGTCAAACTATATATCGAACAATGAGGAATGCCAATCTCGACGATATAATCGAGCGTTTCTTTGAGCTGTAACATTGTTTGCGTAGGTAATGAATACATACAATCACATGATATATTTGTAATACCTACTTCATGTAACCATTCAATACATCGCGCTATATCTAGCTTTGTGTGTTTTCTACCAATTAGCTTAAGTAATGATTCATCAATTGTTTGCACCCCCAAGCTAACTCGATTAATACCTGCATTCTTTATAATCTCAGCCTTTTTGATTGTTAACGTTTCGGGATTTATTTCAATCGTTGTTTCCACACTATCCTTTAAACATGGTTGAATAAGATTTAAAAATTGAATTAAATCTTCTTGACTCAAACATGTCGGTGTACCTCCACCTATATACACGGTATCAAAACTAAAATCCGAAATCCGATCATTAATTTCTTCTTCAAGTGCAAGTAACCATTTCTTTACTAGTACTTCATTTTTTCTTACGCGACAAAAATCGCAATATGCACAAATAGAGTCACAAAATGGTACATGAATATACAAACTTCTCATAAAATTACCTCAACCTTATTTTAACATAGGTTTATTGTTAATCTACAAGTAACCGTGGTAATCTGCTTTTAAGTTGACACAAAACCTCATTAGAAATTGAATTTGCAAGATTCGCAAGTTCTTCTACCCGTATAACATTTTGACCATCTTCTCCAATTATTGTTACAATTTCACCTGCTTGAACATCATTTAAACAAGAGACATCTACCATGAATTGATCCATGCATGTTCTTCCAACGATATGACAAAATTGACCTTGAATTAGCACCCTGCCTTTGTATGATAATTCTCTCGGTAAACCATCACCATAGCCACCCGCTACAACTGCGATTTTTGTTTGCTTATGTGTTGTGTATTCTAACCCATACCCTACTTTTTCGTTTTCATCTAATTCTCTAATCAATGCAATTCTTGATTTAATCGATAAAACGGGTACAAGATGATCATGATAATTAATATCTTCAGTTGTGCTATATACACCAAACATCCCTAAACCTAATCGTATCATATCATGAGCACCTTGGGGATAATTCAAAGCACCATAACTAGAAAGAATATGGCAGTCTATACAATCTTCTTTACCGATTAAACTTACCCATTCATCGAATCGCTTTAATTGAAGCTGGGTATATTCTATACTCTCTATTTTCTTTTCATCTGCTACACAAAGATGACTAAACATTCCAGTAAGTTTTATATTTTTTAGTTGTTTTATTTTATTATATAAATCTTTATCCTCATAATTTATTCCTAAGCGATGCATTCCTGTATCTATCGCCAAATTACATTTAATCTTTACATTCATTTCATTTGCTAAAGTAGCATAATCATAACTTACTAATGTTTGCGTTAAATCATATTTTTCGACTAATCTAAGATCATGAATATCTGTATATCCTAGAATCAATATTTCACCCTTGACTTTACCTTTGCGCAAAGCAATAGCTTCATCTATTGTTGCAACACCAAAATTAGTTATCTTTAATTGATTCAAATACTTTCCTAAAAGAACTGCCCCATGTCCATAAGCATCAGCTTTGAGTATTGCCATAACTTTACATGAATCAGGAATACGTTTTTGAAATTCTACAATATTATTCGCCAACGCTTTTGTGCTAATCTCTATCCACGCTCTTCCTTTAGGATTGTACGTTTCTTTCTTCTTAAAAATATATACAATCATAAACGCCACCAAAAATGAACAAAGAACTGTTGTTAGAAAAAGCATTAAATTATTATCGACAAGTATTGAAGTTAATCCTGAAATTTTTGAAAATCCTCGAATTAAAATAATTATTAGTGGATGAATGATATAAACCCAAAGAGCAATATCTCTTAGTTCTTTTTTGTCTTTATAGTTTATCTGAATCAAGTAATTATATAAGAAAAACATACACGGAATTAAAAATAAATACATGCTATCGTGCTTAGGCCATCCAAGTTTCTGAATATATAATGCTTCTATTACCATGCATATTAACATGAGCATAAATCCTGTCATTGATATAGATTTATTCAATTTAAATTTACATTCACGAATCACAACACCTAGAATCAAAAAGATAGGTGCCATAAATATACCATTCCTTGTATAACCAAAGAAGTTAAATAAGAAATTCATTATGTCTTTCATAATCGGTATCGTCTGTATAAATCCAAAATAGCTATCTCCCATTAAACCGATACTATAGAGTAATAATGCCACCATAAATGCAGCTATAATTGAACTTCTTTTAACTAACCATGTTGAAATCATTATGCCGATTATTGAAGCAGGAAAATACCATAGATGATAGAGTGTTCCATCAAAAACAATCATGCGTATAATCGAAAAAACTGTAACTCCTTCAAATTGTCCCGCGTAAATATTTATAGGTATATAAATAAGTATCGCAATCATATAGTAGAATAATAATTTCTTACACGTCTTAATAGAAACTGAATATGATTTTTTTGAAACTACAAAATAACCAGTAACCATAAAAAAGAATGGAACTGCAATTCGTGCAAGAATACGTGTTAATAGAAAATCTAGTTGACTGCTTAAATTCAATAATGGTGATGTATGTACTGCCACAACAAGTATTGCGGCAAGAATACGGAAATAATCAATTCCACCAAATTCACGTTGATTATTCATTTATCTGCCACTCCGCTAGTACTATTCCTTTTTTATTATCACCAGAGATTGTACAGATTAAGTTTTCTTCTATTTCGATTATTCTATCTTCTTCAATTTCAATATATGAGATTTCACCTTTGAAACCATGTATAGAAAACGAATACTTATTTTGAGGATATTGATATTGATGCATAAACTCGATATATTCTTCTAAAACGATATTCATTTCATTGATTATCAATGAGTGCGGTAATCCAACATAACGAAAATGCCATGGTTCACAACCAATATTTGTAATCAATTCTTTTGATTTCAAATATCTTTCAATAAACCCAAACGCTGTCGCTTTTTCTCTAAACACCTGTGCAATACCTTCATATGGAAAATCTGGGCAAAGAAAATCAATGTTTTGTTTAATAATTCCAACATCAATAGCCAAGCCAGTTTGATGTTCACTACAACCAGGTATTGCTACAAATTTTCGAGTGAATTCAAGTCCGTTTTCCGCAACCGATTGATTATAGATACATTCTTGTTCCTTAAATGAACGCCATCCACTCACAAATGCAATTTCATTCCATCCGTGAATAGAATCCATCACTCCTTTCAACATCTTGGCAGCTTCATGCTCTAATAAGACATTGGGATATAAATGACTAACTTCAGTCAATGATGAATAATTGATTTCATTCACTTTATTGTGTTGATTCACTAAAATTAGATTACCTTGATGAACCATTGATTTATTAATTGTTATTCTTCTCATTTTAATTCACCTTCTATCACCATCGTGATTACATCTGTTAAGTTCAATCCAATTGCCCTCATCATCGATGGAAAACGACTATGGGCAGTGAATCCGGGAATTGTATTTACTTCATTGAAGTAAATTTCACCGTTTTCACTAATGAAACAATCGATTCGAGCAAACCCTTTACAACCTAAAATCGCATAAACACGAGCACACACTTCTTTAACAGCTTGTCTTTTTTCGATGGAAAGTCGTGCAGGAACGTGAACTTTAGAAGTTTCTAATGTATACTTTTCAGTAAAATTAAAGAAGTTTTGATTGCATTCTATTTCATCAATTTCACCAATAACTAAGTCTTCATTCCCTACTATTGCACAACCAACCTCAAATCCTTTTACTTCTTCTTCAATCAGTATTTTTGTATCGAATTTAAAAGATTCTTGTAGCGCATCACCCATCTCATCTCTTGTATTTATTTTACTAATTCCAAATGATGATCCTGCTCGTAGTGGTTTGATAAATAGTGGATATTTTAATTCACTCACTTGATTTAAAATATTTTCTATGGAATCTGATTGAGAAAATAATTTTCCTTTCGCAACTTGAATACCTGCATATTCAACTAAACAATGTGAACGATACTTATCCATACATAATGCCGAAGCTAATACATCACAACCAATTAGCGGAATATTTGATAATGCGATTAATCCCTGTACTGTGCCATCTTCACCATATGATCCATGGAGAACTGGGAAAATTGCATCCAAGTGAATTGACTTTAATTTTTGATTTTCAATAACCATTAATGCTTGATCGTGTGCATCGCAAGACAAGTAAGCTTTACGACATGTATCATCATTCATCCATTCATTACTTCTAATCTTTTTTATATTCCCATCGTAATAATACCAAGAACCTTGTTTCGTAATTCCAATCAATACAGCTTGATATCTTGTTTGATCAATATTTTCAATCACAGCACATGCAGATTCTAACGAAACATTGTATTCAGGTGATTTACCACCAAAAATTATTCCAATTATTTTCATATTAAATTACTTACCCCATATTTTTCTATGTCATAACCAATTACACAACGATTTTCATATAACAACTCTTCATTAACACACTCACCAGAATCGTTTTGAATAGCTTTCTTCCAAATTTCTACTTCTTCTAGAATTTCATTGTTATCTTTACGATATCGTAAATTCCTATTTTCAATTTCATATCGAATTTTACATTCTTCATTTGAATACAAGCTTCCAATAATGTTGGTATCATCAAAATTGACACCTATTTGAAAGGTATAGTTAGTGTCATTTTTAACTTTTAAATCAATCCATCCATCAGCAATTGTTGCGTCTATTCCTTTTAAACTATCACTTGATAGTTCTGGAAACTCTTTGATACGGTGTCCTGTTCTTTCGACAATTGTTAACGGTGAGTGTAGAAACAATTGAAACAACAAATTACTTAATTGACATAATCCCCCACCCACAGCCGCAATCGTTTCACCATTTACTACTGTCAAACCTTCTTTATAAGAAATGTATCTATCAGCTTGATGAACTAATTTCCAAAAAGAAAATGTTTCTCCTGGTTCAATTAATAACCAATTGATAGGTAATGCAGCTAGTTTAAGATTAAACACTTTATTTTCTTGATATTTAAAATCAAAGCCTGTTTCATAGTTATACATTGGTGTTTTTATTGTGGTGCAAATATAGGACAACCGTTGTTCGTCTCTAGTTCCAGCATAGTGATTACCATCTATTTTCATCTTTGCGTAGAAACAGAATTGTCGTTGTCTTTGACGTAATGGCAACAAAAACGGAAATCTTTGTGTTAATCTTTTCTTCATACTTTCACCCTTGAGAATATAAAAGTCTCAACCTTATATACTTATCGTACTAAAGTTGAGACTTCTTTTTATTTGTTTATTCTTAAACAGTACCTACTATTTTATAAAATAATTCTTACGAAATTCTTACATCATTTTTGGTAATACAACTATAAATTGAATTTTTTCATCTTCACTTTCTACAGTAATACTACCACCATGTAATTCAATGATTTCTTTTGCAATCGCAAGTCCTAATCCTGTACCTCCCGTCGAGCTTTGACGAGAATTATCTAAACGGAAGAATTGTTCAAAAATACGACATAGTATTTCTGGTGGTATTGTCTTTCCTGCATTTGTGATTCTAAGTTCAATATTATTTTCATCATTTTTAACATGAAGAAGAATCATCGTGTTTTCAAAACTGTAATTGATTGCATTCCTAATTAAATTATCAAAAACACGTTCAAGCTTATTAGGATCACACACATAGTAAATATCATTTGGAATTTCTAAGTCAAACTCTAAATTTTTTTCTAATAATATCGGTGTAAACTCATATGCAATTTGTTGTAACATAACACTAATATTTGTATTTTCTTTTTGTAGAATTTGAGTTGTTAAATTAAATCTTGTGATTTCAAAAAATTCATTTACTAAGTATTCTAATCGCTCTGCTTTATTCAATGCGATATCGGTATATCTAGCACGTATTTCTGTTGATATATTCGGTTCATCTTTTAGAAGTGTTAAATAGCCAATAATACTTGTAAGTGGGGTTTTTAAATCGTGCGCTAAATAGATAACTAAATCATTCTTTCGTTTTTCAGCATCTTTAGCTATAATGGCACTTCTTAGTGTTTGTTCACGAACTAAATTTAACTCATCTTCAACTGATTTAAGATTTCTTGAAAGATGAATTGTTTCATCACTAGGATTCGCTATATCACGTGCTGCTTGAATTATTTCATTCAAATAGCGAATTGGTTTATTCAAGTAATACGCTGTAATACCTACAATACCACCCACATAAACAGTTCCAACAATGATTACAAAATAATCAAGCATTGCTCTTAATAGTTGATATAGTGGATCTGAATCATGCCAAACTCTAGATGAAGCAAATGTAATTGTTAGTATTACAAGCGCGGGAAATCCGATTAAAAATAAAGCTAACGTAATTATGTAACGGAAAACTATTTGATTTCCTATTTGGTTTTTTACTTTATTCAATGGTATACCCCACTCCCCACACTGTCTTTACATATTTAGGTTTGCGTGTTGGTTCTTTCATTTTTTCTCTTAGTCGAGCAATATGAGCCATAACAGTATTGTTACTATCAAAATACTTTTCTTTCCACACTTGTTCGAATAATTCTTCCGTACAAACAACCTTTCCTTGTCTTTCTGACAAATACCATAAAATATCAAATTCAATCGGCGTCAATAATATTTCTTTGCCATTTAAATTACATTTACGATTACTTTTGCATATTTGTAATGCACGGATACTTATTTCATCAACTTCTTTTTCTTTTTCATGTTGATTGTATCGCGTATATCTACGTAACTGTGTTTTGATACGCGCCACTACTTCTAGTGGATTGAAAGGTTTGGTAATATAATCATCAGCTCCTAATGTAAGTCCTGTAATTTTATCCATATCTTCATTTTTAGCCGTTAACATAATAATTGGAAATAGGCATTTTTCTCTTATTTTCTTACATAATGTAAAGCCATCCATGTCTGGCAACATTACATCTAGAACAGCTAAATCAATTTGTTCATGTTCAACACATTCTAATACGTGCTTTGCATCATAAAACTTGATTACATGATAATTCTCATTATTTAAATAGACTTCTATTAAATCTGCAATTTCTTTTTCATCATCAACAATTAAAATAGTTTCTGCCATATTATCCCCCTAAATCCTTACTCTTATTTTACTTATTCTATTTTTCTTTATCAACCATTCAATTCTTACGATTTTATGACAAAAGAAAAGAATAACGATTTCTCGCTACTCTTCATCCATTGAAAGTACCGCCATGAATGCTTCTTGAGGTATTTCTACTGAACCCACAGCTTTCATACGCTTCTTACCTTCTTTTTGTTTTTCTAATAATTTCTTCTTACGTGTTATATCTCCGCCATAACATTTAGCCAATACATTTTTACGTAATGATTTAATATTTGTTCGTGCAATTACTTTTCCATTAATAGAAGCTTGTACTGGAATTTCAAATTGTTGTCTTGGAATTAAATCTTTCAATTTAACTGTAATCGCATTACCACGATGATAGGCAAAATCACGATGAACAATAATACTCAATGCATCAATAATTTCTCCATTTAAGAGAATATCCATTTTTACAAGTTTACCTTCACGATAACCGATTAATTCATAATCTAACGATGCATATCCTTTTGTAACTGATTTTAATTTATCAAAGAAATCAAATACAATTTCTCCTAGTGGAATATCATATTCAATTTGATTTCTTCCATCATCGATATAATGCATGTCTTGATAGACTGCACGTTTATTTTGACAAAGTTCCATAACAGCACCAACATAATCATTTGGAACCATGATTTGAGCTTTTACATATGGTTCTTCAATATGATCAATACGTTGTACCTCAGGCATATGTGCTGGGTTATCAATTGTAATCATAGAACCATCCGTTAAGTAACAGTGATAAATAACACTTGGAGCTGTTGCGATAAGTGTTAAATTATATTCTCTTTCAAGTCGTTCTTGAACTACATCCATGTGCAATAGTCCTAAAAATCCACAACGGAATCCAAAACCTAATGCCTGTGATGTTTCTGCTTCAAATTGTAATGAAGCATCATTTAGTTTTAATTTCTCTAAAGCATCTCTTAAATCATTGTATTTATCTGCATCGGTAGGATATAGTCCACAATATACCATTGGATTCATTTTGCGATAACCTGGTAGTGGTTCTTTTGAACCATTTATGACAGTTGTAACTGTATCTCCAACATGGACATCTTTAACTGATTTAATAGAAGCACAGAACCAACCAACCATTCCACATTCAAGTTGATCTGTTTTTACTTCTTTAGGTGTTCTAACACCACACTCTAATACTTCATATTCTGCACCCGTTGCCATAAAGCGAATTTTTTCTCCTACCTTCAACGTACCCTCTTGAATGCGTACAAAGGCAATAACGCCACGGTATGAGTCATAGACAGAGTCAAAGATTAAAGCTTGTAAAGGAGCCTTAGCGTCGCCCGTAGGGGCTGGTACATGTTTAACAATACTTTCAAGAACTTGATCAACGTTAAGTCCATTTTTTGCTGAGATAAGTGGTGCTTCACTACAATCAAGACCAATGATGTTCTCTACTTCTTCTTTAACACGATCAGGATCTGCACTTGGCAAGTCTATCTTATTAATTACTGGTATAATTTCTAAATTATTATCTAAAGCTAAATAAACATTCGCAAGAGTTTGCGCTTCAATACCTTGAGCAGCATCAACAACTAGAATAGCTCCCTCACAAGCTGCTAAAGAACGTGATACTTCATAGGTAAAGTCAACATGACCTGGAGTATCAATGAGATGAAACAAATACTCCTCACCATCTTTTGCATTATATTTGAGTTGTACTGCATTCAATTTTATTGTTATTCCTCTTTCTCGCTCTAAATCTAATGAGTCAAGAATTTGATTTGTCATATCTCGTAATTGAACTGTTTGGGTAAGTTCTAAAATACGGTCTGCAAGCGTTGACTTTCCATGGTCAATGTGTGCAATGATTGAAAAATTTCGGATTTTGGATTGATCCATGAAAACACCTCCTAACATGTGCTAGATTATTATAACAAAACTAACTACAACAAGAAAGAAAAACAGTTGAATTTCTTCAACTGTTAACTATTATAGACATCTTCATCAAATAAGTTCTCACTTTTCGCAACAATAATCGCTGTTGTACTATCTCCAACAACATTTAGTGAAGTAACTAGCATTTCAATTGGACGATTGATTGCCAAGATAAGTGAGTATGCTAAGATAGCCGCATCATTTGTAAATCCCATTCCACTTAAAACTGTAAACAAGATAACTGCCCCTGCTCCTGGCGCTGCAGGTGTTCCAACAGATGCAATAAGTGCTAATGCTCCAATAAATACAATACTCATGAAATTAATTTGATAACCCGCACTTGCTGCAATAAAGATTGTCGCAATGACTTGCATGATTGCAGTACCATTCATATTTACTGTCATACCTAATGGTAACACGAAGGACGCGACCTCATCCTTAACACCTAGTTCTTCTACTGTTGTTTGAATATTCATTGGAAGTGTTGCTGCACTTGATGAAGTTGAAAAACCAAATACGGATACTTTTGTAATCTTCTTTAAATACGGAATTGGATTTAATTTTGCAAGTAAAGAAATATAAGATGCATATCCAAATATTAAATAAATTAACAAACATAAAACTGTTGTAACTACATACGTTAATGCAGGTCTTAAATGTTCAACACCATAGATTGCAAATGTTCTTGTAAGTAGTGCAAAAATCGCGAATGGACCAAACTTAGTAATAACAAACGTTAAGAATATTGTGATAATTTCATTAACTTCTTCACATATTTTTTTAAGTACTGTAACTTTGCCATTAAGAACATTGATACTAAAACCCACAACCACGGCAACAAAGACTACAGATAGCACTTTACCATTAGAAGAAAAAGCAGCTAATAAATTATTAGGAATAATACCTAGGAAAACATTCAGTGGGTTACTACCAGTAGAACCTGTTGCTGCACTTAACCCTTCAACAGCAACATTAAAATACCCCATATTATAAATAACCATACCCACAACCCCTGCAAATAGAATACCTACAAAGCCTGTTATCGCAAATAATAAAATTGTTTTGTATGAAATTCTTCCTAACTTTTTAGTATCAGTAATTCGACACATCGCAATAACAATGGAAGTAAATACCATTGGAACGATTATAATTTGTAATGCATTAACAAATAACTGACCAATAATAAATAAAATACCAAGCCCTTGCGTTGCCCCTTCTTGTGAAATATCAACGAACAGGATATTGTTAATCATTGTCCATAATTCAGTATTACCGTTTGCTAGTAAATTTTCACGTAAGAATAAAAAACTTCCTCCTACTACTAATCCACAAATCATACCAATAAACATTTGAATAGCTAACTTATTTTTTTTCATTGTACCCTCCTATATATGGATACCTATAGAAAAAGAGCCTTCTTACCCTTAAGTAAAAAGACTCGTAATTGTATCATTACTTTGCTTCCTTTATAGCATCTCGTGCTATCTTAAAGGTATCCTTGAAAAGGATACTCTATTTCATTGTTGAAGTCAACGCTATTCAAAACATTTTCCAACATAATTTTTACCATTCCCATGATAAAAATCTTTTGCAAGTGTCTTTGTTTTTCCTTCTAATTGAAGCTCATCAACATAGATAAATCCACCTTCACAGGCAATCACAAAAGCATCATCAATTAATCCTATACATTCACCTGGTTTATTATGATGTTTTTCTTCTACGTAATGAACCTTATGTAACTTTATTTTCTTTCCTTCTATAATTCCATATCCTACGGGCCATGAAATTAAACCACGGATATGATTATAGACTTCCATAATAGGTCTATTAAATGAAACGAATTCTTGTTCTTTAGAAATATTCCATGCAAAGGTAACATCATCCTCATTTTGAGGAATAGGTGTTAATTCACCATTAATTAATTTAGGAAGTGTTTCTTTTAACAATTCTTTTCCAACTTGTTCCAATTTATCAAACAAATCCGATGTTGTGTCCTTAATGGCAATTGGTAATACCTTCTGTGTTAAAATATCGCCAGAATCCATTTTCTTTTCCATATACATGATTGTAATACCCGTTTCTTTTTCACCATTAATAACCGCCATATGAATTGGTGCTCCTCCACGATATTTTGGTAAAAGTGAAGCATGTACATTAATACAACGATATTTTGGGGAATTAAGAATAGCATCTGGGATTAATTGCCCATAAGCTGCAGTAACAATCAAATCTGGCTTAAATGCTAATACTTCCTCAATTGATTCTTTTATTTTTATTGGTTGAAGAACAGGAATTCCAAACTCTTTCGCTTTGATTTTAATCGGAGTTTCTTGAATTTCTTGCTTTCGCCCTACTTTTTTATCAGGTTGCGTTACAACGGCGACTACATTTTCACCCATTTCAACTAAGGTTTCAAGAATTCCACACGAAAACTGTGGTGTTCCCATAAAAATTATTCTTGGTTTATTCATTAATTACCACCTCTTGCATGATTATATCATGTTTGTTTGCAATTTATTTGATGTTTTGTTATAATTCTATAGGTTAATATACAGGAGGTGTACAAATGGCAAACATTAAATCTCAAAAGAAACGTGCAATTACGAATTTAAAGAGAAACGTTGCAAAAGCTGGTGAAAAAACAGCATTAAAAACTGCAATTAAAGACGTTCTTGCAGCTGTTGCAGCGAAAGATAAAGAAACTGCCACTACTGCATTAAACAAAGCTAATTCTTTACTTGATAAAGCAATTACTAGTCATATCAAACATGATAACTATGTTGCTCGTCAAAAAGCTCGTTTAGCTAAAGCAGTAAACGCAATCTAATTCAAAAAAATTGCACGGAAATCCGTGCTTTTTTTATGCATTTTCTTCATATTCAATTTTTAAAATAAGATGATTAATATCTTTTTCAACTAATCCTTGCATTGAATCTTTATATTTCTTAGTGTCTAAATTTTCTAGTTTCTCCTTAATGACTTTTCGAAGTCCTTTTTTATTTTCCACAAGTTCTTCTAATGCACTCAAGGATTGGCGAACTGCTATAGGTCTTTCATCATCTAATACTGTAAGAATTTCATTTATTGAATTATCAATCTTATTATCATGATCCCATTTAGCTAGTTTGCATATTAAACGTATTCCACGAACCCTTATATAAAACGATTCACTTCTAAGCATATCTAAGAACTCATCAAAATACATATAACATTCATCACTATTGTCACAAATCACCTCAAGCATTTGCAGTTCTTTGTAAGCTTCATTTTTATTTTTATCATAAAGCAGTTTAATTCTATCATCTATTTTCATATTTACTCCTATTAAAACTTATAAATATACCAATGTAATGACAAGATAAGAATATTTACAACAACATGTACAAAAATTGAATTTCCAATAAATTTAGAATCTTCAATTCGTTTTTCATACGCTTTAAACACTAATCCTTCCGCAATCATTGTCCACGATATAAGTGGAAGATAATATATAAATCCAATTTTCACATCAAAAATTGAAATCAAAAAAGCAAGTAAATACAATAATCCTATTATCACACAATATTTCATCTTATTTAACATAAACGATTCCTCTTTAATTTCATTTTATATGAAACTCCCCCTTTTTACTACCACTTGAGATTAAATATCACTTAGAAAGAAATTAAAAGAAGCAATTACTTGCTTCTTTTACATTATTTATCTAACATTGCTCTAAATATTTGAACTTGATGGGATACTTTAGGATAACGTTTATCTGTTTTTGGTAAAACTTCTAAAATCATTTCATATGTCTTTAAACTTTCTTCACAGTATTCAATGAATAATTCACTCCGTTCCTTCATTAAATGAGGTCCAAAAGTAATATGTAAATCACTGTATTCTGAATGATAATCAGTATTAAAGACAACAATTTGATAAAAGCGGTCATCATAGACAAGCACCTCATCAATAATTGTAAAATGATGATCTGAGATCCACTTACGTAAATCCATGACATCTTTATTTACTTGAACAATAATTTGCTTGTATTTATATAGACGAGGCATTGCATCTTCCATAATTTGTTTTGCAGTAGTGAAACCCATACCTGCAAGAATCGCAACCGTTGCATCTTCTGGTACATTTTCAAAACCATCAGACTGAATCACTTGGATATAATCCGTTAATCCTTCTTTTTCAATATGCGATTTTGCAATTTTGCATGGACCCTCAATAACATCACAAGCATAGCATTTTGGTGATATACCTTCATGTACTAAAGCTATCGGTACAAAAGCATGATCAGTACCAATATCCGCAACAATAAGATTAGGTTCTACAAGATTTTTAATCGCTGTTAACCGTTTATTCAAATTCTTACCCTTTGTCTACAAAATCACGTAAACGTTTTGAACGTGTAGGATGTTTCAATTTACGTAAAGCTTTGGCTTCAATTTGACGAATACGTTCACGAGTTACATTAAACTCTTTGCCCACTTCTTCAAGTGTTCTAGTACGTCCATCATACAAACCAAAACGTAGTCGAAGAACCTTTTCTTCTCTCTCTGTTAGACCTTGTAGTACCATATTAATTTCATCCTTCAATAATTGATTATTCGCATATTGATCAGGACTAAGTGCATCTTTATCTTCAATGAAATCTCCTAAATGAGAATCATCTTCTTCCCCAATAGGTGTTTCAAGTGACACTGGTTCAAGTGCAATCTTTTGAATTTCACGTACTTTTTCAGGAGAAATTCCTTCCATTTTTGCTGAAATTTCTTCGGCAGTTGGTTCACGTCCTAAATCTTGTACAAGTTGACGTTGAATACGTGTCAATTTATTAATTGTTTCTACCATGTGTACTGGAATACGGATTGTTCTCGCTTGGTCAGCGATTGCACGTGTAATTGCTTGACGAATCCACCAAGTAGCATATGTACTAAATTTGAATCCTTTTGTGTAGTCGAATTTTTCTACTGCTTTAACAAGACCCATGTTACCTTCTTGAATTAAGTCTAAGAATAACATTCCACGACCAACATATTTTTTTGCAATAGAAACAACTAAACGTAAGTTTGCAGATATAAGAATGCGTTTTGCTTCTTCATCGCCTTCTTCAATACGTTTTGCAATTTCTGGTTCATCATCAGCTTTTAAAAGTGGGACACGTCCGATTTCTTTCAAATACATTTTTACTGGATCATTGATACGTACATTAGGTGATTCAGTATAATTAACTTCTAACGTTGGTTTTTCAATTTCTTCAACATCTGCTTCATCTAATTCTTCTGAATCATCAGCCAAGAATTCTAAATCATCCGCTTCTGTTGTTAGTTCTTCCGCAATATCTTCATCTTCAGAAATTGCGATATCTTCGCTTGAGAACCAATCGTATAAATCTTCCATTTCAGAATCGTTTAAATCTAAATGATCTAATGCATTCATAATGTCATTTTGATAAATTGACTTATCTTTTTGATAAACTTCTTTAAAATCTTCTTTAAGTTCATCTAAAGTTTTTAATTGTTTTGTTTTGCCTTTACCTTTATAAACTTCAATCTTAGTAGCTTTTGTATCATTCTTAATAGTCTTAGTCTCTTGAATATTCACTTTATCACTCACAATTTCTAATTCTTTCTTTTCTATTTTAGTTTTCTCTTTTTTTGGTTCTTCTTTTTTCACTACTTCTACCGAAGTTTTTATTTCTTTTTGTACTTCTTGTACAGTTTCTGAAGTTTTTCTTTTCTTTTCTACAGAAGAAGCTTTCTTGTCCATAATTTTCTTAGGTTCCTCAATCACTTTCTTTGTAGCCTTGATTTTATCAACAGGTTTAGGTTGAACTTTTTTTGGTTCAACTTTTTTTACAGTTGTTTTCTTAGGAGTTTCTTTAACCATCTTTTTAACAGGTGTTTTTGTTATTGGAGACTTCTTCGCTGATGGTTTCGTAACTTTTTTTGCAGGCTCAGCTTTTTTAGCAACCACTTTTTTAGTAGTCGTTTGTTTAACAGCCACTTTCTTTGTAGGTACTTTAGCTGCTACTTTTTTACTTACTACAGCTTTTTTTACAGCTTTTGGTGCATTTTTAACAACAGCTTTTTTTACTGGTTTAGCCACAACTTTTTTAGCAGGTGCTTTTGCTGCCACTGCTTTTTTCTTTGGTTCAACTTTCTTAGCTGTTAGTTTGCTTGTTGTTTTTGAAGCCATTTGTTTCGCAACTGGCTTTTTTGCTACAACTTTTTTTGCCACTGTGTTTTTAGTAGTTTTGCTTGCTGCTTTAGTTTTTACGACTTTCTTCATCGATATACCTCCTAAGTTCAATCAAACTGTTACTATACTCTTGCAATAAGGTCATTCGGCTTTCTTCATTTGTAATGGTTTTTATTTGTTTTTTAAGGTCTTCGACCTTCTCTTCTAATAACCATTGCTTGATACGACCAATAGCGCCTAATAAGATTTCTTTGGAATAATTTTGAGGCAACTCTTCAGTTGTACTCAAATCAAGTAAGTATGATTTCAATTCATCATTACTTATTGAATCCATAAAATCTGCAAGTAGTATTTCATCACTCTTTCGATACTCATCCAAAATCATCATTGCTAGTTTTTGTTGTTTTTGACCAACTAAGAAACCCAGCTTTTCTTTAAATATTTCTGCAGCATCGATGCTAAATAGCATTTGAGATACTACAATATTTTCTGCGGCATTCCTTCCGTCTAGTATTGATGAAACCGCGCGCCCAATTGGTTTTGTTGTACGAGCAGGTTTTGGATTTGATGTCTGGTTAGATTCTTGTAACATAGATTGGAAACTAAATCCTGTCATTTGTGACAATTGATGGGTAAAATTTTGTCTGTCGAAGTCATCATTTAAAAGCTTAATTTCACTCATCACTTCTTGAGCAAATTCTTTCTTGCTCGAGTAATTACTCATATCATACTTCATTGATAAATAATCAAAGATGAATTCTATCCACGTTATTGGTTTTTTAACCATTTGTTGTAGATGTTCAACACCATATGCATGAATAATTTCATCAGGATCTTTTCCTGTTTTATTTGAAACGATTTGGACTTTAAAGCCTAATTCAATTGCCATTTTGGCAGCTTTATAGGTTGCAGTTTGTCCTGCTTGGTCCCCATCATAACAAAACGTAATTGTTGAACCGCATTGTTTTAACAACCTCAATTGATTTGTCGTACATGCCGTTCCAAGTGTTGCACAAACATTAGTAATTCCAACTCTTGCAAACGCAATAACATCTGTAACACCTTCTACAACAATAACATTTCCTTGTTTACGTGCATCCATCTTTGCTCGATGGATATTGTAAACTGTGTTTCCTTTGATGTAGAATTCCGTTTCAGTCGTATTAATATATTTGCTTGAAACATTTGGATCTAATGTTCTTGCGGTAAATCCAATTGGATTACCATCGCTATCATGAATAGGAAACGTAATTCTAGAAGTAAATACATCATGAATACCTGTTTCACTAATTCTTGAAAGATTCGTCGCAATACAATCACTGTCCCGATATCCTTTCGCATTTAGAAACTTATATAAACTATCCCCCGCATCGTTATAACCGATTTGGAACGTTTCTAATATCTTTTCTGTCATTCCTCTTTTAACTAAATACTCTTTTGCAAAGGCTCCAGTAGAAGAATTTAGCGTATACATCATATAATGGATTGCTTCATTCATTACTTTGAAACCTGCTTCTTTATGAGGATCAACTTTTTTTTCTATTTCATCAAGTTTTACATCGAGATGATAACCAGTTAATTCAGCAACTTTCACCACTGCTTCTGGAAATGAAATATTTTCATAATTTTGAACAAAGGTAAATACATTACCACCTGCTCCACATACAAAACATTTATAAATTTGTTTATCTTGTGAAATAGATAAAGATGGTGAATGATCATCATGGAAAGGACAAACTGCAGTAAATGATCTTCCCTTTTTAACTAAAGGTAAATATCTACCAATTATGTCCATAATGTCAGCGCCACTACGAATCGCACTAATGTCTTCATCTCTTATGCGCATGAACATCACTCCTTTTCTAAAACTTAATTGCTTTTGAAATAAATTCTTTCACTTCAGTTAAAGGTATTCTTTCTTGTTCCATTGAATCACGATGACGAATTGTTACACAACCATCATTTTCAGTTTCAAAATCAACTGTGATACAGAATGGTGTACCAATCGCATCTTGACGACGATAACGTTTACCAATACTACCTGATTCATCAAAATCACATGTAAACTCAGATGCTAACTCTGCAAATAATTCAGTAGCTTTTTCACTAAGTTGTTTTGATAGTGGAAGTATTGCAGCTTTAACAGGAGCTAATGCAGGAGTAAAATGCATTACTATACGTGTATCGTTTTCACCGATTTCTTCTTCATCATAAGCTTCGCAAAAGAACATTAAGAATAAGCGTTCTACACCAACTGCTGGTTCTACACAATATGGAATATATTTTTCATTTGTTGTTGGATCTAAATACTCCATACTTGTTTTAGAGTGCTCCATATGTTTTGACAAATCATAATTTGTACGATCCGCAATCCCCCAAAGTTCACCCCATCCAAATGGATAATTATACTCAATATCACATGTTCCTACTGAATAGAAACTTAATTCTTCTTTCGCATGTTCACGATAACGCAAATTCGTTTCAGAACCACCATTTAACGATAAAATCCACTTCATACAAAATTCTTTCCAGTATGCATACCAATCTAAATCAGTTCCTGGTTTACAAAAGAATTCCATTTCCATTTGTTCAAATTCTCTTACACGGAAAATAAAATTACCTGGTGTTATTTCATTTCTAAATGATTTACCGATTTGACCAATTCCAAATGGAAGTTTCTTACGCATCGTTCTTTGAATATTTTTAAAGTTTACAAACATACCTTGAGCAGTTTCTGGACGAAGATAAACTGTATTCTTTGTATCTTCTAAAATTCCTTGGAATGTTTTAAACATCAAATTAAACTGACGAATTTCAGTAAAATCATGAGCACCACAATCTGGACAACCAATATGATTATCTTTAATGTATTGCATCATTTCATCTTTTGACCATCCTTCAGGAGATACTTTGCCTTCTGTGAATTCTTCAATTAAATGATCAGCACGATGACGAGTTTTACATTGCTTACAATCCATAAGTGGATCACTAAATCCACTTAAGTGCCCTGATGCTTCCCATACTTTTGGATTCATTAATATTGCAGATTGAAGTCCTACATTGTAAGGACTTTCTTGAATAAATTTTTTCCACCAAGCATTTTTAATATTATTCTTTAATTCTACCCCTAATGGACCAAAATCCCATGTATTACTCAAACCACCGTAGATTTCAGAACCTTGGAATACAAACCCTGAATTCTTCGCATGATTTACTATTTTTTCAAATGTTTTTTCAGTCATATTTTCTCCTCTTATTAACAATTTTCTTTACGTTATAATATACCATATTTTCAAGGGTATCGTCAATTTTCCAAATAGCTTGATTTCGTGCTTTTCATGATATTTCTTGCAATAATTCCAACTAAGCAACCAACAACGAATGATAAGAAGTGAATAATCGCAAAAATCCAAGCAGATATACTGTAATATAGCCACATTGTTGGAACAAATAGCAACGCTACCACAACCGGATAAATCCAATGCGGTTGTACCATATATGTATATAAAACACCTAAAACAATAGTGATAAGAGGCATAACGATAAGCATCATCATCACATCATTACTTGTGTTTCTAAAAACAAGTGGTAATATATAGAAATTTATACAGACACCTACAAAATTTAGTATTAATTTTTTATTCATATTATCCCTCCACTATTTTTTTTAGAAACGACCATGTTTCTAACTCAATTCCACTATGAACTTTTAAAAATTCAATGAGTGTTTCACAATCTTCAATCGTCCATGGACCATATTGTTTTAGAACGTCATAATGTTCCAATTGCGCTTTATTTGCTAATCTAAAACGTTTTAAGTCCATTTGTTTATTCATTGATGAGCCAACTTCACTCTTACAATCTGAACAAATAAAACCGCCTTCTTCAACACTTATATAATTTACCTTAGTACTACCACACAACACACATTCATCAACAATCGGAGGTATTCCTAAATAAGACAAAACTTGAGCTATGAAAAGCGACAACAATAAACCATTTTCATTCTCATCATTTAATCTTTTTAAAGACACAGCTAATAGTTCATAAAAGCTTTCATTGGTTTCATCATCAAGATATCCTTGTGGAATACTTTTATCAACCAACTCTGTTAGCACTTGAGCAACACTCATTTTAACTAAATCTTCTTGAATTTTGCGATTTGATTCAATTAAAGAACCATTTTTGATTGTAAACATTGATTTATCATCTTGATAGTCGAAAACAAATTCACTTATACAATATGGCATACAAGAGACAGCATTCTTGCTAGTCATCTTCTTAATTCCTTTTACAACTAAGGATAGTTTACCATATTCCTTTGTTAAAACGGTTAAAAGAGCATCATTTTCACGATACTCAATTTGTTTCATCACAATTCCTGTAGTACGCTCATTCATCATCAACCTCAATAGGAATATAGCCTAATTGTTGGAGTTTACTTTTTTTATTACGCCAGTCTTTTTCAACGCGCACAAAGCATTCCAAATAAATCGTTTCACCTAGTATTCCTTCAATATCTTTACGAGCTTGTGTACCAATCTCTTTAATCATTGATCCTTGTTTTCCAATAATAATTCCTTTTTGGCTATCTCGTTCAACTAAAATCAACGCATTTACAAGTAACTTCCCTTTTTTTCTTCCCATTCTTTCAATCACTACCGCAACTGAATGAGGAATTTCTTCATCGGTAAGATATAATACTTTTTCACGAATAATTTCTGATATTATAAATTGTTCGGGATAATCACAAACTTGATCGCTTGGATAGTATTGAATACCATCTTCCAAATAGTTTTTCGTTACTTCAATCAACTCTTTTACATTCTTATTTTCTTTTGCTGAGATTGGAAATATCTCTTTAAAATCAGCACGTTTATTCCAAGCTATAAGACAATCCAATACTTGATCTTTTGACATTAAATCTGTTTTATTTAAAATACAAAATACTGGTAACTTTTTGTCTTTAACTATATTGAGCACAAATTCATCACCTGTTCCAAATGGCACTGATGCATCAACAATCAAATAAATACAATCCACCCCACTTACTGCTGCGAAAGCTTCTTTATTCATTTGCGTACCTAATTCATGTTGTGGTTTATGAATACCTGGTGTATCTACAAAAATAATTTGTGAGTCTTCGTCCGTACGAATTCCACGAATTTGATTTCTTGTAGTTTGAGGCTTAGGTGATATAATCGCAACTTTTTGTTCAAGTAAAGCATTCAACAATGTGCTCTTACCGGCATTAGGTCTTCCTACTAACGCTACGAATCCTGACTTCATCGTAAATCTTCCTCGTTAAATTGCATCGGAAGTAATTCACTTATTGTTTTAATTTCGGTATCTTTACCATTCGATAAAATAATCGGAGTATCTTGATGAATTAATTCTGATAACACTTGTCGACAAATACCGCATGGAGCACCAATACGATCACCATCTGTTACTATCGCTATAGCTTCTATATCATCTTTACGATAACCATACGAATATGCACCAAAAATAGCACTTCTTTCACCACAGTTAGCAGCTCCATAAGATGCATTCTCAATATTTGCACCCTTAAATGTTTTACCATCTTTACATAATACACAAGCACCGACATGATAATTAGAATAAGGTGCATAAGCATTTTCCATTGCTTCAAACGCTTCATCTAAAACATTTTGATATTTCATAATTTCCTCCTACAGATGGTTAATTACCATCATCAAACCTAATATTAATGAGACAAGGGCCGCAAATAATACAGCACCCGCCGACATATCTTTAATCAATTTAATTCTTTCGTCCACTTCAGGTGACATAAAATCACATATCTTTTCAATACAAGTATTAATAATTTCAGTTACAATTACTAATCCAATGCATAATCCTAAAATTAAATTTTCTAAATAAGTAAATTTAAATACAAATGAAGCAATTAACGCAAAAATCATGAAGACAAATTGGACAAATACACTTTGGTGCCTTAATGCTTGGTACAACCCATCAAACGCAACTCTAAACTTATTCATCTTGGCACCACAGGATCAAGAATTTTTCGTTGTAGATCAAACATTTTCTTTTCATCTTTTTTATTCATATGATCATAACCTAAGCAATGCAACAAACCATGTATAAATAAGAAACAGAATTCTCTTTTCTCACTATGTCCATACTCAATCGCTTGGCTTCTAACCGCATCCACATTAATAAACACATCGCCTAATTCTTTAGATGAATCATCCATAACTTCATAATCATCTTCACTATCACAAATGGCAAAGCTTATCACATCCGTAGGTCGATCAATTTGACGATAGTCACGGTTAATTTCATGTATTTTCTTACTTTTTACCAAAATAATAGAAATAGATACATCTTCATTCACTTTTAAAAGTCTTAAAGTCTTAACCATAAGTTCTTCTAATAAAGGTTTGTATACTTTCCATTCTTTTTCTCTTGTTTTATTTATAATTGTACAATTCATAGTCTCACTCCGTAATTATTATATCACTCAAAACCCTTTTCTAGCGTAACAGTCAATAATCTTTTGAACGAGTGGATGTCGCACAACATCTTCACTTGTTAATTGAAGAATTTTAATTTCATCAATTCCTTCTAAAAGTTCAGCAGAATCAACAAGACCTGATTTCATACCTCGATGTAAATCAATTTGAGTAACATCGCCAGTGATGACCATTCTTGAATTAAATCCTAAGCGCGTTAAAAACATTTTCATTTGCGATGCTGTTGTATTTTGTGCTTCATCTAGAATAACAAAAGCATCATCTAACGTTCTACCACGCATATACGCAAGTGGCGCTATCTCAATAACACCTTTTTCAACATACTTATCTGTTTGTTCATTGCCTAACATATCGTGTAAAGCATCATATAAAGGAGTTAGATAGGGATCTACTTTTTCCTTTAAATCACCAGGTAAAAAACCCAAACTCTCGCCTGCTTCTACTGCTGGGCGTGTTAATACAATCTTCTTCACAACCCCTTTTTTAAGCATACTTACAGCTTGTACAACAGCTAAATAAGTTTTACCTGTTCCAGCTGGTCCTATCGCAAAAACAATGTCATGATGCTCCATTGCCTCTACAAAACGATATTGTCCTATTGTTTTAGGAGAAACATTTTTTCCTGATTGTGTTTTACCAACAATCTTCTTATTCAAATCAATCCACGTGGTTGTTTCCTTTTTGCTTACCAAACGATAAGCATAAAGCACATCACGACTGCTAATTTCTTGTCCTTGTCTTACAACTTCTAAAAGTGCATCTAAAACTTCTCTAATTTGTTTCAACGTATTTTCATCACATCGATCAATAATAAAATCATGATTTCTAAAAATAATTGTTTTTTCAAAACAGGTAGATAACACTTCTAAATTACTATCCTGCGGACCGAGTAACTTACTAGCCTCATCCGTTGATAATCCATCGTATTTTAAAATTCGCTCATTTGTCAAAGGGAAAACCCTCCTTAATCACTTACTATTCTATCAAAAATCACTGCTAAATACACGCATTATTGATTAAATACAATTAAGACTTCATACGCAAATCTTGACTTTATTTCCATATATGATTAGATAAATAGTATAAGATATATTTAATAGGAGAATAATTATGAACTTTAAAGTTAGTAAAAAAGCGTTTACTTTAATCGAATTAATTGTAGTTATTGCAGTTTTGGCTGTTCTTGCTGTATTAATTATTCCACAAGTTACTGGTTATATTCAAGCTTCGCAAAAATCAACATGTGATGCAAATGTCGCTATGATGAACCGTTCTTATATTTACGAACACGAATTAGATTCAAAAATAACACCACAAAATATTATTGAAAACACAAACGGAAGATATTTTGGCGGAAACACAAAGAAATGTCCCGCAAATGGTACATATAGTGTTGATTCAAATAATAAAATAATATGTTCAATCCATGGTAAAAGTAGTAGCGGTGATTCTGAATTCATCACCAATGGCACGATTGAAGATGAGCGTAAAAATGCAATTGATAATCCAACAAATAATACGCCAGGAACAGTTGTTAAATCTACCGATAAAGATGGTAACACCTTATACTTCAAATGTATCAACACGAATGGATGTGGAGCTGCCCCAACTCAACACTTGGGTGAAGGTGGTTATTCTAATACAGGATGGAAAGAGTTGATTAAAGATTATACGGACTATAACAATTACGAAACTGGTGATATTATCGTTTATAATAATCGTTATTATCAGTATATTGCTACAAACGAAACTCCTGGCAGTCAAAAATATATTGGCAAAACACCAAATCAAGTTGGTTCAGGATTCCAAGAAGTACCCGCACCTAGTTCTAAATAAAAAGCTCTTCCTTTGTATATTTCACCTCACTATTTTACAATATTGTAATAGTGAGGAATTTTATTATGCGAATCGAATTAGAAAAAGCAGCCAACACACGTGATTTAGGTGGTTTAAAAACAAAATTTGGAAAAACAATTAAAAGCAAAAAATTACTACGAAGTGGTAAGTTATATTATGCGACAAACAACGATATCGAAAAATTAGAAAATGAATATCAACTCCGAAAGATTATTGATTTTAGAAATAATCATGAAATGAAAAAAACACCAGATCCAATGATTCATGATGTTCAGTATGTTCATATACCTATTTTAGAAGAACACTATATTTCAACTGCCAATAGTAAGGATAAAAACATTCATGCACCAGATATCGATTACCTAAAGCATATTATTGAAGAAATGAACTTTGATGTGGAATCATTTTCAATTAGAGAATATCCTAAAATGTTGAGTGATACTTACTCTAGAAATCAATTTAAAAAGTTTCTTGAAGAATTACTCAAAGAAACTAAAGGTGCTATTCTCTATCATTGTAGTGCAGGTAAAGACCGCGTAGGTATTGCAACCTTACTTCTTTTAGGTGTTCTGGGTGTATCAAAAGAAGATATTATTAAGGATTATTGCGAAACGAATATCTATCTTGCAAAACGAATCGAAAACTATTCAAAGTTAGCAATAAAAGCCGGCTTAGATGCTAAGTACATTAATCAGTTACCAGCATTATGTGGCGTACAAGAATCCTATATTCTTGCAGCATTTGATTACATCGAATCACACTCTTCTTCTATTGAAGAATTTGTACAACTACAACTTGATTTTGATAAATCAAAAATTGAGCAACTAAGAAAGACATATTGTGAATAAGTAACTATCCACACGTAAAACGTGTGGTTTTATTTTCGCCCTATAAGGGCAT
>CAYLQY010000001.1:0-385810 GCA_964386325.1 uncultured Erysipelotrichaceae bacterium | reverse complement strand
TCATATGGGTACGAATATAGAACCAAATTTGTGGAGCAATAAAGATACTTGATAAAGTACCTGCAATCAATCCAATAAACATTGCGAATGTGAATGTAAAGATTGCATTAGAACCTAATATTAATAAACAAATAATTGGTAGAATAGTTGTAATTGAACTATATACTGAACGAACAATTGTATTATCAAGTGCTTCATTCACGATACCACGATAGAATTCTGGAGTTGGTTTAGCAGATTTCGCATTATTTAAATCTTCACGAACACGGTCAAATACAACAATTGAGTTATTGATTGAATATCCAATAATCGCTAAAATCACCGAAATAAGTTCCGTATTGAACTCCAAACGGAAGATAACAAATACCGCTAATACAATTCCTACGTCATGAAGAAGAGCAATAATACAACTTACTGCATAATCCCATTTAAAACGTAATGTAATATAAACTAACATAGCCACCCATGCTAATAAACTCAATAGTATTGCATTTTTAATTAAATCTCGTCCAACAACTGGAGTAACTACATTATCACCAGGTTCTTCTCCATAAATATCAAGGAAAGTTGCCTTAATTTCATCTAATTGTTCAGTATTTAAAGCATCTTTGATTGTTGCATAAATTGCATTATCACCAGAAGCTTGATATTTTACTTTGTCATATCCTAAATCTTTAAATGTTGTTTGAACATCCGTCATATTTATTTTATCAGGTGATGTTACAGTAATCTTTGTACCACTTGAGAAATCGATACCAAGATTAAGTGGTCCACTTCCTGAAGCTGTATTTACCCCAGCCATTACTATCGCAATCGCAAAGATTGATAAACTTACAAGAATCATCTTTTTCGCATGTTTTAAGAAATCAATCTTATCAAATGGTCCAAAATATGTTTGTTTTTCGTTTTTGCTTACATCTGGAATCTTAGTAACCTTAACGCCAAACCAGCCTTTTTTATTATCTAATACACCTGAATTAACAAGTTGATTCATTAAGAAACGTGATACTGCAACATTGATAACTAACGTACAAATTACAGTAATCATTAACATTGTTGCAAATCCTTTTACCGCACCATTACCGAATACATACATGATTAATCCTGCAAGTAGCGTCGTAAATTGAGCATCAAAGATAGTTGAGAAAGATAAGTTTTGACCTTCTTTAACAGCTTTTTGTAAACTTCTACCTTTATATAACTCATCACGAATACGCTCAAAAGTAATGATATTTGCATCAACAGTCATTCCAACCCCTAAAACAAGAGCTGCAATACCTGGTAGTGTAAACACTGCTCCCATTGCACTATAAATTGCAAATACCGCGAAAATATAAACAGTTAACATAACACTAGCAATGATTCCAGGTAAACGATAAATAAGAATCATGAATGCAAATACTAATGCAATACCGACGATACCAGCAAAACTTGTTGAAGCAAGTGCACCTAAACCATAGTCAGCACTTACCACGTTACTAGAAATTTCAGTCATCTTCACTGGTAATGAACCTGAACTGATTAAGTCGGCAAGTTCTCTTGCCTCAGCTTCAGTAAAGTTACCAGAAATGATTGCATCACTGTCTAAACGTTGATTAACTGATGCAGCACTTATATATTTTGGTTCTCCACCATTTTGTGATTTAATTACTTCTTCTTTATAAGAATCACCGTCAGCATAGTCTAACCAAGTAACAATTAAATTATTACCTGAACCCATGCCTGCAACTTGTTCAGTTAAATCACCAAACTTTGTTGTATCAGCGATTTTTAATGAAACAACTGGTTTACCATCTTGGTAACCTAATGTAGCACCACCATCTTGAATGATTGATGCATCTGCAAGTAGTTCATCATTAACATCTCTAAAAGTGAGGTTTGCTGTTGCAGAAATCATACGACGTGCTTGGTCTTGATTTTCAACACCTGCAAGTTGTACACGAATGCGATTATCACCTTCAATAATAATTTGTGGTTCACTTACCCCTAAAACATTGACACGTTTGCTCACACTGTTGGCAACCGCCGACATATCTGGTAACGTACCACCTTCTTCTAAAGGACTTACTTCATATAGAATTTCAAATCCACCTTGTAAATCTAGACCAAGGGTTAGATTATTTGCAATTCCCTTTGAAAATCCCAAAATGACGGCAGCAATTACTGCAATTGTCACAAAAAATACGACCAAACGTTTTGTCTTTGTATTTTTATTCATCGTGTTCTCCTCCTATTAGATCACTAAAATCCATTAAGTTCTTGTTATATCCATCAATAATAGCCAGTTTAGATAACGCCTGAACTATTTTATCCGCCGTTAAAGATAATATATCATTTACTGCATCATGTAAAGTCCTCGGAGTCTTATGTGCCCATTTAAATCGGTATAAAACATCCTCTAAATTTTCATACGTTAAGCCTGGTAAAGATTCGCGTTGAAGTTGTTGTAATTTTAATACCATTGAAAGTTCAATTTGAGAATTATGAATATCAAATTTTTCCATACAACACCTCCTCACGTTGACTTAATTATAAAATAATTTGAAAAAAAACGATAGCCTTTCAGCTATCAATTCAACTCTAAATTCAGCTAAAGCACAGCAATTATAAATCCACCCACTGCACAAATAGTAGCTAAAATCCAAAATGATTTAACAACTTGTGTTTCTTTCATACCCGATAAAACAAAACTATAATGAATCGGCGTATACTTGAACACTTTTTTCCCAGTAAGTTTTACTGATGTAATTTGAATAATAACACACAACGTCTCCCATACAAAGACTCCACCGATGAATAAAAATGCCACTTCTTGCTTAAGAACCATCGCAACGGCAGCTAAAGCACCACCTAAAGCTAATGAACCAGCATCCCCCATAAATATCTTTGCAGGATGAATATTGTATCGTAAATACCCTACTAGAGCACCCATCAAACTACAAATAAAGACAACAATTGAAACATTTCTATCTTGAATCGCAAACAACAAGAATGGAATAAAGGCAATGAAACTACAACCTGCCGCTAAGCCATCCATCCCATCTGTAAGATTTACCGCATTACTGCCACCTACAAACATGAAGAAAATCAAGATGCCATATAATCCCCCTAAAGGTAGAATAAAATTGAAAATCGGAATACGAATATCTAAAGATGTATGACTTTGATAAATAAAGAAGAATATAACAGCCAATACAACCTGTAACAGAAATTTATCACGCGCAAGTAATCCTTGATTATCTTGTTTAATGACAATGATATAGTCATCAAGAAAGCCAATCGCACCATAGCCCACAAAAGCTAATAAAACTATCGCAATATCCAAATCAAAAATTGCATCTGGTTGAAAAATGAATGTAACAATGACTGGCACGAGAACAAAAAGCACACCACCCATCGTTGGTGTCTTCGCTTTTTGTTGATATTCTTCTAAACTGTATTCACTTACTGTTTGATTGAAACTAATTTTTTTTAGAAATTTTATATAATGAGGCATCAAGAAAAGTACCGCAATAACACTTACTAAAAATGCACTTAAGCCCGCTAGCACCATTTCTGACCCCCCTTTTTTTCACGCTTACCTATTATAGCAACATCACTATTGAAGTTCAACTTCAATTTCTGTATCTTTGGTTACAAACGCATCTACTGGAACATTTTGATACATTACAGTCCCACCACCACTTATTTTAAACCCAAAATCAGTAATTTCCCATAATGCTGTTACTTCTTTTCGTGTCCAACCAGTAAGATCTGGCATATAGAAGCCCCCTGTATCCGTCAATAAGAAGACTTTTTGCCCTGTTGATACAGAAGAACCCGCTTTTGGAAACTGGTCAATTATCGTATTACTAGAGCCTAAAAGATATGTTGTTGTTCCAAATTTCCCTATTTTATCCATCGCATATTCATAAGAATGATTCACTAAATTAGGCATTTCATAAGTCTTGATTTCTTGTTTAACTGGCTCACCTTCAACAGGAACATCTGCACTTTCAGTACTAGCTTGATTCATATTTGTTACATTGGTTAGCATTGCTACTTTTCTAAGTAATGTTTTAATCGGTTCTGTCTTGTAGTGCGCATTGCGGTCATATCCTGCTTCAAAAGCATAATAAACCATGTATTTAGGATCATCGGCAGGCATTGCCATCATAATTGATGCAATCGTCTTACCTGATGCATATGACCCATTCACTAATACTTGGGTTGTTCCTGTTTTACCAGCAATTTCAATTTCAGGAATCATATAGTGTTTCCCAGTTCCTTGTGGATCATAAACTACCTGTTTAAGAATACGTTTTAATTCTGCAGCCGTTGATTCTTTAATTGGTTGACCAACAACCGTTGTTTCAGCTTGATACAATATTTTTTGTGAATCATAAGCATCACGAATCGATTCTACAAAGTAAGGTTTAACCATTTGACCATCACCAAATATCGCAGAATAAGCTTGCAATAATTGTAGTGTAGTTACTGTAGAACCTTGTCCATAACTCATTGTAATTTTTTCAGAAGGCCATTTATAATGCTTAATTCCTATTTCTTCACGTAAGTTATCTGTTTCTACAGGTTGGAAGAAATGAAACTTATCTAAATATTCTTCATAAATATCTGGATTAATAACTTCTGTAAGCAAGTCCGCTGTCACTGAGTTGGAAGATAAGATTAATCCATAGTCATAACCAACCATACCCCAGTTCTTATAACTCGCATTGGTAATACAACCAAGTCCTCCTGATTGTACACGGTATGGATTTAAACCATCCGCTTTATAACAATACGGACCAGAATATACTTCCTTTGTTCCATCATAGTTTCCAGTATCGATTGCTGCTGCCCATACAAATGATTTCATTGTAGAACCTGGTTCATATGGTAGTTGAGCACCAAAGTTATTGTAGTCTTGAATATCTAATTTATTAGGGTCAAAAGAAGGAGATTGTCCCCAAGCCAACACTTTTCCTGTGTCTACCTCCATTACAGCTCCCCATACACGATCAGCATTAAATAACTCCATTGTTTGAACGAAGGCTTGTTCAAGTGATTCTTGTATACCTTTATCTAAAGTAAGCGTTACATTGTTTCCATTAATTGCACTCTCTTCAGTTATTTTCATTCCTGGTAATACAAATCCATGTTTATCCGCTTGATAACTCTTAAAGCCATTGGTACCCGATAATTGTTCATCTAGAATTATTTCTAATCCCATTTTACCAACAGTACTTCCTGTTTCATCGGATTGCGCGAATCCAATTAGATTTGACGCAAATGTACCTAATGGATAAGAACGTTTAATTGATGGATAGAATTCAATTCCATTCAACCCATAACTTTCTATTTCTTCTTTCTTTTCACGCGAAAGATTTCTTCCAATTAGACCTAATTCAACTTGATATAAATCTTTTGTCAATTCCGTATAAATTGTATCTTTATCGCCACCTAAAAGCACAGCTAAAACTTCCGCTGTTTTTGAAGGATCATCAACATAAGGTACTTGTCCTTTTTTAGCTGGACGATTTTCATCCAAGATACAAACAATATTATATGTATTCACATCTTGAGCAATGATATTACCATTACGATCATAAATATATCCACGATTTGCATTCAATATTTTAGTCGTAATATTGGCACTATCGGCATATGCTTTTAAATCTGTATTACTTACAGCATGCACTTTAACCACAGCCACCAAAAAAACATTAGAGGCAACTAAAACTGACACCACTAATGTCAAGATAAATATGAAAAGGAGCATGCGGTTATGACGCTTCATAACTATTCTCCGTTAGCAACAGTCACGATATTATTTGAGTTATTGTCTAGTCCTGCATCACTTGCGATTGATTCGATTCTATCACGTGAACTTAACGTTTGAATATCTACACGATACGCCTCATTTGCTGTTTGAATCGTTGCAATTTCAGTATCAATCTTTTGTTTTTCAACACTCAATGAATTATTGTATGAGCGTAAGAATAAACGAGATCCTAGAGAACAAATTGCCGCAAACAAAAACAATACAACTGTGAAATTTTGCAAGCGTAATTTTTTAACTTTTTTCTTTTTAACAATCTTTGCCATTTACTATTTTATCCTCTCTAATACTCTTAGTTTTGCGCTATGTGAGCGATTATTCATCGCAAGTTCTTCTTCACTTGCCAGAATTGGTTTTTTTGTGATGCAGCGATAAGACGCTTCTTCAATTTGACTTGGTAGAATTGGAATTCTCTTGTCAATTTGCGGTACTGTTGAAACTTCATTAAATAACTCTTTAACAATGCGATCTTCTAATGAATGAAATGTAATAACTGAACATCTTCCTTGTATACTCAACAAATCAATTGCATCTTTCAAACCTTGTTTAAGTGACTCTAATTCACCATTTACTTCTAACCGAATGGCTTGAAATGTTTGTTTAGCAGGATGTCCTTTTTTATTCAATACTTTCATCGGTAATGCTTGTTTAATAACATCAACTAATTCAAATGTTGTTTCTATTGGTTTAACTTCTCTATTTCTTTCAATACTGCGGGCAATCTGTTTTGCAAATTTCTCTTCGCCATATTGGAATAATATTCTTACTAAATCATGATAGTCATAGTGATTTACAACTTCATATGCTGTGAGTGTTTGACTTTGATCCATACGCATATCTAACTTTGCATCATAGCGATAACTGAAACCTCTATTTGCATCATCAAATTGTGGAGACGAAACTCCCAAATCAAGCATAACGCCATTAACCTTATCTATACCAAGTTCGTTTAGTACTTTTTTTATGTTTTTAAAATCATCATGAATAAATGTTACTTTGTCACTAAATTCTTGTAATCGTACTCGTGATTCATCAAGTGCAACTTGATCTTTATCAAACGCAAATAAGTGACCTGTTGTTAACGATTCAACGATAAGACTGCTGTGTCCTGCGCGTCCTAATGTACCATCAACATAAATACCATCTGGCTTAACATTCAGCCCATCCACTGTTTCATGGAGCAATACGCTAATGTGTTCCATTATAATAAGAAATCCGTTAACTGTTCTGCAACATCTTCAAATGCTTCACTATCTTCTTGATATTCTTCCCAGCGAACACTTGACCATATTTCGACATGATCTGCAACCCCAACGATGACACATTCTTTTTCAATTGCAGCTTCACTTATTAAATAACTAGGTAATTGAATTCTACCTTGTCCATCACATTCACACTCAGTTGCTTTTGATGTGATGCTACGAACATATAAACGTGATTCTTTTTTGGTAGTTGGTAATTTTTGTAGTTGTTCAAGTAGCGTTGACCATTGTTCTTGTGTATAGACAGTTAAACATCCATCCAATCCACGCGTAACGATAAAAAGGTCCCCTAACTCCTCACGGAATTTAGCAGGAATGATAACTCTTTTTTTAGAGTCTAAGTTGTGTCTGTATTCACCTATAAACACATTCAATACCCCACTATCTACCACTTTGAACCACTATCTACCACAATTATATCGTAATTGAATTCAATTGCAAATATTATTTGTGCAAAATGTTAAATTTTTCACTTACTTGATTTTCATTCAAGTTTCGCAATAAAAAAAAGAACTCCAACGAGTTCAAAAGTAGCAACATACTAATCACAGTTTATCTATATTTTTATCTTCTATATTATTTCTTTTTATAAGAATATAATGGTTAAAAACAAAGTTTTCTCTTCTTATAAAACTTCCCTAAAAGATAAAAAAAATAGTAAAGTTAAACTTTACTATTTATTTCCACAAGCGCACATATGGTGAGGTCTTTTAAGTTCCCCACACGCAGGACACTTAACTAGTGTTGGAGCAGCTAGTTTGAAATGAGTTCTACGCTTATTCTTTCTAGATTTAGAATTTCTTCTTTGTTGTACAGCCATCTTGGCACCTCCTAATCCTTTTCAATCTTAAAATCTTTTAGTTTTGCTAATCGAGGGTCTATTTGACTAGCCTTCGACTTTTCATAGTCTTCTTCTTTCATCACACGCCAACCATCCCCTTGAGGATACTCAGCTAGACCTTCCTTAACAACTTTAAGTGGGACTTCTAAGTGAATAAGTTGGAAGACAACAGGAATCAATTCAATGATTTCATTCTTAACAACATGAACATCAATCTCATCAGTATCAACAAATGAGAAGACCTCATGTGAATAGGTTTCAAACGGTACTTCGACTAATTCATTCGTAATCGCACAAGGACATACCATAATACCATCGATTGTTAAATCGAATTCAAAGGTATCTCTTGAGTGTCCAAATGCACCCGTTCCGCTAACATGAACATCTTTAAGGCCTTTTAGGCGGTCATCTTTATCAAAGTTTTGATTATCAAATTGTACGATTTCATCAAATTCAATTTGATTATCTTGAAGATTAAGTAACTCAGCCTTAGTCCATTTCACGTCTATTCTCCCATTTCGTTAACGTGTAAATTATAGAGAAAAACTAGTCTAAAGTCAATCTTTTTAGCCATTCTTCCCAAGACAATTCTTAGAAACCCATTCAAAGATATCTTTAAATACTTCTTCTTGATTATCTTCGTTCAAGATTTCATGTCTCATTTCTGGATAAACAAATTGCGAAATATTCGAATATCCGACCCTTTTCAATCTATTTATTGAATTCAATATTCCCTTATTACCTCCAGTAACTGGATCATATTCACCAGAAACAAAGAACACTGGAAGCTTTGGATTTGTACATTGCCATCCTTTAATACGATTCATATCAATCATCAATCTAAATAAATCTTCATATCCTTTATTGGTAAATGGAAATCCACATAATGGATCATTATCATAATTTTCAACATTTTTAGTGCTTTTACTAATCCATTCATTCTTGGATACTAAATTTTCAAATTTTTTACTAAAGCTTCCCGTCGATAATTTTTCTAATAATGGATTTCTTGCTTTCTCGCCTTCTTTTTTACAATAATGCTTTGCAAGTATCACACCACCACGTGCAGACATTTGATAAGCTGGTGGTCCACTTAATATTAAACCATCCAATTCATAGTCAAAGCGTTTCAAATAAGAACGCGCAACTAAAGAACCCATACTATGCCCTAATAAAATAAAAGGTACATTCGGCGGATATTCACGTTTTACTACATCTGTAATAAAATGTGCATCTTCGATTAATCTCAACCATCCATCTTCCGAATCGAAAAAACCTAAGTCTTCTTTGGCACATGTAGGTCCATGTCCACGATGATCATAAGTAATTACTACAAATCCTTTTTTACACATATATTGAGCAAATTTCTCATAGCGTTGCCCATATTCACTCATCCCATGAACAACTTGAATGATGCCTAGAGCGTAATCTTCTGGACGATATATGTTATAAGATAATTCTACTTTCACGTTGATTCACCTCGCTTTATTATAATACCATATTTCTTTAGAAGTGTCCGTGATTATGGTAAAATAGTCGTGGTGATACTATGAAAGCTACTGGAATTGTCGTTGAATATAACCCATTTCACAATGGACACGAATATCATATACAAAAAACAAAAGAGATCACAAATTGTGATGTTTTAATCGCTGTTATGAGCGGTAATTTTGTGCAACGCGGCGAACCCGCTATCTTAGATAAATGGAAACGCGCTGAGGTCGCAATACGCAACGGTGTTGACATCGTACTTGAACTTCCCTACATCTATGCCACTCAAAGCGCTTCTAACTTCGCTAAAGGCTCAATTCGCTGCTTAGAACTCGCACAAGTTTCAGATATCGTCTTTGGTAGTGAAACGAATAATATTGAAGAGTTAAAAGAAATGGCAGCTTCTAGTATTCATGTTGACCATCTCAAAGAATCTTTAAGTGTAGGGCATAGTTTTCCTAAAGCATATGGCTTACTCGCAAAAGAAATGGGTCCAAATGACATTCTTGGTGTATCTTATTTAAAAGCAATCACAAACACTACAATTACGCCTCACACCATACAAAGAACCGTTCATTACCATGATGAAGAATTACACAATGAAATCGCCAGTGCAACAGCAATACGAAAAGCTATTCATGAAAATAAACCTCTAACAAATACCACTTGCATGAATGAAGCATTAATTCAAAACGAATTAGTTCAACTAAAAGACTTTTATCCGTATTTGCGCTTACTGCTTAATACCCTTCCATCAAAAGAATTAGCGTCTTTATTTTTAATTAGTGAAGGGATTGAAAATCACTTAATCAAACAAGCACTTCTCTCTCCAACTTATGAAGAGTTTATCAATAACGCTGTTACCAGAAGATATACCACTTCTCGAATCCGTCGTTGTTGTTTGCAAATCTTGAATCATATTACAAAAGAAGATGTTAAGAACTTACCTCCTTTGGATACAATACGCGTTCTCGCATTCAACGGCAAAGGAAGAGAGTATCTTCGAAAACTTCAAGAAAACGAAGTAAAGGTTGCCAGCAAATTTGCGCAAATTCCAATGGCTTATCGCAAAATGGAATATAAAACAACACTTCTCTATACATCATGTATGCATGAGGAAAAACGTCAGAAACTGCTTAAACAAGAGATAGGTTCTCCGCTATATATAAAATAAACACAGGTCTTAAAGATCTGTGTTTTCTAAATCATGTTTAATTTTCGATGTCGATATACCTTCAGTTCTTGGTAAATAGACAACTTCACATATATCCTTCAAATCGTCGAATTTACCTTCCCAATCATCACCCATTACAAGAACATCTGCTTGATATTTCAAAATATCATCACGTTTTTGTTCCCAAACATATTCAGGAATAACTAAATCAACATAGCGAATAGCTTCTAGCATCATTTTTCTTTCTTCATAAGGATGATAAGCTTTTTTTCCTTTAATCTCATTGAATTCATCGGCAGATAACGCAACAATTAAGTAGTCACCTAATTCTTTTGCACGTTTCAATAGTCTTATATGACCCCAATGTAATAAATCAAATGTACCGTAGGTTAAAATTCGTTTCATGATATACCTCACTTCATGTATAATTATTATATCAAATTAAAACTAGTAAGAAAGGATAAAACATGAAAAAATTCATTGTATGCCTTCTAATATGCCTCTTATTTGGATGTACTTCTAAAGAAAAAACACCTTTAGAAGTAACAGAAACAGTTTTTAATGACTTAAAGACGATGAACTATTATGCCATGAATGATTATTCCACTACTGATTTAGATCCATCAATACAAGATAGTTGGGATACTTTCTATACATCTATAAAAGATAACGAAGTAAAAACAACTTGTTTAAAATATCTTCAAGACTTTGATGTTTCATATATTATTGAATACGAAAGCAAAGACAATGCAACTATCCTTGTTACAATGAAACTTCACAACCTCACAGAAACAAGAGAGTTATTTCTCGAATATTTCATCCAAGCATTTGCGTATTATAATGATCAACCAAAGTATCAAGAAGAATTAAAAAATGCATATATACAAGCATTTGAACGTTCGACCCCTTCTCTAATAATCACAAATCGTGTGACCTTAATACCTGTAGATGGAAAATGGAAAATGGAACAGATCAATGATGTTGTAAGTAATTATATTAATACAATTAAAAATCAAATTAACTTAATAGATTACTACAGTTATTAATTTTCATTTAGGAATACACATAAAAAGCCACTCAAAAGTGGCTTTTACTTATTCAAATTAGTTTTGAACGTTATGATAGATTTGTTGAACATCTTCAACATCATTTAATAAATTAACTAAACGATCCCAAAGTTCTTTATCTTCAGCAGAATCAAGTTGTACATATTCTTGAGGTAATAATGTAATTTCACATACATCAAATTTTACTTCAGGAATCAAATCTTCAATAGCTTTTTGAGCTTTACCAAAATCAGTTGGTGCTGTATATACTGACATGATACCCTCTTCGATTTCTAAATCAACAACATCAACCTCTGCAGTAATTAATGCATCTAACATTGTTTCCTCTTCTTCATAAGAGAATGAGAATAATCCAACAGTATCATAACTGTGAGATACACATCCAGCAACCCCTAATTTAGCATGAGCTTTATTGAAACATGTTTTAACAGAACTTACTGTACGATTAACATTATCTGTTAAACAATCAATAACAATTGTTGATGCACCTGGTCCAAATCCTTCATAACGAACTGCATCATAGTTTTCATTTGAAGAACCCTTCGCTTTTTCAATTGCTCTCTTGATTACATCTGCTGGAACTTGGTTTGCTTTAGCTTCAGCGATTTTTCTTTTTAAACCTTGGTTCATTTCTGGATCAGGAACACCTGCTTTTGCAGCCATATATAGTTCTTTTCCAAATCGAGAGTATAATTTTGTTTTTATTGCTGCAGTTTTTGCCATTGATGCAGCTCGCACTTCATGTGCTCTACCCATAATTTACGCCACCCTTCACTTCTAAGTACCGATTTATTATAACAAAGTCTCTATCAAAATAAAAGTTTTAATCTTTAAAGTTTACTTTCACAAGATCAACTAACCCCGATTCAAAACCCTCTGGTACAAATTTGATTTGCCCTAGTTGAATAGCTGGTTTATTTTTACCATGAAAATCACTTCCACAAGTAACAACTAAGTCCTTTTCCTTAGCATATTCCAGGAATGTTTTCGTCATATCTTCAGTGTGATAATTGCTATATGCTTCAATACCCTTGATTTGTGGTCTATCTAATAATCTTTGTAAGCTATCGAAATGACCGTTAAAATTATGTCCTGGATGAGCCACAACAGCAATACCATGCGTTTCTTCAACCATCTCAAGGATTGAGTCGATATCAATCTTTTTATCCTTTACATAAGCAATTTTACCTTGAGCAAAGTAATCCAAATAAAAATTCAAATATGGATTATCACTCCTTGAAGCACCAGTACGATATTCCTTTAAGAATTCAGCATCATCATATTTAGGATTATTTAAAAGGTAATCACCTAAATCTTCTGGTACTAAAATTCCATCTTTTTCAATCTTCATCAAGTCCATACGGTCTATAAATATTTTAAAATGTTCCTCAAATAAAGATAAAGCTTCTTTTGACGTTTTTCTTTCAAGTTCTGTGTAATAAATTGTAATTGCTTCATAACGTGGATCATTATAATCCATATCATAAACTGTCAAATGGAAGTCAATTCCTTCGAATTCTGTATCTATTTCGATTCCAGGAATTACTCGTATACCAAGTTTATCTCCTTCTTCTATCATTTCATCAACGCCATATACTGAGTTATGATCGGTTAATGCGATTGTTGAACAATTATTTTTCTGAGCTAATTCACATAATTCTTTTGGACTAAATTCACCATCATTGCTGTACAATGAATGCATATGAAAATCTTGTTTCATTTGGTATCCTCCATCTCTTTAATGATATAATTATAGCATGACAAAGGAAGAAAAAATATGAAGACAAAAACAATGAAAAGATCTGAATGGTGGCGACTTGAAGAATGCCTATTCAGTTCAAAAGAAATCGATGACAATACAGAAGCTGGCTTAATACAAATGCAGAAACTGGCAAAGCCACTCTATATTTTCTACAGCAATGATATGCCTAGTAAGTGCATCGCCGATAATGGTTACTCATGGCTACAAGTCGCTCGTAGAGATTCTCATGTTTGGATAACTGCAATGTTCAATGAACATGATGAATTATTAGAATGTTATTTTGATATGACTAATAAAAACATTATCCTTCCTGATGGTGAATCTAGTTTTGAAGATTTATATCTAGATGTTGTATTTTTTCCTGATGGACAAATCGATTTACTTGATGAGGATGAACTAGAAGATGCGTATGCACAAGGTGTCATTACCAAAGAACAAGTTGAACTATCTTATAGCACAGCAAATATATTAATGGATTGGTTGAGAAAACCAACTAACCAACAAATCCTCATGGATTTTTGTAAAGAAACTTATTTTAGCCTCAAGCAATAAGTCATCTTACAACCAATTTTAGTCAACTTACCTTGTTTAATTTGAAATCATCATTACAGATTGGTAAAATAAAACCAAGGTGTGATAGATATGAAATTACTAATAGAACAATCGCTTGATATCAAAGAAACAGAAATAAAAATAACTTGTGGCATTATGGATGAACGGTTAAAGCGTTTAATTGAACAAATTAAACTATATTCTTTCTCTATTAACGCACAAAAAGACGGACTAACAATTCCGATACCTTTAGAGGATATTTATTATTTTGAAGCTGTTGATAATCAAGTTTTTTTGTACACGGATCACGAAGTCTACGAGTGTAATAAAAAATTGTATGAGCTAGAAGAATTATTAATGGATACATCCTTTTTAAGAATAAGTAAAAGTTGTATTCTAAATACCAGTGTTGTAAAGAGTGTAAAAGCATCATTAAGCGGACGCATTGAAGCTTCATTACAAAATGACGAAAAACAAATTGTATCCAAACATTACATTCAAGATTTTAAAAGAAAGTTTATTTTTTGAGGACATATCAATGAAAAAAATATTAAACATAGTATTTGGTAGCTTTACAATTATGATGCTCCTATTCACATTCTTCAGACCTTTTGATTTATCGCCTGAAATTACAGGTGAAGTAGTTATTCAAGTATTAATCATTTCTACTTGTATCGCTGTTCTTATGGAAGTTTCTGATAAGATATTAAACTATTTCGATATCAACTCTTTTTTAATTGATTTGATAATCAGAGTTCTCATTTGTTATTTCGTAGTTTTCATCGCATGTGCAAATTTCAATATTATCGAATTCTCATTATTCGGTTTATGGGAAATAACACCTACTATGATATTCTGCTTTCCTCTTACCTATGCTTATACAGTCTATATGAACAATGAAATGGCTGAATCAATTAATCAAGCGATTAAAAAAAGAAAAAGATTAGAATAAATTAAAAATATAATAGTTACCTTGTTCGATTTGGAACAAGGTTTTTTTATTACTTCCTCAAATGACAATCATATTTTTAGTCAACTTATCATAATCTTTGGTCATCTTACTTCTTAGCCTATTGTTTCCTTTTTTTAATTCGCATAAACTACAAACGAGGTGATAGAAATGGAAAAAATTATATCAATAGAAAATTTAAAGAAAACATTCAAAGACATCAATGCCGTTGATGATATTAGTTTTTATGTTGAAAAAGGAAAGTTATTTTCCTTTTTAGGTACAAATGGCGCTGGCAAATCAACAACCATCAATATGTTATGTACATTACTACAAAAAAATTCTGGAAATGTAATTATTGATAATTGTGTATTAGGAATTGATGATGACAAAATTCGTTCCAAGATTGGCGTAGTATTTCAAGAAAGTATCCTTGACCCTTTACTAACTGTCAAAGAGAATATTCTCACACGAGGAAAACTTTACAATCTCAGTAATGAAGAATTAAAACAATCTTTACAATTTGTAATTCAAGCAACAGATATCCAAGAATTTATCAATCGTCCTTATGGTAAATTATCAGGTGGGCAAAGAAGACGAGCGGATATCGCAAGAGCTTTAATTCATAAACCAACGATTCTATTCTTGGATGAACCCACAACAGGTCTTGATCCAAAAACAAGAGAACTTGTTTGGTCAACTATTTCTAAATTACAAAAAGAATATCAAATGACCATCTTCCTAACTACACATTATATGGAAGAAGCAGCTACGTCTGATTATATTGTCATTATTAATCACGGAAAAATTATTGCACAAGGTACACCATATGATTTAAAAGAAAAATTCAGTCAAGATACATTGCGTATTAAGCCTATTGATTCTATGCAAGTTCAATACTTATTAGACAAATACGGTTATTCCTTTATTATCAAAAATAATTTGATTATCGCTACGATTAAAGATACAAAGAAAACAATTCCACTACTACAAGAAATTGAACCATTCATTGAAAGTTTTGAAGTCGTTCATGGTTCTATGAATGATGCATTTATTGAAATTACTAAAGGAGATGAAACTGATGATTAATTTAGCTATTAGAAACTGTAAAATATATTTCAGACAAAAAAGTACTGTTTTCTTCTCTTTATTAGGTGTTTTCATTATCATTATGCTTTACGCTGTATTCTTGGGTGATCAATTTAAAAGCGGTTTAGACGTCAAGGGAGTTGATGTTCTAATGTACAGTTGGGTCATAGCTGGTATTATTGCGGTCACATCCATTACCACAACAATGGGTGCCTTTGAATTATTTGTTGAAGATAGAGCACATAACATTATCAAGGATTTTAATTCTTCACCGATTGCGCATTACAAGCTTGTAGGTGGTTACATCCTCTGTGCTTTTATTGTAGGTAGTCTTATGAGTACAGTCGCATTCATAATTGGCGAAATATTTTTATTATCACAAGGTGCAATTCTACTTACACTACCTATCATCTTGCAGACACTATTCATTATTTTATTATCTAGTTTAATGTCTAGTACGATTGTATTCTTTATTGTAAGTTTCTTTAATAATCTTAGCGCAGTATCAACAGCAAGTACAATATTAGGTACATTAATCGGATTTCTAACAGGCGTTTATTTACCTATTGGAACATTACCTGAATATGTTCAACTCATTATTAAATCTTTCCCTACTGCTCACTCCGCAGTGTTATTACGCCAGCTTTTTCTACAAGATCCACTTAAAGTTAGTTTCAATAATTTACCTGTTGAATACCTAAATGGATTTAAAGAGAGTGTGGGTGTTGTATTCAAATTTGGTGATTTCACACTAGAACCAATTCATCACATTCTCTTCATGATTGTAGTAACGATTGTATTCTTCATACTTACAGTATTCAACTTATCTAGAACCTCAAAACAAAAATAAGCGTTTTAGGAGAAGACTTCATAAAGAAGTTATAAAAGAGACCTCAGAACAAATTTGTTGTGAGGTCTCTTTTTGTATCAGATGTTTGCAATGTAGTCTGTAATATTACACAAACCACCATAATACTTATAAGTAATAGTAACATATCATGCAAATTTAAAAAACCACCGGAGTGGTTTATATTATTTTGTCATCCAGCTTTCATCGCTTGGATTATCTCTGAATTTTAATAATCTTTCTTTGTCTTCTTGTTGAATATAACCTGTTTCTGCAGCTACTTCTACAAGTACATCAAAGTTACTTGCACTTACATTTTTTACATTTGCTTCAGCAAGTCGATCAATACCTTTTTTCATTCCATATGTAAATATAGATGCAATTCCTAAAACTTCAACACCATTTTCTTGTAGTACTTTTACTACTTCAATACTAGAACCAGCTGTTGAAATTAAATCTTCAACAACAACAACTTTTGTACCTGGTTCGCATTTACCTTCTATTTGGTTTGTACGTCCATGATCTTTTGCACTTGCACGTACATAACCCATTGGTAAATCTAAAATTTCAGCAACAATTGCTGCATGAGCAATACCCGCTGTTGCCGTTCCCATTACAGCTTCACATTCAGGATAATGTTTCTTAATGATTTCAGCTAATGCATTTTCAACATCTCTTCTTACTTTTGTATTAGATAAAGTAAGACGATTATCACAATAAATAGGTGCTTTGATTCCACTTGCCCATGTAAATGGATCATTCGGTTTTAAAAATACTGCTTGAATATCCAATAAATCTTTTGCGATAAGTTTTTCCATGCTTATTCTCCTTTTACAAATTCTCTTATACAACGGCGATATGCTTCAACTGGATTTTCTGCACCAGTAATTGGACGTCCAACTACAATATAGTCACTTCCAATTTCACGAGCTTGAGCTGGTGTAGTCACACGAACTTGATCACCCTTCGTTGCATCATTAAAGCGAATTCCTGGTGTTACTGTAATAAAGCTTTCTGAACACGCTTCACGAATAAGTCCAGCTTCTAAAGGACTACATACAACTCCTGCAAGTCCTGCTTTCTCAGCATTCTTTGCATAGTGAACAACTGTATCATTGATGCTGTGATCAATCCAAAGTTCTTCTTTCATTTTTTCTTCTGAAGTACTTGTAAGTTGTGTTACAGCAATGAGTTTAATATTTGGATTTACTTCATCCACAGCTTTTTGTGCCGCTGCCATCATTTCAATTGTTCCTGCTGCATGAACATTTAACATATCTGCACCGAGTGTCGCAAGATTTTTAATTGCTTTGTAAACTGTATTTGGAATATCATGTTGTTTTAAATCCAAGAAGATTTTGTGTCCACGACGTTTAATTTCATGAACAATACTTGGTCCTTCTGCATAAAATAGTTCTTGTCCAATTTTTACATACGGTTTTTCTTCTTTGAATAAATCTAGGAAATTTAACGTTTCTTCTTTTGTTGAAAAATCACATGCGATAATGACATCTCTTTCTCTCATTGATGAGCCCTCCCTATTATGTCTTCTAACTTCTCTATACCTAACTTATCCATTAATGATGGTAAGTTATCAAGTATCTCTTTACAAGCATATGGATTACGACAATTTTCCGCACCCACTTGTACTGCGGTTGCTCCAGCGTACATCATTTCAATGACATCTTCTGCTGTGGCAATTCCACCGATACCAATAATTGGTATTTTTACTTCTTTGTAAACTTGATAAACCATGCGTAGAGCTACTGGTTTAATTGCTGGTCCACTAAATCCACCCATAATATTTGCGATGATTGGCTTCCCTGTTTTTAAATCAAAGCGTGCCCCAAGAAGTGTATTAATCATACTAATTCCATCAGCTCCCGCTTCTTCAACAGCTTTTGCAATTTGTACGATATCCGTAACATTGGGTGATAACTTAATGTAAACAGGTTTCGTTGTTACTGCTTTTACTGCCCGCGTTATATCCGCTGCATTTTCAGGATTAGTTCCAAAGCTCATTCCACCATGTTTTACATTCGGGCAAGATATATTAATTTCTAGAATACCCACGATTTCTTCTTTATCCATCTTCATCGCACATTCTACATATTCATCAACTGAGAATCCCGAAATGTTTGCGACAACTTTTTTATGATAAACTTCTTTTAGTTTTTTAAACTCCGTTTGAATTACTTCATCAATTCCTGGATTTTGAAGTCCTACTGCATTAATCATCCCACGGTCACATTCAGCGATTCGTGGTGTAGGATTTCCAAATCTTGACTCTCTTGTAGTTCCTTTTGTTGCGATACTTCCTAATTCATTTATATCGTAGAATTGCGCGAATTCATAACCGAATCCAAATGTTCCACTGGCGGGAATAATCGGATTATCTAACTTCCAATCTCCTAAATGTACACTTAGTCTTTTGTCCATAAGATTTCCTCACTTCTCATTATCGGTCCTTCTACACAAATTCGTTTATATCCTGTCAATGTTTTACAACTACATCCCATACACGCGCCAAAACCACAGCCCATTCTTTCTTCAAATGATAGTTGACCTTTTGCATTTGAGGAGTCAAAGACCGCTTTAAGCATCGGTAGAGGTCCACAACTATAATAATCAATATTTTTTAAATCTTCTTGTATTGCTGCTGATACAAACCCTTTTAAACCTTTTGTTCCATCAACTGTACAAACTGTAACAGTAGCCCCTAATTGTTTAAATTCTTCTTCATAGAAACACTCATCACTTGTATTAAAACCTAGAATTACATCAACTGTTGTTCCTTGTTGAAGTAGTTCTTTACAAAGGCGATACAATGGGGGTACACCAACACCTCCACCTATGAGTAATGCTCTTTCTTTTTGCTCAACCGTAAATCCATTTCCAAGACCAACAAGTATTTCTAATTCTTTGCCTGATTCTTGTTTTGCCATCCAGTCAGTACCATTTCCAACAACTTTGTAGATAATGGTTAGTGTTGAATCATCATAATCCGAGATACTAATTGGTCTTTTTAAATAACCATTTTCGACCGTGATATTGATGAATTGTCCTGGATTTGTTATCCATGTTGTATCTCCTTCAAGAACCATTTTGAAGACATTCTGAGTTAAAGCCACATTAGTAAGTATGCGATAGGTTTGTACAGATTTCATATTACAGTCCCTTTCTATAAACTATGTCTCCATCAACGATAGTCATTAAGCATTTGCTTTGTAACCATCTTCCTTCAAAAGGAGTACTCTTTCCTTTTGATAAGAATTCGCGTGAACGAACTTGTTGGCGATCATTTAAATTAAAGATTGTGATATTCGCTTTGGCGAAGTTTTCTATTTCTCCACCATCGACACCAAATACATCCGCAACATTTGTACTCATCCAATCAACGAGTTGTTTTAGTGTACATTTCTTTTCTTTGACTAAATATGTATAAAGTAATGGAAATGCAATTTCATTACCGACAATTCCCATTGCCGCTTGATCAAAGGTACAATTCTTCTCTTCTTCACTATGCGGTGCTTGATCGGTTGAAATCATTTCAATTGTACCATCGAGAAGTCCTTGTAATAGTGCCTCTTGATCTTCTTTTGAACGTAGAGGTGGATTCATTTTAAACCGCCCATGATTTTCTGTTATATCATCTTCGCAAAGAAATAAATGATGTGGTGTTACCTCGCCACTAACATTACAGCCCGCTTTTTTAGCTTGTCTAAGAGCTTCTACTGTTTCTTTTGTAGAAATGTGACATATATGATATTGGCACCCTGTTTCTTTCGCAAGTTTTAAATCGCGCTTAACTTGTGCATATTCAGACTCACTTGATATTCCTACAAGTCCAAATTCTTCTGCTTTTTTGCCAGCATGAATACATCCACCAGGTGCTAATTGTGATTCATCTTCGCAATGAGCTATTATTACTGCATTATTTTTTTCACATTGAATCATCGCTTCACGCATCATTGATTCTTCTTGTACACCTTTTCCATCATCTGAGAAAAGGAATGTTTCTTCTATACATTTATCAAAATTCACAAGTTCACCTACACCCTTTTGGGCAATGGTAATTGAGCCAACTGGAACTACATGGACTACTCCATTTTGTTCGAAGCGTTTTGTAAGTGTTTGTAAATTTTCCAAACCATCCGGTGCTGGTTTTACATTAGGCATTGCAAATACGGTTGTGTAACCCCCTTTTGCAGCAGCCTTAGTCCCTGTTTCTATTGTTTCCTTGTATTCAAAACCAGGTTCTCTTAAATGAACATGGGGATCTATAAAACCAGGAAAAATATGAAGTCCTGAACAATCAAGTATTTCATCAACTTCATCCAAATCTATTTTATCTGCAATTGTAATATTGCCTAAATCATCAATCAAAAAATCCTTTTCTTGAAACTGTCCTTTGAAATAAATTGTTCCATTTTGAAATATTCTTGTCATTAGTACCTCCAAAATAAAAACCTTCAAAACATGTGTTCGAAGGTCATCATAAAAATAGTTCAGTTGTGATTTCTTCGAAACGTCACGCATTTCATTAAAGCCATTGACATTATAACACATCCAATTATTTTGAATAGTGATTTCTTTCACTTTTTCATAAATTCTTCGATTAAGTTAATAAATGCCATTGTATTACTCGTATAACTTTTTGGAGTGAAATTTTCACTCCTTTTCACATAATCCCCCAATTTATCTAACTCCTTGCAATAAATGAGAAATCCTTGCTCATCAAAACTTTCTAGTATTTGCGTTTGGTGATCATTATGATGTTCACCAAATTCCGCTAATCGTGCAGCACCTATTATTTTCTTTCTCGCTTTAAGTGCAGTCATAATTGTCCCTACTCCACCATGGGTAATAATAAGATTAGCTTCATTCAATAATTTTGCGAAATCATCACGATCAATGTAATCAAATATTTCCATATTTTTTGATTCATATTTTGTGAACCCAGCTTGCACAACTACTTTATCGTGAAGTAAACCGGCATCTATCTGTGCATCGATAGCTTGTAGTAAACGAGCAAAGCTTTTATCTTGTGTCCCTAGTGTAACTAATATCATTAGAAAATCCACCCCCCATAAACGGCATTAGGATATATTTCCAACATGCTTTCCCATTGCACAATAAACAAATCTGCGATTGGATAAATCATTTTCCCTGCCTGTGTCGCAGTTTTTGAATTCGCAAAAGTTTCAATATAAATAACTTTCTTTTTAAACATATGTGCTATTTTACACATTGGTACAGCGGTATGCGTACCGGTTGTAATAATATAGTCTGGTTTTATTTTTATAAATAAAATAAGTGATTTTAAAATATTATATGAAAATATAAATAAATAAGAGAATAAATGTTGTTTCGTTCCATACGCAAGAGTAGTAAAGCGTTTTCCATATTTATCTTTTAACGATTTATTTGATAATGTATTTTCAGTAATGATTGTACTATCATATCGTTCAAACATTGGTGCTAATTGCATTAGTTCAGTTAAATGCCCACCTGTACTTGAAATAAAAATAATCTTTTTCATATACTCTCCTTTATTATACAAAGAAAAAGTGTGAATTTTATTCACACTCTTATTTTAACTTATTTTAAACTATTTTTCACTAGTTCAAGAACATCTTCCATAGTTTCGCTTGCAAGTGCTTTATTTGCAAGTTCTTCCATGTCTTTTTTGCTTAATGAACGAATCATTTTACGAGCACGTAAGATACTTGAAGCACTCATTGAGAATTCATCAAGTCCAAGCCCTAGTAATACTGGAGCAGCTAATTCATCACCAGCCATTTCTCCACACATACCACACCATTTACCTTCTTTATGAGCACCATCAATTGCCATTTTGATTAAACGTAATAATGATGGATTCATTGGTTGGTATAGATATGATACTTTTTCACTCATTCTATCTGCAGCCATTGAGTATTGTACTAAATCATTTGTACCAATTGAGAAGAAGTCAGCTTCTTTTGCGAATTGATCCGCTAATACTGCAGCAGCTGGAATCTCAACCATGATTCCCACTTCAATCTTATCGCCAATTTTAGCACCTTCAGAAACTAATTTTTCTTTTTCTTCATTGAATAATGCTTTAGCAGCTCTAAATTCTTTTAATGTCGCAATCATTGGGAACATGATACATAAATGACCATAAGCACTTGCACGGATAAGTGCACGTAATTGTGTTCTAAAGATATCAGTACGGTCTAAACAAAGACGAATTGCACGGTACCCTAAGAATGGATTCATTTCTTCAGGGAATGTAAAGTAGCTTAGTTTTTTATCGCCACCAATATCTAATGTACGAATAACTACTTTCTTACCATTCATTGCTTCAAGAACAGTTTTATAGGCTTCAAATTGTTCATCTTCAGTTGGGAAGTTATCTGAATCCATATATAAGAATTCTGTACGATATAATCCTACACCTTCTCCACCATTCGCAAGAACACCTTCAACATCTTTTGGAGTTCCAATGTTTCCTGCAAGTTCAACTTGATGTCCATCAGTTGTAATACTTTCTTCATTTACTAATACTTTTAATGCTTCTTTATCAGCAAGGTGTTTTTCACGTTTTGCAGTAAATTCATTAATTTGTTCTTCTGATGGGTTTAAAATAACTACTCCATCAATAGCATCAAGAATTAATAAATCACCTTGTTTTGCTTGGTGCATAACTTCACTACATCCTACAACTGCTGGGATTTCTAAACTTCTTGCCATAATAGCTGAGTGAGAAGTTCTTCCACCGATTGCCGTCGCAAATCCTAGTGTATATTTCTTATTTAATTGTGCTGTGTCAGAAGGTGTTAAATCTTCTGCAACGATAACAACTTCTTCATTAATCGTTGTTAAATCAGGAATAATAGCTCCTGCTAAATTACATTGTAAGCGGAAAGTTACATCCTTTACATCGGCAGCTCTTTCTTTGAAATATGCATCATCCATACTTTCAAACATACCAACCATCATGTTAGCTACTTGTTCAGTTGCATATTCTGCATTTACGCCGTCATTCTTAATCATTTCTTCGATTTGGCCTTTTAATTCAGGGTCATTCGCCATCATTAAGTGAGCGTCGAAAATTGCTAATTCTTCTTCAGATAAGTTACCTGCAGCTTTTGCTTTAATTGTTTCAATATCAGCTACAGTCTTTTCAAAAGCTTTTTCTAATTTCGCAATTTCGTCATTAGAAGCACATTGTACTCTTTCAATTTTTAATTCAGGTTGTTGCAATTTATAAACCTTCGCAATAGCTACACCTGATGATGCTGCAATACCTTTTAACATAGATGTCCCTCCTTAAATTGTGTGATGATCAATACATCTCACTAGTTCTTCAACAGTGTTGAGATCATGTAATTCTTCATCAAAAAAAGTAATTCCAAAATAATCTTCTAAAGTCAACGCAAAATCTACAACTTCAAATGAATCTAATCCTAAATCTTCAAATGTAGTGTCTTTATGAATTTCACCCGTTATACTCATCGTTTGGCTTAGAAGCGTTTTTAGTTTATCAAAAGTTTCCATGTCACACCTCACGGTGATTTTATCATTTTTTAGATATTAAGACAATCAATAAATTCGATTATCGCAAGCTTTTTCAAACGATAAAAACTACTTTTAGAATAATAATCTAAATACCAATCATGCTGTTTGTAAGTGAAATATTCATTTTTAATTATCATTTGGGTATTTTTACTACATGCTTCTAAAGATATCTCAATCATTTGTAAAACTGCTAAATCACCTTTATATTGTGCTGATTCTTCATTAATCCCTTGAAATTTATAGATTTGAACACGTCGTGAGGACTTTAGGTAACATTCTGAAAGTTTTTCAAGAATCATCTTTTTATCCTCAAATTGCAATTCTTTTGACAACATTCACTTTACCTCCATTATCTATTTATACGTTATGAATCTCTATTTTTCATTATTTTCTCGCTTTTGTAGAGTTATTCATCATCTTTTTCTTCATTCAACTTTAGGGATGACATTCTCCTAAATATAAAGTAGAATATTGAAGAGCAGGAGGTATTTATGACTGAACAATCTACAACCCTATCAATCAAACGTATAATAATAACAGTATGTTACTTTTTAATAGTACCAATTGTAACACCACTACTTAATATGATTATTAACAACGAATTGGTTTCATATACATTCGCAGTAAATCTTTCTGGATTATTAATTCTTATTCAAAACTGGGATTTACTTGCATTGCATGCGAAACGATTAAAAGAAGATGTAAAAGAATCCATATTCTTCTTCTTTGTTGGAATAATATTAATCACTGGTTTATTTTATTTGAATAGTTTATATCTACATGCCTTTGTTCCAATAATTGATATTGAACAAGCACAAGCATTCTCACTATTTAACGGTATATTCTTTCTAGCTCATTCCTTTGTTTTTGCACTAATTTATGTTGTGACATTTAAATGTGTTACCGATCGTCTAAAATTAAAACATGCTGAAATTGTAGTTATCTTATTATCTGGATTTCTATTTGCCCTTTTATTCACAGTTACCTATATTCCATTTGATTTGATTGCATGGCTAAAAGGCTATTTATTCTACTTTGTGATTACGTTGGTTATATCGTATTTATACAATCAAACTCGCTCTTTCCTACCAGGCATGATTGGTCTTGCAGTAGCACTATTCATTATTAATTTATTAACGTATCTACATATCTTACTATAATAAAAAAAGCGGCTCACACTTATCAGTGAACCGCTTTTCATTTATTCCGTTTCGATTAAACCATATCCACCTTTTTCACGGCGATATACAACACTTACTGTTTCTGATTCATTGTCCGTATAAATAAAGAAACTGTGTCCAAGCATTTCCATTCTTAGAATTGCTTCATCTAAATCCATAACTTCTGCTTGGATTGTTTTAGTTTTAACTGGAACATCTTTTTTATTTAATGTTTCAATGTCTTCTTCAACAAAAGCCATTGCTAATTTATCTTTATGCTTTCTAGATAATCTTGTTTTTTGACGACGAATTTGATCTTCTAATTTATCAATAGCCAAGTCGATTGCCGCATATAAATCTTCATGTTCTACTTCTGCACGTAAGATACCAACTTTGCTAGGAATTGTCACCTCTATCTTTTGTGTTGTTGGATGAACTTTCACGACAACACGAGCAATTGTGTCTTCATCAATTAAGAGATACTTATCAAGGAAAGACAACTTATTTTCAATCTTAGTTCTCATTCCTTCCGTAATACTCACATTTTGACCAACAATTTCAAATCTCATAAAATGATCCTCCTTTTTATACTTCTATTATATATGAAAAAAGGTGTCTTTTAAATAAGAACACCTCAAAGTTCAGTTAATTATCACTTTTCTTAAGCAATGATTTTAGCCAATTAAACACGACAACCATCGCATATGTATCCATACTACAATATGCTGATAGATGCTCACGAATTTCATCCGGATCAACTTCATCAATTTCTTTATCTAAAAGTCGCCATTGGAATACAGCATCCATACCTTGATGGATATCTAAATCATGATATCCTGTTTGATTTTCCATAAATGACATAATTACTTTTAACGAATAGTAACCACGCATTCTTACATCATAAACTGTACCTAACGCAAATGGAAAAGACAAATCAATCATTCGCATATAAAGATCCATTAAACGTTTCGCATGTTGAGGAAACTGTGCTGCCATTTCCTTTAATCGAATCTTCTCTGCACCTTCTGCATTAAAAGCAATTAAAGTTCCTTCCGAAGGAATATCACTAATTAAATTTTCTACTAATTTTAATCGGCAATCTTTTGTGCCAAGATATTCTTTATGTTCAATTTCTCCATCTTCATGCAAAATATGAATTGAATATTCAAATGGCAATACATCATAAGGTTTCATTCCTTTGTATGGAGGAATAGCGTATGTTTCCCATTCAAAATCCAAGAAAGTAATTGGCATTTTGATTTTTTCCATCCATGTTCGTAATGAAATTTCATCAACATATAAGCCACCCATTTTACTTGCCATAATTTGGGCATATTGTTGGCGTGAACCTTCTATTTTTTCAGGAATTGCATCTTTTAGTGAATCAATTCCATCTTCAAACATTTCATATTTATATTGTGATGAAACCAACGTTAAAATGGAATCGTTTGGAATCTGAGCTTCATCTGGAAAACAAGTTTCATAGAATCGACATTTATTCTTTTTTGTACATTTATTTTGACGAGTACACTCTACATTATCTAACTTAAGAACTTCATCCATGTTATTTAATGTTTCTTCTAAATTGCGCATTCTTTTTTGAATTGTATCTTTGATTTCCTTACTTGGATTTCCTTTATCGTTATAAAACATTGATGTAATTTTAAATAGTTCTTGTGCTGATAACTTATCGCCTCGCACATAATTCTCATCAAAATGTAAAACTCTAAATTCGCCCAATGGTATTTTATTCATTTTTAATACCCATGTGCTTGCGCAATAAAAATTCATATCATCATCTTTAGGACGATTACCACAAAACAAAAAGTAAACATCCCAAACATCACCATTACGGTGTAAAAATGGTATTTTAACACGTAGTTGTTTATACTCAAAACGACCCTTTACAATCCAATCCATTTCTTTCATAGCGTCAAGTGTCTTTTGAGGTTCATCACCTCGTGTTCCCAAAAAGTGTTCTTTTATTTCTAATTTTTCGCAAGCAAGTGTAGTAACAGCTTCATCTAATCGTACATATGAGTTGAATGGAAGTGCTTCTTCACGTTCGCTTAACCAAAATAGTTTGGGACAACGAAGGTATTTTTTTACATCTGAAATATGATACATAACATCACCTTTGTCTATTATACAATAAAAGCGGTAAATTTACCGCTTTTGTTTAAATACAGAAATTTCCGTTCTTGAAGATTTCTACTTCAATGCCTTCATGCGTTTGTCCCATGATGTTCATATCTTGACTTCCAAACATGAAATCAGCATGAACCATCGATACATTACAATCATGAGCAAGTAGCTCTTCTTTATTCATTTTTTCGCCATCTTTCATATTATTTGGATATGCTGCACCTAATGCCAAGTGGCATGAAGCATTCTCATCAAACAATGTGTTGAAAAATAAAATATTCATATTAGATATTGGCGATTCATGTGATATAAGAGCAACTTCTCCTAAATATGATGAGTTTTCATCAACTTCAAGAAGATTTTTAAGAGCTCCTTCTTCTTTATCTGCATGATATTCAACTACCTTACCATTTTCAAAGCGTAACCAGAAGTTTTCAATTAACTTACCTTGGTAGCTTAATGGCTTCGTCGCAACAACTTTACCATTTACACCTGTTCTTTTTGGCATTGTAAATGTTTCTTCTGTTGGCATATTTGGATTAAACCAAACACCAGATTGTGTAAGATCACAACCTCCAGCCCAAATATGATTGTTCGCAAGTTCTACAATTAAGTCGGTACCTAAAGTATTTTTAAAGTGCAACGACTTAAAGTTGTAGTTGTTTAATAATTCATTGTGCTTACGTAATTCTTCATTATGCTCATCCCATTCTTTTACTGGATCATTATCATTTGAAATACGTACTGACTTATAAATCGCTTCCCATAAGGCTTTTACTGCATCATCGCCTTTTAAATCAGGGAATATAATTTCTGCCCATTCTTTATTTGGAACAGCAATAATGCACCATTGACCAACATTAGACATTGTATAATAACGATAAGGTTCCATCGCTTTTGATGCTTCAATATTTACTTCACGTAATTTTATTGGATCAATATCTTTCAAATTACCTGGAATATCACTAACAATTCTTAAAAATGCACTTTTCTTGTCAATTGAATCCTTGTGTTGATCAATACGCCATTGGCCTACTTTCTTTAATATTTCTGTCTCAACATTTTCATAATGTAGTTTTGATAGTTTATCATCTGACCAAACAACATCTACTTTTGAAGCACCTGCTAAGTATGCTTCTTCGGTACAATATCTAACAAGTTCAACCGTTTCTACTGGTGCATTAATTACTAGAGGTTGTCCTTTTTGAATGTTTACCCCTTGTCTAATCGCAAGTTTCGCATACTTCTTAAGTCTTAAATCCATTTTCTTCCTTCTTTCTTTTATAGCCCGTTTGAAATTGGTAACATTGCAGCTCCCATGATTCCTGGCTCTGAACATTCTGCTTCTGTGAAAATTACTTCACGCATGCCTGGATGTACAAATGATTTGAATTTTTCAATCATTTTAGGCATCCAAACAGCTTTTGATTTCATTACTCCTCCACCTAATACAAAAATATGTGGATCAACAACTAATGCAACATGGCTAAACATGATTGCAAGGTCAGTTGTCATTTGTTCAACAAGTTTAATCGCTTCTTCATTACCTTGTTCATATAAATCAAATACATCTTTCGCACTTTGAACTCTATCACCAAAAATTGCTTGGCCTTTTCTAATTAAAGCACGTCCACTCGCTTCGCTTTCACTAGCTCCTGGATTCAAATTATTAAATGGTTCACGATAAGGGTCAACAATAAGGTCACCTACTTCACCTGCATAACCATTTTTACCTGAAACAAGTTTTCCATTTACAATTAATGCACCACCGATTCCTGTTGAAATCGTTGTGTAATAAACAATTGGAAATAATTTTCCAGCGCCAATGATTGCCTCAGCAAGTCCCGCACAGTTAGCATCATTGTCTAAGAATGTTGGAATTCCTGTAGCTTCTTCAATCTTTGCAGCCATTGGAAAATCAGTGAATCCATTTAAGTTACTTGATAATTTCATTACTTTGTTAACTGTATCAACTGGTCCTGGTACACCAATACCAATACCAACACAATCTTTGTAACCATCTAATTGTTCAATTAATGAAATGATATTTGAAACTACTTTGTCTGGTCCTTCCATTCCATAAGATGGACTTTTCAATTCTTGTAATACTTCTCCTTGTTCTGTGATTTTAGCGACACGAACATTTGTACCCCCTAAATCGATACCAATTACTGTTTTCATTATTTTCTCCTTTAATAACTTTTGTTCTTGCCTTTTATTATAGAGTTTCTTACTAAAAAAGAAAAGGCTTACACCTTCTCTTTTTCTACTTTTCCATAGAAATCATGTGTTTTAATACGATTAATCGTTACTGGCACAAAAGTTCCAAATTTTATTGGTTCATCACTCTTAAATATTACTTCTCCATCAATACCATCAGGAGCACTGAAGACACTGCGTCCACGATAGAATCCTGTAAGCCCATCTTGTTTTTCTACAAGTACTTCAAGTGTTTGTCCAATCAAATTTTGATTCTTACTTTCAACAATTGCTTCTTGAAGCTTCATCATTGCTTCATAACGTTCTTCTTTAACATTTTGCGGAACATCATCATCCATATCATAAGAAGAAGTATCTTCCTCTTTAGAGTAGGTAAATCCGCCTAAACGATCCCATTTGATATCTTTCATAAACTCAAGATTTAGTTTTACATCTTCTTCAGTTTCAGATGGGAAACCAACAATCATGGTCGTACGTAACACTGGGAGTTTAAATGTTTCTTTAATTTTATTCGCAAGTTTTACAATACTTTCCGCACTACCTCTACGATTCATGAGTTGAAGCATACGATCTGATCCATGTTGTACAGGAATATCAAAGTAAGGTAATACTTTATCTAATTTTGCCATTCCTTCGATTAATTCATCATCAATCTCATCGGGATACATATAAAGTACACGAATCCAATGTAAACCTTCAATTTCATTACAGGCTTCAAGTAAATCTAATAAGCGACGCTTACCATAGTTATCTAGTCCATAACGTGTTGTATCTTGGGCAATTAAATTTAATTCCTTAACACCACGAGATGCAAGTTCTTTTGCTTGATTGACTAATACTTCAAAATCAAAACTACGATAGCCCCCACGAATCAATGGTATTGCACAGTATGAACAACGATTATCACACCCATCAGCAATTTTCAAATATGCCATCCAAGGCTTACCAGTAAGCACTTGTGGGCATTTACCATAATCATTCGCAATTTTCTCTCCTAATACACTTGTAAGTATTGTTCCTAGTTGTTGATATTCCTTCAATGTGATAAAACAATCAACTTCTGGTAACTCTTTCATCAAATCATCACGATATCTTTCCGCAAGACATCCCATCACAATTAACTTTTTACAATTTCCAGTTTTATATTCTGCCATCTCAAGGATTGTATTAATTCCTTCTTCCTTGGCAGGATCAATAAATCCACATGTATTGACGATAATTGCTTCTGCTTCTTTTAAATTGTATGTAATTTCTTGATTAGACTGTTGAAGTAAACCAATCAAGTTTTCAGTGTCAACCAAGTTTTTACAACATCCTAACGATATAATTCCTATTTTCATAACTACCAACTTTCCGGTCATATTGTAACATAAACAATACTATATTTGGAGAGTTGCGCATATTTTTCTTCAACTGTCTTTCAAAATAGTCTATAATAAAACACAAATGTGAGGAATACTTATGAAATTAATATTACCTGAAAATTATGATCCAATACTTACAGTAAGAGAAACACAAGATGCCATTAAATATATCCGTGATACATTCCAAAAAGAACTAGGTAAAGTTCTTGGTTTATCACGTATTTCAGCACCCCTTTTTGTAGAAAAGAGTTCTGGATTAAATGATAATCTAAATGGAATTGAACGTCCTGTAAGTTTTGATATGAAAGAATTACCCAATGACGAAATTGAAGTTGTTCAATCTCTTGCGAAATGGAAACGTCTAGCTCTTAAAAAATATGACTTTGAAGTACATGAAGGCTTATACACAAATATGAATGCTATCCGTCGTGATGAAGAAGTAGATAATACACATTCTTGTTATGTAGATCAATGGGATTGGGAAAAAATCATCACAAAAGAAGAACGTACTGAAGAAGTACTTCGCCAAACAGTTGAAGATATCTTCAAAGTTATCAAACATATGGAACATGAAGTTTGGTATAAATACCCTCAAGCTGTCAATCATTTACCTGATAAAATTCATTTTATTACAACGCAAGAACTCGAAGATAAATATCCTACCTTAACGCCTAAAGAACGTGAGGATGCAATATCAAAAGAACTTGGTTGTGTCTTCATCATGAAAATTGGCGAAAAACTTAACAGCGGTACTCCACATGATGGACGTGCACCCGATTATGATGATTGGAATTTAAATGGTGATATCTTCTTTTGGCATGAAACCTTGCAATGTGGCTTAGAAATTTCAAGTATGGGTATTCGTGTTGATGAAGAATCTATTCAAACACAATGTGAAAAAGCGAACTGTCTTGAAAGATTATCACTTCCTTACCACAAAATGATTGTGAACAAAGAATTACCTTACACCATTGGTGGTGGAATTGGTCAATCAAGACTATGCATGTTGTTATTGAACAAAGCTCATGTTGGTGAAGTTCAAGCAAGTATATGGCCTCAAGAAATGATTGATGCATGCTTAGCACATAAAATTCATATCCTTTAGTAAAAAACACATGGACTAAAATCCATGTGTTTTCTAATTTATCGAGCTACAAATATTTCATTATCTTGAGCATTATCATTTTCATACTGATCCAAATCTCGTGGTTTTTTTACTTCTGTTTCGCCATAATTTGTAAAGTTAAAATTATATTCCATTCCGGTATTCGTAGAGATAACCCCTTCTTCAATCATAGTATTGATAAGAACAGTTATATTTTTAAGTTGTTTATCTTTTCCAATTGTACAAATAAATCTAACATCATCTGAACCAATTGCATTAAAAATTCCACTAGCACCATTGAAACCCTCTAAAAAACTATCAAACAATTCAGAATTATTATCAAATTCAATTTCAACTGCATCCTCTGTTTCCGTAAAGATAAAATCAAGTTTTGGGGCTTGATCTAACTGTTCGAGAAGTACACCAAAATCAGCAATATTTGTTATATTCGCAAGTTGTAAAAACAGATTATCCTCTTCACTTACAAGGGTCTTTGTTTTTATCCCCATTAAATCGTTATATAAATAATCATCAAAGAAATAGAAACTCATATCCGTAACTTGTCCAAACATTTTTGCGGATACATTGCAATCCATCTTGCCATTATTCAAATCACTTCCATCAATTAAAGCAACCACATCAAATGAAACAGTAATTTCTGTTTGCTCATCACCCATTGTTATCTTAGCGAATCCATCTACTGTAAAGTTTACATCTTCAAGTAAATTAATCATAGATTCATAAAATAATTTTGTAACTTCCTTGTTAGTGAGTTTCTTTTCACGACACCCTACTAAACCAAACACAAGTCCAATGCAAAGTATCAATTGTATTAATCGTTTCATAATCTATCTCCATTATCTAAATTTTAACATAACTCTTCATATGAGTAAAAGAGATGCTATTTACATCCCTTCATATCTCCATTACCTTTACATTTTCCTTGAATCTTTACTAATTCATCAAATGTTTCTTTATCAACATACTACATCGAACAATTTTCATGTAGACATTCATCCTTATTCGTACAAATATTATCATCTTGATAGGCAAATGCACCTATTGATGGTGCTGTAAACATTAAAGCAGAAATAGCCAATATCGAGATTAAGTTTTTCATATTATTTCCTCCTAACTCACTTATAAACCGTTTCTGGGATCTAAAATAATTAGTAATTAACTAATTTCTAAAATATTAGCACTCTATACTTGACAGTGCTAATAAAAGTGCTATACTATACTTGAAGTTGAGGAAACTTCTTCTAGATATTTCATGAAAGGAAAGAGGCGATATTATGAAATACTATCCTAGAAGCTTGAGTTTGTTTGACGAGATGTTTGATGACATGTTTAAGGATCCATTTAAAACACTGGGTAATAGCTACAACATGATGAAAACAGACATCACAGAGAAAGATGGTAATTACTTGTTTGACATTGAATTACCAGGTTTCAAGAAAGAAGATATTTCCATTGAACTCAATAATGGAACACTAACAATTAGTGCCAACAAAGAAAACTCCAATGAAGAGAAAGATGAAGATGGACATATCGTACGTCAAGAAAGGTTCTCTGGAAACTGTTCAAGAAGCTATTATATCGGTGAAAACATTCACGAAGAAGACATCAAAGCCAAATTTGAAAATGGCGAATTAAGAATTATTATCCCTAACATGACTTCCAAACAAATCGAAAACAAAAAGCAAATTACTATAGAATAAGGCGAATAACCTTATTCTTTTTTATATGTAAAAAAAACTCCTTTCATCAATTGAAGGAGTTTTAAGTTAAGCATTTATAGATAAAAGAAACTTGTTAACTATGTTTTTCTTTCAAAACTATGATGACATTTGGGACAATTGATTTCAACTTTCCCATGCCCTCGTGGAACGCGTACGATTTGTTGACAATTAGGGCAAAGAAAGTATCGACGATCTTTATCTTTCAATTGTTTAACAAAACAAGATACCCTTAATCGTATGGGACGTGATAGAGCCATATATTTATTATTCTCTGCTTGTCGTTTGTACCAATTTCTTGAAAACATTCTAAATAACACAACCAACAACAATAGTTGTGAAACAAATCCCACAAAGAAATTTCTTACAAAGAACGCATTAATTAAATATATACCAATTGATATTCCAAATAACATATTATTTAGGCTATCATTTCCATATCGTCCACTCATAAATCTTAAAAATGCTGCTTTAAATTTATTCATCTTATCACCAGTTACTATTATACCACTTCTATGAAATTTGACGAATGTTAATTTTGGGTAAAATAACACCAATAACATTGCAGTTATTTGTTAAAACACGTAAACTTATGGTGAGGTGGAGAGTATGATTTATGTTATTGAAGATGAACAAAATATTCAAGAATTGATTGTATATACATTAAATTCTACTGGTTTTCAAGCAAAAGGATTTAGTGAGGCAAAAAGCTTTTACCCTGTCCTTTCTGAAGAAAAACCAGAATTAATTCTTTTAGACGTCATGTTACCTGGTGAAAGTGGACTTTCAATTCTTAAACAACTTAAATCATCAATCACTACTAAAAATATTCCAGTTATTTTATTAACTGCAAAGAATAGTGAATATGATAAAGTACAAGGCTTAGATTTAGGTGCCGATGATTACATTACAAAACCCTTTGGTATTATGGAATTGGTTGCACGTATCAAAGCAGTATTACGCCGTATGGAAAAACCAACATCGTCAAAAACGATTACTTTTAAAGATTTAACGATTGATACACAACGTCACTTTGTACTACTAGGTGACCAACGTATTACTTTAACATTAAAAGAATTTGAATTATTGAAATTACTCATGGAAAACCAAGGAATTGTGTTAACAAGAGATCAATTGCTTGAACAAATATGGGGTTATGATTATTATGGTGAAACTAGAACTGTTGATGTACATATTCGTACTTTGCGTTCAAAATTAGAACATGCAAGTGATTATATTGAAACAATTCGTGGTGTAGGTTATCGTATGGTGGATCCTGAATGAAGAAGAAGATTTTCCAAAGCATCGCCATAACTTCAATTATCTTCGTTGCAATTGCCTACCTACTTTGTGCATTCTTTTTCTACAACGATATTTCAAAGAATATTCGATTAACACTCAAAACTGAAGCAAATGCTTTAGCAACCTACTATAATGAAGACCCTAGCGTTTTTCTTGAAACAAAATTCTATTCTGATTCGCGAATTACATTAATTAATTCAGAAGGTAATGTAATCTATGATTCACAATATGATTCTAATAGCTTAATTAATCATCGTGATCGTCCAGAATTTATTGATGCAGTACAAACTGGCAGTGGTGAGCGTACACGTTATTCTGATACATTAAATGAAACAACCTATTATTATGCCATTCGCTTAGATGATGGTTCAGTACTTCGCCTATCAACAATTGCGAATTCTGCATTAACAATTATGATACCATCCCTTGTTCCTATTACATTTATATTAATAACTGTATTCATCGTGTGTCTTATTGTCGCAAGATTTCTTACACGAAAAATTATCGATCCTATCAATCATCTAAATCTCGATATGCCCCTTGCGAATGACACCTATCCAGAACTTAAACATTTGTTAGAAAATTTAAGTTATCACAATAAGATAAGAAAAGAATTCAGTGCTAATGTTTCACATGAATTAAAAACACCACTCACAAGCATTTCTGGTTATGCGGAAATCATGGCAAATAATCTTCAAGGTGATAACACACAAGAGTTCTCACAAAAAATAGTGGATGAATCAAAACACTTATTACGTACAATTGAAGATATCATTAAACTATCTAAGCTCGATGAAGGAACTGTCCAACTTGATTACGAAAAAGTGAATTATCAAGAAATTTTACATCATGTACTTCGTAGTTTAGAAGATTATGCAAATTTAAATGGTATCACTTTAGTTGATAATTCAACCTCAATCACGGGCCACGCTGTTTCTCAAATTATCTATGAAATATTTTATAATTTGATTCAAAATGCCATTAAGTACAACACCCGTAATGGTCACGTATGGATTGATATGAAAGAAAGCGGTAAGTTTGTAGAGATAACAATAAAAGATGATGGAATTGGTATCAATCCGAAAGACAAAGAACGAATATTTGAAAGATTCTTTAGGAGTGATAAGTCACATAGTTCACAAATTGAAGGAACTGGACTTGGACTGGCAATTGTAAAACATGGTGTTGAATTTCATCAAGGTACAATTGTCGTTGATGATTATCTAAATCACGGAACAAAATTCACCATTAAACTTAAAAGATAAGCCCATACCGGACTTATCTTTTTTACAACAATTCTTTAAACTTTTTTATATAAACCGTTTTCATCTTTGTGACAACAATCATATACATAATGATAATGCCCAATAAAATAAAATAGTAATAAAATGGCACTTGCATCATATTAAGAGATTTGCCAATTGCAGTCATTGGCAATAGAGTTCCTACAAGAATTCCAAAAGCTGTGCCAAAAACCAATTGTTTTGAAGGAAATGTATTTTTAAAAGGCATCTTAGAACTTCTTAACATATGAATAATTGATGTCTGTGTCCATAAACTTTCGACAAACCACCCTGTTTGAAATAGTCCAACAAATAAAAGTTGGGTAGCTGGATCAAGTGTATGATAAGCACCACCAAAAACAAATGGACAAACACCAAAGAATAATATTACATAGGTCAAAATATCAAAGATGGAGCTTGTAGGTCCAATGTAAATCATAAATTTAGATATACTATTCGCATTCCATTGTTTTGGTCTTTTCAAGTAGTCATCATCTACATTATCCCATGGTATTGCAGTACATGAGATATCATAGATTAAATTTAAGATTAGAATTTGTAATGGTAACATTGGCATAAATGGAAGAAATGCACTTGCGACAAGTATTGAAAACATATTACCAAAATTAGAACTAGCAGTAATCTTAATGTATTTCATAATATTTGCATATGTTTTTCTGCCTTCAATAATTCCATTTTCTAAAACCATTAAATCTTTTTCTAAGAGAATAATAGATGCACTTTCTTTTGCAATATCAACTGCAGAATCAACTGAAATTCCAACATCCGCCATTTTCATAGCAGAAGCATCATTAATACCATCCCCCATAAAGCCTACTGTATGTCCATCATTTCTTAACGCTTCGACAATTCTTGTCTTTTGTGCTGGTGATAACTTTGCGAAAACATCAACTTTTTCAACACACTCTTTGAGTTCTTCGTCATTCATTGTCTCTATCATCTCACCTAGAATAATACTATCTCCGTTTAAGCCTACTTGATTACAAATGTAACGTGTCACGGCATCATTATCACCTGTAAGTACTTTTACATTAACACCATATTCATGCAAAGCATTTAAAGCATCTTTCGTGCTTTCTTTTGGTGGATCAAAGAATGCAAGGTAACCAAGTAAAACCATTCCCTCTTCATCTGCCACAGAGATTACACTATTAATTGAAGGCAAACTTTTATGGGCAATTCCTAGCACTCTAAATCCTTGTTCATTATAGTCATAACACCGATTTAAAATTTCTTTTCGTATTTCATCAGTAAGTACTTCAATGCTTTCAGCATATTCAGCATGAGTACAAATTGATAACATTTCTTCGATTGCCCCTTTAGTAATTAATTGGACAGATTCGTTTGTTGTATTTTCTACAACAACGCTCATTCTTCTGCGATTAAAATCAAATGGAATCTCATCGATCTTTTTATAGTTATTAAAAAGATCTTGTTGTTCGCTATCTTGGACATGATTGATGATTGCGATATCCATTAAATTTTTTAGCCCTGTTTGATAATAACTATTAAGAAAACCATGTCTTAAGATACGGTCATCTTCTTGTCCATGTATGTTTAAATAGTATTTCAAACTTACTTTATCTTGTGTGATTGTCCCTGTTTTATCGGTGCATAATACATCCATCGCACCAAAGTTTTGAATTGCATTTAGTTTCTTTACAATGACTTTCTTCTTTGACATTGCGATTGCACCCTTCGCAAGATTCACAGATACAATCATTGGTAACATTTCTGGTGTTAATCCAACTGCCACTGATAACGCAAATAAGAAAGCTTCAAGCCAATTTCCTTTTGTGAAACCATTTAACAAAAGTACGATTGGGGCCATAATCAACATGAATCGAATAAAAATCCAGGAAACTGAGTTAACACCTTTTTCAAAACTAGTAATTACTGGTTTTTCTTGAAGTTGATTTGCGATGTTTCCAAATATTGTATTGCTACCTATTGCCACAACAATTGCTTGGGCAGAACCCGAAATAATATTACACCCCATGAAGACTAAGTTATTAGCTTCAAGTGCTTGTGCAGGTTTTTCAATCAATGTTTCACCAAACTTTTCCACAGGTTCACTTTCACCTGTAAGTGATGATTGGCTAACAAAGAAATCTCTAGCCTGAATTAATCTAGCATCAGCTGGAATAATATCTCCTGCAGACAAATGTAAAATATCACCTACAACTAATTCATCCATTGGAATTTCTATTCTGATTGATTCATGATTTTCAAGTCGTTGTACTGTGATTTTTGTTTCTACAAGTTCAGTAAGTTTTTCAACTGCTTTTGAACTTTTGTATTCTTGCATAAAACTAAGAATTGCTCCTAGTAATACCATGACTATTATAATTGAAACTGCCGCATAATCTTTTGTAAAAAAAGAAATACTTGCTAAAATAATTAATACAATTGAAAAAGGATTTAAAAGTGAACTCAATAGTAATTTATACCATGGTTGTTCCTTTTTATGTTGAAGTATATTTTCGCCAAATTCTTCTCTAGAAGCTTCAACTTGTTTTTTGCTATACCCTTCTAGTGTGTTTTTATAACTTTCTAATAAGGTATTCACATCTTGATTTGTTACGTTTAATAATTTTTCGTTTACTACTTTCTCTTGTTGCGTAACTAGACTAATTATTTTTTTTACCATTTTTTTGCCCTCCTCTTTTTCAAGAGGCAATGTCAATGGAATTATAAATTAAAATTCAGACGATAATTCAAAAGATGGTTGACTGAAAACTAGGAATATAAAACGCATGACTTTTTGCCTCTGCTGATCACAACTACAACTATCCGGTTTACTCATATCAACCACCTCCTTTATGTAAAAAAGTCCCTATCGGAAAACGATAAGGACTCGTTAAAAATCAAAAAGTACATTACCATTCAAGCTTTAACTTCTTAGGGCGATGTAATTGCGTTATTCTATGCCTTGAATTCGACATAGACTGTTAACCTTCTCACTGTGTCTCCACAGCTCCGCGGCAGCAATCCGTATCCCTAAGGTAGCCTCACCTACCGATACACTTTATTTATATAACTTATTTATGTAATTGTCAAATCATGTACTAATTGAATTCGATGTGTTGACCTTTCACTTCAAATATTGTGTGTTCACAAATATTCTTTGTATGTTCACCAGCACGTTTCAAATTTCTTAACATTCCCATGATTGGAATAATATCTTCAACCATTTCTTGTTTTTTAATACGTTCTTGAAGAATTTTTAATATTTCATCAAAAATACGATCAATTTGAAGATCTTCTTCAGGTATGCTCATTGCCCACACTGCATCTGATTTACTATAGCTATCCATCGCATGATCAATCATTGTTAGGAAAGTATCGCCAAGCTCTCTTGCCTTCTTCGCAAGCTCTGGGTCTAGTTTTCCATCACGCACTACAAATCCAGCAATACTCTTCGCATAGTCACCAATGCGTTCTAAATCTGATGAGATTTTGATACCTGTAATTACTTTTCGTAAATCACTTGCAACGGGTGAAAGTAATGCTAATGCTTCAATTGCTAAATCATTAATTTCTTCTTCTGCACTATTTACAAAACCATCCATTTCGATGACCTTTAGCGCAACATCTTTGTCTCCTGTTTCAATAATATCTAATGCCAATGAATACATGTCTTCAACACGTTTAGACATTTGCATAACACATTCTTTAATTCTATTACATTTATCATCTAGTTTAATCATTATCCGAATCTCCCTGTTATGTAATCTTCTGTTCTTTTATCGGTTGGTGTACTGAAAATCTTTTTTGTATTATCAAATTCAATTACTTCACCGAGTAAGAAAAACGCTGTGTAATCACTGATACGTGATGCTTGTTGCATACTGTGCGTTACAATGATTATTGTATATTTTTCTTTTAACTGTTCAATAAGTTCTTCAATTTTTGCAGTGGCAATTGGATCTAGTGCTGATGTAGGTTCATCCATTAAAATTACTTCCGGCTCCATCGCAATACAACGTGCAATGCATAAACGTTGTTGTTGACCACCAGATAGTCCAAGTGCTGATTCATGTAGACGATCACTAACTTCGTCATACAACGCTGCTTGTTTAAGTGATTTAACGACAATTTCATCTAATTTCTTTTTGTCTTTTAATCCTTGGCAACGCGGTCCATAGGCAACATTATCGAAAATACTCATTGGAAATGGATTTGGTTTTTGGAATACCATACCCACTTTAGTACGTAAATCTACAATATCTGTTTTAGAAGAATAAATATCGATACCATCTTTATCAATTAAACCATCAATTTTACATCCTTCGATTAAATCATTCATTCTATTTAGACAACGTAGAAATGTTGATTTACCACATCCTGATGGTCCAATAAACGCTGTTACTTTATTTTTATAAATATTCATTTGAATCTTTTTAAGCGCTTGTTTTTCACCATAGTATAAATTCAAATCTTTTACTTTAAAACATGTTTCCATAATGTCCCTTCCTACGCGAATTTCTTCGTAAATCTTTTCGCGATTGCCTTAACGACGAAATTCAAGATTAATACAATAATTAGAATGATAATTGATATTGCACTTGCTAATTGGAAATTAGGTTGTTCACCTGACATGAATGACCAAATCATTACTGATAATGATGTACCTTGACCAAGTAATGTAGGTGTATCATTGATAAATGTTCCCATTGTATAGATAAGTGCGGCAGATTCACCAATGACTCTTCCTATTGATAATAGAATACCAGTAAGAATACCATTGATTGCACAAGGTAATACTACTTTAAATATCGTTTGTGATTTAGTCGCTCCTAATGATAAACTTCCATCACGTAAACTTTGTGGTACAACGATTAATGCTTCTTCCGTAGATTTAATAATTGTCGGCAATAGAATAATTGACATCGTAAGTCCACCCAGTAAAATACTCGTCGTTGTTGCACCTAATAATTGTGTCACTGGGAATAATACTGTAACTCCCATCAAACCATAAACAATACTAGGAACACCTGTTAGTGTTTCGATTCCTTGGCGAATTAATTTATTAAATCTATTTTTGGATGCATACTCATGTAAATAAATTGCACTTGATACACCAATTGGTAAGGCAATAAGTAGTGAAATTACAATTAAATATAATGTTGTAATTAAACTGCTGCGAATACCACCACCTAGTGTTTTGAAATACATACTGGTAATTGACTGTGCACCATCTATATTTGCGATAACAGTTGCCGCATCTTGTGACATGATTTTTCCAGTAAATGTTGCGATTCCATCGGCTGTCACAATATCAATCTTTTGAATAGAATATCCTGTTTCTAATGTTATTTCACGATTATCTTGTCCTGCAACAGCACTCGTCATTGTTTTAAGTGGTGAATCAGGATGAATATAGGTTACTTCTAATACTTTTTCTTTTTGGGCATTCACACTATCTTTAAGTGCGATTCCCCATTCAACCGAATAAACACCATCTACTTCTTGTGTTAACGGATAATCACCAGCTTGTTTTTCAACATTTCCAAGTAAATTTTGGCTCCAATAATTATTTTTAATTAGATCCCAGTTTAATGTTGAAAACCCTTGTGAGAATAAAAACCATAACACCGCACCTAATACAAGCACACTCACTCCACTGGCAAAATAGGTAATTGAATTTAAGAATGTATCTTTTGCTTTTGTTTTCTTTTTCATTACATATTACCTACTTTCCGTTTCACAAGATTAAGAATATAGTTACTTGCAAAGATAACAACCATCAATACAAGTCCTACTGAGAAACGAATATCATAGTCTAAACCTGTTGTTTCTTTTAAACCTGCTAACATTGTTGTTGTAAGTGTTCTTGTGATATCAAAAGGATTAAATGTGGGTCCGAATAATTTATTTCCGGCAACCATCGCTACGGCTGTAGCTTCTCCAAAAGCACGTCCTATTCCTAGAATTGCTCCGGCAAAGATTCCAGATTTTGCAGCTATTAAAACAATTTTAAAGTTTGTTTGTGTTTTAGTGGCCCCTAATGCAAGTGAAGCTTGTTCTAAGTCTTTGTCCACTGCTTGAATTGCCGTAATTGACAAAGAAGCAATTGTTGGAAATATCATAATTGCCAACAAAAGAACAACTGCTAATAAACTGGATCCACCTGCTGTTGTAATTCCAAAGAACGTGGCAATTTGACGAACAAACGCTGTAATAAGTCCACTAGCAAATACCCCATAAACAATACTTGGAATACTTGCAAGTAATTCAACGACTGTTTGCATAAATTTACTCAATCGTTTTGGTGCTATTTTTGCTATAAATAAGGCGGTTAATACTGATACGGGGAAAGAAATCAGTAAAGCTGCAAAAGCACTTATAAATGTATTAATAACAATAAACCCTACTCCGTAAATTCCTTTGTCTTGACGATATGTCAATCCAAATAGGAAATCAAAGAAATTTACTTGTCCATATTCATATCCACTTAAAAATGGCGAAATTCCCTTTGTAAAAACAAAGAGAACTAAGAGTATTATGAAGCTGCTTGAAAGTACAGCCATCGCCATAAAGAAGTATTTATAAATGGAATCAAGAGTTTTGTTTTTCTTGATATACTTCTTATTTGTTTCCATATTGACCTACTTAATTGCGCTGTAATCAGTTACATTTCCAGAAAAAATGTCATTTAATTGAGCAGCTGTAATATTTGTTAAAGCATTCGCTTTGTTTACTACTGCAACTACTGCATCAATACAGTAAACACCATTTGCCATTGAACTTGTAATATCTTCTTCAGCTTTGAAGTTTCTTGAAGCAAAACCGATATCAGCGGCGTTTGCACCATCTTTTTCTTCACCTAATACACGTTTGTAGCCATCACCTGAACCTGTTTGATTCATTGTGAATTGGAAGTTACCTGCCATTGGTTGGAATGCTTCCAATGCAGCTTGAAGCGTTTTAGATACTGATGTAGATCCAGCTGTTACAAGTGTAATACCTGAATTATCTTGTGTTACGATAGGATGATTTTTTGCTAACTCAGCCCATGGTGTACCTTTAGTAACATCCACGATACCGTGTTGACTTTGAACAACTGACATACCTTCAGTTGAATTTGTAATAAAATCAATGAATGCTGCAACTAATTGTTCTTTTTCATCTGATCCAAAGTCACCTGCTGCACGAGTTACATAAGCGAATGGACGTTGCATTGAATATGTTCCATCAAGTACTGTTTCAACTGTTGGTGTAACACCTTCATAGTTAAGTGGTGTTAATCCACTTGCTTCAAAGTCTGTTGATAATGATACATAACCGATACCATTTACATCAGCCCCTACTTTTGTAGCCATGTCACCATTTGATGATACTTCAATTGCATTTGCAGTTAGTTCTTCAAGTTCAATTGCCCCTTGGAATGCTTCACGAGTTCCACTACTGCTATCACGTGTGTAAACATTAATTGTAGACCCACCTGTTGTTCCTGTTGCTGGTGTTGCAGTTCCTTCCGTATTTGCTGGTGCTGATGAACAACCGGCAATTAACATACTTGCTAAAATTAAGCTTAATATTTTTTTCATTTGTCTTTCCCTCCAGATACCGACTTGGTACATGTATAGATTAAGAAAGTATTATTAAATCTAAGTGCTAGAAATGTTAAATCTATGTAAAATTTAAAAATGTCCTTATTTTTTAAGGACATTCTCAGCTCTATCAAATAATTCACGTAATATCTTCATCAAAAAATAAGATAAAACGGTATAACATACTATAAATATTATAAGTGATACATTTAATCCTGTAATACCAATAAACTTTTGGCCAATATAGAAGGCAAGTCCTAATAACACTTGCATTGTCACGATGATTGAAACTCGATATTTAGTAAGCGGTGAATATACAAAGTAAAGCGTCGATGTATATAGAATACCTGTTTGAATCGCATTAAATGAAGATATCATTGTTTCTGGTATTTTGAAAAATGTTGAGAAAATAATTCCCGTCAATATTGCGACTGCAATAATAAATGCTGCTGGTAATGCATTTCTAAACGCAACCCGTAAAAACTTTTTATCAATTCTTCCAAAACTAGGTTCAAATTGTAATAAAAATGTTGGTATTCCTACCGCAAACATTCCAATTACTGTCAGTTGTATTGGTTGGAATGGATACGTATCCGCTAATAAAATTGTAAGAATCGCAAGGATTACCGAAAAACCAGTTTTAACTAAAAACATACTCGAAGCACTTCTTATATTATTAATAACTCGTCTTCCCTCTTTTACCACAAACGGCAAGTGACTAAAGTCTGAATCTAATAAAACAATATTAGATACATTTTTAGATGCATCACTACCTGAAGCCATTGCAACAGAAACGTCTGCTTTCTTTAAGGCTGGTACATCATTCACACCATCACCTGTCATCGCAACTGTATGCCCTGCTTGTTGAAGTGCTTCAACCATAATTTTCTTTTGAGCTGGAGTTACCCTTCCAAAAATATTCTTTTCGACAATTGCTTGGCGAAGTTCATCATCATTTAATTTTGATGCATCTACCCAAAATTCGGCATTTCTAATTCCCACTTTTTTTGCAATAGATGATACTGTCACTGGATCATCTCCAGATATTACTTTACATTCAACATCTTGATCATAAAAATATTGAATTGTATCTTTTGCATTACTACGAATAGAATCTTGTATTTTAATTAATCCTAGTGGAACGCAATTAAGATATGAATCATTCTTTCGATTCACACCAAGAATGATGACACGATAACCATCCTCTGCAGCTTCTTTTGCTTTATCCAAAACCATTTTATTTTGCGGAAATAAAATTTGAGCTGCACCTAAATAATATGTACCTTCGTTTTTTACCGTTATTGCACTATATTTTCGATCTGATGAGAAATCTTCTTTACCCACAACCTCTAAATCATTTCTTTGTTCATATGCTTCTTTTAAAGCTGTTGCCGTTGCATTTCCTTTTGAAAAGATACGCACATAATTACCTAGTATTTTATCAAAATCAAATTCTTCAAATTTTTCACTTTCAATTACTTTCATTTTCCCTTCAGTAATTGTTCCTGTCTTATCCAGGCAAAGAACATCTACCCGAGCAAGTGTTTCAACACAATATAATTCTTGAACAAGGGTCTTTTGATTCGCTAAGCGAATAACACTAATTGCTAATGCAACACTTGTTAAAAATACAAGTCCTTCTGGTATCATTCCAACCAATGCTGCAACCGTCCTCACAATTGCTACTTGAAGAGTAGACTCAAGACGATAATATTGATTATAAAACAACAATAAGCCTACTGGAACAATTAGAACACTGATTACTTTCAATATGATATTAATGCTTTTCTTTAACTCTGATTGATGAGTTTTGTATTTTTTAGCTTCACTTACTATTTTTTGCGCGTAATTATCTTTACCTACATGAATTACTTTACAAATCGCTTCACCAGAAGTTACAAAACTTCCACTTAATACCGATGAACCTACTTCTTTAAGTTGGGGAACACTTTCACCTGTAAGTAAAGACTCATTTGCTTCTATTTTTCCATCCAAAACAAGTGCATCACTTGGAATCTGCATACCTTCTTTTATAATTACACAATCGTCAAGTACAATTTCATCAATACGTACTTGGCTTGTAATTCCATCTCTAATTACCTCAATTTTATTAACTGTCACAATCGCTAGTTTATCTAACGTTTGTTTAGAACGTATTTCTTGAACAATACCTACTACCGTATTCGCAAGTATTGTCAAAAAGAATAACCCATTTTTATATGATTTAACCATTAAAATTAAAACAAATAAAATTACGTTAATCAAATTAAAAAATGTAAATATATTAGAAAAGAAAATATCTTTATAAGTTCTTGTTATATGAGATTCAAGGTTATTAATCTTACCCGCTGTGATTCGCTCTTGAACCTCTTTTTGTGTTAATCCTTTTTCCACGAAATCACCTCGTTGTTATTATACCATGCTACATTAAAAATGAGAGACTTATTGTACTCTCATTTCTAAAGATTTTCTTTTCTAACAGTGTAAATGATTTCTCCATCTACTGTTTGCAAATCAACATTTTTTCTAAACGCTCCTGGTGTCATTTTACGAATATTTGTAAATGTTCTTGTAAATGTTTTGGTTGTGTTATACCCCACATCAATTGCAATATCAGTGATTGCTAAATCTGTTGTAATAAGTAGTTCAGAGGCTTTTGATACACGCAACCAATCTACATAATCATCAAATGTTTTCTCCACTTGAAATAACATGATATGATTTAATTCCATCATAGTAAGCCCGAATCGCTTGGAAACAATCGCTCCACTTATCTTATCATTCAAGAAATTTTCCTGAATATAATTCAATACTTTATAGATAACTTCATTTTCTTTGCGTTTTAAAATTTCTTCATCTGTTTGATAACTCTTGCGATATTCATTCGGTGTGCAACCTACTTTAGCTACAAATGCTTTGATAAAATGAGATGCATCTGTATAGCCAATAATTTGAGCAATTATGTTTAAGCTTAAATCTGAATATAGTAATAGATCATAGGATTTAGACAATCGTATTTCATTAATCATTTCTGAAAATGAGTATCCAATATTTTCTTGAAAGTATTTAGCAATTGTAGATTCACTTACATAGAATATTTTTGATAATTTTTCTAATGTTATCTTGCTTTGAAGATTTGTACTTATGTATCTTAATATTTTATTTGTTAATTCAAGTTCAGTGTTATCTTCTTTTCCAACAGCTTCATGGTTTTTAATATAACGATTGAACAAGACCAACATAGATACTAAAAGACTGGTTACAAATGCATCTGACAGCTCTGGTAGATTATCATAATCTGGGTTCATACTTTCTTCACCAAGCTCATCTTTTAGTTGATTAATACATGTTTGTAATGACACTGATTCAATTTGATCACAATATAAAACAGGATGTTCTTTAATTGCCTCATGCAAATGAATAAGACTATTTTTAGGATTATAAAGAGTCCGTAAATATCCATTAATAAAATCTGAATTATAAACAATTTTTTGAAACGTTAATGGCTCAGTAACATTTTTGATAACCGTAATATCCCAAGGCATCACGGATACTATCGTATCTTTTCGAATATCATAATCAATTCCATTAAGCGAAAAAATACAACTACCCTCCAAAAAATACAAAAACCTCGCCGCACTATGAATAAGAGGAGAGGTTTGATTTTCAACGAATTCAATATCAAAAGAGCAAACTTGTCGTCGATCAAGTGCTGAAGCAAATTTGTCTTGTATTGTAGTAATGTCAGATACTGTCGTCATAGTTTTACCTTCGTTTATTATTATAACATGTTTATATACTTTTTTCTCGTTTTCATGTCATTTACATAGCAAAAGAAGACCCTTTTTAAAAGAGTCTTCAATTATTATTATTTATAGTAAGATTTATAGAATTGTCATTGCAACAGTAAGAATTACACATGATACAACAGCTAGGATTAAAATAAGTTTACCAGCCCATTTTAACCATGTAGAGTATTCAACTTTGGCAATTGATAATCCTCCCATTACAACACCAGATGTAGGAGTAAATAAGTTAACGATTCCACTTGCAGCAGCGAAAATCATAACCATAACAGCTGGATTGTAACCTAATGATGCAGTTAATGGACCCATAATTGGCATAGTAACTGTAGCACATCCACTAGTAGATGGAATTAAGAATGATAATCCAATATAAACTAGATATGCTAATGGTGCAAAGATTGTAGCACTTAGACCATTTAATGCATTTGCAGCAGCAGTTAGCAAGTAAATGTCTAATCCTGTTTGAGTCATTAGTACAGAAGCTCCACGAGCTACAGCAATAATTAATACTACAGAAACGATATCAGCTGCACCACTTACAAATGATTCAACGATAACTTTTTCATGTAATCCACCAAGAATACCAACGATAATTGTAGCAAGGAAGAACCACATTGCAAGTTCTCCAAACCACCAACCACCTAATGCAACACCATTTAAGAATGAAGACCATCCAAAGATTGCATTAGCTGCTGATTCACCAATTAAGTCAGCCCAAGGCATAACAGAAATAATCATTACAATAAATACAAATGCGAAGATTACAAGAACAAATTTTTGTTTTCCTGTGAAAGTAACTTTCTCATGGTCACCTTGTGCATAGTGTTCCATCATTGCAGCTTTTTCACTTGTAGAAAGAATTGAACCTTTTTCATTTTTAACTTTCTTAGCATAACGCATTACATACCAAATTGCGATAACTAAGTTAACTACTAATAATGTGAATCCTAATACCATGATAACAGATTGGTCAACTGGAACTCCCATGTCAACTAATGCAGAAGAAGCAATTCCTGTTGCGAATGGGTTTACTGTTGATCCTAAGCAACCAATACCAGCTCCAAGTAAGATTGTTGCAGCAGCTACGATTGTATCGAATCCAGCAGCAACCATTGTAGCACTTATCAATGCATAGAATGCAACTGTTTCTTCACACATACCATATGTTGTACCACCTAAAGCGAATACGCACATAAGTATTGGAATAAGAACTAATTCATTTCCGTTTAATTTCTTAACAAGAGTTTTGATACCTGCATCAAGTGCTCCTGTTTTTGTAACAACCCCTAAGAAACCACCTAAAACTAGAACGAATACGCAAACGTCAATCGCATTAACGAATCCATTATACGGAGCCATTACAATTGTTGCTAGAGTAGCTTTTTCAACACCTGGTACAAACCATGTTACTGCAGCTAAAGCAATAATGATTAGTAACAAAATGGAATAAGCACTTATTGACCTCTTTTTCTTTTCTGTCATTTTATCCACCTTTTTTTTTACAGGACTATTTTTTAATTACAGTTCCTGTTTCTCCTTTCAAAGCATCCTTTGCTTTTTCTAACGATGTGATTAGAGCGACACCATTTTTAGTTGCTTCAACGAAATCAAGACAAGCTTCAACTTTTGGTAACATAGATCCTGGAGCAAAATGTCCTTCACTAATGTATTGTTTAGCTTCCTCAACTGTCATTTCAGCTAGGGCTTTTTGGTCTGGTTTATTGTAGTTAATACATACACGGTCAACTGCTGTTAAAATAACAAGCATGTCAGCCTTTGCATCAAGTGCAAGTTTTGAACTTGAACGGTCTTTATCAATAACCGCTGCAACTCCTTGTAAACCATCTTGTGTTTCAATAACTGGTATGCCCCCACCACCAACTGTGATTACTACATCGCCAGCTTGAACTAATTGTTCAACAACATTTAATTCAACTATGCGTGTAGGAATAGGGCTAGGTACTACCCTTCTGTATCCACGACCTGCATCTTCAACAAATACAAAACCTTTTTCAGCTGCAATCTTATCGGCTTCTTCTTTTGTGTAGAATGAACCGATTGGTTTTGTAGGTTTTTCAAATGCTTTATCGTTAGGATCAACTACTACTTGAGTTACGATGCATGCAACATCTTTTTTAATGTTACGGCGATCTAATTCAGCTTCAATTGATTGTGCCAAATGATAACCAATGTATCCTTGTGACATCGCACCACATTCTGGGAATGGCATGTATGGAGTTTTTCCACCACCATTAGCAGAAAATTCCATCGCGTTATTTATCATTCCTACTTGAGGTCCATTACCATGTCCAATAATGACATCGTAATCTTCTTCAACTAAATCAACGATTGTTTTCGCAGTTTGTTTAACTAAGTCTAATTGTTCTTCAGGAGTATTTCCTAATGCATTGCCTCCTAAAGCAATTACTAGGCGTTTTTTTGTCATAAGCAACCTATCTTAATGTTGCATACATAACAGCTTTAATTGTGTGCATGCGGTTTTCAGCTTCATCAAAGACAACAGATTGTTTTGATTCGAATACTTCATCAGAAACTTCCATTTCTTTTAAGCCAAATTTCTTCGCAATATCTGCACCAATTGTAGTGTTTGTATCATGGAAGCTAGGTAAGCAGTGCATGAAGATAGCTTCATGTTTAGCCATTGCCATAACATCTTTATTAACTTGATATTTGCTTAATAGTTTAATTCTTGTATCCCAAACATCATCTGGTTCTCCCATAGAAACCCAAATATCTGTATAGATAACATCTGCATTTGTTGCGCCTTCTTTAACATCTTCAGTTAAAGTAACTGTGCATTCATGTTCTTTAGCAAGTTCTTTACAAGTAGCAACTAGTTCTTCATCTGGCCATAATTCTTTTGGTGCACATGCTGTAAAGTTAAGACCTAACTTAGCACAAGCAACCATTAATGAGTTACCCATGTTATTACGAGCATCTCCAAAGAATGTGAAATTGATTCCTTTTAAATGTCCAAATTTTTCTTCAATTGTTAACATATCAGCTAACATTTGAGTAGGATGGAATTCAGTTGTTAAACCATTCCAAACTGGTACTCCAGCGTATTTTGCAAGTTCTTCAACTAATTCTTGAGCATATCCACGGTATTCAATTCCGTCATACATTCTTCCAAGAACTCTTGCAGTATCTGCGATACTTTCTTTTTTACCCATTTGAGAAGATCCTGGGTCAAGATAAGTAACACCCATACCTAAATCCATTCCACCAACTTCAAATGCACAACGTGTACGAGTAGATGTTTTTTCAAATAATAATACGATATTTTTTCCTTCAAGATAACGATGAGGAATTCCTGCAAGTTTCATTTTTTTAAGTTCTTTTGATAAATCAATTAAGTATCTGATTTCTTCTGTTGAGAAATCTAATAATTTTAAGAAATTTCTTCCTCTTAAGTTAACTGCCATAAATTTATTTTCTCCTTTTAAGTTATATTTATGTTTTTAGTCTTCACGAACAAGTGGCATTGACATGCATCTAGGTCCACCACGTCCTCTTGATAATTCAGCACTTGGCATTTCTAATACTGTTAATCCTTGTTCTCTAAGAATTTCATTTGTAACATTGTTGCGATCATAAACAACGATAACACCTGGTGCTATACATAATGTATTTGATCCATCATTCCATTGTTCACGTTCAGAAGCAATTCTATCTCCACCAGCACAAGGAATTAATGTTACTGGATGTCCGATATATTTTGCTAAAATATTTTCTAATTTATCGTTAATTTCTTTTACAAGAATATCTCCATCTTTAGGAGTAATTTCAAACACTTGTAATGCTCCATAAATACCTGGATGAACAGTAAACTTATCTGTGTCGATTTGAGTAAATACTGTATCTAGATGCATCATTGCACGGTTGTTTGGAATATTAACTGCTAAGATTCTTTGAATTTTATTTTTTGGATTACTGAAGATATGGTGTGCTAATCCATCAATTGCTTCAGGACATGTGCGTTGTGAAATACCAACTGCTAATGTAGTTTCATTAATGTTTAATACGTCTCCACCTTCAATATGGAATTCTTCATAACGGTCATACCATTTTTCAACTTGTCCTTTGTATTCAGGATGATAGTTGAAAATGTATTCTGCATAAATAGTTTCACGATTACGTGTAACTGAATACATTTTATTTAATGTAACTCCTTCTCCTACTGATGCGAATGGATCGCGAGTAAAGTATAGATTAGGCATTGGATCAATAATTAATTTGTCAGATTCAGAAACTAGATCAACTAATGAATTTTCTGGAGAAACATGAACTTCTTTTAAGTTCAATCCTTCCATTGTCTTCAACACTAATTCTTTAGAATCTTGAATATTCATAAAGAAATCAAATAAGATTTTTTTCCAACGTTCTGTATGAATATTTGCTTCTTCGATGTATTGCTTAATGAATTTTTCTTTAAGTTCTGCTGAAATTTCAAGTGTTTCTGCCATTAAATCTTCTAAATAAACAACCTCAACGCCATTTTCTCTTAATATTTCTGCAAAACGGTCGTGTTCTTTTTGAGCTACTGGTAAATAAGGGATATCATCAAATAATAAACGTCCTAATGTATCTGGAGTTAAATTTAATAATTCCTTCCCAGGTCTGTGTAATAAAACTTTTTTAAGTGGTTTAATTTCGCTCGTTACATGAATTGCTACCATTTCTAGTCTCCTTTTTCTTATGTTTTGTGATATTCTGAAGGCTTTCCAATAATGGGACGTCCAAATCGAAATTATTGTAATCGCTTTCTTTTGTAATTTCAGTCTATTCTAATTACACCCCCTTTGTGGGTCAAAAAAAACATAAATTATTGTAAAATAAGTTTTTCACATGTTACATTTTTATGAAAACTTTTACGAAAATCTATCCTGAAACAACTTCCATCGCCTTATTTAAAGCCATATTCTGCAATGTAAATTATTTTCAAAACATTTCTTGTGTGTTCATTTCGTGAAAACTAAGATGTATTAAAAAAGGCACATTTTTATTATATGCCCTAATTTATAGTAACGTGATTTTTACTATCATAAAATTTTTTCAGTAATCCATTTTGCTATTCCATCATTATCATTAGTATCACAACAATAGTCTGCAATATCTTTGATGACTTGAATAGCATTACCCATAGCTACCCCAATGCCAGCGTGTTTAATCATTTCATAATCATTATAGTCATCACCAAAATAAACCATATCTTCAAGTGAGGTAGACATGTTTTCAGCCACTGCTTGTATTGCTTTTAATTTTGTCGCGTTTTTATGAGCGATTCGATAATAATTCTCATTACTAAATTCTGTTATCTCAAGTTCGCTATAATCCTCTACTATTTTCATTACATTTTCTTTATTCATCAGTTCTGGTGTAATTTTGTATGCTCCTTTTAAAAAAGGTGTTTTAAAATCAGTATAAATACCATCTTTATAGTCATCCGAGTATGAATCTTTGTATGATGTGTAATATCCTTGAGAATTCTGTAGAGATAACGAATTAAGATCACTTCTTGTTAATAACTTCTCTATTAAATTATTAACAGAGTCGCTCGGTATTTCCACTTCATAAATCACATTATTTTCAATTTTTGCTAGTGCACCACCATTTGAAATCATGACATCCGGTTTTATAATATCAGTAATTCGCTTGGATGCTGCTTCAGAACGAGCTGTTGCTAGTGCAACTTTAATACCTTTTTCGCGACATTTTTGAATACTAGCTTTAGTCGCATCAGTTATCTTCTTTTCACTATTCAATAAAGTGCCATCTAAATCAAAGACAATCATCTTTATTTTCATTGTATTTCTCCATTCTACATTGTTTTCAATAAATATAACTTATAAATGACACTAACAGTCATTTGAAATAATACAACACCTATTATTGCTAATGACATATTAAAATTATAAATGCCTATTATAGCTGCAACAAACAATAATACACCACTTAGAATCATGATTAGTGGTTGACCAGCTTTAGCACGAATATATCTTTTTCTTTCATCATTTTCTTCAATATAAAGTTGTTGCAATAATTCTTCACTATTAAGAGCTTTTCTCATTTTAATTGCATAAATTGCAAATAATATTTCTAAGCCTAAAAATAAACCAGTTAAAAACTCTAGTTCATAGACAAGCCATTCTGGTAAATTTGGTAAATCTTCTACATAAAATTTCATAATTAAAATAAAAGATAAAGCAATGAACCCTAATCCAATCATCAAATTTCTACGTTTTAGTAATTTGTTTCTAAATTTTTCCATATAATTTTCTATTCGACCTCCGTTAAATCAAATACTTCTTCTATTGTGCATCCAAAATATCTAGCTATTTTATAGGCTAATTGTAATGATGCCACATATTTTTCTACCTCAATTGATGTTATAGTCTGTCTAGTTGTTCCTACTGCCAGTGCTAATTCCTCTTGAGATATTTTTCTTTCTTTTCTCAATTCTTTGATTCTTGTCTTCATGTTTCACCTTCTTGCATAGTCAACTTTGCATTTTTAGTATAGTTTACTTTGCATATTTTTGTCAAGTATACTTTGCAAAATAAAAGTGATATAGCCTAAACTATACCACTCTTTAGTTATTACATTTTTTCTGGAGCACTAATTCCGATTAAGTCTAATGCATTAGCTAAAGTTTGTTTTGTAGCTAACAATAAACCTAAACGTTGATTTGTAAGTTCTGGATTTGCTTCATCAATAATCTTATGAGCTCCATAGAAACTATGGAAATATCCAGCTAGCTTTTGAACATAGTTACAAATTTTATTTGGTGAACGTGTAGCTGCCGCATCTGCAACAACACTTGTAAATTCTGCAATGTATTTTAATAAGTCTACTTCTTTTTCACTTACTAATAAGTCATAGCTTTCTTCTTGTTTGAATTCTGGAGCTTGGCGTAAAATTGAACAAATACGTGCATGGGCATATTGTGCATAATACACTGGGTTTTCATTTGTTTTCTTACGAGCTAACCCAAGGTCAAAATCTAAATGCGTATCCACCGCACGACTTACAAAGAAATAACGAGCTGCATCAACCCCAATATCATCACAAAGTTCACGAATTGTAATCGCATTACCTGTACGTTTACTCATCTTAACTTCTTGACCTTCATCTACTAAACGAACCATTTGAATAATATCAACTTCTAAGTCTTTAGGACCATATCCCATTGCTTGAATCGCCGCAATCATACGTGGAATATAACCATGATGATCAGCACCCCAAAGGTTAACTAATTTTTTATAACCACGATTGAATTTATCCATATGATTTGCAATATCCGGTGTTAAGTATGTAAGTGTTCCATCACTCTTACGAAGAACACGATCTTTATCGTCTCCCCATTTCGTTGATTTAAACCATAAAGCTCCATCTTCTTCAAAAGTAAGACCCATTTCTTTCATCTTAACAATACATTCATCTACACTACCATTGTCATATAAAGATTGTTCAGAAATCCATGAATCGAATTCACATCCATAATATTGAAGATCTTTTTTAATTTTATCTAATTCTTTTTCACGGCCTCTTTCTTTAAAGAATTCAATACGTCCTTCTTCTTTATTTAGCCATACATCACCGAGTTCTTCAGCAAGTTCTTTACCGATTTGAGCTACGTCTGGTCCTTGATATCCATCTTCTGGAATATCAACTTTAACACCAAAAGCTTCAGCATAACGAGCATAAACAGACTTACCTAAGTTAATCATTTGTGCTCCTGCATCATTAATATAGTATTCGCGTAAGCAGTTATAACCACTCTTATTTAACAAACGACAAATACAATCTCCCCAAGCAGCTCCACGTGCATGTCCTAAGTGCAAATCACCTGTTGGGTTAGCACTAACATATTCCACAAGAATCGCTAGGTTATCACCACTTGTATTTTCACCGTATTTATCACCTTTATCAATAACCACATTGATAATATCTGCAAGAAGAGTTTTCTTCATCCAAAAATTAATAAAACCAGGTCCCGCAATTTCAATTTTATCGGCATCCTTCACTGTTTCCTTAAGTTCAGCAACTACCTCTTGAGCAATCATGGCTGGTGCTTTTTTTGCAACTTTCGCTAATCTCATTGCAACGTTTGTAGAATAGTCTCCATTTGTGTTGTCCTTTGGAATTTCAATCATTACAAGTGAATCATCTTCAACTTGATATAATTTTTTTATTGCTTCCTTAATTGCCTGTGTTAGGTTTTGTTCAATCTTGTTCATACTAATCTCCTCTTCAATAAAATAATAAAACTGATACAAAAAGTATCAGTTTGTTTGTAAATGGCGCGCCCAGTAGGAATCGAACCCGCAACCTTTTGATCCGTAGTCAAACGCTCTATCCAGTTGAGCTATGGGCGCATTGTCCTTGCCTATTCATCTTAACAAACAAACTTTATCTTTTCAATACCTTTCGGTTATATTTAAAAAAAACGCCTCTTATAAAATAAGAGACGATGTTAACCGCGGTACCACTCAAATTGTTAAACGTGTTTTGTTTAACCTCTCTCCTTTAATGCAGGATTTACATTATCCTTACTATCATACGGATAAATCTCCAAAGCTCGTTTCATTCATTTCTTACTACTCAATTTCACCAACATGAGCTCTCTATAAGTCTTCCCTGAACTACTACTCTTTTTCTTCGACACTGATAGCATATCTCAAAGACAAGGTTGTTGTCAACCCATTCCAGTACTAAAACAGCTTGATTAATCGTTGTTTTGTGGCATCATCGCATGCAGCGACATGAAGTGAATTTAAGTTAAAATCAATTAAATCTTGCTTCGTCATCTTAAATCCATTCATCAACAACTCATACTCATGATCAAGTGTTGTATTGGAAAACATCATGTTATCCGTATTTATTGTAATTAGCACTCCTGCTTCTTTTAACTTCTTTACAGGATGATTATCTAAATCAAATACAAAACAATCAATATTACTTGAGATGCAAACTTCAATCGGTGTTTTAGTATCCACCAATTCTTGAACAACATCCAAATTTTCTATACTTCTAACACCATGACCGATTCTTAACGCACCAAACTTCAATGCTAAGTGAACATTATTGGCATCACCTGCTTCACCTGCATGGATAATAAATGGAATTTTCCTTTCCTTAGCTTGAATAAAGAATTTCTCGAAATCTAACATGTTCTTACCTTCTGCACCTGCAATATCAAGTAAGACTACTCCACGGTGTAAATACTTTTCAACTAAATCAATAGTCTCCCAGTTTTCTTTTTCATTAAGTGATACATCACCAAAATTCATCAAACAGCAAATAAGTTCAATATGAATTTTGCATCTATCTTTTGTATTCTCTATCGCTTGTAATAAAGCCTTTAAAACATCTTCTTGAGACAAGCCTTGTTTTGTATGATGCTGTGGTGCAAAACGAATTTCACTATATACTAAACCTTGTCTATCTAAATTTTCTATCAATGCTTCCATACATTTTATTAATGCTTCTTCATCTTGTAGTATGGCTATTGGAAAATCAAATCGCTCTAAATATTCGACTAAGCTTTTACAATTCTTTGTTTCCTTTAAATAAAGACGGTATCCTTCTAAGGAACCGCCTGGTATTTCAATATTGCGTGAACTTGCTAAATCACATAAAACTTCTGGTGGAATACTACCATCAAAATGACAATGTAAATCGATTTTTGGAATATCTACCATAAATCTTCTCCCCCTATATTTATTTGCTTTTTTTCTTTATTAAAATGAATGGTGTTAGCTCATCACTTTGCCCTGCTGGATTATCTTTAATAATTTGAAGAAAGAGATCATCGCTTACAGGTAGTTTGCTTGATTTACCTAAGATTTCTCTTGATAAATCATTCGCATCAACAATAACTGCAATTACTCCTGTTTTCTCAAACATTTCTTCACATACACCATTGGGATTCTTTGGATTAAGAACAGCTGTAACTTTATAAATATCAAAAGATGAGCGTGAATAAAATCCATCAATACCTGCCACACCGTTTCCTACAATTTTATAGAAAACTCCATGCTTACCAAATAACTTCCCAACCGCTGAGCAAGCTGATGCATATAATATTTTAGGCAAACCTACAATATTAATTGCAAGTTGTAACTTATATGGTTCATCCATACCGATTCCAGCACTTGAACGCATTGCAAATTTACTCAAAAACTTTGCCCAAAACCCAAGTTTTACATCCGCCATATCGACACAGTTATTTTGACACATTGAAATAACTTTTTCGCTAATTGATAAAAAGTCGCCTTCTTCATAAAGTGGTTTTACATATCTCTCTATATTGTCAATATATGACTCACCACGTGCGATAAAATGCGTATGGATAGCTAAACGTTCATATTGTTCACCATTTACTTCAACATCATCACGTTTGTAATAAGTAATATCCCCTACAACATGTTTTCTTTCTTCTTGGTTTCTATTCATTCTTTCATCTCCAAATTCTATAGTATCATTTTACCATTATCCTTTTTAACATCAACCTTATTTTGAATCAGTATAGAGTAATGGATACGTTTTTTTATCGGCTTTAAGTTGAATAACCGCAAGACTTATACAGAGTATTCCGGCAAATGTTACAAAACACCATACAATGCGCATCGGATATGTATCAGCTAAAAAGCCAACACCTTTTTGCATGAAGGCTTGAAAAATGGAGGCAAATAGCATACTTAGACTTCCTATGCGCCCACGATGACTGGCAGGAATTCTTCTTGTTAGATAAGGTGATTTACCCAATGTATTAAATATCTCCCCAATTGTAAATATGATGATAGATACAAAATACAACGAGATTATTCCTTGAATAAAAATATACATAGCTAGTCCTGTTACAATTAGTATTTCACCAAGCACGATTTTTGAAACATCGCGAACTTTCGGAAAATACTTGGTTAGTAATGGTGTACCCAGTATTACAACACAAGCATTAACACTTGTAATAAGACCAAAGATGATTGCACCTTTAGCACCATACAATCTTTCTAAATTCAAAGGCATCAAGAAGTTAAATTGAGAATATACTAAACCTGATAATGCTGCATACAATAAGTAAACAATTATCATCTTTCTTTCTTTTAAAACTTTAAATATTGAATCATGTGTAGCACTTTCTTCATATGATCCAATCTTGACTTCTTCATTAATCTTCTTTATATCCTTGATAAAAATATAAATCAATATCGTGCTTGATAATGTGGATATAGCATTTACAATGAATGCAATGTTTAAGTAATTTTCAAAAAGAAAACCACCAATTGTAGGAGCAAGTACAAGACCAATATTTGCACCTAAGTAATTTAAACTATATGCCTTCTCACGATCTGCTGATGTGCTTAAATCTGCAACTAACGCATCATAACAAGGCCATTCAATTGAAGCAAATAATCCTGCTGTAAAAAATAAAACAACGAATACGAATGACACTTCAATAAATCCTAAAATGAAATAACAAGTTACTGTAACTAAATCACAGAAAATAATGATATTTCTTTTATTAAAATGGTCCGCAAGTTTTCCCCCTAGTAATGTAAACGGTATTTGAACAAATGTCATTACCAACATTATCGTTGCAACCTGTCCTGCTGAATACCCTAATTTATTTGTAAGAATTAACGTTAACATAGGCCATATTAATGCTCCCATGTTCGTAACTATCCTACCAAAGAAGAGAACATACATTTCTCTTCTTAATCCCTTATAATGACTAAACATTTAATTTTTTCCTTTTCTTCTTTATTTAATTAAAACTATTATTCTTTTTTAAATTTTTACCTACACAATCTCTTATAAATCCCTTAAAAAATTTTGCATCTTCATCCGGCGTTGCTAGCGATGGGTAGCAAGTACCTCGTTGTAGATAATCATCCATCATAACAACATACTCACACGTATCTTCTAACGCTTTACCATTGATTAAAATTTCTTCTTCATTTATCTTTACATGCTGACTAAAACTAAGTGTACCTAACACTGTCCCTCTGAATCCTGGACCTTTTCCACTTTGATGAATATATTCAGAATCCTTCGATAGTCTTATTGCGTCACGAATTTGTTTTCCATTGACTACAACACGTGTTGGATTTAGTTTTGAAGGCGAACATTCAATTAAATCCATCATTGAGATATTCCCATGCAATCCATGATTCATAATGCCATGAAATTCCATCGCAAAATCACATTCTGCTTCATGATATAAACAATCACATACATAATTCATTAATGGACATTCCGTAAATGCATCATACGCTAAATCACAATTAGTAATAAGCGGTTTGTTTAATTCATTCAATGCATCCTTTTTACAATCTTCCAGTAGTTTTATAAAAGCACCATCTTTTTCAAAATCATTGGCAATTAAATTATAGTTAAATGAACAAATTTTCTTATTTGCTATTTCAAAATCTAAACATCCAATATAATTTGCATGTTCCCCACATTGAACAATCATCGTGTCTTTAACAAACACCGGTTCTTGTAGTAATGTATGCGAATGTCCTCCTATGATTAATCCAACTTCAGGTAATTGTTGCGCAATTATCTCATCTATCGCAAATCCTGAATGACTAAGTAATATACAAAAATCATAATTACTTTCATTCTTTTCTATTTCTTTTCTTACACAGTCAAACGGATTCATAGTTTTTAATCCATCTAATTCAAGAAATAAATTATATCCATTCGGTGTCATATCTCTTTTAAAGTAAGGTGAAATTCCGATAATCAAAAATCGAAGTTTATTTTTTGCAATTATTATACTATTTGTAAGATGTTCAATATCTGATTCATCAATTTTCTTTAAATTACAAGATAGTAATGTAGAATTCTTGCCTATTTTCTTAATCGCTTCATACCCTAAATCTGCTTCATTATTACCTACACAAAATGCATCACAGGTAAGTTCATTCATCAACTTGCTTCCGGTAAGCCCATTTGTACCAACGATACTTATATCCTTTAAGTCACAGAAGTCACCTGCATCTACGTATAAATCATCCACTGTTTTATGAGTTCGAAAATAAGATGCTATACCTGCACATTTTTCAAATTCGCTATGCATATCGTTCGTATGATATATCTTCATTTTCATCACCTCTTCAGTTGATTATACACTACATATCTCCTCATGAAAACATGACATCTAAATTACATTAAAAAAGTTAATATCTCTATTAACTTTCATAGTTTGTTGTTCTTTATAGTATTTGTGAATCAGAAAGAACTCCATGTATTTTCTCATAATATTTCAATACATCTTCTTTTGTCATTTTTAAACGTTCTTCACCTTCAAGAATTCCTAATATTCTACCTTCATTCATAATCAATGTTTTATTACCATACTTAAGTGCATGATCTATATTATGTGTAATCATTAATGTTGTGATTTGATGTTCCTTAATAATATCATCTGTGATTTTCATAATATTCTCTGCAGTTTTAGGATCAAGTGCTGCAGTATGTTCATCAAGTAATAGACAATGCGGAGGAATCATCGTTGCCATCAGTAGTGTTAATGCTTGGCGTTGCCCACCTGATAGTAAACCCACTTCCGCTTTCATTCTATTTTCTAAACCTAAGTTTAGTTTTTTACATTGACTTGCGAAGTATTCTCTTTCTTCTTTGCTGATGGAAAAACGAAGTTTGCGTTTAGAACCACGTCCATAGGCTAGTAAACAATTCTCTTCAATTGTCATATGAGGTGCAGTACCTTTTAATGGGTCTTGTGATAATCTTCCTATTAACTCTGCTCGTTTATATTCTTTATCTTTAGTGACATCTTTATTGTCTATAATTACATGGCCACTTTCGATCTCAATATTTCCACAAATAACATTTAGAAGAGTTGATTTTCCTGCTCCATTTGATCCTATGACTGTTACAAAATCGCCATCATTAATTTTCAAATCAATATCTTTTAAAGCGTGATTTTCATTAACTGTATTTTTATTAAAAATTACATTACAATTTTTGATTTCAATCATTATGATTTCCTCCTAAACTTAATTTGTGGAAGTACCATTGCGATGATTACAATTGAAGCAGAGAATAATTTTAAATCACTTGCGGGTAAACCTAATACAAAAGCATAAGAAATTAGCAAGCGATACAAGATAGCTCCTAGTACTACTGCAATACAATAATGAAGCATACCCTTGCGTTTTCCAAAAACTGTTTCACCAATAATGATGCTTGCACAACATAGCACAAGTGTACCAACACCTGCACCATGAGCAGCAGTTTGATTATATTGGGCATATAGACCACCACCAAGGGCAACTACCGCATTTGTAATAGCAAATCCCAAAATCTTCATACGATCTGTGTTTATAGAAGAACTACGAACCATAGCTTCGTTATCTCCTGTAGCTCGTAATGCTAATCCTGTAAGTGTTTTGAAGAATAATACGTAAATCACTATGACAACAATCACAAAGAAAACCAAAACTAGTAATTTTCCTAAATCTACACCCATGACCATGAATTTATTTAAGAATGGAGTGAAGATTGTAACTTTGTCATAAAAGAAGATACTTGGTTGATCACTCATTATTTTAAGATTGATTGAATAGAGTGCTGTCATTGTTAAGATACCAGCTAGAATTTCTTGTATTTTAAACTTTGTATGAAGAACACCTGTAACAACACCAGCTAATGCTCCACCTATCATCCCTGCAAGAATACCTAATAATGGTTGACCTTGTAAGGAAAAAATTGCGCTAAATGCAAGTCCTGTTACAAAACTTCCATCAACAGTTAAATCCGGTAAATTTAAAATACGAAATGCCATAAATAATCCTAGCGAACATATTCCAAAAATACATCCTATTTCTATGGCTCCTACAATTAAGCTAAACGTCATATCTTCACCCTACTTTACTAAATTAAGTTTTTGATTTTCTTGTATTGATGTTGGTAACTCTATACCCAACGCATTCATAGTATCTTCATTTATTGTTATATATAAATCATCTTTAAATACATATACTGGAATTTCAGCAATTGATTTACCTTCTAAAACTTCTACAACCATTTGTGCTGTCTTCTTACCTAATTCTACATAATCAATTCCAATCGTTGCAAAACCACCATCCATAACCATTGAATCTGCACCCGTATATACTGGAACTTTTGCTTCTTTAGCAAGATTGGCAAGAATCGGCATTGCCTCTGCTACAGTATTGTCATTAGGTACAAAAATAACATCAACCTTCGGAAGTAAAGCACTTGTTGCAGTTTGTAAATCCACTGATGTTGAAATAGAAGTAGCCTCAATTTTTAGACCTTTTTCTTCACAAACTTGTTTTAATTTTTCATAATTTGTAACTGAATTTACTTCTGATGGATTATAGATAAATCCAACTGTTTTAATTTCAGGAGTAATTGTTAATGCTAAGTTGATAATTTCATCAATTTGAACCATATCACTTGTACCTGTAATATTGCCTTCAGGTTTTTCCAAATCTTTTACAACCCCTGCTGCAATTGGATCAGTTACTGCTGCAAATACCACTGGAGTATTCTTTGTTAATGACATTGCACCTTGTGCAACTGGTGTTGTGATTGTTACAACTACATCTTGTTTATTAGCTTCAAAGTATTGAACAATTGAAGGAATATTAGACATTTCATTTTGAGCATTTTTAAAATCAATGACAACTTTATCTTTGTATCCCAAATTTTCCAATTCAGCTACAAAGCTATCATAAATCATGTTAAGTGAAGTATGTTCAGTTAATTGAATTACCCCTACCTTTTTTGTTCCTTCGCTTGAAGGAGTTTGGTTTGACGCTGTTGGTTGACTTGAACAACCTACTAGTAATAAGCACATTGCAACTACTAGACCTTTTAAACATTTTTTCATTTTCTTCTCCTCTTTCTTTGCGTTTGATCAAGTGAAGGACCCGTATAAACAAAAAACGCCCATCCTCATAAAGGACAAGCGTTAAACCTGCGGTACCACCTTTGTTAGTAAATAAATTTACTCTCTTAATCAAAATGCAATCACATTTTTCGTCTTGTAACGGAGACAACCGTCTAAAGATACTCGAAACTCTTTCACTTAGCCCTCATGAGTCCATTTGTCAAATCGTCATCTCTATCAGGATTCCACCATCCCTGACTCTCTTTAAGCGACTAACTCGTTTTATCTCTCAATCACTGGTTTAATGAGAATATACTCTTATTTTTGTAAGATGTCAATAGTATGGCTATCTAATAAATTTGAAATTATTAGTACAACATTTTATAATGTACAAAAGGGGGATATATTTATATGAAGAAATTTCTAGGTGAATTTAAAGAATTTGCCATGCGTGGCAATGTTGTAGATATGGCCGTTGGGGTTATGATTGGGGCAGCATTCAAGTCAATCATAGATTCTTTTATCAATGATATCATTTCACCAGTAATTGGATTATTTATGAATGATTCGCTCCATGCATTGAGCGTCACTATAGGTGCTGTTACAATCAACTATGGAGCATTCATTACCGCCATCATGAATTTCATTATCATGGCATTTATTTTATTTATCGTGATTAAAGTCATGAATAAAATGAAGAAACAACCTGAACAAGTAGAAGTAGTGGTTGAACCAAGTGACGAAGTAAAATTATTAACAGAAATTCGAGATGCATTAAAAAAATAAATTTCCCGTTATTTGCTAATTCAATTAAAAAAAACACATTATATTGGTTAAACAATATTTATGTGTTTTTTCTTTTAAAATTTATTTTATCTATTTATTCTTTATCTAGTTTAGATACTTTATTTAAGAAGTAGTATCCAACCACAAAGAGAATAACTAATGCCAAAATTCCATACTTACTTTGTCCAAACGTTGCGGCACATACTGTGATAATAAGTGGTCCTAAGAAATCTGCAAATTTTCCAAAGATATCAAAAAATCCAAAATATTCATTTGATTCCTTTTTAGGAACAATTTTACCAAAATAGGCACGAGACAATGCTTGAATACCACCTTGAGCTATACCTACAGCTACACACAATACCCAAAATTCATAAGTTTGATCAAGTTGGAATCCATAAATACATATGAAGATATAGACAATAATATAAGCTTTTAAAATATCAATTGTCTTGAATTTTTTTGCTAAATATCCAGATAGAATTGCAAATGGGAATGCTACAATTTGCGTAACCAAAAGTGCAATAATCATATCATTTGTGCCAATACCTACTTCTGCTCCATATGTTGTTGCCATCGAAATAATTGTGTAAACTCCATCGATGTAGCAAAAATAAGCGATGATGTAGTACAACATTTTTTTATCACTAGCTATCTTCTTCAATGTTACGCCAATACGAACAAAAGATTCTTTAATTTGATGATTATGATTATCAAGATAATGCACTTGTTTTACATTCTTCAATAATGGAATTGAACAAAGCGCCCACCAAATAGCTGTTATTAAGAATGAAATTTGTGTTGCTGTACCAATAGTTAGACCAAATGGTAATGCCAAAATCAAATAAATCCCAACAATGAAAGGAATACAACTTCCAAGATAACCCCATGCATATCCAAATGAAGAAATAGTATCCATACGATCATTTGTTGAAACATCCACTAACATAGAATCGTAGAAAATATTACAACTTGCATAACCAATACGTGCAACAATGATTAATCCAAGGTAACCCAACCAATTTTGTGTAACCCCTAGCATTAAACATGCGAATACCCCTACACTTAAACAAACTGCAAATAGTTTCTTTTTCATTCCTTTGTAGTCAGCAATTGCACCTATCATTGGTGCACTTAGTGCTACGATTAGTACTGCAATTGTTGTAGTTAATCCGAATAAGCTTGTTTTCAAAGCTTCAAATGCTTGTAAATCTCCAGCCAATGCCGCTGCTGCATTACCACTAAATAGAAATTGTACTATCCATGAATTACATACAGCTTCAATACCGGCACTGTCAACTAACCCTCTAAAGAAAACTGGTATTGTTGCTGTTAGGATTAGTGTAAATGCACTATTCGCAACATCATACAATATCCAACTCTTCTCCGTCTTCGATAACTTCATGTAGAACCCCCTTAGTTATTAGATATATTCTAACATAGTTATTAAAAATGAAAGTTAAATTATTGTGAAATGTAGGTGATAAACTCGAATATTTGATATAATTACTACATGGAGGTAGATTTATGCCTAGTTTAATAACACATGAATTATTTGGTAAAGAGGTTTGTCGGTCATTACCACAAAAACTTTCTAACATTATACAAGCAAATATAGAGGAATTCTCAATTGGGACAAGTGGTCCTGATTTATTTTTTTATTATAATGCCTGGCCATGGTTGAATCAAAATGACGCAAAAAAAGTTGCCAAAATCGGCAATGAAATTCATGGTCATCATATCCATGATTTCTTCAAAGATGTATTCGAAAGTGTAAAGACCCATCAATCACAGGAAAAAATCAGTTATGTTGCTGGTTTATTATGTCATTGGGCTTTAGATAAAGAAGCACATCCTTATATCTTCAATCAAACTGAATCAAGTAAAGGAGGAGATTCTTCCCTTTATCACCGCCGTTTTGAATCCCACTTAGATTACTTGATGCTTCAATTAATACGTGGTCAATCAGGAAAAGATTACCCTGGATATAAACTATTAAAATACGATTCAAATACAGTTAAGGCAATTTATGAAGTATATAATGATGCTATTGCAAATGTTTACGGTTATACCATTGACTCAAAATGCATTGAGACATGTCTAAAACATTTCTACAATATTCAGAAAGTATTATTTGATCCTCATGGCTATCGTAAGAAGTTTCTCTTTCAAGTCGAATCTAAACTATTACGTAAACCTTATGTATTTACTTCTATGATTGTACCTATGGAAGAAGATAAACTAGATATCCTTAATCAAGAAAAACGTACTTGGCACCATCCATGTACAAACAAACCTAGTAATAAATCCTTTGTGGAACTATTTAACCAAGCGATTCCCCTTGGTCAAGAAGTATGTACAGAATTCTTTAATTACCTTAAAGGCGATACCGAAATCGATACTTTATTGGCTATAATCAATAACCAATCCTTTGAAACAGGACTTTCTGTTCTAAGTTCAATGAAATACTACGATTGTATTTACGAACGTTAACTTTATTGACTTTCTTTATCATAAACATTATAATTCTAACTTGAGTTAATTAGGAGGTTATATGTTTAAGAAAAGGAAGTTTTTTATTATATTACTATCTATCATCTTATTTTTAATATTATGTATAACAGGTTTTGCAGGCAATTATCTAGTAGATTATGCTCTTGCAGTTGATGAACATGGTAATCTAGGTTCTATGAGTGAAGATTATACTGGAAAACAAGACACTGTTGCACAGAAAGAATATGATGCATGGTATCCAACAGTTTCAACAGAAGAATGGACCATAACAAATAAAGATGGCTTAAAGCTTTGGGCAGAAGTTTACCCTACTCAAGTGGATAGTGAAGTAATTATTCTTGCAGTTCATGGTTATACTGTTGACCATCGTGATATAGCACCAGCAATTAAACCTTTTGTTGAAAAAGGTTACACTGTCATCACCCCTGATCAACGTGGTCGTGGTAATAGTGAAGGTAATTTTCTTGGTATGGGCTATCTAGAAAAAAATGATGTTATTGATTGGATTAGTGAAATAAATATGAAGTATCCCGATTCAACAATCTTCCTTTATGGGGAGTCTATGGGAGCTGCAACCGTTATGCAAGCTGCTAGCCAACCTTTGGCAAGTAATGTTGTTGCAATAATAGAAGATTGTGGATATACATCTGCCTATGAAATGTTTGAAGACCAATTAAAAGAACGCTTCGGTTTACCCGCTTTCCCTTTCTTACCTGCCGCTGAAATTGTAGGACAATTTAGAGCAGGGTATAATTTTTCAAATGCTAGTCCTATAAAAGCTTTGAAAACTGCAACACTTCCTATTCTATTCATTCATGGTGGAAGTGATGATTATGTACCGACATGGATGGGGCAAGAACTTTATGACAGCTACACTGGTAAAAAAGAACTATTAATAGTACCAGGAGCTGATCATGGAGCAAGTGCCGATGTAGATCCAGAATTATACTATAATACAGTGTTTGAATTCATAGATAATTATCGTTAGATAATAAGGAGATAGAAATATGAATAAAATTTTAAAAAGAGTATTAATCACAATTGTTGCAATTGTACTTATTCTTGGTATTGGTTTCTATGCATTATTCAACAAAGAAATTTCTACCATCAATTCCATAAAAAAAATAGATGACTATGGTTTTTATGAAATCAATGTTACATCGGATTATGGTTTAGATGGATTAGTCAAAAGTGGTGGAGCAAAGAATGATGGTGAACTTGTTCAATACGTTGTTAAGACACTTATGAAAGGGCTACCTGTAAACATCACAATACCTGATTTTGGATGTAGTACTTTCCAAGCTAAAACACCAGAAGGTGATTGGATTTTCGGAAGAAATTATGACTTGGATCCAATTCCAGGAATGATTGTTCGCACAAAACCTAAAGACGGATATCAATCAATTGCAATTGCTAATATTAACGTTCTTGGATATACCCTTGAAAAGGGTCCTGATTCATTCTTTAGTGGCTTGACTTCACTTGCTGCTCCTTATGTAATGATGGATGGAATGAATGAAAAAGGTGTTAGTATTGGTGTTCTATTAATTAAAGATACACCTACTGATCAAAATACTGATAAACTTGATTTGACTACTACTTCTGCGATGCGTTTAGTTTTAGATAAAGCCGCAAGTGTAGATGAAGCAGTTGCAATTTTTGAAAATTTAGATATGCACGCTTCTGCAAATGCATCTTATCATTTCCAAATTGCAGATGCTGAAGGTAATAGTGCTGTCATTGAATACATCGACAATAAAATCAACGTTATTCACAAAAATGATGGAGAAGTTCAAGCACTTACTAATTTCCTTATTAGTGAAGAAAAATACAACTTTGGTAAAGGTCAAGATCGTTATGAAATCATTATTGATACACTCACAGAGAAAAATGAAACTTTAACAGAAGTTGAAGCGATGTCTCTTCTTGAAGCAGTAAGCCAGTATAAAGTAAGTGATGATGGTGAAATAACCGCAACTCAATGGTCTGTTGTTTACAACAACTCTAAAAAAACATTAGATATTGTTGTGGCAGGTAAATTTGACAAAGTTTACTCATATTCATTATTTGATTAAAACTAAAAGTTCATTCTCCTCAAGGAAAATGAACTTTTTTCTTATTTACAATGTCCTTTAATAAAATTAGCTACTTCTATTGCAAGGTCTTCCCCTTGTGGGTAGTTTCCTACTGAATCAATGAATCCATGTGTCATTCCTTTATAGAATAATGTTTTGGTTTCAATCCCTAATTCATGCAATTTCGCAACATACGCTAAGCATTCTACTCTCAAAAAATCATACTCACCTACCGCCAATAATGTAGGAGGTAAATCTTTTCTTTCCATCAAATATGGAGACAGATAGATTTGATTCGGATCACAATCTAGCGCTTTAATCATAAACTCATTGATACCCTTCTTGAATGAATAGAGCGATGATTGAATATCTTTTTCATGGGCTTTATCATCCACACTATAATTAGCTACTTCCCAAATAATATGACTATCATCAATTTCCGCTAGATTAACTGTTGGATAAAATAACATTTGTCCTTTAAGGGGAGTTAATTGATCTTCTAATGATCTTGTTGTACAGTATTGTGCTAGATTACCACCTGCACTATCGCCTGAAACAAAGATTTTTTGTTTATCTCCACCATATTCATCAACATGATCATAAATCCATTTTAAACCGCTATAACAATCTTCATGTCCCTTTGGATATGGAAATTCTGGAGCTAAACGATAATCAATTGAAAATGCAATCACATTGGCTTTTTCGACCACAAGTTTTACAAACTGTTCAACAACATTAGGTGACCCAGCAAAGAATGCACCACCATGCATAAAATAATAAACTGGCAATTTTTTATTATTATTTATAGGTGGATAATAAATCTTCATTAATAGATCATTCATATCTACACCTTTAATAAAAATTTCTTCTACTTCAATCGCTTGTGATGCAATTTGCATACTCTTTACTTCATTAAATCCTTTTCTAATTTCATCAATTGTTTTTTCTGATATATTTAAATGCATAAAAAATTCAACAGCAAGATTAATCATAATATCTTGTGCCTTTAATTCACCGCTTAGCCGCTTCTCTATCTTTTCAACATACTTATTATCAGGAATAGGTTTAACAACCACCATGTTGTTGTCAACAAAATCCACATAACTCTTATCATTCATAATTGTTAGAAGATTCTTGTTGTATTTTCTCTTTTCTTGATTTTCTTGACTAATTTTTAAAAGTGCTTCTTTTTGTTCTTCTGTAAGAATTTTTCTTTCTTGATTTGGAATACGATGAGCACATTTCAAAATGAATTGACCAATTTCTATTGCAATATCTTCACTTTGAGGAAAATAACCTAAATAATCACCAAAGCCATGACCCATTCCTTTATAAAGGATGGTCTCTACAGGTACTCCGTTGTTATATAACTTTGATGCATATGCTAATGTTTCCACTCTTAGATAATCAAATTCTCCTACACTAAGGAGTGTTGGTGGTAATTCATGTCCATCATAAAGATAAGGTGTTAAATATGTGTTCTTGGTATCTGTTTGAAGAACACCATTCATAATGTCAACTCCTCCATTCTTTATCATTTGGATGGAGAGCTGAATAGCATCTTTTTGTTTCTCACTTATCTCATATTTTCCAATATCCCAAGTTACATTTTCATCTTCGACTAGAGCTAAGTTTAAGGTTGGATATAATAAGCATTGCCCTTTAATTTTATACTTCTTTTCTTCAATATCTTTCAACGTACAATAATGTGCTAGATTTCCACCTGCACTATCTCCTGATACAAAAATAGTATCAATGTCTCCTTGATAATAATCAGCATGATCACTCACCCATTTAAATCCTTCGTAACAATCCTCATAGCATTTAGGATAGGGATTAACTGGTGCTAAGCGATAATCTATAGAAAATACTAGAATATCAAATTCACTTGCAATGTAACGCAAAAATTCATCACATACATCAAGTGTACCCGCAAAGAATCCACCACCATGGATATAGTATAAAATAGGTGCTTTTTCTACTTTATTTAGTGGATGATAAATACGTAACGGTAGTATATTGTTATCTTTACCCCGTATTGATATTTGATCCACACGTATAGCTTCATTTGTCATTTTCTTACTTTTTTTCAAATCAAATGCTTTTTTCAAAACTTCGATTGTTTGTTTTTGTGGTCCAAGTTTTAAAAACTTATCTGGCACCCACTTAGTAAGAGCTGCAAGCGATTTTATTTTCTTATAAAACCTAGGATCCAAAACCCCAGGTTCACTAGTTTCTGGAATCGGCTTTACAATGACTGGAGCACCCATAATTGATTCCTTACTTGCGAATTGGTTCATTTTTTGTATTGCATCTTTTGTGTAATCAATCTTGTCCATTCACTTCACCTCATTCATATTATACATTTAAATCATACAAATTGTATTTTAACACAATCACTTTATAATTATAGTAAAGAGAGGATACTTTATGAAAAAGAAAATGACAACTAAAAAGAAGATTCTAGTTGTAGTCTTTGCGGTTATCATCGCCTTATTTTGTTATGGAGTATATTATTTAACTTCGTATCTACCTGCTAATGATTTTGCAAAGTCAGCATTAGTGTCTAGTGAAAAAGTGCACGTCACTGAAACAAAGGATACAATTGTTTTTACTCCAACTGATGTAACACCAACAACCGCTTTAATATATTACCCTGGTGGTAAAGTGGAACCATCCAGTTTCGCATTTGCAGCAGCAGAAATTTCAAGTCAGGGTTATTTAGTGATTATTCAAAAAATGCCATTTAACTTAGCAATACTTGGTGTTAATAAAGCTGATAAAATTATTGAGAGTTACCCTAATATCGAAAATTGGTATATTTCTGGATTTTCATTAGGTGGTACAGCTGCAAGTATGTACGCTAAAAAACATGTTGATCAATTCGATGGATTAATATTATACGCAAGTTATACAACAAGCGAATTCAGTTTGAATGATACTTCACTTAATGTGTTGAGTATTAGCGGCACAAATGACGGTTTAGCTACACCTAATAAGATTAAGAGTGAAGCTAAATACTTGCCTGCTTCAACCCATTTTATATTTATTGAAGGAGCTAATCATACGCAAATGGCTTTATATAACAACGCAAAACCACAAGATGGTGATAATCCCGCTACAATTACAGACATTCAACAACAACAAGATATTATTGATGCAACATTGAAATTCATGAAAAAATAATTAGTTTTCTATTGAGCAATAAAGTAAAACGGACATTAGATTTAAATATCAATCACGTCCGTTTTTTAATATTAATTCAAGAACTTCACTAAACTAACTAAAATCTTTATCTTATGGTCTTTTTATACTCTTTATGACAACATAAAGAATAGCCACGAAAACAAAGCACCAAAATATTCCCCAAAATATTTCTTGATTACTTTGATCCATAAATTTAATTTGAATAATTTTCGTTATTGCCTCCATATTCCTGTCTCCTTAATCAACCATTAAGTATGACTAAGAATTCGGCAAAACTGTGTCATTTTTTCATCTAATAAGACGGAGTTGCATTCCTGTTCCTGTATTTTCTTCTTGAATATCAATAAATCCAAGTTTCTCATAGAAACCTTTTTTATTTGCTGCAGCTACAATATTTATTGTACAACGCTGATAATCATTTTTTTCCATGTTCTTCTTTATCTTTTCAATTAGATAATTTACTATCGACTTTCCTAAACCTTGATTTTGATAGTTAGGATGGACAATTACGTCTACAATGGATAAATAAAATGCACCATCACCAATAACTCTTCCTGCTGCGACAGTTTTATTATCTTTTATAATTTCTATTGAATAGAGTGTATTTTCTAATGATACTTGTAATTGTTTACTATCTAATCTCATCCAACCAACACTTTCTCTTAAATCATTTAGTCTATCAACTGTTAATTTGTTTTCTATTAAATTCATCTTCTATTTTCCCCCATTCTTCTTTACTAATTCCTCCACAATCATACTTCTCTTGAAGATTATTAAAGCATTGTAATAAATATCTATGATTCATCTTTCCTTTGTATAATTGTGAATATGCAATTCTTCTTGGATTCTTATTTTCAAAATATATAGTATATCTTTGTAAAGCTGTTGATGAGATTCTATATCCTCTCTTCTTCATTTCATCTATAACCAGATTGCTATACGTATAAAGATGACTTGGGGTATATTCATAGATAAAATTTATTAATACATGTTTATCTTCTTTTGCATATATTGAACATAATTCGCGCCATTGCGCTAATAATTGTTGACGCGGCAAAACGTGAATAAAATCTTTGTGCCATAGTCTCATTTTATCACCTCATTTACACTACATAGAATAGAGTATTCCTTGCAAAAAGAAAAGAAGAAAGCCCAGCTTTCTTCAACTCCTCATTATGTTTACAAATAACTTTGCAAGTTCTGGATCAAATTGTGTTCCAGCACCTTTCTCGATTTCCATCAGCGCTACCTCTTTTGGTAATGGATCACGATAACTCCTCTTTGTGGTCATTGCATCATAAGAATCCGCAATACATAAGCAACGTGCCGCAATTGGAATCTCTTCTTTCTTAATACGTCTTGGATAACCCTTACCATCCCAACGTTCATGATGTCCTAATACTGCAGGTATAACATATTTAAGTGATGGTAAATGACGAATAATTGAGATTGAATTTTCAACATGTTTCTTCATTACTTCATACTCATCATCTGTTAATGAGGATACTTTGTTTAAGATATCCTCAGGTATACCTATTTTACCAATATCATGTAAAAGTCCTGCTTCTTTAATTAATTCAATGTGTTCCTCACTCAATCCTTTTTCCTTTGCAAGTTTTACGGCATATTCAGAAACATTGGCAGAATGATTACATGTATAACTATCTTTAACATCGATAGCTGCAGTTAAAGCATATACTGTTGACGCATACTGAGCATAAACTTGCCCTCTTACACGTGGTTCTTTGTTTTCCGCATCTTCAGTATCAGATGTGTATGTAACAATTTGATTTTTACCATTCTGTTTAGCTTTAAAAACTGCCATTTCAGCATGATCAATTAGTTCCTTTATATTTCCAGAAGCAGTCGGATATGTACAAATACCAACACTCACAGTTAATGTTTTTTCCCATTGATCTTTTGTTGAATCAAATCCTTTACTGATTTGATTAGAAATTAATTTAGCTTTTTCTTTCGCTGTTTTTAAATCAGCATTGGGCAATAAAAGTGCGAACTCTTTAGCACTATAACGTGAACAAATTGCACCTTTCTTGCATATCGATTTTAGAATATCTGCAACACCTCTTAATGTTGCATCCCCTTCTAATCGTCCATATAACTCATTGTAAAGTGAGAAATCATCCAGATTGAATAATATTAATGATATGCAATCCTCTTTGTTTAATTCAAATACTTCTTCCATTTTGCTGAAGAAGAATTCACGATTCAAAATTCCAGTAAGATGATCTAAACTAGCCTTTTGATAAATTAATTCATACAAGTGAGCATTCTTAATCGCAACTGCACTGATTGAAGCAACAAAATCCAAAAACATTAAGGTGTCTTGTGAATACTGTACACTACTTTGATTGCCACCTAGGGCAACAATTCCGATAAGCTCATCACTCGAATAAACTGGCACTAAACATTCAATACCAAATTTATCAATTTGGATTTTCTCTTGTTCCCAAAGAGATTTATACCAAACACTATGTTTGAAATCTTTAATAAGTACTGAGTTTTTCTTAACTTGAAGCCAGCGAATAATAGGACTATCTTTATCGATAAGAATATGTTTATTATCCAAAATATTTGTACTATATAGACAATCAAAGTTTCCTTCTTCATCATTACTTAAGAAAAGATATACTTTTTCTGATTCTGTATTTTCTTGAACAACCTGAATTAATAAATTTGCGATATCAACTAAACTAATCGTTTTTGTAATTTGTGAACTATATTCTTTTAATGAATTTGTTTGTTGTTTTTCTTTTCTAGAAAAAAGCGCATCCATACTTGATCTGCATGTTCGAAACACAATTACTGTTATAAGTGCTAATAGCCCTACAATTATCAATGTTGTGTACTCACTCAACTGTGGATAAAGCTGTACAATCAATTTTTCTGCCGGATCTACAAAGTTAATACCTATAATAAGCACAAAGATTGTAGTTAGAACGTATGTAGTTCCTCTTGTAATCGCAAATGTAAAATTAAACAATCTACGTTTATAGAGAATATAGAATAAACAGTAAGCATTCACAATTCCTGATAATGTATCAATTGGAAATTTTCCAATCGCAGGAATCGACGATAAAGTGGTTCCTAAAGTTAATGATGCCACACCGACAATGATTGGTGCATAATCTTTAATATTGCGTTCTTTGTTTTTTATTGAAACATATATTAGTTTAAATATTGCTCCTGCTACCCAAAAAACGAGTATTACTGGAATAACTAATGTCCATCTTCCAACAAAGATAAATTCGGGATTTCCTAATGATAAATATTGAACTTCAATTGATTCAAATAAGCCATTACTAAAATTCAAAATTAAAATAAGAATAGTGATGAAAAAGAAAATAGATTTCTTTGCATATCCTTTGTATCCAACAAAATCGCTGATAAATACATAATATAAACAAGGTATAGCAAACATTCCTCCAATAGAAATATTGCACCAAAATTGAACACCTGGCCACATCATACTACGCATTAAGTACGATCCACCGGTCCACAAGATAAAGCAGAGAAGCATTGACATGAATATTCCTACAGTACGATTTTTTCTAACATCTATTAATGTTACAAACATAATCATATAGAAGAATAAAGCAAATGCCGGTATTACAATCGTTGGCATTCTTCCACCTCCCTTACTTTAGATGATAGTGATAACAAATCATTAATCTGATATGTTTTTGCATTCATTTTTTGAATTGGGCTTTGATATTTCTCTTGATACTTCGCAAAGGTATCACACTGCACAATAGTTACTTTCAATGGATCAATACCTAGCATTTTTTCTAAATCATCATAATCTGTATCAAAATAAGCAAAATATGCCCGTAAATGATTTTTTAGAAGAACTAGGTTACTTGCTTCATCTTCTAAAGTTGATTTCTTTAATTCAATTATCAAATGCATATAAGGACGCCAAGATGAATCATATTCTTTTAAGGCAACCCAATCGACAATGGATAATTTACTTAGATCAATTACATCTTGTATTGATTTTTCACTAATTCGCGTAAATCCTGCAATATCAATAATTGTAGGAATACGATCAACATATTCAAATCGTGGTAACAAAATATGATTTTCTTTATCTTCTTTTGCAACGCAACGATAACAATCTCCCGTTAAATAACGTGCAAATGCCCCACCCTTAAACACTGTAATTACAAGTTCATACATTTCATCTTGTACCAATTCATTTAACAAATAGGTTTTTGGTTGATACGTTGCATCATTTAAGCGTTTTAACATTTCACTTTCTGGCACAAACTCATAAAAACAAGAATCCGGGAAAAAATACATACCATTTTTAGCCCAGCTTTCTGATGCTATGCATGTTGGTTCAGTACCAGCGAATATCTCTAAAGGTCGTACGCCCCATAAATTTTCAAGTTTATCTTTATAGTATCTACTATCAGTTCCTGCACAAATAAGAGCTTTCATTTTAAATAAGTCTCTAGGCTGCAGTGAACGATGTTCTTTTTTGCATATGTACTTTGCTTTCATAAAACGTGTCAGCATTGTCACATTAGTACCCAACAATGTTTTTAATCCGCCACTTGATTTTTTGTTAGATGCATCTTCTAAAGCCATTGATATATAGTATGCTACTGCACTGAGAGCAAAGAAAACATCTAATCCTTGTTGCATACCCATTTTAAATCCTAAAACATTTCGCTCTTTAAATGAGAGCTTCTGAGCGACTTTAACTGGCGGTAAAACATCGAGATTAATCTCATCTTCTAGCAAGAGTGGTAGTAATCCTGTTGCATAAGGTAATGATGCAACACCATAAAGTGCTTTATCATGTTCTTTAACTGAAAAATCATTTCTACCTCGACTACTCGCAAGCATTAAGCATGCAATTGTATTATTTCTAAAAGTATCTAACATCGCTTTGCTATAAGGTGCAGTTTTAACTGGATGTCTACCACCTTCCCAAGTGGTTTCAATCCACGTTATTACATCTGATGGCAAAGCTCTTTCACGATGAGTTAGTAAAATATCTGCGTAATCTTCATACGTAGTCAAAGGAACGAACTTTCTAAATTCGTTTATACTATTAATTTGCCTATCATTAAATAAGCGTGACCCTAGTTCACAATTATTTAATAAGCCGATTTGTTCCATCAGCAATCTTTCTTGAATTTCCATCATACTATTGATATCTAAATCAAGAAACCCACAATACTCTTTCCACAGAGACTTATAGTCTTTATGTTTAACCCTTTGATCAAATCTCATCGTTAGTCTCCTTATTTCTTATGTAAATCCCTAATACTATTTACGCATTCGTAATAGCTTTTCCTAGAAGGAATAAGAAAAGGTATTTTTGTTTTATAATCTAAGTAGTCGTCAAAACAATGAGGAAAAAAATATTTGTCTTGTAATATTACATAAATAACATTGCAAAAATTAAATATCAAACACCCCTTTAATAATAACGAAGAACCTAAACCTACTGCCATGAAGAATGTAAAACCAAATAAAAATAACACTCCTGGATGTCTGCACAAAGCATAAACACCCACACGACAAACACATTTAAAATTTTCATCAACATATGTATCTTTAAATGGTATCGCAAAGAAAAGTGTGTAAATTAATAGTATTGCAAAAAATATTGAAAGAATCAGAAAGATTCCTTGTATAAACATGAAATAAATCTGCTTATCACCAATAATTGTAATTCCTATCCACGAAACGCACACACAGAGTGATCCAAGTAAGAAACATGGTTGCAACCATTTTTGGTGCAAATATGATTGATTAAAATCATAAACTAAATATAAACAAAATCCTATACACCCTAATAAAATCATCCCATACCTAACTTTCTTTTTCATTATACATTATGTAAAAATGATTATGAAGAATATTTTTTGTTTTTTGGTATCAAATACATAAAAACATGGAGTTTTTCTCCATGCTTTTATCATTCATTAAAAAAATTAATACTTACTTCGACAAACTCATCTTGATTCGATAATAATGCTGGGTGTCTACCATGCTCAAAGAGTTTAATTTCTCCATGCCCAATCTTTTCAATCATCATTGTGTATGTATCTTCAAAATATGTAGGTGATAGAAATGATACGAATTCATCTTCTAGACTCCCTGTTAACAATATCTTCGCTTTTAATTCAGCTAAATCTTTATGAAAGAATTTTTTAATAGATTGACTATGTTTAATAATTGCCTGTGTATCATTGTCAACGACTTGTTCCCATCCTTCACCATGCATGTATTCATAAAACATCCGTGAATCCTCACTTTTTTTTGATTGTTCACGATCTTCATCAATGTTAGAAGTAAACTCAGTAAGTGCATATTCACCTTCAAAGCTATCCGCAATTACTTTAGTAACTCTGCCACTTTCTTCTAGCGCCACATTAATCGCAACTAATGCCCCTCCACTACTACCAATCAAATAAACTTTTTCATAATTCTTTATTCTCAAGAACTCAATTATTTGTCTAGCTTCATAAAACCATAAATCAGCAGGAAATTCAGATAATCTATCTGATTTTCCATGTCCAAGAAAATCAATTATAATTACTTTATAATCTTTTTTATACTTATCCACAATTAAATCAAACATCTTGGATGATGCAGTATTCCCATGAAGAAATAGTAAAGGTGTTCCTTCTCCTTCTTCACTATAAAAAACATTTTTATTTTCAAATTTAAAATAGCTCATATAAGCCTCCTTCTTATTCACATTCCCGCAAGGCTTATTTAACCTTGCATACTATTCAATTCTCATGTTTCCACCTCATTACCATCTTAAGTATATCTCATGTCTATCTAAAAAAAGCACTAAATTATAATTTAGCACTTCTTATTCTTCAGTAGGGCTAAATTTATAGTTTCCTTCGCTATCCTTGACTAAATATATTTTATAGCTAAAGCCAGCAGCATTAGGAATCAGATATGTTTCTGAACAAGGTTGTTCGATTTTATCTTTTAAGTAAACAAAACAAGATATTTTTAAATAATTATTCGACTCAATATCTAATGTCGGAAAACCGTCTCCTTCGTAAATAGATGTTTCTTTATCTGAGAATTTTTGTTCATACGCGCTTTCATCATCAATCGTAATATACTCATTCACTGTACTGAATCCACTTGAACTTGACAACATTTGATCATTACTATCAAAAATTGTAATCGAATGTCCAATAATATCAGTAGCACGATCATAGAAAGTAATTTTCATTTTTTTACTATCTTCGTTTTTCTCTACGTTATAGTCATAATTTTGTTCTATTTTTCCATTTGGTGTTGGATAAGGTCTATCTTGTGGATTTGTATCTGGAGTGAACACAACTTGAGGGCTAGCTGTCGCTTCTGGTGTTCCTACCGGAACTTCTTCTTTCTTAGCACTACATCCCATTAGAATTAGACATACAAGTAACATGCAATTTATTTTCTTCATTTATTTTTCCTCTCTCTTCTTAATCTAAGACTATAATACTATTATCTACATTTGTAGACTAGTGTTTATTTCTTAATTTTACTTAATATACGAACGAAATAATCTCTTATTATACTCATTTTTGTCTAAAAATATTAATTTCCATTTATAGTTAATTCAATTTAATGGCATAGGGAAAAAACGTCTAGATTATAAAATATCTAGGCGTTTTTATTTACATGATGATTCAGACAAATTTCTATAATTAATTTTATGTTCCATATCTAAATATATCATGGAAATATATAACTAAAAATTCTCTTACTAATTATAGTCTTTTCATTATTTTTATTCTAAATTTCTTCCATTTGTTTTAATTACATTTTTGTACCAGTAGAAAGAATCTTTTTTGTATCGTTTGCATTCTTTTACATCATCATCTGTACGATCTACATAAATAAATCCATAACGTTTTGCAATTCCATTACTTGTAGATAATAAATCAAATGCTGACCAAGGATTGTATGCAATCACCTTTGCACCATTGGCAATAGCTGTCTTCATTGCTTTAATATGTTCACGAATATATTCAATACGGTATGGATCATGAATAGATCCATCACTCTCTAATTTATCATAGGCACCAAATCCATTTTCACATATCATTGTTGGAATATTATAACGATCATTGATATCTTCTAATACATATTGAAGACCCATTGGATCTATAGGCATTGAAAAATCAGTTGCACCAATTGTTTCATTCAAACAGCCTTCAAATAAATCTGGTTGAATCTCATAAGTTACATTTCCACCTTTTCCAATTTTATTGTTTTGTTTAGAACGACGTGATGCTCCCGGAGTTGCTGCTTTAACACATTGACTTTGATAATAATTAATTCCTAAGAAATCAAAGCATTCTGAGCCTTTCTTAATAATTTCCATATCGCCATCTTGTATTTCAAACATCAATCCTTGACGTTCTAAGTATTTTAATATAGATGGTGTATAGATTCCTTTAATATAAACATCCATGTAGAAGTTATTCTTGAACGCATTGGCATTCTTAGCAGCCATTATATCCTTTGGATCACATGTATGAGAATAGTATGGAGCCATATCTAATGCTGCTCCACACAATCCATCTGGTACTAATTCATGAATAGCAATTGCAGCTTTTGCATGAGCTAAATTCATATAGTGGTTTGCTTGATAACGAAACTTTGGATCATATTGCTGTTCTTTAGTAATCTTGTTTTTACGATCAATATAATTCACAACAATACTTTGTTCGTTGATTGTGAGCCAATATTTTACTTTAGAGCCATATTCTTTACAGATGAAACGTGCATAGTATTCGAAATCATCAACAATTTGGCGATCTGCCCATCCTCCATATTCATTTACTAATGCCATTGGTAAATCGTAATGCCACATTGTCACAATAGGTTCAATATTATTAGCTTTTAGTTCATTGATTAAATTATGATAAAATTCTACTCCCTTAGGATTTGCTTCTCCTACCCCATTAGGAAAAATTCTTGACCAATTCATTGAGAAACGATAAGAAGTAAATCCCATTTCTGCCATGTAAGCGACGTCTTCTTTGTAATGATGATAATGATCGCTCGTTACAGAAGCATCTGCGTATCCATATTCATCATGAATTTCTCTATTGATAACATCTTGTTGATTGTCTTTTTTACCGTCTTCTAATGCTGCCCCTTCACATTGATAGGCACTCGTTGAAGCCCCCCACATAAATCCTTCTGGAAAACTATGTATATAATCCATTTTTACTCTCCTATAATCCGTTGTTTTCAATAATTTCTTTATAACGATAGTAACTTTGTTTGATAGAACGATGTAAGTCACCACTGCCATCATTATGTCGATCTACATAAATAAAACCATAACGTTTTTTCATCTCTCCTGTACCTGATGAAACAAGATCAATTGGTCCCCACCATAAATAACCCATTACATTACAACCACCTTGAATTGCTAATGACACTTGTTTTAAGTGTTCTTCTAAGAATCTTACACGTTCAGGATCTTGAATTTGTTTTCCATATTCTTCCGTTTCATCTAATCCTAAGCCATTCTCCATAATAAATAATGGTTTATGATAACGATCCGTGTATTCTTCTAAAACATAACGAATTCCAAGGGGATCTAATGGAAAATTCCAAGGATCAGGACTAAAATCTGTGATATATGGATTTTTTACTTTTCTACTCCCTTTCATCAAAGTCCCTTCAAAAAATTCAGCACCATCAGCTGCATTGCATACATTGGAATAATAATAACTAAATCCAATATAATCGACGGTATTGTCACGAATTAATTCAATATCCCCTTCTTCCATAGTCGGTTTAATTCCTTCAACATCCCACATTCTACGCAAGTATTCAGGATATACACCTGCAGCCATGATATCTGTAAATAAGAATGTATTTCTTCTTGCATCTAAAGTTGCAAGAACATCACGAGGATCACAAGAAGCTGGATATGTTGCTAAATGAGAACCTGCAATCATACACCCAATTTGTCCGTGAGGTACTAATTCATGAAATAGCTTTACACACTTTGCATTTGCTACCATTGCATTGTGCAATGCTTGATGTAATTCCATCTGGGTATAGTTTGCAGAGAAATCTTTTGAGTTTGAATCATAATGACTTGGAATTACACCACCAGCTGCAAAGGGCATACGGAAAATATTATTAATCTCATTAAACGTTAACCAATGTTTCACTTTTGAACCATATCTTCTAAAAATAACATTACAATAATTCATAAAGAATTTAATCATCTTGCGATTTGACCAACCATTATATTCAGTCATTAAATTTAAAGGTGTATCGAAATGAGTAATAGTGACAATTGGTTTCATTCCTAAAGAAAGCATTGTATCAAACAGATCATCGTAGTATTTTAATCCATTTTCATTAGGAGCTACTTCGTCACCATTAGGAAAAATTCTAGCCCAAGAAATAGAAGTACGAAAACAATTGAATCCCATACCCGCCATCAACTGTAAGTCTTCTTTATAACGATGATAGAAATCAATCGCTTCATGTGCTAAGTATTCTTTGTCTTTATGTAAAGACATTTCAAATTTACCTTTTTCTTCATTATATTTCACACCTGGAGTATGCCCATCCGTAATAATACCCACCATTACATCTGTAGCTTGTGGTTTCTTTCCGTCCTCTAGCCAAGCACCTTCACTTTGATTAGCAGCTATAGCACCACCCCATAAAAACCCTTCTGGGAACTTATATTGTATTTCAGCCATAAATCCTCTCTTTCTTTGAAATGATGTACAGTATCAAGTTTAGATACTGTACACATTTACTTATTTATTCAATTCGTCTAAAACAGCTTGGTTCTTCACTTCTTTATTTGTATCTTCAGTTTTTACAAAATATACCAATATAAAAGTTACAGCAAAGGCAATAGCTAAAGTAGCAACTGCTAACCAGATATTACTAGGATTTTCACCCATATATGTAGGGAGTGTAATGATAGAAGGAGCTGCTGTAGCATAACGAACTAAACCAGTTAAACCTGCAAATAATCCAGCAACACCACCACCAATCATTACACAAGGTAACACGTTTTTATATCGTAAAGTAATTCCATAGATAGCTGGTTCAGTAATACCACCAAGCAATGCTGTAAAACTTGTAGAGAAAGCTTGTTGTTTTACTTTTTTATCTTTTGATTTTAATGCGATTGCTAATGAAGCAGCACCTTCTGCAATGTTGTGTGCTAGCATCCCAGGTCCAGCAACCGTTTCATAACCTACTGCAGATAATTGAGCGTAGATCAGTGGAATTGTACAGTTATTCAAGCCAAACAATACCATCAGTGGAGCTATTGTACCAATAAATGTAGGTAATAACCATGGGATTGTTATTTGAATCCAAGATAATAATGCAGCAAGCCCATCACCGAGAACCGCACCAATAGGACCTAATACGCAAAGTGCTAATGGAAGCATAACAATCATTACAATTAATGGTCTGAAAACATATTTGATAACATCTGGTAAATACTTAGTTGCAAATTTTTCTACATAACTAGCAATCCAAATAATTAAGATAATAGGAATTACAGTTGCTTTATAGTTTACTAATCGAACCCCTAAACCGAAGATATCGAGCGCTGTTGTTCCATCAGCAACAATTCCAGTAAACGTTGGATGCAGTAAAATAGCACCTAACATCATCGCTAAACCTTGAGACATACCAAATACTTTTGCAGAACTTGCAGCTAATAAAATAGGCAAGAAATAGAATACAGAATCTGCAGCAAATGTGATAATTGTAAACACACCTGAAGCAGTATCAACTAATCCAAAGCTTGTTAAAATCGTAAGTAAAGCTTTAATCATTCCTGACGCGATTAACGCTGGTAAAATTGGAATAAAAATCCCAGAAATAATTCCCAATGCTTTTACTACAAAACTTTGTTTATTATCTCCTTTTTTATCTTCTGGGTCATCTGCAACTTGTCCACCTGCAACTCCTTCACCAATTTCATTCACCACTACTTGATAACTTTCATTTACACTTGGTCCTATAACAAATTGTAATTGTCCCGCTGATTCTATCATCTTCATAACTCCCGGTACATTTTGAATTTTTGTTTCATCTACTTTTGAGCGATCCTTGACTTCAATACGTAGTCTTGTTGCGCAATGTGTTACATTACGAACATTATTTTTACCCCCTACTGCTTCTAATGCTTTAAGTCCTGTTTCACGATAATCCATTGTTTTTCCCTCCCTTGTATTTCGTGTTTTTTTGATTATTGCTTCACTACCTTATAGACCATTATTTTCAATGATTTCTTTGTAGCGATAATAGCTTTGCTTTATCGAACGGTGCATATCACCTGTTCCATCATTATGCTTATCAACATAGATAAATCCATAGCGTTTATCCATCTCTCCTGATCCAGAAGACATGATATCAATCGGACCCCACCAACAATATCCAAAGACCGGTGCGCCATCTTCAATTGCAAGTTGTAATTGTTTCAAATGTTCTTCTAAATACTTCACACGTTCTGGATCTTGAATTGGTCCATCTGCATCATTTTCATATAAGCCGATTCCATTCTCAGCGATGAATAATGGTAAATGATAACGATCTGAATATTCTTGTACAAGAATCCTGAATCCTTTAGGATCTTTGCGGAAACGCCAAGGATCTGGACTAAACTCATTACAGAATTCATTTATTGTTTTTTTACCACCTGGAACTAATGCACCACCATCATACATATGCCCTTCTTCATGTACACATACATTTGAAAAGTAATAACTGAACCCTAAATAGTCAACTGTGTTATTACGAATCGTTTCCAATTCTCCTTCACGAATTTCTGGATAAGTTCCATGTTTCTCCCAAAGTTTTGTCAACCAGAATGGATAATACCCTTCACACATAATATCTGTAAATAAATATGTCTCACGTTTCGCATCAATCGTCGCTAAGACATCATCTGGGTTGCAAGATGCAGAATATACTGAAGCATGTGAACCTGCCATCATACAGCCAATTATTCCATTGGGCACTAGTTTATGAAACATCTTTACACTCAATGCATTCGCTAACATCGTATTGTGCAACGCTTGATTCATTTCTAATTCTGTATAATTCTCATCATAGTATTTCTTGCTAGGGTCTGTTTGACTTGGTAGAACTCCAGCTGCTGCAAATGGTCTACGGTATAAATTATTGATTTCATTAAACGTTAACCAGTACTTTACCTTTCCTCCATATCTTCTGAAAATTGCATCACAATAATTCAAATAGAAATCAATTAATTTACGATTTGACCAACCATTGTAATTAATCATTAAATCTAAAGGATTATCAAAATGGGTGATTGTGATAATTGGTTCCATCCCATATGACCGAATAGTATCAATAACATCATCATAGTGTTTTAAAGCAACTTCATTTGGCACCATTGCATCTCCTGCTGGAAATACTCTAGCCCATGAAATAGAAGTTCTGAAGCAAGTAAATCCCATGCCCGCAATCAACTTGATATCTTCTTTGTAGCGATGATAAAAATCAATTCCTTCATTTGCTAAATAAACTTTGTTTGGGTCTTGTGCAATCTCATACTTACCTGTACCTTCATTGTATTTAATGCCAGGCGTATGACCGTCATTTTCAATACCAACCATGACGTCAGTTGTTTGTGGCGTTTTTCCATCCTCTAACCATGCACCTTCACTTTGGTTCGCTGCGATAGCCCCACCCCATAAAAATCCTTCTGGAAATTTGTACTGCAAATCTTTCTTTGACATATTCTCCTCCTTTTATGCCTCTATTACTTCAAGTACAGCTTCATCTTTAGATACTAATCCTTCTGACTTAAGTATTTTTATTTTTCGATTTGTGATTATTGTCATAATTGATGAGCACAATCCTTTTTCTTCAATCAATTTGAAATCTGAACTCATCAACAATTCACCTTTTTTAACTCTATCGTTCACTTGCACATATATGTCAAACGGCTCACCCTGTAAATTCATTGTATCCACACCAATATGCATTAATATTTCTGTACCATCATCTGTTGTTATTCCGATTGCATGTTTTGTTTCAAAAACCATAGATATTGTTCCTTCAACTGGACTATATATCCAATTCTCTTCTGGTTTTACCGCAACGCCATCACCAACTACCTTAGTTGAAAACATCTCATCAGGTATGAACTCCAAGCTTTGTACAATTCCTTTTACTACACTGTAAATAATCATTATTCTCTCCTCTATATCTGTTAATTTTTGATTTTATCTATGAAATATTTGTACCAAATGAATTATCAGATATAGTTTTTCGTCATTCGATAAATCCCAATTTAAATTTGCTTTTACATAACCTGAAATTTTTTCTACTGTATTCCAAATTACTGGATATAAAACAATCATTGATTGAAGCATAATATTGTTTCTCTTATGTATACCTTGCATTCGATTTCCTTGATTTTCTAGCATAAATCGAAGATGCATTATGAAGCGATTATAGTAATAATCTTCATCCGACACATCCAAGGGTAATTCACTTTTTACAATGGCACATATGTCACCAATACAATCAGTAATTTTATATGTTTCATTCATTGTTCTTGATTTTTCTGCATTGACGATATGCAATGTAATAAAATTCGCTTCATCATCGGGCAGTTGATAATCCAATCGTTTATTTAGTTCAGTAATGGCATTTTTTGCAAGTAGATATTCCTCAGAATAAATTCTTTTCAAATCCCAAAGTATTGAGTTATCAAATTTAATTCCTTCGTTCATGCGATCAATCAAATTATTAATATGATCAACAATAGTCACATATAAAGAGTCTGCCAATTCAACCTTAGAGTACTTTTTAATATCCGCAATTACATCAATACAAGTATCTACAACATTCTTATCTAAACTCATTACAATAGAATCAAACTGTCTTACCAATTGCTGATTTTCCAAAACAAATTTCTTTTCAATCTTGCTTTCATCAACTAAATCTCCAGGTTTCTTATTAAACCCAATAGACAAACCTTTAAGCATAACCTCTTGTCCATTTTCGTTATAAACAGAGACCATATTGTTGTTTATTACCTTATAGATTTTCATTTATAATCCTCCTAGAAGTCGCAAAAAAACAAGACCCAACTCACACAAATTTTTCGTGTTGAGTTCAGATCTTGCTTAACTTAATAATCACATCACTGACTTATGAGTACATAATACCATAACTTTTTTTGATTGCAAGCCCTTTCAATATTTTTTTTAATTTTTCAATTTTATATTTATTTCTTCAATACAATTCAAATTTACTTTCTTTATTTTTCACATCATAGATAATGATAGACTTTTTTATTTCTTATGATAAAAGCAACCGATACTATCATTGTTAGAAATTCAGCTAATGGTACTGCAATCCAAACACCAACAACATCAAATAATTGCGGTAGTATTAGTAATGCAACTGATATAAAAACAAATGTTCGTAATGTAGAAATAACCGCTGACACTTTTCCATTTGATAGTGCAGTGAAAGTAGCAGATACAAATATATTAAATCCGCAAAATAAAAAGCTGATTGGAAAAATTAGAAAACCTTGTCGTGCTATCTTATAAACTTCTGTTCCAATTGGTGAAAAAATACGAACCAAAGGTGACCCTAGTAACATTGCTAAAGCAAATACAACAACTGAGATAACGGATACAAAACGTAAGCAAATGAGAAAAATACGTTTTAAACATTCATAATCTTTACTTCCAAAATTATAACTAATTATTGGTGCAACCCCCATTGAAAAGCCAATATATAGAGTTGTTAGTAAAAATTGCGTATAAATGATTATTGTAATTGCTGCAACACCATTTTCACCCAATAATTTCATTATCATCAAATTAAATAGAAATGTTGTTACTGCAGTTGCTACTTGACTCACCATCTCCGAAAAACCATTTGAACTACTTTCCCATAAAACTTTAATATCAAAAATAGGCTTTTGAAATTGCAAAGTTCCTTTTGATCGTAAGAAGAATAAAAACCCTATCACTGTTGGTTTCATATATCCAATCCCCGTACCTAGTGCAGAACCTGCAATTCCCATGTTCATCGAAACAACAAAGATATAATCAAGAACAACATTGATTGCTCCTGCACTAATTGATAAAAGCATTCCAAATCCCGGTTTACCAGCAGTGACAATTAGATTTTGAAATAATACTTGCATCATACTTGCAGGGGTAAAGATTAAAAGAATTAATAGATATTGCTTACAATACTCAAATAGCAAATCACTTGCACCTAATTGCCATATGATTTCATCAATAAAAAGATTTCCTATGATTGCAACAACTAAACCCAAAATAATTCCTGCTAAAACAATTAATGTGAAGTCTTGTGATGCCCGTTTAGTATTACCCTCACCCATTTTTCTCGCAACAATTGCGCTACCACCTGTCGCTAACATTGCACCAAGCCCTACAATAACATTGATAACAGGGGTAACGATATTTAAGGCTGATAAGGCATCGGTATTAACAAAACGAGCGATGATAACAGTATCTCCTATCGTATATAATCCCATGAAAACCATCATTAAAATTGTTGGAAATGCAAATTTCAAAAGTGATTTTAGAGTAAAGTTGCCCGCAAGAGGATTTTGGATATTCTGTGAAAGATTATCACTCACTGTCATTCACCTCAAAATTCTCTTTGCGAAGAATAAATTTTTGTGTTGGATAACCAAATTCTATTAGTAGTTCTGCTTCAGCAAACCCCAGTTTTTGAAATACTTCTCGATAACCCAGATCGGCTTTATCACCTTCTCGAAAAGTTGTAATACTTATTGGAACATCTTTTAAAAGTTCTTCAACTGCTTTTTGCATAAAAGCTCGAGCAATGTCTTTTTTTCTGTATTGTGGGTGAATGCCTAAAAAATCAATACTTCCTGTTTCATCATTGAATGCCATTGCACCAATGATGGTATTACTGTCTCGTATAATCAGTGCTTGTTTTTTATTAATAGCTTGCACTAATTGATCTAAATATCTAGTTTCCTCTAGATATGGAAATCCATCTACAACAAGAGAGAGTAAATCCATCCATGCAGGTATATCTTTCTCTTCTGCAAAGATGATATCTTTTTTCCAATCAATTTCAGTACTTATTTTTGTTGGTTGATTATTCAAAATATAACGTAGCTGCAATGGATAAAATTGTCTTTCTACTCGGTATTGATTAGGTGATTTCTTATACATTAGTTTGAAAATTGTTGTGAATGCTTGTTGACTTTCATAGCCTGCAATCAAAGCAATTTCAATAATTGGTTTATCTGAAAATATGAGCAACTTGCTAGCTTCAGTTAATCGTCGCCTTTGTACATAGTCATGTATAGTAAGACCAACCGTTTCTGTAAAAATTCGATGTAAATGGTATTTAGAATAATGTGCTGCCTGAGCTACTATTTCTAAGTCTAGTTTATTTGCTAAGTTATTCTCTATATATTCTATTACTAAATTTACATTAATAATATTTATCTTCATTACAGCATCCTCCTTTCTTGGAGCAATTATATCAAACGCATTTTTACATCTTTTAATTATTCTTGCTATTTATTCTAACAAATTTTTTCTTATAAATATAAAACAAAAGACAAAGTTAAGAGAATTAATATCTTCTTTCCTTTGTCTTTATTCATTTTCTTTCAACTCTATCAAGTGTTTCAGCAATATAATATTAAATATTAGTATTATAACTCCAATAATTCTTCAAGGTATACTCTTTTACCTTTTTTCATAAAATACTTATACTTTACAATGTTTAATTTTCATTGTGAATTTTATTGAAATCATCTTTTAATTGCGCATGAGTTGATCCATGCTTGGTAAATTGAAATTTAGGTAATGAGCCAAAAAAGCGATGACTTCCTAAAAAACGTTTCTCTAGTATATGTCTTTTTAAGAAAGTATTTTGTTTTTCTAATGATTCAAGTTTAGCTTGTAATTCTTGTCTAGTTTCTTCAAACTTATTGTCTGTTATTTTAGTAACATCACTCAGTTCATGACTTAATGAATCACTCAATTTTCTTATTTCTAAACCAACTCTTTCTAACTCACGAAGATTATGTTTAAATCCAACCAATGTAGTAAGTGTTGCAATAAAATCCAATATTAAGATTGCACTAAATAAAATAACAAAAAAGAGAGCTATAGTAAGTGGTAAAGACTCAACAAAACGTTGTACTATTGGGTGTATGATTTCAACGATAATAACTCCTGCAACACCCCACATTATACTGAACTTCAAACAAATATATCCACCTAAATTAAATGGTCGGTTAGAATAATCCCACCATGTTAAATGAAACAAATTCTTCAATGTCCATCCTGTAATAAATTCAAGGCTACTCGTTAATAGAACAGAGCCTATAAATAAAAGGAATAAATTGTTTTTTAGAGGGTCTAAAACAAGAAGAATAAGCAACATGCCAAATCCATAAATAGGACAAATAGGACCATTTAAAAACCCTCGATTAACCCATTTCCCAGTTATTGCAGTATGAAACACTACTTCTGCACACCATCCCAAAAACCCATAAATGAAGAAATACCAACAAGTTTGGACAATAAAATTTTCCACAGTAACACTCCTTTAACTTTCAAAAATATTATACTCTCCTGTTAAATCTAAATGTGTTATTTCACTCTTGAAGTTCATTTTTGAAACGATGAGTTGAGTAAAAATACAGTGAAAACTTAAAGTAATACACAATTCCAAATTTTTTTTAATGTTGTTACAAATATTAAAAAACCTATAGATAACTAGTTAAGTTATTTATAGGCTATAGTTTTACATTTGATTCAGCAAATTAAGTAAATTATACATTTTCAGCAATATAATAAATTAATTCTTCACTTTCTTCCCAACCCAAACATGGATCAGTAATCGATTTACCAAATTCCATATTATCAGAAATATCTTGGCAACCAGCTAATAAATAACTTTCAATGAGCAGTCCTTTAATAACTTTTTTAAGCTTCGGATTGTATTTTCTACTATATAATATTTCTTTTGCAATACGTGTTTGTTCAAAATAACGTTTTCTTGAATTTGAATGATTTGTATCAATAATAAGCGCAGGATTTTCAAATCCACGTTTTTCATAAAAATCGATTGCGAGTTCTAAATCTTCATAGTGATAATTAGGCATGTTTTCACCGTGTCTATTTACATACCCTCTTAAAATAGCATGTGCATATGGGTTTCCCGTAGATTCAACTTCATTTGATCGATAAATAAAATTATGCCCTGATTGCGCAGCTTTAATGGCATTAAACATTACCGATAAATCCCCACTTGTTGGATTTTTCATTCCGACTGGAAGATCAAGACAACTAGATGTTAAACGATGTTGTTGATTTTCAACACTTCTTGCTCCTACTGCATGATAACTTATTAAATCTTCCATATATGCAAGATTATCTGGATATAGCATTTCATCTGCCGCAGTAAGTCCAGATATTTCAAGTGCCCGAATATGCATCTTTCTAATCGCAAGTATACCATCAGAAATATTTGGTTCTTTGTCAGGTGAAGGTTGATGTAACATTCCTTTATATCCTTCTCCCGTAGTTCTTGGTTTATTTGTATAAATACGCGGAATAAGTATTAATTTATCTTTAACTTTCTCTTGTACCTTGCCAAGTCGTGAAACATATTCACAAAGAGCATCTTCATTATCTGCAGAACATGGTCCAATGATGACTAAAAACTTATCACTTGTTCCATTTAAAACATTTTTAATTTCTTCATCCCTTTGTTCTTTTATTCTTTTTAGTGATTCTGGTAAAGGCAATAGTTCAATAACTTCACTTGCCTCCATTATTTTTCTAATTTTTTTGTATCCCATATCTGTTAATCCTTTCAATATCTAATTAAATTTTATCAAAATAACGTATTTGTTATATTAGCGAATTTACGCCTTTGACTATTATACATCATATTTCATGAAAACTCTTCATTTTGGAATAATTCATACCTTTTAGCATTTAATTTTACATGACTACATCTATTCTCAGGTTCTAATAGTTAAACATTTAGTATATTTTTAAGTCTATCTAAACCACAATAAGTTTAGAGCAACTTAAAGTTATAAAGAAAAATCAGCTTTTTGACATCACTGACATCACAAAGAACGATAAAAACTAATAAAGAACGATAAAAAATTAATTTGTAAATAAAGAAAGAAAAAGCGTATAAACCCTTTAATAATAGGCTTATACGCATGTTTTCTAATGGTGGTCCCAGCCGGGATTGAACCGGCGACACATGGATTTTCAGTCCATTGCTCTACCGACTGAGCTACAGGACCACTTGGTTGCGGGAGAAGGATTTGAACCAACGACCTCCGGGTTATGAGCCCGACGAGCTACCAGACTGCTCTATCCCGCGATGTGATAATAAATTTTTTAAATGGCGGAGGAACTGGGATTCGAACCCAGGCGCCAGTTTCCCGACCTACCGGTTTTCAAGACCGGACCCTTCAACCACTTGGGTATTCCTCCATAAAGATTAAATTAACTGGTGGACCCTGTAGGACTCGAACCTACGACCAACCGGTTATGAGCCGGTAGCTCTGACCAACTGAGCTAAGGGTCCGTATTCCGACCTCATAAACTTTAAAACGATGGTAGCGAGGGTGGGACTCGAACCCACGACCTTCCGGGTATGAACCGAACGCTCTAGCCAACTAAGCTACCTCGCCATCAATAATAAATAAATGGTCGGGATGACAGGATTCGAACCTGCGACCCCTTGATCCCAAATCAAGTGCACTACCAAGCTGTGCTACATCCCGTTTATTTAAATGGCGCGCCCAGTAGGAATCGAACCCGCAACCTTTTGATCCGTAGTCAAACGCTCTATCCAGTTGAGCTATGGGCGCATTTTTTAAACATGTCCTGTAATTTACAGTGCTATATTATAATAGCAAACTACAGGACAAATTGCAACATTAAATTACAAAAGAATAAAATAAATATTTATATTCGTAAATATTGTAGATAAACATCAAAATACCTTCTAAAAATACTACTTCATTGGTTTGAATCGTTTCAATCTTAATGCATTCGCTAATACAGATACTGAAGATAGACTCATCGCTGCTGCAGCGAAGACAGGATTCAATAATGGTCCACCAAATGCGTAAATCACACCTGCCGCAAGTGGGATGCCGGCAATATTGTAAGCAAAAGCCCAGAATAAGTTTTGCTTAATGTTTTTAATCGTGCTCTTTGATAATTGAATTGCCGTAGGAACATCCATGAGATTACTATGCATTAAAACAATATCAGCACTTTCTATTGCAACATCTGTACCACTGCCGATGGCAATACCAATATTAGCTTGTGCTAGTGCTGGAGCATCATTAATACCATCTCCAACCATCGCTACTTTTTTACCTTCACTTTGAATCTTCTTGACTTCATTTGCTTTATCTTGTGGTAAAACTTCTGATAAAACTCGTGTAATACCTACTTGTTTTGCAATTGCATTAGCAGTACGGGTGTTATCACCTGTAATCATCGCTACTTCAATTCCCATTTTCTTTAATTGAGTAATCGCTGCAATGCTACTTTCCTTAATGACATCCGCAACTGCAATAATACCAGAAATTTCATGGTCAATCGCAATGAACATAGGTGTTTTACCTTCACTCGCTAATTGTTTACCACGTTCGTCAAATTCATTTGTAGAAATATTTTCTTCCATCATCAGTTTCAAATTACCCGCTAATAATTCGTGATTTTCTATTTCAACTTTTATCCCTCTACCTGGTAGCGCTTCAAATTGATCAATTGTTAAGAAAGGTAATTGCTTCTTTTCAGCTTCCTTCACAATTGCATCACCTAAAGGATGTTCACTTCCCTTTTCAGCAGATGCCACTAATTGTAGTAATTTAGTTGAATCAATCATTTTAGTTGTTAGAATATCTGTTACTTCTGGTTTTCCTTCAGTAATTGTACCTGTTTTATCAAATACAATAACTTCGATTTGATGAGCTGCTTCTAATGCTTCGCCACTCTTGATTAAAATTCCATTCTCTGCGCCTTTACCTGTCCCAACCATAATTGCTGTTGGCGTGGCTAAACCTAGGGCACATGGACATGCAATGACAAGAACAGATATGAAAATCGTTAATGAGAAAACAAAATCTTTTCCAACAAGTAACCAGATAACAAATGCTGCTAACGCGATTAAAAATACGATAGGTACAAAATAACCTGATACGATATCCGCAAGTTTGGCGATGGGCGCTTTGGTACTTTGTGCTTCTTCAACAAGTTTGATAATTTGTGCTAATGCTGTATCACTACCTACTTTAGTAGCTTTGAATTTCAACATTCCATTTTTATTAATAGAAGCGGCAAAAACTTTATCACCCTTCTTCTTTTCAACTGGAATACTCTCACCTGTTAACATCGATTCATCAACAGAAGAATTTCCTTCTTCTACGATGCCATCAACAGGAATTTTACTTCCCGGTTTTGCTAAAACTATATCTCCAACTAATACTTCATCAATTGGTGTTTCTATTTCTTGATTATCTTTAATAACAATTGCCGTCTTAGGTGCAAGTCCCATCAATTTTTTAATTGCTTCACTCGTCTTGCCTTTTGATACTGCTTCAAGTGATTTACCTAATAAGATTAACGTAATAATTACACCTGCTGTTTCAAAATATAATCCTTCGATAAAATGATGATTTCCTTGAATAATTTGAACAGTTGAATAAAGACTATATAAACACGCTGCGGTTGTACCCATCGCAATCAAGCTATCCATATTTGGAGAACGTAACCACAACGCTTTAAAGCCTACTGTATAGAAACGATACCCCGCTATCAAAATTGGTATTGTTAACCCAATTTGAAGAAGTGCAAAATTAATAGGATTATGCATTGGATCAATGAACTCAGGTAATGGAAGTTTAATCCCTGGTATCATATGTCCCATTGCAACATATAAAAGTGGAACTGTAAATATCGCCGCAACTATGAATTTTGTCCATAATACTTTTATTTCTTTTTCTTTACGTGCTTTGTCTTCATCGATAGTATTCTTATTCTCTGTCTCTTCCCAAGCATACCCGGCTTTTTCTACACCTTGGCGAACTGCAGCCTTGTTTGTTTTTGAAGGATCAATATCACAAATCATTTTTTCAGTTGCAAGATTAACACGTACATTTGTAACACCATCAATCTTTCCAACTGTTTTTTCGATAGCACCTGCACAAGCCGCACAAGTCATTCCTTTAATTTTAAGGGTGTATGATTTACTTTCTACTATTTCTTTCGCTTTATATCCGGCTTTATCAACCGCATTCATTACATCATTCGGTGAACATTTATTTTCATCAAACTCAACATTCATTTTCTCAGTTGCAAGATTAACAGTAACTGATGATACACCCTCTACTTTTCCAACAACTTTTTCAATTCGAGCTGCACATGATGCACATGTCATTCCCTCTATATTAAATATTTTTTTCATAACTCCTCCTTAGTCTCCACAACATCTTCCTCGGTTGGTTCTTGCTTGACCAGCAAGCTGTTGTTGAATTTCCTCTAAATCTACTTTCGATAAATCATCAACGGCAACAACATTACTTCTTATCATACCCATCCAGCATTGGTAATCAATGATTCCTACTTCATTTGGTGTGAATTCAATTTTATTTTCTCCTACTACAAATTCATGTTGAATTTGATAATCTGGAATATAAAATAAATTATTACAAGACGTTAAATTTTCTGCATCAACATTCATCATCCATTCAACAGGTACATCTTTTTCTACCACAAGTATTGGATATCCATAATAATTCAAGTTTGTTTCAATAACTTGTTTATCCTTATCCATTGTCGCAACAACAATGTCTTGTGTAAGATTTTGTGCGTTTTGAATTCCATAAGAAACTGTTTCATTTTCTGGTTGAATTATTCTTGGTTTATCTTTAATTATTACAAATCCTACTCCTAATACAACAACAATGCCCAAAACGATAGCTACTGTTTTTTTCATAGTTCATTTTCTCCTTTATTTATTTTGTTACTGTGATACTACTTCGAATCATATTCATCCAACAGCTGTATGGAAATACACCAGATTCAGTTGGTGTAAATTCTACCCAGTTATCTCCTTCTTGAAGTTTTAATCGTATCCCATATTCAGGAATTATAATCTCATTATTGCAGCCATTTAATACCCCTTCTTTTACGAGTAAGTTAAATTTCACTGGAATGTCTTCTTTTACTGTAATCGGACTATAAGAACGTGATCCAACTTCTATTTCAACAATTTGAACATTATCTACAACACTTGCTTGATTACCATTGGTATCCGTACCAAAGGCTAAGAATCCTGACATACTAATTCCTGTATTAATCATTCCAAATCCCAAAAGCACAACTAGAGCAGCACTTACCTTCATCATTATTGCAGTTGATTTTTTAGAAAGCATCGTTCCTAAAAAACCAAACCCAAACATAAGCGGTAATGTACCAATACTAAATACAAACATCGATAATGCACCTTGGACTAAACTTCCTGTCGATAATGCGAATAATTGCATTGATTGTAAGGGTCCGCATGGCATTAAGCCATTTAGTAATCCAATGTAGAATGGACTATTGTTCTTTTTCTTAAGTGTTTTATTCCATGATTTTGGTATGAATACACTTAGCCTTTTTAAGGCTGGAAATACATTTAGCATATTTAATCCCATGATAATCATGAATGACCCTGCAAACAGTGCTACAGCGCCTCTTGCTACCCCATTAATACTAACAACTGATCCAAGTAATCCAACCAACCCACCTAATACGGTATACGAGATCACTCTTCCGGCATTATAAAGTAAATTTGATTTCAATTTATCTTTACTTGAACTATTTTCAGTAACTAAACATTGGGATAGATTGATACCACCACACATGCCTACACAATGTACTGAAGTAAGTAACCCCACAACAAATAAGGCTATCAAACTCATACCTTCTTTAGCTTCAGGAAAGAAGTTCAAAAAATCAAATATCCCAAAATGATTAAGGAGTACATATCCACCTAGAAGTACAATGAATATTACAAGCAGTTGTAATCCATTGGATTTCTCTTGCTTATTTTCCGCCACGAGATAATCTAATTTTTTGATTTCTTTTTTGATTTTTTCTAACGATAGTAAATTCTCATCATATGTAATTCTTGCATTCCCTTTTTGATAACTCACATTTATAGATTGTACACCTTTGATTTTCATCAACTGTTCTTCAATCTTCATTGCACATTGTCCACAAGTCATACCTAGAATTGTAATTTTCTTCGTTACTAATTTCTTTTCCATAGTTACCTCCAGTTGAGCACGAGATAACTTTATCTTTTGTTTATGGAGATTATATGAAGAAAATCTCGAATTTTATTCGAGATTTCTATTTAGGTAAATTTATTATAAATGTTGTGCCTTTATTTAATTCACTATCAACTTTAATATCACCACCATGATTTAAAACAATCGTTCTAACAACTGATAATCCAATACCAGAACCACCTGTTTTTCTACTTCTTGAAGTATCCGTTCGATATAAACGTTCAAAAATCAAAGGTATTTCTTCTGAAGCGATTCCGATACCTGTATCAGCTATAACAAATTGCACTGTTTCTTTATGATCAATTAGTTGAATCTTAATTTTTCCATTATTATCTGTGTATTTAACAGCATTCGACATAAGATTTGAAATCACACTTCCTATTTGATCATGATCTGCAATAATTTCACTTTTATCTAAATTCATTGTAACTTCAATCTTCTTTTCTTCACATTGCATTTCAAACGTTGTCACAACTTGAGTAATTAGATTTTTCAAATCAAACTTTGTCTTATTAACTGTTTTATCATCATTCTCTAATTCTACTAATTTATCAATTTGATTCACCATTCTTGATAGTCTCAGTATTTCTTGACGAATGTTTTCTAACCGTTCTGGTGTTGGTTCAAAGATACCATCAATGATTCCTTCAATTGTCGATTGGATTGCCGCAAGTGGGGTTCTAAATTCATGTGCATAGTTATTTGCCATTCTTTTCTTCAAATCTTGTTGAGCATCCAAGGTTATTGCGAGTCCATTCACACTGTTGATAAGCCCTTGTATTTCTGTTGTAGATGAATGAATATCAATTCTGCAATCACAATGTCCTTTTTCTATTTCTTTTGCTTTTCTGGTTACTTCTTGGATTGGTTTTGATAAACGGTTTGCGATAAAATATCCTATCAAGATTGCAATCGCAAGAAATACAACTGCAACTGCGACAAACAAGTTATTAAGAATATCCATAAATTGGATATCTGCATCAAGTAAATAGTATGGACCATAATAACCTAATGTAACTGTCCCGTAATTTTCACCACCATTTTCTAACACATACTGCTTCTCTATATACTCCCCTTTGAATCCTGGATATCGACTTTGCATTGTTTTTTCCATCGCACTAATCATATCTTCACAACGCATTTGATCATAACAACTCATACAAAAAACTTCATGATTTTGATCATCACGAATCATTAAGATTAAACCATCATTAAATGCCTTTTGTCCTAATGCATAAAATCCTTCAGGCGTTAATTGTTTATCTTGTTCAAATTCTGTTTTCACCGCATCAACATAAGATAAATTCTTTTCTTCTTGTTTTTGTAGAATATATTCATTAAATTGTTTCTCTAATATAACATTAGATACTACAAGAAGTGACAAAACAAGTATTAAAGATAATGCTGTATACGATAAAATAAGTTTTACTTTTAAGCTCATCTTCATCGTTTTTCTCCATTGAACTTATAACCCACTCCTCTTACTGTCACAATGTAGGTAGGGTTTGCAGAATCCGTTTCTATTTTACTTCTAAGATTTTTAATATGTGAATCAATTGTACGATCAAATCCATCAAAATCTGAATTGAAAGCATACTGTATAAGTTCATCACGTGTGTATGTTCGATTCGGTGTTTTAATCATAGTAACTAATAGTTTATATTCACTTTGTGTCAAACTAACAAGTTCATCCTTCTTGAATACTTCAACTGCATCCAAATCAATTTTCAAATCATTATCATTAAGTTCAATTACATTCTTCCTCACAGTATCATCTATAAGTGTTCTACGAAATAAACTTTGCACTCTTGCCACTAATTCTCTTGGACTGAATGGCTTTGTGATGTAGTCATCTGCACCCAAATTCAATCCATCCACAATATGATCTTCTGAACTTTTCGCAGTCATCATAATAATTGGTGTTGTTGATTCACTACGAATCATTTTACAAAGTTCTTCTCCTGAATATCCAGGTAACATCAAGTCTAAAAGAACCATATCTGGTTTTTCTTCGTGAAAGTAAGTAAGTGCTTGATTTCCATTATCTGCCCAAATCACTTCATATTCATTTTTTTTAAGATATGCAATTACAGCTTCTGCAATTATCTTTTCATCTTCTACAACTAGTACTTTTGATTTACTCATTTCATCACATCCTCTATCTTCATATCAATTTATTATGGAGATTGTATGAATTCTTACTAAAAATATAGTATTTACACAATTAAGTAAAGTAATATGAATTCGTCTAAGAAACAAAAAAAATAGACATTCGTCTACTTTTTTTCAAATGGTGGGGATAATGGGACTTGAACCCATACGATGTTGCCATCACCGGATTTTAAGTCCGATGCGTCTGCCTATTCCGCCATATCCCCAAGTCATATTTGGAGGTTCCTGCCGGACTCGAACCGGCGATCACAGAGTTGCAGTCTATTGCCTTACCAACTTGGCTAAGGAACCAGTTTCTTTTCCGTGCTTTATTATTATATAGTAGTGCCTATGAAAAAGCAACACCAAATTAAACTTTTTTCACAAAGAAAAAGCGAGCTATTTAAACTCGCTATATCTTATTGATTTTTAACTTTAATCCACAAATCTGAAAGAATTTTCTTCATTGCTTCATTATGATGGAAGTATTCATCATTCGGATTATCTGTACGTGGTAAATAAGCAACATTGCCTTCAAATTCGCCACCTGTTGCAATCATTTCATCAAGTACATTCTTGTTTGAACTTGCATATCCAACTGTTGCAGAATTATCATAAGATGCATCATCAGTTAAGATGAAATTAATAAATTCATGAGCTAATGCTGGACATTTTGCATTTGCTGGAATAACCATAGCATCGACCCAAATATTTGTACCTGTTTCAGGCATATAATAATCCATCTCTTCATTTTCAGAAAGAATATATGCTGCATCACCACTATAAACAACCGCTAAATCTTTTTCGCCATTAACCATGCTATCAATAACTTCATCTGTTACATAAGCTGGATTAACATTCTTATCAAGTTCTAATAACCATTCATAAGCTTCATTGATTTCATCAAGATTCTCAGTATTCATTGAATAACCTAATGCTTTTAACGCAATCATGAAACTGTCTCTTTCAGAATCATACATATAAACACGGTTTGCATATTTCGTATTCTTTAATACATTGAATCCTTCTTTTTCAACATCTTTAGGATCTACATTATTCTTGTTGTAAACAATACCAACACTTCCCCAAAAGTAAGGAACTGAATATGTGTTATCTGGATCATAAGCTGTTCCCATAACACCATCATATAGATTTCCTTTATTTGTAATTTTATCCCAATCAATCGGTTGAAGTAAATTTTCATCCATTAATCTTTCAATCATATAATCTGAAGGAACTAATACATCATATTGACTTCCACCTAATAATTTTGTATACATTACTTCATTTGAATCAAATAAAGAGTAATTCACTTTTACGTTATATGCATTTTCAAAATCAGAAATTACATTTTCACCAACATATTCACCCCAGTTATATACATTTAGTACATCACAACCATATTGTGCTACTGGATCAACATCGCTATTTTTAGAACCGCATCCTGCAAGTGATAATGCTAAGATGCTACATAATAGAGTTACTAAAATCTTCTTCATTAATTTTTTCCTTTTTCTTTCTATCTCTAATCATCGGTACAACATTAACACCAATTAGTACAATCGTAATTACAAATACGATAATTGAGGATAATGCATTAATACTTGGATTAATTCGTTTATACATTGTGTAGACATATATTGATATATTGTTTACACCAGGCCCTGTCGTAAAGAATGAAATGATGAAATCATCAAATGACATTGTAAACGCAATTAGTGCTCCTGAAACAATACCTGGCGTAATTTGTGGAATAATAACTTTAATTAATGCTTGCCAAGGCGTACAACCTAAATCTAATGCAGCTTCTGCTAAGTTACTATCTAACTGTCTTAATTTAGGCATAATACTTAGTATTACATATGGTATACAAAAGGCGACATGCGCAATTAAGAGTGTTGTGAATCCTGTTTTAATTTGTAATGAAGTAAAGAATAACATTAATCCAATTGCCGTTACAATTTCAGGATTTAACATTGGTAAGTTATTGACTTGCATTACTGTTTCTTTTAATATCTTGCGTGATTTACTCAATCCGATTGCCGTTATTGTTCCTACAATTGTAGAAATAATAGTCGCTAGAACCGCAATGATTACGGTATACCAAATTGCTTCCATCATTGTTCGATTCGCAAACATTTTTTCATACCATTGTAATGAGAACCCTGTAAAATTTGTTAAACTCTTAGATTCATTGAATGAGAAGATAACAACATACAAGATTGGCAAATAGAAGAATGCTAGCATTAGAATCAAATATAAATTTTGTGGTAAGTTTTTAATCTTCTTCATTAGTCACCCACCTCTGCACTTTCATAATCTAATTTCTTTGTAATAAACATTGAAATCAAGATGATAATCGCCATGATAAGTGAGATTGCGGAACCAAAGTTCCAATCACCTGTTGATACAAAGTAATTTTCAATCAAGTTACCCACTAATACAAAGTCTCCACCACCTAATAATTTTGGAATGAAGAAACTTGATACCGCTGGTAAGAATACTAAGGTAATTCCTGAGATAACTCCTGGAATTGATAAAGGTAATATAACACGTTTAAATGTTTCAAAACGATTTGCACCTAAGTCTTGAGCTGCTGCAATAAGACTTGGGTCCATTTTTAATAAGGACGTATAAATTTGAAGAATCATAAATGGTATGAAGTTATAAACCATACCAATATATACTTTCATTTCTCCTGATATAGGAAAGTCCAATAAAATACCACGCCATGCATATGTACGCACAAGCATATTTATCCACATTGGAAGTGTAATTAATAACACCATCATTGTTCTTTTATTAGAATTTAACTTAGACATAAAATAAGCAGCTGGATAACCTAATAAAATACAAATAACTGTTGTGATAACCGCTAACTTTAATGAACGCCATAATACATTAGGGAATATACTATCACTAAAGAAACGAGCAAAGTTTGAAAATGTAAATTGTAATGTTAATACACCATTTCCTTCTTTTGTGAAGGCATACAATACAATCAATAACATTGGGACAACAATAAATATTGCTGCCCAAATCATATAAGGGTAGACTAGCCTAGAAAAGCTTTTCATTAATAGGTACCTGTTTTACTCATGACATGAATATCTTCAGGTTCAAAATCTAAGCCTACTTTCATGCCCTCTTCTTTATAGTCTGTTGTATGAATCTTAAATTCTCTTCCCTTAGTTGCAAATGTTATTTTGTATTCCCCTACCGCAATATCTTCATCATCAAAATCATATTTAACATCATAAATATCAACAACACTGTCATCTTCCAATGACCATGCAGTTGCATTTGCCCAACGTTTTAAATCCGTATCTAAAGCAATACTTTCTTTTATTTCGTCTACAGTTTTGTAGAAATCAAATGCTTGTACAGCTTCTTCTTTATTCGCATCCGCTGTGAAAATAGGTTCTACTACGGTAATTTTAATCGTAACACTTGTACCGTTACTTGTTTCAAAGGTACATGGATAGACGCCTTTTTCTTCTTTTACATCATAGTTAACTTTGCTGATTGATAAATCTTCATCATCAAAGTTCCATGCTTGTGCATTGGCACGGGCAATAACATCCCCATTGGTTAGATTAGGTACATCTTCTAAATCCATGGTGAAATCACTCGCACTGATTTTTTCTCTTGCATCTTCATTAACAATATCTTTATTTCCTAAAACATGCATCGTAACTGTCTTTGATGTTCCCGATACTGTTTCTACAATGATTTCATAGTGAACACCTTTGAATAAAACTGATTTAACTTCACCATTTATAACGCCTTTGTTACGGGCTACAATATCAATGTCTTCTGGACGAATCATAAGATCAACAGGTTCATCCTTTTTGAATCCAAAGTCTACACACTTATAGTCTTTATCATCAAAGTTCACAAGATAATCTTCTTTCATAACACCATCCAGAATATTTGATTCTCCGATGAATCTTGCGACATATTCATTAATAGGTTCGTTATATATTTCAATTGGAGTACCAATTTGTAAAATCTCTCCATCTTTCATAACAACAATCTTATCACTCATTGTAAGAGCTTCTTCTTGATCATGGGTTACAAAGATAAATGTAATTCCTACTTCTTGTTGAATTTTCTTTAATTCATGCTGCATCTCTTTACGTAATTTTAAATCTAATGCGCCCAGCGGTTCATCAAGCAATAATACATCTGGTTCATTAACAAGAGCACGAGCTATTGCTACACGTTGTTGTTGACCTCCTGATAAAAGCGTTACATTTCTTTTCGCATATCCTTCAAGTCCTACAAGACTCAACATACGATTTACTTTTTGTTCGATTACGTCTTTTGATAGCTTTTTTATTTTTAATCCAAATGCAATGTTGTCATAAACATTTAAATGTGGGAATAATGCATATTTTTGGAATACGGTATTCAAGTTACGTTTATATGCTGGAGTTTTACTAATATCTTCTCCATCAAAGATAACTTCTCCTGATGTTTGATCCAAGAAACCACCTAGAATACGAAGTAGTGTTGTTTTACCACATCCTGAAGGACCTAGCAATGTCACAAATTCATTTTCGCGAATATCTAAGTTAATACCTTTTAAAACGATTTGATTGTCAAATGATTTAACAATGTTTTTAAATTGAATTAATTTTTTCATAGGTTCCCCTCTTCCTCTAAAATATTGGTGGTGTGCAAATCCATAATACTTTTGCAACTTGAGTTGCATCATTCTTTAGGTAATGTTGTTCATTTCCTTTTATATAGAATGTTTCCCCTTTTTTGATTAAGAATCCTTTTTTACTTTCGCCTTTAAACAAGCGAATTCTTCCAGATAGTACATAGCCAAATTCTTCTCCTTCATGAGGAAGTACAACTTGACTTTCACCACCTTCTGCTAATTCTAGTAGAATAGGTTCCATCTCATTTTTTTGTGCATTTGGTACAATCCAATTAATAATGCTTTTCTCGCGTTCATCCACAAAGTAATCGTCGTTCCCAAAGACTATTTTGCCATCTTTTTCTTCTTGGAAGAACTTGGCTAATGTTGTACCAAGAGCTTCTGCGATATCCTCTAGTGTTTGAATGGAGGGCGATGTTAAATTACGTTCCAATTGTGACAAGAATCCTTTGGTAAGTTCACAACGACTTGCGAGTTCCTCAAGGGTAAGATTATTCTTCGTTCTTAACTGCTTAATTCGATGTCCAATATCCATAATTCCGCCTCCTTTTGTTTAGTATTACTAAACTATTGGTTTTCATTTAATAAACACAAATATTATTATACTTAACGCTAGAAAAAATGCAATATTTTTTAAACAAATTGTTTAGTAATTTTAAACAACTTTTTCTAACCTTTTCGTATATACCCCTATTTAAGGCATAAATAAAGAGCTATTTCAAGGAAATAGCTCTTTATGTTTTATTAAGTTTTTGTTTATTCTGCTAATTTAATAAGTCCTTCAAGAGCTGGTTTTGCTTGAAAACCTACTGTATTATGAACAACTTCACCATTTTTAAAGACAAATAATGCGGGAATTGACATAACGCCATAGCGTTGCGCTAGTTCACCTAATGCATCAACATCAACTTTAACAAACTCAACTGCTGTATGCTCTTTACTTAAATCTTCAAGAACGGGTGCAATCATCTTACATGGTCCACACCATTCTGCAAAGAAATCTACAAGTACAGCAGGCTTATTTTTTAATAGTTCATCAAATTCTTGAACAGTTTCAATAATTTTCATAGGTTACTCCTTATAGTTTGCTAGCTGCAGCTTTATCGACAACAACGACAACATCGTTATGATTTTGAAGTGCACTAGCTGGGCAAGTTTCAGAAACAGGTCCCTTAATCATGCCATAAATTGCATCTGCTTTATTCTCACCAGTCGCAACTAATAATACCTTTTTAGATTTCATGATTGTTGCGATACCCATTGTAATTGCTTGTGTAGGTACTTCATCAATACTATCAAAGAAACGTGCATTATCTTGACGTGTCTTCTCTTGTAAATCCACAATATGTGTTAATGTATCAAATGATGTTCCTGGTTCATTGAATCCAATGTGCCCATTTCCACCAATTCCTAATAATTGAATGTCTATTTGATATTCTTTCATTGCTTCTTCATATTTGATGCATTCTGCTGGTACATTAGCAGAATCACCTACTGGAATATGAATATTTTCTTCTGGAATATCTAAGCCATTGAAAAGATTATCATGCATGAATGTGTAGTAAGTTTGTTCATGCGTTTTTGGTAATCCAATATATTCATCCAAATTGAATGTTATACATTTTTTATAAGATGTCCCTGTTTTGTGATCAGCCATCATTTTTTTATATAGCCCAATAGGTGTAGAACCTGTAGCTAAGCCTAATACTGGTCTTTCATTTGAATCAATTACTTCTTTCATTACTTTGAACGCTTCTCTACTTGCTTCATCGTAATTTTCAACAACAATAATTTTAAACATCCGATTATCTCCTTTTTATCTTAATTATTTATATCATGTTTTCTAGCAAATTTCTATACTATACGCTGTTTCATAACTATGATTCGGTTTAAGTATCATTGTTCCTTCGCGTTTTTCAAATGGAATTTCTTCTTCACAATAATCACCATGACCATGCCAAGGTTCAATACATACATAAGGGGCATTTGGTTTTGTCCAGAACGCAAGCCAACGATAACCTACAATATCCACTTTAATTCCATGTTTTCCATTCGTTAATGTAACACTTGATGATTTTGGATATTCAAAACAAATAGTTGGATTGTCTTCATATAGTTTATAGTCACATGGGATTGTATTTTCATTCTTTAATCCATAAGGACCTAAAATCCCTTGAAGTGTTTCTAAATTTGAAAATATTAACTTATAATCTTCGAATTTTTCTCCTTCTTCGACAGGACATTTAAATGCTGGGTGAAGTCCAAAACTAAATGGCATATCGATAGAAGAATCATTTTTAATCGTATACGTGATTAGAACTTTCTTTCCTATTAGTTTATAACTAACTATCAGTTTGAAATCAAATGGATAGAGTTGTCGTGTTTCTTCATTTGATTGCATCATCATTGTGATTGCATCTTCTGTCACAGATACTGTTTCAAATTCTGCTGAGCGAGCTATTCCATGATTGCCCATTGCATATTCTTTTCCATTAATAATTTGTTTCTTTGATTTGGTATTACCAACCATTGGAAATAAAATTGGATTTCTTCCTGACCAATATGTTGGATCACCTTGCCAGCATCTTTCAAGGTTTGTTGCTTTGTCTTTAAAACTAGTAATCTCTGCCCCTTTTGTTGCTACTTCTAGAATTGCTTCCTGATTTTCGATTCTTGCCATAGTCATTTCCCCTTCCTTGTGGACTTGTTCTTTGAATTGGTGGAATTAAGCATTTCTTACTTAATCCAACTAAATCTAAACGATTTGCTTTTTTAAGCGCTTCATATACTAAATCATAATTCTTTGGATATGAGTATTGTATCAATGCTCGTTGTAATAATTTATCATGCGGATCTTTTGCTACATAGACAGATTTACCTGTCAATGGATCGATGCCTGTATAATACATACATGTACTTAACGTTGCAGGAGTTGGGTAGAAATCTTGTACTTGTTGGGGCGTATGATGAATACGTTTTAAATAGCTTGCAAGTTCAATTGCATCATTTAAATCGCAGCCTGGATGACTGCTCATTAAATAAGGTACTAAATATTGATTTTTTTCTGCTTCAATATTGAATTGTTCATATTTTTTTGTAAAACGATCATAGAGTTCAAAATTGCATTTCCCCATAATATCTAATACTTTATTTGAAACATGCTCAGGAGCAACTTTTAATTGTCCACTAATATGATGTTCTACAAGTTCTTTGAAGAAAGTATCATCTTTATCATGCATCAAGTAATCATAACGAATTCCAGATCGCACAAATACTTTCTTAACACCTTTAACATCTCGACAAGCTCGTAAAATATCTAAATAATCTTTATGTGTTACATTTAAATTTGAACATGGCTCAGGATGTAGACATTCTCGATGTTTACAAGTTCCTACTTTCAATTGTTTTTCACATGATGGATGATAGAAATTTGCTGTTGGTCCACCAACGTCATGAATGTATCCTTTGAAATCTGAATATTCTGTAATTTTCTCAACCTCTTTAACAATTGAGTCTTTCGAGCGACTTTGAATAATTCTTCCTTGATGAGCAGTAAGTGCACAAAAACTACAACTACCAAAGCAACCACGATTACTTATAATACTGAATTTAACTTCTTCAATTGCAGGAATCATTTTATAACGTGGATGATAAGCACGCATATAATTTAAATTATATGTATCGTCCATTTCTTGGGTTGTTAATGGTAATGATGGTGGATTTTGTACAACAAAACAATTCTTGTATGGTTCAACAAGTGTTGTTGCATTAATCGCATCATGATTTTCATGTTGAATTTTAAAACTCTCAGCATATTTCTTTTTATCTTTTTTAATTTCTTCAAACGTAGGTAAAATTTCATGTTCGAATAAGGCATCAATTGAATTTGTTTGGTACACTGAACCTCTAATATAGGTAATATCTTTAATATTTAACCCACCATCAAGGGCTTCAGCTAACTCAACAATACTTCTTTCACCCATACCATATAAAACTAAATCCGCATCCGCATCTAATAAAATGCTAGGTCGAACTTTATCATCCCAATAATCATAATGAGCTAGTCTTCTTAATGAAGCTTCAATACCTCCTAAAATAATTGCGCTATTAGGAAATAATTGTCTTACTTTTTTACTATAAACAATGGTTGCGCGATCTGGTCTTTTTCCCATCTCGCCCATATCGGTATAATTATCTTTATCTCTTCTTCTTTTACCTACTGAATAATGATTTACCATTGAATCAATATTTCCAGAACTCACTAAAAAACCTAAACGTGGTTCGCCAAATTGGAGAAATTCTTCATCTTTCTTCCAGTTTGGTTGCGATAGCATGACAACTTTATAGCCATGCGCCTCCAAAATACGTGTAATGATTGCTGCTCCAAACGAAGGATGGTCAACATACGCATCCCCTGATATATAGATAAAATCAGGCTGTTCCCAGCCTCTATCTAACATTTCTTGTTTATTAATTGGTAAAAATTCCATTATTTATCACCTATTTCATTATATCAAACTTTCGCTAGAAAGTGACTAGTTGCTTTGTAAACCTATTTAATCTTAATATCGAACTTATTATTTGCCCTACAAAGAACACTAAGAGAGGTATCCATAATGAGAAACTCTCTGTTTGATAATCCAACATTAATTTCAATAGTCCCAGTAAATATAAGTGCATCGCATATACACCAAATGTATTAACACTTATATATTCTACGACTTTAATAATTTTCAAATTATTTAATCTTAAACGATTGATAAACGTGAATAAAGAAACATTCCATGCCATCACAAATAAGTTATCATAAAAAAATTCTGCATATGTCGTTCCATAATATTGTGCGCCCATATAAATTTGATATATTACGATAATATAACTTAATATAATCAGTATACTAAAATGTTTCCATAATTTAATTTCACTCTTAATTATTTGTTTCAATTCAGGTTTACCTAAAAAACCACCTAATAAAAAATACGCAAGATGATTCCAAACCCTAAAAGTTTGTGGAACATAGGATTGTATCAAAGGCTTATCCAAAGCAACAAATAATACATTTGCAATATCTACACCAAAACATATCACAAAACAAGCAATTGTTACTATAAATGCCCATTTTGGACTTTTGAAAATCCTATGTATTAATGGCAAAAATAAATGTAAAAGTATTAATGAACCAATAAACCAAAACTGCCATAAAGGTCCTTTTTGTATCAATCCTTGAAACGTACTTTCAATTGGATTTATCCATGTTTTATCACTTAAGTAGTATAAACAACTAAAAATTGCACACCAAGAAAAAACAATTCCTAACATTTTTAGTGATTTTACTGATTGCCTTTTAAAGGTAATTCTATCCTTATTTAATAATAGATATCCGTTTGTCATAAATAACAAGGGTATAGCACAACCACTTAAATAGTAGATAACTTGCTCAAAAAATGTATTTGGAATATCAATAAAATGCAGACAAATAACTGCAAAAGAAGCTATAATTTTTATTAAATCTATACTTATTTCTCTTTTACTCATACGCACCTATTCATCTTATTACTTATTTAGGATAAACTGTTTCACTTGCTTTTACAAGTTTTTTGAAAATATCACAAAATTCACCCAAAATTCTGTGATATAATAATTAAGCTAAATTTTTATTTAGTTTTTTATTATGGAAAGGGTATATTATATGGCAAAAAGAAGAATAAAAGCTAGTATTAAGCTTAAAACAAAACAAACCATACTTATAACTGTTACTGTAATAATTTCAATGATAATTACTATTTATATAGCTGCTTTAATAGTTTTAAGAGGACCTTCAACAACATTGAGCAATCTAATCACAAGTACAATGATGGAAACTCGACGTGGAAAGGCCTTAGCTCATTTATTCTTTACAAGCGAAGAAATCGAAATTATTTTGCAGAAAAATACACTTGTAAAAACTGATCAAATCACAAATTATACAGAAGATGAATTTATAATCCCTGAAAATGAGAAAGATAATATTGAAATTATTCCTATTAGCGGACCAACATACAAAGGAACATTAATGATTGTGCGTGACCCATCCCGAATTGATCTTGGTGTTAACTTACTCATGGATACCGATAAGCAACAAGGATTCCTTGTAGAAGAATTCGTAAAGAGCGAGAATGCTATCGCCGGAATTAATGCAGGTGGATTTGATGATCCAGGTGGAAAAGGCGATGGAAGTATCCCTTATGGTATTGTCATTAAAGATGGTGAATTAATTAGTGGTAAACCAACTGATTATAATTCAATTATTGGCTTTAATGATAAAGATAGACTCGTTGTTGGAAATATGACAGCTGAGCAAGCATTATCTTATAATATTGAAAATGCAGTTACTTTTGGTCCTATTCTAATCGTTAACTATGAACCAGTAGCAATCACTGGAACTGGTGGTGGTTTGAATCCACGAACAATTATTGGTCAAAGAGAAGATGGTGCTGTGTTGCTATTAGCTATCGATGGTAGACAAACTACTTCACTTGGTGCTTCTTACAGTGATTGTATCGAAATTATGATGAAGTATGGAGCAATGAATGCCGCAAACTTAGATGGTGGATCAAGTACAGTAATGGTTTACGATGGAGAAATTATTAATAACGTTGTATCAATGAACGGAGATCGCCGTGTTCCCACTGCATGGATTGTGAAGTAATATGAGAAATTTGGATAAAGGAAAATCAAAATTAAACTTTGTATTTTACAAAAGTTTAATTAAATTATTTTTAATTCTATTTGCAATAAGTTCTTTTTTCTTAGGGCTTTTATGGATTGGATTAAATTATTATGAAAGTACAACTCCAAATGGAGCATTAGAACATTACGCTAGCTTAGTAGCAAATAAAGAATTCGAAGAAATTTATGATGAATCATTAAAAGTGTATTCACAATACAACCAAAAAGATGCTTATATTGAGTATCTAAGTAATTTCTACGAAGGAAAGAATTTATCAAATGCTGCTTTTACAAAGAAAAATTACACTAGCGGAGACTATCTTTATTATGATATGTCTATTGATGGTGAATTCATAGTTACACTAGAAATAAAAAAAGATGATAAAAAAAATAAATGGAATGTAAGAACTTTACCAGAAACTGATTATTACATCATTGAAAGTTTTGTTTCTAATCCTGAAATTTTTATTAACGATTATCCTATAGAGAAAGATCGAATTAGAAATACTGATATATCTTCTAATGCTTTCAAAAACCTAGATGATTTAACACTTTCACCAAAAACCACTGAGTATTACATAGATAATATGATAGAAGCACCGCAAATAAAAATTACAAACTCATCTTTAGCAATTGCTAAAGATGCTCTCTTTGGCTATTTCTATCTAGGCGATAAACCTTCAACTGAAGATATGGAAGAATATACAGCGTTAATTGAAAAGGTCGCAAAAATTTACTGTATGTATATTACCGAAGATGAAACATTCGCTAATTTAAGAAAGCTTCTTTACACAAAAACTAGTTTCTATGATGCAATTCGTTCTTTCAACAATGGTTTTTTCTCTTCACATGACAAAATTGAATTCAGCGATATGAATGTATTTGATGTTGTAGAGTTAGGCGAAGATGGGCTAATTGGTTCTGTATCATTTGACTATGTCGTATATATTGGAGAGCGTTCTCAAACATATTCTAATACATATCAACTTACCTTCTTGAAAGTAAATGAAAAGTGGCTACTTACAAACTTAGTTATTGATGATACACAATAATCTAAAAATAAAATAAAAACACTGGGTATAGTTCATTCAATACTCAGTGTTTTTTTTATTAATCGAATAATTCTGTTGAAAGATATCTTTCTCCCGTATCTGGTAATAAAACAACAATATTCTTATCAGTATATTCATCATTCATAGCTATATCAATCGCAATTTTTAATGCCGCTCCACTTGAAATACCTACTAGTAATCCTTCCTTTTTACAAATCATTTTTGCTGTATCGATTGCATCATCCGATTTTACTGTAACAACTTCATCCACAACACTTGGATTGTAGTTCATAGGAACAAACCCAGCTCCAATTCCTTGAATTTTGTGAGGACCCTTTTTTCCTTCTGTAATAAATGGTGATTCTGCAGGTTCAACACCAACTACTTTTATATTGTGGTTTGCATTTTTAAGCACCCTACCTACCCCACTAATTGTTCCACCTGTTCCAATACCAGCGACAAAACAATGAATACTTCTCAAATCATTCAATATTTCAATTCCTGTTTTTTCTAAATGTGTTATTGGATTATTAGGGTTTTCAAATTGTGAAAGTATATATGAATTAGGGATTTGTTCCTTCAATTCATTCGCTTTCATGATGGCTCCATTCATTCCCAGTGATCCTTCAGTTAAAATTAATTCTGCACCATAATGTTCAATCAGCTTTCTTCTTTCTACACTCATTGTTTCTGGCATAATCAAAATACATTTCATTCCTAATGCAGCCGCAACCATAGCCATGCCTATACCGGTGTTTCCACTTGTTGGCTCAATTAAAGTAGCGTCTTTAGTAATATCACCTTCTTCGATTGCCTTTTCAACCATATTGAGAGCGATACGATCTTTGATACTTCCTCCTGGATTAAAAAATTCTACTTTAGCATATAAATTTGCCTTTAATCCTAATTCTTCCTTTAAACGGTTAAGCTTTATCAGTGGTGTATTACCAACAGTTTCTAATATGTTATTTACAATCATAAGATACCTCTTTTCGAATTCATTATATCACCAAGAAAAATGATTTGAAACCAAATCATCTCAAGAATTATCTGATATCCCTAGACCATTTATTTTGCTTATATAATCCTTCTTCTATTACTCTTAATAGTTACCCCAGTTTTTAATAAAAATTGTTCTATTTATTGGCTATTTAAAGTACTTTTCTATAAGTTAAAAAAATATAGTAGTTGAAATAAACGCCTATCTCCTTTATGATATATTCTCAAGGAGATACTATATGTTCGATGATTTAAAGAAACAAATACATCATATAAAAGAAAGTGATCCGGCAGCACGAAATACACTGGAGATAGTATTGTTATATCCTAGTATTCATGTTCTTTTATGGCATCGTTTAGCACACCTACTCTATAAAATTAAACTTCGTTTTCTTGCACGTATGATTTCACAATTAGCACGGTTTCTAACTGGAATCGAAATTCATCCAGGTGCAACTATTGGTAAAGGTTTATTCATTGATCATGGTATGGGAGTTGTCATTGGAGAAACAACCATTATTAAAGACTATGTAAAATTATTCCATGGTGTTACCTTAGGTGGTACTGGTACAAGTCATGGGAAACGTCATCCTACACTTGAAAATAATGTTGTTATTGGTGCTGGTGCAAAAATACTTGGTGATATCGTAATCGGAGAAAATGCAAAAATTGGGGCCAATGCCGTTGTGTTAAAAGATGTCCCAGCAAACTCTACTGCCGTAGGAATTCCTGCAAAAATAGTAAAAGAAAAATAAAGTCGAGACTTTATTTTTTTAATAATCCATAACCCCAAATCTTTTGATCATTTTGATAAAGTTTAACACATTCATAATCAAATCCAAATTCATTAAACTGATCAACTTTAACTTTGCATTTTTCGTAGCCAGACTGATCTTGATAGATTTCAGCCATATCATTTACATCCGTTATCATTTGATTACACGGTAGTGATGGATCATACACATTTTCTCCATTACAACCAACTTCTCTTGAATTTTCACTACTTGCTGTTACTTCACTATTTTCTATTTTTTCTTTTACAATAACTGTAAACGATACTTTGCTTTCATTACCACTTAAATCAGTTGCCAAATATTCCAAATAATACTCACCTGGTTTATTAAAACTCACGTTTCCTAATATTCGAACGTCACATGTACCATCATTTTCATCAATAGCAGTAGCTGTTTCAATATTTACAGGATTTCCAACCATTGTTTCAAACACATAATTCTTAACATTGATTATTGGAGGAATTACATCTTCTTTTTTATCTTGACTAATTTCATTTGAGTTTGGACCATTCACAGTACACCCCATAAGAAATAATAAACATAAACAACTATATAATAAGAATTTCTTCATTTTACTTCCCTCTACTGCATCTATTATAACTTTTTTTACGTCAATAGAAAACCTTCAAAGAAAAAAGCAGTTCCTAAGAACTACTTTTCTAGATTAAGCAATAATTTCGCCTTGTGCTGTTCCGCTAATTCCAGCAGCGTTAGCTTCATCTGTGTCAATATGCATTGCTAATGCAAAATCATCACGAACACGAACAACAGTATCTCCAAATACGATAGAACGTCCGTCAGTTTCAATCTTAACACCAACGATTTGACCATTCGTTACACCGAATTTTTCGGCATCTGTTGGTAACATATGAATATGACGTTTTGCCACAATTACACCTTCATCTAATTCAATTTCTCCTGCAGGACCAACTAATTTAACTGGTGCTGATTTAATTGTATCTCCTGATTCTCTTAATGGAGCTTGTACTCCTAAAGTTCTAGCATCAGTATATGAAACTTCTACTTGTGTTGATTTACGCACAGGTCCAAGAATAGACATCTTAATTTCTCCACGTGGTCCAACTACCGTTACTTTTTCATCTGCTGCATATTGTCCAGGTTGTGATAACTCCTTTTTAGGTGTTAATTTATAACCTTTCCCAAATAATGTCTCTAAATCTGCTTCAGAAACATGAACATGTCTTGCTGACACTTCTACTAATACTTTATCGCTCATACATTCTCCCTCTTTCTTTATCTATACTATTATAGTTTCTTTTAATCACAACTTCAAATAAATAACCTTATTTTAGTAAATTATCCGCAACAATTAATCCATTCGCCGCAGCTTGTGAAAGTGAACGAGTAAATCCAGCGCCATCGCCTAATGCATAGAACCCTGGATGTCCATCGATTTCAAAGTTTGTACACTTTGGTCGTGCTGAATAATACTTGCACTCTACCCCATACAACAACGTATCATAGTTCGCTATCCCTGGTGCTACTTTATCTAAGGCATGTAGTGTTTCTACGATGTTATCTAAATGACGTTTTGGCATACATAAACTTAAATCTCCTGGGACTGCATTTAACGTTGGTCTTACCGTAGATTCTCTTAAGCGTTTCTCATCTGTTCGTCTACCTGATTCTAAATCTCCTAAGCGTTGCACTAGCACACTTCCTCCGCTGATTTTATTCGCTAATGAGGCAACATACCTTGCATACTCTATTGGTTCGTTAAATGGCTCTGTAAAGCGTATTGTACATAACAATGCGAAGTTTGAATTCTCGGTCTTCTTATCCAATTCTTTGAATGAATGGCCATTGACTGTGAGTACACCATCCGTATTCTCTGTAACTACATGCCCTCTTTCATTGAAACAGAACATTCTTGTTGTATCGCCATAGGCCTTAGAACGATACAAAATCTTTGGCTCATAGATCTTCTTTGAGAAATGTTCCCATACCATGGCTGGACACTCTACTCGTACACCGATATCCACTTGGCTGTTTTCTAAAGAGATTTTGTTCTTCTTACACCACTCAATAAACATTCTGCTTCCTGCTCGTCCCACGGCAAAGACAATCTTATCACCTTCAACTTCAAACGTTTCTTGCCCTCTAACCACCGTTACGACTTTAGTATCTTTATTGATTTCTGTTACTGTACTTCTTGTTTCAATTTGGATACGGTCTTGAAGTTCCATAACCATCTTCAACATTGTTTTATAGTTGGCATCTGTTCCTAGATGTTTGAGTTCTGCTTGTTGCATATGTAGATCATGTTGTATACATTCACGTTTTAATTCATCATTTGGTACATATCTTTCTTTTTGTGCACCATATTTCACTAGGATTGCATCTGCTTGTTCAATATAGTCTAATACTTTCTCTTTTGGCATGAAGTCTGGTAACCATCCTCCATATTCAGTTGAGATAATATACTTTCCATCTGAAAAAGCTCCTGCTCCTCCAATTCCTTCCATGATGGCACATGGATCACATTTAATACATTGATTTACTTTCTTTGCGATAATTGGGCATTGTCTTTTCTCGAGCCCATTCCCTCTTTCGAGTAACAGGATAGATAGATTTGGATTTGCTTCACTGAGTCGGTATCCACACATTAATCCACCGATTCCTCCTCCAATTATTACGACATCATATTTCTTCTTGATTTCCATTGTTTCCTCCTAAAGCTCTTTTCCCATACTATTCTAACACAAAAGAAAGCACCACAATAGTGGTACTTAATAACCGATTAAAACTCCTTTACGCATTGCATAGAATGATGTTAATCCCTTGCAATCACGAATATGTACTTTAGCAGTATTTGCTTTATTTAATATCATTTCTTTAATAATTTCAGCAGCTTCCATGTTGTCACAGTGACTAATATAAATATCACAATTTTCCAATGATTTCTTATTAATCATAAGCTCTACTAAAGCTGAATACGCTGCTTTTTGTCCACGTGTCTTCTTAACAATTTGGATTTCACCTTCTGGCGTATTACGACACACAGCACGAATATTTAATGTTGAAGCAATCGCACCGACAAAGTTGCTCATACGACCTGTCTTAATTAAATTGTCATAACTACCTAAAGTAAAAACCAATTGTAATGATTTATTGTATTCTTCAATTTCGGCTACGATTTCAGAAAAACTCTTTCCAGCATTGATACACTCAATTGTTTTATTTATACATAAAATCATGTGTCCTGCAGTTGATTTTGTATCGCATACATGTATTTGTCTTGAGTTATCCTCTTCATCTAATTGTGCCTTTGCTAAATTAGCACTATTATTTGTACCCGATAATGCACTTGTTAATGTAAAACAGAAAACTTCCTTTGATTTTTTGAAAGCTTCCATAAAATCTCCAGGAGATGGACAAGCAGTTTTTGAAGCATCTTTAAATGCATCCATTTCCTTTAACATTTTATTAACATCAATTGAATCATCATCAACAAACTCTTCTTTATCTACAATTATTTTCAAAGGAACAACTGTAAAATCAATTCCTTCTATTTGAACATCACTCGATAGTAAATCACAACTACTATCCACTACAATTCCGTATTTAGCCATAAAAAACCTCCCATGTATCTAATATACAATATTATGTTATGAAATTACTCTTATTATGTCAAGAAATATTCATTTATTTATCAAAGTATGTTAAAATACCATCGAGCGAGGTATATATGAATAATTTTAATAAAAAATTTAAAGATTACCATCTTCCTAGATATCAAGAGCTACCAAGTATTGATATCTATAGTGATCAATTAATAACTTATTTGAAAGAAACACTAGAACCATTACAAATTGATAAAAAAGATTCCTTAATCACAACAGCAATGATTAACAATTATGTTAAGTGTGGTTTGATTCCATCAACCATAAAAAAGAAATATAACCGTAGACATATTGCTTATTTAATTGTTATCTGTGTTTTCAAGCAAATTTATCCAATTCCAAAGATTGTAAAAATGATAAGTGTACAAAAAGAATTATTTGAAACAGAATTAGCTTATAATTATTTTTGCACTGAACTTGAAAATGCTCTTCAAACTGTTGATGTTAACTCTATCAAAATGAGCAAAGATACTTCGATAACTGGAAAAGAAGAAAGACTTTTTGTAAGAGCTTCTATTTATGCCTATACATTAAAATACTTTGTAGAAAACTATCTTGATACAAAAATGAGTATTGAAGAGTCATCAAATTAGACTACATTAAATACTACCGACACTAGTCCTATTTTAAAAGTTCTATAGTTTTCTTTATTTTTAACTTTAGTCTCATACTTATACAAAAAAAGTCTATTACTTCAAAGTGATAGACTTTTAAACATTCTTTATCTTATTAAAAAATATTGAGTATAGCCGCTTAAATAAATTACGATAAGATTTGTAAGAGACAGCATAAATCAAAGTCATGATACCACCCACTGATATACCTAATATAAGGCATGCAATGATAAAGTGAATCATTCCACCTTCAATATAAGCAAGATTATTGTTCCAAATAATATAACTAATTAATCCAATTCCCATAGCGAGTAATAAACGTGACGCAACCATTGCATAATAGCGCACAGGATTAAGTTTAAACACTTTCTTATATACAAGGACTGGATTGTATAAAAAATCGACTACCCAGTTTGTTAATAATGTTGCTGCTAGAACTCCTGCTATCCCCCAAAATTGTATTAATACGATAGATAATATTACTTTGGAAATCGCCATTAAATAGGCATTATTCTTTGCATCTTTGAATAATCCGTTCGCATCACGTGAGATAATAATTGGCTCACGCATTGTTAGATAGAAAATATTAATTGCGAATAAAAACGCAACAAGTATAGTTACTGAATATTGCTCCGGATCTTTCATCCAATAAACAAGGAATTCATTCATAACAACAAAAATGCAAATCGAAATTATACTTGCAATGTAAACTGCAAAGTTGAAAAACTCAGTAAATACATTATACGCATCTGCACGGTCATCATTGAATAAATTACCAAAACTGTTAATTGGTGATGTAATCGCACTGTTAATAATTTTTGATACGGAATCCGTCAAATAGCTATATACTCCAAAGATACTTGTCATGTTATATCCCATAAACATTGTAATAACAATATTGTCAGTATTTGAAGTTGCAAGTATAGATAAACGTTGAATAATTGTATATTTAGCATTTTTCTCAAATGATTTATCTGTACAATCTTTCGGTTTATTTTTTAACCACGGGTATGCTTTCAACGCAATCTTTCGAGCTACGAAATTTGAAATTAAAATGTTAGCTCCTTCGATAACAATAATCCAGAAAAAGCTCATCTTCGCAAGAATGATTCCTATCATGAGAACCATTCTTAATATCGCAAATGATTGAATCCAAATATTGATCTTGTACTCTTGTTGATCTGCAATAATTACAAAGTTAGGTCCCATCATATAATAGGATATTCCATATGGCACACATAGAATAATAAATGTCATAACTGTTTGGAAATAATCTAATGGTGATTGTGCAAAGAATGGGAATACTATCGCTATCAAACATCCTAAAACTAAAACTATAGTTCCTGTAATTCTAAATATTCTTTTTGCACCATGATAAATTTTTAATACTGCTTCTTGGTCATTATTCGCAAGCGGTTTAAACAATAATTGTCTAAATGCTAGTGAAAATGCTAACTCACAAATATTAAGAAACATAATAATTTGTGCAATTGTTAATTGTAGACCATTGATATCACTACCATATAGTTTTACAAATAAACTTATTTTTACAAAGCCTACCAAAGGTAAGATAACACTTGTAATTAAGCTAACAACGAAATTGTAAAATGAATGCTTAGTTCTCATACTATCTCCTTCTCTCTATTTAATAAATAAGTCAAATAGCCCTTTAGTTTCTTTGCTAAAGTATTTTAGAAACATTTTATTTTTACTTCCTAAATTCTTGATATATTTATTTTTTTTCCAATTTGGAAAATATTCTTTCATACAACTTTCTGACATATCATACAGTTCACTAAATAATGGTGAACGTATAAATCTAAACATTCCATATAATCTTAAATGTTCAATATGCAAGTATTCAATTTCATCTTTATATTCTTCATAAAGATTCATTTTTTTCATTTCATCTCTAACCATTTGCATAATGCCAAATATTTCTTTTAACCGCTCACTTTTTGTTACCGACATGATAGAACCTTCACGTTGACGATAATGAATTAAAGTTTCATTTAAATACCCTATTTTATTCGTCGTTGCGAAAATCGGTGTAGTTACTGGAATATCTTCATACCATGTATTCAAAGGATAACGAAATCCTTTTTCTTTGAAAATACTCGTTTTATAGATTTTGTTCCATGCAAACATCGGCGACAAAATTGCTTGCTTAGAAATTGTATCACATTCCCAATTTGTTAATCCGTTCATTGTCCATGAAGGATTTCCATTTTCATAGAAGTATTCAATATTTGTTACAACTACATCAAATCCTTCTTCTATTTTATTTATCATCTTTTCATAAAGTGAATGTTCAACATAGTCATCACTATCTAGAAAGGCAATATATTCACCTTGAACATAATCAATTGCATAATTGCGTGCATCACTTAATCCACCATTTTTTTTGTGTAGTTGCTTGATGAGGTGTGGATATTTTTCAATCATTTTATCAACTATTGCTGGACCATTATCCAATGACCCATCATTCACAACAAGTATTTCAAAATCTTTAAGAGTTTGCGCAACTAAACTATCCAAGCATTGTTGAATATAATCTTCTACATTGTACATTGGAACAACGATGGATAATTTCATAACCCTACTCCTTTACTTTAAAGTTTTCAATCATTTTTTGCTTGATTGTTTTAAACGTATTTGCACTACTACTTACTTTTAATAGTTGCATGTCTCTATACTTTTCCAAGAATCCACCTTTTGCGTATTTCTTATAAAGTGGTGCAATAGCTCTACGATATGGAATTAAACTTTCAACTAATTCATATAAATGATCTAATTTTTCACTATACTCTTCAACCGTTCCATTCATACGTGGTGTTTGATATAAAATAAATTTATAACTTTCAAACATACGGTAATAAAACATATCGCATGGATTCAAACCTTGTGCTTGTTTAACTATTTCTTTAAACACCTCAATATGGGCATCTAATGCTTTAGGACGAATATCTGTCATTGTATTACCAGCACGATCAACTAGATAGTAAGCACATGCTTTATCTGTATATACTACTTTATTTGCGTTTAATAAACTCATATAAAATAATAAGTTATCTGTATACCCTACCTTATGTAAAAATTTAATGTTCTTCGCAATGTCTCTACGATAAAGTTTGCTGTGAGGAGAAGGGTCAATATAGAAAAGATTATCAAACTCTGCAGCACCTTTATTATAAACACTATTCGTTTTTAATGTTGTGAAGTTTGTATTGTAAGCCGCATCATAATCTTTATCTTCACCATCTGAGTAGATAAAATATTTAGCCCCTATCGTAATATCTGCTTCAGATAATTCCGCAAGATCGACTAAATGTTGAAGTGCATCATCTGCAAGATAGTCATCTGGATCACATACTAGAAAATAAGGTGTCTCACATTTTTGTATTGCCATCTCGAGTACAGAACCATACCCGCCATTTTCTTTTTGTATTCCTACAAATTTTGCAGGATATTTTGCAACATATTCATCAATGATAACTTGTTCATTCGCAGGTGAACCATCATTAACAGCAAACACAACAAAATCATCATACGTTTGACTTAAAAGTGAATCAAAGCATTTTCTAACATAATTCTCAACATTGTATATTGGAACAATCACAGTTACTTTATTCATAATTACCTCCTAGTGCCATATCTTTCTTATTGATAAATAAAACTTCAGTATTTTCGGATTCGCATAAATCCAATCATTTTTTTGTCTTAAAATCTCATATTTACATTTAGGGAATTGTGGAAACTCTTTTTTCAAATAAGCAAAGCATGTGTCAATAAATTTATTAACTTCTTCTTTATCTTTTATATTTCGTGTTTTTTTCAAACATTCCATGATATTAATTCCTGCAATATACATACACTCATCATAATAAAGTTCAAAACATTTTTCTTCTTTATAGTACGTAACAATTTCGTTAATCATATCAATAATATGATATGTTTTCATATTAAATTGTTGTGTAATATTTCCAGGACGATCCGCTAAATAATCATAAAGAGGCTCATTGATAAAGCTGATTTTATTCGCAACTAACATAAGTTTATAAGTTGTTCCCAAATCTTCATAATAATAGCCAACTGGATATTCAATGTTATTATTCGTAAATAATGATCTACGATACATCTTATTCCACGCAGCATTCAAAACTTTGGTAAGAATACTAGGATTTTCTTTTACAGATGTTGTGATATTTTCATCAAGACCATTATGAATGATTTCTTTGGTATTTGTTTGCATAAAATATTGATAAACATCAAAGATAACCATATCTGTATTCGTTGTTTCTAATTTAGTAATGCATTTTTCAAAGCACGTGCATTCAAGAAAATCATCAGAATCTACAAAATAGATGTATTCACCTGTTGCTTCTCTCATACCTACATTTCTTGCATCGCTCAATCCACCATTTGGTTTATCGATTACACGAATACGTCTATCTTTTTGTTCATATCCATGGCAAATCTCTAAACTATTATCTTTGCTCCCATCATTCACTAAGAACAATTCAAAATCTTCGTATGTTTGATCTAAGCACGATTCAATACATTTAGGTAAGTATTCTTCTACATTGTAGATTGGCATGACAACACTTAATTTAGGCATTGGTTTTTCCTCTCTTCAATACTTTATGTAACAAATTCATATGAAACTGATCTTTCATAACGGTTAATAAAACAAAATAAACAACACATCCTGATCCAATCGCAACAAAATTACTGAAAATATTTGGTGGTAATATTTGGCAAATTGTATAAACTACAATTCCCATAACAATGCTTGATAGAATGTATTTATAAATATTAATAATTTTAATTTTTAAATCAATTTTATTATGTATATATTTCCATTGAACTACTGTTACCATGAATTCTGAAATAACTGATGCAACAATGGCTCCAAAAGCACCATATTTAGGCATTAAAATGAAATTAAGAACTGCATTTGTAATTGCTCCTGTTACAACTGACTTTGTATATTCTTTTGTCATACCTGTTGGAAGCATGTACTGTGTACCATAAACATTACTAAGACTAATAAATAAAATAATTGGAGTAGTGAATATAATTAATGGCGCAACAATTTGAAATTCAGCATCCATAAACCAAGCAATAAACGAAGGTATTAATGTGATAATTCCAACAATCATTGGAATCGCAAGATATAATGCCATACGTAATGTCGTTTGAAGGAAACGCGTAATTTCCGCTTTTGCTTCTTCACCCTTTGTATTCATATTCGCAATTCTTGGAAGCATTACCGCACCAATTGATGTAATGAAGAATAGAAACATTTTTATAAATCGTTGTGCTTGTTGATAGTATGATACATGTGCCACATTATTATATAAGTAACCTAACATACTTACATCCAGCATTGTATAGATACTTGTTGCAATTTGCGGTACAAATAAAAGAATATTTGGTCGTAAATGTTGCATTATTCCTTTTACAGACACTTTTTGAAGCGTTATATATTGACGCAATTGGAACCACATAATTGCTTGTCCAAGAACACCACTAGCTGCATTAATTAAAATAAATAGCCCTAAATCATTCGGCGATTTCACAAATGTAAAAATCAAAATAATACCTAATACTTTAATAATCATGTTACGAATTGATGCTTTCTTAAAGTCCTCTACTCCGTAGAAAAACCAAGTAACATCAAGCGATACAGAAATTAACGAAACACTTTGAAGTAATGCGTAGAATTGGATTTCTGGTTTCATTGTTTGAATAAACAAGAGATACATTACACCAGAAATCATCATACAAATAAATTGCATAACAAATATCTCGAAGAATGTTTTAGACATTAATTCCTTGTCATCACGAACTTCAGCTATTTTCTTATTTCCGTAAATGTTAACTCCTAGAATACCAAATAAGACAAACCATTGAACAATTCCCGCAGTCCAGTCACTAGTTCCTAATGCATCTCCACCCAATGCACGGGTAATATAAGGAACTGTGATAAATGGTGTTATTACCACAAAGAGTTGATATAGTATGTTATAAAAGTAGTTTTTTAATATTTTCTTATCCATAAATTCTCCAAATTAAACCACAATAAGTATACCATAATTCCTTTTTTGTTCATATATAGAGAGAACAAACACTCTCTTTTATAATAAAAAGCAAATGCACCATAAATACTATTCGTATTTCTTGTTCATCTGCTTTTATTTTATTGTTTAATAATCAAATCACTATTTAACTAGATGACAACGTGATAATTCTAAATATTGACCATCTTTTACATCAATATACCTAGATCCTTCAAAATTATCATTTGAGATAATATCACGTTCTCTTGTATCTGCTAGAAGAGCATAGTAGCCTTTTGAACCTTCGCTATTTACTTCAATCTTATATTCGCCAGCTGGAATGTCTCTTCCTACTAAAAATAATCCTTCTCCATCAGTCACAACATTAGTATATTCATCAAATGGATATGCAGAGCAACGAGATAAATCTAAATAATCTCCATCTTGTGCTGTAACGATAGAATTATATGAAAAATTATCATTTTCTATAATGTCATCACAGTTAGCATCTGCACATAATGCAAAATAAGCTTTTGATGATCCTTTATTAATTAACATATATTGCCCAGCAGGCATATCTACACCAATTTTATACATTCCACTTGAATATTCATTCGTTGTTTGAGCTTCTGGTGTTGGAGTAGCTATTGCTGAAGTACTGTTTCCATCATTTTTAGATGAAGTAGTATTATTCATAAGTGCTAGAAGTCTTTCATCAACACCTTCACCGCTAAACAAGAAATTTCTAAATTCATTATAAGTTACACCAATTTTAGTTAACCACTCACCAAAATCAGCTTTTCCAGTCTCAACAAGGGCTTTGTCTTCATCACTACATTCACCATTTTTTGCAAGGTATTTATCATCTTTAAAATTATACGCACATACTACTTGATCATCTTTAAACCCTACAATTCCTTCATTAGTACTTGTTACTAATATTTTAACAGTTCCTTTTGCTGTAGAATTTTCAATTATCGTCGCTAATTTTCCACTCTCATCAGGAACTGAAACAAATTCTGTTCCCAGTTTTTCACTTACAAAACTAAATGAATCCAATTCATACACAAAACCATTCTCTTCCAAAACTTTCAATATCTCTTTTGGCTCTCTTCCTGCTGAATCCTCAAATGGATCTTTCTTTCCTGATGAAGAGCATCCAGTAAGTAATAAAAACGAAACAAGTAAACCTAAAATAATTTTTCTCATATTATTCTATTCTCCCTTTTCAATATGATACCTCATTAGTAATTTTTTTAAAAGTACTAGTTATATTCTTTGTAGAAATAATTTTTATTTTATAAATTATTAACAACATTTTGATTCATCGAACTTCAAAATTATAGTAATCATTATAAAAGTTGAACATCAAGTTCAACTCTTATTTTTATTTAATCTTATTATAAATCGTTAAAGCTCTTGCGACAATTTGATCCATATTATAATACTTATAATCAGCTAATCGTCCTAATAAATGTAAGTTAGAAATACCCTTAATTTTATCGCAATAAGATTCATATTTCTTTTTATCTTCTTCTGTAAAGATTGGATAATAAGGAATATTTCCTTTCTCACCATGACGATCATAAGCAAGTGGATATTCAACTGCAATGGTTGTTTTATCACTTGGATAAGTATCCATCAATAATTTGTATTCAGTAATTCGTGTAAACCCATTCACTTCAGCTGGGGTTGGATAATTAACAGTTGCAGCTTCTTGATATGTACCATTGTGACTTTGTTTATCAAAATCTAAACTACGGTATGACAAGTCACCAAATTGATAATTCAACAAATCATCAACAGCTCCAGTAAATATAACAGGTCCTGTAAATTCTTCATTATCAAAGAATACTTTGTTATTCTCTAGGTCAACACGTAAATATTTGTGTGCATCTGTATTCAATATGACTTCAATTTTATTGGAAGCAAGCATATTTTCAAAAATGGCAGTATATCCATTTTTTGGCATACATTGATACTTATCTTGGAAATAACGATCATCTCTTCCTACAAGTACCGGAACACGAGCAGTAACACCTGGATCTATTTCTTCTGGTGTTAATCCCCATTGTTTCATTGTATAGTATTTAAATACATTTTCATAAATGAAATCTGCAAGTTCTTTAACTTCCATATTCTCATTTTCTTTTAAGCGAAGTATAGGAACTTTCGTATCCATTCCATATGCTTCAATTAGAACTTGTTTTAATCGTTCAGCTTTAGCTGCATCAAAACATTTCTCAATACTTGTAAGATTAAATGGAATAGGTACTTTTTTTCCTTCAATAACACCTAGAACTCGATGTTCATAAGGATACCATTCAGTAAATTGAGATAAATAATCCACAATATCTTTACTATTTGTATGAAAAATATGAGGACCATATTCATGGTAACGAACACCATTATCATCAATATAATCAAACATATTTCCACCAATATGGCTTCTTTTTTCAATAATTAATACGTTTTTATTAGCATCGTTTGCATATCTTTCTGCAATGACAGAGCCTGCAAATCCTGCACCAACAATAATTACATCTGGTTTCATTTAGCGTCCCTCATACATTTTCTTATAGTAGTTTTGATATTCCCCGTTGATAATGTTTTTCCACCAAGATTCATTATCTAAGTACCACTTAATTGTTTGTTGGATTCCAGTATCAAAATTATACATTGGTTTCCATCCTAATTCAGTTTCAATTTTCGTAGGATCAATTGCATAACGTAAATCGTGTCCTTTACGATCAGTCACATAGTTAATTAGACTTTCTGGTTTATTTAAAGTCGCTAATATTGTTTTAACAACCTCTAAATTTGTACGTTCATTATGTCCGCCAATATTATAGACTTCACCCACTCTACCTTTACGAATTACCAAGTCGATAGCACTGCAATGATCATATACATGCAACCAGTCACGAACGTTCTCACCTTTACCGTATACTGGCAAAGATTCATCAGCAAGAGCTCTAGAAATCATAAGCGGTATTAATTTTTCAGGAAAATGATATGGACCATAGTTATTTGAACAACGACTAATTGTTACTGGTAAGCCATAAGTACGATAATATGCAAGCACCAATAAATCAGCAGATGCTTTACTACTTGAATATGGACTAGATGTATGAATTGGTGTTTCTTCTGTAAAAAACAAGTCCGGTCTGTCTAATGGTAAATCACCATAAACTTCATCAGTAGAAACTTGATGATAACGTTGAATACCATATGTACGACATGCATCCATTAACACTTGTGTCCCCATAATATTTGTTTGCAAAAATATTTCAGGCTCCTCAATACTACGATCTACATGACTTTCAGCTGCAAAATTGACTACCATATCAAATTTTTCTTTTTCAAATAAATCGTAAATAAGTTTTCTATCCGCAATATCCCCTTTTACAAATTTGAATTTCGGATTTTTCATTGCTTCTTCAAGTGTTTCTAAGTTTCCTGCATACGTTAATGCATCGAGACAAACAATTTCGTCTTCTGGATGTTTATCTAATTCATAATAAACAAAATTACTACCAATAAATCCAGCACCACCAGTTACGCATATCTTCATATTAATTCCTCCTGTATTCTTTGTATTTCTTTTTTAATTCCTTCATTTAATGGAACACTAATTTCAAAACTCGTTAATTTTTTTAATTTAGTTATATCTAAGACTATGGCATCGACTATCGGCACATCGCTTGATATCACTTTGATTTTTGTATCAAGATTAGTAATAACACTCACTTCATCAAAGATGTCTTTTAGACTTGTGCCTACACCTGAGCCAACATTAAGGATTTCTCTTGATAGGTTATTATCTATACACAAATGAATTGCATTCGCAAAATCTTCAATATAAATATAGTCACGAATTGTATTTGGTGTACCCCACAATTGAAATTCTTCATGTTTTAGTGTTCTTTCGATATATATTGGTATAACACCTTGTTTCTTATCAGTTACTTGAAATCCACCGTAAGGATTACTTAATCGAAGAATAACATAGTCTAGTCCTGATTTCACCAATACATCTTCTACCACAGCTTTACTTTTTGCATACAATGTTTTTGGATGAATTGTGTGACTTTCTGAGATTGCGTTTAAACTATCCCCATAAATTGTGCCACCGCTTGATAAAAAATAATACTTTCGAATATTTTTATTCTTTAATTTCTCAAATAGTTTTTCATATAAATTTGAAATTTCCGAAAGCTTTTCAATTTCATTCTCCACTTTTGCATTATTAGCGATAATAGAAATAGAATCAAATATAATTGCATCTTCAACATCATTTGGAAATTCATCATTAAACGCATCCAAATAACTAAAGTGCTTTGATAACTTTGTATATGGACTATCCAATCCAATTACTTGAACATCATAGTATTTACTTAACAGTTCAGATAAATTGTAACCAAGATAACCACATCCTAGGAATATTAATTTCATATTTCTCCAATCTTATTTATTGTATGTTGTTTTCATTGAACCAGCCGCCACAAATCGCAAATAGTCTCCATAAGTACTTTTGCCATAGTTTTCTGCAGATTTCAATAATTCTTCTTTATCAATCCATTTGTTGTAATAAGCAATTTCTTCTGGAACAGAAATTTTAATACCTTGAATTTCTTCAATTGTTTTTACATAATTTGTAGCTTGTGACAATGAATCTATTGTACCTGTATCTAACCATGCAAATCCACGACCAAACATTACACAATCAATCTCGCCATTAGCTAGATAAATTTTGTTTAAATCAGTGATTTCATATTCTCCACGAGCTGAAGGCTTTAAATTTTTGGCATATTCAACAACACGATTGTCATAGAAATACAAACCCACAACCGCATAATTACTCTTAGGATTTGTTGGTTTTTCTTCTAAGCTTAATACTTTTCCATTCTCGTCAAATTCAGCAACACCAAATCTCTCTGGGTCGTGTACATATTGTCCGAAAATTGTTGCACGCCCTTTATTATCAACAGCTTTTTTTAACATTGAACCAAATTGGTTACCATAGAATATATTATCTCCAAGAACCATACAAACATCATCATCACCAATAAATTCTTCGCCTAATACAAATGCTTGTGCAAGACCATTAGGTACCTCTTGAATTTTATAAGATAAGTTAATTCCAAATTGAGAACCATCACCTAACAATTTTTCAAAATTAGGCAAATCTGAAGGTGTTGATATTATCAATATTTCTCTAATTCCCGCAAGCATTAACGTACTTAAAGGATAATAAACCATTGGTTTATCATAAATCGGTAATAATTGTTTTGATGTCACTTTTGTTAGCGGATATAAACGTGTACCACTTCCGCCAGCTAGAATTATTCCTTTCATAGAATTTCCTCCATAATTACCTTCATATTGTAGCATATTTGATGTTATTTAAAAACCAAAGATAGTATTTATCAAAGATAATACTTCAAATAAAAAAAGAGGTATTTGTCTTGCATTAATTACAAGCATTACCTCATTTATTGATTTATATAAAACTTTAGCAGCTATTTACTAATAAAGAAAATTTTCAGATTATATCTTTAATTTCCTTAAAATACAAATACTGCCCACGGAATGTTGAAAATCCACTACCAATTGGTGTTGTATTATTTCCCGATGGCTGATCCGTAGACGCGGGTGGCTGCTCCGTAGGAACGGGTGGTTGATCAGTTGGAACTGGCGTTGGTTCTGTAGTTGGTGGAACTGGGGTTGGGGTTGGTGGAACTGGAGTTGGTGTCGGTGGAACTGGGGTTGGGGTTGGTACACCCGGTGTTGGGGTAGCTGTAGGTGTTACCGTCGCAGTTGGTGTTGGTGTTGGTGTACCTGGTTTTTCCTTATCGTTGCATTTTTCATCATACCAGTATTTTCCTGCAGCTTTACAACCAATCTCAGTAGTCAAATCTGGCGTAGCTGAAGGTGTTGGTGTTGCAGTATTCTTACTTTCTTTAGAAATGACATTTACATTGATAACATTGAAACTACTTGCTGCAGTACCACTTGGCACATCTTGATAAATAATCGTACCATCAGCAAGACTTGCATCAAACCCTGGCATTCCTTCTGTTATATAGTTAATATTTACAGTTATTCCAAATGATTTTGCCCATGCCGTTAATTTACCAATCGTTGTATAGTTAGGTAAATTATTAGGTACTTCGGATTCAATGATTTTTTCTGAATAAGTTTCATTAGCAATGACTGGTGCTGTAAATATCCAATTAGCATTCCATTTGATCCACTTTGGTGCATCAATTTTGCTGTTCATATCTGTATTTCTAATAATTGCATTATGAGTATCTTTAACCGCTCCTTCATAAACTCGAACGATGGATAACGTCAATTGCATTCCTTCGTTCCAAACACCTGAGTTATATCCAGAAACTCTTGACCCTACAATATTGAATACATTTTCTGGATGTTCTTGGTCATAATATCTATTTACTTTTTTAATTGAATAGTTAAATAAAGCTATTAATTGATCTACTGTCATATTAGTCGAGATATTTTCTCCAGCTGCATCTAGCATTTTAACCCCTTGGTTAACATCTCTTAATCGCATTACTTTACGTAAAATAGCTGTAATTACTTGTTGTTGATTAGCTTGACGTTGAAAATCTCCTGTAGCGTATACATGTCTTTCTCGTGCAAATGCTAGGGCTTGTTCACCATTCAATGGTGCGTTTTCACCAGATGGAACCCATACAGTTTTGTGTCCGCGTTCACTTGATGAATTTTGTCCTGTAAAAGCTATAGGATTATTAACTACAATACCTCCTAGAGCATCTACCATATCAACAACACCTTTAAAATTACTTTCAAAATAATAATCAATATTTATATCCAATAAATCTTCAATTGTGTCAATAGTACATTGCCTTGAAACAGCCCTGGCATGACCTAACTTATCTGAATTTTTTCCGCTATAGCACGCTATTGGCACATAGCTGTCTCTTGCTAAAGAAGTCAAAGTGACTCTCATACTTATTGGATTAAATGAAGCAACCATAATTGCATCAGAACGTCCTTCATCAACTCCCAAAATTAAAACAGTAAATGGTTCTTTTGTAATATCTTTATCAGACCCCTCTTCAGTTTTAACTTCTACAACTTTTGAAAATGTTGAAATTATCTTAGTATTTGCTAAATACTCATCAAACCCATCATTAACTTCTAACAATCCCACATAATTACTTGGGAGCGCTGCACAGTCTACCTCACCATTAAATAATGCCTGAGCTAAACTGATATAATCACTATAATTTGAGATGGAAGCAGTAATTTTTTTAGAATTCAATTCATCTTGCGCCATAGTTGCATAATTAGTACCTTCTAAAACACCTACAATTTTACCATTGAGGCTATCAATACTATCTATTGTATAATTACCATTAGCAGCATATACAACTAAACTTGTATCTACACTTTCTTTTTTTGAACTTGAATTAGTAATTTTATTAACATTATCATTTACTTTAAAAGTAATATAAGATGAAAATCCACTAATCAACAAAAATACTACAAGCATTGCAGAAACAGTAGTCATAAATCTAACTTGTTTTGTTCTAACAAGCATAAATAATAGAAAATTCATGACTAACAATAAAATTAAAGCTAATATGTTAATAATAATAAAACCTATTTTGCTTAATGAACTGTACTGAGTAAGTCCATAAAAGGTATATAAAACCAATATATTAATAATAAGTGCTACTACAACATAAATAACATTGATTAAAGTAAGATCACCACGCATTCGTGCTGTACTTTTTTTACTTCTTTTTTTAGTCATAACGCACCTCCTTAATTTTGATTATTGAGAATTTGAGTAATCTCATATCTTCCATCGTTATCTGAAACTGTAAAATATCCTACATTTTGGAATTCATTAACATCTATTTTGCTTGATGGCTTATAAGTCCATTCTGCTTCAACATAGTAAGATGTGTATGCTCTATCACTTGTTACAAAATCAGCAGCATAATCGATAAATGTTATTGTAACTTTCTCAACTTCTAACAAATTTTCACGACCAAATTGAGATATATATAAATCTAAATCTTTATAAAACGTCCAACGTGATTCGTTTTCAAAAGCAACATATTTAGATCCAAATATATATTGTAATCCTCCAACCTCATAGTTGCCGTCTTTATTAGTCCATGTAAAGTAGTCAGTTACAAAAGATTTAACTACTGCTTCTGCAATTTTCAATTTATCATCACCTTTTAAAGATTCTGTTAATTCTTTAAAGTATTCTTTTTGTATATTTGTAGGGTTATTCCCTATTGCGTATAAATCATTTTTCATACTTGCACCAGAACCTTTATCTACAGTTGTTCCAGAACCTCCGCCTTGCTTTAAACCAATCCTAACAATATTGAAACCAAAAAATAAAGTTACAATAACAGAAAGTATTAATATACATAATAGTAGATAAGAGTTTATTTGTGATTTATTTTTCTTTTTTCTTGACATATTTTCCTCCGCTTAATTACTCATAGTATTTTTTTACTATATATTTAGGACGCTTTTTAACTTCCATATATGTTTTTGAAAGATACTCACCAATCACTCCTAATGCTAAAAGCTGGATTCCTCCCAAAAATAAAATAATTGTCATCATACTTGGCCATCCACTAACTGGATCTCCAAATATCATTGCTCTAGTAAACACAAAAATCATAGAACAGAAAGCAACAAACGATATGATTACGCCAACAAATGTTGCAATTCTTAATGGTGCAATAGTAAATGCGATGATTCCTTCAAAAGCATAACTCATTAATTTCCAAAAAGACCAACTAGTCTCTCCAGCTATGCGTTCAACATTTTCATATTCAAGATACTCTGTTTTATATCCTACCCAAACAAAAATTCCTTTCGAAAAACGATGGTATTCTTGCAATTCAAGAATTGAGTCAACAACTTGTCGTGTCATCATTCTAAAATCGCGTGCGCCATCAACAATTTCAACATCCGAAAATCTATTAATCAGCTTATAAAATTGTCGTGCAAAAAACGAACGAATTTTAGGTTCACCTTGACGTGTTACTCTTCTGGTACCAATAATATCAACATCATCATTTTTGATTTTTTCATACATAGCTGGCAAAAATGACGGTGGATCTTGTAAATCAACATCCATAACTACAATGTAGTTTCCTTTCGCATATTCAAGGCCTGCTAATAAACCACCTTCTTTTCCGAAGTTACGACTAAAATCTATTACTTTTACCTTATTTTTGTGTTTTTCATATAGTTTTAAACATTCTTGTAAAGTTGAGTCTTTCGAGCCATCATTTATATATATGATTTCATAGTCAATGCCCATTGCTTCAACTACTTTTGATGTTTCATCATAAAATAAAGACACTGTTTCTTTCTCATTATAACAAGGCACTACGATTGATAAAAAATCCATGACTTACCTCCATGACAGGTATATTATACGATAACCCCGTTCAAAAGTATACTTAACCATTTTTCTGTGGGTGGATAATTATAACTAATCTAAACTTTTAATTTTCTAAAATGTCGAAAAATCCAAGCATATAAGAATAGGTTCCAAGAATACACTGTTTTGAAATATTTATTCTTCATTCCCCCTAAATCATTCAAATAGTGATTGTTCCGCCATTTGGGGAATTTTTCATTTAATAAATCCCAACCCATTAATATTGTATTTTTTCTATCTATTTTATCAGCAATTTGAGCACTTCTTAAAAAACTATTTCCTAAAAAGAATTTAATATGCAAATATTCTAATTCTTTCTCATATTCTTCATAGAAATTATTTTTTTTAAAATAATCAACTATTATTTGAAAAACTGTAATCATGTTTTTAACTTGACCATTATTAGTATGTGTAATACTTGTTTCATGTTGTATATATGAAACAAATGTTTCATCTACAAATGAAATTCGTTGAACATTTGGTGTTAGACAATAAAGAAAGCAAGCATCTTCATAACGATTGCCACTAGGAAAATCTAGATTTAGTTCATTAATAAACGAAGTTTTATAGATTTTATTCCATAAAGTTGCGAATAAATGAACCATCATTGGCTTACCTATATCGTAAGGCCCTTCCTTATATAGCTTAGTTTCATTTCTTGTTACCCAATTGAAATTACTTACAACAACATCTGCATCTTCTTCTTTTGCTTTTTCATACATTTTTTGATACATCGTTAAATCTGTAAAATCATCACTGTCTAAAAAACCAAAATACTCGCCTGATACTTTACTTAACGCAAAATTTCGCGTATCAGCAATGCCACTATTTTCTTTTTCATATGCTTTAATTTGAGCATACTTATCTTTATATTCATCAATTATTCGCTGACTATTATCCTTAGACCCATCATTAATGATAATTATTTCCATACTATCACAAGTTTGGTTAACCAAACTATCAAGACATTTTCGCAAATGCTTTTCTACATTATACACGGGAACAATGACACTTATTTTTGGTTTCATTAACATCTCTCCTAACCATACTTAATAACACATTAAATTATAACTGAATTCTGACCTATTAAAAAGATTTAGATTCTTAATAATTTCTTAAATTTTCCGTTTCATATATCTTTACTCTATTAACATTTTAATTAATTTTAGTGAAGTAATCATAGTTTTTATCCCATTCTTTTGCTGTATATCCCTCATTTTCCAATTTTAATCTATAATACACATTATTTTTAGAAATTATATAATCTCCATCTACAATATCTTCTGGTAAGTAAAAAAATAGATTTTTAAATTGCTGATATGTTGATATTTCATTAATCTCATTTGCTGACAATATATCAATATTATTCCCTAAAAAATAAGTATAATTGTAATCCACCCACACTATCTTCTCATTTTCAGAACAAATTTCACTAACTTTATTACTCGGGTTGGCAAAAAGCCAATCATATGTATCTGTTTTCGAAAAATATTCGTTAGCAAACAAAATAAAATATCCTATGTAAAAAAGCACAAAAATAGAAGTAATTATTTTTTTAAAAGATATATTTATTTTAATAAAATTTGTTATAAATAGTATTAAAAAATATAATAGTGAATAATAAATACTATTCAATCGATTAATATTTGGATACTCTAAAAATAAAGCAATACTAAATACACTGATAAACCAAGTAAAAATAACTATATCTATTGTAAATATACTTTGTAACAATTTGCGTATACTGTTTTTTGCGCATAAAATTCCGCCACAAATGACAAAAGGAATCGTTATTGGATAAAAAGTGTAGAATTTTCTCATTGCGTTGTATACAATTCCATCCTCAAAAAATACAAATCTAAAAACTAAAATAAATGAGTTTACAATATTTGACAAACTCATTTCATCACTTCTGTAACCGATTAGTCGTGGCAAAGTAAATATACCAAGGTGCATTGTTTCTAATTCAAACATATTAATAATTTGTGTGATAACCAAAGGTACAGCTAAAATCATTAATGGTATTGCAAAACTGATAATATTAATAAAGTTTATTTTTTTCAAGTATATACCAACTATTAAAATTAATATTAAAAATAAAGGCATTATGAGATAGCTTAAGATATAAGTATAAAGTGTAAATCCAGCTAGACATCCCGCAACAAAAAAGCTTAAATTTTTCTCGTTTTTCATTGCTTTTATAAGATAATAAAGAAATAAAGTAGACATCCCCAGCATAATATTACAATCTAGTCCAAACCGTGATTGCATTGTAAAATACGGCAAAATTAAATAAAAAATTCCTAAAATATACTTATAGTATTTTGCTTTCGGAAATCTGCATTGAATAATTTTCATTCCAAAAATAAGTGTGACTGCTGAAAATATTATTGCAGGAAGTCTTATCACCCAAAGTTTAAAGCCAAAAATTTTAATAAAAAAAGCAGTTAAATAACAGTATAAAGTACTTTGACCAAAACCATAATTTACTAAATAAAGAGGAAAACTATTTTGAAAACGATCATGTCCAAAATTTGCAATACTCCATGCATCAATTGCCATACCCATTTCATCGATATTTATTCCATTGGGAATTTGGCTAATTTTAAAAACATGCATTGCAAAAAATAACGTCAATATAATTAACATCAACAATAGTTCAATATTTTTTCCGTTTTTCCATTTTTTTTCTATCATTATCATTGTAAAAAGAAGGATTAATTCTCCTTCTTATAAACTTCTTTTATTTTTATAATAATTGTTGCAAGTACTAGTGCCATAAATGTAGTAGTTACAAACTGATCTAAAGTATGCCCACTCATGAAGGCAGCACCCAATGCAGAAACAAGTGACATAGCATAAATAAATATATCTAGTCTAAACAATTTTTTCCATTTAATTAATACCAATACTGCGCAAGTTAATGTTGCAATTATCCAAGGGAAAGTTGTTAATAACGACCCTAGTGGTCCAAGTGTCATTAATTGCTGCTTAAAATCCTGCTCTAAAATAATGGAACCGTTCATAAATGTAGAATACCCTGCGCCCATAAAACGTTGATACTTATCGAGTGTATCCAATTTATAATTCATGAATATTGTTTGGATTTGTCTACCACTAACACGATCATAAACATCCATGAAAGTCACATCCACCCAAAATTTAGGATCGTGCACATAATTATACCAATCAATATAATACATCGATGGTACAGATGCGATATATTTAGCTTTAATCCCGTAAGCTTCAAACATATTACGGTAAAAATAATTGAACTCCTTAGTTCCCGGCACTAAATCTTTCCCGTTACCTAAAGCAGCTAGACCTTCATCAACCGCTCCATTTTCAACTAATAGAGTATCATTCTTTGAGTCAAGTCTTTGATTTTGAACAGCAGGTGTAAAATTTAAAATTGATCCAAATAAAGCAGCTGCACATAAAGAAAATATAATTATATTCTTCTTAAATTTCTCGTTTTTTAATATTAGAGTATCAAATAAGTATAATACAATAAAAGCAATAGGAATTAATACCGCACCAAAAGTTGCAACTCGTGTTGATAGAATTTGCATTGATAAACTATGAATCAAGATTAGCGCGCCTACAGCAATTTTTTCCTTTTTAGTCTTACTCTTTGTAAAGAAATAATATAGAAGTGGCAATAACATAAACATCAATATTCCAATTGTATTTCCTTCATTAAAGAAAAACTTACTAGCCAAAGTACGCGGATGAACTTTAGTATAAATATCTGTAAACCAAGAAAAGAAATTTGCAACAGTATAACCATAATACGTACTTTTACCAAAAACAAATAAATCGCCTAGAAAGATAGGTATTGAAATAACAGATGCCGTAAAGTAAGTAATGAATTTTAAAACCTTCTCACTAAAATTCATATAGTAAATACAATAAGCTACTCCATATGGCAATACTAAAGTCAAAATGTAAACTAACTCTTGATATACGCTAAACATGAAATTGGTTGTAAAGTCCATGATTGGATATGCAATTTGTGCATTTTTGCAATGGAGAACAAAATATCCAGTTAATGCAATTCCATAAATAGTTCCTACTATTAATGTTTTTTTCTTATTCTTATCTTTTAAGAAAAAAGTCCAAACTATTAGCCCAGGTATGATAATAAATCGTACAATTGTTGAAAACCTAGGAATGCCAAATTGATTTAAAAAATCGTAGATTAAGTAGTCCATATCAATAAGTGGCTGTAATACTATTAGCAAAATAATACATATATTTAAACTTTTTTCATTAAAAATCTTTTTTACTGTATTCATTATAATCTCCATTTCTGATTTTTATAAGACATCCATAAACTCTTTGAGAATTCTATCATTTGGATAATGATACGATTTTAACTCTTGTTTCATACATTTAAGTTTTTGTTTGTCTTTTAAAGCATACATATATCCAACATTAAATGCAACCTGATTATTTTCCACTACCCACCCGTAATTTGGATTTGTTATTTGCTCGTCTACACCACTTACTCTTGTTGTAAGAACAGGTGTCGTTGCTATTAAACTTTCATTAATTATTGTAGCAAAACCTTCATACAAGCTTGTTAGAATAAACAAATCGCATGTTGCGATATCAGCATAAGGATTCTTTTTATATCCTAAAAATAAAACATTAGTTAGATTATTCGTTTTCACTAAAGAGCGAAGCATAGGCTCTGTTTCCCCACCACCGATTAAATATAAGTAATGATCAATTCCATGTTCAAGTGCATATTTATGAGCCATTATCATCCGCTCAACACATTTTTGCGGATGAAATCGAATAACGCTAATAACATTGAGTGCATCCTTCTTGATTACTTCACTTGGCAATTCTTTCATACCTTCATAAATTTTGTCAACATCCATAAGATTATGTATAGAGACACCATTATCAATGTCAAACACTTGTTTATATGCATCTAAAGCTTGTTTAGAATCAGCAATATTCAAATCAATATTACGCAATGCTTTTTTCACAATTTTCATGTGATTTTTGGAATAGTTACAAACACTATAATCCGTTAATACCCAATTTATCTTTCGCTTACTTTCACCAAACGCTGTAAATATTGTACAAAATCCTTCCTTAGCCGCAATTTCAACATCGTAGGATTGCAAGTTCATTTTTGCTCGTTCCTTTTTAATTCTATTTTCTACTAACCCTGACTTCATATAGAAAAATAGTCTTATCTTGCTAAACATTGCTTGCAAGTCAAATCGACTCAAAATATCTATGAATGGTTGATCTACTGTACTAAAAAAAGGAGATCCAAAAATTAAATTTACATCTTTTGGAATTTCATTCAACAACAATCCTTGAGGATGAAGCACAAGGCAATCAATTGTATACTCATCTCTTGGCAATGCACTCATAAGCGTATTCAAAACACGAGCAACTCCACCAATTTCCATTTCATCATTAACAAATAATATCCTCTTTTTATAAGTCATATATTCTCAACACCGTCTTCATTCTACCCATTTTCATCAGCCTAAAGATAAGTTTTTTCTTAAAGCTATAATTTTGATATAGTTTATCTTTCTCATAGTCAGGATATATTTTTTTTAAAATCCTCATGTTTTCTGTAAGATAACTTTCGCGAATTTTTTTATCATCAAAATCTTTGATTCGAAGTGTTGTTAAATCAAGTCCATGTACAATATATAAATGATATAGCTCATCAATAATTTTTCTCTCATTACCTTTATTTTTAATATAATCAATAACTGTATTTATAGCATCATAAATGTCAAATATTTTTCTATTTGCTGTATGTGCAATCGAACCGCTTCTTTGAAAATAGGTATAAAATGCCTCATCAACTTTAACAATTTTTTTTGCCTTATATAACAAAATTGGTATAGTTGCCAAGTCCTCATAAAACTTACCTAGCGGAAATTCAACATCATCAAACAAGTTTCGATGGAATACTTTGTTGCACGCACTATTGTTAATTCTAATTAAAGCTGGATTATTCGGAATAGAATCACACTCAAATTCTCCACCGCTAGCTAAAACCAGTCTTCCATCATCATAAAGATATTCCATGTCACAAACGACAATATCAGCGTCATTAATAACTACCGCATTTAACATACTTTCAATCATGCCTTCATCAATGAAATCATCACTATCAATGAAAGAATACCATTCTCCTTGCGCATGTTGAATACCAAAGTTACGAGCATCACTTAATCCGCCATTCGGTTTATCTAATACCACAATTCGGTCATCATATTTTGCTAAATCATTACAAATTGAAAGAGAATTATCCTTTGAACCATCATTTACAAGAATAATTTCGATATTTTGATATGATTGTTTTTGAATAGACTGTACACATTTTAGTAAATATTTTTCAACGTTATATACTGGTACAATCATACTGACTAATGGTTCCATCTAATCACCCACTAAAGTATAACAAAATTCTTATCATATGTGAACAAAGGAATGTTCAGCTATTTCTAACATTTTTGTAACCTTTGTCGTGATTTATAACAGTTTTTTAGAGATAAATAAAGTCATATTATTCTTGTTTAGCTAATTTAACTTTTTTTGTAACTTGAATAATGCAAAAGACAAAGACTGAGGTAATAGACCATACAACTGCAAAATTCAAACCCTTAACGTGAAATTCAAATTTCAAACTATGACTACCTGCATCCAACATTAAAGTTATAAAACCACCATTACCATCAATTATGTCAATTTTTTCTCCATTATCTAAGCAAATCCATCCATCATCTATTGGTATACTAAAATACACTAATTTCTTTGTGCTTAGATTTATATTAAATGTCATGTAATTCTCATCATATGAAGTTGGAATAAAATATTCTTCTTCAAAATTTTCTTGATTTATGTATCCTTTTACTTTATTCAAATCTTTATTTTTGATTACTAAATTATTTGTCATCACATCTGCAATTACAGAATAATAATTATCCCAGTTCTCACTTATTCCTAACATGTCTTTCCTTGTAATGATATTATTAAAAGTTTTAGCAATATAAAATTTTTCCTTTAACGGATAAACAGCATAATTATCAGAACTAATTGGTAACTTATTCTCATTGTCTAGCATCCATTCATAATCATAATAGGCATTATTTTGAAATACTACATACTTCACACCTAACATTGGAAAATACTCTTTTGTGTCCAAGTAAAATTCCCAATTTGTATCTGGATACTGCCTAAAATATTCTAAAAAATCGCGAAGAGTATATTGATAAACAGAATCGTACGTTTTTAACCCACGAACTTTTGTTGAATATAATGCATCATTCTTTAATCCTGGATGCAGTGCAATCCGATAAAAACTGGAATCATAATCTTGTAAATCTGATAAAACTTCATCTAATTCACCATATGTTTCTTGATATGCCATTATATTTTCAAGTTCATTATTTGGATATTTGTACGAATCAATTGCGTTACCACTCAATTTACTTAATTCAACAATATAAGCTCCAAACATTCCGATGATTATGAATATTGAAATATACTTAAACTTGATTCGCTCAATACAAAGCAACATACAACCATATATGATTGCGATTATACAAGCCCATTTCATGAGACTCAATTCAATAAAATATTCATCTTTATAAATCTGTGGATATAAATAATATCGCGCAATCAAATATATTCCAATAACAATTGATACTCCAAGTACTACGTGAAACACTTTGAATTTCTTAGTGTTATTCAATATTTGAGCGCAAGAAAATAATAATGTAAACATTATTATAAATGCATATCTTAAGCTATATGTAAAATGAAAAAGCTTCCCAATAATTGGATTTACCAAAGTTAAAAGAAGAATAACTATCCATAGAACATACATTTTTGATATTTTCTTGTTTTTAAAACTATTAAACAATGAAGGTAGTAATACTATGCATAAAACACCTGCATACAATCCTATTTGATTAAAGTAATACCATTCATGACCAAACATAGGTTTTGGATTTTTAATAATAGGAACAATAAAATTCATTATTATCGCAGAGATTGAAATCAAGGACCAACCAGTATATGAGTTGAGTTCGTTTGTTACTCGCGTAGAATTAATAATATGTAATAACGATGGTAACCACACTATACTAGATATTCCTAATGCAATTACAAAATAAAATAATGTTTTAAATGAAAAATTCAAAAATTCTTTTCTATCAAATTTATCAATTATGCAATTATATCTAACTATCCAATACATTAACAAAAGAATACAAGCTGGCCAACACAAATAATAATTTATACACAAAATCAATGTGCTAAATAATACAAACAAGCCATATTTCTTGTTTTGTAATATATATTCAGTCCCTAAAAAGAGAAATGGTAACATTGCATAGAAACTTGTAAAAACAGGTTGTTCTAGAAAAATAGTTTGCCATCCCGAAAAACTATACATGCATCCAAATAATAACGCAATCCAAGTTCTAACATTCACTTTTCTTAACAACAAAGTAAACCCGAAACCTGACAAAATAATTTTAAGCAATAAAACTAAAAACATGGAGATTTCTGTAAAACTAACAATTTTATCCAATCCATAAGTTATATAAGTAAAAATATCTCCAACTAAATAATATGCTTTTGAAGCATAAAAATTTGTTCCTAGAAACAGATTCCATGACCACGAAAATAAGTCTCCATTATCTAAAAGCCGAAAAAACTCTTTATGAAATGGTATATGTTGCCATACATAATCATATTTAAGTAAATAAATATCTTGTATGTTTGAAGTCAATTCTCCACTACTTACAAAAATTGCGTTGAGTTCATTTCTAAACATAAATCCTACGAAAAGAAAAAAGAAAACTAAAATACAACAATTTATTTGCCATGATTTCAATTTTCTCGTATTTTGCATATACAACCTCTTTTAGTTAAATGTACAATTCCAGCCATCACACTGATTATGCCAAAAATATCTTGTAGCGTAATCAATTCCAATTGGCTGAAACCAATCTAAATTTTCTCCACTGAATACAATTTCCATTTGACTTGATGAATCAAACGTTTCATTACCTACAGTGATTTTATCATAATTAATAGTTATTGTCTTTCCATTAATAACTGTTTCTACTTCACTATCACTTTCAACGATAACTTCATTATTTTTAATAATTGCATAATAATTACTTGTCTTATTACTTATAAAATCCTTATTTATTCCAACACTCTGTAGTAAATTATTTTCATACTCTCCTATTGTAGTAAAATTAGCCCCATTGTATTTTAGAAGAATAGTCATTTCGTATTTTTGTGCATACATTAAAAGTTGATATATATCAATTTGTTGAAGACACAATTGCTCGATTGTCTTATTATTTAATTTCGCAATTATTTTATTAACCGTTTCATTGTCTTGATGATTCTTAATATAGTTATTTTCTTTAATGTATTCAGCAAAATATCGACTTACCTTTTCCGCTCCCCAGCTAGTATTATGCCATGTATCACCATCCATACCAGTTACCCATCCTATTTCTTCTGCAATTTCCAAAAAATCTATATACTCGATTCCACTTGCTTCTGCGTAATCCCAAACTTTCTGCAATGAATCATAATTTTGCTGATCAATGGTAAATGGAGCCTTAAACAAAATCAATTTAATGTTTTCTTTATCACATAATTCTACAATTTTCTTAAAATATTTTAAATCTTTTTCCTTCAAAGTGATGTTAATATTTTCCCTTTCAAATGGTATTAAATGCCTGAAAGCTAAATCTTTGGGTTCCATGAAAATATATCCCATGTCCGCTTTTACATTTGTTATATTATTTCTACCAAATACAAAATTATTTTCCTTCCACCTACCATGGGTTATTCTTAAATCAAACATATAGTCATATCTGATATCTTTATTATCAATATTATAAGCAGCCTCTAATTTATTTACACCTGTCATTTGTTGTATTGCGTTATAAAACATTCCATCAGCGTAACAAACACTTTGTGCTGGCAGAAATGTAAAAACATCCATGGCAACAACTTCTGGTCTCTGTGTTTTAATAGCTTCTTTCAAAAAATGATATGACATCATTACTGGTTGACATCCACTTCCCAGAACATAACTATAATATCCTGATTCTTTATTTATTATTCCTGGGTTCATAGAATATTGTGCATGTGAAGATCCTAAAATTATAATATCCATTGAATCTTTCGGTATACTGTTAAAAGCAAGTGGATTTGGTGTATCATTTGGTCTGAAAATCGGAGTCAGTATTGTCCATATCCCTGTTGTTATAGAAAGAATCAAAAATATTTTCAAGAAAATTTTAGCGACGTTTTTCATATTCAGTAAGCTCCTTTCTAAAATGTTGCATAGATAAAATCACCAGCATTAAATCCTGGTCCATAAATTCCAAAGATAATTACTATGACAATTAACAAGATATAAAATCCCCATCTTGTTGCAAAATTACGCTTTGCAATCCATTCAATCATGTCAGTTCTATTACGAAGTACATCTGTAATAATTATGGCAAAAAGAACTGCTATTAACCAAATTCCTTGCCTAAAAGTTAAACTAATAGTTTTCAGTGAAAATTCCATTGGAATAAATATATTACTAATAATTCTAATTGCATCATCTAATGAAGCTGCCCTAAAAAATATCCATAAAAAGGATACAATACCGAAATTAATAAAAATTAATAATATATTTAGAGATTTAGAAATCCTCTTCTTTCCGTATCTTCTTGAAATAATATCTTCAATAATATTAAATAATCCATGTCCAATACCCCAAATTACAAAAACTAGTGTTGAACCATGCCAAATACCGCTTATGGCAAAGGTAATTAGAACATTTATACATTTGATCAGAAATCCTTTATGGCTACCACCTAAGGGAATATAAATATAGTCACGCAACCAGCTACTCAATGAAATATGCCATCTACGCCAAAATTCTTTAATTGAATTTGATAGATAGGGTGTATGAAAATTTCGTTCTATATGAAAACCTAGCATTCTGCTAATACCTATTGCAATATTACTATATCCATCAAAATCAGTATAAATTTGAAATGAATATAAAACTATACCAAGGATTAAATAAGGACCAGTTAATTCTTTATTTGAGAAAATATTATTTACAACAATCGCAATAAAATCTGCAAATACTATTTTTTCAAACATTCCTAGTGCACATTGTACTGCACCATTTTTAACATCTTGATAATCAAATTTTTTCAACTTATTTAATTGTATAAAAAAATCCTTCGAACGATTAATTGGACCAGCAATTAATACAGGAAAAAAACTAACATAGATGAATAAATCAAATAGATTTTGCTTTTTAACTTTGTTATTATGCAAATCAACTAAATAACTTATCACTTTGAATGTATAAAATGAAATTCCTAGTGGCATAATTATATTTTTAAATTCCAATAAGCCTGCATATTTAAAAAATGCTAATCCTAATATGATTGGAATAATCAATAATATTACTACACCCCTAGATGAATTTTTTCTCAGAATTAAACTAGCTAAATATGTATAGACTATAAGAGAAAATAAATAAACAATATGCACCAAATTCCCAAAAGAAAACACAAATATTATATTAGCTATAAAGAAAATAATTTTTCTAAAAGCTCCTTTAGTAACCCATGTAAAGCAAAATACTATAAACAAAAAAGCAATAAAATTAATTGATAATGTGTTCATTTTACTTTCCTTTCTTAAAATCCCATATGATTAACTCGTCTCCCTTTACTATAAATGCTTTTCTTGCTAATTTAGCAAGTGGTTGATCAGAGTATGAGTCGGAATAAAAATTTTCCATTTCATCAGCAGTATATTTTTCGAAATATCGCTTAACTTTTTCTTCACCATAACAGTTCTCACCAGTATATTTTCCTGTATTAATATTAACATTAGAAGCCATTACATTTTTAATATCAAGTTTATCACAAAATCGTTTCACCAAAAACATTGGTGAAGCAGAAATAATTAAATCGTCTTCTCTTTTTTGTGCCAAATACCAAGGTTTTATATTTTTCATATGTACATTAACAAATTCTTCAACTAATTCATCCATGTCAGTAATAAGTTTGAAAGTGGAATACAAGTTTTCTTTAAATTCAGTCTTTTTTATTAACTTTAAAAGATATAATATTCCTAATCCGCATTGTTTAAATATATTTATCCAAACAATAGGTCTTTTTTTTATGATATAAAAAATAAAATCGCGTGTACTGTCACCTTTATAAATAGTTTCATCGAAGTCATAAACATTCATTTGTTTCCTACTTTCTATTCAAATAAATTTGATCGTATTTTTCTAGACTAATAAAATCAAGAACATAGCCTGTGGCGTTATCAATAAAAATGAGCGTACATGCTGAGTCACCTTTAAAATGCCACTTACCATCTATATATAAGTTACCTTCAATATCTAGTTCATAGGCATGATTAGCTATTTCTAAATTCATCTCTGCTTCATGGACTACATTAGTAGTCTTGTTACTCTTATATAATAATTGCTTGTCTATACTTAAATCAAGTCCAAATTGCATTAAAATTTCTTTTTCTTCTTTTGTAAATGCAGAAAAATCAAAACCATTTTGTTGAATCATAATTGTAACGTCATAATTATCTACAAAACTTTCCAATTTAAAGTAATCGTTGATTCGTGATATGACTGCATACGCAGTCTTCGCATACAAATTTTTGTAGTCTTGATCATATATATTTATCGCTGGATGAATATTGTAATTTTTCTTGATGAAATTTGATAAATAATTGGTGATTTTAGTTGCTCCTTGCGCATTTGCATGCCATGAATCACCATCTAAATCAAAAGTGAAATCAATATCCTTAAAAATTTTATTATAATCAATGAATTGAACTTTGTTGTCTTTAGCAATTTGCCATACTGTATTATACATCATTGCATCACTCTCATTTATATAATACGGAGTCTTAACAAGAAGCAATTCAATTTCGTTTTCTTCACATAGCTTAATTATCTTCATAAGTGCTTCTAATCGAGAATCTTCAATTTCTTTTTTCTTATCAGTATTAACTATGTCTCGATTCCATTCAATATCACTTGGATAAGCTAATGTATAGCCAAAATTCAGATCTTTAGCTGGATTAAAAATAGCATTTATATCTTTACCATTCAAATCAGAGATACGATCATGATAAATACTGATATCGAATACCTCTTCAAACAAATTAGTATTTTTCATCGATTGGTAGGCTTGTATTTTATTGATACTAAATTTCATATCTCTAACATTCACACGATAAGTTCCCAATGTTTGACATTTATTTGAATCTTCACTTAACGCGAATATATCTAATATAACTAATCTGGGATTTTGTGTTTTTAGAGCCTCCTCTAAATAATGATATGTTACCTCCATTGGCTGACATTGCCCCGCAAAAATATAAGAATTTAAACCCGTATTCTTCCATAGAACCGCAGGATTAAATCCATAATAAGTATGACTTGTTCCCATAAATAATACATCTATTGAATTATCTTGAAGTTGATAAAAACCCTCAACTTTATTATGTGTATTATCCTTCGATTCTTTGTCTATCGGTCTTAATAATTTAGATGTAACTAAAAGACACCCAAAAACAAGACATACAATAATAATTAATTTAGACAAAATTTTAACCATTGTTTTTAACATATTATCTCCTAAAATTGAATATAAATAAAATCTTCTGGGCGAAAGCCACTACCATAAACCGCAAATAAAATAAATCCAAGAATAATGATTATATAAATGAACCAACGAATTATAAAATTCAAATTGTTAAACCATTGAATTCCTTTGCCAAAATATCGAAATAAATCAAGAATAATTACCAGTATAATTAAGCTTACAGTTATATAAAACTGACCTTTCGAGATATCTAAAATGAAATAATCAATTTTAAAAGAAAAATCCGTTAGTAGGAGTTCAAATATAGAAATTGAAGTTCCCAAATCTTGAAATCTAAAAAACACCCATAAACATGTTACTATTAAGAAAGTAAATATTACTGAAATAATTCTTCCTAAATGAAAAGGTAACCTAAAATTAACATTTTTTGTGTAGTCATGAAACTTTCCAAATATTGTTTGTGCAAAGCCATGTAAACATCCCCAAATGACGAAATTCAATGATGCTCCGTGCCATAAACCACTAACTATTGAAACAACAAAAACATTAAAATATTTGTGTCCAGTACGATTGCCTCCTAAAGGGATATATATGTAATCTCTAAACCATGTACTTAAGCTAATATGCCAACGGCGCCAAAAATCTTGAATGTTTCTTGCTAAATATGGAGTATTAAAATTTTGACATGTCTCTATGCCTAACATTTTTGCTAAACCTATTGCCATATTAGAATAAGCATCAAAATCCGTATATATTTGAAAGCTATAAGCAATCATAGCTATAAGAATATATATACCATGCATTTGTTCAAGATTATTGTAAATTTGATTTGCAAGTATTGAAAATCTAGCCGATAATACAAATTTTTCAAAGCAACCAAAACAAAATAAAATAAAACCAGTTTTCAATTCATTATAGCTGAACTCTCTACCTAAATCATGAGTTATTTGATTATCAAAATTTTGAAATCGATCAATTGGTCCAGAAATAATTTGCGGAAAAAATGTTATATAGGTGAATACCCTTTTAAATGTAAATTCTTTTATCGTGCCTCGATAAACATCAACTAAAAAACTTATACACTTGAATGTGAAGAATGAAATTCCAATCGGAGCTATTATTTTTAGTGAGCTATCTACGCCAATAAGATTTGTAAAAAAAATGAAATACTTGCTAATAAATAATCCAAATACAATAATTATTATTGAAATAGTTAAACAGCTTTTCCTTTGTCTAAAATTCCTTTGCGAAGCTACATAATATACGAATACTATTATTGCTAATAAATATATCCAGTTATTTCCAGAAATATAATAATAAAAAGCACAATTTGCAATAATTAATAGATATTCTCTTCCTTTTCCCTTCAAAAAATAAGAAAGAATAGCTAGTAATATAAAACCAATCATAAAATTCATGTCAAGAAAAATCATATTCTAGCTCCTTTTCTATACCTATTTTACCAAATCTAGCAAGAGAATTATTAACGAATTTAAAAAAGGGTTATACCCTTTTCTCATTCTTTGCAGTAAGTTTTACAATTAAAGACATACAAATGTAATTTACTGGAATTGTAATTGGTAATGAAATAAGCTTTGCATAAACCTTAGGAACCATGAAAACATCAACAGCCAAAACAACAATTAGCATATTTATAATCATTCCAGGTAAATAACTTAACGGAAATGCAATGGCATTTTTAAGTGTGCATTTTTCATGATACGTATATTTCATATTTAAGAAATAGGAAAAGACCATTGTTATTACATCTCCAGAAAAACTTGAAATTGATGGAATTACATTAACATTTACAAATAAAATATATAAAACTTGTGCTGCAATTGTGTTAAATCCACCAATTAATCCAAAAATTAAAAATTTTTTCGTAAAAAACTTTTCTTTAATTTTACTAAACATGTTCTACCTTTTTCTTTCTAAATGCCTTTATAATTTGTTCAAAAAGACTAATAACAAATTTTACTACATAATGGTAATAATAGGAAATCGCATAAGTAATTAAAATAACTATAATATTCAGCATATATCCATAAGCGTTGTACATTGGATTAATAACAATGATAACCGTAAATGCTGTCAACAAAACTTCATGAAGCAAATAGAATTCAAAACTTATTGTTCCAATCTTTTTAAGTTCATTCACTAAAAATGTAAATTTCTTGCTTTCCAAATAAAATAAACCTCTTGAAAGATAAACACATAGTGGAGCCACAATTAAAATAAAGGGATACCAGTACAATCCACTTGACCATAATAAGTCTTCATTCAAGTATAGAAACGCACCTCTTAGTATTAATAACCCTGAAAAAAAGCTTATTAGCAAATAGAATCTCATTTTTCTTGTAATATCTTTTTTCTCATAACTATATTTTCCAAACAAAAAACCAAGTAAGAAAACAGGGATTCGTGAAGTGAATACAGACCATCTTGTTGGCAAGAAGAATAAACTCACTACAAATGAAATTACTATACTTATTAAAATAGCCTTTTCAAAATTTCTTTTAATCAAATTCAAAAAGAAAGGCGTAAAACAATAAAGCACTAATATACCCGAAACATACCAGTATGAACGATCCCAAGATAACCAAAATGAGAGTGTTGTGAGCATTAAAATAGTTTCTTGAATACTATAGTCTAAATAAATACAACGACAAAGAGCAATTGGAATATAATAAGGTAGTATTCTCAATAATCTCCTCAAAATAAATGGCATAGGTCTTTTCTCTTTTTGATATGCATAATACAACCCAAAACTAGATAAAAATAGAAAAATATCTACTCCACCTTGTCCTATTAGTTTAATCCAATTAATAATTTCAATAGGAAAATACATTGATGCATGCAATAATGCAATCCATAATACCGCAAATCCCATAAGCTGTGTTCTGTATTTACTAACTAATGAATACGACATAATTACTCCTTATCATAGAACTTCGTTGTTGACCAGTCAGGAATTTCATAATAGTGATTATACGCTTCCTTATATCTAAAATGAACATTTAATTTTGGATTCAATCGATAATATGCCTTAAACATCTCCATGTGATATGTATCCCAATCATCAATTTCTGATGAGTGAATACTCATTGGTGGCATCCCTACAAAATAAGCATCTGTATACTCTGGATCTGTCTGATAATAACGGATTTGAAACATTCTCTCTTGCTGAGCAATGTAAACTAAATGATATTTATTTAATAAATTAATCATCTGATTTCCTATTAGTAAAGAAAGTATCAAACAAAAAACGATTCCTATAGTCTTAGATATTTCAATTTCTCTTAAAAAGAAGACAACTAGCATGATTAAGAAAAAAATTGTATATACACTACTTCTAGAGGCAAATATTGGAGATATAAGCATAACTAAATTGGCTGTTCCTGCTATCATAAATATAAACATTCCTAACAATTTATTTTGATCTTCAAAATATGTATAAATTACAATCAGTACAGCAATAATATATAATCCATAAATTCCTGTTAATAGATAGCGAACCTTAGGTAAATCCAAATTATACAAATACTCAAAAACAGACAAGTTAGTCCAACTATGTAATGACATTGAACTACTTTGAATTAATCCTAAAATGAATATACAGACAAAAATTACAATATGCCATTTTTTGTATTTATAAAATTTTTTATTAGTAATGACAAATACAATTAAAACTGCACTTAAAGTAAAAATTAAGGAGTTATTATTAATAAATGTATATGTCAAAAAATTATTCCAATTTTCCAATAATTGTCCAATTAATCCCAGAGAGTTCCATTCTGCATGTTCTCCTAAACGAAGTGTCGCTCCTGGAGAAAACCGTAATATTACTAATCCAACAATACTTATTGTTAAAAAAATTAAAAATTTCTTTAAATATGCTTTTTTATTAAAATACAAATATATACATATTACAATGTTCGCAAATAATAGTGCAGCTGCAGCATTTTCCATGCATAATGGAATATAAATATTTAAACCACAGCACACCCAAAAATGCCATTTTTTATCTGTACCGTCAAATATCATCCCTTTTATAAGATAGACATAAAGAAACATGAAAAACAATGGAACAATATATGTTGTCCCCATAATCCATGTATATGTTTCCATTCTTACATAGTCATGCACACTAATTATTAGAAAAAACGTTACAAGGGTACATAATATTTGATTCCGAATAGGTTTCATTATTTTCAATATTAGAATAAATATGCCTACAAATAACGTTGGGTTTAACCAATCCCACAGCCATTTATTAGGTGCAATCAAATAACCCCACAATTCACTAAAGAAGCGACCTGACCAATCCATATAACGCTGAAATGCTAAATAAATAGGGTGCATATCTCTAGCTGCTAAGGCATATCCCCAATCATCCCCAGCTAAAGGTGTCCAATATGAAATAATAGCGAAAAGAAGCCAAAATACAACCAACATCACAAAAATGATATGTTTTTTCTCGATTTTTCTCATTTTTTTACTCCCTATGTTCAAACATTGAAATTATATCACATATGAAAACTAGAGAAAAGTTTAGTTGTATTACTAAGCAACATATTATTTTACTATATTTACCTATCTATAGTATTACTTAATAGTAAATTATCATATTTAATAATTAAAATACATTACAATTTAAAAAGTCTATGATTTAAATCAATTTTTCTTCAATCTGATATTTTATTAGCTTCAATAGAAAATATTTTTATTCTCGATTAATTTCATAATTTTTTCCATATATTTCTTCAAATATTTATATTTTATCATTCCTCATTTGTAAAATTAAACCTAATAAAACATAAATTCTTCTACACTTTATTAAACTCACCCCTTATAATAGTAAGGGGTGAGTTTAATATGAATAAAATATCAATAGTAATTCCTTGTTATTTCAACGAGTTAAATTTGTTTGAAACATACCAAGTCATTCTCAATGATGTATTTTCTATGTGTCCAGATTGTGAATTCGAACTTATTTGTGTCGATGATGGATCCAAAGATAATACTTTAAATGAACTTAAAAAAATTCAAGCTATGGAGTCACGCATGAAAATTGTTAAGTTGGCACGTAACTTTGGAGAATTTCGTGCTATTGTTGCTGGGATGCAATGTGCTACAGGTGATGCAATTGTTGTGATGAGTGCTGATTTACAAGACCCACCAAACTTAATACCTGCAATGATTAATTCTTGGCGAAGTGGTAATAAAGTCACTCTTGCGGTAAGAAATAAAAGGGAAGAACCTTGGATTAAGAATTTCTTTGCTAATACATATTACAAATTTGTTCGTTTGTTCGTTGAACCTAACTATCCGCTACAAGGATTTGATTTCTTTCTAATTGATCAAAGTGTGAAAAATCAACTGGTTTCCATGCAAGAAAAAAATTCAAGCATCTATGTCCAACTCATATGGCTAGGTTATGAACCTAAAACAATTGAGTATACGCGAATGAACCGTGAAAAAGGTACTTCCATGTGGTCTTACCATAAAAGGATTAATTTATTCATTGATACTTTCATTGTATTTTCTCATAAACCAATACGTTTAATTAGCGCTTTTGGAATTCTAGTTAGCTTTGCTGGTTTTATCTTTGCCTGCATGGCATTAGTTGAACATTTTACAACAAGTTCAGGAGTTCCAGGATGGACATCAGTAATTGTAGCAGTTTTATTATTATCAGGATTCCAAATGATTATGCTTGGGGTCATCGGTGAATATATGTGGCGAAACCTTGATGAATCTAGAAAAAGACCCTTGTACGTTATAGATGAAATTATCTTGCCTAATAATGAAACGGTGAAGTAATGAAATCCTTTCCAAATTTATTCAATAAGTTTTCATTTTCAACAATAGCAATTATTGGCATTTCAATATTGTCATTTTTAACCATATTTGCGTTCACAACTACTGCAGATATGGCATATAATATGGATGAAGTAACATACTTTGTGCAAGATAATTTATTCATAAATATAATATACTTAATTCTGTTTATCATATTTATTTATTTTATATCTTCTTGTCTTTTAAGATTTCGAATTAAATACCTCTTTATTGTTTCATCTATTCTAATAACTTTACTTTTATTATATTTAATTTCAGATATTAATTTACAACCAACGTGGGATTCATTTCGTGTTATTAAAGCAGCTCTTGAATTTGGTAAAGGTGACTACACAATGATGTATCCAGGTGGCTACATTTATGAATATCCTTTTCAAATTCCAATTGTACTTTACTTTTGGATTTTATCATTAATTTTTGGTAAGAATTATATTGCTTTTCAATTCATTAATATCTTATTTCTTTTAGGTACTTATTATTTCACTGTAAAATCAATATATATAATATCTAGCAATAAACGTTCTACAATTATTGGAATAATTCTTATTACTTTTTTCTTTCCATTGCATATGTATGTCCTATTTTTATATTCAAATATCCCTTCTGCATTCTTTCTAGTTGCTGGTTTGTATCATGCAGTTAAATTCTTGACTAATCAACAAAAGAAAAATCTTATTGTTGCTTTTCTTTTTACTGGAATTGCTACTTTATTTAAAGGGACTGCATACATCGGCATTATAGCAATCGTAATTTTATTATTTTTAGATTGTTTAAAGCATTTTCTAAAATCAACAATTATCATTGCTTTGTTATCATTGTTAATCATTATATCTGTTCCTTCTTTGATGAATAATGTCATTTCCTCACTTGATGATCAAATAGATATTAATAACAATATTTATACTGAAATTGCACTTGTTATGGGTACTTCTTGGGGCCCGCGTGGGGCTGGATGGCATAGTGGTTGGTATGAACCATTCCTTTATGAAACTTATAATCGAGATGTTTCGTTAATGAAAGAAGATGGAAATAAACGATTAAAAGATAATCTTAAAATCTTATTTTCAGATTTTACTGAATTCAACAAATTCTTTTCAAATAAATTAGGTTCAATGTGGGTTAATCCTGAATTTCAAGGTTTTTGGACAATTCAAGCAAATAAAAATGAACAATGGGGACTAGGTGATAAAGAAGCTCAATCATTCTTGTTCATTAAATATAACCCAGAATATGATAATTATGGATACTTTACTGGCACATATATGCTAGGCAATCTAAATCAAATCATTCGGATATATTTGAATACTTTACAAAACGCTATATACTTGTTTACATTATATTGGCTAGTAAAATCTTTTAAAAATTTAAAGACAGCAAACACACTTTATCTTCTCACATTTATTGGCGGTTTTTTATTTCTAAGTATTTGGGAAGCAAAAGCGCAATATTCAGTTTTATTCTTCATTCTCCTATTTCCAAATGCATCAGATGGATTGAGATTATTTTTTGATGATATAAATAAATTAACAAAAAGAACTTAAACTAGTATAATATACCTATCACAGTCAAATAAGGGGGCAATATATGAAATATTCATTTGTTATACCATGCTATAACTCATCAAAAACAATTGCTAAAGTTGTCGATGAAATAAGCAACAAAATGTTTACAATGAAAGAAGATAGCTACGAAATTATCTTAGTAAATGATTCTTCAAAAGATAATACAAGAGATGTTATATTTAATTTAGCTGATAATTCACGTATTACAGCTATTTCTTTAGCCAAAAATTGTGGACAACATGCAGCATGCTTAGCTGGGTATAGAATTTCTATTGGAGAATATATAATTTCGTTAGATGATGATGGTCAAACCCCTGCCGACGAAGTGGATAGTTTATTAAATAAAATCAACGAAGGATTTGATGTTGTATTTGCACGTTATCCCACTAAGAAACATAGTTGGTTCAAAAATTTTGGTTCAAAAATCAACGATATCATGGCATGTCAATTAATCAATAAACCAAAAGATTTATATTTATCTAGTTACTTTGTTGCGAAAAGATTTGTCATTGATACAATCCTTGCATATAATAACCCCTACCCCTATATTGGTGGACTATTATTAATGACAACAAACAAACTCTGTAATGTAGATGTTCATCACCGAAGTAGGGAAATTGGAGATTCTGGATATACCTTTAAAAAATTAATTAGTCTTTGGTTCAATGGTTTTACTTCGTTTTCAGTTAAACCACTTCGGATATCTATGTTCTTCGGTGTACTAGTTGCTTTACTTGGATTCATCTTGACAATCTATTCTATTGTGCGCAAAATACAAAACCCTGAATTAGCCCAAGGATGGGCAAGCACCATGTCTGCCATTACCGTTATTGGTGGTGTTATCTTAATTGTTCTTGGCATGATTGGAGAATATATAGGTAGAATCTATATTAGTATAAATAACTTTCCACAATATGTAATCAAAGAATTTAAAAAAATAAAATAGAGAACTAGTTCCCTTGTCAATAAGTTAAAGGAATTGACAGAAGAATTACGATAAAGAAGAGATATTTAGTTTTTGAAAACTAGATATCTTTTTCCATATATAAAAAAAGAATGAACATTAATCACTACATGACTGTTAAATGATACTTATGAGACCCACTGCTCAATGTAGTTTTAATAAAAAGCACTATTACGATGATCATCAATTTAGAGAATATTTTATCAATTGTTAATTCAAAATAAACAAGAAGATGGACAATATTTAAGAAATAATACAAATACTTCATCAGCTACATTTATAAGAAGTTTTATTAATTCGAGAAATAAAAGAAGTAATAGATTTTTCATTGCTTACTTAATCGTTATCTAAAGCCTTTACAAATATTAAAAAGAAGTTCAGAGTTACACCATTTCTATTGTGCTTACTCTAAACTCCTTTTTCCCAACTTTCTTAACTATTGTGCCTGGAGATTATCCTTCATTTTATTTTGCATTTCATCTTTATATTCATCAAAATCTCGCATATATTCAGTTCCATCATAGTGTGTACTAGCTAAAACTAATAGTACTGAATCTTTTGAAAAATCATACATTTCTTTCCAAATCATTTTCGGAATGTATAATCCAGTACGAGGTTTATTAAGTTCAACAATTTCCTCATTATTTATACCATCTTTTATTTTCACTTTACTTGAACCACTCACATTTATAATCACAAATTCAGATTCTCTATTTGCGTGAAGTCCTCTTACAACGTCTGAATCAGAACCATAGATATAAAATACTCGTTTGATTTCAAAAGGAATATCCATACTCCCTTCAACAACAACTAATGACCCTCTTTCATCACCCATTTCATTAAAATTGATAATTTTATACATATTAATTCTCCTTAAAATCAAGTTTAAAATCATTGATCTTTTCTATAACAAAGTCTTGTTCTTCTTCAGTCATGCCATTATAAATTGGTAGAGATAAAACTTCATTACTGTATTTCTCAGCAATTGGAAAATCTCCTTTAGTAAACCCAAGATATTCATATGCTTCTGCAAGATGAGGTGGAATTGGATAATGAATAATTGTTCCAATTTCATAATCATTTAAATACTCAATTAATTGATCTCTGTATGATGTATGAATCACAAATTGATGCCATGTGTTATAACAATTTGGTCGCGTTGTAAGAATTTTGATTACTGGATTGTTTATTTTTGATATGTATCTATTTGCCAAAATATTTCTCTCAGTATTCATTTCATCTAAATGAGACAATTTAACACGCAACAAACCTGCTTGCATTTCATCTAAGCGACTATTTGTGCCTACTACTTGATTGTAGTAGCGTTTTTCACTTCCATAATTTCGATAAATTTTAAATTTGTCAGCTAATTCTTTTGAGTTTGTAATAATTGCACCAGCATCACCAAACGCGCCACAACCTTTACTAGGATAAAAACTGAAACAACCTACATCTCCAATTGTTCCACAAGTTTTATCTTTCCATTTTGTTCCATGGCTTTGTGCACAATCTTCAACAACTCTCAAATTGTGTTTTTTTGCCAAATCCATAATTATATCCATATCACAACTTTGACCATATAAATGTACTGCAAGAATGGCTTTTGTGTTTTTTGTGATTCTTTGCTCTATTTTCTTCGCATCAATATTATCATATTCATCTGGCTCAACAAATACTGGAGTTGCCCTATTCATTGTGATTCCCATTACACACGCAATATATGCATTAGAACAAACAATAACTTCATCACCCTCTTTAATACCTAGCAACTTGAAGCTGATCCATAACGCATCTAAGCCATTACCCAACCCAACACAATAGTTAGCACCTGTATATTTTGCAAATTCTTCTTCGAAAGCAGAAACTTCTTTACCTAAAATATACCAACCACTGCGCAATATGTCGATAGCTTTTTGTTCATAATCATTAGCGTATAAATCATATTGTCTTTTTAAGTCATTTGTTAGAATTTTCATTTTATTCTCCCTCTTGATAACGGATTCCATTAAAGCCATTATCTGTATTAAATGTAACTGAATCTACTACTCGGTATTGATTTTTATCGAAAATAACAAAATTAATCCCAGGATTATTGTTTGTATATTCAACTCCATCGATTATTATATCACTTAAGTCACCCTTTGAATAACTACCTAAATAATATTCCTTTGCATCAAATTTTCCAAAATATTCAATACCATTAGAACCATATTCATTTACTACGGTACTGCCACTATCCAATACTGCAACAAAATTTTGCATTTCCTCTGGATTGATTCCTAATTGATTTAATAAAGCTATGTAAGGTTGATATTTATCATTTAAATCACTCGTATTAATGAAAATTATGAAATTTGGATTATCCTTTATATAATCTATATATGAATTCATTTCTTGAATATTCATTAACGCTGGGTCACCATTTTTATATATCTTTTCCCAAATTCTAAGTGGTGTCGATTGAACACTTTCCAAATTATGCGCTTCACTATAACCCTTATTTAACCAAAATGATTGATAAGGTGTTATATCCCCTAATCCATAGATTGGGTTATATTTAGTTACAAACTCTTTGAAGATTTGAAAAACAACAGGATTTACGTTTCCATTTTCAATCTGATATTGCACATAGTCTTCACGTTGCTTATTTTGCATCCAAGTATAAAACAAGTCAAATGATGCATTAGCATACGCCAATGAACTCTCAAATAAGAGTATAAAAACTATAATAGTGCATAGTATCTTATATTTATTTTGTAAAATAATGACCTCATAAAATTGTATCGTTAAAGCAATTATAACAAATATTAAAGCTCCAAACATTGATCTATCCCATAGCACTGGCACTGGACTTAATATGATAGCGCCAACAGCTGCAAGCCCACAAAAATAGTAAATAAGCGAGAGACCAATACATTTAAGTTTTTTATGCATTGACCAATTTATAATTGCAAAAATAACAAAAAGAATTGTTGGAATGTAGAATCCTTCTCTTAAAACATCGATTGTACTTGTTAAGTCGTGCGTTAATGTGTATAACAATGAACCAGTTTGTGGAAAATCAAGTGCACGAATTGCATTCCCTGGTGCTAAAATCATTATAATGAACCCAAGACATGCACCAATAAAACCAGCTATCATCCAAATTGTAATCTTCTTATCTTCAAAATATTTAAATACCAAGAATATTAATGTGAACAAAATACAAGCCCCACCCATATTTTCATTAGACCATCCAGCTAAGACACCTAAGATAATTATAGGTAAAACTAGTAACCTATTATTACAACTCATCCCATTAACTCTATAAATATAAAGAAACGTTAATATAATACATGTTGTCCATAAATAATTACAAGCACCTGTTTCCCATAATACCGTTTGCCCAAACATTGGTGAGAAAACAAAGATAAGCATTGCAATAAACGCAAACGTAAGTGGACTGTCTTTAGAATTTTTTCCTTTCGAATGGAGATATATCAAAATTATTAAATAAACAAACATTATTGAATTTGCAACATTAAATACAAACTTAGGTAATGACAAAAATGTTCTAGCTAGGATATGAGCAACAGAACGACCTCCCCATGTCATATACTGGATATACTCTAATCTAAATATATCAAAAATACCATTAGACATAGAATATGGAAAATCATCCGCATATGGTATAGTTAGAACATTTAAAACAAATACTAATAAAAAAAATCCTAAAGTTTGTAGTTTTATTCGTTTATCTAAATTACTTAATATTTTGAACATAGATTTACTCCTGTTGGCAAAATTACTATTATATTTTAACACAAAAGTAGCTTTAAAAGCTGATTTTTTTAATAAACAGATAAAATTTATCTACATATTTCATTCTAGGATTGCGAATGATTTGTACTGCCAAAGAAACGTGAAAGTTTTAGTGTGTTTTATGTGTTAATTCTGTTCTCTTATAAATTTATTTCTTAAATCCTTCACTATATTCTCTTTATTTAATTTTTATTTCTTTATTTTATCAATCACTCTCCTTATTTGTTTGCTTTACTACGATCTATTCAGATTTCCTTCTATTATTTTTCTACATACCTGTTCGTTATATTTTATTATATATAACTCTCAATCTCTCCATAGTTCTAAAGCTAACATTTTATATTTTTATTTTTTACAAACATTATTTTCTTTTAGTTCCTCAAAAGAATGACATATAAAAAATTGTAGAAGATAGGAAATTAATGTTATAATGGAAAAAATCTAATAATTTTAAGAATTATTATTTCATTTGGAGGCTTAATTATGAAAATGAAGCACTATTATGATTTTTCACCAATTACGGATTATGATATGAAAAATCTAGATAAGAAAAACTGGGATTATATTCGTACTAACACAATGAATAATGCCTTCGCTATTGAATCTAGTCATGCAGAATTTGCGATGAATTGCAATAGTTCGAAACATTATAATGAAGTTGCAGATATTATTTGTAAACAACTAAAAACTTATAATACTCAGTCTTTAGTTTCATTTGGTGTTGGAAAAGCACAATTAGAGTTTTTAATTAAAGAAAAAATGCCGAATCTCCATTTAATCTGTACAGATTTCGCACCAAATACTGTAAATGAATTGAGAGATATATTTATTGAAGCAGATACAATAGAAGTTTTCGATTTATTAGAAGATGATTTTTCTTTATATAGAAATGAAGTTGTATTACTTAATAGATTATCTGCCGAATTTACAATTCAACAATGGGAGAAGATATTCATAAACCTAGAAAACGCTAATATTGAATATGTATATTTCATACCAGAAAGTTTGCTAAATATTAAAACAATATTTACAAAAATTATTGTAAGCACGAAAAGATTTTTACTTGCAAAAAAATATAAGAAAACATTTTGCGGTTGGATATATTCTGCTTCAGAGTTAAGGAAAATTTGGAGTAATGCTTATACTGTTGAGCAGCAAATAAATATAAATGACCATACTAAATTATATGTATTAAAATTGAATAGAAAAAGGTAATTTGGCAATAGTAGAATCATTTCTGATTATGAAGATAATCTTTATGGAAATGAAAAAGTTTTGAGATAGAAAGAGCAAGTATTTCTTGTTTACTTTAAATCACTTGTTTTTTTTATATTTCCAAATTGTTTAACCAATTTATTTTAAAATGATAGCAAATGAAGAACTACATCGATATTCGAGTAAATTTTTATTATCAAGGAGGCAGCAAAATGAAAAAGAATCAACAAACCATAATATTTATTGCTGTTTTCATCATTGTACTTATTATACAAATTCAAAAAGCACAATTTGGTATTGGATCAAGTGACGAACAGTTTTATACCTCAATGGCATATCGAATTGCTCAAGGCGGAGCACTCATTTATGATGAATGGCATTTTTCACAGTTTATGTCACTTTTTACATTCCCCCTCATTAAAATTTTTTTAATATTCACTAATTCTACAGAGGGAATCATCATCTACATGAGATATTGCTATGTTTTTTTTCAGATGTTTATTGGAACTTGTTTATTTTTAAAATTTAAAAACCGAGGCTATATATCAATCGTTATATTCGCAATATTTTCCTTATATACACCTTTTGGTATAATGGCACTTTCATACAACACTATGAGCCTAGGATTCATGACACTTCTATTAATTTCTGTACCTGCAAAGAATTCAAAAAATATTAATTTGAGATTTATTTTGTCTGGTATCTTATTATCGTTTGCTGTCTTAAACACACCCTATTTAGCCATAATATACGTGACTTATACAATTATAAGTTTTTATCTCTATACTAAAAAACAAAAGTCTACATTTTATCTAGACATTAAAAATTGGATTTATTTTACAATAGGTGTTCTAATAATCATAATATTGTTTGCCCTTTTCATATTTTCCAGAGCATCATTGAATCAAATATTAAGTGCATTAAGTTTTTATACAGATCCTGAATATACGCAAAATCCAATTATACGGTTCTTAGGCCATGGTATTCATTTATTTAAACTCACTCATGTCTTTATCGTAATTCAACTCATATTGTTCATTGCGATTGTAACACGAAAATGCAAAACGGATAAATTAATAATACTTAGTATATTCAATGCTATTATTGCTATGATTTACCTTTCTTTTTTTCAACCCGCAGAAATGACTGGTGGTGTTTTTATGGTTGTCTTAGTTTTTCCATCAATTATAGGGTTAGCCAATTACATAATTTTTAAAAATGAATATGATATTCCAAATCTTGAACTATATTTTATTTTGCCAATAATCCATTCTTTTCTTATTGCAATATCATCTGATGTTGGTCCAAGATCATTCATTAATGCACTATTACCGTGTTGTATTATTTCTATTACTATTCTATATGGTCATTTTAAAACATATCATAAAAATATCAAATTTACTGTGTATTTATTCATCTTTGTTTTTATTTCAATATTGTTATTCTATAAGATATTTTTCACATATTACAATGGTTTTGGCGGAGATTTTAGTAAAAAAATAAATCAAGGTCCACTCAAGAATATTTACACATCTCAAGCAGAATTTGATTCATATAATGTTTATTATAGCGATATGCTTGCTATTAATGAATATCCTCATGGTAAAATAATTATAATGGATTTCACTAATCGTTGGACTTATTTGGTAACCATACACGAACAAGGCGCTAACTCATCTTATATTGCCTATCGAGAAAAAAATGGGTATCTTGATATGCTTAACAATTATTTATCAATTCACAATGATAACTACCCACTTTATGTATATATTAGTAATATGCGCTTTGAAATATCAACTAATGATGTTTGGTTTAATAATTTTGATGAAAAAATCAAGCTGAATAATGGTTACTTACTAATCGATCGAAATTACACCCATCAAAACAAGAATTAAACTTTTTATTGTTCTTATGCATACAATTATTTTCTTATCTTCAAAATCACCCATTCTTTATTATCAAATATACTGTCTGAGCAAGCTCGTGCATCCCACCAAATGGGAACATAATCACCATTCTCATTAGGATACATTAAATCTGCTTGCATAACTAAATAGTCTGCTCCAGTTTCAATCATAACAGGACACATTCTACTATAATCAGGTTTTATACCTGCAATTTCATCGTACATTTCTATTCTTGGTGAGAACAATAAAAGCGCTTCTCCATTCATTTGATTCAGTACATCTTTCCCATTTTCAGGCATTGTTCTCCAATCAATTGTTGAAAAGAGTAACCTTATATTAGGAACATACCCTTTCAAATTGGTAGATTGAGAAATGATTAAAGGTCTCTCAAGATCGTTATTAACAATCTCTTCAATTAAATGATTAAACATCTCATATTCTTGATCTGAAACTTTATATTCCCAATTGTAATCATCATCATTTAATAAAAAGCGTGAATATGGGATAAATGCATTGTTGTATGAAAGAATGAGTCCAGTTATGACTACAGAACCCATCAATAAATATTTTATAAAACTACTTTGAATTCTAAATATAGATAAATCAAGTAAAAATACTAACACAAATGGATTTACTATAATTTCAAATGACCGACTATATACAATATCAGTTATAAAACTTGCTATAACCGGCATTGTCAAAGGAGTTAAGAATAATGCAATACAAACAAGTAGAAAAATCATATATTTTCTTGCTTTATTAATATTAAAGAGCGCTAATATCAATAATAACCAAAGTAAGCTATTTCTTGCTAATTCATAATTGTTAATCCAATTGGTAAAATTAAGTGTCATATCATTCAAACTTCTTAATTCAAAATAAAATGAATGATTGTACTTCAAATTTGGTAAAACGAATGGTACAATGCACATTAGTATTAAAACAATGACAAATATAATTTTGAGAATCGAAAAAAAAGTAATAATATTTTTTTCAGATAACTTTTTTAAAGCTGAACACAATATCATTAGACCTACATAAACAAAAGTTATTAGACAAGCTAAAGGAATAGATTTAAAAGCCCAGTTTGTCAATATTACGACTATATATATCAAAACAGGAAAGCTTGATAATATTAGCATTAAATAATCATCCATTTTCTTAATATTTAAAAAGATCATTGCAAAAAACAAAGCTATTATAATGAAAGTAGAAAGAAATAACATTGAGGAACTAAACGATAATCCTCCAAGATGAACAAGAATAAGCAAAAGAAAGAGTCGATTATTTTTAGTCTTAAAATATGCATAAACAATTAACATCATCAATCCAACAGATATTGTCTTAATTGAATTACCAAAAAAACCTAACGTGGTATTAAAATAATTGGAAAAATATGGAAAAATAAATAATATTACAATTACTATTTTATAATTAATTTTCTTGATTATCATTTTATATGACATATAAATCAAAAGTCCTAAAGAAATAAAATATATAAAAGATGCAGACCAAATATAGATAGGCGTTAATGATATAAAATCTAAACTAAATATATTTCTAATAATTTTCAAAATGACACCCCAAAAATAGTAATATCCTTGAAAATCATATAAAGCATCAATTCTAAATAAACTTGATCCAGAATAATTTGAAACATGCGCCAAAACATCAGAACTACTACTCTCGATAACTTTCGATAAATAAAATGTAGAATCGAAATACATACTACCTGTATTCAAAGGCATCGATATAAGTGTTAGTATCACACAGTATAAAAGACCTAACAATAATCCATAGATATCCTCTTTGCATGGCTTGATATCTACTTTTAAAGCAAAACAAAGAATTGGTGAAAGAGCCATTATAAAAAATAACCAGAGTAGATATAGATTAACATTTAAATCAAATGGTATCGCAACAAAAACAAACAGTTGAAATAATCCAAATATAGCAAATACACCTATCAATATGCTATTAATTTCATTCAATAATGGAATATATTTACTAAAAATTTTCCCATATAAATAGCCATTTAAAATGATAAATATGCTTATAATTAATGATATTAATATCATATTCCCCCCTTAAAGTTATTTTTCTTTTTCCTTCAAAGCAATCAACTGAATCAAACTATTAATTCTGTTTTGTAGGTAAGAAACTTTTATAAATAAGTAAAAAACAAGGCATAATAAGAGAAATATCATTACTAAAAACATTACATTTACAGTTGATATAATTCCAAGAAATCTTCCAAATTGAATTGCTAGTTGAGGAAAAATCGCTAATATAAGAATTCCTAACGCAACGATTATCCAAACACATCCCATTTCTGCTATCATTTTGGATTTTCGAATCATAAATACAACACCAAAAAGAAATAAAATGGATCCTAATAATAGGAGAATATAAATTTTATTGCTCATATTTCCTCCTTTATGTAATGAATAATATGGTAATCATCATCTTAACCATATACTTTATCGATGAAAACAAACCGTTATAGATGCTTTCACCTGCTTCCCTTTCAAGCATTTCTACTTGAACTTCTTTAACTTTTGCACCTTTTTTCATTTGATAAACTAATGTATCAGGCTCAGGATTTCTATTTATATTATATGCATAGTCAAACATCATTTTGCGATCTAACATTCTAAAGCCACTTGTTGGATCCTTTATTATTTTCCTAGTTTTAATATAAATCAGTAGAGATATTAATCGGCTACCAATCATTCGTAATGACCAATTTCGTTTCTCCTCTACGAATCTTGATCCAATTACTATATCAAATCCATTTTCAATTTCTTTTGCTAAATCAAGAACATATTTTGCTTGATGTTGTCCATCGCCATCAAATTGAATTGCACAATCATAACCATTCTCATATGCATATTTATATCCCGTTTGAACCGCACCAGCAAGTCCAAGGTTAATCGGTAAGTCAATAAAATTCAATTTATTTTCCATTAATATTTTCTTTGTATTATCTATTGAGCAATCGTTTATGAAAACATACCCACAATTTGATAGATTATCTTTAATATCGGTAATAACTTTATCGATATTCTTTGCTTCATTATAGGCAGGAATAATTAAACAAATTTTCATACTTTTTCTCCTATCCATTCTTATTATACATGAATTCTAAATATTCTTAAACATCTTCAGTAAATTGACTTACCTTATCTTTTAGTTTTTCTGCCGCATCATTATTAGTGAACTGATAATTCAGCTTAGATTCATTTCCTTTTAGAAGATTCATTAAACTTAATTTAATATTATCCACTTCATTAAAAGCAATAATTGCGTTAGATTCAATTGCAATACGATAACTTGGACTTCTTTTAGAAGTCACAGTTAGTACATTTTTGCCTATTAGCGAATATTCTAATACTTTTGATGGCAAATACGGCTGTATTTCATTATCTGGCATTATTGTATCAAATATTAGAAGTGCATCTGCTTTATTCATTTCAACAATGCATTCTTCATATGGAATTTTATCAAAAATTTTAAATATTTTTTCTAACTCTAATGATTTAATCAATTTTATATCACTTTGCCTAAATTCTCCAAACTGTTTAATTTCCAAAACATTTACTACTTCTTTATTTTCACGGATTAATTTACTTACAGCTTCAATAAACTTTGTAGCATCACGCAGTCCATATACTCTACCAAAATGTGCCAAAACAAACTTATTAGCATTCCCTCTTTTACAATCTATTGCTTTTACATCATTCCATTCAGGAATATAATTCAAGGGAAATATAACGGATTTATTAAGTAATTCCATCTTCGATAAATGATTATTCTTTTTTAAATACTGCTCTATCATAAAATCTCTTTGTTCTTCACATATAAATACTAATATATCTGCATTTTCAAAAGCCATAATCTCATCTTTTTCATTCACATAAAAATATGTATATACAAGAAAAGCAATTTTTTCTATCAACGAATATTCTTTAAATGTCCGCAAGTCCTTTTTATATGGCGATTCATTTATTGGATCTGTGAAACTAGCAATCCACTTTATTTTAGAATCTATTTTTTTTATTTTAGCCGCTGCTCTAATTGTATAAGCAGGAAAAGAAGAAGTATAAATAAAATCATAAGTTTCTCTACTATACATTTTCACTACTTGCTTAATATATTTCTTCACATTATAAAGTGCTTTAATTAAATTGACGTTTTTAATTGAGAATAAAGCATCATTATAGTTCCCTAAATACGTAATATCAAAGTTTTTAAACTTTATGTCCTTATCTAATTTCTTACTCAAACTTTCATCTATAGTATATTTCTGCGCAACTACATGGCAAAAAGCATCTAAACTTCTTAGATGCTTATAAGATAATAATGTCATCGGTTCATTTGTTGGTACAAATGGCCCTGTAATTGCAAAACACTTTTTCATTATTTTTTCAACCAAACAGTTCTATTTACTATGTCTGTATAACTTTGAATGATTTTAACAACTTTTACTGAAACATTCTTGTCAGCATAATCTTCAGCCATCACCGTTTCCTCATTATTATCTGACATACTTACAGAAATATCCATAGCTTGCTCTATACTTGTAGTCGTAATGCCACCTACAACCACAGTTCCCTTATCCAATACTTCTGGTCTTTCAGTGCTTGTACGAATTAAGATACCATTAAAATGCAACATTGCACTCTCTTCCGAAAGTGTACCACTATCGCTTAAGACACAATAACTATTCATCTGCAATTTATTATAATCAAAGAAACCAAATGGTTTTAAATTTTGAACAAGTGAATGAAATTTAAAATTACGTTTTTCAATAAACTTCATGCTACGTGGATGTGTACTATAAATAACTGGCATTTGATATTTTTCTGCAATATTATTAATTGCATTCATTAAACTCATGAAGTTTTCTTCATTATCAATATTTTCTTCACGATGAGCGCTTACAAGAATATATTTATCTTTTTCTAAGTTAAGTTCTTCTAAAACTCTAGAAGATAAAATTTTATCCATATTACTTTCTAATACTTCACGCATTGGTGATCCTGTGACAAAAATAGTTTTACCATCGATTCCCTCGTTTAGAAGATAACGACGACTATGTTCGGTATAAGGAAGATTAATATCACTAATATGGTCAACAATCGTACGATTAACCATTTCTGGAACATTCCAATCCCAACAACGATTACCTGCTTCCATGTGAAAAATTGGAGTCTTCAATCGCTTTGCTGACAATGCAGCAAGTGCACTGTTAGTATCACCTAGAAGTAATACAGCATCTGGCTTTTCACTAGCAATTAATTCATAACTTTTTGCTATAATATTTCCCATTGTTTGCCCGAGATTTTCACCAACACACTCCAAATAAAAGTCAGGGGCACGTAATCCCAAATCATCAAAGAAGACTTGATTTAATGTATAATCCCAGTTTTGCCCAGTATGCACTAAGAAATGATCAAAATATTTATCACATGCTTTAATACATGCGCTTAGTCGAATGATTTCTGGTCTAGTACCTAAAATTGTCATCACTTTTAATTTTTTCATTTTCATACCTCTTCATAAAATGTATCTGGATGTTCTGTATCAAAACATTCATTACACCACATCACTGTAATCAAATCTTGATTACCTAAATTCTCTATATTATGTGTATATCCTGGAGGAATATCCACTACCTCTAATTTTTCATCAGAAACAGGATATTCAATAACAGTAGTTTCTCCAATTTTTCTAAATCTAATAACACCTGTTCCACTCACAACTAAAAATTTCTCAGTTTTAGTATGATGCCAATGATTTCCTTTAACAATTCCAGGCTTTGAAATATTGATTGATACTTGTCCGCGATCCACTGTTTTTACAAATTCACTAAATGATCCACGTTGATCAATATTCATCTTTAAAAAATAACTATAATCACTTTCTGGCAAATAGGTTAGGTATGTACTATACAACTTCTTAACAAAACCGTCCATCATATCAGAAATCATGAGATTTTTACGACTTTCTTTATAAGAATAAAGTAAATCAGCCAACTCTCCAATACTACGATGATAAACTGGTTCAACACTTAATATCTCACTTGTACTTTCTTTATCCAATACACCAATAAATGTTTCAACAATATCATCAATATAAACAAAAGGAATTACTGTGTTACGATCATTTATCTTAATTTCTAAATTATTAGCAACATTGTGACAAAATGTTGCGATTACAGAATTATAGTTAGGGCGACACCATTTTCCAAATGCATTCGCTAATCTAAAAATAAAGATTGAGCTCCCCGTCGCTTTACCGTATTCAATTACTGCATCCTCAGCCATTTTTTTACTTTTGCCATAATCATTATCCAAACTTGCGTGGATTGAAGAACTGATTAGCAAAGGTATTTGACGATTCGCCTTTTTTAGTAAGTCAATTAACTTTATTGTAAAATTAACATTACCATTGTAAAACTCTTCAGTTGTCAAGGGACGATTAACTCCTGCTAAATGATACACAAAATCACAGTTTTCAATCATTACTTGCAATTCTTCTTCTTTATTTGACAAATCGTAACTCAATACTTCTATATTTTTTTGTACACACGCAAGTGACAAATTTTTACCAATAAACCCATTTGCTCCTGTTATTAACACTTTCTTTTTAGCATTACTATTTGAGCTTTGGTTTCCATTTAAATCCATTCGATTCACCTCTGTTTCCTTCTAGAACAGGTAATCTACCTCCTGTTAAAATTTCATATATTTTAGGGAAAAATTTAATCATTATATAACCTGAAATAAGGGAAATTATTATAGTTGCTATTGTCATAATAGTTCTCCACTCTAAAGCATAGATTGGATTAACTTGTGTCAATACTATTTCCTCATTTAATAGACCCAAAGCCATGACTATCCTTCTAACACCACTGAGAGCTAAAGGATGGATAGCATATATCCAAAAAGAGCATTCAATATACCACTTAGGTTTTCTTTTAAACCATTTTTTATCAACAAAAACAAATAAAAGCAATGGACAAACAACTAATAAAATATGATATATGAACCCTGAATATCCATCTAAAAATATTAAATAAAGAAATAATAAAAATGCACTTAATTTTATATATTTAGTATACCTATCTCTAGTTATAAAGCTAGCAAAATGTGTACCTAAGTATGCACCCAAGTAATAAATGTAGAAAAAAGACAGTGATCTATTTAAATATCTAGCAAATGAATCACTGAGAAATGTAAAATAGCGGTAATCTATAATTCCAAAGCATTGAATAAATGTAATTAAACAAAAAATAGTTAGTCCAACCCATTTATTTCTAACACTAAATTTTATTATCGGTGCCAAAAGTGTAAATATAAATAAAAACTCAATAAACCACATACCACCATAATATTTAGACATACCTACATTGTTTAAAAATCCTTCTATTGTCACTGGAGTGAAATTAATAAATATGCCTATAAATTGCCATAGCAAATATGGAACAAGTAACGACTTGAATCTCTTAAATACTTTTTCTTTAATGTTATTAGATGTCAAAGTGCTATAAAAAAGAAATGCTGAGGTCAAAAAGAAGAACGCTAATGCTATATTTACTAAAGGATTAATAACATAAAACAGTTTATAACAAACAAATTCAATACTATTTAATGGAGTATTGAGTTTTGTAAATGTTGCAGCATGTGAAGCGACAACTACTAATGACATTAAAAACCGTAAAAATGTCAGTTTATTACTAAATTCTTTATCCATATAACCTTCTCCTTAAATATAAAACAGAAATTTATTTGACGAAAATTTATTACATGCTACAATCTATTTTATTTAAATATATCTAATTTTAATAATAAATTTTTCATTCCTTCTACATCCAATCTAACTGTGTTATGAGAATTATAATCATCAATAGTTTCTATTTGCAAATCTCCTTGAACTATGTACTTGTCATAATTTAAATCACGATTATCTGCAGGAATACGATAATATTCAACTAAATCCTCTGCTTTGACCATATCTTCTTTTGTAACAAGAACTTCAAAAAGCTTTTCTCCATGTCGTGTTCCAATGCAGCGAATCTCATTGTTGGATTGTTTTAGTTCTTTTACTGCTTGAGCAAGTACTTTAATTGTTGCAGCTGGTGCTTTTTGTATGAATAAATCACCTTGCTTACCATTTTCAAATGCAAATAATACTAAATCAACTGCATCTTCCAGTGTCATCATAAATCTTGTCATTTCAGGGTTAGTCACTGTAAGAGGTTTCTTTTGCTCTATCTGCTCTACAAAAAGTGGTATTACACTGCCTCTAGAAGCCATTACATTGCCATACCTTGTTAAACAAAGAACTGTATCATCAATCCCAAGTTGTCTACTTCTTGCGATAACATTTTTTTCCATCATTGCCTTACTCATTCCCATTGCATTAATAGGATATGCTGCTTTATCTGTGCTTAAAAATATAGCTTTTTTAACCTTATTCTCTACACATGCTTTGATAACATTATCACTACCTATAACATTAGTTTTTACAGCTTCCATCGGATAAAATTCACAAGAAGGAACCTGCTTAAGTGCAGCGGCATGAAAAACATAGTCTACACCCTTAAACGCATACTCTATTGAATCATAGTCCCGAACATCTCCAATATAAAACTTTAATTTATCACTGAAATTTGGATATTTCATTTGATACTCATGTCTCATATCATCTTGCTTTTTTTCATCACGTGATAGAATTCTAATTTCCTTTATATCTGATGTCAAAAACCTTTTAGCTACAGCATTCCCAAATGATCCAGTTCCGCCAGTAATTAATAACACTTTATCTTTAAACATATATGTATATCTCCTTCATAGGCTCTTATAATTATAGTATATTTAATTAATAATATCCAAAAAAACATGAAAATCTACAGCCATTTGATCAATTGTATATACATTATTCACTGTATTACAATTACTGGATAGCCTATTATATAGATTTTTATTATTTATTAATTCATCAATTTTATTACGTAAATCACCAATATTTTCACTTTCAAAAATTAAACCACAGTGATATTTCTCACACAAATCAATCCCAGCATTACATTTATCTGATGTAATAACTGGTTTACCAAACGAAATTGCTTCATTTACAACTAATCCCCATATTTCATATCGTGTAGGTAAAACAAATACATCACATTCCGCATAAAATTTTGATAATTCAATTCCTATTTTAAATCCATGAAAACAAACATTTTTAATTTCTAACTCCTTGACTAACTGATTAATTTCATCATTTGCATTTCCACCTACAATGTCTACATGAACGTAATCTAATCCTTTTATTGCTTTTAATAATATATCAATTCCTTTTCTTTCAATAATTTGTCCCACATATAAAATTTTAAAAGTACAATTTTTTTCACTATATAGCTCAGCACTATATCTTTGGTTAGCTTTAATCTCCTCCTTTGTCAAGGAACTAAAATGATAATTATAAATTTTATTTTTATTCACGTCATAATACTCAAAGTACTTATTTGTCTGTTCACCTGAGCTCATCACATAGCATGCTTGATTCATTATGATTGAAATAAGTTTCTCAACAACTTTACTTCTCTTAATTGGTATTCCACCATCCGCTATAATTACCATCTTACTTTTAAACAATTTACAAGCCAGTGTAATCAAAATACCTCTAATTGTACTATAATAGGTATTAAAAACTATATCTGGGTTTTGCTTTGAAATATCACCAAAAATTAATTTTATTGATTTCAGTAATGTAAATATCTTTTTATATTGAAAATCCAACTTATTTCCAATAATCCACTCTTCATTTCGATCAGAGTGATTCTCACGTTCAAAATACACTGTAAGATCACATTCTTTAGCAAATAAATTTAAAAATTTAACTTTATATGGCGAAGGCATATCTGTAAAATATAATACTTTTTTCATTCTACTTTTCCTCCAACACTTTTTCATACAAATCTATATATTTTCGAATCATATTTTCTCTCGAGAATTCCTCAGTAACACAATTTATTTTTTTTATTTTTGATATGGCATTCAATAAATTTTTTATCTCTCCTTTTTTAACCGTATATCCAAATCTTTTGCCCAACTCACTTGCTCCACCAACATCATATGTAACTAGTGGAGTCCCACACGCTATGGATTCAATATTGACAGTAGGATACGTATCATCAACAGATAAGTTTAAGAAAACTCTTGCTATACTATACCACTTTCTTAACTCATCTACATTTGTGGTTCTATCAATACCAATTATATTCTTATATTTTGAAACTATTCTCATTTGATGCTTATTTAATCCTATTAAAACAAGTATGTATTGATTATAGAGTAATTCTGATAACTCAAGGAGTTCATTGAATCCTTTTTGCTTAGTCCAGATATTTGAAACTGATAATAAGATTTCTTTGTCATTAATATGATATTCAGTTCGTATCTTTTCATTATCAAAATCCGGATAAAATCGATTCAAATCGACTCCGTTTGGTATTGTATAGCACTTATTATTCAATAAAAATGAATCTGCTAGCTCTTTCTTTAACCAATTAGATGGAGTAACGAAAATTATTTTAGAATTACTAAAATATGCTTTCTTTCGTAAATAATTATTTTTTGAATTACTCAACAACCGGTAAGGATATACATCTCTATATGAGCATTTTTTACATCCGTTTTTCCACTCATAGCATCCATTATATACATAATGAGAACAAAACCCTGTATACGCCCATGCATCATGCAATGTCCAAATAACTTTTATTGTACTTGAATTCAAAAATTTAAATAGCAAATCGTAATTAACATAAAATCCATGTAGATTATGTACATGAATTATATCTGGACTTACTCTTTCAATAAGTTTTATCATTTGAATGGTTTCAGATGAACTATATAATCCATGCATATCCAATCCTACACCTTTTATTACGTGATTTATAAATGATGGAAACGAATAAAAAGAATTTACTGTATTTGTATCCAATACCTTGTTAAAAACTGGGTTTGATCTACCGCAAATTACACTAGATTGATGGCCTGACTGTAAAAGTGAATAATGTATATCTTCTACTATTCTTCCAGTACTTCCAATACCATAAACCGAATTGATATGCATTATTTTCATATAGTTTCTCCTTTTTCTTCTATTTTTTCTTGAAAATTTTCCCGTACTTAACTTCAATTTTTTTCATATTAGTTGTATATTCTTTCATATAAGAATTCATTCTCATATTATTACCATTTTCGGCTGAACATTCATTATTTAATAAATAAATTACATTAGGTTTTCTTTTGGGATGAATAAAATACCGTTTTTCTAATATGTTATTATCTAAATCTATTCTTCAGGTTAATGGGGATCCTTGCTTTAAATCATTATACAAATAGCCAAGAGGTAAAAGTTCAGAGATCAATATATATCACCACTATTTGTATATTCATCCAAATCTCGGTAAATTGAATAAATATTTTCAACCCTTTCTTTTGAGGTATATAGTCCTTTTGCAGGTCCGGTTGTGATTTTTACATTCAAATCAAATAATGAGCCATCACGATATACATTTAAAATATTAAAAGAAAGAAAAGATAAGCATAAAAAACTAAATGATAAAAATCAACTTTTTTACTTAATTTTTTCATTTTTTCTTAACCCACTTATAATTTGCATTATTTGATTTTTTTCAAACTTATTTAAGATAAAAAACCAGAATACTAGACAGTAACTCAAAACAAACATTAATCCTTTTATGCAAAGAATTATCCAATTTACTTCACTAAATAAATTACTAAAACTCCACCAAAAAACTACTAATATTAGTATAATTGGAAGAATTTTCATATGACATAATTGGAAAAACTTTTTTACGTTTATTTCGTTTTTGCTATAGTAATAGTTCATTAACCCAATATTAAATATAAGATTTGCAGCAAAAATACTTAAGGCGATTCCCACAGCTCCATAATTATTAACAAGTAAAATTGAAAGTATTAAAGATAAAACAAAAAAACCAATAAAACAATAAGCTCTGTATTTTGCTTTATTTTCCATGTACATATGAGTTACAGCAATTTCTTGAGTAAGCAATACTAAAAAAGGTAAAATTAAGAGTATTGTTATAAGATATACATCTTCAAATCCTTTTCCTATCCAAAGCAAGATGAAATCCTGCCCAAAAACAATGAAACCACTAATAAGCAACCCTAAAATAATCAATTGAATTCTACCAACTTTAATTAAAAGATCGTTGAGTTCCTTATCTTTAGTAACACTAATAGAAATCTTCCCAACGACTGGCATAAACAAGCCATTGATTGCATCTCCAAAAGTCCAAAAATAACCATAAAGTGTTCTAGCTAATGCAAAAATTGTAATACTTGTTGCGCCCACTGTTGCTCCTAAAATTAACACAGGAATATTAATAACAACCAATTGATCAATAACTCCAATGATCACAATCCATATTGAAAAATGAAATAAGTCTTTAAGCATAGGATAACTGAAATGTTTCCAGTTAACTTTTATTTTAATTTTACTCAAAATATTTAATTTATATAGAATCACTAAAATTCCAACAACCGAATTCACCAAAACAACTGAATATAATCCTTTACCTAACAATAAAAATATAATCATAAAAGTCACAGACAGTATTTTTTGCATTAAAGAACTGAATTTTAATGGAAAGAATTTTTCATATCCTGTCAATACACCATTAATTGATGTAAATGGAAATGCTACAACCCCAAAAAATCCTGTAATTATATAAACAACCTTGAATTTAGTTAACTCCTCTGGACTTAATTTTAAGAAAATAAGATCAATAAAAAAATAAAAAACTATTATACACAGTAAAATCACTAGAGATAATACCAAGAAAAACTTATATACAACAGAAAGAAAATTAGCTATTGCTTGTTCATCACTTTCTGCTCTGTATCTAGATATATATCTAGATACAGCACTACTAATTCCAAAATCAAATAGAAAAAAAGAAATAACTGAAATTGATAAAGTGTACAAACCATAATCGCTACTACCTAGTTTTTCTATCATCCAAGGTGTGTAAAGTAATCCTGATACAATATTAAAAAATATAGCAATATAGGATATCAATGCACTTTTTTTAATATTCCCCATCAACAAACCTCACTTTTATATTTATGTCAACAATTCACTTAATATATTTGCAATATATTTACATGAATTTCCATCTCCATACGGATTACTAATATCACACATCTTTTTGTATTCATCCTCATTTTCGATAAGGAATTTAAATGTTTCATATATTCTAGACTCGTCTGTACCTACCAATTTCAGAGTCCCTGCTTCAACACCTTCTGGTCTCTCTGTACTATCACGCATTACCAAAACAGGTTTTCCAAGTGAGGGAGCTTCCTCTTGTATTCCACCACTATCAGTTAAAATTAGATATGAATGATTCATTAAATTATGAAAATTCAGTACATCTAACGGCTCAATAAGTTTAAATCTCTCACTCGTTCCAAAATATTGAAGTGCTATTTCACGTATTTTAGGGTTACTATGCATCGGATATACAGCTTTTAGTTCAGGAAATTCTTCCATTATTTTCTTAATGGCATTAAACATATTATGCATTGGAGAACCTAAATTCTCTCTTCTATGAGCAGTTATTAAAATCAACTTTGAGTTTTTAGCCCAGTTCGTGATTTCACTTTCATATTTGTTATTAATTGTGTACTTTAATGCATCTATTGCTGTGTTTCCAGTTACAAAAATCTTACTGTTTTCTTTTCCTTCTTTTAGCAAATTGTCTCTTGCCTTTTCAGTAGGAGCAAAATGATAATCGGCAATAAGTGAAACGCTTTGACGATTAAATTCTTCAGGGAATGGAGATTTTATATTATATGTTCTTAATCCTGCTTCAATATGTCCTATTTTTATATTTAAATAAAAACAAGAAAGTGCCATTGCATAGGTTGTTGTTGTATCTCCATGAACTAATACTAAGTCTGGATTAAAATCACTTAAAATGATTTTAGACTTTTCTAAAATCCTACATGTGATATCAAAAAGGGTCTGATTAGATGTCATAATATCCATGTCAAAATCAGGGTTTATTTTGAATACATCTAAAACTTGTTTAAGCATTTCTCGATGTTGCCCAGTAACACAGACTTTTACATCGAACTCTCTGCGTTTTTCCAATTCTTTAACTAGAGGACACATTTTTATTGCCTCAGGTCTTGTTCCAAAAACAACCAATATTTTTCTCATATTTTCCACTCAACTACAATTTATATACATTTGGAAGACAACAAATATTTCTCGTATCCAAAATCAATTTTGATTCAAGCAATTTCATATTATCAATAATTTCTTGGTGTGCCACCATTATAATTATGAACTCAGTTTCTTTAATAAAAGTAGAAAAATCAAATACTTGATGAGTTACAATTTTTTCATGAATATATGGATCATAGACTTTAATACCTGTACACAAATGTCTATTAAGATTTTCTAATAATTGCAATGTTGGACTTTCTCTAACATCATCCACATTTTCTTTATATGTTAATCCATATATACCCACTTTTGAAATATCATTAATATTATTTTCTTTCATTATTGTATGTATTCTTTCGATGACAAATTCCGGCATAGAGTCATTTATATAACGTGCTGCCGTAATTAATTTTGTAAGTTCTGGATAGTCACCAACTAGAAACCATGGATCAACAGAAATACAATGTCCTCCGACTCCTGGACCTGGTTGCAAAATGTTCACCCTTGGGTGCTTATTGGCAATCTTGATAATTTCATATACATCCATATTTTCAGACCTACATATCTTAGCAAGTTCATTAGCAAATGCAATATTCACATCGCGATAAGTATTCTCGATAACTTTTGTCATTTCTGCGCTTCTAATATCAGTTAATATAATTTCACCTTTACAAAAAACACTGTATAATTCTTTTACTTTTTCACCAATTGCTTTTGAATCAGCTCCAATAGTTCGACTGTTATGTTCCAATTCATATATCATGTTTCCAGGAATAATTCTTTCAGGAGCATGGATAATATGAACTTTTTTATCAAGTTCGTCGAGTTTTGCCTTAATTCTTGGTTTTATAATTTTATCAATAGTTCCAGGAGAAATTGTTGATTCAATAATTATCAATGTTTCATCTTCACAAATATCTAAAACAGAGTCAACAGCACTTATTACATATTTGGCATCAATTTTTTTTGTCTTAGGATCATAAGGTGTTGGAACTGCAACAATATACGTTGATGTCTTTTGATATTCATCACTGAATGTAATTCCATTTGACAAAGCAGATGAAAACAACTCAATAAGCCCTTTTTCTTCAAATGTAATGATTTCATTTTTTAATTTTGAAACCAATTCTTTGTTATAATCAGTGCCAATAACTTTGCATCCACGACTTGCCAACATCAAAGCTGTTGGCAACCCAATATAACCTAATCCAATAACATTAATCATATTATTTCCCTCCATTTAAAACAAAATTAATAGCGTCTGCAAAACCACTATACATTTTGTCTATAGTGCAATTCTGATAATAGTAATCAAATCCTTTTCTACCCATCATTAAGTATTTATCTCTATTTTGTGACAAATCTAGTATAACATCTTTTAACTGATTAATCGAATCTAAAATTAACCCATTCTCGCCGTTTATTATATCAAATATTTCTCCACCTGTAATTGCTCCTTTTGTCGTCAAAAACGGAGTTCCATAACCTAATGATTGTTGGACACTTAAACCCGCTTGGTTAGGAGAAATACATATTAATGAACGCTGATAAATTTCTGATAGCGTTTGCTCGTCATATATTGCTCCTAACATAGTTATTTTCTCTTCAAGATAATACCCCTTTATAAGTTCACTAATTTTCACACTTTCAGAACCATCTCCAACTATAAGCATATTAGGTATATTTTTATTTATTTTATAAGCTTCGTTGTAACTTTCAATTAATTCTACCAGTCCTTTTTCCTTGTAAAGTGACCCTACAAAAAGAATATCATTTCTATTATCAACTTGATAATCAATCTTTAAAACAGCCACTGTATTGTGAGCCACAAATAATTTAGTATTGAATCCCATTTTTCTGTATTTACTAACTGGATAGTCTGAATAAAAAACACAGGCATCTGCTTTCTTAATCATTAATTCAAGAATATTATTTGTAATTCGTTTTTCATCATATTTAACATTATATGAAGCAGCTACACCTATACCCCATGCGATCAATTTATACTTTCTTTTTCCAAAAAAAAGAAATAAAATAGATAACCATTTATATGCCATATCAGTAATCACAACATCATACCTATTAGCTATTTTTTTCAGTGACTGTTCATGCAAATAAATTGGTCCTAATTTCTTAGTCTCTAGTTTTATTGTTTGAAATTCACAATTTTCTGGTGCTTTTCCTTGTGTATAAAGACATGTTAATTCATAATTTTTTGCGAGCCTATTAAAAATAGGCAAATTATACAAAGTAATTTTATTTTGAATTAAGAGTAATTTATGCATTTTCATCACCAACCCTTATATTTTTCAACGCAAAGTCAATTAATTTCGCATTGTATACTTTATTTGAAAATCTATTTTTAGCATAACCGCTTGTATTTTCAATAATTTGATTATTTTTTCTCTTACACGTTCTAATTGCATCAGCCATATCCTTTAAATTTGGACAATCAACATATGTTCCAAACGGAGGTTCTGCACAATCAGGAATCGCTGATACATTAAAACCAATAATTGGAGTTCCACACGCAAGAGCTTCCAAGCAAGTATGCGGATATGTATCAGCAATACTTGTACAAACAAAAACATCGGCTAGAGAATAATATTCAGCCATTTTTTCTTGATTATTTTCAAAAGAAATTGGTATAAAGTTATCTGGCAAATTTCCTAATTTACCATCATAACCTATGTGAACAAATGTTATTTCTTCACCAACTAACATTTTTGCTATTTCAAGCAGGTATTTACCACCCTTTCTTTTACTACTATACAAGCAAACGCCTAAAACCACTTTATGTGAAACTGGTATATTTAAATATTTTCTTAAAGCATCTGTTTTTCTAGGAAAATAAAGCGTTTCTGTATCAATTGCTTCATCAAGTTCTAATATTTCTTTATCTCTTAACAAATAAGAATTGCGAGCCTTTTTTGCTGTATATGGAATAACAGCAAATTTGAGGCTGTTAAAATTTTCATATAATTTATATTTCATTTTTTGTAAAGTTGCCGATGTATCAAAAAACCAACTCACAGGATAATCGTGTATCCTTTCACAATTTATACATTTTGATTCATATTTTTTACACGTATAAGAGTAAGCACAATTTCCCGTCATCATATATTCATCAAACATCAATTGTACGCAAAGAATTCTTTCTTTTTTTAAATAAGATAAAAATTTAAATATATTAATGTAATTACCATGGAGCACTCCTAAAAAAACAATATCTGGTTTATTTTTTTTAAGAATAGAAATTAATTTTTCTGTAGAATGATTTGAAAAACATCCCTGAAAACCTGTCAATTTACCTAAAAATGAATGGCTTACCCTCTCGAATTCTGATTGTCTAATGTACACATTTCTGTCATTCACAACTCCACTATCAATACCATAATAATATTTTGTATCAATTCCTCTTTTTGCTAATTCACTATATAACGAAAACATTACTTTACCAGTACTACCCACTTTGTAATTTCCATTCACGATCAAAGCTTTCATAAAAACACCTCCTTAGTATTGTAACATTTAATATAAGTCATTTAAATATTTATAAGCAAACCAAAAAGATAATAAATATTTGATTAAGCATAAATTTATTATCAATTAATAAAACATATCTTTTAATTATTTATGCTTGAAAACTGCTTTAAATAATTCTTTAAAATTTGTACCCTTAAATATTAATCCATTTATTGAATATAAAGCATATGGACGCGTTTCCTTGAAAACTGCTGGAAGAATCAATGATACCATTGCTTGCGTGATAAGAGTAGCAAATGCTGCACCAGCAACCCCATAAATTTGAATAAAGAAAAAATTCATAATAATATTTGCTATTACTCCAATCAGCGAAAAAATAGAAACATATCTGGATAGGTTTTCAGAAATCAACCACAAATCCTTAATCTTAGTCATATTTACAAACATTGTATACCACGCTAAAATTATTAATGGAACATTAGCAGCAGCATATTGACCACCATAAAGAATTCCAATTATTTGTTTAGAAAAAACTGTTAAAAATAAAGAATATAGCAAAGAAATCCAAATAACAATAGAAAGAGTTTGCGTTAGTCTCTCTATATAATTAGGATCATTTTTCTTTCTTAGTTCCATCAAAATAGGTCTACTTGAAAGAATCAATGCAGATGGAACAAAAGCAATAAGATTACAGATAGTTGTAGCAGCCGAGTAATATCCGACTTGCTCAGTAGACTTCATCAACAACTTAATCATTATGTGATCAATTTGACTGTAAAGTGACATTAGTACTGCAGATATTAAATATGGCGTACACATTTTCAATAGCTCTCTAGCCATATCAGTACTAAAAAGCAATCTATTTTGAACATCTTTTTTAAACATTGGTAAATAAAATAATAAAATTAACAAATATTGGATTGTACTAATTGAAGCGAACCAATATACATTTTGTTTATAGATAAGTAAAATTATTTTAAATGCCGAAATAAGGAAGAAGCTAATCATCTCGGCAATCGCCATTTTTTTTGACTCTAATTTATATTGATACCAATACGCAATGGTATTGGCTGAAGCGAATAATAATTGAAATCCTTCAATCACTGTAACCCAAAATATTTCTATATTTCCCTTATCAATTACTAAAACCAAGAATACTAAACATACCATTGATATTAATGAAGCAAAAATTCTCAAAACAAATGCTGTAGTTATAATTTCTCCATCTTTATCCTCATTATGCACTAATCGATTTATTACTACGCTATCTAATCCTAAAGTGCAAAAAGATGAAAATAAAGCTATATAAGAAGCAACATATGTAATTGTTCCATAGTTGGTAGGTCCCAAATATCTAACAGTAAATATTCCAACAAGAAAATTTAGTATCATTTGAAATATTTGGTTTACTAATAGCCACGATGTATTTTTTAGAAATTTGCTCATTTAACTTATCCTCAGCTATTGTTCTAGAATTTTAGAAGTATAATACTCGATATTTTTATCATCCCAAATCGTAAAGTAAGGGTACTCTATAAAATTCATTTTATCATATTTATTCATAGCATCAAATTTAAACTTCAAATCTGAAAATAGTAAAAATCCATTTAAACCGAATACAGCTATTAATGATATTACTTTCTTTAAATTCGAACTTAATAAGAAAATTAAGTTTGGAATCAAGATAATCATAATTATTTCTATAAAATCACTTACTCTAGCCATTAACGAGAAGTTTGCAAAACAAATATATAAACACATAGAAATAAAACAAGTTATAATTTGAAAATATGTGAAATCATCAATTTTGTCTTTTTCAATCATCTTATAAATTGAAAAAACTATACCAAACAGTACAATTCTTAATCCCAAACCAGCGATACTAAATGTTGTTTCTGTGAAATAAATCAAGACATGAGTTAATACTGAATCATAACCAATTGCACTCGCAACAGCAGGCATTACAAAAGTCATACAAAAAAAACATATGCAACTAACAAGCAATATAGATGATAAAGATTTAAATTCGTTCTTACGAATTTGAGAAGTATATTTTAATAGAATTGGTAAAAATAAAGAAATGAGTGCAATTTCATGAAACATTGACGCAATAACACAAGCAATTAAATAAGCTTTTGTTCTTCCAACTTTTAGATATTGATAATAACTAAACATAAAAATTGCCATTGCTATCATTTGTCGAATTCCACTAGAATAGTAAACCTCCAATATTCCAGTTCCAATAAATATTGCAAGTGAAAATAAAATGTTTTTACTATATTTCTTAATAGTAATACTGCATAGTGATAAAACTAACATATTTGTTAATAAAGTAAAGTTTTGATAACTTCCAAATAATGATTTGCATATCCACATCCATGTATTAAAAAGTACATTACGCTGTGAATGATACAAAAATGCATCTTGAATTGGATTGGATACACGCTCAAATATATACATGTATGTATTGATATCCGATCCAATACTAAATCTAAACATTAGAATCAAAATAATCGCAATAAATACGAACCAACTAATTTTCTTGGTTGTACTATTATCTTTAACTACAGCCATACCTCCAAATAATATAGCTGATAAATATAAAGCAAAAACATACATAGCTATCTCCTATTTAATCATTATATCCTTCAGTACTGTCCTTCACAAATAAAATTTTTATAGTCATAAATATGATTTTAAAATCTAATAATAACGAATAATTCTCTATATACATTAAGTCAAATAATAATTTATCTTTAAGTTTAGTGTTATATTTACCGTAAACTTGAGCATAACCTGTCAATCCAGCTTTAACTTTTAATCTAAAATCAAATTCTGGTACTTCTTTGAGTATTTCTGCAACAATTTCTGGTCTTTCCGGTCTAGGACCAACTACAGACATATCACCTTTTAATATATTAAACATTTGCGGAATTTCATCGATACGCAAACTTCTGATTATTTTACCTACCTTTGTAATTCGATCATCATTTTCTTTTGCGAATTGAGCGCCCCCTTTGACCTCAGCATCAACTCTCATACTTCTAAACTTGATAATATTAAAAGTTTTACCGTATTGAGTTAATCTTTGTTGTTTATACAAAACTGGTCCTCTATCTTCACATTTTATAGCAATGGTAGTAATAATCCAAAATGGACTGCTCAATATCAATACAACTAAGGAAAATACTATATCAACCATTCTTTTAACTACCTTGGATAATTGACTAGGTCCAAAATTATTTAACCGATAGAGTGGTGTATCCACCAAATGGACACTTGAAGCATAATTCTGCACAATATCACAAATGTTTGGTACTTCATATAAAATTATCATACTTCTATAACAATACTTAATAATCGATTCTTTCAAATGTGCATCTATATTAACTATCATCAAACAATCAAAATTACACTGAATATCCTCACTAAACATTTCAAAATTGGATATATTACACTTCTTAATTATGTTAAATGAATTACTTTGATAAAACATTATTTTATCAAATACTTGATCATCTTCCCCACTATAAAATAATATTGTTCTTTTTGCGGGAAAAATACGATATAGCAATTTATTTATGAGATAATTCGAAATAACAGCTACAAAAATTTCTATAATGAAGATTAATAAAAAGCCTTCGATTGGAATAAATTGCTTCTTTACAAGTGACATTTGAAAATAAACTAATAAATTAGTAAAAAATAAAGATATAACTTGAGAATAAATTAAATCAGTTGTTTTGGATGAACCTAGTTTAAAACCCCCATAAATAAAGTTAAACAAGGCACAAAAGATGAAATACATGCCTAACATTAACCAATTACCTTTTTGGTAAAAGTAGACTAAGTCATGATAATGCTGAAACCAACTATAGTAAAAAATTAGTGAATAGATACTCACTAAAAGTAAATTTACTAATAAAATTGCAGTGTTCTGCGTTCTTGTCTTCTTATTCATCCTCATTATCCCTAGATATTTTACTACATTTCATGATTAATTAAAATAACTTATAGATATAAAGATAGAATTAATGGATCTATAGTTTCTACTACATACTTCTGTAATTCTATTCTATTTTGTTTTTCAAACTCTTTTATGAGTATATCACTGCCCAAAATAAGATTAAATTTCTCTGCAAATTGGTTGGAATCACCAATATCGAATAATAAACCGTTTATTCCATCAGTAATCAAATCACGATTTCCTCTAACATTTGATGCTAGTATTGGCAGACCAACAATCATTGCCTCCAAAATAGCTACAGGAAGTCCTTCCCGTAACGATGGAAAAACAAACATATCCATTCCATAAAGAAGTCTGTAGATATCTGTTCGATATCCCAAAAAGTGAACTTGTTTTTCTAAATCACACTCTTTGATCAATTCTATCAATTTTTCTCGAAGAGGACCATCTCCACAAACAATATAATGCAAGTTAGTCATTTGAGCAAACTGTTCTTTCAAAATATTAATAACAAATGAGTGATTTTTATTATCATTGAGTTCTCCAATCGAAAAAATCAGGTAGTCTGAATGTTCAAAACCAAGTTCTTTCTTTATCACATCTTTTTCTATCCATTGTTCAAATATTTGATTACTATCTATTCCAACACCAGGAACAAAGACAACTTTACCATCTTTTTTTAATTTGAATTCATTTGCCGCATCATAATCCTCTTGATTTATAGTTACAATAACATCTGTAAATTTTGATGCAATACTTTCCATAGTTCTATAAATTAACTTATTTACAAGTGGACATCCTTTATAAAAATGGAATCCATGTGCTGTATAAATAACTTTTATATTTAATCCATGTGTAGCCAAACGAGCAAAAAAACTTGATAATGGTGTATGACAAGAAACTACATCATAGTTATTTATTTTCATTATTTTCCTTATCTCAAAATATGCTTTAATATTATTAAAACTTAATGGGTTTTTCGAAAAACAAACATTGTACTTATTTGTAATATCATCATTTGTATAATTTCCTAGTGACGCTAAATCGATTTGATTCCCTAACTGTTTTAACTTATGAATAATGCGCGTATGATGATTAATAATATGAATATCTACCGTTGCTACAAATAAAATTTTCTTCATAGTTACCTCTTTCATCCATATGTTATTTTTTTTGATTACTTACTCTACTTAAATCATTATACAAATTTAAAGTATTTATTTCTTTATTGTGATTTTTTTCAAGACATTTTTTTGCCATTTCAACAACTTCATCGTAATTATTTTCTATATACCCCAAGCTTTGCTCTAGTATATTCATATCAGATATACATATTGCACCTTTTTCACGTTTCAAATAATTGTATCCTGCATTATCTTCAGGACATATGCACAAAACTGCTGCACCACTTTGTAAACAATCAAGAATTTTAGTAGAAAATGATAATCTACATCTTTGTGAATACATATCATCAAAAGACTCTATATGCAATGCGATATCATTCTCAGAGTAAACAGTCATTAATTCATGGTAAGGTAATGAATGATGTAAGAAAGAATTGCATCGATTATTGAGTATTGTTTCATTCCTCGACTTTGAACTAGTATATATATTCAACAAAAATCTTTTGCCTTCTTTATCTATTTTACTTAACTTGTTCACAAAATTACACAATGATTCTTCCCTACCTTCATAAAGTCCCCCTGCATAAATTATACTCATTGGTTTGTGGCATTTATGTTTAACAAAAGGCTCTGATTGATTTTTTCTTAATATTTTCATAGATTTACCCAATAACTTTTCATATTCACTTTTTTGTTCTTCAGTCATTGTGTATACTAACTCGCATTCATTAAAATATCTACGAATACTTTTTCTTAAAAAATACTGATTAATTAATTTTAAGGGATTTCTAATACTTCTTTTATATGTATACAAATCATCAGAAATAAATGAAACTACAGGACATTTTGCAATTTCCTTAATCTTCAATACATTCCTAAGCATTCTGAAATTGCCATAACATGGTGCCCAAATGACATCTGGATTAAATTCAGTTACAAATTGCACCAAATTAATAGTCTTTATGTCTACACTTTTCCAAGCGACTTCTCGCAAAATATCAGTAACAATATTTTTGTACTGCTTTGCTTGATGTTCAAAATTAGTAGAAGCTTTTATATCTTCATTTTTAGTTATCTCAATTCTCTTTCCAACTTTTTTATTTTTTATCAATTTTTGAAGAATCATATAATCAGATATTTGATAATATAACTCACAGACATTATTATTTGGGATACCAGCAGCAAAATAGATATTTGCAAATTCAGCATCAAAATTACCAAAAATATTACTTAAGGTATTTCCACTATTATTCTCATTTGACCAAACAGGTTGGCTTATAACCAAAATTTTCATAGTCTACTCCGATATAAACAAATACCCCATATTGAGTGGCATTTCTTTCTTAAACTGTTTCATCCAATTTGAATCAGGTTCTAATTTATATTGATTTGAATAATCTAAGTATATACTATAATTCGTTTTATCTGAATGAATCTTTAAATACTTATCCATAATATCTTCATATTCTTCTAATTTCCATAGATAGAGATATGTTGAATTTACATTTGGTTTTTTAGTACTAGCTAAATACATCCACGATTCATTGGTTATAAGCATAATACTATCAGTAGATAAGGAATTGATTTGCTGCATGTCTTCAAAGCGTCTGTTATATGCCTCAACTTCTTCTATTTCACCATATAATCCCTTCAATGGTCCTTGCATAACAAGTGTATTCATTTCATTTATAGGAATATAACCATAAACATAATTTATCTTGAACATTAATAAATAACCGAGTAAAGTTATAACAAACAAGCAAAAAACTTTAAATAAAGTTTTTGAAGAATTCTCTTTGTAAAATTGATAAAAAAAGATAAGCGAAATCATGCTTGAAACTACTAGAGGATTGCAAAAAGCTCTAATTCTCACATTTGAAGAAAGAGCTATAAGAATTGCATAAATAAATGGTATCACTAAAAAATAAATAAATAGTTGATAATCTTTTTCTTCCAACAAGAGAAATGCTATCAGCCCAACAGCCGTAACTGGTATAAAAATTAGCGAATACCCACCAATAATATTCTGATAATTTACAAAATAATGATAAATCAGATAAATAACAAAAAAGATTACACAAATCAACATAATATAATTCTTATTTATTATTTCTCTCCGTTTAATATAAATATACATAAGTGTACCTAAATAAATGAATATAAAAATATTATAATGTTTGACAATATCAATTAAGGTCATAATGAATGTATACAAGCCATTACTATGCGATGGATCAATTAAAAAAGGCATTGTTGATAAAATTTGTGCAATCGAAGTGTTCCGTAATGTAAACATTATAAAAACACAAGCCGACAAAGAGATTCCTAACGTAAAACAGATGAAATTTATTAACTCAAAATCAAGCCATGGTTTCGTTTTTTTAATTTTTAAGAAAACCGTAATTATAAAATACAAAAAATAAAGTAAAGCTAAATATGGTGAATTTAAAACTGAAAGTGAAAAGAAAATACCAGAAATAAAATATCTTGTTTTTCTCATTTTATTTTTGAACGAATAAGGTTTTATAGATAAAGCAAGCAAAAGAAATCCAACTCCCATTGTATTATAGGAAAGCGCCATAATGTTAAATGGTGTAAAAAGCATATAAACAACACTTGCTACTAGTGAGATATAACCTTTTTTAATAAATCTAGCATAAAAAAATATTCCTACCAAAAGCACAAAAAAACTATAAACTAATCTCATAAATAGAATAATTCCATCATTGGATTTAAATATAGAATGAAATAATGTTACAAATGGATATATAAATATTCCTATCATTTGCGCAATATGCCAATCATCGTAGAACATTACATCACCTAAATAAAACCGATATCCCAATGTAGTATAAAAATGTTCATCAGAAACTCCTATGCCTTTTGTCGATTTCCAAAAATTAATCAATAATATCACTAGCGAAATTATAAAGAATAATATATGTTGTTGTTTTCTTTTGCTTAAAACCATAATTCACCCCCTATAATTTAAATCCATATGATTTTTTAAATAAAATTCTATCTATCAAATAAAAAATATATCTAAAAAAATCGATAGCATTCACTTTATTTCTTATCATATTTTGAAATGCATCCACAATCTTTCGATTTGAAAGTGAATATCTAAAACGCTCCAAAGCAATAATTTTATATATTTTTCTGGCTTCATTTTTATTCAATAAATCGATTTTTCCTCTAAATTTTGATAAATAGAAAGAATCAATCGCCACAAAATCTTCATAATTTCTTTTAACTTCTCTAATTTCATAATGTATTGTCAATAAATCTTCATCAACAAATGCAAGTTTATTTCTCTCTAGTATTCTGACCATGAACTCTAAATCTTGATTCCGTTTGAACGAAATATCATACCCATCAATTTCTTTCGCATTTTTAGTTCTTACTAAAAGATTTGAACCAGAGCCAACATAGATTGATCTACTTAATGCATATTGATAAACATCACCTTGAATATGTTCAGTTGATGAATAGGTTTTATTATCTTGTGTCACTTTATGGTAGCCTGTATACACAGCACTATATTCATCTCCCAGTGCTTCCAAACATTCAATTTGCTTTGCTATTTTACTCTCATCAATTTCATCATCATCGTCTAGAAAAGTAATATACTCACCTTTCGATATTGCTAATCCCTGATTTCTACTAAAAGAACCACCAGAATTGACTTCATTTTGAATATATATGATTTTACCTGTCTCTATGTACTTCTTTAATACTGCTTTAGTTTCCTTAGCATATTCCGTGTCTTTCCCATTATCATCAACTACGATGATTTCAGTATTATTATACGTTTGGCTAAGTGCACTTAAAACAGCTCGTTCTATGCGATCTGGCCGTTTGTATGTTGGAATTACGATTGTAGCATATTTTCCCATTATTAATAACCTCTTAAATTTTAAATGAATAAGCTCGTTTAGTAACCTGATATTTCAATAAAAAAATACAGTATCTAAGAAATAATAAAGGTCCAACTTTATTTTTCAGTAAATTTAATGCTCCTTCAGATATTTTTCCTGTACTAATTGAGTAGCTAAATCTTTCAAGTGCAGCTCTTTTATATATATTCTTTACTTGTTTAGTAGGTAGCTTTTGTATATCATCTTTAAAATAATTAAGATAAAAGGTATCGATATCTACTAAATTTTGATAACTGAATTTGTTTTCACGAACTTCATTATGAACTATAAGCAAACAATCATCCACGAATGCAAGTTTCTTTCCTTCTAGTATTCTGACCATGAACTCTAAATCTTGATTTCTCTTAAATGAGGTTGTATAGCCGTGAATTAATTTAGCTATTTCAGTTCTTACCAACAGATTTGATCCTGAACCTAAATCAATACTTCTAGACAACGCATAATAATAAACATCACCTTCTATATGCTCACACGAACTAAAAACTTCACCTCTAGGAGAAATTCTTTTGTATTTAGTATACACAGCACTATATTCATCTCCCAGTGCTTCCAAACATTCAATTTGCTTTGCTATTTTACTCTCATCAATTTCATCATCATCGTCTAGAAAAGTAATATACTCACCTTTCGATATTGCTAATCCCTGATTTCTACTAAAAGAACCACCAGAATTGACTTCATTTTGAATATATATGATTTTACCTGTCTCTATGTACTTCTTTAATACTGCTTTAGTTTCCTTAGCATATTCCGTGTCTTTCCCATTATCATCAACTACGATGATTTCAGTATTATTATACGTTTGGCTAAGTGCACTTAAAACAGCTCGTTCTATGCGATCTGGCCGTTTGTATGTTGGAATTACGATTGTAGCAGCTTTACTCATAAATTCTCCTTTTTCTACCTAAATATTCTGTAATTCTTAATTTTATAGAGACTTGGATTATGCATAATAAAGTGGATAAGGTCAAAATTATCAGATATCTAATCCAATAGTTTAGGCTACCATACAAAGGAAAATAATTTCCCCCTAGAGTTATTATCACTACATGCCATAAATAAATTGTCATTGAATGTTTTGAAATCCATGAAATTGGTTCGCACAATTTCATATTTCTTATGCTAATTCTATCTATCAATTCATATAATAATGTTCCTACCATTAAACCATATACAATATAGTAAAACTGTGGAGGATATTTAAAGACTTGGATTGATGGAAAATGTAAAATAATTCCACTTACAGCAAACATAAAAATAAAATAGCAACAAACAATTACTTTTTCTTTATTACTAAATTTCAGCCATTTTATTCCAACAATCAGTGGAATAGAATACCCTATTGTAAATACAAAAAACAATTCTAGCAATGATTTAATCACACCTTCACTCAAATTTATATTTATTAAATTATATAAAATATCATTTCCTATCAATAAAAATGTAATGATAATTATTAACCAAAAAAAATTCATTCTCTCAAATAATTTCTTAATAATTGGACTAATAATGGCACTAACAAAAAATACTCTAAAAATCCAAATATAACCAATCCCTGATAATAATGCAAACGAAGTCAAAATAGCATATGGTGAGAAAGATAGTTTTCCAATCAAAAGTGAAGAAAAAAAGAAAAAAAACAAAAATAACCATACAGGTATGACCAGTCTTTTGAACCTTTTTAAAATATATGAAAAATATTTTTCAGTTTTACTTTGGGAAGTTAAGAAATAAGATATACCCGAAACAAATACAAGTAAAACTACATCAAATGTTCGCAACTCAAAAATTGTATTTGGAAACCCACAATGAGCCATAATAACGAGTAATATACCAATAACTCTTAAAATATCTACTGTTAAATTTCTAACCTTCATCATATTAGTCCTTACAATATAAATCACGTGTATAAATCTTTGATTTTACATCATCTAATTCATCACTCATTCTATTTGTTACAATTACATCGACCATTTCTTTAAATTCTTCTAAATCATGAATAACTCTTGAATTATAGAATTGCAATTCTTTTAGTGTAGGTTCGTAAACAACTACCTCTATACCTTTTGCCTTAATTCTCTTCATGATTCCTTGTATTGAAGATGCACGGAAATTATCACTATTTGCTTTCATTACAAGACGATAAATACCAACTATCTTAGGATTTCTCTTACATATCATTTCTGCTATATGATCTTTTCTTGTGCGATTTGCATCAACCACTGCAGACATAATATTCTGTGGAACATCGTTGTAATTTGCAAGTAACTGTTTTGTATCTTTCGGCAAGCAATATCCACCATAACCAAAAGAAGGATTATTATAGTAATTCCCAATTCTCGGATCCAAACAGACACCTTCAATTATTTGTTTTGTGTCTAACCCTCTAATCTCTGCATAGGTATCTAATTCATTAAAATATGCAACTCGCAAGGCTAAAAATGTATTACTAAAAAGCTTTATCGCTTCAGCTTCAGTATTGTTAGTATACAACAATGAGGTGTCTTGCTTTAGAGAAGCTGCTTTCAACAACTCACCAAATATATGTCCCTTTTCGTTATCTTCACCAACAATGATTCTAGATGGATACAAATTGTCATATAGTGCTTTCCCCTCACGTAAAAACTCTGGCGAAAAAATAATATTCTTAATTCCATACTTTTTTTTAACACTTTCAGTATATCCAACTGGAACCGTCGATTTGATGATGATTGTAACATTAGGGTTATAACATAATACATCTTCAATTACCGATTCCACAGAACTAGTATCGAAGAAATTTTTCTCTGAATCATAGTTTGTTGGAGTTGCAATTACTACATATTCCGCATTTTCATAAGCTTTTTTCTTGTCCAAGGTCGCAAATAAATTCAATTCTTTAGACATAAAGAAGCGTTCTATTTCTTCATCAACAATTGGTGATTTACGCTGATTCAATAAGTCTACTTTCTTGCTAATCACATCCAATGCAACAACTTCATTATTTTGAGATAAAAGTGTAGCAATTGATAATCCTACATATCCTGTTCCTACAACCGTAATTTTCATAATATTTGTCTCCTAAGTACAGTTTAATAATAGCATAATTTAACCATGTTCGCCAATTTCTGTTGAGCATAACTGAATTTTATCACCTATAAGCTTTATTTAACAATAATCGCGAAATAAAATTTCACTCTATAATTGTAAATTTATCTCAACATTTTCATGTTTTTTGATTATACTTATTAATGTATTGAAAGGACTTGTGAAAACCCATGAAAAAATTTAATTCTACAATTATCAATATAATCTATATAATTTCTACATTCTTATTATTAACTTGTGTTCGTTTTTACTTTAAGGAGTCATTCACATCTTTCGAAATTCTTATATTTTTAGCATTTCTCTTTTTTGTTACAGCTTTTTTAATTTTCATACCTAAGAAATGGAATATGATTTTTGGCTCGATAATTTCATTTATCTATGCAATCTACCTCGTATCTCAAACTGTATATTATCGTGGATTCTCTTATTATTATCGTCTAGCAACAGCATTTGCATTCAAGAAGGAATTATCTTTGTCTTTAAGTAGTGCATTTGAACTTGTTAGACTCAGTGATATAATTATTATTATTTCTGTATTTATTTTCCAACTTATTTTTCTTATATTATTTATTATTTCTTATAAAACAAATAAAAATTACAAATCATATAGATACAAATTGGCTTTTGGTATTACTTCAATAGTTATTAGTACTCTGCTTTTCATCACATTCAACTCAGATTTAAATAAAATTAATGATGTTGATCCATTCCAAGTTTATAAATCTGACTACTACATCTATGATTCTGTTTCTTCTACTTCTAAATTTGTCAAATCATTTGGACCAACAACACTATTATATCGTGATATCCAAACACTATTCAAATCAGTATCATCAGGTGACAAGATAGATGAAATTGATGATTATTTAAATAATAAACTAGTGATGCTACCTAATGACTATACAGGACTATTAAAGAACAAAAGTTTATTTATAATTCAAGCCGAGTCTCTTACCAATGCTTTCATCGACCCCGAATTAACACCAACCCTATACAAGCTAAAAACTGAAGGTTTATATTTTGAAAATTTTAATGCTCCATTATTACCAGGGTCTACTAGTGACGCTGAGTTTCTTGCTAATATAAGTATTGTCCCTGAATCGGAAGGTTATTCTAGTGCTTTTAAATACTTATCTAATGAGTTTCCTACGACACTTGCTAAACTTTTTTCTCAAAATGGATATAAATCTTATGCATTTCACAATAACTTTGGTGAATTCTATAATCGCTCTCAATTTCTACCTGCTTTAGGATATGAGTTTTTTGATTCGTTTGCATTGGGAATTGACACAGAATCTACTGATTCAACCACCCTCGAAGCAATGAAGTATATTCTTCTTGAAAACCCTAAGTATTTATCTTTTTGGATAACCTTTAGCGGCCATCAGCCTTACAGTACTCCTGATTATGACCCAAGTATTTCTCAATACAAAAAAGAAGTCATGGCTAAGTATCCTACTCTAGGTATGGAATATATCACAATCATGTGCAAAACGATGGATTTAGATCGCTCTATTGCGTCTTTTCTTGAAGTTTCTAGTCATGCAGGACGTTACGAAGATACAGTTATTGTGGTTTATGGGGATCACTTGATTAAAGGCGATTATCTCTATGAAAATAATATTAAAAATGTTGCAACACTTGTAGGTAAAGAATCTATTACTGTACCAGAATTAAAACATTATGGTGCAAATCCCCTTATTATTTACAATAGTGATTTACCTTCTGAAATAAACTTAACAGTTTCTTCTATCCTTGATATAGCTCCTACTCTATACAACTTATTCGGTATTAATTACGATCAAAAAACAATAGTCGGTAATGATATTCTAGATCCTAATTATAGTGGTAGATTCTTTACTAATGTTGGATATTATCAAACAAACAATTTCTACTATGATCCCGTTAATAATCAGTATATACCAAAAAACAATTACTCATTTAATCAAGCGCAAAAAGATATCTCTGAAATAGATCGGGTAAGAGAAATATCGAAGTACATACTTGAAACAAATTACTTTGCAACAAAATAAGTTTACTGTTTTAATAAAATTTACTTTGAATAATAAAAAAGCTTTTGTAGTGCGAATATTACTAAATAATTTATTTAAAAAACAATGACTGAGTTTCATCAATATTTTTTTGAAAGCTAAATTCACTTAATTCTAGTTATTTTTCTTTACCATTATCTTATTTATAAAATGGCATTGGAAAAATTCGCAAAAAATCAATAGTTATCGCGAATACAGTAGGACGTATAAGCAAAAATATATATAATGAAATATATATTTCAAAATTTACAGACACTAAATAATTCTATTTATTCACATATTTTGATACAAACCATCATAGTCTACACTAGTTTGACTAGTTCAAGGGTGAACATACTAAGTTGATTATCACTAATATTTTTGAAATATAGTTTAAATGTGGATTAAAATATTCAATACCAATAGACACATGATATCTTTTATTCATTTATAATTCAGTTTCGTTTTTTCTTTGAAATTACAGCTATAAAAAATAGAGCAGCGCCTACTATTGTTACAACAACTCCTGTCTTCAAGCCATATGGTATGAAGTTCATTTGAATGATGTTTTCACCTTTTTCAATAGGAAATCCCATTAATCCACCGCTAACTTTATACGGTTTTACTTTATTTCCATTTACTGTAACAGTCCACCCTTTATCATATGGAACAGATAAAAGAACAAATTCATTTTCATCTGCAGTAATCTCAGCATAGAGTGAATTTTGCCTTCTTATAACTGTACTGAATGTATTTTCTGTTTTTCCTAAATAGCCTTGAATTTCTATTAAGTCTTCTTGACTAACAATTAGTGACTTGCTCAAAATATCTGTATTCCCATCATATTCATCATATGAAATTGCACTTCCATATGTCTTCCCTAAATTTACATAATTTTTATTTTCGTAAATTAATAAATAATTAAACTCACCTTTTTTTTCAAAACTCTCAAATGGGACCTGTGATTCATCTGTAACAACTGCATATTTTGTAGATACTAGATTCATTATATTATCATCTTGAATGTTGAATGTCCATGGTAAATAAGCTTCAATTGTAGCTAATTTCTTCATATCATTTGCGCTTGCTGCATATGTTGAATCATATGAAATTAAACCCATGATGTTGAAATCTAAATTTAAGTTTAATGAGATATCCCAATATACAGAACTAGGATCAACATAACTACGATAGAATTGATATTGATTATTTGGCTCAAGATTTAATAAGTAATTATTATAATCATCTTTTTCTAACAATACATGGTGAACTTTATTTATTGTATCCTTTGAGAATTCACTAAAATATGGTGAAGCAATGAATGAAAAATAACCAGCTAATGATAACTCTATAACTAACCCCACTAAAAGAATCTTGAAGTTATTTTTGACTAATGCATAATAAATAATAATCAAAGTAGGAATGAACATAATAACTAATAAGTAATCGCTTATCATTGACATGAAATTATATCCCGTACATATTGCAATTAATGGGGTCGTAATAACTAGTAAACCAATGACTGTGTAAAAAGTAATTTTTAGTAATTTATTATCAATATCGATTCGTTTATCTATGAAAGGAAGGATACAAATAATCAAGAAAAACAATGGGGATTGCAGCCATCTAAAGGAAGGTTCAGAAAACCCATGCATCACTGAAGAAAGAAATGGAATAAGTGCAAATAACGAAATAATAACAATAGATATTGTAAGTATTGATTTCCTGTTTTTCTTTGAAAACAATTGCGGAAAAATCAATGTTGTAATAGATGAAGACCATAAGAAAACAGCCATAACCGATTCATTTGTAGAAACATATGAATAAATTGAAGTAATTGCAGTATTACGATTTGCAAGTACACTAGTAGGTGTAAATATTCCACTAAAATAATCAAAATAAGGTAACAAACTTTCATAAAATAACACACTACTCGAACTACCTACACGTTCATTGCCTAGAATATTCAAGACTTCTGGAATTACAACAACCCCCGATAACATCGCACCGATAAAATAACAACCTATCAATGGTAAAGCGCTTTTGAAGAAGCCTTTGTATGTTTGGTGCTTTGAATAATATTGGAAAATAAAATAAAGAACAGAAAATATTGAAACTGAATAAAATAAATAATAGTTATTAATAAACATAAAAGCTGTTATTAAAATATAGCCTATCTTTTTATTACTGAAAATATATCGGTCTATGCCTAAAAAGTAGAGTGGTAAGAAGACAAAGAAAGAACCGAAGAAAGGATGCATCATTGTTTGAAGACCATATGCAGAGAATGCAAAGATTAATGAACCGATGACTGAAGTTTTTCCTGAATACTTATGAAATTTACAATACAAATAAAAACTAAATCCAGCAACCAAAAATTTTAAATAAGTTTGAATAATTATAACTTTATAAAAACTCCAATTTGTTAATAAAGCAAATGGATAATCAAATATATCTTGAAAATAAAATAACTTACTTGAATAATAATCATTGCCCAAAAACGCATTCCATGAGTAAAAAGGAAACTCTCCAGTTTGAACCGAATGCTGTAACATATTTCGAAGTTGATTAAAATTAGAGCTATACAAACTCCTCATATCCCAGCCCAAAACAAACTCTGTATCACTAAAAATATAAGGTAAAAATATAAATGAACTAATTACCGATATACATATAAATAAAATAATCGGGTATTTGTACTTAATAACAAATTCTTTCATCAATAAAACCTCCAATAATTATTTATGCATCATTTCACTCATAATATTATCATATGAATCATTTACTTCCTTAACATAATCATTTTATTATCATTTATCTTCTTTGCCTTTACAATTTATCTACTGACTGACTTTATTCTACATTTCGTGAATACCAACCTTATTCTATACCTAGTTATGATAAGCATAACATATGCAATAAAAAATAATTTCAAATCTAGGGATTGAGATATGCGCCGTTGAAATCACAAGATGAAAATACTTCGAAATTTGGATATAGTTATATCTCATTTTTATTTATTTACGATTTTCACTTTATATTTTGAATTTTTCATATATAACGTTGTACACGCATCACTAGCAATATCAAATTTATAATTATCTTTATATTGCACAATAATGTAATCAACATCATATTCTTTCAAATATTTACATGAATCTTCATAATTAGTTTTAACTTCTGGTTGCCAATTATAATGATAACGAGCTATTTCATAAAACTCTTCATTCAAACGAGTATGTGGATAATACCAGTCTCGTGCAGTAATCAATTGATAAGCATCCGGAATAAACGTTCTTAGCCCATTGGCTTGCGAAACAATAACAGGTTGTCCTTCTATAGGATTATCCTGAATAACTTGTTTTAAGTACCTTATAACCTGTATCTCGTCATTTTTAAGTTTAAGAATAGGATCAACTTCTTTACCTCCATTTAGATAAACTGTATATAATCCTTCTAGACGATCATTATTCCATGAGAAATAATGTCCAAATATAACTGCTCCAATGAGAATAAATTCTAGTATCCATTGACCAATTTTATGCCATTCAAATATTTTGTAGACATATAAAATCATTAATAATTCCGTAAATGGATTAAACAATATTTCGATACTTCGATAAAATACATTGGATGCCATTATATAGGCTACAGCAGTTGTACATAATGGATTCATAAATAAAACTATCATCATGAAAAACAATGTTTTTATAAACTTATCTTCTTTGCTTGATGCTTTAAACAATATAAGAACTACGCCTAACCATCGAATAACATTTAATATATTGTCAACTATTCCTGAAAATCTAAAAGAATAGTCTTTAACCATGTCGTATTTTTGATGATCTTGGAAATAGTAGGCGTAATCAATGAGAAAATCTGGCTTAAAAATATTAACATACGCTGATAGCAAAGCAAAAGCTACTGGAACAACTATGAAGAAAATCACTTTTGCATAATCAAAGAAGAAAGATTGAACATTATTTATTATCTTTTTGAAAAATTTAATGTATCTTAAAATGTAATAAGCAATAAATATAATAGCTAGAATTGCTCCAATTACTATTGAACTCTTCCCCACCATTACTGTTGTATAAACTGCTAAAGGAATAACAAATGTGGACATATCATAAAAAGCTTTTTCCTTTTTAATCACGAATAGATAGGCAGCTAAAGAATACAAAACAATAAATGAAATAAATAGTGAAGTACTAGAACACGCTAAACTAGCCCCTACAACAAAGGGAATTAAATACTTTATTTTTTCATTACTCTCTTTAAGCCAACGATAGATAGTAAATATTAAAATGGTTATTAATAGAGTGCGAAAGGTATTTCCATAAAAAGAAAATGCCACACGCCAATAATAGAAATTAGAAAAAAGCAATGTAAAAATTAATAAGCAAATTTCAAACCACTTGTTTTTTAATTTAAAATAACGAACAATTTCCACTATAAACATTGAGCTAATCACACTATAAAGTGTTCCCAAACCCCATGTAGAAACTGCTATATTTTCAATATACCCTGCATTACCGAATATATAATATGGGATGTTAATAAACCAACAAATAAATGATGCGAAGTGATAATATCCTTGATACAAATACAGACCATCCCATTCCGCGCCTACTAATCCAGTGTATAAATTAAATAAATTCAGATTAGAATTATTAATATTTTGTGATATATAGTTTAAATACATTGGGGCATCTGAGAATTCAATATCAATAAACAAATGATAAAAAACAAAACAAAATCCAATAACACTGGCTAATACAATTAGAGAGTCAATTCTAAATAAGTTCTGTAGTACTTCTTTCCAACTTATAATTGTAATTACTAGACCAGCTATTAAAAGCAAAGAAGAAATTATAATAATCCAGTTAAAAGATCCATTTGTTAGTTGAACAGGATAGTAACACATCTGTAAAACAGCAATAAAAACAACAAATCCAACTGGCGCAGAAAAACTTGTTTTATCAATCTTTAATTTTTTTAGAGTAAATGACCCAATTCCTGTAAAAACAACAACCAGAAAGAGAACCATCAAAAATACTTTTATCATGTTTTCACCCTACGAAATTCTATCACATCTCATGCTTTTAATACAAATTTATTAGCTATTGAAGTAAACTTAATAAATTGATTAATGAGCCATTCCAATAAATTGTTACTTCGTTAGTAGAATAACTATTATAATTATCTAAATAAACCTTTGCAGAAGGAATATTGTCACCAAGTAATTTTGCTGTATTATCATCTCTATCCGCGTTAACACCACCCACTAAAGCACCAACCAGAGTTGAATTATTTGCTTTAGAAAGACGATGATGCATATTCTTCGGAGAGTTTCTCCCAAACTCACTTACAAAAGTCATATTTAACGCATTTTTACCAAATATATAATTGAGTTGCTCAATTGCTAATTGCCGATAATTCATATCACCAATAACATTGTAAGCCATCATAAATAGAATGCCATCCTCAACAATGCTTCCATTGCTCCCCCATGAATAATGTGTTAGAGCTGTATTATAGCCATCAGCAAATGCCACTCCTGCTTTTAAATCAACTTCTGTTTTCAATGATTCTAGAAGAAGTTCATAAAATTCTTTGTCTTTTTTTGCATCAACATCCATCAAATAAAGGTATCTTCCATACCCTCCTACATTTTGCCATGATACCCCATTAGCAGAATTAGAATCGCTTAAAAACAAATCTTTAGCTGCTTCCAAGTAACTATCATCTTTTGTAACTTTCCAAAGTGATATCGCAGCATAAAAACGATCATCATTATCATAGGCATCACGATACTCACCTGCATTAATTTCTGTAGGATTTAATATTACTCCAGTATTAGTCATTGATACCAAATAATTCCATGATAGTTTTGCTGCTGCTAAACAACGGTTCGCAAATTCTTGATCATATTCTCTATATACATCACTAGCCAGTGCCATAACACCTATAAAATCGCCTGCCATAGAGGTTTCAGGACTCAACAAATAGATAGGTTGTACATCTTTATCAGGAGAAATATCTCCTGGTAACGTAGGAGTTACCGCCTTACCATACACTTCTCCCGAATCTGTTTGCATTTTTAATAGCCATTCTAATTCAACTCTAGCTTCATCAAGAATATCCGGAATATTATTTCCACTTTCCAAAATTCCTGCAGCATCACTATGTATTTCAGAATTAGCAAGAAATCCAAACAATAAATCGGTTAATGTTTTTGTGCCAGTTTTTGTATATCTTCCATAATCACCAGCATCATGCCATCCACCTGTTACATCTTTTTTAAAATCTGTTCCATAAATAGTTGCTTCCTCATTATGACACTGTTCATGCGTAAACCCATTAGCCCATGATGAATCTAATGCGATTCCACATCTCTGTAATGAAATCATTTTTAGCAATTGATTTTGGATTGAGTCATATAAATTATCGTTTATCTCGAACTCATAAGAGGTCCCAACAATTTGTGACTCTATTCGATATTTCCCAGGTGTCATTACATTTGTAAAATCACCAATGTAATTTGTTTCCCCTGTTTTCTCATTTACTGTTTTATTCTTTATTGAACCTGTATAAACAACTGTATTTGTTTCTACATTAACAACATCAAAACTATCTCCTTGTGTATATGGAAATACACATATTTTTTGATCATAGATATTATATCCAATTTGATTCACCTTAATCGTATAGTCGCTCGCAAAAGAATTTATCAGTTTTGCATTGCTTATTACTACATTATGAATTCCTTTAACTGCCTCACTACCATCATTCCCAACAAAAAATCCAATTCTTCCATTAAAAGTTGAATCTTTTTCCATCTTAAAATCAATGCTTATGTTTTGTGCTTCGCCAACTGAGTAGTCTTGTGTAAAGTAAACTTCTCCATTATCAGCATTTGCAAAAACAACCTGCAAGTTTCTAGTAATAGTACTACTTACATTAAACGAAAAAACATAAGAATTTCCTTTAATAAATGGAATACCGTCATGAAATAATAACGAACTTGACATTTGTTCGCCAGCATATTCTATTGACACATCTTGTTTGTCATAAGAAGAATTTAATTTTATATTCCCATCTGTTGCGGTTGTATTCCATGATGTTTCAAATCCAGTTATATTATCCACAACGATAGGAGCATAATGGATTGATTCATCCAATACATTATTTCCCTTGATTTCTGGTGTAGGTGTATTCTTTACTGTATCATTCGTTGAATTCTTAAAAATAGTTTGAATTCCGATGCATACAATAATAAAAGTTAATAACAAAAATAATATTTTTTTCATATTACCCCCACAAAGATAATAGTGTTATTATACAATAAAAAAGTTATTTTTTAACATTTTGTCAAGAAATAACATTTTATCACACAATTATTTTACTTTATCGTTTCTCACAAATTCATTAACATGTAATTGAAATAGTAGCTGCGTTTGATTCTTCAAATAATCCAAAATAATACCAACAACAAACAAAATAAATGCAATGATAAATAAACTTGCAGCTAAAATTGCTGAAGGTACTTTTGTAATATAAGCTGTTGCTATAAACTCGGTTATAACTGGCAATCCAATAATTAACCCAATCAGCCCAAAGAAAATAGATTGAATACCAAAAAACAAAAATGGGCGATAGTTCTTAAACAAATCAAATAAAGTAATTAATACTTTTTTACCATCCGCTATAGTATTCAATTTTGATTCCGAACCTTCTGGACGATCACGATAATTAATGGGTACTTCCATCACATTCATTCCATATACAAGGGAAAAAACAGTCATTTCTGTTTCAATTTGAAAACCATCACTCATAACTGGCATGCATTTTACAAATTTACGACTAAATGCACGATACCCCGTCATAATATCCTTAATATTACTTTTAAATAAATTATTTATCAAATTTTTAACTAAGTTATTCCCAAAACTATGGAATCCCCGTTTATTCTCTTTAAAATAAGTTCCATTACTCAAGCGATCTCCAATGACCATATCAGCTTGTTTATTAATCACGCAATCAATTAATTTATGAATTTCATCTGCCGGATAGGTATCATCACCATCTACAAGGACATAAACATCCGCTTCAATATCTCTAAACATTGATTTCACAACATTCCCTTTGCCTTGATGAATTTCCTTACGAACTATTGCTCCAGAATTTACAGCCAATTCGTAAGTCTTATCTTTTGAATTGTTGTCATAAACATAAATATCAGCATCTGGACAAGAATGTCTAAAATCACCAACAACTTTCTCAACTGTCAATTCTTCATTGTAACAAGGTACTAATATGGCTATCTTCATCTAAACTCCCCTTCTCAATTATACATATTTTATAATAAAAACCATTTTTTTAACATAATCTTTTCAATAAAATAAATTAAATAATGTAAAAACAAAGCAAAAATAATGGTTAAGAAAAAAATTATAAGTTCTCCGTTATGTAAAAATGCAGATAAATACAAATCACTAACTCGTTGTTGAACAAGATAAAGTTCAAAACTAATTATCCCACAACTCATTAATGGAAAAGTCAAAAATTTATAAACTTTATGATTAAATTCATCAAGTTTACTAAAAATGTATGCCAGTAAATAGCATAAAGATGGAGCCAATAAAAGTGCCGGATAACAATCAAAACCTAATAAATAAATCGAATTTTTAAAATACATCGTTGAGAAATAAGAAAGTAATATACCCACAACAAATACACACAATATCGTTGCCATACTATTAATATGCATTTTTTTCTTATGATATGCTAAATCACCAATATAAAATCCTAAAACAAAAACAGGTATTCTAGTTAACGAACCAATTACATAATTCCAACCCATTTGCACAGAGAAAACACTTAGTATAATTGAGATTAATATTGAGAATATAATAAAATAAATTTTCGACGAATCCTTTATCTTTGAAAATATTTTATACAAAAATGGGGTTAATGCATAGAATACAATCAACGTTGGAACATACCATTCAAAATAATTGGCACCAACCCAATACCCAATACCAGTGACATATAGAATATAGTTTCCCATTCCACTTAATCCATTTATAAAAAAGAAAATAGTCGCAACAAATAAATACAAAGGATATATTTTGATTATTCTAGCTTTATAAAACATAAATACTGATTTTTTTGACAGAGAATAATATAATCCATATGCAGAAAGAAAGAAGAACATATCCACACCAAAAAAACCAATAGTATGAATATAGTAGGCAATTTTATTCCACGTTACAAAATTCATATGAAAAAATATAATCCATAAAATAGCAAATCCCATTAATTCAAGCCTATATCTACCTAAAAGAATATTTAAATTTGAAATACTTTCTTTTTTCATTATTTCTCCAAACTATTTCATCAAGATATTTATTATATCATGAAATGCACCAATCCCAGTATTAATCAAATATATAAGAACATTAATATATCTTAATTTATAATTTTTCATTTGCATTTAAATATAAAAAGCATGACATCTATACGTTATAGATGTCATGCCTTATTATGCTTATTTTTTGAAAATATGGTTCTTAAATAATTTAACAATTTCAACAATAACAATTGGGCATAAAGCCAATCCCAAAGCCGTTAATGAAAGTTCTAAGCTAAGTGGTTCTAAACTAAAGATTGTGTTTAAACCTGGGATATACATGACTGCAATTTGTAAAATCATACCTACAGCTAATGCACCCCATAAATACTTGTTATTGAATATTGTTCTATGGAAAATACTGTGAGAACTCTTAATATTAAATGCATGGAATAATTGTGATAATGATAATGTCATAAATGCCATTGTCATACCAATTTCATGCGTAATATTATTACCAATAATATAAGCTATTAATGTTAATGAACCCACCATAATACCTTGCCAAGCAATTGTCCAACCCAAACCATGTGCGAAGAAGCTTTCATTCTTAGGACGTGGTTTTTCTTTCATAATGTCTTTATCAACAGGTTCTAAGCCTAACGCAAATGCTGGAAGTGTATCCGTAATTAAGTTAACCCATAATAAATGAACAGGTAATAGAGGAACACCTAAATTGTAACCTAACACACTTAATATAGAAGCAGTGAAGATTGTAAGTACTTCACCAATATTACTTGAAAGCAAGAATTGAACATCTTTTTTGATGTTGTTGTAGATTCCTCTACCTTCTCTTACCGCGTGTATGATTGTTGCGAAGTTATCATCTGTAAGAATCATGTCAGCTGCACCCTTAGAAACATCTGTTCCTGTGATACCCATTGCACAACCGATATCTGCTTTCTTTAATGCAGGAGAATCATTAACACCATCCCCTGTCATCGCAACTACATGCCCTTTTGCTTGCCATGCACTTACAATTCGTACTTTGTGTTCTGGAGCAACACGCGCATATACTGAAATATTTTCTAATTCGCGTGCAAGTTCTTCCTCAGACATTGCCCCTAGTTCAGTTCCAGTAATTGCTTTTTGACCATCTAACAAGATACCTAAATCCATTGCAATTGCTTTTGCAGTAGTTACATGGTCACCCGTAATCATAATTGTACGGATACCCCCTTGTTTTGCTTCTTCAATAGCCACTTTAACTTCTGGACGTGGTGGGTCAATCATACCCACCAGCCCAATAAATGTCATATCATTTTCAACATCATTAGGATCTAACAATACTGGTATTTCTTTCCAAACACGATATGCAACAGCTAGTACACGTAAAGCTTGATTAGCCATTGTTTCATTTGATTCATAAGCATCTTTTGGTGTATTTGTACAACGAGACATAATAACATCTGGAGCACCTTTAGTAAGTGAAACAACCCCTTTTTCTGTTTGAAAGAAAACCGTCATCATCTTACGAGTAGAATCAAATGCAATTTCATCACTTCTTTTTGCTCTTAAGTGCATATCTTCTTTTTTATCACCCATCTTAAAACTTGCTTCTACTAAAGCTGTTTCAGTTGGATCACCAAGAAGCTTCATTTCACTTCCTTCGAATTTTATCTCTGCATCTGAACATAGTGTGAAACATTTCATCATCTCACGAACTGCTTCATTACCTTTACCATCAAATGCTTGTACACCTTCATCGATTGTATACGTTTTAACAACCGTCATTTTATTTTGAGTCAATGTACCTGTTTTATCACTACATACAACACTTGCTGAACCCAATGTTTCAACAGCTGGTAGTTTTCTTACGATAGCATTGTTTTTAACCATTTTTGTAACACCAATAGCTAATACGATTGTAACAACTGTAGCTAATCCTTCTGGAATTGCTGCAACTGCTAATGCTACTGATGTTTTAAAAGATTCAAGGATAGATAACCCTGACATCCATTCTAAACCAAATACTACAGCACAAATTCCTAAACACATAACCCCAATAACTTTACTTATCTGAGCGAGTTTATCTTGAAGTGGTGTAGTTTCTTTACCAGAAACCATCAGCATTGTCGCAATCTTACCAACTTCGTTATTCATTCCTACTGTAGTGACAATCATTTTACCACGACCGTAAGTGACTACAGTACTAGCAAAAACCATGTTTTTTTGATCGCCTAGTGGAACGTTTTCTTGTTCGATAACATCACTAATTTTATTAACTGGCAATGATTCTCCAGTCAATGCACTTTCATCAACTTTTAAGTTGAATGATTCTAGTATTCTTCCATCACTTGGGATAAAATCTCCAGCTTCAAGAATAACAACATCCCCAACAACAAGCTCTCTTGAAGGAATTGTTAATCGTTCACCATCACGTACTACTTTAGAATTGGGTGCACTCATCTTTTTCAAAGCTTCTAGTGATTTTTCGGCATTATTTTCTTGAACAACACCTAATACAGCATTGAAAATAACAACAATTACAATTATTAAGCTATCAATCCATTCATGAGGATCAACTGCAATTGATACGACTGCCGCAACAATAAGTACAATAATTAACGGATCAGTAAATTGTAATAAAAACTTTACGAATAAAGACTGTTTCTTTTGTTCTTGTAATTCATTGTATCCACATTTATCACGAACTTTTTCAATTTCGCTAGTATGCAGACCATACTGTTCATTGCTTTCTAAATCTTCAACTACTTCATTTCTTGTTTTGTTATAAAACATATTTTCCTCCTAGAAAAGCAAAAAGCAAGACATTCCACCCGCTTTTGCAGTGGATAGGTCTTGCTTATCAAGCGATTTAAGTATCCGGGTTATTCACCGAGATGTCGAATACTTACACAGATTAGAAAATCTGTAGCTACTCCCCTATACAACATAATAATGAATATAAGACTTTTTCATCATTTTGTCAATATACACCGACTTGCAAAACCTATTTATAATCTAATTATATGTTTATTCACTAGGCTTTCAACTAATTGTATCTTTAATTAAAATGAATTTTAATGATATACTATACATATAAAGGAAATAGTATTATGAAAAGATATTACATAATAGTCGAAGGACAGGTACAAGGAGTAGGCTTTAGAAACTTTACTCAACTTACTGCAATTCGTCATAATTGTACAGGTTATGTACGCAATATGGAAAATGGTATGGTTGAAATTCAAATTCAAGGTGATGAAAATAACATACGTCAAGTATTAAAAACATTAAAAGAAGGTAATCACTTTATTCAAGTTGATAATGTAACAATAAAAGAACTTTCTCTTGTACCAAATGAAAAAAAATTCAGATGCGAATACTAAAAAAAGAGGGTGTATCCAATGGATACACCCTTAATCATGAGAAGAAATATGTTCATCTAATCTTTTATGTGCTGATTTCGTTGATTCCTCAACAATTACAATCTTCTCAGATATTTTCTTAAAGTCATCTTTCAACTCTTTTATTTCAGTTTTTATTCCCAAAACTACATCGAGTTTAGCATTAACTGAACCTTTAAATTCACTATCATACGCAATCTTTTTATCGCGATTTGAAATCCAGCCAGCTAATCCAACAAAACATCCAATTATAGCTAATAGTAACCCCAAAGTAATCGATGTACTTTGATCCATACTAGTCGATATTACTTGACTTATTACGAGCAAAATAAAAAGTTAGAATCATTGTCACTAATGGAATGAATTGCTCCGAGCTTACTTTATTGACAAACCAACCAAAAATAAGTGCAGCAATCATGCTCAGTGTTATAATACTTTTCAAATCAATTAGTTTATTTAGTTTATCTTTCATAACATCACTCACTTTCTCCAATCAAATAACAACGAGAATCAAATTGAATATCACCAACTTGATTTATGTAATCTATACCTTTATAACTCCAAGTTCCCTTTACCTTACAGTGTTGATACCCATCACTTTGAATATACTCATCAAACATAATAATATCGAAATCTTGATAACTGCCTTCAGGAATATAACCAATTATTTCTCCATTGTAATTTTCTCTAATATACAAGCCTTCTTTTACTACTTTAATGCGTTGTAATAGTTGATTACGCATCTCAACACATACTTCATTAGTACATAAAGAAAGGAACTTTTGCCAAGTTCCTTCCTTTCTAATCCGATGTGGACAATCTTTTTTTGTCCAATCATAGTGTTGTCTAATATTTTCTATTGGAATGTTAAATTGTTTCATTAATTGTTTCGTTACTTCTATTGCATTGTAAAATGCTTTTTCATGTCGATCTGTTTTGTAATCTGTAGAATAGCATATTTCAATACCTATACTTTCACGATTTCCTGTTCCTTTGCTGCCATCACCAGCATGCCATGCGTTGCGATCTAACGGAATTCCCATAATAGCTATTTTATCATCTACTGCAATATGATAACTTACATTACTCATGTTACTTTTCATATAATTAATTTCATTTTGTGCAGAAGCATTATTACCTGTATTATGAATCGTAATATATTTAGGTTTCATTTCATATGGGCATTTTAGACCATATTTATCTGTTGAAATTAGTTGCTCTTTTATTTGCATATTGCTTCTCCTATTTCGATAAATATTCTTGAAGATAAACATTTGCACTGTATGTAAATCCATTAACACCTACAGAACAATCGATTCGTTTAATACCACTATATGCGCTTAAATCAGTATATCCTGTCCCATAGTTATCACCTGTTTGCCATGCTGCCATACCATTAATACCAAGGTTTAAGTAGCTACCATTTTCTAACAATATGTAAACTGTGACATTACATACTCCATTTTTTTGTGATAATGCAACATGTTGTCTTAAATATTTATCGACTCTTAATTTCTTTGGAATAATATTACTTGGAATGGTATAACTTACAAAGCTTCCACCCGTTCCAAAATTTTCACTTTTTCCACCAAGGTGAATAGGCGAATTTACTATCAGTTTCCAATTACTCCAAATATTTTCTAATATACCTAAACTATTTTTATACACAACTTTTCCTAGGCTAAGTAATTTACTATCCTTAAACTTGACCGTTGATATCTTAGCATTCATTCCATTTTTATGTTTTATTGCCATAACTATTCCTTCTCAAAAATCAAAGAGTTATTTGGAATTAGACTAGTATCCGCATTCTTCTCAATTACATAAACGCTATATGAATTAACCTTTTTTGCATTCTCAGCATTTTTCGCGATGAAATCGTCCCCCGAAATATAATTAATTTGATTTTGCAACTCACCAGCTAAAGTATCGTCCAACGCACTTTGAATTAAATTGATATTCTGTTTTATCTGATCTTGCAATTGTGCAAACAACGTTGTTGTATCTATTCCCGAAACAGTTTGTGCAACAATGCCACAGAGTGCATTATTCATCCTCAAATCCGTAATTCTTTGTTGAGTAATTGAAACTGTGTTCTTTGCAACAAATACATCCGCAATACCCAATTCAAAAATGTCACCTCCTTGATTTGGTAAAGGACGTGTAATTTCAGGTGCAATGGGATTTGTTGCCGCAATACCTTTCTTAACATATAAGTCAATAACACGATTTGCTAAATTTAATCGTAAAACAACTCGATCTATACGGTCTAAACTTTCACTGGCTTGAATAGACAATACTCTCTCTGTATCCTCCCATCCAAAATAACCTTCTATTAAACATAACCCAGGAAGTACTTTAACATTCATTCCTTCTTGGATAACTACTTGTAAATTTGTGCTTGGATTTGGATAAACACCATTTGTAAAAAATGATTTGAAGAATTTCGCAAAAAACTCCGCATCCTCAGCTCTGTCAAAAATCGGCATTTCATTATCATTATATCCAATTATATCTGAATTAAAAAATCCACTTCTCATCTACTTGCCTCTCTTTCTATGAATTTTGAAATGGTGATGTAATCATCACCAAATTTCGGAAGAATTTTAATTTCACCATCTTCAAAAACTTCCTGTATTTCTGTAATTCGCATTGTTACTATCTTATCGATGCTTCTTACCTTAATTGTGCAAATGTCTCCTAAATCATAATCTCTTTTATATAGTAAATTATCATTATTGAGAATTGAACAATTGATGACTTCAATTGTTTTATTTTTGTCTAATTCTTGTTTACCTTTATCTTTTAATACCGTTTGATCACTATCAGATGATGTTACAACCATTTCTCGACGACGTTCATTGTTTTGAATACAATTTACATTTACTGTTAGATTGTCTTTACCTACAATATATGCAAAATTAGAATAATCACTTACATCCATAGAGTATTCAATATCCGTAATGTTGTCATAATCATCAGAAAAAACAGCCCATGTATTATCTGACTGTTCTTCAGTTCTATCTAAGCCTCGCCAAACTGAATAAGTAAGGCTATTTGTTAAGTAATCATAATGAATAATTTGTGATAATTGTTTTTCTTCCAAGAAATCATTTAACTTTTTCCCAATAGTTGAATTCTTAATTTCTAATGTTGTGTCATCACCTAGTCCAACTTTATTTGATAATATTAACCCATTAATTTTTCTAGCACTATCACTTGGTTGAATAAAATTCTCTTGAATAAGTTGGAAAGCTATATCCTCGTGTTTTCCTGTTAACTTTTTCTCACCAGTAATAACTCTATCCTCAAGTATAGATGTAATAAATCTTCCACTTACTTTTAGGCTATATTCATTATTATCTGAGCGATTGTATGAGATTTCCTCAATAATTCCCAACTCATATCCTTGTCTAAATAAATATGTGCCTTCCTTAAATAGATTAAAGAATTCAATATTTGTTTCAAGTTCAAAGTCACCATAATCATAATATTTTCTGTTCCACTGAAGTGAACTGAATATTTCAACTGTTGCGATTTCACCAAACTCTCTATCTAATATCAATAATTCCATACTAAACTCCTAAATACTTTGGCGTATAGTAAACACGAACATCTAAATTAGTATAGTTTTCTAGTGCATCATATGCAATTTTATTGTCGCCAATTGTTAGTTGGAAGAATGATGAAAGTTTATTCTTTTCTTTGAAAATATTAATACCATTTTTAGTAATCCCTTTATACCCAACATTTGTGTTAATGACAATCACATCGTTCTTCTGCATGTCTTGAATTACCTCAATAAATTCACCAGTACTCAATAAAGTTATTTTCGGATTTTTAACATTACCTCGTTTCGCAATAAAATGAATTTCAACACCAGTAGGAACATCTCCTTTATTGTTCAATAGGACTTCTTTAGACAAACTATTATAACCCATAGTTTGGTATGCAACGTGCTTTCCTTTACTTTCATTAAAACTAATCATACCTAATGGAAATGTAAACATCGGTGTTATAGCTGCAATATTTTTTCCAAAGTTATCTAAATCACTCCAATACGGAAAAGGACATTTCAATGTAACATTGCCTTCTAGGTAATTCCACATCGATTCGATACTTGTCCAGCTAAATTGTTCCACTTCACACTCTATTTGAGCTTGACTGTAGCACCAGTTCATTTTTAGCTTGATTGTATTTTTTGGATTAAAGAACTTTTGCAATTGTTTTCTATATACTTCTGTATTGTTGATATCATCAATCGCAAAGGTAATATCAATTGTTCTCTCTTCAACTTTCTTACCGGTTATTTTAGTTCCATCTGCTGTGGCAATAGATGTTGTATGTAATACATAGTCTGGCGATTCAAAGCCATCAACACGTACTACTTTAATGACTTCACCAACACCCATTTTAATTGTTGATTGCCCATTTTCAAGTGTGAGCAATAAGTATTTTTTATCCATATACTTACTTCACCTTCCTTAAATTTCTTGATGCTTTTTGCATCGCTCTAGTAACATCACTTGGTTTTTGAATTGGCTGATTGAAGCTAACATTTTGAGTTATTGCAGTTGAACCAGCATTATCTAAAATTAAATTTGGACGAGGAATACCTACTTTTATTGTAGAGATTACTCTTCTTTGCAAACTTCCAATTATTTTGCGAGATGTACCAACCATTGCACCTGTACTAAATGGTTGAATCACACCGTTTTGATTCTGTGAATCATCAAATGATGCATTACCTTGAGTATACGCATTCGTAGTATACCTATTCAATAAATCAAAATTTTCATATTCAGCAACTACTTTAACTTTTTTATCTGGAAAAATAATACTATCAATATAACTTTGCGATGCTGTCTCAAATGCTTCTCCAGATTCTTCACCAGCGGTTTGCATGCCTGTCGTAGCTACTTTTTTGAAATTTTCTGAATATTCTCCTGCTAATTCTGGAGCTGCAATTTCTTGATCTGTCTTCATTTGGGTATCAAAATTTTCTTGAGCTAATGCTAATTGTTCTTTGGAAGCTTCATATTGTGCATTCAAAGCTTCAATCTTATCACTTAATGAGTTAGCCATGGATGGATCTTCAGCAACTTCTTGTGTCAATGCATCTAATTGAGATTTTACTGTAGCAGCTTGTTCTTGTAATATTGCTAGTTGCTCTGCACCTTTTTCAGGGTCGTATAATTGAATATCTCCGCCATAAATTGTATTCAGTGCACCTTCATAATCTTTATTTGCTACTTTGGATGCAATATTCTCATATTCTTCCATTGCAACACCTGCCGTCTGAATATTTTGCTTTAATAACTCAATGTTTTGCGCTTGCTCATCCATTGCCTTTTTATCATCACCTGTTAATTCGCCATTAGCTTCTTTTTCTTTTAAAGCATTGTACTCAGCTTGTGCTACCGCAAGTTCATCTATACTATCTTTTTGCATTTTCAAGTTTTCTACATAATCATCTTGATATGCATCCAAATATGCTTGAGCTCTTTTAGATTTAATTAAGTCTTCAACAAGTCCAATATTCTCACTTAACAAACCATTTTGAGTCATTATCTGACCTGTTTCCTGATCATAGCTTAATTGCAAATCAGGATAGCTTTTATTTAACTCATCCAGCCAAAAAGCTAACTTTTCTTTTTCACCAATGAATTTTCCTTCAGCATCAATATTCGCCATCAATCCATCAAGGTACTTTTGTTGTAAATCAATGGGTGCACTATTATCTTTAAACTCCATTTGACTAGCTGCATTCATTTCATCCATTGCTTTAGTAGTTTCGTCAATAGCTTCTCTTTGCTCTCTAATGTTTTTAACATTGTCACTGACATTTTGCGATAATGTGAATAAACCAACTACAAGTGCAGCAATAGCACCTACAACAAGACCACCCATCATAATCTTCAATGCTGAAACAGCGCCTGTTAAAACAGTTGTCGAAACAGTTGCTACTTGTTGTGCAGATGCTAAAGTAGTAACAACACTACTCGCACTTTTAAATAGATTTACTATCTCAACAATTGCTTTTGCACTTTTCATTGCAATCGAAAAAGCAGTTATTGCAGCTTCATTTTTCTTTATTGCTTCTTCAAATGGTTTGAATTTGATTGCTGTAGCGATGACATCTGAAATAGCACCATAAGCACCATCAAATTTTTGGATAATTGTATCAGATGTTTCACTCACTGCAGAGCGTAGTCCTCCGAAACTTTCACCTTCACTTGTTTTTTTGATAGCTACATCCAACGTTTCTATGTTTGATGAAATTAATTTTACATTATTAATAATATCATCACTACTCGCTTGAGTGGAATCTCCAAGCATACTCATAGAATTGCTAACATTACTTAAGGCAACTATCATACTATTTTGAATAGATATCCCCGCATTTGAAAATGAATTGACAACATTTGCCGCGATTGCCTCTATTTCTTTAAAACTACTTTGATTCAATTTTACATTTACTTCCAATGTTTCTTTTATATTACTTGCCATTTTTTACTCCTCCTTTCACACCTAAAAAAAAGGAGTTCGCAAATGAATTGCTAATATCCTCTTGTTTTTCTAATGAATATTCTCTTTTTAGCTTTCTCAATTTCAAGCGTTGTTTTGGTGACATATCATTGTCTATCTCCATATCACGTATTTCCATTATATTTATAAGTTTCGGCTTTCCATCATTTATGTTTTCTAATAAACAATTAAACTTAAACCAATGAATTTTTTCTATTCTTATATCAATGTGATATAGCTGTAAAAAAGCAACATAAATCATTCCGCTATCAATCTCAAAATCAAGTATCTTATTATCATTTTTATTTTTAGATAAATCTTGATTATAAACTCGCATGAAATCAATCATCTCTGTATAAGCACTTACTATATTATCTGGCATTTTACTTTCATAAAATATAGTTAATGAATTATAGAGTTTCTCATCATCACTAAAAGTTGGATCATCAAGAAGTTGCATAATAGATAAGATAGCTCTAAAATCGCTTCTCACCTTATATGCAACATTCTCAACGATCACTTCATCTGGATATTCATCTAGAAGAAAATTAAAAGGCATTCTAATTCAATTTTTCAGGTGTGTATTTTTGAGAATAATCTTTCATTTTCTTAGACTTAAATTGTTCAATTTCACTAAGAATGTAGTGAGTTAATTCCGCTAAATCTTCAATAGTTAATTGATTATTGCCAATTATCTCTTTAGAAGCGTCATCTCCCATGACTTCATTTACAAAAACTTTCATTGTCTCTGCATATTGCAAAATATCTTGTTCCGAATTATTTGGATTTTTCGCAACTTTTAAAGATTCATCTCGAATCTTTTCAATTGCTTCAATTACTTTGTTTGTTGATAAATCAATCGTATATTGTTTATTTTCAATATCAACACTTAACTTATTATTAAAATAAAATGCCATTCTTATTTCCTCCTATTTTCTATTATTTATACTTCTGCTTCACCACCAGCAGTAAATGTTTTAGTAGCCATATTAAATGTACCGATTGTTGCATCTCCACTGTATGTTAATGTTGCAGTAACTGCTAATGCTTCACCAGAAGGACCTGATCCTGGATTATCAATTGAAATAACAACTGGTTGCATAACAGCAACACGTGCTGCATCAGTACCTTCCCAAGTATCCACTACAACGATATTTGTATGTGCTTTTGCACCAATATCCCATGTACGTGCAATGTCTAAAATGTATTCCATTACTGGATCATCTGAGAATGCTTCAGCAGTAATTGCCATTGTTGGTGCATATCCGTTTAACCCGCCTGCTGCATTTTGTTGGTGTACATATTGTTTTTCTGCTGTTTTTGCATTACCTGCCACTGTCCAATCAGTTACCCCATTACCGAATAACTCGTATTTTCCGTTGATGTCTAAGAATGCAAGTCGTTGATGTCTTAAAATTGTTGCCATAATTTTTTCTCCTATTTTCTATTTACAGTAGTAGGAAGAACTATTTGAATTTTAATCGTATTATTTTCTTTATTTAAGTCAACACTATAAGGTTCACTGTCAATAATATCTATGCAATTTATATTTTCTGTTTTTTGTGTATCTAGGTTTTCACCACCAACACCGTTTTCTTTTTTTATTGCATGCATATTGACATGTTTCTTAAGTTCTTCTAATTCCTCAATGACTTTTTTTGTTTTTAACTTTTCTGCATTAACATCTTTACCATTTTCTGCAAAGATATATCGGATTTGTTCTTCGGTGAATCCTTTTACAATTAAATTCGATTTCTTCATTTAATTCTTCCTTCTTTCATTATTTAAGGTGTATCCACCGAATGACTGTTTAAGGTCTAATCAACTGACCAACGAAGTAGATATTTTCTTCCCACATCATGTTGTGCACATGGACATGTTGTGGACCTGAGACCATTATACGAGCTTTTCTCTAGCAACGCGTTGCATCTTAGAAAGAATTGTCTCCTTCTTTCTAGAGATTGTCGATTTATCATAATTAACCACTTCTGCTATACGATCATAACTATGTTCATGCCAATATATTCTTTCCAATAAATCAATTTCTTCATTATTCAAGCATTGTAGATATTTCATGATTTCTCGTACCGCAAATAAACTAGTATCTCTTTTCTCGCTATAATATGCTTCTTCATCTAGTGTTTCGATTAAGTTATTTTTATAAACGTTTCTACTTCTTTGATATTTAGATTCTTCTTCTCCTCGATAAACCACCGAATGTATATTACCTGACAATTCTTCATTAATTAGTGTTAATTTTTCTTCATAGATTATTAATGACTTTACTTGATACTTAAATAGCTTTAATTTCAAATCCAACTCTTTCTCGCGCATAATAACCTCTATTCGTGTTCTAGCAAATCACAAATAGAATATGATTTGAATTTAACTAAATCTTTAAACCCTTTAGTAATGCAGAATTGTTCATGAACATCATTAACTTGTATACCTTCATCATTAGTTTGTGCCTCTTCACGATAAATTCTTACATAATTACTATTTCCCTCTTTTGATATATAGCAGAATCCTGCTGCTTTTGCATACTTTAAAAACGCTACTTCATCTTTTGTCATTTGTTTTCCTCAACTTTCTAGACATTCAACTATTTTCATTAATCCCACTCGTAGTTTTATTCATCAAGTATCTTGAATACACTTATAATTTACATCAAGTATCATGATTAATCAAGGGATTATATTAAAGTTTCTTGAACTTATTTGATTGACTATTCAAGTTTAGTATGCTATTTTTATATTATAGAAATAGGTGATTTTATGGGAATTGGCAAACGAATTAAAGATGCTAGAGAAGCAAAAAACTTTACACAAGGACATTTAGCTACCCTTATTGGTGTAACTCCTTCTGCAATTGCGAATTATGAAAGTGACACTAGTCATCCTAAAGAAACTATTCTTTATGATTTGATGAAATTTCTTGAAGTTGATGCGAATTATTTATTTCAAGATTTTATTGAAATAAAAGGAGATTCTTTTTCAATTGATGAAGTTGAACAAATCAAGAAATTCAGAGTCTTAGACGATTATGGCAAAACTGCTGTATCAAGAACACTTGAGCATGAGTATAAAAGAGTGTTATCTTCAGCCCACTTTCTTACAAAAGATGCTGCTTATGCATATTTAACATCTACTCAAATATTTGCGATGGGAGGTTTTGATCCAGATCAAATGGAAGATGAAGAATTAATTGAGTTAGCAAATGAACTTTACACAATTAAGAATAAAATATAGGTGACTTTATGAAAATTGAAGAGATTAAAAATGTTGTACAATCAATCAATTGTTCCAATATTTATGAACTATTAAAAGAAAATAATTTAAATGTCGTTTATAGTGATATTTTAAATAATAGAAAACTGGATGCTACATTATTCGAGAATATTATTCTTATTAAATCAAATCTAACGCCAGAATATGAACAATTCATCTTATTTCATGAATTAGGACACTTTCTTCTACATTTCCAATCTGATGAAAGATATTCATTCTATTTATCTAAATATAAAAATAGAATAGAAAATGAAGCAAATGTTTTCTCATTCTTATGTTTAACTAGAGATATTGATTTAACCAATACTAATATTATAGAACTCTCTCAACAATTAGGTATTCCTAGTAAGATTGCCCAAAAAATATATGACTATATGTTAATATCACTCTAACTTAAACAACTGACTGCTTAAACGCAGTCTTTTTGATGCTTTTCAGGCATGTAAACGGTATCAAAAAAACTTTTTAAAAATGAAAACGGTTACTTGTGATTTTTTTAACTTTAGTTGTTTACACAGCATTTTCCTAGTGATATACTTCATTCGGTAGTAAGTGAATACTTTCACAATAGGAGGAAATTATGGCTGTTAAAAAAACTACAAAGAAAACAACTGCACCAAAAGTAACTGAAGTTAAGAAAGCTGCTCCAGTACAAGAAACAGTTGGAAAAACAAACGTTCCTGAAGTAAATGAAAAAGTCGCAAAAGCATTGGTCGCTTTAGACAAATATGCAAATTACGATCAAGAAAAAATTGATTATATCGTAGCGAAATGTTCTGTTGCTGCACTAGATAAGCACGGTGATTTAGCAAAATTAGCCATTGAAGAAACAAAGCGTGGAGTCTTCGAAGATAAAGCAACAAAGAACTTATTCGCTTGTGAATATGTAGTAAATCATATGCGTCACCTTAAAACTGTAGGTGTTATTTCTGAAGATGAAGTTCAAGGTTTAACATATATTGCTGAACCAGTAGGAGTTGTAGCAGGTGTTACTCCAGTAACTAACCCTACTTCTACAACTATCTTCAAATCTCTTATTTCATTAAAAACAAGAAATCCTATTATCTTTGGATTCCATCCAAATGCACAAAATTGTTCTGCTGCAACAGCTAAAGTAATTTATGACGCTGCAATTGCTGCAGGAGCTCCTGAAGATTGTATTCAATGGATTGAATATCCAAGCATGGAAGCAACTAACGCATTAATGAATCATCCAGATGTAGCTACAATTCTTGCTACTGGTGGTAATGCCATGGTTAAAGCAGCTTACTCTTGTGGTAAACCAGCATTAGGTGTTGGAGCTGGTAACGTTCCTGCTTATATTGAAACAACAGCTGATTTAAGACAAGCAGTTAATGATATTTGTTTATCTAAAGCATTCGATAACGGTATGATTTGTGCATCTGAACAAGCTGCTATTATTGATAAAGAAGTTTACGATGATGCTATTGAATTATTCAAAGGCTATAATGTACACTTCGCAAACAAAAAAGAAAAAGAATTATTAGAAAAATTCATGTTCGGTGTAACTGCATATTCTAAAGATGTTGCATCTGCAAAATTAAATCCGGTTGTTGTTGGACGTCCTGCTGCATGGATTGCAGAACAAGCAGGTTTCACTATTGATCCTAAAACAAGCATCATCGGTGTTGAATGTAAAGAAGTTGGTCCAAATGAACCAATGACAAGAGAAAAACTTTCTCCAGTATTAGCATTCTTAAAATCAACTTCAGTTGAAGATGGTTTAGATAAATCAGAAGCAATGGTAATGTTCAATGGTATTGGACATAGTGCTGCAATTCATACAATGAACAGTGACCTTGCAAAACGTTTCGGTGAAAGAATTAAAGCATGTCGTATTATTTGGAACTCTCCAAGTACTTTCGGTGGTATTGGTAATGTTTATAACTCATTTATCCCTTCATTAACTTTAGGATGTGGATCATATGGTCATAACTCAGTATCAGATAACGTAAGTGCTATCAACTTGTTGAATATCAAGAAAATTGGTAAAAGGAGAAATAATATGCAATGGTTTAAAGTGCCATCTAAAATTTACTTTGAAAGAGATTCAATCGAATATCTACACTCTATGCGTGATGTTGAAAGAGTATTTATCGTTACTGACCGTTCAATGGTTGATTTAGGATATGTTACTCGCGTTACTGACCAATTAGAAGGTAGACGTAATAAAGTACAAGTTCAATTATTCTGTGATGTTGAACCAGATCCAAGTATTCAAACAGTTAAAAAAGGTTTAAGCCTAATGGAAGCATTTAAACCAGATACAATCATCGCAATTGGTGGTGGATCAAGTATGGATGCTGCTAAAGGTATGTGGTTATTCTATGAACAACCAGATGTAAACTTCGATGACTTAAAACAAAAATTTATGGATATTCGTAAACGTGCATTCCGTTATCCAGAATTAGGTAAAAAATCTAAATTAGTATGTATCCCTACAACTTCAGGTACAGGATCAGAAGTAACTCCATTCGCAGTTATCACTGACCGTGAAGAAGGAAAGAAATATCCATTAGCTGATTACTCATTAACACCTACAATCGCTATTGTTGACCCTGCATTAACAATGAGTCTTCCAGCTGTTATTACTGCTGATACTGGTATGGACGTATTAACACATGCAACTGAAGCTTACGTAAGTACACTTGCTAACGACTTCACTGATGGTCTTGCACTACAAGCTATTAAGATGGTATTTGAATATTTACCAAGAGCTGTTGCTAATGGTAAAAATGACCCAGAAGCTCGTGAAAAAATGCATAATGCTGGTACAATTGCTGGTATGGCATTCGCAAATGCTTTCCTTGGTGTTAACCACTCAATTGCACATAAGATTGGTGCTGAATTCCATGTTCCTCATGGACGTGCAAATGCAATCTTAATGCCTCATGTAATTCGTTACAATGGTACTAAACCAGAAAAGCCTGGTATTTGGCCTAAATATAACTACTACAAAGCTGATGAAAAATACGCTGAACTTGCTAGACTTCTTGGATTAAAATTCAAGACAACAGCTGAAGGTGTTGAAGCTTATGCAAATGCTTGTGGTAATTTAGGTAAAGATTGTGGTATCCAAATGTCATTCAAAGATCAAGGTATTGATGAAAAAGCATTTGATGCTAATCTTGAAAAACTTGCTTACTTGGCATTCGAAGACCAATGCTCACCTGCTAACCCTCGTGTTCCATTAGTTGAAGATATCAAAGAAATCATGCGTCAAGCATACAAAGGTTTCTAAAAATTAAAGACACTCATTGTTAACAACTCCCTGTCAAGTAGACATGGTAAATAAAATTTTACGTTAAACCAAGCTGATTAATTTCAGTTTGGTTTTTTATTTGTTTTGTTGTATATTTTTTTTCTAGACATAATAAAATCCCACCTCAATAGTTTAATGAAATTTTATTTATTTCATCTTTCTACTTCAGTGGGAGTATCATTCTGTGTATCAATTTTGCATATTTCATATCGCTATTTTTGTAACTAAAAGAGAGTTGGTCTAGTTTACAGTTTCTTAAGGATAAATAACATGCTATTCAAATTTCTAAAACTATTTTCAAAGATTTTTTTTCAATAGATTAATAACTAAGAATCATGTTATTTAAAATTTTTATTACATGTAAATTCATAACCAACCTATTTAATCTTAGTTATGTCATTCATTCAAAAGCAGATTAATTCTTTTATCTAAAATCAAACATATTATAATCGGCAGTATTAAAAATAGTAGAAAAACCACATTAAAGAATCTTTCAAAATCTAAAAATAGAAACATTATGTATGTACCAAGATTTGCTGACAATACTAGATAAAGTAAATTTAGTAATCTTTTAATTTTTAATTCCATTGTATATTAAGCAGGCTGCGTAGCCTTCAGCATATCCAACACCAAAATAAGTGATAAAAATAGCCAGCGTATACTTTTTACCACTTATGAAATTTTTTAACGTATTGCTAGTAACAGAAACACCACCTCCTATTAATGCGGACAAAGAACAGTCTTCAGCTACACTTGATGAAGCACTTGATCCTAAATTCGGTGAATAATTTTGATATAGCCAATCTTCAGTCCCTGGTTGAGGATTTGGATTTCCAGGCCACCAACGTTGTTGAATTAAGCTGCTTTGATTCATTTCATTTTCTTCTTTGCTTTCTTCAGCAAAGGCATTTAAATTAGGTAGGAATAATGATACCGTTAACAAACAATAAGTTACTACGTTAATATTTTTTTTCACTTTTAACAAAGTAATATACTGCTTGGTCAATCGCTTTTTTATTTTCATAATGTTACCTCCTGATTAATTGATAACATTATTTTTTTATCACTACAATACGTTTGGGCTAACTTGCAATATATTGGGCTAAATAACATAAATCATGAATAAAAGATAATTTCACAAACTATTTCTTAATGTTTCTCTTGATCAATGTTAGACTTTAATTAGGCAAGTACTATGAAAAAAATGGTAATTAATTATTTGAAAAATACAGACTTTGATGAGAACACAATCACTTTGGTATATCATTGAAGTGTCTTTTTTATTACGTAATTACCGAAGTTGATCCGCCAACGTTGTTTGTTTATTCAATACATCTGTTTTAATGACTCTTATCATCTTGTCTGGTTCCTCAAAACAAGGGCTATGCGCTGAATCTAGAAAAGTATAAAATCCTACCAGTGGAGCTTGAATTATCTTTGCATATTCTTTTGCAAGTTGATAAGATACCTGATAATCATATTTACCTTGGAAAATATAAACAGGAATTTCTAACTTTGGTACTTCTATCATGTAGTTCTTGTTCATAACTTCACTAAATAAACTATCCATCGATAATTTCATACCCTTCAAGTATTTACATTTTTCTACCACTGTATATCTGCTTGATAATAAGATCATTGTTGATATTTCTAGTATTAATATTTTTTTGTGCATTACTCCAACTCCAAGTTTCGTCATACTTTTTGTTCTTGTCATAAGATATGAGTTTGGTATTGGTGTTCCATCAACTATTTTAAATTTTTTTAATTTTCTTAGATTTTTTTCATCATCCAACCGCTCGAATGCATTACACATAAAATTGTATCCTAACCTCTCAGATAGATCTTGATTCGTTACTTGTCCGATTCCCATATATGCCTCAAATACCATCGGATTTTGTTGAACGGTTAATATTCCTAAAACAGAACCCCATGAGTGACCCATTAGGTAAATCTTATCCTTCTTAAATCGCTTCCTTAAATATTCTGTAACTGCTAATGTATCATCAATGAATTGCTGCACATTCATCAACTTTTTATCCATTTTTGAATCATAGCTTATCCCACTACCTCTTTGTTCCCACCAACAAACTGTAAATAACTTATCCAATCCTGTAGGATATTTATCACATATTGTTATCGTTGGTTGACCAGGTCCTCCATGCAAGAATAAAAGGACTGGTTTATTTATGTCATCTGTTTGTATAAACATTCCTTGATCAAGATTATTAATATGCACTATTATTTTTTCATTAATTTTCATATTCAAATTCCTCCCTTAAGTTATATTTTTCAAATTCATCTTGTACCATATTCTTGTAAACTTTCTTACTCATGAAAGTAAAATACGCAATTATCCCAAGAATTACACAACCAACAAATATTCCCTTTATTCCTATCCATAAAACTATACCACTTGCAATGAATGACATAATTGGAGTTGCAGCTTGGCACGCAGCAATAAGAATTGCATTAACCCTTCCTAAAAAGTTTGGAGCCACAATTTTAACTAAAAGTATATTTGCGTAAGTATTCAATAACGTAATTAGGAATCCTGACGTTGTAAGTGATATAAATAACAATATCGCTGTTAAATAATCATTCGAACTTATTCTGCCTATAATTAATGGTGCTAGATAAATAATAATAAGTGACAATCCTCCAATTTTTACGAGCTGATATTCATTTATTCGCTCATTAATTTTTGGAAAAGCAATTGATCCAATAATACTTCCAAAGGCAAAACTTATACCAATAATAGATATCATCTCATCGGTTGAGTGAAGCACCTCTTTTATTAGCGGTATTTGAAATGCATTAAACGGTGTCATAATTGCATTTAAGATAACTGCAAGTAAAATAATGTAAACAATAATCTTACTACCTTTAATGATATTAATGCCTTCCTTGAATTCTGTTAAAAAACTTTGTTTCTCATTACTATGAACCAACTTAATTGGTTTGTAGCGTACAAAAATCATGACAATACTACATCCAATAAATGCTGCCATATCAATTGCTAAAGCCGTATGGATACCAAACAACCCAATAATGAATCCAACACTCCCTAGTCCAATAAGTTCAACAGTCCCCTGTAATCCTTGGTTCAAGGATACTCCATATTCATAATCTTCAGTTTTCAATAAGTGGGGTAACATCGCAGATGAAGTTGGCATTCGAAATGCTTCCGATGTTGAAATAATAAGTGTTGTAATAATTAAGTGAGCTACATTTAACCATCCTTGTGAATAACCAATAAACACAAACCCTACACATGTTGCACGAATAAGATCAGTAGTGATTAAAACAAATTTCTTGTTGAGTTTATCAACAAAAACACCAAGAAATGGTTGTAGTAAAATTGTTGGTAACCTATTGATTCCAAAGATTGCTGCTGACCAAACTGGATTATTTGTAATTGCATATACGATCCAAATAAATGCAATACTGTCTAAACTATCCCCTAATCTATTTAATACATTCGCAAATGCATACGCTATAAAGTTCTTCTGCTTCAGCAATTGCTTATACGTTCTTTTTTCCATAAATTTATCCTCGTTTCATAGAAGAATCTTAACGAAGTTTACTCAGTTGCGACCACCTACTTTACGTTGAAACAACGCAACTATTAGTTTCAATCGATAAATTTCAAATAATAAACATAGCATTACACCGCAAATAATCCTGATTTCACTCAAAACGAATGTTTTTTGATTTTATCAAATATTTATTTAGACTGAACTGATTAACGTTGACAAGCTAATGTTTGTTAGCTAAAATGATAATAGTCATTACTAAGGAGATGTTGATTATGTCTAAATACTACTTTTCTGACTCTATAACTATTATTTCAACACTATTGTTATTTGGAGTACTTATTTTCATACCTATAATTCTTTTAAACCAAAAAAAGATAAAATCATGGAAAACAATAAATACCATATTATTCTTGCTTGGACTATTCTTGTGTATTTTTGTCGTTATGCGTGATGATTATGTATTAGCAATGCAAGGTGGAGTCGGTGTATTTTCTCTTAATTCACCACAAATACTTTTAGCTTATTTCTGTGCTTTGCTAATTGGAGTTCTTTTTGTCACTATAATTTTTACTAAAAAAGAAAGTATTCAAAAATATATTTTCTTTGTTCTTTCATTTATTATTATTTTCAAAACTGCTTTAATTGAATTTTCAAGAACATTATTATAAAGGAGAACAACTATGGAAAGAAAACAAACAAAGCAAAGAATTTTGGATAATGCATTAACCTTATTTTCAGAGAAGGGTTTCAATGCTGTTAGTGTTGAGCAGATTGCTGAATCCGTTAGCATTAAAGCCCCTTCACTATATAAGCATTATCCAAGCAAACAAAGTATCTTTGATGCCATACTTCAAGAAATGGATCGACGCTACGAAATTCAAACGAGTTCAATGAAGATGACTGGTTTCGATGCTCTTGCTGATGTAAGTAGTTTTGATGGTATTGAAGAAGGACTTCTCATTCAAATGGCACAAGATTTATTTCAATATTTTCTTCATGATGATTATGTATGTAAGTTTAGAAAAATGATTACACTAGAACAATTTCAAAACGAGAGTCTAGCACTTCTTTATTCAAAACAATATTTTGATGATCCTTTAGCTTATCAAAGCACTTTATTTCGCATATTGATGCAAGCACTACCAAATCAACAATTCGATTATAAAGTAATGGCTCTTCATTTTTACGCCCCACTCTTTACACTTTTAATTCTATGTGATCGAGAACCGCAAAGAGAAGCTGAAGCACTTTCACTTTTAAGACAACATATTTTACAATTCAATGCATTGTATTTTAGAAAGAGTTCTAAATGAAAATAACAGTTATTCATGGTCAATCACATCATGGTATGACTTATACTATCACTCACAAGGTTCTCGATTATCTTACAAATGAACAAGATGAAGTTAAAGAATATTTCTTACCAATAGATGGACCTGATTTTTGTTATGGCTGTAACAACTGCTTCTTGAAAGGTGAGCATACTTGTCCTTCATTCAAAAAGATGGAGCCAATTATTCAAGATATAGAAACATCTGAAGTCATTATCATTGATACACCAAATTATGTACTTGAAATGAGTGGATCATTAAAAAATTTCTTTGATCATCTTGCTTATCGCTGGGTAACACATCGTCCTCACGGAAGCATGTATACAAAAATCGGAGTTGCAATTTGTTCTTCCGCTGGTGCACCTTGTGGCCATACAACAAAATCCATTGCCAAACAACTAAAATGGCAGGGAATTTCAACCGTATATCACTTACCCTTCATATGTAATGCACTTAACAAAGATGAATTAAAGGATAATAAAATTACTGAGCTTGATAGTAAAGTTAAAAATATTGCCCGAAAAATAAAAAAAGGTGTAAACTCGCAACATACTGGTTTACGTTCCAAATTGTTTTTCATGATTTTCCGCAAAATGCAATCTTCTGCAAGTGCTGTTTGGAATCCTACAGATCGTGATTGGTGGGTAAATCAGGGATGGACTAAACAAGTTCGTCCCTGGAGAAAAAAATCGATTAAGGAATAACCTTAACCGATTTTTATTTTCAATCTTCTGATTTATTTGATTTTACCATTTTTAAATATACACACTTACTACATGCAGTAAAAAAGAAAACAATACTAACAATTGCACAGCCCATTAACACCATCTCTGTGCTCATTATCGTGACTGCCCCACTAACTAAAAACGATGCTAGTGGGATGGATGCTGAAGAGAGAGCATAAATAATAGAATTAACACGACCTAAATATTCTGGCTTAACACTTTGAATTGTTAATACCCCCACATACGTATAAAGTAGTGCCACACAACCTCCACAAAAACTACCAAGGACCAAAACTGCCATATACATTACTTTGTCATTTGTAATTATTCTACCTAAAATTAAGGGTCCTAGATACATAATTATTAATGCAAATGCACCTAACTTAATTAATTGAAGTTCACTAATTTTGTTTCTAATTTTTGGATATAGAAATGAACCTAATACACCACCTAACGTTAAACTTAATCCTATGACAGATAACATGATTTCACCCGAATGTAATATTTCTTTTACAAGTGGTGCTTCCAACGCATTAAGCGGAGCATAAATACCATTCATGAAAGTAGCAAGAATTAACAGATATACGATTAGCTTGTTTCCTTTAATAAGTGAAAAACCATCTTTAAGTCGTTGAATATAGCTTTCATTCAGTTCTTTTTCACTTAACGTAACATTTCTAACACGCACAAAACCCATGAGAATTGCACATACGAAAAAAGTAACTACATCAATGAGTACGGCACTTAATATGCCAAATACACCAATGATAACTCCTGCACTTGCAAGTCCGCTAAATTCAATCGTACGCATTAAACCATTGTTTAGAGATACTCCTGATTCATATTTATCTTTTTCTAATAAGCTGGGTAACATGGATGCAGCAGCAGGCATTCGAAATGCTTCAGCTGTTGATATGACAATCGTAGATAGCAACAAGTGATACTCATTCAACCATCCTTGAAATATACCCACTGCAATTATCGAAACACAAATACCACGAATGATGTCTGATATAATTAATATTTTTTTCTTATTTAACTTATCAACCAATACACCTAGAAAAGGTTGAAGTAGTATTGTTGGTAAACGATTTATTCCAAAAATAAGTGCTGACCAAAATGCACTACCAGTAATTGTATAGATAATCCAAGTAAACGCAATACTGTCCAACGAATCCCCAAATCGATTAATAATATTGGCAGTAAGATACAATAGAAAATTTTTATTCTCTATAAACTCTCGATATCCACTTTTTTTCATATCAAGATGCTCCTTTTGTACACGGTATATTCGCCTCTCATTAATCTACACCTAAGTTCATGAATATGCAACGAACATATTCATAATGTATTACTTTATAAAATACAAGATCATTAATATCATGAAATTACATATTTAAATATTTCGTAATTTCTTTTTCTATAAGTTAAAAGTCATTTCATAACGAAATGACTTTTAACTTATCCTTCTTGTATATTAATAACTTCTTCTTTCATTGCAGCAACTTTACATTAAATGACCGCAACAATCAGTTTCAAGCATTGATTTTAGTCAATTAAAATTGTTTTTGATACAAATATGCCATTGTCTTGACACTCGTATATTGTGAAAGAATCAGCTGTTATTGGGAGGATTTCTCTTTCAATGATTTCCTTATTTGTACTATCCATACTCACTGTTTCTATGATGATATACTCAGTATTTTCACTCAACATTAATTTTTCAGGCGTAGCATCTTTTAAAATTTCAGTTATAACAATAACTTCATTCTCTTTATTCATTTCTATTACTCTTGTTTTCAATGAATCTAACTTTGATTCATAATTAATCGTGATTATTGTTTTTTCAGTAATAGTTTTATCATTATCAGTTGTAGAAATTGTTGATTCAAGTTTCTGTGATGCTTTTTGTCCTTCAATATCGCCAAATATAGCGAGTCCATTTGTTGCGACTACATAAACATTACCGTCTGGTTCTTGATAGACTGGGTTTGCGAAAAAGATAAGATCACTTGCTCTTGTACTAAAATATATTGTTCCCTCATTATCTAGCTCATTCATATCATCCGTTACGCGTGTAGCCATTTGAACATTAGAAATGAATCCTTTTGTGTCTGATGAATTAATATGAATACCATTCTCATTCTCAATTTTTGCAAAATAAAATGGAATACCCTCTAAATTTTCAAAAACATAATCACCGAGTTCTGATAGGCTACCATCTTCATTTTCATAAGTCTCTAATGCATATGAAGCGTATATTTTATCATTTTTCTCTTTTATTTCATTATTCCCTGTTATGGTAAATTCATTAGTTCCTAAACTTTCAGTTGTAATGAATATACCAATCAATTGATCTTCACCACTTACTGTAGTATTCTTTGCTAATTGACATCCTGACAATCCAACTAGTAAGACTATACTTAGAATTATTTTACTCATCTTCATCTGATTCCTCCAGAATTCCATCGAATTTTAATATATCTCCTACTTCACAATCCAAGTAATAACAAATTTTATTGATTGTGGTAAACCTTACTCCCTTTGCCTTATTACTTCTAAGTATTGAAAGATTTGCTTCGGTAATTCCAATCTTTGAACATAGTTCTTTGGAGGTCATATTCCTAGCCTTTAAGATTTCCTCCAGCTGAATATAAATAGCCATCTATATAAAACTCTCATTCTCTTCTTTTAATGTTTTATTTTCTTTAATCAAGTTTGTGATTAAAATACAAACAGAAATGAAAAGCACTGAAAAGACTGGAAAATCGAAAACAGAATTAATCGTAAACAGTGACTTCGCAAATACTAACTGAATTATTTGAAAAGCGACATTCGCAAATAAAATTAGAATAAGTGATTTCTTACATAATTTTGTCAATTTATTCGCTTGCAACAAAGTTGCTTGAGAATAACCTGTTTCTTTCAATTGAATTAACACTTCACATCCAAAATAAACAATAACTACATTAAGAAATAATGGCAGATTAGAAACTGCAAAACGTAGATAGACAAATAACTGATTAATTCCGAATAGGGAAGCATTTGCTGAATTATTCACTTGCATCGTATTAATTGCTTGTCTTACATCAAATAAACCTTGATAAAAAATTTGTAAAACCAAAGTCATATTTATGATTATAAAGGCGATAAATAAGTAATCAATTAACTTTGTTGGAGAATTTGTGTAAAACTGCCGAACAGCTTTTAGTATCAGATAACTAAAAATTATGGAATAGATGAGTAAACACAAAATAGTTTGATTCATTGCTATATTATTGAACAAAAATAAATTGCTTGGATTAATCATTTGGTAGATTGTATATAATAAGACAAATGGTAAGACACCGACTAATATATCTTCTGTACCTCTCTTTTTTCTTTTCACAATAAATTCAAGCCATGGGCTAAAGCATAATAAGAGATAGATAATAATCGCAATACTATTTCCTATTCCGCTCGATAATGATAGATTTCTAAGAAATTCACTAATCTGCAAAAAAGGAAAAGTAACGATAGTCATAAAAGGATTTGGTATAGAAAAACGTCCAAACACCATAATAATGCATAAAATACTTTCTATGAACAAAATAATAAGGTGGGCTTTAGATTTCATAATTTCTCCTAATAATTATCGTTTTACGATAATTTTCTTCATAATAGCACGTTTTTTTGATGCCGACAACTTAAAAAGAGCTTTCGCTCTTTAAAGTTCTTCAATATATTCCTTTATTCGATTGATTCCTAACAAGATATGCTCTTTTTCTAGTTGATAGTATGTTTTATTCATTTCCAAATGAACACTAACGAAATTCGCATGATTTAGAGCCTGCATATGATGAGAAATTGTTGCCGGTGTTAACCCTGTTTCATCGACAAGTTCCTTGCCATATGCTCGTCCTTTCGCAAGTAATTTTATTATTTCTAATTTTGTTGGATCAGCTAATATCTTTGTAATCTCTAATATGTTTTCCTTGGTTAATTCTTTTTTTATCGAAACATATTCAAAATTAAATAAAGCACCGTAATTTAGGAACACTTGTTTCTCTTGCCTAGTTATTTTCATTGTGACAAAGAAAGGTTGAAAGATCATTGTTCCTATTTCAAATTCATATTGACTTATATCATCAAATCGAAATGAAGCTGCATTTTCTAATTGTCCTAATAAGTCATCTTGTGCTTTGATATTTGTAATTCCAAACTGATTAATTTCATTTAGTTCTTTGTCATATTTTTTAAGTGTTTTTATAATTTTTGTAAAACATGGTTTCAATACTTCTAAGTGTTCTTGCCAGTTAATAGCGATATCAATCAGTAATAATTGCATTTTATCATCAATATTAAGCTGTCTAATTACTTTTAATAACTCACTGGTTGTAATGCCATTTATATCTCTTGAGAGGATCTCATTATTCAAATTATTCATCACGATATAATTAATTTCTTCTTGTTTCAACTTTGATAATAGCTTTTCGTAATCTTCTAAAGTATCACAACGTTTCTCATATAAATCAATGAAAAGTGATTCAATTACTGTGCATTCTAATCCTGGTATTCTTTGGTAATACTTTTCGATAATATCATGATAAGAACTTTGCAACTCATTAATTTCATCTATGATTTTAAGTATTGTCTTAGTATATTGTCTCGCCAAGGGATTCTTTTCTTTTTGAATTATTCTATCCAGTAACTCATTACTTTGTTTACCATTTACATAACCTACACATAATAATGAGGCTTCTTTGGTATATGATATTTTATCAATTATTTCCATTTTCATACTCTGTATCCTCAACTTCTACCATTTTATTGTATGTCTTTTTGCTACAAATTGTGAAAAAGCAAAGTAAACTTAATAATCCTGTTGCCACAAAGATTACTTCTGTAGAGAAAACAAAGACAAGTCCACTTACTATAAATGATACTATGGGCATTGAAGCAACCGCTAGTGCTCCAAGAATTGACTTAACCCTCCCTAGAAACTCTGGTTTTACAGATTTAACAGTAACAACACCAATAAAGGTATTAATAAGTGCCACACATATCCCTACTCCTACCCCATAAATAAACACAAGAACATAACGAGCAATTTCATTTTCTATGAATTTTCCAATTAGCACTGGACATAAATACATTAACACAAGTGACAATCCACCAGCCTTTACCATCATAATATTGTGGACACGTTCACTGATTTTAGGAAATAAGAAGGAACCAAATATTCCACCTGTCGCAAAGCTTATTCCTATAATTGACAACATGATTTCTTTTGACCGTAGGATTTCACTTACTAAAGGAGCTTGTAAAGAATTAAACGGTGTTGATAGAGCATTTAAGAAAACTGCTAGAAAAATCATATACATAATCAAATGGTTTGTCTTAACCAATTTGAATCCCGCTTTCAAATTTTCAAAATAACTTAAATTTTCAGTTTCTTTCTTTTCAATTGGTTTAAGTTTAATAAATAATAAAATAAATGCACAAATGAAGAATGTTGCCATATCGATAAATACCGCTGTTTGTACACCAAATAAACCAATTATAAATCCAGCACTCAGCATGCCAATCAACTCTGTTGTTCCTGATAATCCCTGATCAAGGGCAACCCCATATTCATAATCCTCAACATCTAAAAGCTGAGGAATCATAGATGTTGCGGCTGGCATTCGAAAAGCTTCTGCCGTAGAAATAATGAGCGTTGCAGTAAGTAAGGTCCATTCATTCAGAAACCCCTGCATTACCCCAATACCGATATAGAAGACACATAGACCGCGAATAACGTCAGTGACAATCATTACAACTCTTTTATTCATTTTATCCGCTAAGACCCCTAAAAACGGTTGTAGAAAGATTGTTGGCAAACGATTGATACCAAAAATTAGCGCTGACCAAAATGCACTCCCTGTTATTGCATAAATAATCCAAGTAAACGCAATACTATCCAATGAATCACCAAATCGATTAATGATATTCGCTGACAAGTATGCCAAGAAATTTCTGTTTTTTAACAATCGTTTATATCCTATGTTATCCATGACCTTCTCCTAATTAGATGTATATCTAATATAATTATACATATAGTTAGATTCTTGTCAAATATGATGTGCTATACCATTACAAATAAAAAAATCCAATACCTTGGACTTTCTATTTTCTATAGCGATACATACAAATACCCGCAGCAATAGCGACATTTAATGAATCAAATTCATTTATTTCTATCTTCACATTATACGCCGTTTGTTCAAGATACTTTTCTTGTACACCCTGCCCTTCATTTCCAAATAAAAGTGCAACCTTAGATTCATCTTTACTTTCTGAAAATGGAATCGCTCTTTTAAGTGAAGTTCCAATAATCACAAATCCATCTTCTTTAAGTGCATTGAACTGATTATCTAAATTCACTCTATTTACTGGAATATGGAAGAAAGCTCCTTGTGTAGATCGAATTGTTTTATCATTATACAAGTCAACACAGTCTTCTGAACAATAAATCGCATCAAAATTAAAGGAATGTGCTGTTCTTATAATAGTCCCTAAATTTCCTGGGTCTTGGATATTATCTAATAAAAGTACACGATTACTATTCTCAGGCTGAGTTTCAAGCATTCTACATACACCAATCATTGTTGTTCCCGATGTGCTTTGGCTCAATTTTTTCAATACTTCGCGACTACATTCAATGATTGTTCCTTCAAATGAACTAGACAAACCCTCTTCAATTAAGAGGATTTCTAAACAATGACTCATCATGGCTTCCCGTATTAAATGCTCGCCTTCAACTAAAAATTGTTTAGCTTCATCTCTTCCTTTTTTATGATGAAGTTTAGCCCATGTTTTTATTCTTTCGTTTTGTGTTGATTGAATGATCATAGTAATCTCCTATCTATGCCTTATTATACCTTATTTACTATCATTTGTATTAGAAATTTGGCTATGATATACTTTCAAACATGGAGGTAAAATTATGATAATAAGAGCCTATCAACCAACTGATAGTTATGATGTATTTCAACTTTTTCAAAATACAATAAGAACAATAAATTCTTCAGACTACACGCTTGCAGAAATTGAAGCCTGGATAAGTTGTACCAGTGAAATCAAATTAAATGAACGACTCCTTCATTCCTATAGCTTAGTAGCGGTGCAAGATAGTAAAATTATTGGATATGGGAATATTCAAGATAATGTTCTAGATCACTTATATATTCATCACGAATATAATCATCAAGGTGTAGCCACCAAACTTTGTGACTTATTAGAAAAACAGACCCAACTTCCTATTCTTGTGCATGCATCAATTACCGCAAAACCTTTTTTTGAGAAACGCGGATATCATACTTTACATAAACAAGATAATTTTATAAATGACCAAATTCTAATTAACTATAAAATGCAAAAATAAACAACACTCTAGGGTGTTGTTTATTCTTCTGAAGATAACAAGTTATCATTATAAAATTTTGAAAAATGTGAAAGCTCTTCATTCATATATTGTAATCCATATTTTTCGGCAAGTGTTCGACGATTAGAGAATAAGTTAACCCCTAATCCTAAACGATTACCTTCAATCTCTACACCCATACTAGCCAATGTAGAAGGAAACATATCTAATGTTGTAGCTGTTCGCATATTTGTTCGATGTGGATCTACTGTACTATTAATGAATAAGTTAAATACTGTACGATCTGATTTATTAACATGATCAAATGTCTTTCTATTCATTGTTAGATGATCACCAACGATTACAATAGTTGTATTCTCATAGAAATCTTGTTGTTTTATCCATTCTACAAATTCATAAACTTGTTGATCAGAACATGCAAGTACATTGTAATATGGATCATCATAATCCACTGCACATGCTTCTTCTAAATATCCATCTTGGAAATGAGTGTTCGCAGTCAACATTGTTAAGTTGAATGGCTCAGGTTGTGCTGCTAAATCCAATAACTCTTCTTTTGCATAATCAAATAGTTTTGAATCTTCGTAACCCCACCATTCGAAATATCCACTTGGTAGTCTACCATCTTCAATTGCTGCATGATAGTCATTGATTTTATAATCACCATGTTGCATGAATAATAAATTTCGTGCTCCAAACTCTGCTTTAGAACCAATAAGTAATTCTTGATTGTATCCTTCACGTTCAAGAATATCACCGATTGAGTAAGCTCCTGGTAAAAATGGTTTTTCGCCATAATAACGATTTGAATCTATTGGAACACTCAAAGGTAACCCTGTAGTTTGCGCAACCATTGCCGCAATCGTCCATGTTGTATTTTGTGTGCTGTACAAACCACCAAATTGTTTTGTGTTGGAAAAGTTAATACCTTCTTCAGAATATGATGTAAGATTTGGTAATAAATTATCATCCATATATCCACCAATTTCTTTTGAAGTGTAAGTAGCTTCCATCGATTCTAAGAAAATATAAATTAAATTTCTTTTTTGTTCTGGAAATTTGATTTCAATATCTCTACCATCAACATAATTTTCTTCAATAAAAGTTGATTGTGTTGTAATCGCAACCACATAATCTAATGCATTCACTCTAACCAGTGAAATACATCCAAATATAATGAATGCAAAGACAGCAAATAATATTTGTTTGCCCACAACAAATCTAAATAATTTCTTCTCTTTATAACGCATACAAAAATAAGAAATAATAAAATAAAGTAAACCTGTCACTACGATTGAATACAAAAATGAATCAGTAAAAAAACTAAGTAATATCGTACTACTTGTCCCTTCAATAGGAACTTTCAAATGATATACAATCTCTGAAAAATCGAGTGAATTAAATGTATTAATTGCCCAATCCGTACTTCTTATCATTAATACTGCCAAGAACAGTAATAGTATTGATAGAAAATGTCGGCAAAATTTCTTCCAATTAAATTTTACTTGCATGTTTTATCTCCCCCAAACCCATACTATTTTAACACAAAATACAAAAAAGTAAAAAAGCCCTATTATTATAGGGCTTCACTACTTATTTTTCTTTAACTTGTCGCAATAAAGCTTTAGCAGCTTCATCAATACCATGGTCTCCTTTATCTGGTAGACCAAGACATGTGAATATTTCACCTACAAAGATATTTTCTTTGTATAATTCATCAAACATCTTATCAATTAAAATTGTACATTCTTCTTGTTTTTGCATTGGCCCAAATGGGTTTGCGAAGAAGGTTGTAGATAATCCTTTTTCTTGTGTTGTACCTAAGGCAAAACGTTTTCCTTCTACAAAGATTTGTTTTGCTTCATGAATATCATCCACTTTTCTTAATCCACGTTCGTCCGTATAGTTATTCGCATACATAAACATATCAATCGTATGGTTTGCAGTTACAACACTATAAGGTGCTGCCGGAATTACAACTCTTGAGTTTGAACTTTCAGGATTGAAGAAAATCGAACGATCCATATCACGATAAGCTGAACCACGATCAAGGTCATCTAATCGTACGAATGCACCAATTTCAGTTCCTTGCGCAACAATCTTACCATCTTCAATATGTAATGATCCCATATCATCAAATACAACTTCTTGATAATCAATTTCTGATTTCGCAAGATTTGTAAGAGCTTCAATTGTTTCTGATTTACCAGCTCCAGAATCGCCCATAAACATAATACCTTTTTTAGTACCATCTTTAAGATGAAGATTAATCATAGCTCCATGAATTGGTAACCATCCTTTATCCATCATTGCTAAATTGTGAAGTGTTAATGCCATTTTCTTTAAATAACCAAAATACTCAATCTTATCTTCATATGAGATTTTTCCAATCCACATGCCTTCTGCTTTATCTTGATAGAAAATTGTATCCTTCTTATCATCTTCGTTTCCGAAAATCATAATACAATCAGGTTTAGTTCCTGTACATTCTTCAGGAGTCGCAAGTTCAAATAAGTTTGCTAATGAAATTGCACTAGCTGAAAAATCACGATGGAAATAAATAAATGTTAATAATGAACCCACTTTACATGGGAAACAAATCCAGTCTTCATTCTTATCAATAAAATCGCGAATCGGATTCTCATATACTTCCGTAAATGTTCCTGTACGCTTATTTGATTTAGGATGAATAATTAATGGTGTTCGTAGCATTAAAGTATGTACAAAAGGTATTTTCGCAAGAACATCATATGTTGATGGAATATTCCAATCATATGTATTTAACATCATACTTGCATTAGTACCTGCTTGTAATTGACGGAATACACGGTTATTAGATCCTTGTACCTTTTGTTGAATACGACGATATAAACCTAAAACTAAACGATTGAATTCACCATCCGCATCCATAAAGTTTGCAAGTTGTAATCCTTCATCATTTTTAGAATAAACAATAGATATACGTTGCATACTGCGCCAGTATTGATACATTGATTCGATAACTTCCAATAACTTCTTAGGTTCATTTAATGCTGGGTGATGAATTTCATCAATTCTTAATACTAATGTAATTTTCGCAAGACGAATTAATTCCGCCTTAACTTCTTCCTCAGAAGCGTTATTTGTTAACCAAAGATAAAGTTCTTGATTATCTTTCATTAGGAATTTCAAATATGCGTCTAAGAACTGATCAAATCCTTCAGATGAAATCAATTCACTTGATGTTTTACAAAATTTTGTAGTGAAGTTAATAATCGCAAGATTATTTTTTAAATAGAATGCTTCCTTCATAAAAATCCCTCCATTTTCGTATTATTATAACACGACTGAAGGGACTTGTTTATATTTTTCTACGTTGTCTTACAATTTCAAAACTAATTGCTGCTACCGCACTGGAAGCATTCAATGCATTTCTAAAATCATTTGCATAAGGAATATAGATATTTTGCTCAATTTCTGCTAATACGTTTTTACTAAGACCACGCATTTCGCCGCCTATCGCAAGTACGCACGGGCCTGTATAATCAACATCAAAATATGAAACAGCGTCTTTTCGCATAGCTGCAAAACATGAATAACCCTGTTTTTTAAATAACTTTATATCAGCTGCTAAATCATCACTAAGGCATATTTTTATGTACTCACTAGCTCCAGCACTTGATTTTAATATGGTCGATTCACTATAACTCCAATCACGGTTAGCTAAAAGTACCCCTGTACAACCTGCACTATATAAAGTGCGTAACGCATAACCTAAATTAAATGGATCCTCAACACCCTCTAAAATACAAATAAAAGCATCTTCATCAAAACAATCTTCTATTTTTTGATAGTTTCTTGAATTGACCTTCGCAAGTATTCCACCATGTGTTTTGCCAGTTGCTTGAGCATCAATTACTTCACGATTTACCTTTGTTACTTTTACATTAGCTTCATATGCTTTTGCTAGAATAAAGTTAGTATCTTTATCCATCTTTTTTTCATCAACTAATATCTCTACTACTTCACGATTTTTCGCTAGTAGTACTGCTTTAACACTAAGTGAACCTTCTACAATCATCTTATTTTCTCCTTATCATATCTTCAGGATATACGGTAAATGGAATGGAAACTCTTACTTCTGTCATTGGTTGATTTGCAACCTCGATCATACAATCATCTCCATTTGTAATAGACTGAACAATAAACGATTCATTATCAATTTTAGGTCCAAATACTTCCAGTTCATCATTCACTTTGAAAACATTACGAACTTGGACTAATGCTGTTTGTGATGACTTGTCATAAGATAATACGAGACCAACAAAATCATGTGTTACCCCCGCCCCATTGACACCATATAGATGATCACGATAAGTAGGTAATCCTCGATAGAACCCACTTGATGTTGGACGATTCTCTGCCTTTGCTAGTTCATCGATATAATACGCTAATCGTTCTGGGCTTAATCGTTTACCCGTTGATGCAATTTCATCAATGCATTTACGATAAGCATGGACAACACTTGCAATATAGTATGCTGATTTCATACGACCTTCAATTTTTAGTGATGCTACATTTGCCTCCATTAAATCATACATAAATTCAACAGCCATTAAATCTTTAGAACTCATTGAAAATAAATTATCCATAGTACTAATTTCATGTTCACCTTGTAATAGATGATATTTCCAACGGCATGATTGTGCACACCCTCCGCGATTCGCGTCTCTTAATGTCATTGCATTACTTAAAGTACAGCGACCAGAGTAATTGACACACATACCACCATGAATAAAGGCTTCTGTGGGCACTGGAGAATTCTTCGCAATATGTGTAACTTCTTTTAAATCACATTCTCTTGCGAACACAATACGGTCAACTCCTAAGCGTTTATAATATTCAATTGCTTTTAGATTTGTTGTCGACATTTGTGTACTTAAATGTACTTCTAGTTTTGGTGCAACTCTTTTTACTGTTTGAATAATTGAAGGACTTGCAACAATTACTGCCGTAACTCCCGCACTCTCTAATTCTTTAACATAATCTTCTAAACCATCTAAGTCTTCATCATGAGGAATCATATTTATGGTGACATGAATATGGGCTCCATATTCTCTAGCATAATCACATGCTTCCTTTATATCGCAAATTTCAAAATTTGAGGCTCTTGAACGAAGTGAAAATCGTTTACCACCTAAATATACTGCATTGGCACCAAAACGAATGGCAGTTTTTGCTCTCTCTAAGTCACCTGCTGGTGCTAATAATTCTATATTCTTATTCATAATTCACCTACTTCACTAAATTCGTCTTTTGATACATATATCCTGTGCTCCAAGGAAGTGTCGGATATTTTTCTTCAAATTTTTCTTTAATAATTTCACTTGGCAAACCACTTAAAATCATCCCAAACGCTCTACATGCATCTGCCACACAATCTCTATTCAAGAAAATTCCATCAATGCGCACAACCTTCAAACCTTCTTTATTTAGTTCAACAATTTCATTAAATGCATCTAGAATGTAATCTGTAAATATATGTGTCCCTTGTCCATCTTCAATAATAGGCATTTTACCTTCTCTTGTAGATTCAATTAAAACCATATCCATCTTATCTTGAAAGTTATTTTCAATACCTATTTCATCACAATAATTTTGTATGAGATGACGTTTTGAATAAGACATATTTAAATACCCAAATAAGATTGCTTCTGTATTTCCATGAACATTTCTTGTCATCGTTTTCATTTCATCCAACGTAATCTCGGTAGATAAAACCGCATGGTGAACTCCTTGATCTAAAATGAATTGCATATCTTTTGAATTCGTCATGAGGGTATCTGGTTCATAGACAAGTTGGCAAACCATTCCCATTTCTTCAGCACACATGAAAACAGCTGGATCATTATAATAAATCCAATCTATTTGAATCTTTTTTGCGAATTCCAACATTTCTTCAATTTTGTCAATCTCTGCATCTGTATAGATTCGATTCATCATAAGAGCTGACTTTAAGTTTAACTCTTTCACTTGTTTTACACCAAAGCTTATTTCATCAAGACTCATTCTCTTTGCAACCCTTGTCCCATGAAATTCATCCGCAAATAAAAAGACTGTTGCGCCTGCATCCGCAAAAGTTTGAATATCATTACAATTTTCTAACGTTACTAATAATTCCATAATTACCACCTTACCCCGTATAGTTTACCTTATTTTATTCTTTTTATAAAGACATTCACCTTGACAAAGAGTAGTATATCTTCTATATTCATAGTATATACATTATCTGTGCGTTAAGTGCCTTCGCTTGGGAAGCGATGGACGAAAAGGAAACTTGCGGTACAGCTATTGTCCCACAACTGTGAAAATGTCTCATAGACTTCACATCTGTGGAGAAAGGAGACTATTTTTTTATGTTCACACAATCAGCTAAAAATCTAAAAAAAGTTTATTATCTAGCAATAATGGCAGTTTTCATTGCGCTTAAAGTTGCTACTGCAGGATTATTTTTACCTATCGGAGAGAATCTTAGAATCTCTTTTGGTTATCTTTTAATCGCTGTCGAATCTTGTATCATTGGTCCTATTCCAGGATTAATTAGTGGATTCATCACTGATATTGTTGGATTCATGCTATTCCCTGGAGGAGCTTTCTTTCCTGGTTATGCAATTAGTGCCATGTTCAACTGTTTCATATTTGCTGTTTTCTTGTATCAAACAAGAATCACAGTCACAAAGTTATTCTTATCACGTTTAATTATCAATGTGGTAAGTAATGCTTTTCTAGGATCACTATGGACTTCAATGCTCTATTCTAAAGGATTTAATTATTATTTTTCTATCAGTATTGTTAAAAATTTAATCTTATTACCTTTGGAAGTATTATTACTCTATATTGTATTTAAACTTGTGCTTCCCACACTAGAAAAAAAGAACCTTGTGCCACCACAAAGTTCTTCTAAAATTCCTCTTATTTAAGTCCACCAATACGAATCGAATCATCTAATTGAGTAACAATAGATGTATACTCATTATAGATTTTATCTTTGTTCTTCAGTTCATCTGTTAATTCATCAAACATCATGATACGTGGAACTAGACTATTTGTAATATAAATTAAGTCAGCCTTAGGTTGGCTTTTTTCAATTGTTACTACTCCATCAACCACTGTTTTTTGAATAAAGAGACTACCTACTAACCCAATTGATTGATCCAAATCCGTATCATCGGCAATCATATTCCCTAATGAATAATAAACAATAGTATCATCAATCCATTCAACTGGCTGTATTGTTTTTGTATTTGTTCCTAGTACAACATCTGCACCAGCATCTGCAAGTAGTTTCGCTACTCGTTTTTGATCACCAGTTACTTCCATTGTTTCTACATCATTCCAATCAATATAGACAAGTACTACGTCTACTTGACTCTTCAAGTTTGTAACATCTTCTTGGGCTTTTTGATCATTGTAGACATCTAATAGCGATGGATTTTCAATGGTAATTTCACTAAGATTTGAAGGCATTGTATATGACAACAATCCAAAATTAATACCATTCTTTGTAAATATTTCAGTGGATTCATCAATGCTTCTATTACCACCTGCAAAATACATCGTTTGTTGATCCCAATAATCAAATGATTTTGATAATGCTTCTTCACCCAAACTCAATGTATTACTTCCTAACATTGCTACCATATTGAATCCAATTGATTCCATATCATCTATCAATGCAGTAGGTGTACCTTTATCAGCATAATCTTCTACAACCACATCATCAAAACCAAATATTGAAACATCATTATTCGTAATCGCTGGCTCAATTGAACTGAAAAGCGTATAAAAATTCATATCATTGTCGATTGTATATCCACGCACTAAATCCTTATCAACATCAACCTTCCCACCATAGAATATGCTTGCATTATAATTTAAAACAACGGGTGCTTTTTCTACAACTTGGGCTTCATTATTTTTCTTTTCATTAAATGTATTTATCAAAATGAGAAGTACAATACTAACGGCAATTATACAGAAAACAATCGTTAAAATAAGTGCCAATAATTCTTTTTCTAACTTCTTATTCTTCATATTCCTCTCACCCCATTTCATTATACAACATTTTTATTGATTGTGTTTTTCTTTGATTTTTTCTTTAAGTCTAGTCACAATTTGGCTACAATCGCCATTATATCCAGTTTGACCTAGCTCTATATTGGGTTTTGTATACCCGTGAAAATCACTTCCACACGTCATCAGTAAATCATGCTTTTCCACGATATTTTTATAAAATTCGGCATACTCTTCATCATGATAAGAACAGTAAACTTCAAAGCCATCAATCCCTGCATCAATTAATGCTTGAATTGTATCCAAATCTTTACCAATAGTTACTTTAGGATGTGCACAAATAATTACACCCTTAATTTCATGTATCCAATGAATAATATCGATATAGTTAGGCAATACCATTTCAACATATCCCCACTTACCTATCGCAAGATGATCCCAATAAAAATTAGCTATTGGATTTTGACTTTTATCACCTATTTGATAGGGTAGTAAATCTGGATGATTAGAGTCTTCAAACAGAACTTTTTCAATTTCAACATTTGTATATGGATAATCAAAATGGGTATAAGACTTAATTTTATTTATATCCAGTTTACAGTTATATTTCTCTTCAATTAATTTTAGGCGTAACTCACCAATTCTATCTAATTCCGATATGTAATACTCTTTCCATTTTGTGAATCGATCATCTGAAAGTTCCATACCATAAGCGGTTAAGTGAATAATTGTATCCTTACAAAAACAATCAATTTCAATCCCTGGAATTATATCTATTTCATTTTGTCTAAGTGCTTCTAATGAACCATTCGTTACATTATGATCTGTAATTGCTAAAACACTTATTCCTGCTTCTTTAGCACGTCGCAATAAATCTTCAACGGATTGTGTGCTATCAAAACTATATTCACTATGACAATGTAAATCACATTTCATTTTTATCACCACCTGCTCAATTATAACATAATCATGTTACAATGGTTATGGTGATGAATATGATTAATTATGAAGAATTATTAAAAGAATTGAAAGACACAAAACTAGTTGTTGTCAGTAAAAAACGTTCCAGGGAACAGATTATGGATTATTATAATAAAGGACAGCGTATCTTTGGTGAAAACCGAACAGAAGAATTACTTCAAAAAGTTGATTTACCAGCAGATATTGAATGGCACTTTATTGGACATCTTCAACGTAATAAAGTTCGTAAAGTTTTACCTTATCTTGCGTGTATTGAATCCGTAGAAAGTTTAGACCTTGTCGAAGTATTGCACACTGAAGCAAAGCGTATAAACAAAGTAATTCCTATCTTAGTTCAATTTAACTTTGCAAAAGAAGATACTAAAACTGGGCTAAGCTATGAAGATGCAATTCCATTCATTGAAAAGTGTTTAACCTTTTCAAATGTAAAAGTTAATGGAATTATGTGCATGGGACCTCATACTGATGATACTGATGAAATAGAGAAGGTGTTTGAAGAAGCACACCAATGCTTTTTGATGCTACAAAATCATTTTGGAAGTGACACCATCAAGGAGTGTTCAATGGGGATGAGCGATGATTATCCACTTGCATTAAAACACAATTCAACAATTGTCCGAATCGGTTCAAAACTATTCATGTAAAATAAAAAACTGCCCAGCAGTTTTTTTACTTAAAGAAGCTCCATCCGCAAAATACATAGAATAAATGAATTACAAATCCATTAATTCCTACTAATGTGAATATATTTTTTAACTGTGGTAAAACAATTGCACCTAAATCCCAAAAGACAAAGAATAAGAAGAAAAATGCAATGACAAACTTTTGTATCCATCCATTACTTTTCTTTCCAACATGCAAACTTACACCAAAGGCAAAACATGTAGCAGCAACCAAAATTATAATTACTTCATTTGGTACATATGGACCTAAGAATCTTATCAACAATCCTCCTATGATTAATACACATAGCGGATATCCTACATTACGCCAAAAATTATTCATACTATCACTCCTAATCCTTAATTAGTGTACATGATATTTAAAATTTTATCTACCTATTCTTGATTTTAATCATGATAAAATCTATACTTATACATAAGATGAAAGAGGGATTTGAGATGACTTTTACAAGAAGAGCAGCAAACTTAGTTCCAATTGAAGATACTGTATTTGCAGTAGTAGATTTAGCGAATAAAGAAGCAAAGCGAATTGGTGCAGAAAATGTAGTAAACGCATCAATTGGATCATTATACGACGAAGATGGAAATCTTGTCGCATTCAAAAGTGTATTTGAACATTATGACCAAATTCCAGATCGCACTAAAGCAAAATATGCCGCAAGTTTTATCGGAAATGAAACTTATCGTGAACAAGTATATCAATGGATTACGCAAGGAGCAGATATAAACTTAACACATAGTGTTATCGCAACTCCTGGAGGTAGCGGTGCTGTCAGCATGACATTCTCTAATATTTTAGATGCCGGTGAAACAGTTATTCTTCCCAATATTGCGTGGGGTAGCTACCGTCTAATGGCAACCCAAAACAATTTCGATGTGAAAACATACTCACTATTTGAAGAAGATCATTTCAATCTCACTAACTTCAAAGAGATTTGTACAGAAGTCATGAACAACCAAAAGAAACTTCTTGTTGTAATTAATGATCCTTGTCATAATCCAACTGGTTATTCAATGACACGTGAAGAATGGGATCAAGTAATTGACTTCTTAAATGAATGTTCAAAAGAAGGTCCAGTAATTCTCATCGATGATATTGCCTATATTGATTATGCTTATGATATTCCGCAATCAAGAAAAGTCATGGAAACATTTAATAATATTAGTGATGATGTTCTTATTAGTATTGCATTTAGCTGTTCTAAAACTTGTACTTCTTATGGATTACGTTGTGGTGCTGCAGTTCTTCTTGGAAAGAATGCCAATAAAGTAAGAGAAGTAGAAATTGTATTCGAAAAATTTGCCCGTGCCATTTGGAGTAACATTCCTAATGCCGCAATGGATAACTTCACTTGGGTAACCACAGATAATTATTTCAACTTTATGTCTGAGAAGCAAGACTATATTGATCTTCTAAAACAACGTAGTGAACTTTTTTTAGAAGAAGCGAAGAAAATCGAATTACCCGTTTATCCTTATAAAGAAGGATTCTTCGTTACTGTTCAATGCACCAATAATGAACAACGTGACCGCCTTCACGATAAATTAATCAACCATCATATTTTTACAGTTAAAGTTAATTTAGGTATTCGTGTAGCTATATGTTCTTGTACTGTTGAAAAAACAAAAGGTTTAGCTACAGCAATTAAATTATTAATGGATTAACATTTAAGGCTTACTCATTCGAGTAAGCCTTTTTAGTTACATTCTTCTTTTACTTAGTCTTTGTTTTATTTCTTTTTACTTGTGAGTAAGCATTGTATAAACTTATCGCAATCTTCTTTCTCAATCCAATAATGAGTTACTACACGATATTCTCCATCTGTAGCAGGATTCATTAATATCGATTTTTTATCACATTGTTTTAAGAATTCTTTCTCATTGATTTTCTTTTTATCTAATTTAAAGAAAACCATATTTATTTGAACTTTATCAACATCAACTTCAATACCATCAATTGCGTTTAATTCTTTCGCAAGATACTTAGCATTTTGATGATCTTGTTTCAATCGTTTTGTCATTTTCTTTAATGCCAACAAACCACAAGCCGCAAGTACGCCTGCTTGACGAGTTCCGCCACCAATCATTTTACGATGACGACGTGCCTTATCAATAAATTCTTTTGTTCCAACAATTACTGAACCATAAGGAGCACATAACCCTTTTGATAAACAGAAAGTTACACTATCTGCATATTGGGCAATATCTTTTGCTTCACACCCCAGTGTTACTGCCGCATTAAAGAGCCTAGCACCATCAAGATGTACTTTAAGATTATATTTTTTTGCCATTTCATAATTAGCCTTCATAATATCTAGCGGAACAACTAATCCATTTGACAATGCATTTTCAACACTTACAAGTGTTGTATGTGGTTCGTGAATATCATTAGGTCGAATATTCTTTTCAATATCTTCTGGATAGATAAAATCATTTTCATGACAAATAACCCGTGGCATTACCTGAGCAATTTGGGCAATACCTGCTTGTTCATGAACAATTATATGATTATGCCATCCCGTTATAATTTCATCCCCACGATCTGTATGTGTCCATATTGAAAGTAAATTTCCCATTGTTCCACTACTTACAAAAAGTCCTGCTTCTTTTCCTAATAACTTAGCAGCTGTCATTTCTAATTCATTTACGGTTGGATCATCTCCATAAACATCATCACCAACAATTGCTTTACTCATGGCATTTCGCATTTCTTGAGTTGGGAATGTTACTGTATCACTGCGAAAATCAATATATTTCATTCCAAATTTTTCTTTTTTCATACTGCTATCTCCTTTCACTCTATTATAAAAGACAATCTTTCGATTGTCTTTAGTAAAGCGTACATATTTTATCTAATTCTTTTGATTTATTCACTTCGATACATCGTTGATTACTGGAACCTCTAAATTTACATTCTAATGATTTTAAATTCTTCTCGAATTTTCCATCTACTAATATATCAATATAATTTAAGAATTCTTGAATTAATGGGTTGTTTCTACTTTGAAGAGTTTCCCAAGTATACCCTGTATAGCACCAAACGTTTAGTCCAATTGAATTCGCATATTTCGCAAGCACTAAGCATTCTTCAACTTGTTCAAAAGGTTCGCCACCAGATAAAGTAATCCCATCATGATAATCTAAATCTTTGATTTCTTGACAAAGTTCATCCAAATCATAAAGTTTACCACCATCATAATCATGCGATTCTTCATTATGACAACCAGCACAGTGATGCGGGCAGCCTTGCGTCCATACAACTAGTCTTAAACCTTGACCATCTACAACACTATCTGCTTGAAGTGGTGCAGCAAGTCTAATTTTTGCCATGTTTTACGCGATCTCTAACTTCCGCAAGTTTTGCGTTATTAAAGCGATCAAGTGTCCCTACAAGATATCCTGTAATACGACGTATTCTTTCAAAAGGAATTTCTTCTTCTTGACGATGACATAATGGACATTCATCATTAATAATTCCATTATATCCGCATACTGGATCTCTATCTAATGGATGGTTAATAGCACCATAACCAATATTTGTTTCTCTCATCATTCTCACAATTTTTTCAAATGCATCAAGATTATTCGCAACATCACCATCTACTTCCACATAAGAAATGTGTCCACCATTAGTGTATTCATGATAAGGCGCTTCGAGTTGAAGTTTCTTCTTGATATTTATATCGTAACCAACTGGGACATGGAATGAATTTGTGTAATATTCTTTATCTGTTACTTCTGGAATATCACCAAACATTTCTTGATCGATTTTAACAAATCGGCCTGACAATCCTTCTGCAGGTGTTGCGATTAGTGAGAAATTAAGTCCTGTTTCTTTAGAGAATTCATCACACTTCTCACGCATATGTTTAACGATTTCTAAACCTAGTTCTTGTGATTTTTCATCTTGACCATGGTGTTGACCTACAAGTGCTGAAAGACATTCAGCAAGCCCTATAAATCCTATAGTCAATGTTCCTTGTTTTAAAACCTCTTCTAATGTATCTTCTAGTTCAAGTTTTTCTGAACCTTTCCAGTTACCTTGTGCCATTAAGAACGGAAAGTTTTTCACCTTCTTTTGACATTGTACTGCAAAACGTTCAAGTAATTGTTTCTTTACTAATTCAAGTTTTTCATCAAGTTCTTTATAGAAACCTTCAATGTCTTTTTTACCTAAACCATGTTTAATTCCTAGACGAGGTAAATTGATTGAAGTAAAACTTAGATTTCCTCTTCCAACTACAACTTCATCCTCTGGGCAAGCACTATTACCAATTACACGTGTACGACATCCCATATAGGCAATTTCAGTTTCAGGAATCCCTTCTTTGTAATATTGTTTATTAAATGGTGCATCAATAAACGCAAAGTTTGGAAACATTCTTTTACTTGAACAGCGAATTGCTAACTTAAATAAGTCATAGTTGATATCACCTTCATTAAAGTTATTTCCTTCTTTTACTTTAAAAATAAGGATTGGGAAAATTGGTGTTTCATGATTTCCAAGTCCGCTTTCCATCGCAAGTAATAAATTACGAGAAACCATTCTACCTGCAGCAGTAGTACAAGTTCCAAAGTTAATTGAGCTAAATGGTACTTGTGCACCAGCACGAGAATGCATGGTATTTAGATTATGTATTAATCCTTCCATTGCTTGGTATGTTTCTTTTTCAGTTTTCGCAACAACCTTCTCATAAAATTTATCGGTATTTTCAACTTTTTGAATATCTTCTAAAGCATCAATTTTATCTGTGATTGTTTGAATTTCTTCTTCATTATAGGTCGATGTGAAATCTTGGAAATCTTTCAACATTTGAATGTAATTCTTTTTAAAAGAACAAAGTGTTCCTTTTGATAAATAGTAATCAAAAAGTGGAATTGCTTGACCACCATGTTGATCATTTTGATTAGATTGAATTGCAATAGCTGCAAGAGAAGCATAAGAAGCAATACTCTTTGGTTGTCTTAAGAAACCATGTCCAGTATTAAATCCATCTTTAAATAATTGGTCTAAATTAATTTGTAGACAAGTGGTTGTCCCCATTGGATAAAAATCCATGTCATGAATATGAATTTCTCCAAAATCATGTGCATCTCCAAATGTTTTATCTAAACAATAAGATGTTGTATAGGCTTTCGATAAAGTACTTCCATACTTTAACATCAATCCCATCGCAGTATCTCCATTGATATTTGCATTTTCTCTTTTTTCATCTACTTCACTTGCTTCTTTGATTCCAAAGTTTTCAAGTGTTTTCATAAGTTTATGTTCTTTTTGTGAGAAACATTCTCTTGCTAGAGTTCTCTTTTGACGATAATTTTTAAATTGTTTATATTCGTTTATATAATTGTTTTCAACATATGCTTCTTCCACAAAATCTTGAATTCGTTCGATTTCTACTTTATTTGTATTTAAATCTTTTATTTTCTCGATTACTGTTTCACAAATTTTCTTCGCTTTATCATAACTATCTGTGTTTTTACAAAATCCTTTTTGAATTGCAGCTATGATTTTGTCGCTATTAAATTGCACGATTCTGCCATCGCGCTTGATTACTTCTAAATTTTCCATGATATATCCCTCTCTTATAGAGAATTAGATGTTCTTCTCTTAGTTAAAACTTGCTGTGAAATTAAATGTGAAATTGTCACCATCTTTAATGACAGTATCATCGATACCCATACACATTCCTTGTGCTTTACATGATTCGTTATTATCTGATTCGTATAACCACCATGGTCCACTTTCTTGTGGGCCTTGTTCAACACCACATAGTGCTTGAATATATCTACCATATGAACTATCTTCAGTTACCATTTTTAATTCAGGAACCCCTGCTAATGCATCACCTAAAGTTTCTGCATCAGTCTTGATAGTATCATTAAATAATTCTTTGTTGTCATTTGTTGTGTCAATAACAACAATATTCAATTGTTTGTTTCCTACTTGTGCTTCATTTGATGGTAGTAATGCTTGTAATCCGAAAATTGCTAATGCTGCAATGGCAACTATCCCTAAACCTATTAATATTTTCTTTTTCATAATGCTTCTCCCTCGATTTTTTGTAATACTTTTAGACATGGTTCAAAAATAAGCAGACACATAAATGCACTAAGGCATCCTTGTATAATTGAAGTTTTCAAACCAAGAATAATGTAAAAAATAGTAATTTCTTTGGCAAATAAAATAAATGGTAAATCTAATAATTGTCCCGTTGCAAATGATAATATACCACAGGCAACAACTAAAGCCATTGGTTTCTTTAACCAAAAACCTTTAAATGAAGCAATTATTAAACTATAGGTTGGATAAATAATTGCATACATCATCGTCCAAATACTAATTCCTTGAACTAGCATATTTACCATCGCAAAAATAAATGATGCAAATACAACTTCTTCTTTTTTAAACACACATGCAAACAAACAAACCGTAAAAGTTATCCCCTCTAAATACAATACTTGCGAGAATATGGTAAATACAGCGGATTGAATGCTGGCCATAATCGCAATTCTTGTCAGTGTTCTAACACTCATAACTTTTAGAGACAAATTCACTTTCTTTCACGTTTTCTTGTTTGTTTTCGTACAATGCCATTAAAAAGAACAAATTAGATAGAAGGTTGAAAAATTGATGGATGTTTTTATTCTTTACTCTTTCTGGTTCGCGATCAATCTTCGCCAGAATTCGAATAATTGATTTTGTTTCACTTCTTAGGCAATGTAGCACTGATGCTCCTCTACACCCACATGGAAGTACAAACATTTTACAGGGTCCAACTTTTTCAAGATATTCCTCATACAAATCATTACACCTCTTTAAATCTTCCTCTGTTATTGCGCATTTACCACGCATGGATCCATTTGCATGGTAGACAAGCTCAACAAGAAATTTTAAATCGCTGTGCTTAACATCGTGCATTGCTAACCCTATTCTTGAAGCTAACAAATCTGTCGCAATTTCATAATCGCACAAAGATGAAGTCTCATACAAATAAGAATATGCACATGCCCTAGCATCTGTCATAAGAATACCCCCTTCTTTAAAATAAAAAACTCATTCTTCAAAGAATGAGTGAATTGAAGGCACCTAAACATAAAAGCCTTAAAAGCCCTATTTATGCTTAAACCACCGACGTCTTTCACCCAGAAGAATCGTAAAATCACAATAGGCAGGTCTACCGGCTTAGTATCATCCTTGATTCTTCCTTCCCATACAGTGTACAGTGGATAAATTAGAATCTCGTCAACATCACGGTTGCTGGGGCAGCTAGAGATTAAACTCTATTCCCTATTAAGTAAAACACCTCATTGCTATTGGTATTATAGCATAGAATTAATGAGATAAAAGTGAAATGACCAATGAAAATAATTTACATTTCTGAAACCTTCTTTCTAAATTAAATATCTAGCTATAGCACTACAATTATGAAGAAAAAAATATTTCATAGCAGATAATATAATCTGTACTCATTAAAAATATAAGACTATTTTAAGCTTATTATAGGCAATTATTATAAATTTCCCTCTACAAGAAAGGATTCACTACATTTCCATTTTTCAGACAAATACGCAAACATACAGTATCTATTTCCTTATTTCTAATTCCTAGAAACTTGAATTTGCCATCTTTTAAGTGACCAGTTAAATTTTTTTGCAATACATCCTATATAAACGGTTAAACAAATTTCTGTAAGATTTGTATGAAACAGCATATATTACCGTCATTATCCCACCTACTGAAACCCCAAGGATTAAGCAAGCAACAACAAAATGCATTATACCGCCACTTACATATGCATGATAATTGTTCCAAATGATATACGCAATTAAACCTATACTTAATGCTAAAATGAATCGTGACAAAACCATTATATAATAGCGTATTGGTCTTAGTTTAAATACTTTATTGTACACAAGGACAGGATTGTATAAAAAATCAATGACCCAATTTGTGATTAAAGTCGCTAATAAAATACCAGCAAACCCCCAAAATTGAATAAGAATTATTGATAGAACAACTTTTGTAATCGCCATTAAAAATGCATTGTTTTTAGCATATTTAAATAATCCATTTGCATCTCTAGATATAATAATTGGTTCTCGCATTGTTAAATAGAATATATTAACAGCAAATAAAAATGCAATAATTATTGACACATTATATAACTCAGGATTTTCTGTATTCCTCATCCAATAAACCAAGAAATCATTCATAACAACAAAAATGCAAATTGAAATTATACTAGCAATGTAAACAGCAAAATTAAAAAATTCAGTAAATACATTGTAGGCATCTGCTCTATTATCATTGAATAAATTCCCGAAACTATTAATTGGTGAAGTAATTGCACCATTTATAATTTTAGATACTGAATCAGTTAAATAACTATAACTCCCAAATACACTCGTCATACCATAGCCCATAAACATTGCAATAACGATATTATCAGTGTTTGATGTCGCAAGTGTTGCTAATCGTTGCACAAAAGTATACTTTGCATTAGTTACAAATTCATTTGAAGACACTGCCGTTGGTGTATTTAATAACCAAGGATAAGCTTTTAATGCAATTCTTCGAGCAACGTAATTTGATAACAATATATTTGCACCTTCGATTAGTATAATCCATATGAAATCCATTTTAGCTAAAATAATACAAATCATGAGAAACATTCTTAATATCATAAAAGATTGTATCCAAATATTAATTTTATATTCTTGCTGATCTGCAATAATAACGAGGTTTGGTCCCATCATAAAATATGATATCCCATAAGGTATACATAAAATCACAAACATACCCACCGTTTGTAGATAATCAAATGGTGAGTGCGCAAAGAAAGGAAATAAGATCGCAACAATCAACCCCAACCCAATAACAATATATCCTGTTAATTTGAATATTTTCCTAGCACCATAATAATACTTTAATACTGTTTCTTTATCGTTATTTGCCAACGGCTTGAACAATAATTGTCTAAAAGCCAACGAATAAGATACTTCACAAATATTTAAAAACATAATAATCTGTGCAATTGTTAGTTGTATTCCATTAATATCACTTCCATAAAACTTTACAAATAAACTATATTTGATAAATCCGACCAAAGGCAAAATTATACTTGTGATCAAAGTAACCAAGATGTTATATAATGAATGCTTTGTTCTCATTTAAATCCCCCTAGTCTAAATATTAAAATCATTATTTTTTAAGTAGTAAATATATTTTATATATTTTATCACATAATGACATAATAACACATAAAATTTGTCTAATATTTACACTAGATATTTTGAATTTTAAATATCTCTTTCCTGTAATTACTAATTTTAAATAGGAAAATTAAATTGATATGGAGAGAAGTATAAAATATTATATGAAAATTCGAAGGTTAAAAAAGATATTTTTTTAAAAATGAAACTCATTTTATAGATTTATTTAGCTCATAAAAAGGAGAAGTGATAGAAATCACTCCTCCTTTTTAGATAGTAATTTTATTAACTACCTTTTCTTAATTTATACTTTGATTGTTTATCAGCTCTATGTAGTTAACACCTTAATAACAGGATTCATCAACACCAAGAGATTTCACTATTTTTCTTCTATTAGCTTAATATCCTTATCTAAGACATCTTGAATAAAAGCTTCATAAAATGTTCCTTTTAAGCGCGTTTGAGCACGTTGTAATGTTTCTTTACAAAGACGCATATCCCCTTTAAAGTAATAACACTTTGCTGCACGATATAGATAAATACCTTGAGAAAAGTCAGCTTGTGCATTCTTAGCACGTTCTAACATCTCTTCTAAATAGTGATAATTTTTCTTAATATTGATTTCATAAATAAATTCACTTTCTTTCATTACTGAATCATAGCTTGTTTTATCTTTGAAAGAATCATATATTTCACGCATACGATTATAAGCTTTTTCTGAGTTCTTTGCATCTTTTAAATCAACATAGAATGCAACCTCTTTTTGACGAACATAAAATTCATCTCCTGGGCGAATTCTATATTTGTCTAATTCATTAAATAACTCTTTGCTTTTCTCAACTTCACCTTGCATTAAGTAAGCATCAATTTTCATCATTGCTTGCATTTTCTTAGGGAAGAAAAGCTTTGTTTGCCATGAGTTTAATTCATTTAAAAAACCTTCCGCATTATTATCTTGATATAGTAATTTTGTTAATTTCATAATTTGATTTTTAAATAATAAGAAATATCCAAAATAACTAACTAAACCTACCCCACATAAAACTAAAAATAATGTCCAATTCATCACAGTATCCTCCGTCAATAATTATAACAAGTAAAAGAGGAAATTACTATTCCCTCTTATTTTTCTATTCTTTTGCTGATGTTATTGTAGAAACTACCTTATAACCTGCATCATTCAATATTTTACCCATCACATGATGATCAACATTGTTTGCACGAATAACTACATCAATATGTTCAGGTTTTGAATATACGGCTAAATTAGTAATATTCGCGTTTTGATCAAAGAAGATTTTTGTTATATCCGATAAAATACCTGGATGATCTTCCTTGATTTCAAGTACATAACGGGCTCCTTGAGTATAATAGCCTAACAAATCAACAAAGGCATCAAAGATATCATTTTGAGTGATAATACCTACAACTGCATTGTTCTCTATTACAGGTAAACACCCAACATCATTTTTACGCATCTTAACTGCTGCTTCTTCTAATAATGCATCTGGTTTTACTGTTTGTACATCTTTTATCATTATTTCAGAGACATTTGTTTTAGAGAGTAAGTAGTTAAGTTCATATATTGATAGACTTGTTGCTTGACTTGGAGTATTCGCAGTAATTGTTCCTTCTGTAATAAGTCCTACAAGTTTTCCATCTTCAACAACAGGTAAACGATGGAAGTCATTTTGTGACATGATATCTAATGCTTTACTAATTGATGTTTCCTTTGTAATGCAATAAGGATCACGGGTCATTCGATCTTTTACATACATACACTTATCCTCCTAAGTATGCTTTCTTTATCTCTTCGCTGTTTGCTAATTCTTGACCAGTACCAGTAAGTACGATTTCACCCGTCTCAAGTACATAGGCTCGATCAGCAATTCCTAATGCCATTTTAGCATTTTGTTCAACTAAAAGAACAGTAGTTCCTTGATTTTTTATATCTTGAATAATTGAAAAGATTTCGCGCACCAACAAAGGAGCTAGTCCCATGCTTGGTTCATCCAGTAACAATATCTTTGGTTTAGCCATCAACGCACGACCCATTGCCAACATTTGTTGTTCCCCACCAGAAAGCGTACCTGCTAATTGCTTACGTCTTTCTTTTAAACGAGGAAAACGTGTATAAATCATTTCTAAATCTTGTTGAACACCCGCTTTGTCTTTTCGTGTGAAAGCGCCTAATTGTAAATTTTCTTCTACTGTTTGTTCAGCGAAAACACGGCGCCTTTCAGGAACTTGAGCTAATCCCATTGATACTATTTTATCGGCAGGAATCTTTGTAATATCCTTGCCTTCTAGATAAATAGCACCCTCACTCGGTTTCAATAAACCTGAAATGGTATGCAGTATTGTTGTCTTGCCTGCTCCATTTGCACCAATAAGCGCTACAATCTCACCTTGATTAATTTCAAATGAAACACCTTTTATTGCTTCAATCACACCATACCGAACATTTAAATTTTCTATTTTCAACATAACTAATCTCCTAAATAAGCCTTAATAACTTGTTTATTCTTTTGAATTTCTTCTGGTGTTCCACAAGCTAAAACAGTTCCATAGTTTAGTACTGTGATTTTCTCACAAATTCCCATAACGAGTTTCATATCATGTTCGATTAATAAGATTGAGATTTTAAATTGACTGCGTACCTTACGTATTGTATCCATCAATTCTTGTGTTTCTTGTGGATTCATCCCAGCTGCCGGCTCATCCAATAAGAGTAACTTGGGATTTGTCGCAAGCGCACGTGCAATTTCTAATTCTCTTTGTTTTCCATAAGGAAGACTAGATGCTTTTGTGTGTGCAAATGTATGAAGTTTAAATACTTCTAAAAGTTTCATGGCTTCTTTTTCCATAAAATTTTCATCGTGCCAATAAGCAGGAGTGCGTAATATACCCTGAAATAAAGAATAACGAACTTGATTATGCATTCCTATTTTCACATTTTCTAATACTGTTAAATCTTTAAATAAGCGAATATTTTGAAATGTACGTGCAACACCTAGTTTTGCAATTGTGCTTGGCATTTTACGATTTAATTTAACTCCATTTAATTCTATTACCCCATCAGTTGGAGTATAAACACCTGTAAGTAAATTGAAAATTGTTGTTTTCCCAGCACCATTTGGTCCAATAAGACCATAAAGTTGATTTTCTTCGATTGTTAGGTTAAATTGATCAACTGCGCGTAATCCACCAAAGTTAATCCCTAAATCTTTAACTTCTAATACACTCATTGTTTAACCTCCTTTCGAGATAATTTATTTTTCACTTTATTAATATACATCATAACTGTAGCATTGTTTTTTGCGAGCATCATCAAAATTAATACTAAGGCATAAATCAATGTGCGATAGTTTGCAACACTTCGTAACAGCTCAGGAAGTACTGTTAATACAATCGCTGAAATAATCGCCCCTTTGATATTACCCATACCACCCAACACAACCATTACAAGAATTTCAATTGATTTGTTGAATGTAAATGTTTTAGGTTCAATAATCCCCATATAATGGGCATATAATCCACCTGCTACGCCCGCAAAGAAGGCAGCAAAGATAAACGCAAGAATTTTGTAGTAAGACGTATTAATTCCACTTGCTTCAGCTGCAATTTCATCTTCACGAACAGATATGATTGCTCGCCCATGACGTGAATTCACCAACATAACAACGATAATTACAGTTGCTGCCGCAAGGAAATAAGCCCATGCGAATGTTGAATAGCGGGGAATTCCTGCAAATCCTTTAGCACCTCCAACAAAGTTAAGATTTAATAATATTGTTCGAATAACTTCACCAAAAGCTAAAGTAATAATCGCTAGATAATCACCACGCAAACGGAGTGTTGGAAATCCAATAATAACACCAAACACTAATGCCATTACTCCACCACACACAAGTGCGATTGAAAAACTCAATAATGGTGGAAGTGATACAAAGACAACCTTCGTTAGATATGCTGAAGTATACGCACCCACTGCCATAAATCCTGCATGACCTAGTGTTAATTGCCCAAGAAATCCAGTTGTTACATTTAAGCTAACTACTAAAATAATATTAATACATGTAGAAAGTAGAATTCCTGAATAATAACGATTGATAATACCTTCTTTCGTTAAAAAGGAAATGATGAAATAAACACCTACAATACCTAAAACTGTAAGTAGAAGTAATAACTTTTTATTATTTTTTATTTTCTTCATGCTATTCACCTACACTTTCTCTTTGCGGTTCTTGCCTAAAATTCCAGCTGGTTTGAATACCAAAACAAGAATTAAAATTAAGAACACAATCGCATCTGTAAGTTGTGATGAAATATAAGCCTTCGTCAAACTTTCAACTAGACCTAAAATAAAACCACCTAAAACTGCCCCAGGAATAATACCGATACCACCCAGTACCGCTGCAATAAATGCTTTAATTCCTAGTGTAGATCCCATGAAAGGATTAATAAGTGGATAAGATGAACTATATAAAATTCCTGCAATCGCTGCAAGTGCCGAACCAATTGCAAAAGTAATGGATATTGTTTTATTAATATTAATACCCATTAATTGTGCTGCACCTTGGTCTTCACTAACCGCACGCATGGCCTTTCCCGTTTTTGTTAATTTTACAAATCGATCTAAAACAATCATTAAAATTACTGAAACTACAAATGTTAAATAATAATTTGCTGTAATTGAAAAATCACCGATGGTTAGCGGTGGAAAATTGATGATTGTCGGAAACGGTTTTGGATTAGACGTAAAAATTAATTGAAATAAACTTTGTAATAAAAAACTTACTCCAATAGCCGTGATTAAAAGCGAAATTCGCGATGAACTTCGTAATGGCTTATACGCTACCTTTTCAATAATTACACCTAGTAAAGCGCATACAATGATGGATACAAATATCGCCACGACTACAGGAAGACCAAGAAGAGTCATACAAACAAAAACTGTGTATGATCCAACCATGATAATTTCTCCATGTGCGAAGTTAATTAATTTTGCTATCCCATAAACCATTGTGTATCCTAACGCTACTAGCGCATAAATACTTCCAATATTCAATCCATTTAGTACTTGAAGAAAGAATTGTGAAATATTCATTTTAGTACCCCCTTTAAAATGGAAAAGAAAGGGGAGCATGCGGCTCCCCAATCTTATGCTTTGAGTAATTTCTTACTTTGTATAAGTTGTATATTTACCGTCTTTAATTGTGATATAAGCTAAATCTTTAATTGGATCGCCATTTTCATCAAACTCAAGATGACCTAATACGCCATCAAAACTAATATTGTTTAATGCATCAACAATTGCTTGTGGATCTGTTGTTCCAGCTTCTTGAATTGCTTGAATCATCAAATTAGCACAATCATATCCTAAATATGCGAATGAAGTTGCATCTACACCATATTTTGCTTTATAAGCTTCTCCCCATGCAACAATCGCTTCATCATCTGGTGAATAGTGGTTACAGAAGATTGCGCCTTCGACAGCACTTGCATCTTCGACTACGCTTAATACACCATCCCATCCATCACCACCGATGAATGTTGCATCAATACCTAATGCTCTTGCTTGTTTTGCAATTAGTGCATTATCTTGATAATAGTTAGGAACATATAATACATCAACATTTGCATTTTTAATTGTTGTTAATTGAGTGTTGAAGTCTTTGTCACCATCAGAGTAACCTTGTACTTCAACTACTTTTCCACCCTTTTCTTCAAATGCTGCTTTGAAATTTTCAGTTAATCCTTCAGAATAATCAGCACCTGTATTATAGATAATCGCAGCTGTTTTAGCCCCTAATGTATCAATTGCAAATTCACCCATCATTCTAGCTTGAATTGGATCAGTGAAACATCCTCTAAATACGTTAGGTCCTGTTTCTGTAAATGCTAATGCAGTTGCAGATGGTGATAAAATCGGAGTTCCGATTCCTTGAGATGCTGAACCAATAGCTGTTGATTCTCCACTTAGAACAGCGCCAAGAATAGCAACTGCTCCATCACTATCAACTAGCTTATTATATGCATTTGTTGCTTCAGTAGCATCCCCTTTAGTATCATATGAAACTAGTTTTACGGTCTTATCCAGCAGCTTTCCACCACCTTCATTAAATTCTTGAATTGCTAAGTCAACACCATTTTTAACAGCATTCCCATAAACTGAAAATTCTCCTTCGTAAGGACCCATAGACCCTATAACGATAGTATCGGTATTGCCTCCTGTAGAACCACCATCAGTGGTTGGTGTGTCTGTTCCATTACCTGACGAGCAAGCCACAAGCGTTGCTGCAAGACCAAGAACAAGACCGCTTTTAACTAGTTGTTTGAATTTCATAAACTTTTCCCTCGATCTTTCCATCTCCCAATGAGATTGTCATTATTATATGAAATATTTTTCACATTTTCAACATATTTATGTAAATTCTTTCTATTTTTATGAAAACTCTTTCATTTTTTGGGTGTAATTCTATGAAAACCCCCATAAATACGCAAGTATCTTGATTTAATTTTAAAAAAGGCTATATTGATAGTAAGGAGATTTTTATGAAAAATGTTACTCTACTTTTTTTCCTCATGCTAGTTAGCATCGGTTGTGTAGGATGCAATAATGAGAAATCAAACAATGAAGTTGAAAATCTTTCAGTCGCTAATCCATTTAAAACAGTTGAATCAAGTGAAGCATTCAAAAGTTTTGGAATATCGATAGAAGCCCCAGCTAATTCCACCAACATTGAATACTACACGATTGATAATAAAACAGCACAAATTAATTTTGATTTAAATAACCATAGTTACATTTATCGCGCTACAAAAAAGCCCGTTGCTAAAATGCATGGCATTTATGACAATGTAATTAGTACCGAGCAATTCTTTATTGAAGATGTGATTGAAGTAAATATCGATACCACTGATACTGATGTTACAATCGTAACTTGGTCGAATAACGATGTGTTTTATTCGCTTACATCAAATGCTATTATTGATAATGACGTTATACTGAATCTTGTTCAGGAACTAACTAATAACTAAAGGGATACGCACTATAAAGTGCATATCCCTTTTTCTAACTCTTCAATAATTTGAACTGCATTGGTTGCTGCACCTTTTCTTATTTGATCACCCACACACCAAAATGTGATACCGTTTTCAAATAGCATATCCTTACGAATTCTGCCCACAAGAATATCATCCTGATTACTTGCATCAAGTGGTGTAGGTAATTCCATGACTTTGATTCCTTTTGCTTTTTCTAATTCATTCTTAAACGTTTCAAGTTCAACTTTATCTTGAGTGAAACATGTACAAGATATTGAATGCGAGCGCATTACTGGAACTCTTACACAAGTACAGTTAACTAATAAATCATCATTGTGCAATATTTTTCTTCCTTCGTTTTGCATTTTCATTTCTTCACTTGAATACCCTAAATCATTACAATCTCCAATTTGAGGAATACAGTTGAACGCAATTTGTTTTTGAAAAGTATTTACGTTACAAGGTTGCCCATGTCCAATTGATTGAATTTGTTGATTCAATTCTTGCATACCCATGACCCCTGCTCCAGATACCGCTTGATATGTTGATACCATCATTTTATCAATTTTTGATAAACGATTCAGAATTGATGCCACCACCAACGTGATAATTGTACAGCAATTTGGATTTGCGATAATACCCTGATGTTTGAAGATATCTTGACGATTTACTTCTGGTACAACAAGTGGAACATTATTTTCAGAGCGAAACGCACTACTGTTATCAATATAAATACATCCTGCATCAACAATATCTTGTGCAATTTGTTTTGAGATATCCGCCTCTAATGCCCCTAATATATAATCTAAACCTTTAAATCGTTTTGTTTCTAAATTTTCAATTATTATTTTGTTACCATTAAAATCCACTTCTCTTCCAGCACTTCTTTCACTTGCAAACAAACGCATTTCTTCAATATTAAAGTTTTTCTCTTGTAAGCACAATAACATTTGTTGACCTACAGCTCCAGTTGCTCCTACGATTCCTATTCTCATTTTTTACACCTCTACGCAAACGAATTATATAAGACATGAATGGCTTTTTCAAAGTCTTCATTTTCTACACCGACAATAATATTTATCTCATCACTACCTTGGGCAATCATACGAATGTTTATTTCATAATCCCCTAGTGTTTTAAACAACTGTCCTGAAACCCCCACATGCTTTGCCATGTTTCTACCCACAATTGCTAATAATGATAGATTATTTGTTACTTGAACACTTTCACTACCTGTAGCCTGTTTTAACTCGCTCACAATTTCATAAAGAAATCGCTCGACTGATTTCGTTGAAACAACAATTGAAAAATTATCAATTCCACTTGGTACATGTTCAACACTTATTTTATATTTTTCAAAAACTTCTAATGCTTTCCTTAATAACCCAATTTCATTAGAAGCATTATGCCGATACATTGTGATTACAGTAAAATCTTTCTTTCCTGCTATTCCAGTAATCATATTCTTTGATTCATCATTAATAATCTTGTCACAAATCATTGTACCTTTGAATGTTGGGTCATTTGTATTAAGAATTAAAATTGGAATATTAGAATCCTTCACTGGATAAATCGCATCTTCATGCAGAACATTAGCACCCATATAGGATAACTCTCTTAATTCACTATATGTAATTTTCTCAATCTGTTTAGGATTTTCAATTATCCTTGGATCTGCCATTAAAATACCAGAAACATCAGTCCAATTCTCATAGACTTCAGCATCGCATACACGCGCTAATATACTTCCCGTAATATCTGATCCTCCACGTTTCATGACATGAATATTTCCATCTGGCATTGAGCCATAAAAACCTGGAACAACAATTTTATCATACTTATTGATGGCATTCTTAACCATCATTTCTGTTTTATCAAAATCAATTGATCCATCATAATTGAACCAAAGGATATCCTTTGCATCAACAAATTTATAACCTAAATAATCCGCTAATAGAATACCTGTTAAATATTCTCCACGAGAAACCAAATCATCAATTGGACAACGTTTTGTAAGTCCCATTTCGATTTCTTCTAAATCTACTTGAATATTTGTTTTCAAATTTAAATCATTTTGAATTTTAATATAGCGCTTTGCAATTGAAGAAAACAATTCTTTGAACGATACTGAGTATTGAAGATGTGCGTGAACAAGATATAGTAAATCCGTAATCTTATTATCATTAGGAGATTCTTTTCCAGATGCACTTGTCACAATGATTTTTCTTCTTTCATCACTCATTACAATTGATTTTACTTTTTTAAATTGTTCACTTGATGCTACTGATGAACCTCCGAATTTTGAAACTATCATAAAACTCTCCTTCTTGCATAAAAGAATTCACAGTTTAATTCACTTAATTCTTTTATCCATTTATTTTTCTCTTCAACAGTACTTGGCTTACACGTTATATAATAACGTTCATGCACTTTTTCAATAAAATCCATCTTATCGCTGAAGATCTTTGAATTATCTTCATTCATACAAAATATATAATTATTGAATACATCTTCTCTATTGATTTCACAATCAACAAAATTACATTCTTGATCATAACGACGATCATTAATATCCAATAAGTCTTGAATCATTGCATTCGCAGTTGGTGCTTGCCCTGCTCCTTGGCCAATAAACATCAATTCACCAATTGTATTTCCATAAAGGGAAACCGCATTATTATTTTCATCTACCGAAGCATATTTTGACATTATTGAAACTAACACAGGTTCAACACAGGCATAAAATTTATTATTTTCAAAATTTGAATAGCCCATTAATTTAATCAACATTCCATCTTCTTTAAACTTCTTTACATCATTTAGCTTTACATTAGATATACCAAAACAGTCGATTTCATCCGTGTTAACTCGAATATTATAGCCAAGTGAGGATGAAATACATATCTTTCTTAATGCATCCATACCATCAACGTCTGCGGAAGGATCGCTTTCGGCATATCCTAGTTTTTGAGCAACTTGGAGCACTTCATTATAATCCTTATTTTCCTTAAGCATATGATCTAAGATATAATTGGTTGTTCCATTTAAGATACCTTCGATTCTTTCAATCTTATCAATTCTCTTTGCCTTGATTAAACCTTGAATCCAAGGAATGCCACCCGCTACACTAGCTTCATATCGAAACTGACAATGATTTTCTTTGGCAAGTTTCATATACTCTTCCAAATGGCATGCAACAGTGGCTTTATTTGACGTAATTACATGAACACATTTAGATAGTGCATAGTGAATATACTCATATGTTGGTGAATCACCCACAATCATTTCCATCAATACATCAACATCATTATTAAATATTTCATAAAAGTCCGTTGTAAACCTTTCATCAATACATTCCGTTTTTAAGCGAACAACAATCTTCACAATTTCAAAATGAGGAAATCTTTCCTCAAGTATTTTTACTACTCCTTTTCCAACAGTTCCATATCCCAAAATAGCAATTTTCATATTTTCACCTGTATTCGTGTAAAATACACTTGTTTTTCTATGATGGACATTGTATCATGTGTTCATGAACAAAACAAGGAGTAATTTATGCAATATTTTTATACAAGCACACGTAATTCGAAATGTAGTAATTCTTTTTCGTTATCAGTTCTTAAAGGTATAAGTGACGATGGTGGCTTATTTGTACCTCAAGATCTATCTACAAAGAATCTCCCAATACAAAAACTACTAAATAAAAGTTATATCGAAATTGCGTATGATGTCTTACACACTTTTATAGATGATTTTAGTGAACATGAACTAGTTAATTGTCTTTCAAATGCTTATTCTGAAACATTTGATACAAATGAAGTTGTTGCGCTAACACCCATTGGTTCTTCAACTTTACTTGAACTATATCATGGTCCAACATCAGCATTTAAGGATGTTGCATTGCAGTTACTCCCTTTGTTCATGCCTGAATGTGCTAAGAAAAATGAGATTAATAATGAAATATGCATTCTAACAGCGACCTCTGGTGATACTGGAAAAGCTGCCTTAGAAGGATTTAAAAATAAACCTGGCGTACAAATCTTCTGTTATTATCCAAATCAATTAGTTTCAAAGATGCAAGAAAAACAAATGCTAACAACAAAAGGAACTAATACACATGTATATGCCATTGAAGGTAATTTTGATGATTGTCAACGCATCGTCAAAGAAATATTCAATGATGATACACTAAACAACAATTTATTAGAAAAAAATATCCAGCTTTCAAGTGCAAATAGCATTAATATAGGTCGTCTATGTCCACAAGTAGTTTATTACTTTTATAGTTATTGTAAACTCGTTGAATCAGGTGTCATTCAATTAAATGATAAAGTTAACTTTGTCGTTCCAACCGGCAATTTTGGAAATATCCTAGCAGGTTACTACGCAAAGTGCTTAGGGCTTCCTATCAATAAACTTATTTGTGCGTCCAACGAAAATAACGTTTTAACAGAATTCATTCAAACAGGACATTATGATAAAAGAAGAGTGTTCCATAAAACAATCTCCCCCTCAATGGATATCTTAGTCAGTAGTAATGTTGAACGTTACTTATTTGAAGTAGCTAATCATGATACTAATCGTGTAAACGAACTCATGAATCATCTTTCATCTACTGGAGAATACATGTTGAATCCAGAAGAAATAAAACGATTGAATACTGATTTCACTAGTTATTATGCAAATGATGATGAAACAAAAGAAACAATTCGTACTATTTATAACAAGTACGAAAAAGTAGTTGACCCACATACTGCTGTTGCGTTACATTGTTATGACAAATACACTCAAGAAACAGAGGATGATACACATACAATTATCTTAAGCACAGCTTCCCCTTATAAATTTGCTAAAGATGTTGTTGAGGCAATCCTTAAAAAAGAAATTTCCTCAGAAGAACAAGCACTTATCGAACTTTCATCTTTAAATAAAGAAAGAATACCTAATAACCTTGCACAAGTACTTCATAGTGATATTCAACATCCAACTATTTTAAAACAAGAAGAAGTAAAATCAAATTTACTCAACGAATTGGAGAAGTCCCATGAATAAAATCAAAACATATGCCACAAGTGCTAATTTAGGACCAGGATTTGATGTTTTAGGTTTGTGCTTTAATATTGCTAATGAATTTAGTTTTGAGAAATCCGATCATTTTCAATTAATTGGCTTCGAAGAAGAATTTAATAACAACGATAATTTAGTATTAAAAAGTTATCTCTTTCTTTTCAATTTTCTAAATAAAGAACCTATTCCCATCAAAATAATTGCAAATTGTGCTATTCCTACTACACGAGGTCTTGGTTCAAGTTCTAGTTGTATTGTTGCAGGTATATCCATTGCAAACAGTATTTTAGATCATCCTTTTACAAAATATGAATTATGCAAATTCGCAACAGCCATTGAAGGTCATCCCGATAATGTAGTTCCTTGTATTCTTGGGGGACTTTGTGGAAGTAAACTTATGAATGATGAATTATTTTATGTTAACTATCCAATTCATCCAAGCGTTAAGTTTTTAGCACTTATCCCTAACTACGAATTATCAACAAAAGAAGCTAGAGCTGTATTACCTGAATCTATTCTTCGTAGTGAAGCAATCGACAATAACGTGAATACATTATTGCTTCTAGAAGGTATTCAAATTGGCAGCAAACGCTTGATTACAGCTGGTATTCATGATAATTTACATACCCAATATCGAAAAAAATTAATCCATGAATATGATGAAATTGAAAAAATTATGTTGCGCTTTGGCGCCGTAGGATTCACAATTAGTGGTGCTGGCCCTACATGCCTAGCAATATTCACCAATGATATTCCAATGGAAGCAATTCAATTATCACTAAAATCGCTTCAACAAGAAATTCAAGCAATTGAATTAGCTGTGAATAACAATGGTATAATCGAGGAAAATTAACATGGAAAAATTTTTAATTGTAAACGCAAAGGTACTTCCTGACTATTTTGAAAAAATTTTAGAAGTACGCACTTTATTAGAAACAAATCAAGCCCTTGGAATTAAAGAAGCTTGTACTCAAGTTGGAATTTCAAGAAGTACTTTCTATAAGTATAAAGATCATATCTTTAGCCTCAACAACAATCCCCTTGGTAGAAAAGCTGAAATTCATTTTCTCTTATCTCATAAACAAGGTGTATTATCAAATGTATTAAATAAACTAAGTGAGAATTCTTGTAATATTCTTGCGATTCACCAATCTATCCCTTTGAATAATATCGCAACTTTATCAATACAAGTAGATATCTCTGAAATCATATTATCGATTGATGAAATCATCGAAACTTTGAAAACTATAAAAGGCGTTAAAAAAGTTAAACTTATATCACTCGAATAGAAAAGATAGCTAATCAGCTATCTTATTTTTTGTCATGATATCTAAAATCATATTATCCGTTTGGCGCATTCCTTCATGACCCAATGTACCAACTACTTTAATCGTATGTTCTACACAGTCTTGAACGATTCCACATTCATCTTTAAATACACGTTTACTTTTTGCCATTTCATACCCAAGCATCGCTGAGAATAGTGCTGTCGATATCTTACTGGCACATGACTCTTTAGCACCATCACATATCATTCCACTAGCAGTTGCTAAACCATTGGTTATCAAATCTTCAATGACACATAACGATTCATCATTAATGTATGCAATTCCTGCAAAACTTGCGACTGAAGCACAGACAACTCCACAATATGCTGAAAGTCTTCCAATACCTGTCTTAAGATGAATTGTACATAAATTCGCAAGTACCAATGCTCTTAATAACTTTTCATGTGCAATGCTATGTTCTTGGGCATAGACAATAACTGGTATTGATGTAGTAATTCCTTGATTGCCACTCCCAGAGTTTGTCATAACTGGTAATTGGCACCCACTCATTCGCGCATCACTTGCCGCTGCCGTCATTGCGATACAAGATGAATAATTTCCGGGGATATTTTCTAGTATCGTTTTACCTACACAAGCCCCATAGCCATATTCTATTCCTTCATTTGCAATTGCCATATTAATTTCAATTTGTTTTTCAAGTAAATCTTCTAATCGTTCTAGATTACAATTTGTCGCAAATTTTTGAATCTCTTTAAGGTTTAAAATACTACGATCTGTCAAAGAAGCATTAAAATTATCTAAATCACAAGACTTCTCATAAAGAATTTCATTATTCTTTTCTATTTTTGTAATATTTGTATGAGTATGATAAAGAGTTACATTTACCTCATCATCACCACTAAACATTTGAATACGTATTGAAAGGTTAGGTTCATCTTTAAGACAAACTACTTCTACAAGATTTGTTTTTGAAATTTCTTCTATTCTTTGTTTTTGCTCATCTGAAACAAATGAAATTACTTCTAACTCTTTATCCGCATCACCAGCAATCCACCCAGCATTTACTGCTGTCATTATTCCACGATTATTATTCGTATTTGGAATAGTTACACTCTTAACATTTTTCACTACATTAGCACTGCAATACGCTACTATCTTTGTTGGATCTTTTTCTAAAACCTTACGTGCCATTGCACTTACAAAAGCCAGGGCGATAGGTTCAGTGCAGCCGGTTGCAGTTACTAACTCTTCATTTAAAATTGTATAATACGCATCAAATTGTTTCATATCATCTCTCCATTACCATCATAACAAACATTATCCTACAATTCAATTAAACAAAATGCTTCTATAGTGCTACAATAGTACTATGAAAACTACAATTATAAATGCAAAAATCTATACATCAAACCCGGATATGCTTTATGCCAAAAGTATGTCTTTTGAAGATGGTTACTTTACCGAAGTATCCACGGAAAATTTAGATGGTGATATTTTGTTAGATGCAAAAGACAATTTAATCATACCTGCTCTACTTGACATCCATATGCATCCCATTTGGATTGCCGAAAACATAAATAAACTTGCATGTGTCCCACCCAAGATAAATTCAATCGAAGATCTCAAACAAGGGGTAAAACATATTCGTGCTACCCGTGGTAATGGTAAATGGATTCTTGGCTGGGGTTTTGATGAAGGTAAAATGAAAGAAAATCGAATTTGTACTAAAGAGGATTTAGACAAAGCTTGTTTTGACTGTCCTGTCATAATCGAAAGAACATGTAATCATATCTGTGTATGCAATACTTCTGCATTACTTGCATTAAACATTAACCCTGTTAATCATAATGGAATCTTAAAAGAAAAAGAAAAGTTTGATACATTTAATCGTATTCCTCCTTGTTCAAAAGATGAGTTGACACATAATATTTCGAAATTGAGTACCGACTTATTCTCAAAAGGAATCACAACAATTTCTGAAATGTTAGGAACACCTGACACTCTTCGATTCTATGATGAAGCCATGCGTTCTTCATTAGGACAACGTTTAGCTTTTGCTTATGATTATCATCAAATTAAAAACAGTACTCATTTACCATCACCCAGAAATTCTCGTATTCGTATACAAGGTATTAAACTTTTATCAGATGGTAGTGTCTCTGGACAAACAGCTTGGTGTTCTACCCCTTATATAAATACTGAAAATTATGGTAATACAACAATTACTGATGAAGAATTTATTGATGCCCAAGATATCGCAAAGCGTCACAACATCCAACTCATCGTGCATGCAATGGGTGATAAAGCTATTGAGAGAGTAATTCGTTTAAAAGCCGATGATTGGTTAGAAGCTATGCCATCACTTCGCATCGAACATTACGCAATTATCAAAAATCATTTACTTACCGAAACAAAAAAGAAAAATATTGCCGTTGTATCACAACCTATTTTCGTTTTTGCTGAAATCGAAAGTTATTTAAAAAATCTTGGTTCTTCATTTAAAGATTATTGCTATCCTTATAAGAGAATATTAGATAACAATATTCTACTCGCCTTTTCAAGTGATGCTCCCGCAACATCTTGGGCTGATCCTGTCAATCCTTTCATCGCAATGAAATCTGCATGTCAAAGGAAGAGTTATAGTGGCTATGATACTGGCTATGAAGAATGTATCCCTATCACTACTGCCATTGACCTTTATACAAGAGAAGCTAGTAAAGTTTTAGGTGTAGAGTCACTAGGTCAAATAAAAGAAGGTTATCTTGCAGACTTTATTGTACTTGATCGTGATATACTCACTGATCAATCAACTCTCCAAGATACCCAAGTATTGGAGACATACATGAATGGTAAACAATGCTACAAAAGAAAATAATCACGGTCATTAGAGCCATGATTATTTTTTATTATTAATTATCTTCTTGTTGATTAATGTCTTTATCACTTTCAACATGATTCATCGGACTAAAGTAAACATCTGTCGCATTGTTATTTTCATCCAAATCAACAGAGAGTATATCACCCGCTTTTAAAGCGTCTAATGTTATAGAATTATTCTCATCTTTGCCAAAGGACTTGATTTCTGTTTCTTCATTTATCGTAAATGTAATTGTCTCATCAGTAACATTATATTCAATTTGTGGTTCACTCATTTCCTTGTCTATTTCTTTATCGGATTTTTCACTTGGAACTGTTGTATTTTCTGGTCTATTCATTTCTACAACAGAAGCAGTAATTTCATTACCATTAATTGCATCAATTCTTACAGTCACCTCACCCTGCATTTCTCGATTTTCTCTATCTTCTCCATTTCCTTTTTCACTTAGATTAGGTTCATTCACTGGTTGTGTAGTTGAGCATCCTACAAGTAGTCCTGTTACAATTGCTAGTGAACCCGCAGTTATTAATACCTTCTTAAATTTCAATTTCTTACCTCTTTCTTACTTCATTGAAGTAAGACTATTAAATCAAATTTATTTGAAGGAAACGTGATATAAGTGTGAATAGAATTTGAATTTATTACCAGCTATTATCTGCATTATTAGCACATATAAGTGCTTTTTGAAGAGTTCACGCAGGAAAATACCCATTTTCGTGGTAAAATAGAGGTAACAACTAGTAACCCTAGAGTTTAAAACGGTGCTTTTAGTTTAGTCAGGAGGCCATTATGTACAAAGTGGACGACATAGTTTTATATAAAAAAGATGTTTGTAAGGTGCTTAAAATCCAGGTAAATCAATTATCTCGAGAAAAAGTATATCTCTTACAACCTGTTTATAGTGATGGTACTGAAACTGTCATACAAGTCCCAGTTTCAAATCGTGCAGGTAACTTACGTGATTTAATATCTATGGAAGAATTAGATCATCTTATCTGTGCTTATCCTGATATTGAAGTATTAAAAACAAAGGATATCACAATAAAGAAAGAATACATTCAGTTATTAAATTCTAATAAACTTGAAGACTTGGTTTGTATCATTAAAACTACTTATGGAAAAAATAAAAAACGCCGAGAAGACAATCTCAAAATAAGTAGTGTTGATGATAACTACTTTCATGAAGCTGAAAAAATTCTTTATAATCAAATTGGAGCATTATTAAATTTGAACTTTGAGGATACAAAACAATACATGAGCGAACAATGGAAAAAGAGGAATTAATCCTCTTTTCTTTTTATAAATTCAATAAGACTCCAAGCACACCTGTTGAAACAATCACCAGAATAGGATGAGGTTTCTTCCAAAAATAAATCGCTAATAAAACTATAAAGATTAAGACATGAACCCAATTGATGCCTGTAAGGGATAAAGTAAAGCCATTCACAAATAATGCACTAATAAATATACCAGAACAGGCTGCAATAATCAGTGCAACAACTGCTGGCCTTAAACCGCAAAATACTGATTGAATTAATTTATTTTCTTTAAATTTAACTAACATTTTTGCGATAATACAAATTACAATAATACTTGGTGCAACTAAACTAAGTGTTGTAATTATTCCACCAACAATACCTACAAGATTGGTACCAACATAAGTTGCCATATTCACACCCATTGGTCCTGGTGTTGATTCTGAAATCGCAATCATTGTTGTCAATGTATCAATAGAAAACCACCCATACTTATATGACATTTCATATAAGAAAGGAATTGTTGCCAATCCACCACCAATCGCAAATAAACCCGCTTTAAAAAATTCGAAAATCAATTGAAGTATTAACATTCTTCAGTATCCTCCTCAATTTTTTTAAGATTTGTATAAATGATTCCGCCAATTGCAGAAAATACAATAATCCAAATTGTAGCGGTTTTAAATATAAGTGCAATCACTAAAGATATGATGAATACAAAATAACCGAATCCATCTTTTACACTACTTTTCCACAATTTTAAAATTGATGCAGTCATTAAAACACACACGCCCAAACTAATCCCATTCAATGCATGTTGAACAATTGGAATATCTTGAAACGTTGGCAACACCGTAGCGATAATCCCAATAATTATGATAGAAGGTGAAACAACTCCTAATGTTGCTACAATCCCGCCAAGAATACCTTTTTGAAAATATCCAATAAATGTTGCCGTATTTACCGCTATTACCCCTGGTGTACATTGCCCAATCGCAAAGTAATCTAGTACTTCATCCTCTGTAGCCCAATGATGTTTCTCAATAATTTCTTTTTCTATGAACGGTAACATTGCATATCCACCACCAAATGTGAATAGTCCGATTTTAAACCATGCACAATACAATTCAAACAGTAATTTCATACTCTCCTCCAAGTTTCACCAAACTATTATAACTCGAGTTCTAATCATTTGTAAGAGGGTATAAAATAAACTATAATGATAATAGAAAGAAGGTCTTTTATGAATGTTGTATTTCAATCAATTATAATGGTTTCTTTAGTTATAATCGCCGCTGCATCCGTTGTATTTCCAATTCTTTTTTTAGTTCAAAGAAATAACTATCAAAAGAAAAAATTAGAAATACTGAAAGACAAAAACAAATAATCGCATCGAAAGGAGAATATTATGACAATATTAGATGCATCCAAAGGTTATCAAAAATATTTTGAAGAGATTACAAAAATTCCCCATGGTTCTGCAGAAGAAAAACAAATCAGTGATTATCTTGTTCAAGTAGCTCACGAACACAATTTAAAGGTTGTACAAGATCAATCAAATAACGTTATCATGTATAAAAACGCTAGTGTAGGTTATGAAGATCATGCTTCTGTTGTATTGCAAGCACATATTGATATGGTCAACGAAAAGAATAGTAGCAGTAATCACGACTTTTCAAAAGATCCATTAGATTTATATATCGAAGACGGCTTTCTTAAAGCACGTGGCACGACACTAGGTGCTGATGATGGTGCCGGTGTTGCCTACATCTTATCCGTACTAACAGATCCAAGCCTTAAACATCCACGTTTAATCGGATTATTTACAGTTAATGAAGAAGCAACCATGGAAGGTGCTTTCAACTTAGATATGTCTTTAATTGATGCAAAACGCATGATTAATATTGATGGTGAAGAAGAAGATGCTTCTACTACCGGAAGTGCTGGTGGTATGGATATTGTCATTCATCACCCTATCACGTATATAGCTACATCTACAAAGGGATATAAATTATCAATTAAAGGTTTATTAGGCGGTCACTCTGGTGGAGAAATTCATAAAGAACGTGGAAATTCAAACAAAATAATTGCCCGCTTGCTTCACCAATGTAACTTAAAAGGTGACGTTCAACTTGAAAGCTTAAAAGGCGGGTTAAAAATCAATGCTATTCCACGTGAAGCTGAAGCAACCTTTATTTCATCATTAAGTGAAGCAGAAGTTATTGAAATCATTAATAAAACTTCTGAACAAATCAAAAAAGAATTAGAATTCACGGATGGCGGACTTACAATCACGATTGAACCATGTACTGTCAGCAAAGTATTAGACAAGGATATTTCTAAAAAAATACTCGATTTCTTATATTTAGTTCCTACTGGATTACGTCATAAATCTGATCATTTAGATGGATTAACTACTTCTTCTGAAAATATCGGTATCATTGATCTTCAAGAAGAAATATTCGAATTCGGATTATCTGTACGTGGTGCCCTTGATTCATATGTTCAAGATTTAGCGGACGAAATTCAAACACTTGCTAATGCATTTGGATTTGTCGCAATTACTGAAAACTGGTATCCAGCTTGGGATTATATGGAACATAGTCCAATGAGAGATATGATGGCTAAAGTATATAAAGAAACTCATGATGGCAAAGACATTCAAATGTATGCCGTACACGGTGGTTTAGAATGCGGTATCTTCAAAGAAAAATGTCCAGATATGGATATTGTCGCAATTGGACCAAATATTTATGATGTTCACACACCTGATGAAAAATTAGATTTAAAATCATTTGATCGAACTTATTTATTCTTATGTAAATACTTAGAAAATCTATAGAAAAAGGGAACGTATTCCCTTTTTTTTAACGTTTGCATGCAAGTTGTGATTCTCCCCATGATTGAGAATCATCTTCCATAATTTGAATAGCTTCATCAGGTCCATCGGTATTTTGACTATATGAATAGATTGGCAATTGCAACTCACAATACTTTTCCTTAAGTTGTTCAATATATTTCCAACTCAAATAAATTTGATCCCATTTTGAAAACCAAGTTTGTTCAGAATTAACAACCGCTTCCAATAATCGCTCGTAAGCTTCCGGTGTATTAATTCGATGACTAGGAATACAACTTTGACAAAAATCCATTTCAGTTTGAATAACTTCTTCACTTTCACCTGGTCTTTTAATATTAAATTTAAGACTCACTCCTTCGAGTGGTTGTATTTTAATTGTGAGTACATTAGGTTTTGATTCATTATCTAATGGTCGAAAAGTAATAATCACATTCATCTCTCGACTACTCATCTTTTTGCCGGTTTTAATGTAGAACGGAACATTATCCCATTTGTAGTTATCAATAAACAACTTACATGCAGCAAATGTTTCAGTTGTTGAGAGTTGATCAACATTGAGTTCATTTTTATATCCATCATATTGCCCAAGTACCATTGATGATTCCATATCCAAACGATTAACCGGACGTAGAGATTTCAATACTTCAATTTGTCTATCATGAATATCATGAGTGGTATCCGGTTTTTCCATTGCGACCAAAGTCATAATTTGCATCAAATGATTTTGAACCATATCTTTTAATGCTCCTACTTTGTCATAATAATTACCACGTGTTTCAACACCTACTTCTTCATGTGCAATAATTTGAACATTATCAATATTCTTATTATTCCAACTATTCGCAAAAATAGGATTTGTGAAGCGAAGTGTTTGAATACTACGAACCATTTCTTTTCCTAAGTAATGATCTATACGATAAATATGATTTTCACCAAAACAAGCTTCTAATTTCTTACTTATTTCATTAGCGTTCTCTAATGTTTCACCAAATGGTTTTTCAATAATGATTTTCTCATTCTTACAATCGCTAATAGAAATAATTCCGTCACTAATAACACTAAAGAAGGAAGGTGCAACTGCATAGTAAAAAATATGATTTTCTACACCTTTTTCTTTATAGTATGCTTCTAATCTTTTGTACTCTTCTAAGTCAGTAAAATCCATTTTGAAATAATCAACTTGTTTCAAGAAATTTTGAAATGTTGTCTCATCAAATTTAATTCTGGAATACTTGTTGACCCAGTCTTTGATAATTTCATGATATTCTTCAAGTTGATATTCTCTTCTTCCTATCGCAACAATTCGATCATTATTTGTAAACTTATTAGTTGCATACAAATTGTATAATGCCGGTATTAATTTACGATACGTTAAATCACCAGTGCCGCCAAAAATTGTAAAGTTAGTTTTAATTTTCCCACTCATGATGAACTTTCCCCTCAACATCAATTCTTTCAAATGTATGTGCTCCAAAGAAGTCACGTTGTGCTTGAATTAGATTAGCCCCAACACATTTACTTCTAAGTTGATCCAAATAAGTAATTGCAGATGTTAACACTGGAATTGGTACTCCTGCTAATATCGCAAGTGAATTGGTAACGCGTAATGATTGAATGTTTGTATTAATCTGATTAATCATACTTCCATCTGTTAAGAAATTACTTAATACTTCTTCATTCTTGTAGACATTCATAATAACTTCTAACAACTCTGCTTGAATAATACATCCCGCTCTAAAAATCGATGCGATTTTACCTAAATCTAAATGCCAATCATATCGAACAGAGGCATCATGCATCAATGAGAATCCTTGTGCATACGCAATTAACTTTCCAAGTGTATAAGCTTTTCTAACTTCTTCTTTAAATACTTTAGGATTTATTTCTTTTCCATTGGGTGTCATTAAAGCTCTTGCGAAAATATCGCGTTCAACAATATTAGATGTTATGCGTGCTTGAACAGCTGCTTGAATTAAAGAAACATTAAAATCTTGATTGACAGCTTCAAGAATTGTCCACTTACCCGTTCCTTTTTGGCTTGCCTTATCGACAATCATATCGACTAAATCTAAATCTGTTAATTCATCTTTTTCTCTTAAAATCTTCGCTGTTATTTCAATGAGATAACTACGTAATTCACCATTATTCCATTCTTCGTAAATTTCCGCCATTTCTTGATTTGAAAAATGACCAATTTCTTTTAGTAATAAATAACTTTCTGCAATGAGTTGCATATCAGCATATTCAATACCATTATGCACCATCTTTACATAATGCCCTGCACCATTGGGACCAATGTAGGTACAACATGCTTCACCATTTTTTTGCGCTGCAATGGCTTCTAAATACGGCTTGATTAATTCATAAGCATCTGAATCACCACCTGGCATAATACTTGGTCCAAGAAGTGCACCTTTTTCACCACCCGATACACCTACACCAAAATAGAAAATTCCTCTTGATTCAATAAAATCATGACGACGCATTGTATCTTTGAAATAAGAATTACCTGCATCAATAATAATATCTCCTTCAATTAAGAAATCTAGCAACTGATCACAAACCATATCTACTGGATCTCCTGCTTTTACCATTACAATAATCTTTGCAGGTTTTTCTAATGAATCCACAAATTCAGATATTTCTTCATATCCTTTAAAATTATCTTTCTTTTCATTTTCTATTTCTTTGGTTATTGCATAGGTACGATTAAATCCTGCAACCTTGAATCCCTTACTTGCAAGATTCAGCGCAAGATTTTTTCCCATCGTTCCTAAGCCAATAACACCGATATCATTTTTAATCATTGAGATCTCCTTTCATCACAATTGATACACCTTCTGGAATATCAAGTTTAGAAGTAACGATTCCTATTCTTCCTTGTAATAATCGATACGCTAATAATTCATTACTAAATCGATTCGCAACTAATAAATACTTATCATTTGCAACATCTAATATATCTCGTGGATGATTACCACCTGATTCTTCAAATTGTAATAACTTTGGCAAATGCCCACCGATATCAACAACTGTAATAATATTTAAACCACGTGTTGATATGTATAATTTTCTTCCATTACGACTGATTCGAAGTGCTGCTGTTCCTTCTTTATTTGTTTCGCTATTTGGAAGAATTGACATTTGATAAATACATTTAAATTTTCCATCAACAATTTCGTAAGTGAATAATTCATTACTTAATTCTGTATTTAAATACAATCGTTTATTATCTGTTGATATAACACCATGTCGTGGTCCACTTCCTTTGGGTAATTCTATTGAATCGATAATTTCTAAATCTTCATTTAGTATTTTTACTTCATCTAAAAATAAACATGGCACTAGAAGTTTATCTTGAAAGAAAATCACCTGATGACACCCTGCCATATCCTTGATTTTTAATGTTTTAATGAATTGTAGTTTATTACCATCAAATTTTAGTTTCGATACAGTTCCTTCATGATAATTTGCAGTATAAATATCATTTCCTTTAAAGCCTATGAAACATGAGGTAACTTTTTCAAAAAGAAGTGAATCTATTAAATCACCATTGTGATTCATTACTAATACTCCAGAGCCACCCTCACCATCATAAAGTGAATAGATGTATTCATTATTACATGCAATATATTTAGAGTTTTTAATTTTTTTAAATAAAACTTTATTTGATAAAACGCCGGTAGATTCATCTAATTCAAATCGATAAATTCCTTGACTCAAATCAGATGTATATGTTCCAACATAACCTGTTATCATAACTATACCTCCTATTATTCACAGTTTATCATATTTTTGTATCTTTACCTTTATTTATGCTCATGATAATATGTCAAAAAGGAGAAATACGATGAACTTAGATTTAACTCAAGGATCAAAGATTCTTAAAACAAACCGTTGTTTACTTAGACCATTGTCACTAGAAGATAAGAGAGATATTTTTAATAACATTAATAATGATCCAGAAGTGTTGAAATATTTCCTAGCGCCGTATTATGAAAAATTCGAAGATTTTACACTCGATTCTCTTTTCAATCGAATAGCGAATGGTTTATTATGTTGGGCAATTGAATTTGAAGGTGTTGCTTTAGGATTTATTATTGAACAAACGCACGATGAGAAAGCAAGATCCATTGAACTTGGTTACGGCATTGGACGTAAGTATTGGGGCAAAGGAATTGTTCATGAAGCCTTAGAAGATATTCATGAATACCTTTATAATGATTGCCATTTTCATAAAATTTCTTATGGTGCAATTGTAGAAAATACCGCTTCCATCCGTGTTATGGAAAAACTTGGATGTACAAAAGAAGGTATCTGCATCGACGAGCTCTATTATCACGATAAATTTCATGATGTTGTTTATTATTCAAAAATTAATCCTAACGAAAAGAAAGGTGGTTAACTAAATAACCACCTTTTCTATCCATTATTTTCAGCGAATTGACTGTTGTAAAGTTTAGCGTATAAGCCACCCTTCGCAAGTAATCCATCATGTGTACCCGTTTCTTTAATATCGCCGTTTTGCATATAAATAATCATATCGGCATCACGAATTGTAGATAAACGATGGGCTATAACAAAACTTGTACGACCCTTCATTAAATTAGCCATTGCGTCTTGTATCAATACTTCTGTACGTGTATCAATTGATGAAGTTGCTTCATCAAGAATCATGATTGGTGCATCTGATAAGATTGCACGTGCAATTGTTATCAACTGTCTTTCACCTTGCGCAATATTGGTTGCTCCTTCTTGAAGAACCATATCATAGCCTCCTGGGAGCATACGTATGAATTCATCAGCATGTGCCGCTTTTGCAGCTAGCTCTACTTCTTCATCCGTTGCACCTAATCGACCATAACGAATATTTTCTCGTATTGATCCTGTAAATAACCAAGTATCTTGAAGAACCATTCCAAAGATTTCGCGAAGTTTAAATCGTTTCATATCACGGATATCAACGCCATTCATCTTAATACTTCCATCGTTCACATCATAGAAACGAAGAAGCAAATTGATTAATGTTGTTTTACCTGCACCAGTAGGACCAACTATCGCTATTTTACTTCCAGGATTTACATGTAACGAAACATCATTCATTAATGTTTGGTATGGTAAATATCCAAACTTCACATGTTCAAAGTCAACTGTACCATCAACAACTTCTGGATAAATTGCAGATTCTTTTTCACTTATTTCATCTTTTTCGTCTAAGAATTCAAAGATACGTGCAGATGCTGCTGCTGTAGATTGAAGTACATTTGATATTTGAACCGTTTGATTGATTGGTTGTGAGAATTGACGTAAATATTGAATAAATGATTGAATCATACCAATTGTCATACGTCCAGAAATTACAAGAATAGCACTAACCACTGCTACTGCAACATATCCTAGATTTGTCATTGCTTGGGTAATTGGCATTAGTGTACTTGATAAGAATTGAGACTTCCATCCGCTTTGATATAGGTCATGATTTGTAACCTCAAAGTCATCTATAACATCTTCTTCTTTACCAAAAGCACTGATTACATTGTGTCCAGTATACATTTCTTCTACATAACCATTCAAATCACCTAATGTGTCTTGTTGTTCCTTGAAAAAGCGTTGTGCTTTTTGAGCAATCTTCATTGAAATAATCAAAGCCAATGGAACTGTAATAACCCCGATTAGAGTAAGAATAGGACTAATCGCTAACATCATTATTAGAATAAATATTAATGAAGTAACCGCTGTAACTATTTGATCTAAACTTTGTTGTAAGCTATTAGAAATTGTATCAACATCATTTGTAATTCTACTTAAGATATCACCGTATGTGTTTGTATCAAAATAATTAAGTGGTAATTTTTTTAGTTTTTCATCAACACGACTACGAATATCAAAAATTGTTTTTTGTGATACACGAACCATGATGTGTGTACTGAGATATTTAAATATAGAATATAGAACATAACAAATTGCCAATACGATTAAGATTGTAATAAAATTGCGTATACCTTCATTTGATGGTGCTCCATCAACTACTAAATGAATCATCGCATCCGTTGCTTTACCCAAAATAAACGGTGCAAAGCTATTAAACATCGATGCTAATATAATAAATATAATTGAAACAATTAAACCTTTACGATAGGGTTTCATGAAAGCAAATAAGCGTCCAAAGATAACTTTGAAATCTAATGATTTACTCTTTTTCATATTATGCTTCCTCCTTACTTAATTGAGAGTATACAATTTCTTGGTATACCTTACATGTTTTAAGAAGTTCGCTGTGAGATCCCATACCAACACATGCACCATTTTCCATAACAAGAATACGATCTGCATGCATAATCGTACTGACACGTTGGGCTACCAATAATACGGTAGCATCTTGTGCCTCTTTCATTAGTGCACCTCTCAAAGCCGCATCGGTCTTGAAATCAAGTGCCGAGAATGAGTCATCAAATATATAAATTTCTGGTTTTCTAACAATAGCTCGAGCAATTGCAAGTCGTTGTTTTTGTCCACCTGATACATTTGAGCCACCTTGTGCTATTGGTGCTTCAAATCCACCTTCTTTTGCGATTACAAAGTCATATGATTGAGCAATTCGAATTGCTTCTTCAATTCTAGCATCATTTGCTTTTTCATCACCAAACTGAATATTATCGGAAATCGTTCCCTTAAACAAGAATGCTTTTTGCGGAACATAACCTATCTTTGCTCGTAGTGCTTCAATATCATATTTCTTAATATTAACACCATCGACAAGAATCTCACCTTCGTCCACATCATAGAAACGTGGAACTAAGTTTACCAAAACAGACTTCCCACTACCTGTACTTCCAATAATAGCGGTAATTTCACCAGGACTTGACTTAAAGCTAATATTTTTCAATACGCTATGATCAGCACCCGGAAATTTGAAGCTAACATCTTTAAATTCTAAATATCCTTTTTCTTTTGGCATTTCTACTGGTTGTTCTGGATTTTGAATAACTTCAAGCGTATCCATTACTTCATTAATACGATCAGCTGATACTGCTGCGCGTGGATACATAACGAAAATCATTGATAGCAACATGACAGCCATCATTATTTGCATAACATATTGAATTACTGCGATGATATCACCAATCATAATTCCATTGATTGTGTTTACAATTTGAAAACCGCCAAACGCAAGTAAAGCTACATTAGTCGCATACAAAATTAATGAGAGAACTGGTGACATAGCACCCATAAGTGTATTCATTTTAATTGAATTATTCATAAAATCTAAATTCACTTTTCTAAAGCGTTCTGTTTCATAATCTTCTGTACCGAAAGCACGAGCTACTCGAACTCCAGTAAGTTTTTCACGCGTTACGAGATTAATCTTATCAATTTTTTCTTGCATCTTCTTTGATAATGGTGTTGCGAACTTACCTATAACCAAAACTGTAATAATCATAACTGGCATTGATACCAAAAGAATCATCGACATCGTTGCACTCTTATTTAAAGCCATAATGATACCACCTACAAACATAAATGGTGCCATTAAACTGATTCTAAGCATCATATTCACAAAATTTTGCACTTGAATAATATCATTATTCGTACGTGTTATTAGTGATGATGTTGAAAAACGATCGAATTCTGTTTGCGAAAAATATTGAATCTTTCTGAATACATTACTACGCATGTTCTTACCAATACCCATTGAAACTCTCGCTGCGAAGTATCCTGTAGCAACATTACAAACTGCACCTAATAGTACAAAATTCAACATAGTTCCACCAATAGATACAATTTGCACAATATCTTTATTTGGAATTGATGTATTAATAATTGTTGATAAGTAGGCTGGCAAAGCTAAACTTGCGGCTACATTACCAATGACCGTTATTACAATTAAAATAATTCCAATTTTAAAACGTCCTAGCTCTTTAAAAACTCTTAGCATATTCTAGATCTCCTTCTTCTTAATTCTATCCATCCCCTTTTCTATAATCAAATCATATGATTATAACTTAAGCCCCTTGCTCAAGTTTATTTAATGCTTTTTTAAATTCTTTTGTAAATAAGGCTACTGTACAAATAATTGCAATGATATCTGCAACAGGCTCAGCTAGATAAACAGCTAACGTTTGGTTTCCAGTAAAAATAGTTGGAAGTATGTAAATAAGTGGAATAAGCAACAAAATTTTTCTTAATATCGCTAGAAATACGGAAGCTTTTACATTTCCTAAAGCAATCAAAGTCATTTGACATGATATTTGTACGGCAAAGATAAATGACACTGCCATGTATATTCTTAAGGCATTCTTCGTATACTCAATTAGTTGTGGATCTGGTGAAAACAAAGATGCGAATCCTTGTGGAACTAACATAATTAATAACCATAATATTGCAGAGTAAGTAAAACTCGCTTTAACCAATTTAAAGAATGTTTCTTTTACACGACTCGCATTTTTTGCACCAAAGTTATAACTCGTAATTGGTTGAGCACCTTGTGATAAACCTTGTAATGGTAACATCGAAAATTGCATTACACTCGTTAAAATCGTCATAGCACCAACCGCTATATCCCCTCCATAACGAAGTAAAGATGAATTAAATGAAACTGCAATAATACTTTCAGTGGCTTGCATAATAAATGGTGATACACCTAATGCAATACATGGAAGAATCAATTTTAAATCCAGTTTCATTGCGGGAAGATTAATCTTTAGAATTGTTTTCTTACCACTTAAGAACCAGATAACCCAAATTGCTGAAATTGCTTGTGATAAGATTGTCGCAAGTGCTGCCCCTTTAACACCCATATTTAATCCAAATATAAAAATAGGATCCAAAATAATATTAGTAATTGCGCCAATAAGCACTGTATACATACTTGTCTTCGCAAAACCTTGGGCAGTTATAAAGGAATTCATTCCTAATGCTAATTGAACAAAAACCGTACCTATTGCGTAAATTCCCATATAATCAAGTGCATAACCAATGGTATTTTCACTAGCACCAAACATGAGTAAAAATGTTTCTTGATTGAATAATAAAATGACTGTTAAAATTGCCGATATCAACAATAACATCGTAAAACAATTATTCATAATTTTTTCAGCAGTACTTTTATCACCACGTCCCATAAAAATAGAAGAACGTGGTGCACCACCCATACTTACAAGTGCTGCAAATGCTGATACTAACATAATAATTGGCATACATACCCCAACACCCGTTAAGGCAAGGGATCCAATTTCTGGTATGTGTCCGATATAAATTCTATCTACCAAGTTATATAACATATTGATAAGTTGTGCAGTAATTGCAGGTAAAGCCAACTTGAATAGTAACTTACCAACCGGTTCTTTCCCTAAAAACTCATTATTTGTTTCCATTACTTGTTTCTCCTTATTCCATCCATTACATTAGAAAGCATTCGATCTATGAATTGACCAAATAGTTTTTCTTCTTCTTCACTAAATCCTGTCATTAATTCTTTTGAAAACCGATGTTGCATTTTCTTGATATCTTTGATAATTGGATTTGCTTTAGGCTTAATGATGAGATGAATTTTTCGGCGATCTTCCTTATCTTCTTCTCTTTCTAATAAACCCTTTTGAATCAATTGTTCAACCATTGTAGACACATTTGATTTTGTAAACATTCTAACTTCGACAATATCACTTGCAGTATTCAATCCAGGATGATTAGCCACAAATGCTAATATATCCATTTCCATTTGAACCAAGTCATGTTTCTTACATACGTCAACACAAAAACTCTCATAAAATTTCATAAAATAACGACTTACTAAGAGTAAATTATTATCCATAGCCCCTCCAATTAGTTCATTTTAGAACTATTCACACAAGAACTATTTTAGTACATTATCCTATTTTGTCAACAAAAAAAAAGCGCATCGCGCTTTCATTATTCATACTACTAAAGTAATAAGCCAACAATTATTCCTACCACCAATAATATGCCAACAATTCTAAAATTTTCTTTTAAGTTATGATTAATTTTAAATAATATTAACAATCCTACACCCGCATTCGTTAGTAGTCCTGCCATCATACTTCCAAATGACATAAAACCATCCAAATACAATTGTGTTATGACAATTGATGCAGCACAGTTTGGAATCAATCCCACAAAAGCAGAAACAATCGTTGTCATAAAAGGTGATGATAATAAAATCGATTCTAAATTAATATAGTTCAATCCAATATTCAAAATAAACGTAATCAAAAATATATAAAATGCAATTTTTAATGTATGTTTAATTGCCGAAACAAGTATTCCATCTTCATCACAATGACATTCTTCATTTTCACAAAAATTATCAATATGTATCTCTTCTTTTCTTTTCTTTCTTAATATTAAGTCAATTAAATATCCTATTACTACACCTACCACAAATTTAATACTCAATATTTTGACTATCAAATCTAGTGGTGCTTGATTTGAAATCATTATCGGTAACATTTCATCAGATGTAGATAGGTATATCGCAATGAGTGTACCTAGCGATAAAACGCGTGTAACATAGAGTGTTGATGCTATTGAAGAAAAACCACATTGCGGTAGTAAACCAAACCCACTTCCAAGCAATGGCCCAAATTTAGCAGTCTTTTGTATTCCAACAATAAGCCTTTCACTGGCTTTATGTTCTATCCATTCTATAACGATATAGGTTACAAACAAAAACGGAATTATTTTAATTGTATCTAATATTGCATCCATTAATAAATCCATAGTCCCCTCCATCGTTTGAATTGTAGCACAGAAAAACCTACAATTCATTGATTAAGCCCTTAACTTCATTCTAGACTAAAATAAGTCCTTCTGGTGAAATGAAAAATCCTTTACTAGAAAGGATTTTCATAACACTAATTTTGTTAATGATTGTTTTGAATTTTCGATTGCTCCATCTATAAGTATATCTATGTTTTCAGCATAATCTTTTGATAAGATAATCTCCATCAATAAAGGCAAGTTACATCCTGAGCAAACCTGTATTTTGGGATTGTTTATTTTAGCTAGTGCTGCAGCCTTGAAAGGCGATCCACCTGGTATATCGGTCAAAATAATCCATTCATCTTCAATATTGTCTGTAACTATTTTATTTATTGAGTTACCTAATTCTTCAAAAGAATCACCTGCTTTAAAATCAATATCAACTACATCTAAACTAGGACCATTTAAAAGTTCAAGTGAACTTTTCATGCCCGACGCAAAATGGCCATGACCTGTCAATATTACCTTAATCATAAATTTCTCTCTTTGAATTCTTGACTGCATCAATGAATATTTTTGCTTTATTGGGATCAATTGGATTTCTCATGTTTCCATTTTTCACCCATGTTCCTACACTAACTCCATCATAGTATTTCAAAATTTCAGAAATGTTATCACCAGTGGCTCCGCCACTTAGCATAATAGGAATGTTGGTACCTAATTTCTTTCTTACATTCTTTATAAGTTCAATACTTTCTTCATGATTTTTGCCACCTAAAAATAAACCATCAGCAAATGCATTCATTACTGTATCCCAAGCATTATCAACAACACTCTTTCCACATAATTGTTCATAATGAATTTCTTGAACATCGGCATAGATAGGCATCTTTGACCCTAATCGCTTTTTAAGTTCTAATACTTCTACACATTGCGCATTCATCAATCCCGCATAACCCACTTCACAACCAGTATAGGTGTGTTCAATTCTAACAAAATCAGAATCTGCTGCATCGGCAACCGCTAAACTTGCAACCCCATCCCAATTGATTAAAATCCCTTGAATCATATCAGGAAAATCTCTTTTTAATTCAATCGCTAATTTTGTCATATACGCAATTGTTTCAGGATTCGCAATTTGTTTAATGGGTGCATCATTTCTATTTTGAATTATGTAACCATCAAATCCATATAACTTCAGCATTTCAACTTCTTTTTTCGCTAATGTAATAATTTCATCAATTCCCATACCAGTATTGAGATATGTTCCAGGACATGGTTCTGGTTGTATCATCGCTAAAGCCACGGGGAATTTTATTTCTCTTGGCATAAATTATTCTCCAATTTTCTATTATAATTCATCGCAATTTCAAACAGAGATGTTGAAGGAATTATTCCCTCTTCACAAATAATTGCTGTGATTAATTCCGGCTTAACCGATATCAATTTTATACCTTCAAAGTTGATTCTATCACTCAGTTCTTCATCCCAATCAGATGCTAGTCTTGACTTAAAATCATAACTCATTGGTGAAAGACGGATATGACCATAAACAGGTCTAACATCAATCTTCATTAGTGGTGTTAAAGCATAGAAAGGTACACCTTGATATTTACAGCTAACTGCAACTAAATCTGAACCAATCGTATTAAATACCGTTCCATCAGGGTAAATAGTTTCAGCACCCATAAATGCTGCATCACATTCTTTTAAGAAATGAAATATTGTGGTATCTGGAATAAAATGAACTTTATGATTGCCTTCCACTGCATCTTTAACAAATGGTTTTCCCCCATTCAGCGCTCTACTTTCGGGTATATAAATCGTCATTTCATGTTTCAATCCTTTTACAAATTCATTTACAGTACTTGAATAATCAAAAATCATAATTGTATGTAAATTCTCGCAAATTGATGTTGTGAATTCCACAATCTTTTTTGTATCATTCAACGACTTTTCATGATAGGATTGAATCCCATTTTTCATTTTTTCTATGACTATATTATGTTCAGAAGCTTCATCTAAACTTGATAAAAATAATGCAATCGCATTATAAATTGCTCTACTATTTTGACCACGAGTTTCTTGGAAAAAGTATGCAACACTTTTAATATTTGATATCATTTCTTCTTTACTTAAAGTTGTATCGTCTAATATTGATACAATCATTTCTATAATTAAATCGATTTGTTTATTTGCACCTAAAACTCTACTCAAAGTGATATCATCAAATCTTTGTTTCATCTCATCATTAAGTAAAATTCTAATTTCTTCTTTTTTCATATTTCCTCCAAAAATCAAGAGGGTCTACATTCGACCCTCTTGATGCAAGCTGAGAATCTCAATTGCATTTTCAAAATAAAGCTTATTTCTAAAACCTTCATTTAAATTCAAAAGATCAAAAGCTTCAATTGAGCATTTTGTAAACTTATGTGGATAATGTGTTCCAAAAAGAAACTTTGATGAATCGATTTTTGAAAAAGCTTTTCGCAAAATTGGGAATTCATACATACAACTTGTCTCAACATAAAGATTATTATATTGAGGAACAAGTTCAACACATCCATAACCAAAATCTGTTGTTCCCATGTGGAGAAGCACAATTTTGGCTGTTGGATATTTTTCAGCGTAAAACGCCCATTGTGCTGGCATTGTACGCGGACCCCACCCTGTAAATACATTTATTACTAGATTATTTTCAATTGCTTTTTCAATTATTTGATTTATCTTTTTTTCATTTTCCGGGTAATAATTATGCGCTAATGAATCTAATTCAATAGCTTTAATTACTCCACTCTGGATTACTCTATCTAATTCATCTAAACAGTTTTTTTCTTTCGGATTGATGATTGCACATCCGATAAACATCATTGGATATTTCTTAACTAAAGATATCACTGCATCATTTTGTTCAGAAATTGAATATCCATCAAGTGCTGAAACTACACGCATATCAATATTATTTTCTTTAGTGTCTTCGACTAATTTTTCAATTAAATATTGGTCGTTGTCACGATCCCAAGGTAAATGACAATGATAATCTATAATCATATCCATTCCCACTTTCTACTAAGCTAGAATACCTAGTGCACAACCAATAACCCCAACAACCATTGTTATAAGCATTAGTGTCACTGGTGACATTTTCTTTTTGTCCATGAAATATAGCATTAATAATGTATAAAGTAATGGTAATAAACCTGGTACCATTCCATTTAAAACTGTTTGTATACTTACCATTGTTTCACCAGCTTTATATGTCCAAGGAATATTGATTGTTACAAACTTGTAAACAAATCCCCCAATAACTACATATGCTGCAATTCCCGCATAACGTGTCATCTTTTGTAGTAATCCACTTGATTGAACCTTTGCTACAAATTCAACACCTTTTTCATATCCTTTAAAGATACCGAAATATCGTAATAATTGTCCTACCACTGCCATAACAATGACAAAGAGGAATGGACCTACCATACTTGTATAATTACTTCCAATAACTAATGAAACTGCTAATCCTGCCATGATAGGACGAAGAGTACCATGATATAATGAATCACCAATTCCCGCTAAAGGACCCATTAGAGCCGCTTTAATTGCATTAATAGAAATAGGGTCAATATCTTGATCAATCGCATTTCTTTCTTCCATTGCAGCTGTCATACCAATAACAAAGTGAGATAATCGAGCTTCCGTCAAAAATAATTCTGTATGTCTTCGATAAGCTTCGATTTTCTCTGGTTCTTTTTCATATACCTTTTCAATAACCGGCATCATTGAAAAAACAAATCCTGGTGCCTCTTGTTTTGAATAGTTAAATCCACTAACAAACGCTTGAGAGTAAATGTAAGTCTTCCATAAATCCTTTTTACTAACTCTTCTAAGATCTTTATTTTCTGTCATATATTATACCCCTACTCATTCCCTTGTGGTCTTGCGTCATTATAAAATGCCATCGCAACACAAACTACTGCTATCAATGTGATTCCAATTGGGTTAATATTTAAGTAGCTAGAGAAGAAAAAGCCAATGATAAAGTATTGCCAAATATTTTTAACATTAATTGACTTAATTAGAATTGCTAATCCAACAGCACCAATTATTTTTCCTCCAACAGTTAAACCATTAATGATAACTTGTGGAATCATATTAATAATTCCTTGCACCATATCTGCACCAAAATAAATACCCAAGAATACTGGTATTGCAAATAAAACTAAATTGAATACATTAGGTAGAATTAAACAATTCATCCAAATTCCTCTACGATTTCCTTTTTCAACCGCAGCTTCTAATCTATTTTGAGTCCATACACAAAGGACCATATTTCTAAAATACATACCCATTTGCCCTAAAATCGCAAGTGGTAGTGCAGTTGCCAATGCAACCTCTGTTGATCCTGAAATACAAGCAAATGCTGCCGCTAATATTGTTGAGAATGTTTCTTCTGGTGGAAGCGCAGTACCTACGAATACTTGTCCTAAGAACATCAATTCGATGATACAACCTACTTCTAGACCAATCTGTAAATTTCCCATCAATAATCCAACAATTGGTCCAACAAAAATTGGACGATAAGTAAAAAATTGTGTACAATACTTATCGAAGAACGTTATCCATGTAAAAATTGCTACTAATAGAGCTTTAACTAATAAACCTTCCATTTGGTTCCCCTTTCAATGTTTATAAATTTTTAATTAAAGAAAGACAGTCGATACTTTTGTCATTAGGTACAGCTCGCACATCTAAAGAAATTCCAAGTTCCGCAATTTCACGTAAACATTTCACATCTTGTTCTTCAACATATATGAAAGGTAATAGACATTTACGTCCTGTTTCTGATTTTGAATTACTAATATTTCCAACATTCAAAACAGGAGTTCTAAAACCTTGCTTAAACAATGCTAACGCAGATGCTGGATTTCGAACAATTAAAAGTATGCTTTCTTCAGAAGCATTATTGTTTAATAGTTCAGCTGTCTCGTTAATAGATTTGATGATTAGATTGATTCCAGCGGGCACTGTTAGTTTTAACAGCATTTGTTGGGTTGCATCCTTACTAGCTGCATCATCAGCCACGATGATTGTAGTTGCTTTAGAAGCTGCAATCCAAGCTGTTACAATTTGCCCATGGATCAATCTATCATCGATCCTCATGTGTGTTACTTTCATCTAATTTTTCTCCTTTCTTTTTATATTAAAGATTCTGTCTATCCTTAATTTTTCCATATTGCCAAATTCTTTCGGCATTTTTATAAAATACATCTTCTAGTTCCTCCTCTGTAAATCCTAAGTGATATAATTTTTCAATTTCAATATTGGTTGGTTTATATGGCCAATCTGTACCAAACAATATTCTTTTACTTCCTAAAACTTCTTTTGCTTGAAGTAAAATATCGACTTCCATATTAGCACTTGTCTCAACATAGAAATTTTCTATGTTTTTTATTGCTTCAATACACGTTGATCCAAATTCTCGACCACAGATATGAGTAAATACAAATGGGTGATTAGGATATTTCTTAGCATATTTCAACCATACTATTGGTGTGCATAAAGGACTTGCTCCCCCATGTATTTGAATATGAACTCCATACTTTACAATATGATCTATCACATCATCTAACTGTGGGCAATTTTCAACGTTATATCCATGTTTCCAACTCATGAATTTAACCCCATTCATTTTCATCTCACCTAAAGTTCTATCTATTTCCGCATGGGCTTGTGGATCTTTAGGATCAATATCCGCATACCCTTCCACAAAATCAGGAAGCGCTTTCATTGCATCGTAAATAATATCGTTATTCTCTTGCATACTATTGGCTGACAAGCTAACAATACCCACTTTTTCTATGCCGAATTTCTTTAAGTCATCTTGCATCTGTTGAGCATTATTTGAATCACCCGATCTTGTTTTCCCTAAATGGGAATGAAAATCATAACGCTTCATTTGAATCACCTCGTACATTTACAATGTGTACATAGTATTTATAAGAATCCGCAATATACGTATTCTCACTAAATTCAATTGGTTTACCATTTTGATCAAATGTTACACGTTCTTTATAAATAACTGGTTGATTATCTTCTAAGAATAAATCTCTTTTTACTTCACTAGAAGACATCTTTGCTTCGATAGTTTCATCTGCACTACCAAGTTTAATGCCGTGTTCTTCAAGAAATTCATATAAACTTGTGTTTGTATCAAAATCAGAATTCTTTACTGAAAATCCTAAATCACTACGTACATATGTTTCATGTAACGCAATTAATTTTCCATTTAGTAAACGCAATCGTTTGATAAAGTAAATTTGTGATTTACTAGCAATATTAAGTTTTTCACCAACTTTTACTCCAGCTTCCATCTTTTCAATCTTCAAAATGATAGAGCCTGGTTTATCACCTTTAACCTTTGCATCACCACTAAAACTACTGAATTGTGATAATGTTCTTTGTTTTTTAATGTGTTGAACGACTGTTCCAGAACCTCTTCTTCTTAGTACTAGTCCATCATGTTCTAAGTCAGAAATAGCTCTTCTAATTGTGATTCTAGATATCTCATACAGTTTAATCATTTCGTTTTCTGAAGGTAAACTTTCCCCTTCTGAAAATTCTCCTGATTCAATTAAGTCCTTGATATACAAGTATAATTGATGATGAATTGGAACACTTGAATTCTTATCTGCCTTGAAATTATTCATAAGATCACCTCTTGCAATTCAATATTAACTTGTTATAATAAGTTTGTCAATATAGACTTTTTAGATATAATAACTTTTATTTATATTTGAATAATAAAGGCGGTTAATATGAATAGAAAAGAAGCTATTTTTTTTGTTTTACTTGCTTTGCAGAACTTGGCATTCAACTTTGCACACCCAGTAACTCCCTCACTTATCATTAATTTGCATTTGAATTCTTCCATTTTTGGAATAGCTTTCGCTGCAATGGCATTAACTAGTTTTCTCTTTAGTCAACTTTGGGGCGTTTTATCTAGTTACAAAAATGACTGTTTAATCTTTATGTTAGGATGTCTAGGATATGCCTGTTCACAATACTTTTTTCTTATTTCAACAAGCGAAATGAGTATTATTGTGGCACGTCTTCTTGGTGGAATTTTCATCGCAGCTATTAATGTTTCTTCACTTAATTATCTTGTTCGTATTTCTTCTATTGAAAATAGAGGTCGTAATATCACTTTCTTTGCCACAATCACGCTTGTTTGTACTTCCTTTGGATACTTATTTGGTGGTTTCATTGGCGACCTTGGCATTCAATATGCATTTTTATCACAAATAATAACTTTAATTACATGTGGATTACTTTTTTATTTTCTTTGTGATAAAAACCAATCACAACCTTTAAACCACAATGAATTTATCAGTAAATCAAATCCTTTTCTATTTATCAAAGATCGTAATACACTAACAAAAACATTATTATTCTCCATGTTTTTAGCTTTTGCTACAACGATTGCACAAACCACGTACGAACAAAGTTTTAACTACTATATGAAGGATTTCTTCAATTTCCCTCCATCGCTAAACGGTATTGTTAAAGCCGGAGTCGGTTTAGTTTCTCTGTTCTCAATCTCGTTGATATGTTTGTGGATACAACGAAAAAATATAATCAAAAAAAGTCTTTCACCCATTTTTATTTTGTGTAGTTTTTTACTCTTTCTTTCTATACAATTTAAGAAAATCGATTTATTCATAATCTTCAGTTTAATTTTCTCAAGTGTTAATGCATTATACTTACCACTTATTCAAGATTTAGTTACCTCAGAGAAATCAACAATCAATACATTAGGTTTGTATAATAGTATGAAATCACTTGGTTGGATATTTGGTGGATTACTGGCGGGACTTCTCTACGCAATCAGTAATACTCTTTCATTTATTACTGCCTGTCTTATATTTATTCTTTGCGCAATTCTATGCATAGCTAAGTTCAAACCAACATCTTCTAAATAAACAAAAAAAATAGCTACTCTTGATAGAGTAGCTATTTCAATTTAGTTTTTTACAGGTGTTGCAGTAATGAATAAACGATCTCTTTCATTGATACCATAGTTTTCAGTGAAGAAATCATACATTGTCCAGTTGTAAAAGAATCGTTCCGCTGGATATATACCATAACCATCTTGATTGTGATCTGTAGTATCATAAGAGTCTGCCACAATAATTACATCGTCTTGTGTTGTTTCAGTTCCCATTGTGTCATATCCAATGATTACTTGCCAATGTCCACCCCAATCATTCCAAGCAACAATTACAGGTACATTGTTTTTTAGATTTTCTTGAATCATCTCCAAGCTAATATCATCAATATTTTCTTCTGTGTAGTTATAGGTACTGTCTAGTTCAAACCCTCCTACACCTTCAAAGATTTTAATCATTGATTCTAATGATGTTGCTGCATAGTCTAGTCCATTTGTACGGAATTCAGATAATGTTTCCTCGTTATATTCACCAAGCATTCCATAATAATCTAATACCATTAACGCTGATGCAACACCACAACTCCATTCTGAAGTTTGTTGGTAAGTTTTAAATTTAGGAAGAATAGTTAGTGTATCTGATGACTCCATGTTATAAAAATCTAGTTGATTAAAATATGGAGTTCCTGGATGATCACCATCACGTTCAACTGAATCAGCTCCATATTCTTCTAAATCTACAGCTTTGTTGATTTTCATCTCATCTGTATAATTTCCTGTTTTTGCTTCCACTACTGGTGTACTAGTTTCAGCAGGTGTAGCTGTAGGTGCAGTTTGAGCGCAGCCCACTAAAACCATAAGTGTTAATAAACATACAATAATTTTTTTCATATTTTCTCCTTATAAAAAATAATGAAGTTATTGTACTTGTATACTTCCCCTATTTGTTTTATTTATTATCATTTCTGTTTTATTTATACTTCTTAGGTTTCTTGAGTCTATATAGTAAGTAATTACTTTTACTACTCTTATTGTTTTTACAAGCACTTAAACTTATAAATGAGTTTCTTAAACTCCCAACAAGAACACTTGTCGCTAATTCGGCATTTGACCCAGCTGTCCGTAGCCTATTTATGTTTCAAAACTTCGGTCAATTGTCAAAGACATTGTCTGTCTTCAAAAATGGATTACTCCATTTAAAAATTAGGATGTGAATGACCCAATACTACCCTCCTTATTCAATCACGAAAAAAAGTATATCATACTTAGCCTAGATTACAATATGTTATTAAAAGAAATATATATTTTAAAATTACAATAATAAGTCATGATGATGAATATTTTCATATAATCCACTGTTCATCAGTTAATATCACCACAACTCACCAATGAATCACTTTACTAATACTCTGTCTTTTTATGAGTTTTGAATCAAACAAAAAGGATGCACTCTATATAAGTAGTACATCCTCAAGCTAAAACTAATTTTACAATAACTACATTCCTAAACTATAGTTGAAATTTATTTATTTCTTCAACATAACGTTGGGTAATTATCTCTGGACGCGTAATTGAAGTTCCAACAACTACAGAATAAGCTCCAGCCTCAAGTGTTTGACGTGCTTCTAATTCTGTTTTTATTTTTCCTTCTGCAATAATTGGTAAATTTGTGATTTCTTTGATTTGGCGAATCAATTCAAGATTCACTGTCTTTATATCCTTACTTTCTTCAGTATACCCAGAAAGTGTAGTAGAAATTAAATCAAAGCCTAAGTTTAAAATATTCTTTGCTTCTTCTACTGTAGATATTTCTCCCATGATGAGAACGTTAGGATAATTCGCTTTTATTTGTTTTACGATTTCTTCTATTTTCTCACCATTTGGTCTTTTTCTAAATGTTGCATCTAGCGCGATAATTTCTATGCCACAATCAAGTATTTCTTTTGCACTTTCATAAGTAGGTGTAATGTATACATCAAATTCATTTGAGAAACATTTGTTTATACCGATAATTGGTAAATTTACACGCTCTCTAATTGCTTTAATATTATCAGCACCTGTAGCACGAATGCCACATGCACCACCCTCTTCAGCAGCTTTTGCAAAGGCTGCCATAATATCACTACCATACATCGCCCATCCTACACGAGCTTGGCATGAAACAATAAGTTTGTTTTTTATACAATTTAGTACTTCTTGTTTATTCATTTAGAATAATCCTACTGCCTTCCCAATGATTCCCAAAGCAAAGCTTAGAAGAATACAAATATACATACCTTTTTTCTTTTTCATAAGAATGCCATAGAAACCTAATACTAGTAAGAAAGGTAGAATACTTGGCATAATAGAATTAATTAAGTCCATAAGAATAATTTCTTTTTCACCAAACATCCAAATAACATTGATTGGGAATTTTACAAATCCAACAATCATTGCACCTACTACCATCATACCTACTATTGTTGCACCTTCAACAAAACGATCAATAATATTTGCTTCTCTCATTTTGCTTACAAGTTGTGTACCAAACTTATGTCCATATTTTACAAAATACCAACGAGAACCGACGTTTAATAAAACGTTTGGAACAATGAAGATGATAGGTCCAAATATATTACCTTCTAGAGCCATCCCAGCACCAATAGCTGCAAAGATAGTCATAAATACTGCTTTGAATACTGAATCACCAATTCCTGATAAAGGTCCCATTAATGCTGCTTTAGCAGATGAAATTGCTTCTGCTGTAATTGGTTTACCCATTGCTTTTTGTTCTTCTAATGCTAACGCAACTCCTAATACTGCATTTCCAGTAAATGGATGACAGTTAAAGAATTCATTATGACGTTTTAATGCTTCTACACGTTCTTCATTTGTTGCATATAATTTTTTAATTGCTGGAATCATTGCAAAACAGAATCCTAATGAACAATAACGTTCATAGTTGATTGATGTCATAGAGAAGAATGAACGTAAGAATGTTCCTCTAATTTCTTTATTTGTAAGAATACCTTTTTGTTCAACAACTGGTTCATCATCAAAGTCATCAAAATCATCTTTTTCTGATTTCTTATCATTCTTCATAATGAATAACGCAGAAGCAATTGAGAATGCTAATAAAGATACTGCTAGTACATTAAGATTCATATAAACCGCAAGAATAAATCCACCTAGGAAGAATGGCCAATACTTCTTGAAATTCATCATTTTTAATAACATTGCTAATCCAACAGCTGGTAAAATTCCAGAAGCAAGTTTTAAACCATCTGTTAATACTGGTGGCATTGCAGCTACAATACCATTTACAAATTCTGATCCAAAATAAATCGCTAAGAATGTTGGAATAAAGAATACTGTGAAGAAGATTGGTAATCCTAATAAATGCGTCATTTCAACTTTCTTAATATTACCTTCTTCAATATACTTATCAGCACGGTGCATTAAATAAATATTGATGTTCCATGCAAACATAATTAATAATTGTGCAAGTAATCCAATTGGTAATGCTAAAGCAATCCCAATTTCTGGGTTACCACCATTTGTTATCGCAAATACAGTTGAAAGCATACCGGCAATTTGAGCATTTGGTGGAACAGAACCTCCAATTGGAAGAACACCCATATACATTAATTCAACACTACCACCTACAATTAATCCAGTAGGTAAATCCCCCATAATAAATCCTATAACTGGTCCTGCAAAGATTGGTCTGGAAATCATCCAATAACCATATCCATAATTTTCTGTAATTACTAATGCAATAAATACACTTAGTAATAATGTTGTTATTATATTCATTTCTCTCTCCTCTTTATTATATTAGTTTAATTAAATCTTGTGATTCATCTGATGGTGTTGTTCTTGTATCAAGTTCAACACCTAAGCTATTTAATTCTTTAAAGATGCGAACCATCTCTTCATCAACATAAACTGTCTTTGTACATTGTTTTCTATCTTCTTTAAAATACAATCCACCAACATTTATACTCTTTAGTTCAACACCATTTTTTACAATATTCAATAAAACCCCTGGATGTTTTACTACAACAAATATTTTCTTACTCGCATGTTTTTGAAGAAGTTCAACAGCTCTTGTTTCATTTACTACTAAGCACTTCATATCTTTGGGACATGCAAATGCTAACAAATCCTTTTGAAATTGATCTTGGGATACTTCATCATCAATGACCATAATAGCATCGCTTTTATAAGCCATTGTCCATGAATAAGCAACTTGTCCGTGAATAAGTCGCTCGTCAATTCTCGCTAAGCTAATCATGTAAGCCCTTCCTTTCCTTTGACTCCAGTTTACTTTTATAAATTAAACTTTCAATAGTTTGAGAGAGAAACGAAACTTTGTTTCTTATTTAGAAATAATTCTTGTCTTATTAACATTTTTAACCGATCTGTCATAATCCAAAGAAGTACAGATAGAATAGAGGATATCAACAATATATAATTGAGCTGTTCGCGATGACATTGCTCCGCTTCTAAAAACTGTTTCCTTCGAACTTACAAACAATGCGAAATCACATAAATCTGTTAGTGTACTTTTTGTGCTACATGTTATTGCAATAGTTGTCACTGCATTGTCTTGTAGTGTTTTAGCAATTTCAATGATTTCTCTTGTTTCACCAGAATACGAAAATAATACACCTACATGGTTTTTATCAGAATTAATCGATTGAACGATTTGTCTATCCGATAATTGAAAACAAGATACACTTTTTCCAATACGCATAAATTTATATGCCGCATCAAACGCAACCGTATTACTTGCACCCACTCCATAAAAATCAATTACTGATGCTTTCATTAATTCTTTTGCAGAATTCAATAATTTCTTCTCATCAAGCAATATTCTAGTTTCTTCAATTGATTGAATACTTATATTAGTTATCTTATCAATGATTTGCTTTACACTATCATTCTTAGCAATTGACGTCGTATCTAAAATATCTAAATGTATTGTTTCAAACGCTTTGATTTCAGAAGCAATTTGAATCTTTAGTTGACTAAACCCTTTTACCCCCAACTTTTTACAAAGTCTTACAATAGTAGCTGGTGATGTATATGTTTTTTCAGCTAATTCATAAATTGACTCATCGATTATTTCTTTTGAATTCTTTAATAAATAATCTCTAACTTGGTTTTCTGCTTCAGGTAAATTACGATATTCTCGCAGTGTTATTAAAATACTCATAAGATCCCTCCTTGCATTTTATTAAATCACATTACGAAACATTGTTTCAAGTAGAACTCGAATTATTGCAATTTTATTTTCAGACGATATGATAGTAAAAAAGGAGAATAATACTATGCATTTAAATTTAATAAACCTAGAAACCGAATCAAGAAATGCGAAGACAACCAATATTGACATCCTTTCAACTGAAGAGGTACTACATCTTATCAATGATGAAGATGCAACTGTTGCTTCTTGCGTCAATAAAGTAATTTCAAAAATAACAGAACTTGTTGATGAAATTGTAAAAGCCATTAAAAATGGTGGACGACTTTTTTATATAGGTGCCGGCACTTCAGGAAGAATTGGTTTTCTTGATGCGGCAGAATGTCCACCAACATATGGTGTATCCTATGACTTAGTTAAAGGAATCATCGCTGGAGGATACAGCGCTTTGTATAAAGCTAAAGAAGGAGCAGAAGATGATTATAATCTTGCTGAATCAGATTTAAAGGCAGAAAACTTTAATTCCAAAGACATATTGATTGGGCTTGCGGCATCAGGAAGAACGCCTTATGTATTGGGTGCACTAGACTATGCAAAAAAGTTAGGTGCTGTAACAGGATCCATCGCTTGTGTTAGTAACAGTGAGATTGGAAAAGCATCGGATTACCCAATTGATGTCGTTACTGGACAAGAAGTTATTACTGGATCAACAAGAATGAAAGCAGGCACCGCCCAAAAGCTTGTACTCAATATGATTTCTACCACTACAATGATTAAATTAGGGAAAGTTTATGGCAATCTCATGGTTGACCTAAATCCTACAAATGAAAAACTTGTTGCTCGAGCTATTCACTTTATTGAAGAAGCTACTAGTTGCACAGTACAACGTGCACAAACTCTTTTTGAAGAGAGTGGTCATAGTGTGAAAATAGCTATTCTCATGGAGTTAACCAATCTAACAAAAGATGAAGCAAATCAACTTCTTGAGGAAAATGACCAAATTCTTAAAAATGCTATCAATAGTTTTAATAAATAAATTATCCCCTTCCATATACATAAAAATCACTCTAGCCATTACTAGAGTGATTTATTTATTTTTTCTTTCTTGGTTTTGGTAACGGTACAATTGGTTCCAATAAAATTGCTAAATCTTGAAACTTCTCTTTTTGATCAATATCCACAACATAGTGTTCTTTTGCTCCATTATAAGGACACCCCACATCTGCATTCATCATAATTTCATTTAAACACGCATGTTTCTTTACAAATACGGTATTATCACACACTAGAAAAATTGGTTTTTGATTGATATATACCATGTATTCCCCAAACATTTTTTTATAACTTACAAGCATATCTAAATCATTTAGTTTTTCACATACATATTCAATATAGTCTAAAGATGTAGCCATTATTCAAACCAAAGTGCAAGTTCCTTTTTCGCACTTTCTTCACTATCTGAAGCATGAATTAAATTATTTAACATTCTGCCTTCAGCCTTTGATTTTTCCATGGAATCATTTCCATATTTACCACGCAATGTCTTCTTATCTGCTTTAGCTGGATCTGTTGGTCCAATTAATTCTCTAAACTTTGTTACACAATCACCTGTGTCATTTGTGATTTCTAATGCTAGTACCTTTTTCCCTGCAAATGCTTTTAAAACAGATTCTTTAAATGAATCAGAATTCAAACGTTCAATTACTTCCTCATAATGTTTGAGTATTCTTTTTTCATCGACCACTACTTCTTTTTCAGCTTCAATTCTAAATCCATTATCTTTGATTTCTTGAATTAAAGTATCTACTAAATCCCGTTCAAAACAATCTGGTTTAAGCATTACATATGACTTATTCATTTTCTTTCTCCTTTTGATTTGTTATGTCCATTCTACCATGTTTCTCTATATATTTAGTGCAAGAACTAATAAATTTCATTGTATAAATCACTTTCTTTTATTACAAACTATAATGAATTCATAATTAACCAGCTAGAAATTAAAAAGCCTGTTCTCACAGACTTTTATCCTTTTAATCCTTTTTCTTGTCTTTCCATATTTTCTACAACTACATCATAAATATCTCCTAGTGTTGAACAATACTCAAGTATAAGCCATGGCTCATTTGTATGGAAATGAATCTTGATGAGTGTATCATCTCCCACCGCTAATAAACAATCTCCTTTAAAGTTATTCGTAATATAGTCATTAATTGCATCTTCATTTAAATCTTCACCTTCAATTAATAATTGTGTATCATATCTAAATTCAAGCATCTTCATTCTCCTTTATATCAAATGTTTGACCTTTTCTATTCACATCAACAACTTTGTGTTTGTGCGTTGTATTATAGCGTTCAATGATTGTATAATCATTCCAAAAGTGCATTGGAAATATTGTTTTTACATCTACCTTTTCTATAAATTCTTCAATCCCCGAAAACTCATATTCTTCTTGTCTTGGGTCTAGTGGAATAAATGCAACATCAATTTTCTTATTCTTTAACTTCTCTATTTCTTTTGAGAAGTTTTCTTGCATGTTTTGATTATCTTCACGAGTTTCTTCACTCCATAACCATAGATTCAAATCACCTGCATGATAAATAAGTTTATCTTCAACATAAACTAGAAACGCAACTCCAGAATCAGTTGACTTTAATGTCTCTATTGATATGTTTTCAATTTCAACTTTCTCATTCGGAGAAATAATAACATCCACTTCATGCGTTGTTTTGACATCTGAAGAAAAGACATAACTTACATTCGAATGGTATTTTAAAAGTTCAAAGATTCCTTTATTAAAATGGTCATGATGAAAATGACTTACAAATACAATCAGTTTCTTATCAAGATCCATCTTAGGTATGCTTCCTTCATAATAATCAAAAAGGAAGTTTACATGTTCACATTCTACTAAATACCCACTATGACCAATATACGTCACTTTCATATATTTACCTTGTTGGTACTACTTCTAGCCAGTAACCATCTGGATCTTCAATAAAGTAAATGCCCATTGCTGGATTTTCAAAACATACACAATCCATCTCTTTATGTTTTTTTAAAGCCGCTTCATAATCATCGACTTGAAAAGCTAGATGAAATTCACAATCACCTAAATCATAAGGTCTTTCCATATTTTTTAACCATGTTAATTCCAACTCAAAATCACTTTCTTGATTACCTAGATAAACGATAATAAATGAACCATCATCAGAAACTTTTCTTCTTTTCTCAGTTAATCCTAAAGCATCATTATAGAATGATAGTGATTTATCTAAGTCTCTTACATTGTAGTTTTCATGAATCATTTTAAATTTCATAGTAATTCTCCATTTCCATCTTAATTGTTACATTTTAAAGATAGAATAATCAAGTATTACACTTATTTTTATACTTGTCTCATGTATTTATTCTTAAGTAATAGAAAATAGAATAAAGTAATTGTTACACCAAAAGTTACATCCGACAAAAAATGAGCACCCATGATAATTCGAGAAAAAGGAACCATGATTATCCAAATAATTGGGATGATTGTACATAATTTCTTATTAAATGATGTGAATCTAGGGACAAGTGTTAACCAAATTAACATCGCTGCATTTGCACTATGCCCTGATGGGAAAGACATGAATTCATTGTTAGCCGTAAATCCTTGTGGTAAAAACCAAGGTGTGAATAATTCTAAATTAGGAAACATATTACGATATCTTTCTCTTCCCCACACCATTTTTATTCCTGTTACAGTTAGTATTTGTAGTACAAACATCAACAATCCAATGTTACATGCTTTTCTAAACACACTTAAATATTCACTTTTTATTTTTGTACATAAGTAGTATGAAATACTTACATAAAGAATTGTCAAAATTATCATAACTGTGCTATTCCAGCCAAAATAATGGGAAGGTAACATTGCGGACATAAAACTAAATAAAATTGTTAGAATTCCATACCCAACTGCTACAAACCATTTCTTGCGATTCGGACTTGTAAACCATAGACCCATGCTACTAAACATCGCAATCAGTGATGCTGGAAATTCACCACAAGCTTCCATGATTTGACCAAATAAACTTTGTGGATTATATACAAATGTTGATATTTTCAAATCAAAAAATGTCGCGATAAGTAAAACTATCACTAAAAGGAATGCTCCCACTTTTATAGATTTAGAGTTTTTTATTAAGTTCATAATTACGTAAGGCTCCTATCAGATTTGAATCATTATAAAACTTGCAATTTTCAACAATCACATGTGGAACCTCAAAAGGTAATTTACTATAAATAGTATCTAGTTCTTTTTTAATTTCTTCAATCAAAAGCGGTTGCTGACTAATTCCTCCACCAATACATATTTTTTCTGGATCGAAAATACATTGAAGATTATACATTTCAAGTGCTAAATTATGAGCAACTTTCTTTAAAGCACTTATTGCGTGTTCATCTTCTGCAACAATGAGTTCGAATACTTTCTTACCATCTACTGTTTGAAAATCAATTTCCTTGGCCTTTGCAAATTCCATAATTAGTGCAGTAGCACTTCCTTTTAATGCAAATACATTTTCAAAACCTGTTATTTCACCTTGAGCTAGATATGAGAATTCTCCTGCAAAAAAATGGGAACCGCTCCATAATTTACCATCTAGAATAATTCCCCCACCAATGCCTGTTCCTAGTACCATTACGATTCCACTTTTACAGTTTGAAAGATTACCAATCCAGCTTTCTGCTAAAGCTGCACATTTTCCATCATTCTCTATAGAAACAGGATATGTAGTGAATTCATGAATTTTATCAATTAAATTAACCTTGTAATTAAAAGATAATGCTCCTGGTGCTAAAATCAATCCACTTTTAGGATCAATTGTTCCTGGTGCACTTATCGCAATTCCATCTACTTTATCTTTGTGACAATCATAAATCTTCTTAATTACGGCTATAAAGTTTTCAAATGAATCTAGCGGAGTATTTTCACTTCCTCTTTCTATTACAATTGCTTCATCACTCATGATGGCATACTTTATACTACTACCACCGATATCATAAACTAATTTATTCATTATCTACCTCGACAGTTTTCTATGATAAATTTCCCCATTTCAATAGCACAGTCTTCGCTTTGTGGATATACTCCTACATTGTCCCCATAAGCATGACCTAATCCTTTATATAAAATAGTTTTAACATCTACATCTGCATCCACTAATTTTTTCGCATAAGCTAAACACTCAACTTTTAAGAAATCATATTCACCCACTGTAATTAGTGTTGGTGGTAATCCTGCAGCATCCATTGAATAAGGTGTTAAGTATTTATTCAATACATCTTTTGTTTTGAGAATATCTGTTAACATACTCGTCATACCATCATCCCCACCCATCATAGACATCATTAGTGTTATTGCTTTTCTATACTTTGGATTCATTTCATATTTATCTAAGTTCCATGCTGTGTATTTATCATGAATACCACCCATATTTACAGTTGGATAAAGTAGTATTTGTCCTTTTATGATATTTAATTTTTCTTCTTCTGATTTAGTAGTGCAATATTGTGCAAGATTACCACCTGCACTATCTCCACCAACAAAAATTTCCTGTGGATTTCCTCCAAAGTCTTTGATATTTTCATAAATCCATTTCATTCCTTCATAACAATCATCATGTCCACAAGGGTATGGGTTTTCTGGTGCCAAGCGGTATTCGATAGAAACAGCTACAATATCAAACTTTTCAACAACAAGCTTTACAAGTTGTTCGATAACATCCATATTTCCACCAAAAAAACCTCCACCATGAATATAATAGAGTACTGGTCGATTTGAACCATCTTTTGTTTTTTGATAAATACGTAATGGAATATCATTATTATCTTTGCCACTTATTTGTTTGGATGTAATTACAATATCATTTGATGTTACAGGAATACTCTTAACACCATTAAACATCTCTCTGAGTTTCATGATTGATTTCTCAGATGTATCAAACTTCATAAGTCCTTTAGGCATCCACTTTAACATTGTTATCATCTTCTTATTATCTTGGTAATAACGAGGATCTAGGCAACCCGATTCATCACAATCAGGGATTGGTTTCACTAAGACATTCACGTCCTCAATCACTTCATATCGCTCTTTCTCATGAATCATATTTAGTAAATCTAATGTATATTTTCTCTCCATAAAAATTCCTCCTACAATAAGAATAACTGAAAGCGTTTCCATTTTATTCTTAGTTGTTGACAGAAAATTCTTAATTGTTGATATTCTTCCTATATTTTAGTGGTGTTTCATGATATTTCCGAGAGAAAAACTGAATAAATGATTTCACGCTCGTAAATCCATGCCTATCTGAAATATCTTGAATAGATTCATTTGAATGCACTACGTCATCATAAGCTTGGTATAAACGATATGAACAAAGATAATCTTTAAAGGTTGTCCCTAAGTATTCATGAAATTTTCTAGAAAAATGTTCTTTGCTCATATGAAAATAATTTGCGACATCTTGTAAACAAAGATCGCTTGCATAATTCGAATGAACATAATCCAACATTTCGATTGCTTCTTTTTTATTATGGATTTGAACTGTTACTTCTTCTGATTGGCATTTAGAAAATAAAAAATGTAGAATTTCAAAAAGGAGTGAATTACACTTCATAGTTCTATAGGGATCCTTCGATTCATAGCTGCTCAATAATTTATCAACAATCTTTTTGAAATCACTTTTATTCTTATTCAGCTTCATGATATCAAAGCTGACTTGATCAAATCGTTCAAAATTATTCTTAATAAAATCATAAGAAAATAAAAGTATGATACATTGAGCATTTTTCCCAATACGCTTACCGATGATTGAATGAACTTCTTTACTATTAATTAATGTAAATCCATTTTCAATCACCACTTGTTTTTCACCAACTTGTAAAACTACTTCTATATCTCCTAAATACGCAATTTCCAAACTACGATGCCAATGGGCAGGAATAAAAGTCTCATTAGGAAAATAATCAAGAAGTTCTCTTTCATTTGCTTTCATTATAATTACTGGTAATTCTTTTCCAATTTCTACAAGTTCGTGTTGATAATTATCTTTTTCCATCTACTTCACCTATACCTATTATATCTTAAACTTTAAAATACACAGCCCCTAAATTTTTTCGATTTTTTTATACACTAAAATATGGTACATTATACCTATGACAAGGAGACTAAACATGAAAATAAAAGTACTTATGTTTGATTTAGATGGTACCCTATTAACATCCGATGGTATTGTTGCCGGAAGTAGTCTTGCTGCTCTTAAAAGTGCTAAGGAAAAAGGATATCATATTGGTATTTGTACTGGAAGAGAAGCTTTAAGTGTTAAAGATTTATTACCAGAATGGAAATTAGAAAGGCTAGTTGATTCTATTGTAGGAACAGGTGGTGCAGAAATTTTAGATTTATCTTTAAATATTCATGAAACAAATCACTTCCTAGATGGAAATTTAATTAAAGAAATCGTAAGTCATTATCAAGATATGGATGTAAACTTTGCTATTCCTTATAATGGTATGATCTATGCTCCTTTTGAAAATGATATGATTAAACTACTTTCCAAATTTGACAAGATTCCTTATGAAATAGTAAACTTCGATGAATTTTTAATTGAACCAAAACCTAAAGTCATGATTGTATGTGAAGAAACTCTTATGGACCAAGTTATTGAACGCTCAAAGACATTCACTAGTGAGCAATATAAATCAGCATCTTTGATAACAGCTAGTGTTCTTTATGAATATATGGATCCCAATATTTCAAAAACAGGCGGTATTCAAAAGGTTCTTGAGCATCATAATTTCACACTTGAAGAATGTTGTTGTTTTGGTGATGCAGATAATGATTTTGATATGATTAAAAATGCTGGTATTGGTGTTGTTATGGGTAATGGTAGTGACAATACAAAAAGCGTCGCCAATTATATAACTGACGACAATGATCATGATGGCATTGCAAATTTCATGAATAATATTTTATTTAAAATCTAAACTGTAGATTACTGAATCATAATAAATTTCCGTTTTAGTTTTTTTAAAACGAGTTTCTTTTTCAACATGAAAACCTAATTTACGAAACACTGCATTGGATGCGGTGTTTTCTTTTGCTACCTCTGCAGTCATTTTCAAACAACCAGACGTTGATGCAAAGTTTATTAATGCTTTCATTATCTCAGTTGCATATCCTTGTTTTTGAAATGATTGATGAACACAGATACCTACATCCCAAACACATGTTTCATTATCAGGAACTAAACTTGCTGTTGCTACTAGTTCCATTGATTCTTTTTTGATTACAACAAAGGGCATCCAATTTGTATCCTTTTCAATACCTACCGCAAAGTTTAGATAGTTTTCGCCAGCTAGTTCACGTGGAGGATCACTTAGGTATTTACCCATATCGTCATCTAACCATATGCTAAGACAAAAATCACTATCTTGTTCAGTTGTTCTTCTTATTATCAATCTCTCTGTTTCTATTTCCACGATATAACCCCTTATTATTTAATATACTGTATCATGTTTATAAATAATTCTGTAGAACATATTCTTTTGATTGTGCATACTTTTTTAGAATGTTACCATAATCTTGAAAGAGTAAGAAGGAAAAAACTATGAAATCAATTATTATTTATTATTCACTTGATGGTAATACTGAAATGATTGCATCTTTAATAAAAGAAAATATAGATGCAGATTTGATTAAAATTCAACCTATCAAAGAAGTACCAAAAACTGGATTCATGAAATATTTTTGGGGTGGTAAGAGTGTTGTTTTCAATGAACAACCAGCACTATTAAATGAATCAATAGATTTAACTCCCTATGATACTATATACATAGGCTCACCGGTATGGAATGCTAGTTATGCCCCTCCCCTTACAACGTTCTTCACAATCAATAAAGTGACCAATAAGAAGATTCACTTATTTGCTTGTCATGGTGGTGGCGGTACTAAAGTATTCAATAAAAAATTAAGTGCTTTATTAGCGAATAATGCTATTATAAGTACAATTGATTTTATTGATCCACTTAAATTAAATAAAAATGAAGTAGCCATTAAAGTCAAAGATTGGCTAGCTAGAGGTTAAAAATATGTGGTATGAAAATAGTGTTTTTTATCAAATCTATGCATTAGGATTTTGTGGTGCACCACGTGTTAATGATGGTATTCAAGTTTCACGTTTAAATGATTTGATTCAATGGATTCCTCATTTGAAGCAATGTAATGTTGACGCAATTTATTTCTCACCCATCTTTGAATCTGATTCACATGGATATGATACTCGTGATTATCAAAAAATTGATTGTCGATTAGGCACTAACGCTGATTTCAAAACGGTTGCCCAGCATTTAAAATCGAATCATATACGCATTGTTTTAGATGGTGTGTTTAATCATGTTGGCCGAGGATTTTGGGCTTTCCAAGATGTTCTTCACTATCGTCATGATTCACAATACAAAGATTGGTTTACAATAAACTTTGATGGTAACTCTCCCTATGATGATGGTTTTTACTACGAAGGTTGGGAAGGACATTATGAACTTGTTAAACTCAATCTTAAGAATCCTGATGTCGTACATTATTTACTAGACAGCATTCGCTTATGGATAAATGAATTTGATATTGATGGTATTCGTTTAGATGTTGCTTATTGCATTGACCCTGAGTTTCTTAAAACAATACGAACTTTTTGTACAGAAATTAAACATGATTTTTTCCTAGTTGGTGAAATTATTTCAGGTGATTATTCACGTACTGTTAATCAAGATATGCTTCACAGTTGTACAAACTATGAATGTTTCAAAGGAATACACTCCAGTTTAAATGATTACAATTTATTTGAAATTGCACATTCTTTAAATCGTCAATTTTCAAATGACCCTTATTCACTTTATAAAAATATGCATCTATTATCATTTGTCGATAATCATGATGTTTCCCGTATCGCAAGTAATTTAAAGAATATAAATCATTTACCACTTGCGTATGGTTTACTGTTTTCTATGCCTGGTATCCCATGCCTTTATTATGGAAGTGAATGGGGAATTGGAGGACTAAAACAAAAAGGATCTGACGATAATTTGCGACCTTATATTGAATATCCTATCTTTAATGAACTTTCAGAAATAATCGCAAATCTAGCTCAAATTCATAAAAACAACAAAGCTTTGATTTATGGTGATTATTCAAATATTACTATCTTAAATAAACAATTAGTTTACAAACGTTCCTTTGAAGATGAATCTATTTTAGCAGTTTTTAATATTGATGAATCAGCATATACACTATCTGCAAATCAACTTGATTCACATGATGAAGCGATTGATTTGATAAGTGGTGAAACTGTTAGCCTTTCTTCTTCAATAACACTACCTCCTTATTCCATGTATTACTTTAAAATTACAAAATAAACTAAATGTTAACAAAAATTGCGCATCTTCCAATGAAAATTGGTAGAGCAATTTTTATATAAGGAATAGAATTTTTGTGAAAGGAGATACTATTATGAGTATTGGAACTAAACTATCTGAATTAAGAAAAAAACATAACTTTTCACAAGAAGAATTAGCAGAGAAGTTAGATGTAACCCGACAAACCATTTCGAAGTGGGAACTAGATGAAACATCTCCAGATTTGAATTCCGCCAAAAAGCTATCCGTTATTTTTCAAATAAGTCTAGATGACTTAGTGGAAAATGATATTAAAAATATCGTTGTTGAAAAGGTTAGTAACACCGAAAAATTGGCTGGGATTATTATTAGCACATTAAAGCTAATCGGTATTGCTTTTATCGGTTTTATGATTTTATCTATTATCATAATTATTATTTTTAACTTCAAGCAACCCGAAGCCATAAAAATCGTTTCTTCGGCAACAATGCCTGTTCAATTATAGTTGAAGGTTACTAATAAAGTTTGGAAATGATAGTTACTTTGATTGTAAGAGTTGTAATGATAAAATGCGTATTTCATTTATGGATTTTACTGATTGGGCAAATACCGAAACCAGTATTAATATATAAATGATTATTTCAAAAACAATGGTGGTCAATGTCAAGTTATTAGCAGTGAAGAATCAATTCCTGTTAATTAAATGAAATAAACCAATACATTCATGTTGGAAGTATTGGTTTTTAATTAGCATTTTTCATGCTTAGTGATATACTATACTTATAGTGAGGTATATTTATGCGATTAGTTACAAGATCTGATTTTGATGGTTTAGCGTGTGCTGTTTTACTCAAATACAAAGGTATTATAGACAATTGGAAGTTTGTACATCCTAAAGATTTACAAGACGGTGTTGTGGAAATCAATTCAAATGACTGCCTAGCAAATGTTCCTTATGTTGAAGGTTGTGGCTTATGGTTTGACCACCATTCTAGTGAAGCTGAACGTAATGCCTATAAAGACAAATATGTTGGTGAAAGTAGACTATGTCCAAGTTGTGCTCATGTTATTTATGACTACTATGGCGGAAAAGAGACATTCCCTATTTTTGACGATTTATTAGAAGCTGTCGATAAAGTAGATAGTGCAAATCTAACAATTAATGAAATTCTTCATCCCGAAAAATGGGTTCTTTTGGGTTTCATCATGGATCCTCGAACTGGATTAGGAAGATTCAGAGATTTCAAAATTAGTAATTATCAACTCATGGAAGATATGATATCGTATTGTTCAAAATATACAATTGAAGAGATTCTTGCATTTCCAGATGTTTGCGAAAGGATTGATCTATATTGGGAACAAAACGATAAGTTTATTGAGATGGTTAAGTCGCATACAACCATTGAAGAAAATACAATCATTTCAGATTTACGAGGCGTTGACCCAATTTATGCAGGTAATCGTTTCTTGGTTTATAGTCTATTCCCAGAACAAAACTTATCTGTTTGGATTGTTAATGGTAAGGGCGGTTTAGGTTGCAGTGCTGCAGTTGGCTATAGTGTACTTAATAAAACATGCACTATGGATGTAGGTAAACTCATGCTTAAATATGGTGGAGGCGGTCACAAAGTTGTCGGTACTTGCCAATTCAATAATGATGAAATGAAGAATAAACTTCCTGAACTTCTTGAAGAAATTAAGTATTTAAACAAATAGTATTTTAAAACGTTAGCTCTCTTTACAACTACGAAGAGAGCTTTTATTATGGACAAATGAAAACAAGCTATTTCTAGCTTGTTTACTCTTCAATACCTAATTCTTTCTCTAAGTATTCATCATATGTACAACGGTAATCACCTAAAGTACCATCTTCACGAATAACTAAGATACGATTCGCAATGGTTTGAAGGAACTGGTGGTCATGTGATGTAAATAATAATTCTGCCTTCGTATTAATTAATCCATCATTTAATGATGTGATTGCTTCAAGATCCAAATGGTTAGTAGGATCATCCAACATAACAAGGTTAGGTGATTCAAGCATAGCTTTACTTAGCATACATCTAGCTTTCTCTCCCCCTGATAATACTTTAACAGGTTTAAGTGCTTCTTCCCCTGTAAATAACATTCTTCCTAAGAATCCACGAATGAATGACATATCATCAGTATCTGTATAACGTGATAACCATGTGCAAATATCATCTTCATTTTCAAAATATTTTGAATTATCCATTGGAATATATGAAGGTGTAATTGTTTGTCCTAAATTGAATTCACCACTATCTGCTTCAACTTCATTATTGATAATTTTTAATAGCATTGTACATGCAACTGGATTACCAATTAATGCAATCTTATCATCTTGCAACATTGAGAAACTAATGTTATCCAATAGTTTCACACCTTCTACAGTTTTTGAAATACCTTCAACATTTAGAATTTGTTTTCCAGATTCTCTAGCAGGTTTAAAATCAATAAATGGGTAACGACGTGTAGATGGTTTTAAATCATCTAACACAATCTTATCTAAAATTTTCTTACGTGATGTTGCTTGTTTAGATTTCGAAGCATTTGCAGAGAAACGAGCAATGAAATCTTCTAATTCTTTTATCTTATCTTCTTTCTTACGATTTACATCCTTTAATTGTTTAGCCATCAATTGACTTGATTCATACCAGAAATCATAGTTACCTGAATAAATACGAATTTCTCCAAAATCAACATCTGCGATATGTGTGCACACCTTATTTAAAAAGTGACGGTCATGTGATACTACAATAACTGTATGTTCGTAATTAATTAAGAAATGTTCTAACCAAGAGATAGCTTTGATATCTAGTCCGTTGGTAGGTTCATCCAATAATAAAGTATCGGCACCAGAGAATAAAGCTTGAGCAAGTAAAACTTTTACCTTTTCACTCCCTGTTAATTCTTTCATACATTTTTCATGATACTCTGAATCAATGCCTAAACCATTTAATAAGATTGCAACTTGGCTCTCGGCATTCCAGCCATCTAACTCAGCAAATTCTGCTTCCAAATGTCCAGCACGTTCACCATCTTCATCACTAAAATCAGCTTTTGCATATAAAGCATCTTTTTCTTCCATGATTGAATACAATTTTTCATTACCACGTAATACTACATTTATTACTTTTTCATCATCAAATGCAAAGTGATCTTGTTTCAATGTGAATAGTGTTTCACGGCTTCCCATGTATACTTCACCTGTATCTGGTTGTAATTCACCACTTAAAACCTTTAAAAAAGTACTCTTGCCAGCTCCATTTGCTCCAATAAGACCATAGCAGTTGCCATTTGTAAATTTTATATTAACTTCCTTGTAAAGTGTTCTTTGTCCAAAACGAACACTGATATTGTTTGTTCCTATCATCTGTATTACCTCCAAACGCAATATTGGAATTATACCATGAACAAGCAAATTATGCTAACTTCAAAAGAAAAGTGATAACTTTATTGAATAATCAACAAGTCTATCACTTTTTTCGATAATTAGGTTTTATTAAGATTTCTTCGATTTACTCTTGAATCTCCATAACTCTTCCCACAATTCCACCTTCAAGCATAACTTTTATACCACGAGGATGGTTGTGTGAATTTGTTAAAATGCGTGTTACAACTCCTTTTGTCAACTTCCCGCTTCGTTGATCCTGTTTTTGTACAACTTGCACGAGTGATCCAATTTTTATTTGATCGCGATTTGTTATTGCCATAGTATACTTACTCTATTTACCTTCCACGAGTTCCTTGTTTTGGTTTTCTTTGTTGACTTGTTCTTGATTTACTTCCATATGATTTATCTGATGACTTTGAAGCATTTTTCTTTTGATATGGTTTGTATTCAGATTTCTTATCACTGGATTTTTTATCACTAGATGTTTTAGAACTAGTACTCTTCAAAGTTCTACTATCTTTGCTTGCTTTACTTGTACTTGCTTTTGCACTTTTAACTTTTACAGAAGAATTTCTTTGCTTCTTCTTCGGTGTAGGCTCTGTTATTAACATTGGATATTGATGTTCTTTCACGACTGGAATTGTTAAATGAATCAGTTTTTGAATGCTTTTTACTAAATCCATTTCGTCGATATCCGCAAATGAAACTGAAGTTCCACCATTACCTGCTCTACCTGTTCGTCCAATACGATGAACATATGCTTCTGCTTCTGTTGGAATGTCATAGTTAAATACATAACTCAATTCATTAATATCGATACCTCGTGCCGCAATATCAGTTGCAACTAAGACTTTAATTTCACCATTCTTGAATTTTGATAATGCAATTTGGCGAGCACTTTGTGATTTATTACCATGAATAATACCAACTTTGATATGTGCTGCATCGAGAAACTTTCCTAAACGATTCGCATTATTCTTTGTTCTTGTGAATACTAGTGCACTATCAATCTTTTCTTTTTTTAATAGGTCTAGTAATAAATTTTTCTTATTTGCTTTATCCACATAATAAAGTGATTGTTTGATATTTTCCACTGTTGTTGAAGGTGGTGTTACCTCAATAATTACTGGATCATGTAGTAAAGTTTGCGTTAACTCTTTTATTTCGTTTGGCATTGTTGCACTAAAGAATAGTGTTTGTTTTTTTGCTGGTAATGATGCAATAATTCTTTTAACATCGAATAAAAATCCCATGTCTAGCATACGATCTGCTTCATCCAATATAAAAACTTCAATTTCATTGATATGAATGATTTTTTGTTTCATCAAGTCTAACAAACGTCCTGGTGTCGCTACAACAATATCTACACCTTGGCGAATTGCTTTTTCTTGAGATTTTTGTGGTACTCCACCAAATACTATTGCACTCTTGATCGTTGTATACTTTGCATACTCAATAAAATTTTCTTCTATTTGAATTGCTAATTCTCTTGTTGGCGTTAAGATTAAACTTCTAATCTTCGTTGGATCATGTTTTTTTAGTCGTTGAATGGTTGGAATTAAAAATGCTGCTGTTTTTCCTGTTCCAGTTTGTGCACAACCCAAAATATCTTTACCGAGTAAAGCATGGGGGATGGCTTTTTCTTGAATGGGTGTAGGTTCACTATACCCTTTTTCTTCTACTGCTTTTAAAATTGATTCGTTAATGTCTAATGTGTTAAATTTCATATTTTCCTTTTCAATAAGCGAATAAAAAGCGATACATTTAAGCATCGCCTTATCGCTATTCATTACTGTATGTACGTTGATTAGTATATCACAGTATCAAGAAAAGAACAACTTTCGCTCATATATCCCTTCTATATCCATAAAAATGAACCTTAATCTTATTTTAGCTTTGCTCAACGGCTTTTTTTAAATCAGCGATAAATTGCTGTTGTTGTTTTTTTAAATAAGCCTTAACAAATGGTTTCATTATTACTTTCTTTGCATTAACTTCTTCTGTTAAATCTAAAACTGTCTGTCCATCTTTCTTCGTGAAAATACCCGACCAAGTACCATTCATATTATCATTCTCAATCTTAAACTCCCATCGTTTATAGGGTTCAAAGACGGTTGTTGTAAAGTGCGTTGAATATCCATTGTGTGTATATTCGATAAACTGATTATCATCAACTACTTCGGTATTTCTTAAATCACTTCGCCACGAATAATCTTTTACATTGGTTATTACTTCCCATACTCGTTGAATATCACTTTTAATAAAAACGCTCTCTCTCACAATTGCCATAATACTACCCCTTACTTATTCAATATCTTCGACAAACTTTCTGTATTCAATAAATTGACAGTTTGAAAATTTCCTTTATAGAATATTCCATAATTATTGAACACACATGGTAAATCCTTCGCTTGTTTACATGAGTTTACTTGTGTGAAGAAAGCTGGTTTTTGATTTTGTTTACAATAATCTTTTAATGATTCAATATTTTGATAAATAAAAGGACATTGCATATCATAATAAATCGTTAACTCTTGATTTTCAATTGTTGCTTTTTTTGACTTCTTTGTAAATCTTGGTTTACTCCCATCAAAAGATAGAGCGAGTAATTCATAATCATTATCTGTTGTATCCACAACTTCAAATCCAAATTTCTTCATGAAGTCTTGATTTGATAACCATGCTTTTTGGCGTTTTGCACCAAGCATGCAAACCCCTGATTTTCCTTTTTTCTTTGCGTCTTCTAAACAATAGTCTAAGAGTTTTTTACCATATCCTTTTTTAGCTTCGTTACCAGTCACCCATAGACAATAAAGATAAATATAATTATCTCCTTCGATAGGTACCCAAGCCGATTCAAGTGGTGCATATTCTATAAACACCGTTGATTTTGTATTTAGCTTTCTAAATACATGACCTTCTTTCAAACGTTCACTTAACCATTGACGTTTTGCTTCAACTCCAGGGTGAATTTTCTTGCTTCGAATAATGCAACATAAATGTTCTTCTTTGATATTATCTAAGGTTAGATTGATAAATTCTTCCATCTTAAATTCCTCTTTATCTATTTAGTAAATTATATCGTGTATACCTTGACATCTTCCGTCATATTTTTCATGAACAAGCTATTTTATTTATTAATGAATTCTACTACTTTGTTATTAATTGTAGTAGGTTCACTGACACATAGCAAATGTGATGCGTTTTTTACAACTTCTACATCACCATTTTGAATTAAACATTTTGCTCGCTTGGTTGCTTTTGCTATAGAAAATGCAAATTCATTTTCTCCAAACATTACAAGAACAGGCATATTCAAATTCAATAAATGCTCTTTTTTTAACCATTTTGGAAAACTAGCACTTGAATTCATATTCATCACTGAAATTGTGAACTGCCTAATAATACTATCTGGAAGTGGTTCTTCTTTTTCACTTCCCCAGCCTATATAGTTTTCAACGTTTTCTCTTGTTGGATGAAATCCCATTTTCATGATTTTCATAAAAAATGTCATATGCATTTTTGCGAAGGTTTGTACTGGACTAAGCAAAATTAACTTCAATACTTTTTGTGGATAATATCCAGCATAGTTTGCAGCATTCCATCCACCAATCGAGAGTCCACATAGAAAAACTTTGCTTAATCCTAAGCCTCTTAAAGTTTCATCTAACCATTTCGCATTGTCATGAGGTGTCTTCATTTTCTCAGTAAGAATACTCTTTGATGACTCACCTATCAAATCGATTGCATATACGCTGAAATACTTACTCCAAAATGGAATATTCTTGTACCAAATTGGTGATCCACAACTAGCAGCGTGCAGCAATATCAAGGGTGGGTTATTCTTATTCCCACTACATAGTACATGACTATCTCCAAAGCTGGTTGATATGTATTTTTCAACAATTGGGGAATTTATCAATTTTAAAGACTCATCATAAGTATCAAAATAATCTTTCTGACTTTCACTTGTTCTAAAATTTAGTCCTTTTTTCATTTTCTGTTCCCCACTTAATCCAAATTATAGTATTATTTTAAATATCTTTCAAATGACAAAAAAAACTTATTAAAATATATTATTTTAATAAGCCTTTAGTTACTATATAAATTATTCCCACTCAACTGTTGCAGGTGGTTTAGAAGTAATATCGTAGCATACTCTATTTACATGCTTTACTTCATTTACGATTCTTGTAGAAATTTTATCTAATACTTCATATGGAATCTTAGCCCAATCAGCTGTCATTCCATCAATTGATGTAACTGCACGAATTGCAATTGTGTAATCATATGTTCTTTGATCACCCATTACACCTACTGAACGAATATCTGGTAAACATGTGAAGTATTGCCAAACTTCTCTTTCTAGATGAGCATTCGCAATTTCTTCTCGTAAAATCGCATCAGATTCTCGAACGATTTCTAGTTTTTCCTCTGTTACTTCACCAAGAACACGAATACCTAAACCTGGTCCTGGGAATGGTTGTCTCCAAACCATTGATTCTGGTAATCCAAGTTCAATACCTAACGCTCTAACTTCATCTTTAAATAATGTGTTAAGTGGTTCAATTAGTTTAAACTGCATATCATCAGGTAAGCCACCCACATTGTGATGAGACTTAATTGTTTGAGCAGTTTTTGTTCCACTCTCAATAACATCCGTATAAAGTGTACCTTGAGCTAACCATTTAATATCTTCACCCTGTACAAGTTTTTTAACTTCTTCATCAAATGTATAGATGAATTCATTTCCAATGATTTTACGCTTTTGCTCAGGATCACTAATACCTTGAAGTTTAGTAAGGAAGCGAACTGATGCATCAATCTTAGTAAGATTAATTTTCATATTCTCACCAAACATTTGCATAACACTTTCAGCTTCACCTTTACGTAATAGACCATGGTCAATAAACATACAATATAAGTTATCACCAATAGCTTTATGTAACAAGGCTGCAACTACTGAAGAGTCAACACCACCAGATAACGCAAGCAATACTTTATCATCACCTACTTGTTTTCTGATTTTTTCAACTTCCATATCAACAAAGCTTTTCATTGACCAATCATTTTTTGCTTTACAGATTTTGAACACAAAGTTTTTTAACATCTCTAATCCAAATTCTGAATTTCTAACTTCTGGATGATATTGAACTGTGTAGATTTGTTTTTTCTCATTACTTGCCGCTGCATAAGGGCATGTATCTGAAGAAGCATCCACTATGAATCCATCTGCTAATTTTGACACTTGGTCTCCATGAGACATCCAAACAGTTTGTTCAAGTGGTAATCCATCAAATAGTAATGATTGATTAGAAATCTTAATTGTCGCTCTACCATATTCTTTTGTATCACATGCTTTAACGTTTCCACCATTCATATGATGAGTCATTTGCATACCATAACAGATTCCCAAAATAGGTAAACCTGCATCAAAAATGGCTGGATCACATTTAAATGAATTGTCATCATAAACGCTATTAGGTCCGCCACTAAATACTATTCCTTTTACATCTCCCATTGCTTTAATTTCATCAATAGTTAATGTATTAGGATGTAATTCACTATAAACACCAAATTCACGTATACGACGTGCAATTAGCTGATTATATTGACTTCCGAAATCAAGTACAATAATTTTATCTGCCATTCTTTTTCTCCTCGAATTGTTCTTTATATTACACTAAAATAGACTATTCGTAAATAGATTTTATTCAAGAGTTTATTGTAGAATACGATATTTATCAACAACTTTCATGTTGGCGACTTGAATTGACATCTTTTCGCTTCATGAAAAGTGACAAGATATAGCAAACACTGAAACTTGTCACAAAACAAACACAAGAAACCCATTCAAATTTTATAAGTATATCTGGTGATTTCAATTCATAAAATAAACTAGCTACAATTGATGTAATAAACATACCAAAGAACAATGCATAGAATATTGTTCTACGTTTTAATGAAACTTGATGAATAGAAATAACAAAGGTACTAATCAATTGTGTAATCACGAGTATTAATAATAAGGATAATAATCCCGTTGAAAGATAAGGTAATTGAAAGGCTTTACCGATTTCTTCCACAATCACAATACAAACAGGATGAACAAAATAATAATATTTAGATAATTCTCTCAACTTTCGTGTGTCAAATGCAGGAACAATCGGAAATGACAAAACCCATAAGAAGAAGAAAAAACTAAAAGGTAACAGCATAATTAAAAAATTCATATCTAAACCTGGAACAAAATAAATAACTGTTCCTTCTAGTATTAACAATATCCCACAAACTAGTGTTAGCTTTGGTAACTTAGGTATCATGGTAGTTAATTTCTCTTGATAGTCGTAAATCGCAAAACCAATAGCCACAAAAACCATTCCATAAAAGAAGCCGCTTCTTGTTGTAAATATTACACTAATCAAGACATCAAACAAATCTTTAAACCAGCCATTTTGTAGAAAACCATAATAGGTTTCAATACTTCCAAATAAGAATAAGGCAATTGATAAAATAAATACCCACTTATATGATATTCGTTTTAAGAGTTTATCAATCACAAATAAAGAAAATATCATTGCGGGAATATACCATAAATGATAATACGTTCCGATATGTATTAACCCAAATAACAAAGCCACTGGAAGTAGTTCTTGAGTAATAGTTAGGTTTTGTTGAATCCAATTTAAACCTATTGGCATAAAAATTAAACTCCATAATAAATATGACTTAATTAATTTTTTTAGATATTCTTTTAAGTAGTTCTTGTTTTTACTGCATCCTTTACGAATAAAATACGCGCTACTAATAAAAAAGAATGGAACTGCAGTGCGACATACAATTTGTCGAACAAAGAAATCAAGATAGTGAACTTCAAATAATTGCTCACAATGAATACAAACAATCATTATTGCCGCAATATACTTAAAAACATCCACAAACTTGTAATTATTAAATTGTCTACTCATTGATATACCCCATCCAATCACCAAAAACCTTATTCCATTCAGCCAACAATACAGATAGAATTTCTATGATTATTGTGTCACTTAATTAATACAATAATACATCAATATCGAATTGTCAATGTATAACTTAAAAGGATATCGTAGTCATAACGATACCCTTTTATTATTAACCTCTTTTTTCAGTTTCTTTTTAATACTTCAGGAAGAATTGCTTTCCAAACATTATCTGCACGCATTAAACCAAAGTCTTGTAATTCAATACTATATACAAAAGCTTTACCTTCAAACATTTTACTTATATCATCTTTAGCAAAGCGTACTTGTGGACCTAGTAAAACAACACCAACATCTTCTGTATTACTTTCAATTTCAGAAATTGGTATAGCTTCTATTTCTACATCCATATTTTCCTTCTTCGCACATTCTTCTAGTTTTACTTGCATAATTCCAGTACTCATTCCAGCGTTACACACTAATATTATTTTCATAATTTTTCCCCTTTCTATATTTATCTAAAATAGGCATACTTCGCATAGTTAAATCAATTAACGGTCCACTCACACACGTTGCAATCAAAGGACCTATTGCAATGGATTGAGAAATAATTGCCGCAAAAATGAAACACAAGCCATCCGTAATCATAATAATCAATCCATAGTTTATATTCATTTTCTCACTAATAATTTTACCAGTTCCAAGATAAGCAGAAATACCTAATTCAACATAAGCGAATATCCCGCATCCAATTGATAAAATAGAAATTCCAATTAAACCTATCAGTACATCTACAAACACTGAAGATATTAATATATTGCTTAACAATAAGTTAGTTGTCCAAATTCCAAAGTTTTGAATAATTGGGCAAATCAGAGTTCCTATTCCTAATTTTGTTATATCAAATTTGATTACGATTGTCAGGAACAATATCGTAAATATGGTATTTACCATTTCAACTGTTAGACCTGTTTTCATAGAACAAGCATCCCATAGAAAGGCAACTGCATCACCACTTAATGTACTCGATAATGATAATGATGTTCCTACACCCATCAAGTATATTCCAAATATTAATACTCCAAACTTGAACAATACATCTTTTCTAAGCTTCATCCATTAATTCTTCGCTTGTATTTTCTTCTAACAATTTTTGTTTTTCGTATACTTTTAAGAATGGATAATAAATTAATGCATCTAATATAATCAATATAATCGCAAGGATTACTGCTCTAAAATCTAATGTAGCTAAGAACTGACTAATGATTGGTGGCATATTCCATCCTGGATCAATAAATGTTCTACTGATTAAGCCAAGTTGCATAACAACATAAGATATAATTCCATTAACTGTTTGTGCGCCGATCCAAGGAACCAAGAAAAGTGGATTCAATACAATCGGAAGTCCGAAAATTATTGGTTCATTGATATTAAATAATGATGGAATCAATGATAGTTTTCCTAATGTTTTTAATTGTTTTGACTTACTCTTAAGAAGTAAGAATACTAATCCAAAAGTAGCTCCTGAACCTCCAATTACCATGAAATTCCACCATAGCATTTCTGTCCATACGTGTGGTAATTGTGTTGTAGCTACACCAGCTGTATAAGCTGCTGCATTTGCTGCATAGTTAGACATCATCAAAGGTTCAAGCATCCCTGTAACTGATGTGTTATGAATACCAAACCACCAAACTACTTGTGTTAAAACTGAACTGAATGCTAAACCAAACACATTGTCTACACAGACAACAATAGGGTGAATACAATTCAAAATTAATTGTGGGAATGTGCATCCAAATGCTGTACGTATAATAATACTCAAAGTTACCATCATTGCAGCAATAAGAATTACTGGGCATAATGAACCCAATGAATTTCGTAGAGCTGGTGGCACCATATCTGGCATATCTATGTACCCAATTTTCTTTTCAGTAAATATTCTATACAATTCAGTAACACCTATACCAATGATAATTGCCGCAAACAATCCTTCTCCACCCCAATAATCACTTGCGAAACCACCATCACCTGTTAATGTTGTACAAAGTACAAAGAAACTTGATAAAGATAATAATGTAGGAAGTAGTGAATTCAATTTATAATGTCTACTTAAATTATATGAAATGGTAATTGTTACCCAAAGACTAATACTATAGAGACATGTCCAACTTAAAATTGTAATTGGTTCACCATAGGCATCAAGAAACATTCTCCATCCTTTAAAGAATGAATAGAAGGAATCTGTAACTGCCATCGTTGTATAATCACGAAGTGGGTTACAAATAATAATACAGATACTTCCAACCATCATAATTGGAATTAAAGTCATAAATGCAGATTGTAGTGATTGCAGATAACGGTTGCGTTGAAGTTTATTCGCAATAGGTAGTAATTTCTTTTCAATCCAATTCATTGAGTTCATTTGAGTTCCCCTTTCTCATTTTGTATGAATTGCTTATACCAATAGTAACTTTTCTTTGGTATTCGTTTTAAATCATTGTCAAAGTCGATAGCAACTAATCCATAGCGTTTTGCATAGCCATTTATCCAACTGTATAAATCCATAGTTGACCAAATGTAATATCCTTGAACATTAGCACCATCCTTTATTGCTTTCTTCATCCAGTAAATGAATTCTTCTAGTATTTCAATTCTCTCATCATCATTAATTGGACCTTCTTCAATATCTTCATAACAACCATGACCATTTTCTGTAATATAGATTGGGAAGTCACCATAATTTTTTTTCAAATCCATAAGTTCATCGTACATACATCTTGGATGTATTTCTCTTCCCCATTTATTTACACGTGCTTTATCATCATAGGCTGTTTCAAACCAGCCTTTAAGTGCAATTCCTTCTTTTGCAGTTGATCCGGCACCTTTATTATTAAAACTGATTGATGTTTTTTCTTGGCTACATGGTTTTACATAGGCTCTACTATAAATATTCACTCCCAAAAAATCTACCGTGCCTGCTTGAAATAATTCTTTGTCTTCTTCTTTTACAAAAGACATATCGATATTACTAGTTTTCATTTTTTCATATAAGTCATCTGGAAAATATCCTTTAATACATGGATCTGTTATCCATTTATTGTAGAATAAATCAGCATTTCTACCAGCAACTCGATTTGCATCATCATCTTTTTCAGTTTCAACATTACTACTTGCATGAACTAAACCAATTTTCCCAATACAGTTTAATTTTCTAAATTCAATAACCGCCCTTGCACTAGCTAGCATCAAATTATATCCGACATTTGAGTATCTGTTGAAATCACTAACATTGGGTGGATAATTTCCTGCTGCATATGCACAATATGCAAAATATTCTGGTTCATTCAATGTAACCCATAGTGGAACTCGATCTCCAAATTTTTCAAAACATACTTTTGCATAATTGACATACGCATCAATTGTTGCTCTATTTTCCCATCCGCCCTGACGTTCAAGGTTGATTGGCATATCATAGTGCCATAAAGTAACATTGGGTGTAATACCTCTATCTAAACAAGCATTGATTACTTTATTATAGTATTCTACACCACGCTCATTTACTTCACCAACACCATTTGGAAGAATACGTGTCCATGAAATTGAGAAGCGATATGTATTTTGATTTCCTTCTTTCATTAAATCTAAATCTTCTAAGAAGCGATGATAGAAATCGCATGAAACATCACCAGTAACACCATTAATATTTAATGGTGAATTATGTGAGAAATCATCCCATTGTGTTTCACCTCTACCATCCTCATTCCATGCACCTTCGCATTGATAGCTTGCGGTTGCACTACCCCATAAGAAATTTTTATTTTCCACGTAATACCTCCTTCCATAATACAATCATTTGCTTAGCCATTCTTTGAGTAAAGATAGCCATAGTTAAGTGATCTTGCGCATGTACCATAATTAAACTAAATTCTAATTCCTCTTGATTTACTTCCGCAATCAATAAATTTGTTTGTGCTTGATGTGCTTGATTCAAATCATCATTCCCTAGTTTTATTTCATTATCAGATTCTTCAAATAATCCATTACTTGCATGTTCAATTGCTCTATTGAAATGATCAAAAGCACTTCCAGCAAATGAAATTATTTGAAATCCTATGCTTTGCATTGTTTCTTTATTCATCGTCTTCCTCCTTGCAATCCTATTTTTCCATATACTCATTAAAACTTCCAATTTCTTTTTGCGGTGCACACCGCAAAATAATAATTGAATCATTATTATAATTTGATAAGATACTATTGGATAAGGAGGCATTTTATATGGAATTAACTAAAAGACAAATATCAATCATTCAGAAATTAAACTCAGAAATTCCTACTCCTGGACAACTTATTGCAACCACACTACATCTTTCGCTACGAACTGTACAATCTGAAATTCGTGCAATAAATCAACTTTCTAAAGAAACCTTGATTTTATCATCAAATAGAGGCTACCAATTAGTTAAAAATAACACCTTCACTTTTGAAGAACAATTAGAAAATGATAACGAAACACTTGTATTTAAAATGATAATTCTTAATGATTTTTCATATAACATTGATGATCTTGCAGATGAACTATATGTAAGTACATCTACATTGAACGCCATTCTAAACAACCTTAAAAACAGTATTTCTCCCTATAATTTATCACTTATAAAAAAGAATAATACGGTTAGTTTAGTTGGCGATGAATTAAGTCGCAGAAAAGCGATTCATTCTTTGATTATTAAAGAAATAAATCTATCGTTTGATAATATTGAAAATGCCTCAAATTACTTTAAAAACCTAAATATAAATCGTGTTAAGTCAATCATATTAGAAACTATTCATAAGTATAACTATATTTTAGAATCATGCTACGAAACAAATTTAATTGTAAATATACTCGTAGCGTTAAGCCGTATTAGAGAGAAATTTTCAATCGGCAACTTCACTTCTTCAATTGATAAGGATTGTAATGAATATAAAATCGCCAGTGAAATATGTAACCAACTAAGTAATCATTGGTACTTTTCAATCGAAGAGAATGATATTCTCTATATTTCGATGCTACTAACTGGACAAATAAAAAAAGACCTTTCACACTCAAACTTATTTTTTGAAGATAATTTAGTTTCGAATAAAATTATTTCTTTAATTCATAATACATTTGACTATTACATGATTACAATTGACTACAATCAATTCTTGGCAAACTTTACGCTTCATATATCCGCACTAATTAAACGTGCTCAAACTAAACAGTATGCCGCTAATTTAATTGCATCTTCAATAAAAGAAACTAGTCCTTTCACTTATGATGTAGCGGTTCACTTAGCAAAAGAAATTGAAGATTCTTTCCAAATTAAAATCATTGATGAAGAAATTGGATTATTAAGTATTTACATTGGGTTTATTATCGAACAATCTTCTTCTACCGAGGAATTAGTAAAGACACTTGTTTTATGCAGTGATTATCATCGAATGTCTGATCACTTAATTGCGAGAATGAATCAATATTTTGGAACGAAAATAAAAATTATTAATTTCATATTTAACACATCTGAAATACCTCATTACAAAGATATTGATTTGATAATAACTACAATGCCCCTTCCTAATCCAACTATACCTCATGTTTTAATTAGTCCTTTCTTTTCTGACATTGATATTGCTCAAACAGAAAACAAGTTAAATACCTTGCTGATGGAAAAGAAGAAAATAAAATACAAGAAAATGATGCTAAACTTCTTCAATGAAAAACTATTCTTCAAGAACATTGATTTTACCAATTCAGATGATGCAATTAGATTTCTAAGTCAGCAAGTAATCAACGAAGGTATTTGTGACTCTTCTTTTACTGATTCTGTGCTCAAACGAGAATCTACTTCTTCAACTTGTTTCTTCAATTTATTCGCCGTTCCTCATGCTATAGAATTAAATGCGAAGAAAACTCAGATTTGTGTTCTCTTGAATGAAAATGGAATCCCTTGGAATGGTTCCAGCGTAAACTGTGTTTTTCTCATTGCCGTTTGCAAGGAAGACCGAAAAGACTTCATGAAAATTTATACCGGAATTATCCAAGTCTTATGTAATACGGATATCCTTCATCAAATAATCCATGTTTCTTCATTTATGGAATTCATCAATATGTTCAATACAATGTCTAACTAAGTGTTTGATATAATTATTAACATCTTATTCGAATGGGTAGAATTACTCATTCTTTTCTTTTGTAGAAAAATAGCAGTTTCTACATCTCATTTCATTCAATTTTTGTGTTATGATTTACACAGCAAGTAGTATTTAGGAGGGTTAAAACAGATGCATGAAATAAAATGTCCACATTGTGGTACAACGTTTACAATTGATGAAGCTAGCTATGCTGATATTCTGAATCAAGTTCGTACCAGTGAATTTAATAATGAAGTCCATGAAAAATTAGAACAAATAAAAGCACAACATACTAGTGAAATAGCATTAATCGAAGAAAGATCACAAAATCAATTACAAAAAGAGTTAGCACGAATGGAACAAGTAATCACAGAATTAAAGGCAAAAAATGAAGCAAGTAGCCAATCTGAGAAGATTGCGGTTGCCGATGTTGAGAAAGCTATGCGTGAAGATATTATTGAACGTGATAAACAAATCGTACTACTTAATAATCGTCTTCAGTCTTTAGAAGAAAGTAAGAAAATGGAAATAGTTCAAGCGTTATCACAAAAAGAAAAGGAATTACTTGAAACGCAACATAAAATTGAACTTCTTCAAAAAGAAACTGAAATAGAGAAAGCATCAATCAAAGAGAAATTCGATCTTGAACTACGTCAAAAAGAAGAAACGATTGCTTTCTACAAAGACTTTAAGGCTAAACAATCTACTAAAATGATTGGTGAATCCCTTGAACAACATTGTGAAATTGAATTCAATAAACTTCGTATGACAGCCTTTAGAAATGCTAGTTTTTCAAAAGATAACGATGCAAAATCTGGAAGTAAAGGCGATTACATTTATCGCGAAAGTGATGAAAATGGTGTAGAAATCATATCCATCATGTTTGAAATGAAAAATGAAGAAGATCAAACCACAACAAAGAAAAAAAATGAACACTTCTTAAAAGAGCTTGATAAAGATCGCCGTGAAAAGAAATGTGAATATGCTATCTTAGTCTCACTCCTTGAACAAGACAATGAACTATATAATACAGGAATAGTTGATGTGTCTTATGAATATGAAAAAATGTATATCATTCGCCCACAGTTCTTCATTCCACTTATTACGCTACTTCGTAATGCTGCATTAAATTCTCTTCAATATAAACAAGTGGTTGCATTAATGAAGGAACAAAATATTGATATTACAAATTTCGAAGAAGATTTAAATTCATTCAAAACTGGTTTCGCTAAAAACTTTGAGCTTGCAAGCCGCAAGTTTACAACTGCCATTGATGAAATTGATAAGACCATTAGCCACCTTCAAAAAACCAAAGAGGCTTTACTTTCTTCAGAAAATAATTTACGCATTGCCAATGATAAAGCAGAGGATTTAACAGTTAAGAAACTCGTTAGAAAGAATCCAACAATGAAGAGTAAATTTGACGAATTAAAAAAATAAAATAAAAAAAATGAGATTAACCTATATGGAAAATCTCATTTTTTAGTCTATAAGTAAAATTACTTTTTCAAAAATCTTTGTACTAGTTTCACAGAAAGTCCAGTTTTTTGTGAAATTTCTTCAGCAGTCATACCCTTATTATAAAGTCTTTTACACATACATGTCATACTTTCACTTATTTCGATAATATGATGATTTGGATCGTAAATTCGTAAACCGAGTTGCCCCCAATTATGTTCCTTTTTCTTATGCACATATTCAATTTTCTTACACTTATTTAGTGCCTCAACAACGGCATCCAAATCTTCAGTTTCAAAATACATTTCACCATTGCATGCACCCAATTTTATATCTTCAACATCTTTTTCAATAAATCCTGCCCATGACTCAATCGTTTGAAATGAAACTCCACCTGTTAATGTAAAGTTAGTTCCAAAGTCTTGTATAACTCGTAGACCCAATATTTCTCTATAAAAATTTACTGTTTCTTCTTTATTTAATGCTACATATAAACTACCACAATATTTCATCATTAAATCCTCCATTTCTAGGATTATCATAAATCAAAATTTATATATTTCATTGTAAAAATCAGACATATTTTCAATATAATGCGATGGTGATTTACCACATATTTCTTTAAAAACATGGTTAAAATGTGCTTGATCAAAGTATTCATAATCACTTGCTAGTTGTGTAAGATTATTTGAATTAAATTCTTCAAGAACGTGATTAAGCCGTACAATTTTAGAATATTTTTTCACACCTAGACCAACGTATCGATTAAAGTATCGCGTTATTTGTCTTTCACTAAATCCTAAGTTATGGGCAATTTCTTTAGCATTAACATTGAGATTTTTACGTACAATATTTTCAATCCATTTGTGTATATTTTTCTCTATTGGATTCTTTTTTATTTCTCTACTTAATACTTCATTCACCATTTTTACAATCTCATCAAACGAATTCATTGACTGTATTCTTTGATGAATCTCGTTAAAGAGTTCTTGATTAAAATCTTGTAATTCATATTTTTTATCTACTGTCTTACTTATATCTACACCCAAAACTTGATAAAGTCCACCAGGATGAAACTCCACAAAAAATTTACAACCTACTAGATTTAGGTCATTTTTAACTGTCACAATTTTTGTCGTTGGCCCCCAAACTGAAATTATGAATTTCTCTAAAAAACGAAATACAAAACATCCACTCACATCAGGAATAAGATTCAAAACACTTTCATCAGGAATAGAATGTTCAGGATTTTGAAACGTTATCGTATAGTGTGCAACTACACGCCTCAATTCTTTACATGGTTTAATATATAGATGATTATTTGTTTTGTTTAGAATATCACCAGTATAGCTTTCTATTTTAAATTCCATAACTAGTCTTCCTTTTTAGCACAAAAATAGTTATCGCAATAGCTATACCATTCTTTTTCATATTCTTTTTGAGTCAATCGTTTTAAATCGTTCACACTTTTAATTCCTCTACGTCGAGCTTCCTTCACAAAATCATGAATATACTCGTCTGTTTCAGCTTCATAAACAAAACCTGTTTTGATTCCTTTCATCGCTGCAGCATATAAACGTGTGTGACCATCTAAAATGATATTCAACCCAGAATTCTTAACAATCGGTATCACAACATCCTTACTACCACTTATAAATGAGGATACTGATTTTACTTTATCATCACTAACAAAGAATTGTGATGGTTGAAGGCTAAGTAGCTCAACTTCCTTTAATTCTTTATGCGGAAACTCTTTTAGTAACTCTTTTTTCGCATTATAAAAACTAGTAATATGTTCTGCATAAAACCTAAATTCATCCAACAATTCATCTAGATAGTCTCCATTATCCATTTGAACAATTGCACTGTCTTGCGAAATGATTTCAACTGTTGCGAGTGACTTGTCATCCATCATGAAAGCACCATGTTGATTACATATTGTTTGATTAATATTTAAATTTTTGTAGTCATCGATTCGTTTTGCCATTTACTCACTCCATTTACTTTATTATAACGTAAAAGAGGAAGTTGTCTTCCCCTTTATTAAAATTCATTTAAAACCATTGTCATTATTAAACAAAATGTTCCGATAAAAATAAAACAAAGTGAAACTAATGCCTTTTTCTTTCTTATTTCCATCACACTTTGATCTTCACTACTCATTGTTGATGCATATTTATTTCTGCCTAGTAAATAAAGAATAAGTCCACTACTCCCATTATTACCACCCATGGAAAAGAATCCCCAGAATTTTGGATGTTTGAGCCCTCGACTCTTCGCATCTAAATAAACCATGTTATAGACTTGATACGCTAATGTAATAGCACCAAGTAACACTATAAATACAATTAAACCCACATACCACATTTCCATCTTTATCACTCCTATATCTTTCTTATAATTTGATAGAATAAAACAGATGTACTGAGTACACCAATACTCATTGCTAAAAGTATTAAATATCGATTTTGTGCAATTACTCCATTAAATACGATAAATATGATAATAAGCAAAATATTGATACCAATAGCTGCAATTAGTTTTCTATTACTATTTACGGTATCCGTTGATTGTTCCAAATGTTGAATCATCTTTTCATCTCCTTTTAGTAATTCATCAAGGCTAACACCATAGAGATTGCTGAGTTCAATAACATTGATAATATCTGGATAACATTTTTCATTCTCCCAATTAGACATTGTTTGCCTAGTTACACGAATCTTATCTGCTACATCTTCTTGTGTTAATCCGGAGTTAACACGCGCTTCTTTTAACATCTTTCCAATTTCCATTTTTGTTCTCCTTGTACCATAAGATTGTCATTTTTGCTTAATTTGGTCTATCAAATATTTTTTACATTGGCTATTTTAGGGCTTTTTTGATGGTTATAAAATAAAAACTAAGTCACCTTAGTTCTCATTTAAGAGTTTTATCGCTCTTTTATAAAGTGGATCCAAGTCACATCCACAACTTCCACAAAGTTCATCTGCTTGTTGAATTGCTGCAAGTAGTGCATTTTTATCAGCTGTTCCTTCAAGCCATTGTCGTGCAGGTTGTGAAATCAAATCCCATCCAGTTGAAGCAAAGCGAACCATTATCTTAGTTAGCTCTTCCATAAGTACCTCCGTTTGTTGTTACCCTCATAGTATCACCAAACTTAACAAATTTACATATTATTTATTTGAACTCTTGCGAAGATTTATTTAAAACGAGGGTATCTGTTGCTTCATAACGATGCTGCCCTGGCAAAGATTTCTTATATTTCCAACATTTGATTGCATCTTCAAGCGTTCTACCTTTATTATCCTCAAAAAATGCACGTATATAGGTATTGTACTCAAACTGTTTGTCGATTGTGGTTTTATTTGTTTTCTTTCCCTTGATTATTTCTTGATAAGCATGTATCGCATCGCGATAACTTTTCCCACCATTATTCTTTAGCCATTTTTGAAACTGGACATTAAAAGAAAACTGTTTTCCTATTTTTTCTTTGAAAAAAGCGCGATGATTCTCACTACAAACAAACGGATTTTCAATCAGTGTGTCCTCTTGTATTTCATGTACTTCAATTCTTCTTTTTGATTCTTTAATAACTGGATTATATTTCCCAGTTTCTAAAAAATAGGCGATTCTAGTTGTTAATTCTATTTTTCCGCCAGTAACAGGAAGTTGATTTTGTTTACAAAAATCAACCAGTTCTTCTTTTAAATAATAAAAACTCTTGAAAGTCTCACTGTCTAAATCTTTATTTAAAATAGGACGCTTACTCATGACGATACACCTTCTTACCACTTCGCATATGCTCTTTCCATTTACAACAATCATTCAGATGAAGAATCGCATGACGTGTCGGTGGCATGAGTAATAATCCTGCTACATCTTTACTACCCCAGTAATCTAATAGCCAGATAGAATCCTCTTGTTCTGTAACACCGCCCACCTCTTTTATTCGCATAATATCTTCATTTCGTATTTTTCTTGTCATATCTTTTGTAGTTAATCCTTCAACAATTTTTCGCGTTTGTTTTGCTACTTGATTGCGATATTCAATACAACTTTTAATATTTATTTCTTTACTTAATTTCATCATTTCATCTTCATTTAAAGCATTTCCTGTATCAGTAATAGAAACATTGATTTTTGATTTCCATGATTCATTAAAAATTTGTGTTCCTTGATTCACTAAGATATTCATTGTACAATCTTCAATTCTTGCTAAATGCCACAAACACCAAATAATTGTTTCATGGTCACGACTAACCAACGCTCTATATTCTTCATCCTTCATATCCTCAAATAAGGAATCTATTTCATTTTTAGCAGTATTCGTTGCTTTTGATAAATGCATTTTAGCATGAATATCTAAAAACAATTCTTTTGCTTCATCTAATTTCTTTTCATTTCTAATTATCTTATTTAAATATTTATGCTGTTCCCCTTGCAAAGTTCCAAAGTATTTCATCCATTCTCCTTAATTATCACATTTATTTCATTTTACGTTATAATTATATCACTAGGGAAACTCGTGAGGAATATGTCATGAAAAATGTCAGTATTAGAAGAATTCAACAAGAAGAGTTAACTCAAACTAAATTTAATTTTATCTATCATACAAAATCGTATTACGATATTGAAATTAAAGGTACAAGTTTTAATTTAGTCTTGAAGCATTATGATAATGAGATTGCTTCATCCTATGAGGATACATTGTTTGGCGATTGGTTAGAAGCACCCGAATTATTAGGAATCTTTGTTAATGATGTTTGGGCAGGGTTTATTGAAGGTAGTATTGAAATGTGGAATAATCGCTACCGTATTACAAACTTACTCATCTTTGATGAATTCAAACGTCAGAACTTAGGAACTCGTTTAATTCGAGAAATGATTACACTCGCAAAATCAAAAGGTGTAAGAATGATTGTGTTAGAGGTACTTAGTTCTAATGCAACTGCCATCCAACTTTATCAAAAGTGTGGCTTTGAAATTATTGGATTTGATCTATATGCATATTCAAACTCAGATAATAAAGAGTTTCGAATTGATATGGGTATGAGATTTGAAGGCGAAGACGGTTAATTCATTTAGAATTCGCTTACCCTCTCCCTAGAATTCCTATTAAATTGAAAATGATAGAATCCAGCAATTTAGATGGACAGTGTTAGATAACTTAAAAAGATGACGGTTCGCACTTGTACCGTCATCTTCTTTATTTCTATCGTATTTCACCATTTGATTCAATCACTTTTTTATACCAAGTGAATGAATCTTTTTTATATCGCTTAAAACTACCATTTCCTAAATCATCTGTATCTACATAAATAAACCCGTATCGTTTCTTCATTTCTCCTGTTGACACACTAACTAAATCAATACAGCCCCACGCCATATAGCCAATCAAATCCACACCATCATCAATTGCTTTTTCCATTTCAATAATATGATCTTTAATGTATTCAATTCGATATGGATCATGGATAGTACCATCTTCATTGAGTATGTCACGACAACCAATACCATTTTCTGTAATCATCACAGGAACTTTATAACGATCATAGACTTTAAGTAATGTATAGCGTAATCCCACTGGGTCAATTGGCCAATCCCATTCTGTTTCTTTTAAATATGGGTTCTTAATACCACCCATAATGTTTCCACTTGTTTGTTCATCAAACTTCAAAGTACTTTCAGAAATACTTTGATAATAAGAGAATGTGTAATAGTCACAAACTCCTTCTCTTAATATTTGTTTCTCTTCATCGGATAAATCCAATTGAATACCACGTATTTCAAACTCTTTTAATGTATAGAATGGATATTCACCCTTAAGCATAACGTCAGAACAAGTATTATTGAAGAACAAATCATTCTTAAATACGGATAATACATCATCTGGATGACATGTTCTTGGATAACGTGTGATATGACAAATCATTGTACCAAATCTAAATTTGTTATTTATTTCATGACCACTTTTTACCGCCAAGGCTGAAGCGATAAACATATTGTTTAATGCATTGAAACGAGCATTGGGATCATCTTTTTGTTGAGCAAATGTACATTCCTCTTCTTCAATGAATGCCCCTTGTCCAAGTGAACTCATCGCTAAGAAAATATCATTGATTTCATTAAAAGGTATCCAATAAGTTACATACTTACTGTATCTTTCAAATAACGTCTTTGCATATTTCACATATAAATCAATTACTGCTTTATTGTTCCAACCGTGATATTTTTCCGCAATATTAAGCGGAATATCACTATGTGAAATCGTTACAACAGGTTCTATTTTATATTTCTCTAGTTCTTTAAATACATTATCATAGAACTCTAATCCTTTTTCATTTGGTTTTTCATCATCACCGTTCGGATATATTCTAGCCCATGATATTGAGAAGCGATAGGCTTTAAATCCCATCTCTGCAAATAAAGCAATATCTTCTTTATAGTGATGATAAAAATCGATTGATTTTCTTGACGGGTAAAAATATTTTTCATCCATTGATGGCGAGATTATTCTTGGTTGTTCATGTGAACCACCTGTAACAATATCCGCAACAGATAAACCTTTGCCATCTTCAAGATAAGCTCCTTCTATTTGATTTGCGGCTGTAGCTCCGCCCCATAAAAAGTTTTCCTTAAATCCCATTAAATTAATCCTTCCATTTCAATATGTACATCATTACAAACGCAACTACCATCGCAATACAAACACCAATCATATAATAAGGGAATGTTTCTGTCATTGCCAAAACGATTGTACCAAATGGAACAAATCCAAATGATAAGTATTGAACTGTAAATGCTCCCATAACTAATCCACCGGCAGCGCCACCAACTACTGTTGCGATTAACGCTTTTTTATACTTCGCAATTAGTCCAAAGAAAACTGGTTCTGTTACACCAATTAATCCAGTAATTCCAGTTGATAGACCCATTGATTTTGTATTTTCATCTTTTGACTTCCAGAAAATATATAACGCACATACTGCCATTGCAGCATTTGATGCAGCTGTACATGGATAAATAAAGTCATAACCTAAAGTAGCTAAGTTTTGTACTGTAATTGGAGACATTGCAACTTGCATACCTGTCATTAACATAAATGGATATAAAGCACCACAAATCGCTCCACCGATAGGACCTAATGATGTGTAAAGCCATAAGATACCTTCAGCTACAAATGTTCCTAACCATCCACCAATTGGCGCAAGAATTGTCCAACCAACAATCGCTGAAAGCATAACTGTTACTAATGGTGTAACAATAATATCAATCATCTTAGGAACAAAACGTTTACATAATCTTTCAACATGTGATTGGAAATATACTGTTAGAATTGCTGGAATAACTGTTGATGCATAACCCGCATACATGACAGGAATGACTCCAAAAAGTTTTATTTGTGTTCCTGCCAACGCTGAGAATGATGGACTCATCAATATACCAGCAGTTGTTGCTGCAAGAATTGGATTGCATTTAAATCTTTTACCAGCAGAGTAACCTACTAGAATAGGTAAGAAATAGAATGCAACTTGTGAACATGTAAAGAAAAAGGTATATGTCTCATTAGCAGGGTCAATCCAACCTAGTGATTGTGCTGAATATAATAAACCTTGTAACAACCCACATGCAACAATTGCTGGGATTATTGGTGCTAATACAGATGAAAGTATTTCTAAGAGTGTTGAGAAAATTCCCTTAACTCCTTTTTCCTTTTTTTCTGTTGCATCTAGATTTTCATCAATTGATTCTTCTTCCTTGATATCTGCAAGTTTACAGATTGCTTTATATACATCTTCTACTTCATTACCAATGATAATTTGAAATTGTTCCCCTGACCATTGATTTCCTACAACGCCAGACAAATTATTTATTTCATCTGCTTTTATTAAACTTTTATCTTTAGTAGTGATTCGTAATCTTGTCACACAATGTGTACAATAACTAATATTTTCTTTACCCCCAATTAAAACTAAAATCTTACCTGCGATATCTTCATAATTCTTCTTTGTCATATCTTTTCCCTCCAATTTTGAATTATTTATCTTAACAGTTTGGACGTCTCAAACTGCATTGACCAAAAATAAAACCCCACACAATAAACACCCGTTTATTTGTATGAGGTCAAGCCCTATTGGTAACAATCCTCTCTAATACATAATCGATTTACATGTAACATTAAATATAATTTTTCTTCATCATTTAATTCAATCTTCATTTTATTTTTTAAATAGAAACTTATTTTTTCTGTACATTCATATGTTTCTTTATAACTCGAAATCAATGTTTCATAGATTTTCTTATTCTTTGTATTTATTAATCGATTTTCTTTTAATCGTTTCAATAAATAATGCATGTGCGAAACAAATCTTGAATAATTAAAATCATCACGATTAATAGTTGTTTGGAAACATTCTTCAATAATTTTAGTTAATTTATCAATAACTTCATCATTTTCTATATTAACGCTATTCTTTTCTTTTTCTTGAGCATTGATAATGTGAATTGCGATTGATGCTATCTCTTCTTTAGGAAGATGAATGTTATAATTTTTCTTAATTAAATTAACACCATATCGACCTATTTCCATCTCTTTTTCAAAGAGTTGTTCAATATCATTGGTTATCGGTAAATTTAATACCAGATTTTTTTTATATCGCTGAATACAGAAATGAATATGATCTGCTAAAGTAAATACTAAATTAGAACTAATGCTATTGTCTAGTTGTGTTCTAGCATATAAAACAATCTTATCTGATATCTTGATGATATCTTCAGGAATCTCATTAATCATTGCTATGTAAGAGACATCAACATCATAATAAGTCCTTTCAATTTTAGAAAGTTCTACTTCCTCAGAAGCTTTATGAAATCCAACCCCTTTACCAAAAACAACTAACTGATTTCCATCAGAATCTACACATAGTGCAACGTTGTTATTAATACTTTTAAGTAATTTCACAGTTCTCCTTTCCTATCATACTAACGATATTACGATACTATTTAAATCAACTTTATTTGGCTCATATATATTTAATTCTATATCTTTTGAAGTAATAATCATAGGTGTTAATAAGTTGATATTTTTTGAGTTCATATAGTTACGATCAACTTTCAAAAGAGATTCTCCACGTTTTACTTTATCCCCCACTTTGACACAACATTCAAATCCTTGCCCATTTAGATTTACAGTATCTAAGCCTACATGAATCAATATTTCAAGCCCATTTGCTTCTAATCCAATTGCATGTTTTGTTTTGGCAACAAGTACTACTTCTGCATCGCATGGTGCACAAATTGTTTCTCCTTCAAATTTAAATGCGATTCCCTCACCCATCATTCTTGATGCAAATACTTGATCAGGAACACAATCTAAACTTAATGATTCTCCAACTACTGGTGCATATAATTCTTTAAACTTTTTCTTCTTAAATAAACTTAACATACTAATCCTTCCATATAAAAACCCCGCAGACTTCCCACACAAGTGTCAGGTCAAGCCTCCGAGGAGTAACAATCCTATTTACAAGTTGATATTAGCACAAGGTCAAAATAAATGTCAACAATAAAATTTAACTCTTATCAAAAAATTCTAGTAATCCATGCTTATAGATAGTTAATCATGATGTATTCTTCTGAATTCTCATCATAGATTTGAAATCCAAGTTTCTTATAGAGATTTAAAGCCTTGTTCTCTTTTTGTACAGCAAGTGACGCTTGTTTATAGCCACACACTTTCAATTCATCTAACATTGTCTTCATAAGTGTTTTACCAATACCTAAACCACGATATTCTTTAAAAAGTGAAATCGCGAAAGATGGTGTATTATCATCAATGTGCCCATAATCATCCATGATACGAACCCAAACTGCACCCACTATTTTCTCGTCTATCTCTGCAACAAAAGCTTTGTCATATTTTTCCATACCAAAGTTTTTAATATAAATCTGTAATTCTGGTTGTTCTAAAATATTTTTTGAAGGTGGTTCAGTTCCTTCTGGTATAAATATAGCTTCATATAAAAATGTTTTTAATAAAGGATATTCATCTTCTTTCATTGCTCGAATCACTACTTCCATGGCGATCTCCTATTTATTCAATAATCTAAGTTTATGTATGATACTAATAATTGTCAAATTAAACATGTTACAATGGTTTCATATTAAATCCAAGGAGAAAACCAACATGGCAGAAGCATTTAAAGACCTTTATAATTTTGATTCAATTCATAAACTAGCTCTTGATATAAAGTCCGTTTACAATGATTTTCAAGTAGATGAATTCATGCAATCAACAATTGATGATACATGGGATAATTTAGAATTAAAAAATAGAATCTTACATATTAGTATAAACTTAGGAAAATATTTACCTACCGACTTCAAAGAAGCTATTCAGATTATTGATAAAGTAGCTATGAATTATGGTAATTGGCTTAATGGTTTTGTTGGCTTTTTTCCAATTTTTGTAGAAATATATGGCCAAGATGAATCCAATTGGGATGTTTCTATGGAAGCTTTAGCACGATACACCTCATACGCTTCCTCCGAATTTGCAGTTAGAAGTTTTATCATTAAACACGAAGAACGTATGATGGCTCAAATGTTTGCATGGTCAAAGAATGACAATGAAGACATTCGTCGTCTTGCCAGTGAAGGATGTCGTCCTGCACTACCTTGGGGACAAGCACTAACTAGTTTAAAAAAAGATCCTTCACCAATATTACCCATCTTAGAACAATTGAAAACAGATCCATCACTCCACGTTCGTAAAAGTGTTGCCAACAATCTGAATGATATCTCTAAAACTCATCCTGAATTAGTTATAGCAATTGCCAAAAAATGGATTGGAGAAAACGAATACACAAATTGGATTGTGAAGCATGGTTGTAGAACACTTCTAAAAAAAGGGAATCGTGAAGTTCTAACACTTTTTGGATATAGCAATACTACTTCTATCTTTATGGAAAACTTTGTTTTAGAAACTCCTATCATCTCAATTGGAGAAGATCTTATATTCTCATTTGAAATAACTACAAGTGAAGTAACAAAAGCGCGATTAGAATATGCCGTTGATTATATGAAATCAAAGGGCAAAAGAAACAGAAAAATATTTAAAATTTCTGAAATTTCATTAAAACCAAAAGATAAAAAATTATATACAAGAAATCATTCATTTGAAGATGTCAGCGTAAGAAAACATTATCCAGGAATCCACTCAATCACACTTATACTTAACGGTATTGAACAAGTTACTTATGACTTTGAGGTACTTGCTTGATTTAGATATATCTTCTTACTTTACTCATATAGTTACTATAATCATTACCAAATTTATCAACGCACCATTTTTCTTCAGATATAATAATTCCATGTGCTGATAGTTGAAAGATTAATGTGACTATAAACAGCAACATTGATTTTGTCAGCAAGGAGCATCCAACAAAAATTAAAAAATAAGATACATACATCGGATTTCTGGAAAACTTATAAATTCCACTTGTATTCAATCCAGTGTTTTTTGGTTTGGCAAAATCAATGATGGAAACAGTACATAGAATTAATCCCAGAATATAAATGAATATCCCAACTATAAAAATCAAATTTTTTTCAAATCTAACTTCCAAGAAAATGAGATAAATAAAAAGTAGTACATTGCATATTTGATAAATCCAATAGGTTAATACTCCACTTTCTTGTACTCGTGGAAAATGTGCAGCACGTCTTACTCCATCTTTACTTAATTTTGAAAGTAGTAAAAATCTTATTAATAAAAATGGTATTAATAGCAGGAAACCATTCATAGTTATTTCTCCTTTTAACTTATCGTAAATAATTATATCACCTATACTGAATTAGATAGTTGTTTTTCTAGATTACTATGCTTTCAGTTTATTGTCGAAATGATTTCTGCTATTTAATAAGATACTACAAATTATCATTTAAAAAGTGATGTTTCCTTTATCCATCACTTTACTTAACAACTATTTCTTTTCTTTAACCGCTACCCAAACTTCAACAAGTCCATCTTTTCCATAGGTTTGTATATCAGGAGCTCCAGATTTCATTTTACCTGTAATATATCCAGTATTAAGCGGTTTATAATTAGACCTTGGTAACCACTTCATAATAGCATCTATCTCTGTTTTACTGATTGTTTCAATTGTACAAGTGAAAACTGCCCAAGTACATGCAGGAACTATGTATTCTTTTAATTCATCTGTTTTTGTTTGATTACTTGCTACTGCAATATAATTATCAAATTTACGTGCATCACTCTTATCAACGTTATATACGCTTATCCCCAAAACTCCAAATGGTTCTTTATTATTGAGTGGTAATAATGCTTCTTTTAAATTATCTCTTTCAAAATTAGCCCATTGCTCAGGAATTACTTTTCTGCCTTCATTATGTTTATTTGTTGTCTGAATTGCATATCCTAGCACCCTAAAACTCTCTCTTTTCTCAATTCTAAATTGTTCTGCCATTTTATCTCCTCCTAAATTACAGTCATCTTCTCACTTATTCATATTGTCTTCAGCTTTTTTTCAGTACTATATAGATAGCAAAAAAACTACTAATCATTTTAGATTAGTAGCTTTCATATTAGTTAAATATAGGTATATTATTCCCACTCCTCGCTACAAAACAGATACTAACTGTTTTGTAGCGAGGAGTTATGATTTAATTTGATATGAAATGATATGTATTATCTTTATTCTATTAGATATACTGACTTCTACTATCATTTAGCTATCGGGGAATTGCTATCACTTTAGATATATTGCTTAAATGTTTTTCGCATGATCAATACATTATCTATTATTTTGTTCATAAGCTCCGCATAGTTTGAGTGATCGTCAAAATTTAATCCCTGAATTTTACAAATTATTCTACTTGCTTTTTTGCTATCCAGTCTTTGCCAATCAAATATCAAATTCGAACTATTTTCAATTTCTTCTCGTTTTTCAAATAATGCATTAAACAAATTTTTACTGTCGTTAATGTATAACTCTATTCCAGCATAGTTTTCTTTGTTTACTAAAGTTATACTTAAATGAGCTTCGCTTGTTCCTATAGAAACGTCATACCAATGATCTGTAGAAGCTTTTCTTAAATTAAATGGTTTTCCTCGTTCTATAACAACATCGTTAAATAAAGTCCAAAACTCTAATCGCTCAGATTGAGATTTATTTAATTCACTTGAATTTGATTGCCCTTTTATACTTTTTATAAAATCATTTGGTTTTTCTATTACCTCAAACTTTGGTGCTGGCAAAGAATCTCCAATCTTATAAGCATGAATTTCTAAAAAGAAAAAATTAACATCCTTATTGGTATTATTATTTAGCCATTCAATTGCACTTTTATGTTCTTCTCGGGCTTCAGTAACTATCCACACAACCACTGCAGCACTTAACCCTGATGCGTATGTAATAATTTTCCCAAGATGATCATGATTTGATGCTTCTAATTGATTTTCAATTATTACTTTTATACCAGTAGTCTCATCTTTGGCTACAAGATCACAACGATAAGCGCCTACAAAAACTTCTTTGTCAACATCCATTAAGGTCAATCCCAAAATATCATTTAGCATTTCTATATTTTTTTCTTTTGCAATCCATTCAGAAAAATCATACTGCTCGTGCTTCCACAGTTCACGCACATTTACTTCTTTTAAAATTCCTAATTCCATATTTTCCTCCGATTTAAGCTATAAATTAAAATTTAAGTAATTTCTGTTCTCCATCTGCTTTTTTCGTTCTTTCCAATCTGGCATCATTGTTCCAAGCAAAGTATAAAATGCTTTTGAATGATTTGGCATTAAGAAATGGCAAAACTCGTGCATAATAACATATTCGACGCAATTTCTCGGCATTTCAAAAAGTTTTGTATTAAGTGTTATTACACCCTTTTTCGGCATACAAGATCCCCATCGAGATTTCATTTCTCTTTGCCTTATTTTAGGGAACTCTATGTTGTGTTTAACAAAATCTTTATGAGTATTTCTTGCTATTTCTGTAAAAATCTGCTCCCTCTGTTCTTTATACCACATTAGAATTTGTTTTTCTTTTTGTGAAATACTGTTTATGTTTTTTGTTTCTAACATTAAATAAACACCATCAAAAAAAACTTTATTAGCATTTGATTTTATCACTTTAAGCCTTATATCATTACCCAAAACGCAAAAACTTTCACCACTAACATATTTTTTAAGTTCTGCCATTGGCACATAGGCAACCTTGAATTTATTAAGAGCTTTTAAAATAAATTCACTTTTTGAAATTACAAATGCATCAACTTGTTTTTCGGATATTTGATTATTTGCCGAAACACTAACAGATAAATCAGCCTTAATCCTCAAATTTATATTTTTTACAGGTTTTCTTATAAGCGTATATGATATTTCTTGATTATCAATTGTACCTACTGCTCTCAACATTAAAACCTCCTAAGGGCTACTGTTTTAACATTTTCAATAATCATATCAATAGTATTAAAATCAAGTTTAATGCCTTGTTTTTTTTCGTAATTGTAGAATAAATCATCTATATCTTGTGCAATTTTATCGTGTATAGATTTATTATTTGTCCAGTCAACCATGCTATGTTTTTGTATAATATTTGTTATCTGTATTGCCACTTCTGCAATAAAATCAATTTCGCATTTATTGCTTAATATTGCGTTAATAACGCCATAGAACGCCTGTGCATGCACATTCCCTTTAATTTTTTCAGGATAACTTACATCGCTTTTGCCTTTGGCATAGTTTTCCATAATTTCTTTCATTTTTGAAAGGTATTCAGCATCGTTTATAACACGGTCTTTGTATTCTTCCAAAGCTAATTTTATTTTTTGTGAAAAACTATCGTAATAAGCAGGGTTTTCATCGTATTTTTCACTTATGCTTTTAGTTATTTTACTGCTTATTGCATCTGCTTGTGCTTTTTTTGAAACAAGCTCATCAAGTTCTTTTTCAAAGTCTTCTTTATTGAGAATATCAACTGGATTTGTGATTTGCTTTAGTCCGGATACTGACATATGACTATCTAAAAGGTTTTGCATAAGTGGTTCATATTCTGAATTGTCTATTGCATCGCAATATCGTATCTTCACACTCCGCCGTAGCTTTTGCCAAAACACAAAGCATTGTTTATACTTTGAAAGTTCTTCTCGTGGTAAAGCGTTATATGCTGTTTCAGAATTAAGCACAACATTCAAGTTTCTGCCAAAAACACAAAGAAGGTTATAAAAATCTTCTCTTAATTTTTCATCAGATAAGAAAGTTTCAATTTCTTCTGTATCATATTTGTTTTTAATAGTTTTAAATAGCTCTAAAATTGCAGAATAACTGCTTCTTAACGCACCAACTGAAGAAATAACATCAGTTATTGTGCCTCTTAAATCTTCAGCGTCAAAAAGTTCAAGCCCTGCACCACTATACATATTCATGGCTGTATCAAGTTTTTCAATAAGTCCTCTATAATCAACAATCAAACCATAATCTTTTCCTTCTCTAAGCCTATTTGTTCTTGCGATAGCTTGTAAAAGCCCATGTTCTTTAAGCTCTTTATCTATATACAACACTTGGCAAACAGGGACATCAAAACCTGTTAATAATTTAGAACAGACAATCAAAATATCAATTTCACCATCAATAAATTTATTTTTGATCGCTTCTTCATAACAATCACTATCGCCATACTGTCTTATCATTTTCCCCCAGTATGCTTTTACTTTATCGTCTGTTGCTTCGTCAACATCACTGTCACCCTCACGCATATCAGGTGGAGAAATAACCACAGCGCAAGTTAAGTCTCCCATTTGATCAAAACACTCTAAATATCGAATTGCATCTTTTTTGAAATTTGTAGCAAGCATAGCCTTAAACCCTGTGTTTTTATATCCTTCTATAAAATGATTGTTGATATCAAGTGCTATACGTTTTATTCTTGCATCAGTTGAAGAAAGTCTTTTTATGCTACTCCATTTGTTTTTTAAATCCTGTTTTTGATTTTCGCTTAGTCTTTTTGTTGTTTGTTCAAACCAAAGGTCAATATTTTTTTCGTCGACTTTTTGCTCAACAAATCGTCCTTCATAAATAAGCGGTACAATGGCATCATCTTCCACACCGTCTTTAATAGTATATTTGTGAATAAGCTTTCCAAACTTTGTCATTGTGTTTTTTTCGTTTTTCATAAGTGGTGTACCAGTAAAACCAATATAACAAGCATTAGGGAACACACTGCGCATTTTGATTGCCATTTCGCCATAGTTAGAACGGTGGCTTTCGTCAACTAATATAAATATATTTCTATCTTCTACTTTTAACCCGCTATTTTCAACAGTATTAAATTTATTAATAATTGAAGCTATAATATCTGCTTTACCATTAGCAATAAGCTCTATTAAATGCTTGCCACTCGTTGCCCTTGCTGGGTTAAGCCTTGTGTGTGCAAAAGTTTTTGCAATTTGCCCGTCAAGTTCTTTACGGTCGGTTACTATTGCAACTTTGGGGTGAAACTCTGACAATTCCAATAAAATATATTTTGCAAGCATAACCATTGTTAAGGATTTTCCAGAGCCTTGAGTATGCCAAATAACACCACTTTGGCGATTTCCTATTTCGTCATCTTGATGTATGGTTTTGATTATTTCTTTTATTGCAAAATACTGTTGGTATCTGCATATTTTTTTTACATTTGCATCAAATAATACAAAATATTTTGTTAGTTCTAAAAGCCTTTGTTTTGAAAAAAGGGAAATTATGTTTTTATCTTGGATTGTTGCAATTCGTTCAGTTATAAACTCATTGGTAGCACTTTGCAAAAATTCGTTATCTTCTTCTTTCCAAACGCTCCAAAACTTTTTTGGGGTGTTTGTTGTTGCATATTTAACCTGATTTTTATTTGTGGATACAACCAGCTGCGCAAACTTAAAAAGCTGTGGTATATATTCGCTTTTTTGATTGCGTATAGTTTGCTCAATGCCTTGCTCAACAGAAATTTCGGGCTTTTTGCATTCAATAACCGCAAAGGGTATCCCATTAACAAATAAAACTAAATCGGGTCTTGCGTTATGCTGTTTATCAGTGCTTTCAACTGCAAATTCTTCTGTTATATGAAAAACATTGTTTTCAGGGTTTTCCCAATCGATATATCTTAAATTAAAGTTTAGCACCTTGCCAGCGCCCACAATTTCTGGGTAGCTTTTACCAAGAAGTAAAGCGTTATACACTTTCTCGCTTGTTTTAACAAGTCCGTCGGTTAGCGGCTCGTCTATATCTTCAATGGCTTTCTCTATATTAGCAGAAGAAAATTCTTGCTCTGTTGCACCAAATTTAAAAGTATTTATTTTTTTGAGTTGATTTCTCAATATACCTTTAAGCACAACATCATATAAATTGCCACGTTGTAAAATACATTCTTCCTGGGTAATATATGTATACCCCATTTTTTGTAGCAGCTCTATTGCTGGTGCTTGGCTGCTATTTATTTCGTTGTATAAGTTCGGATTCATAATAAACCTCCGTTAATTTTCGTCCTCTGATTTTTTGTCATTTTTTTTGCACAATTTGCAATAAACTCTACTACATCAGCCCCAAAGCCTGCTTGCTCAACCATTAAATCAACATCACACGACTTATATTTAGGGTTGTTTTTAAGTTCTTTCTTAAGCCATTCTTTTATAGCTATTTTTTCTTTTTCAGTCATATATTATATCCCCACAATTCCAGTTAAAATCAGTTGCATTTGTACTCTTTCCATTATTTACACATTCACTTTCTCATTCTTCTATATGTGTGTATTTTACACTAATGTTTTTACCTTGAATTTCATTATAAATATCAGGGTATAACAATCTTGTTTTTTCTCTGTTTTTATGTGAAAAACTTCTTTTCCCATCTCCCTTATCATGATTAATAAAGCACTTAAAGTATATTTTATCTGATTCTTCTACTTCGTATATTATTGAAGTAATTCTTTTTACCTCAGCTGAATTATTAATAGTGCATTTCGGCGGTATGCATTGATTCACTTTAGTAAAAAATTCACTTGTACTAAATTTGTTGCCTTTTCCTGTTTCTATTTCTAATATTCTTCTTAATGTTTTGTAATCTTACAAAAGTAAATTGGTATCAAGTAAAAATCCATTAGCAACAGCAACTTTTACATACAAATTGGAATGAGGTTTTGCTATAAAAAAACTAAATGGAGAACACTTTATATCAAACAAAACACATAAGACAATATTATCTATTTGCATAGTTATGTCTGTGTATGTAATTTTTTTGTTTTTCATATCTTTATAGATATTTATAAGCCCATCCATTTTCATAATAAAACACCCCTCAGTTCTTATTTCACAAATTTATTCCATAAAGCTTGAGATGTACAATATATGTTTTTTTTAGGATTATAACGTGGATAAACATTTCTAAAATCGCTTACAGTTTCATTAAAATCAGAACTACCAAATAATCCACAATAAGCAGAATAAAACATCGCCATTGTAGGTCCTCTTGATTCTCCTTGATTACAATGAATTAAAATGTTAAATCCTTTATCCCTATATTCGTTTAAGAATTCAAATGCAGTGCTAAACATCTTTTCGTTAAAATCTAAAAAACTTTCACTAAATGAATCCATATCAACAAGATTTAGTGCCATTTCGTTATCTATTCTTTTTAGTGCATAATCTGAGTGCGTTTGAGAAATATTTCCTCTGTATCCAACAAAATTGCAATGAAAAGGATGTTTGCAACAATGCAGCACAGCCCAATTATTTTGATTTTGTATTGCGTAAAAATCTTGTTCAGAACCTGTAAAAATACCTTTTGCTATTTCTATCATATATTTTTCTCCATTCTGCTTTTACACCCTTACAATTCCAGTTAAAAGCAGTTGCATTAGTGCTTTTTTCTTCTGTTCTTCTTGCTGCAATTGTCGTTGTAGTAATTCAATTTCTTTATCGGCTGTGGATAAAATTTCCGCTATTGCATTTTGTTCGGGGAGTGGAGGGAGAGAGATATCTATTGAACACAAGTCACTGTAATTCAATGAATCTCTTACACTACCTGATAAAAGTTTTTTCATTTTTTCATTAAAAGTATAAGTAGCTACAAACGACATGAAAAATTTTATATTTATATTATTCTTAACTTTAATTACTATATACATAGGGCTGACAATGCCTTTTTCATATTTATCGTATAAAGCTATTGAGCCCACATTTATTCTTGATGGATTATACGCAATATAGTTTTTATCTATTATTTTGTAATCGCTCAAATCTTTGCTTGCAATTTCTTTTCCAAATTGTTCATTTTGCGAAATAAATCCAAATTTATTACTAACACTTAAAACATTCGTCACTTCTAAATTTTTGTTTCTCTCTGTATTTTCAACCAAACATTCCCCTAACTTCACTTTTTGCCATTCGTCTGTGAAGCCTTTTAGGCAGGTTTTGCCTGTTAGTAAATTTTGCATAAGATATTTTTTTTGCTTTTGCTTTTCGCCAATCAGTTTTTCTTTAAGCTGTATAACCTTGTCTTGCGTGGTGAGAATATCAGCAATTGTTTTTCGCTCGTCAACAGCAGGTAATGGAAGATTAAATTCGAGAAATCGAGAAAAATGAACTCTCTGTTTTTCAATAAGAGAACCTGTTGCTACTTTGTTATAGTATGTAAGCATTGCATCACAAGTCAAGAAATTGTCCATAAAGAATAAATCATCTTGATTTTTAGTAGTGAATATATCATAATAGCCTGATACAGAAACAGGAATATCTCCGCTGTGTCGTGCAACAGCACCAAAGCGAATATTCATAGGGTTATACGCATAGTCATTGGGTCTCACAACTTTATAAGAGTTATCTTTCTTTACCAAATGGCTTCGCTCATACCTTTCAGTTTTTGCAGTTATTCCTTCTTCAATTGTGAGGCTATATAAAGGATATTGTATTAGATTATTTGTATATTGACTTATGCTCTCAAATAATGTAGCGAACAGAGTTTCTTCCCATTCCTGTGGCACAATACCGACTTTTGTTTTTTTATATCCTTGTGGCACTTCACCACGATTAATTTGTTCAATGCGTGTCTTTATTTCATTTGCCATTAGTGTATGCCCCCTTTCTTTGTATAAGTTTTATTATCATAATTGCTATAACTATTAAAACGCCCGTTTTCAAAAGTGCCCACCACACCCAATTTGAAACACTAATTATAAAATTATATTGCCATATGCCACCTCGGATTAAGTACGCTGTTGCTATGTAAATAATAAGTCTAATTATCCAGTGAATTATTGATCCACTGGTTCGTCCACTTACCGCGCCTGCACGATACATATCATCAACGCACCTATATGCAGCTTCGTAAGCTAATATGCCAACAATAAGTAAAATCGCTCAATTATATATTACATTATCACAAATCGCAACTTCACTAGTTAATATTTCAAACAATGGTTTAAAAATTATTATCAACAATAATACTCCTTCTATATGGTTTGTCTTTTTATTTTGCAAACAATTCTATTAAAGCAGTTACCAAAGGTAAAACAGTAGCTCCACCAACGCAAAGAGTTTTCAAAGCAATTAACAACCCTTTTTTAGGTTTTTGATTTGCTCTTACTTCCTCTTCTATTTGGATAATAATATCCTTAATATCATCCTTGTTGGGAAAAGTATCATCCCCTAATCCCCTTCTTATAGCTGATATAATCTCTATCGCATCTGTCTTTGTGGTTTCAGATATACTTACATTTGTTGTTACATTTCCATCTATAGTACTGCTGATAACAACAGTTGAGTTATGTGCTGTGAAAGACGGTGCTTCAGCTGGCTTAGACTTTTGTTCCTCACGAGCTATATTGTCATAGTATTTGCGTAAATACTCGCCTATATGATCTATTAGCGGATCAATAATATGCTCTATAAATTTGTGCATTTCATCGTTTGCAGTTGATTTTGTGCTTGTATATACCCGAGTACCATATAACTGCGTGAAATCTCCATCAAAATTTTCCACAGAATATTTTAGCAATTGAAAGGACAGTGATATTTCTTCGTTAAAATTCGAACTAACTTCAAACGGATCAAGCCATCCTCGTGATTTTATTATGTTAGAAATATCATATTGACGGGTATTATGCTTAGTAATAAAACTTGAAATTATATCTGTCAATTCAATTAGTGACATAAATCTTTTCAAATTTGAATCACATTGAGAGTAATCAGTCCGGCTTAATCTACGAGCCACATTTCTGAAATTAGCAGAAATATCTTGAACTTCTTCACTTGTGTATTTTTTCATTTTACAATCCTCCCACAATACGGACAATAAAAACCAGCTGCCACATCAACTGATGAAAGAGCTATTTTCTTTTCACAACAATGTACTACTAATTCCTGCATATCATAGTCTTTATTCTTAAAGACTAAATCTGTATCGACTCTGTTTGTTGGTGATGTTCTAACTTTAATGTGTTTTGAGTTTAAGCCTTTAAAAGCGTTTTTTATCATTTCCTCTGCTTCCATAATAGCTATTTTTTTTGCTTCTTCAATGACTTCTTCGGGATAATATGTGCTAAGCTCATTGTGAATTCCGCAAACAGGACAACAAATTTCACCTTGAAGTCCATTGTTTAAAAACGCGCAATTGACTTTAAAACGCGATTCGCATCTATCACACTGTAGTGTGGTAAAGCCGTTTTCATCTGATTGTAACGTAATTTTTCCAATAGTATGCATACAGAATCTCCTTTCTAAATCCCTAATTCTTCTAAATATTTTTTCATTTGCACTTGCACATCCGCAAGCTCGGCTTCAATATTTGCAATATTTTGCTTAATCTCGTCAATGTCAATAATTTCTTCTTCTTCGAATGTATCAACATAACGAGGAATATTTAAGTTGAAATCGTTTTCTTTTATTTCGCCAATAGTAGCTTTATAGCTGTATTTTTCTATTACTTCTCTGTTTTTATAAGTAGCAATGATTTTTTTTATAGCGCCAGGTGTTAAAAAGTTTTGGTTTTTGCCTTTTTCATAGTTTCCGTCGCCTGAAGCATCAATAAATAATACATCTGTATTAGGTCTATTTTTCTTAAAAACTAAAATGCAAGCAGGTATTCCTGTACCATAAAACAAATTAGCAGGTAATCCTATAACTGCATCAAGTAAATTAAAATTGATAATTTCTTGCCTTATTCTGCCCTCGCTTGCACCTCTAAACAAAACACCATGTGGCAAAACAACTGCCATTCTGCCTGTGGCTGCGTCTAAGCTGTTAAGCATGTGCAATACAAATGCATAGTCACCTTTTGAAGATGGTGGCACACCCCAACCAAAGCGTTTGTATGGGTCAAGTTCTGGTTTCATTTTTTCTTTTTTAGCATCGTTTTCATTTGTAAGTGCTGATAAAAAGCCACTGTCCCATTTATCAAGTGAAAATGGTGGGTTTGCAACAACTGCTTGGAATGTCATAAGTTTATCATTTTCAATGGTTTTAGGGTCAGAAAGTGTGTCCCCTAAATAGATATGTGCATCATCAACACCATGCAAAAACATATTCATTTTGCAAAGTGCCCATGTTTGGCTGTTTTGCTCTTGCCCATAAATTGCAATTTTTTTGTTTGGAACTTCCTTAAATGCTTTTAACAAAAGCCCACCACTTCCACAAGCAGGGTCGTAAACTCTATCATTTTCTTTTGGCTGCACAAGTTTTGCAACAAGATCCGATACCATACTTGGAGTATAGAACTCACCACCTTTTTTCCCTGAATCTGATGCAAAATTAGCTATCATATATTCATAAGCATCGCCGATAATATCAGCGCTATCAAGCTGGCTTGGGCGTAAATCAATTTTATAAAAATCTTCAAGCAGGTTGCGAAGAATTGCATTTTTTTGCTTAGGTTCTCCAAAATCCACTTGGCTATTAAAGTCTATTGAGCGAAAAACATCACGAAGCTTGCCACTGTTATGTTCTTCAATAGCATGCAAGGCAACATTAATTGTCTGCCCAATCTCTGTATTTGTTCTTTTGCTGTATAAGTAATCGAAAGTAGACTCATTATCAAGGTAAAATGGCTCTCTATTCATGGCACGGGTTATACGGTCCATATCTCCATTATACTGCTTAGAATACACATCTTGCTTTTCTTTGCAAACATCGCTTAAATATTTTACAAATAGCATTGACAGTATATAATCTTTGTATCTTGAACTATCTATCTTTCCTCTAAAGCTGTCACAGGCGTTCCATAATACTCTTTCAATATCGTTTTTTGTTGTCATTTTATTTACTCCTTAATTCTTTCTGAATTTTATTCATTAGTGCAGTGTTTAATTTTGCTTTTTGGGTTTTAAGTTCTTCTAAAAGGGCAATTTCTTTTTTATTAAGCAGATTAATTTGCGATACCGTTTCTTGTTTTTTTATGTCAAATTCAAATATATCTATTTCTCCAAAACTACTCGGTTTTATAACCGCTAAAGTTGAACCTAAGCTATTTTGCAAAAGGCAGGTTTTTATTTTCTCTGTGTTTAATAACCAATAAAGATACTCTGGCAAAATTTTGTTTTTATCTGCACGGATAATAACAAAATGTGATGAAATAACTAAGTTTTCTGTTTTTTCATCAATTAAGACAGAAGTATATGGCGCTGATAGCCTTGCAATTATATCACTTTTTTTTGTTATAAAGTCTGAGTTCAATAGTTCTTTAGCTTCATATTTTTCAAGTTGATCTAAATTAATTTGCCCTGTGTCTTTTACTGAACGCAAGGTAAGTAATTCATATTCTATTACAATATCTGATTGCTTTTCGGCTTGCTTTCTGGAAAGAACTAAGCCAGTTCTTATAGTTGAAAGATCTTTTAGCTTCATTTTACCCTCCCTTTTTTCTGATATGGATTTAAAATAACATTTCTGATATAAAATAAATGCAACCCAATGATTGCGCTTACATCTTATCACAATTTTCCCTTTGCATCAATAGTTTTTCTAAAATTATTTTGATATGTATCAAAAATAACAAGTAATGCTTTAGCATGCTCTCTCTTTACCTTAGGGTCTTTCAAATATCCCTCATAATCATAGCATTTTTTGTATTCTTCTTGGATTACAAAAGTCAATATAAGAATGGACAAATCGTTGCAGTTAAGAATCCTCAGTTTTACGAGTATTTAATTTATCTTTAATTCTATAGGATGGACCAGTGATGTTGAATAGAAATGAGTAATGAAGAATTCTATCGAGAATGGCTTTTGTAATCATTTCATCATTACCGAGTATGGTTGACCACTTTTCAAATGCAATATTACTTGTAAAGATAATTGATTTCTTCGTATATCGTGCATCAATGAGCTGAAAGAATAATTTTGCTTCGAGCGGTGATATTTCATTGAAATCCACCTAATCAATAATAAGTGGCATATATTTATAGAAGACTTATATTTTTCTCTCAAGTTCACCTTCATTGTAAGCATTTTTAAGGGCATGTATCAGTTTATTAAACTTGATGAAGTAAACACTATTACATCTTATGGTTACACTATAGGCAATCGCAATGGCGAAATGAGTTTTACCTGTCCCAGGATGTCCAACAAAGACAATGTTTGTCGCTTCATTATAAAAATCAGAGGCGATGACAGATTTAATTTTCTCTTTCTTTATACTGGGTTGAAAGTTAAAATCATAATCATCAACCGTTCTTGAAAAAGGAAATGCAGCTACTTTAACATTATATAGTTTATTGTTTTCTTCCTTAGCGAAAACCTCTTTATTCAATATTTCTACCATTTTCACGAGTTCTTGATCTGTAATCTCATTATCCATGTAGAGCGTATTAAGAAAAGAAGAAGCTGATTTCAGCTTCAAGTAATCAAGTTGTTTCAAAACTTCATTAATCATTGTCATATACAATATTCTCCAGTTCGTTCAGAATAACTTTGTCTTTGGGTATTTCTAGTTCACGGTATTCATAAACTAAGTTGTGTTCGGCCTTGATATTCAATTTTTTATTCGTTATCTTATGGATTTCTATAATTTTATTGTTATAATAAGCAAGAAGGTCTTCCTTTTGAATAGCTAAGCCAACACGGTGTCCAATAAATTCTTTCGGTAAGGAATATTTATTATATTTGTATTGAAAGAGCGATTCATTCGTAACGTAGACCTCTTTGATTGAAAGGTGATATTTTTTTCTTACTTCCGTGGTGGGGAGGGGAAGCAATTCACCTTTTTCTTTTTGTAACAGGAATACACGCGGAAGCCTTGTTGCTTGTGAGATGCGTTCATTATCTTCTTGATTTATCCTTGCGAGTATATTATGAATATCCAGTATTCCTGTATAAGAACCACTATAATTCTTTAATTGGTCTACTATTTTATTTTGTGTCTCTGTCTTCCCTTTGGTTTGAGGTTGGTAAGGAATACAGGGTTTAGGGGTAACTCCATAATCTTTACAGAATTCTGGATTTTCCAGACACTGTCTGGAAAATGTTTGCATATGATTTATAAAAACTGCATAAATTTGTTTTAGAGAACCCTACGACCTACTCTTTAGTAAGCATTTCCACCAGTTTTTTTATTATATTTACACCATACTCTGCTCTATCTTCTCTTAGCATAACCTCTTCAAAAATTCGCTTTCCTATCATCCAATTTCTCTTAATTAAAGAAACATTTACAGTTGCATACGAATAACTTCTCGCAGAATCAATTATAGACTTTGCATCAATAAAGATTTCGTCAGATTTCTTATATTCGATTTCATCAATCGAACTTATCAATTTATTTGACATTAAATTTCACTTCTTTTTTCGTCTTTTAGCATATAAATATTATACCTTCATTCGTCATTACCCTAAATTGTATTTAAGTGCTAAGAAAACTTAATTGCAGTCTACTAACTACTGCATTATTGTAAAAGTTTTGAATAAAACTTCTTTCAGCCAACATAAATAAACAAACATATCCCTCCCATCAATATAGTCTTTGATTTGATTAAAATAGAAGAAAGAGCAGAATACTTTTGCACACAATTGAATATAGTAATAATAAATATGTCATTAACATAAATAGCATTTAAAGAAAATGTTTCAAACATTATTAAAACAGTATCAGCCCTCATATACGCAAAAAAACCGATTAAATCGGTCTTTTTTGATGTTTTATAGGTTATTCCCACTCAATTGTTCCGCATGGTTTTGGTGTTAAATCATAACATACGCGGTTTACATTTGCTACTTCATTTAGAATACGATCTGTAATCTTAAGTAGGATTGGCCATTCAATTTGTTCAATTGTAGCGGTCATTGCATCAATTGTATTAACAGCACGAAGAATAATTGGGTATTCATAACATCTAGCATTATTTTTTACACCCACTGATTTAAATTCAGGGATGACAGTAAAATATTGCCATACTTTTTGGTCTAAACCATGACTCGCAAATTCTTCTCTAAGAATTGCATCAGCTTCTCTAAGTGCCGTTAAGCGTTCTCTTGTAATTGCACCTAAACATCTTACGCCTAGTCCTGGTCCTGGGAAGGGTTGACGATAAACCATGTCATGTGGTAATCCTAATTCTAAACCACAAGCACGTACTTCATCTTTAAATAATTGGTATAGTGGTTCTACTAATTGGAATTGAAGATCATCAGGAAGTCCACCAACATTATGATGTGATTTAACAACCTTGGCTGTTTTTGTACCACTTTCAATAATATCTGGATAGATTGTACCTTGTGCTAAGAATTCAATCCCATCTAATTTACGAGCTTCTTCTTCAAACACACGAATAAATTCAGCTCCAATAATTTTACGTTTTTCTTCTGGATCACTTATATTTTCAAGTTTTCCTAAGAAACGATCAGTCGCATCTACATAAACAAGATTGGCATTAAGTTGATTTTGGAAAACTTCAATGACATCTTCTGATTCACCTTTTCTCATTAAACCATGATTAACATGAACACAAGTTAATTGTTTACCAATCGCTTTGATAAGCAATGCTGCAACAACGGATGAATCAACACCACCTGATAGTGCTAATAAAACTTTCTTATCGCCAACTTGTTGACGAATAATTTCAACTTGATCATTAATAAAATTTTTCATATTCCAATTCTTTTCAGCACGACATTCATCAAAGATAAACACTTTTAATTCTTCTTTGATTTCTTCATCTGTTGCTGACCAGCTAGTTTTGTTATCTACTTTCGCAAGTTTGTGTCCTACTGCATAAACAGGAATACCTAATGAATATATTTCTTCATTCACATCGATTTCTTTTCCATCAATGATGTTGTTTTCTCCACCATTGATGATGATACCTTTTACATTTAAAGTTGCGATTTCTTCTTTGGTAATATCGTGGGGTTTAATTTCACTATATACACCCAAATCACGAATTAAACGTGTTATGCGTGTATTGTCATGGCTTCCTAAATCTAAAACTAATATGTTGTCTTGTTTCATATTTTTCCTCTTCCCTATTGATTCTTAGTTTGTATAGTTATCAAAGTAACCTTGAACTAATACTATTGGTGTTCCTTTATCACCAGATCCACTCGTTAAATCACAAAGTGATCCAATTAAATCTGTTAATTGTCTTGGTGTAGTACCTTGAGAAGCCATATTACCTACAAGATTATTATCTTTTTCACGGATACTCTTAGAGATTGCTTCTTTTAATTCTTCTCCGCTTAGATCTTTAAAATCATTATCAGCAAGATATTTTAGTTTCAATTCATTCGGTGTTCCAATTAATCCATCAGTAAATGCTGGAGATACACATGGATCTGCTAACTCCCAAATTTTACCTTGAGGATCTTTGAAAGCACCATCTCCATAAACCATGACTTCAACATGTTTACCAGTTTTATCCATGATAGTCTTTTGAATATCAAGAACTAATTGTTTGCATTCTTCTCTAGGGAATAATTTTACTTTATCTTCAGTTGATTTATTAGAGCCTAGTAAACCATACTTTTCATTATATCCTTCCCCATTGATGCTTGATGTTACAATATCATCTAAACCACAAACTACTTTTGCACCAGCTGCTTTTAAAATACGTTTAGTACGAGCACGTGTATGAATATCACAAGTTAGTACACTATCTGTGTAGTTAAGAATTGTTTTTGCTTGGTTAGCGAAAATAACTTCAACTTCAGCTCCAGCAGATGTAATGATATTACTATAGTAATCAACATAATCAACACCTGTAAATTCATGTTTATTTTCACCAAATAATTCTCTATATTTTTCTAAAGTAAGAACATCTGAATAAGGATTAACTCCTGCTTCGTCAAGTTTGTCTAATGATACTAATTCGTTTCCAACTTCATCACTTGGATAGCTCAACATAAGAACTATCTTTTTAGCTCCCATTGCGATACCCTTTAAACAAATTGCAAAACGGTTACGAGATAAGATTGGAAAAATAACACCAATAGTTTCTCCGCCTAATTTGTTTTTAACATCTGCTGCAATTGCATCAACGCTTGCATAGTTTCCTTGTGAACGAGCTACAATTGACTCAGTAATTGAAATAACATCACGATCTCTTAATTCAAATCCTTCGCTCTTTGCTGCATCTATAACACTGTCAACTACGATTGTAGCTAAATCGTCTTTCTCACGAATAATTGGGCAACGAACCCCTCTTGAAACTGTACCTACTTTTCTTTCCATAACTATGTAACCTTTCTATGAGTTGCACTCATTACGGATTTATTATAAACTAATCTTATCCATTAGTATAATTAAACATTAATGGTTTTGATATAAGGAGTGCTAATATATGAATATTAAGCTTGAACAGTACAAAATTTTTAATGAAGCTGCATCTACATTAAGTTTTTCTTCTGCTGCTAGAAACCTATTTATAACGCAATCTGCGGTGTCTCAAGCGATTAGTCTATTAGAAAAAGAGCTTAAAACACAATTATTTGTGAGAATGCCTAAAGGAGTCACTCTTACAAGAGAGGGTGAAATTCTTTTTCAAAATATAAATCAAGCACTTACATTAATCACAAATGCAGAGAATCAAATCTCAAATCTTACTGATTTGAAGGAAGGTGAACTCAATATTGCCGCTGGTGATAGTGTTAGTGAATTCTTTTTGGCTCCATATCTTTCAAAATTTCATGATCTATATCCTAATGTTAAAATCAAAGTAATTAACCGAACAAGTTTGGAAATTAATCAATTATTAAAAAACAATCAAGTTGATTTAGGATTTGTGAATTTACCTACCCACGACGAATCATTAACATTCAATGAATGTTTTATGATTCATGATATCTTTGTAGGCAAAAATCCTACTGATAAAACTTATTCATACAAGGAAATCTCGAAATTACCTTTAATTCTTTTAGAAGAATCATCGAACTCTCGTTACTTTTTAAACAAACAATTTGCGAAAAACGGAATCAAGGTAGAACCTCACATGGAACTTGGTGCTCATAGTTTATTACTTGAATGTGTAAAAGAACGCCTTGGGGTTGCTTGTGTAATTAAAGAATTTTCTAGTAAGTATTTAAACAAAGAAGTTTTTGAACTTGATGTTCAACCACCTCTTCCTACACGGAGTATTGGATATGCATATCTGACACGTAAATCATTATCCGCTCCGTCAATCAAATTTATCGAGCTCATAACAAGAAAAGAAGACTAGTTGCCCAGTCTTCTTTTCTAATTTAAGCCTTTTAAAATAGTTTTAATTGTATTATCGATAAGTTGTTTAACTTTTGGGTTATGAAGTGGGTCATCGTGAAGTTTTGAACACATTGTAAAGCCGGCAATACTACTCAATAAAACAAATCGTTGATACTCACTATCATCACTTTTTAAAATGGCCTTTTCTTGTACACCAGCCTCTATGATGACATCCAATATTTCAATAAAGTTTGGTACTACTGCATGCATCTTTTCTCGGCTTTTTTCAATTAAGTTCTTAATTCCAATTCGTTGATAATTTGCGAATAGAATTTCAAATGAGGAACACTGATCATTTTGATGAACGAGTTGCCACAGTATTTGTCTTATTTTTTCTTCAAATGTTTCACTCTTTGCTAATAAATGATGAGCATGTATGAATTCTTCTTGTAAGAAGTAATCAAATGATTTTTCTAAGATTTCATCTTTACTTTTAAAGTATTCATAAAGAGTTCCTTTACCCATATTTGCAGCATCCGCAATTTCTTGTACGCGTAGATCATTAAAATCTTTTCCGCTTTTAGCTAAATTAAATACCGCTTTATAAATCTCTATTTCTTTTTCAGAACTCATTCATCTTCACCCTCTTCTTTGATTACTTTGTATTTACGTTTTTTATTAAATATTTCATACATGATTGGAACGATGTATAGTGTCAATAATGTTGCATAGGTTAATCCACCAATTGTTACAATAGCCATACCTTGCATCATAGCAGAACCTGCACCGATGCCTAGAGCCATTGTTGTCATCGCAAGAATAGTAGTTAATGCCGTCATGAGTATTGGTCTTAAACGTGCTCTACCTGTTTCAACAAGGGCATCCCTTACATTATACCCTTCACCACGCAATTGGTTAGCATAATCAATAAACACAATACCATTATTTACAACGACACCACTTAACACTAGGAATCCCAACATTGCAACAACTGATAAATCTTGTCCTGTTACAAGTAGTGCAAGTAATCCCCCTGTGAAGGCTAGAGGAATCGTAAACATAACAATAAATGGTGATAATAAACTTTGGAACTGCGCAACCATTATCATATAGATAAATGCAATCGCGAGTAAAATCATTTGAACAAGGACAATCATTGTTTCCATGATTGTTTCATTTTCACCAGCAAATTCAAGTTCAACGCCACTTGGTATTTGTGATGTATCTAAGATTTTTTCAACATCACGTGAAACGAGTGCTACGTTGTATCCTTCTTTGATTGTTGCAGACACTGTAATATAGCGACGGCTATTATCACGGTTAATACTACTCATACCTGTTCTATTTTCAACAGTTGCAATTTCAGATAATTCAATTTCTTCTGATTCATTATTTTTAGTTCCCTTTATTTTAGTAGTTTCAAGTGAATCTACTGTAATAAGCTCTGACTCATCTTTTACAATGACAATTGGATATTCTTTATTATCAAATGTTACTTTTGTACTATTTGTTTCTTCTTTAATTCCTGAAGCTATTGTTTGATATACTTGCGCTACTGTTAATCCATATTCCATAGCTTTATTTTTATTGACGATAACATGTAATTCATTTGTTGGTTTTTCATTACCATCGCTTACTTCATCAATACCTTCGATATTTCTTAATTGATCAGCGATATCTCTTCCAGCAATTTGTAATTCATCCAAATTATCACCATAAAGGGTAATCGCTATACCAGTACTTCCTAACGCTCCTAATTCCATATTATTGGTAGATATCGAAGAGGTTATTGGTAAATCTTGAATTGAAGTTTGAATTGAATCAGTCAATTGATTCATATTTACTTTCTCATCCGTAATGATATAGAAAGTTGTTGATTGACCATTTCCCCCTGATCCACCCGCAAGTGAAATCATTGGATTTCCCGTAGATGAAGAAACCCCGATTGTATCAATACCTTCTAAATCCTTAACGCGATTCATTATTTCATCATAGACGGCTTGCGCATCTTTTTCAGTTGCATTTTCATCAATCAATTGAACATTCATAGAAATTTGTTCAGATTGCATATTAGGAATTAAATTCATCCCCATACGACTAACTGAATATGTACTAAAGGCAAGTAATCCTACTACTAATACTAATAAAACTGCTTTATGTTTTAATGTCCATTTTAATGACTTATCATAGGCATTTACAAGTCCATCAAACCATTTATGATTCTTTTGAGAATCTTTCTTCAATAATTTACTTGATAACATCGGCACTAAAGTTAAAGCAACAATAAGTGATGCAAGTAAACTATAGGCAATTGTTAACCCCATATCTACAAACAACTGTTTCGCTAGACCTGTTGCAAATACAATTGGCAAGAAAACACACACTGTCGTTAATGTTGATGCGATGATTGCACCAGATACTTGTTTTGCACCTTGGATAGAAGCTTTGATAATACCCATGCCTTCTCCACGTAAGCGATAAATATTTTCAACGACAACAACGGAGTTATCCACAAGCATACCTACTCCTAATGCTAAACCTGATAATGAAATGATATTTAAAGTAACTCCACTAAAATACATCATTACAAGTGAAAACATTAAACTGATTGGAATACTTAATGCAATAACAATTGTTGGTTTTATATCTTTTAAGAATAGAATAAGAATTAGAATCGCAAGTATTGCACCAAATAAGAAATTCTCTAACACGGAATTTACAACAGTATTGATATAAGTACCTTGGTTTAGTAATGTTGCAAAGTGCAATCCATCATATTCACCTTCTAATGTTTTAAATTTCTTTTCTAGTGAATTACATACTTCTGTTGTTGACGATGTTGAATTCTTTTGAAAAGTAATAATTACTCCATCATTACCATTAACTTTTGTATAAATTTCATCAGAGTTATTTACTATTTGTACATCCGCTAAATCACTTAATCGTATTTCTTCTAATCCAGCAATATCCATTGACATTAATACAAGGTCCTCAATCTCACTCATTGAGTTAAATTGATCCCCTACTTTAATTAATATAGAAGAATCATCTTGTAGAATATATCCAGCAGGCATAGAGAAATTCTCTGCCATTAAAATATTTGAAATCATATCTGGTGTAATGACCCCAGAAATATTTGCACTCTTTAATGCTTCATCACGTTTTTCGCGTAATTGTTTTAAACCATCTTCAAGTTGAACCTTTGCAGATTCTAATGATGCTTTAGAATTAGCCAATGTAATTTCACCTTTTGTAAATTCTCCACCAGCTGTTATCTTTCCAGATTCAAGTTGAACTTGTAATTTGTTTAAATCACTTACATCAATTCCTGCTTTTATTAGCATTGCACTAGCAGCTTGTTTAACACCTTCGGCAGTTGCAATTTCAATATCTACATTGCTTAGTTTAACTCTTGCATCATCTACTTTTGACGCTAGATCAACTAAACTTTTCATATTCGCAATTGTACTATTCAACGTAGTGATTTGTGTTGTATATGTAGTTAGTTGAGTATTAATTAAACTCTTAGCTTCACCAACTGTTGTTGTTGTGGATATTGTAATTCCAAATGTGGCAAGTGTATCTACTGTCGCTTGTTCACATGGTATTGTATCATCTGCTGGTAATCCTAAAAGAATTGCATTTAGTGAATCTTTTAATTGGATAACTGTCGTAAGACTTGATTCAGCTGTCGTAATTTGTCCATTAAGTATTGCAATTACTTCTGCTGATGTTTTACCAGTTAATCCCATTGCTGTTGTTGCATTATCATAGGTATCTACAATCATTTGGAAAGCCATTTTTTCTGCTTTAAGTTGAGTGATTTGTGAATCCATCGCAATTAAATTTGTTGCTGCTTGTTGAAGTTGAACACTTGCTTCTGCAAGCTGCTCGACTGTTTCTGTCTTAGTTGAATTGAGTGTTGATTGTCCATCGTTTATTTTTGTTAAACCCTCATTCACTTGTTTTAAGCTATCTAACAAATCTCTTTCTGCTTTCGCAAGTTCCCCATCTACACTATTAAGTATTCTATTATTGATATCATCAATTTTGTCTTGATCCAAAACAATTTGAAGTGTTTCCTCTAATAAACCTTGTGGTGTAACTGTTGCAACACCTTTTGTTTTCTCGAGTTCGGGCACAACTTTTGTATCGACAAATTCACTTAATGATTTTAAGTCTTGTCCTTCATAGTCAATTGTTGCCATCATAATAGGCATCATATTTGGATTGATAGCCATTAATGTGGGCGTTGATACCGATGAATCTAGATATCCTTTTACTAAATCTACTTTAGCATTTAGATTAATCATTGCTGAATCCATATTGGTATCATCCGCAAACTGTAAAATTATCAAGGATAAATTATCACTTGATACTGAACTCATATTCACAAGATTTTCAGTTGTCCCAATTGACGATTCAAGTACTTTCGTCAAGCTTGTTTCAACTTTCTCGGCACTTGCACCAGGATAACTCGTATATACAACAACATAAGGTAATTCCATTTCTGGTAAAAGGTCTGTTGTTGAACTTGTAAATGAAATAAATCCTAATAATAACACCATGACAACCCCTACAATTACGGTATAGGGTTTCTTTACACTGAACTTAGAAAACATAGCTATCTCCTGTCGACCGACCGGTCGGTCATATGGCTTTAATTATAATCTCATCCCATTACTTCTTCAAGTTAAATTAACTTTAAATGATAATTCTTTATTAAATATTATATTCTTTGATTCCTTTATTTCACTTTTAAAATAAATTTATGCTTCGCCGCTTAATTTTGCGATACTATTTGTGTTATTCTTAATACAATGGAGGACAAATTTATGTTAAAAAATTGTTTACAAAAAATCAATGATCAGAATTTAGATGGTGTATTATTTGCTTCTAGTGCTAATTTCCAATATCTATCCGGTTGTACTTCTTATTTTTGGCAACGTTCTTGTATGAATAATATCGCAGGACAATTCAGCTCAAAGCTGAATCCAGAAGCATTACTCTATTGTAATAAAGATGGTAAAATTACCATTGTTTGTATTCCAACACTAAAACACTTTTTTAAGGAACATCATGTTCTCGTTTCCTATATGGATCAAATGGAAGATACTCTTAGTCAAGTTATTGATGGTAAAAGAATTGGTATTGGCTTTGATTGTAAAGAATGGATTGAAACTACTCTTAAAGAAGTTGATTCAACAATTGAAACAGTTTATGTAGAAAATATATTTGATGACTTACGTTGCTTCAAATCAGAAAAAGAAATCGAAGAAATGCGAAAAATCGCAAAATTTACAGATGAAGCAGTATTGCATCTTGTGGAAAATTTAAAAGAAGGAATGACTCAATTTGATGCTGAACAAGCACTTATGCAATATGGTTTAGATCATGGCATTCAAGATTTCTCATTCCCACCAACTGCTGGATTTAAAACAAGAGGAACTTTCACCACAGAAGAAAATTACATTTTCCCTCGTACAAGTAAATTAGTCCCTGGTACTGCAATAGCATTTGATGTTGGCTATATGAATAATGGTTATTGTTCAGATTGGGGTCGTACTGTTTATTTTGGAAAAGCTCCTGAATATGTTGTTAAAGGATATGCTGCACTACAAGCTGGACAAGTGGCTATGGTAAATCAAATTGTCCCTTATAAAACTAACGTCAATGAACTTTATGATATGATTTTAGAAGAAGTTACTAAACTTGGTTATCGCGACCATCTCAAATACAAAGAAGAAGGAATGCTAGGTCATCAAATTGGTATCGATTGTCATGAATTCCCTATGCTTAATCGTCAAACTGACTTTATTTTAAAACCAGGTATGATTTTCTGTTCAGAACCTAAAATGATGTTTGAGGGTGAATGCTATATGCGTGTTGAAGATATGATTCTTATTACAGAAACTGGTGCTGAATTTTTAACAAACTTTGATCGTTCTTTATTTGAGGTGCACAATGATTAATTTCTACCAGTGTAGAAATTTAGATGAAACAAAGGAATTCTATTTAAAATTAGGATTAACGATTTCACGAATTGAACCACAATGTATTATCTTTGATAGTGGCTATGGCGAAATTGGATTTTTAGAAACTGTCTCTTATTCTCCACTTCCATATTCGTGCATATCTTTTGTAAAGGAAACTAAAGGAGAAGTTGATAAACTTCATCAAGATTTTTTGGATTTTGCAATTTCATCACCAAAGCAACATGAGAAATATCCCGTTTATTCCTTCTTTATGAAAGATCCTAATGATTTAACTGTTGAATTTCAAGTATTCACACAATAAGAACGCATTAAGAGCGTTCTTTTTTTATTATTCAAAATAAAAATGGTATTTCTACCATCTTTAGATTAATTCAAATTTTTCAAATGCATTAAAGATACCATCTTCTAATACATGCGTGGTAACATGATCTGCAACTTCTTTCAACGCATCACAAGCATTACCCATTGCAACCCCAACCGAACATTCTTGGATCATTTCATAATCATTCATACTATCACCAAAGGCTATCGTATCATCCATAGTTGCACCAAAATGTTCAATGATTTGTTTAATACCTTCTGCTTTATTACAATCATTATACATGATTTCAACTTCAACCATATTTCCTTCACCACGATCTGTATAAACCATTTGGAATGAATCACTTAAGTCTTTTTTAACTTTATTTATTAATTCTTTATCACATGTATAATACGTAATTTTATAGATTACATCTTTTGTCATTAAATCCATAGTAAATAATCCCAAATTCTCGATGATATCTTCCCATTTCATATTCGCATCATAATGTTTAAACAATTCCATGAATGTCTCACGACCTTCTTCAAGATAATAATTACCAATTTTCCCTTCGAGAATATAGTTAATTCCATACTCATCAAGTGTAGCCATAATTCTTTTCATATCTTCATCTGACATAATTCTCTCAAACAATACTTTACTATTGATTTCTGCATAACATCCAGCTGAACATATCATTCCATCAAATAAATCTGATTTAAACATTTCTACTTGGCTCAGTGGTCGACCTGTACACAAAAATATCTTATGTCCATTTTGTTTTGCCTTAGTGATTGCCTTTATTGTTGATTCTGGAATGTGATGATCAAAAGATCCAATTAATGTTCCATCGATATCAATAAATATATATTTCACGGAATTACCTCCATCTCAGTAGTACAAGTATATCGAAAAACACACTGCTTGTGAAGGTACAGGAATAGAAAAAGACATATCTTATAACAAGATATGTCTAGTTATACACTATTCATAGTTTCTTTAAATCAAAGACATTAACTTAAAAGCATTAAATATTCCATCATCATCAATATTCGTAGTAATAAAATCTGCTGCTTGTTTCACTTTATCACTTGCATTACCCATCGCTATTCCGATTCCGCAACCATTGATCATTTCAATATCATTTATACTATCACCAATTCCAATTGTATCTTTACTTTCATGATGCAAAAAATCCAAAACTTTACAAATTCCAGAATATTTATTAACTTCTTTGTTAGTTAATTCAACTTCAATGAACCGTTTTTCTTCAGATATTTCATATGTTAATTTATATTCATTATCTAGTGCAATCCGAATCAATTCAATTTCATCAATAGTTTTTCCATAAAATACAACTTTGAATATTGTATCATTTTCAAAAAATTCTAAATCAAAGAATCCTATCCTTAAGAGAAACTCTTCATAATTTGTAAATCTATTTGTAGATTTTATCATTTCTTTAAAACATTCTTTCCCTTGAGGATTTAGATAATTTCCATTTTTCCCTTCAAGAATATATCCAACATCATACCTTTCTAATAGTTCTTGTATTTTTGCTGTATTATTCGAGGATAACCTTTCACTTATTACCACTTGGTCATTTACTTTTGCATATGCCCCAGAAGAACAAATAATACCGTCATACTTTTTCATATCTATTTCATTCAAAGAACTTACTGATCTACCTGTACACAAAAATACTTTGTTATTGTTTTTTCTAACTATTTCAATCGCTCGACCAGCACTCTCTGGAATACTATTTGTATTAGGATTAAATAATGTACCATCTATATCTAAAAAAATGCATTTCATTTCTATACTTTCATTATATAAGAAAAGGGATTATATCCCTTCTCTTATATAACTTCTCCATTAGTTTCTATTACTTTTTTATACCAATTGAAACTATCCTTCTTGATTCTTTTTCCACTACCATTACCGTAATCATCTTTATCTACATAAATGAAACCATAACGTTTACTCATCTCACTAGATGAACAACTGATAATATCTAGGACTCCCCACGCATAATATCCACGTAAGTCGACACCATCTTTTATCGCTTCTTTCATTTGTTCAATATGTGCACGATAGTATTCAGGTCGATAGTCATCATGTATACTGCCGTCTTCAAGTTTATCATAAAGACCAACTCCATTTTCAGTTATATAAATCGGTTTTTGATATCTATCATAAAATTCATTTAGCAGAACTCTTAATCCAATTGGATCAATAGACCAGCCCCATGGATTAGCAGGTAATTCTGGATTTCTAAAAACTTCATTACCATTTATAAAACTTTCCTTATTACATAAACGTGTATAATAATATGAGAATGAAAAGAAATCGCAAGTATTTTCCAATAATTTTTCTTCTTTTTCGTTTATTTGAATGTTTATATTTCTTTCTTCAAAAAAGCGAATTGCATAACCTGGAATTTTCCCTCTTAATAATACATCTCCATAAAAATATTCCATTTGATTGTGTTGCATTGTGGCAAGTACATCTTCAGGTTTGCATGTCTCTGAATATGCTGGGCCACCACACAGCATCATACCAATTTGAACATCTGGATATTTTTCATGTGAATATTTCGTAATTTCTGCACAAGAAATCATTTCATTCATAACAGCTTGATATTTTGCTTCTAGCACATTTTCAACAACATCTTCTGGAACGCCTAAATGATTGAATGATTCGTGAACAATCAGATTTATTTGATTAACAATAATCCAATGCTTCACACGATCATTGTATCGATCCAAAATAACTTTCCCATATTTTGCGAAAAAATCAATTACTTCTTTTGAGTACCAACCTTTATACTTAGTTGTTAAGTAAAGAGGCATTTCATAATGTGACATTGTAATCATTGGAATCATACCATTATTAACAATTTCATCTATTAAACTATCATAAAATTTTAGACCTTCTTCGTTCGGTTCTTTCTCATCACCATTTGGAAATATTCTAGACCAGTTAATTGAAGTTCTATATGTTTTTAATCCTAATCCATCCTTACCTAAAAGTTTTAAATCATCTTTGTATGTATGATAAAAATCAATACCCCATCTTTTTGGAAATATGCGTTCTTTACTTTCAAGAGCTTCATTAATAAATTTAGTTGTAATTTCTTCATTATATTTCTTATCAATTGCTATATCATCTCTGAATTCATTAATATCTGCTACACATAATCCTTTGCCACCTAAATCATATGCACCTTCCATTTGATTTGCAGCAAACGCACCACCCCATAAAAAATCTTTTGGAAATCCATTACTTAATTGTTTCATACTTTCCTCTTTCTAAAATTCAATTCAACAAATCTTTCATTATTTCTCAATTGTCGAAATTCTTTTATCAATAGCTTCTGTTATTTTAACTAACTGTTTAGCTATATTAATTTCACTATAGATAGTCATTAACGTATCTTGTGCATGAGCAAATAAGAGAGAATACTCAGAAGTTTTTCCTCTTGTCTCATCTTGAATAGAATCTGTTTGAATGCGATGTGCTTCAGTAATTTTTAATTGTGCATCCTTAAGAAGTTCCTTCGCTAACTCAATTTTAAATTCAGCTAATGCATCTAATGCTTTCTTTGCGGAAACTCGTGCATCTCCAGCATGTAATATAATTTGCATTGCACTTTGAATTGTTTCTTCTGTCATTATTTGCCCTCCATTTTTAATCAGCAATTTTTGCTTGTTCTAAATCTAATTCTTGTTTTTCATAAGCTTTATAGAAAGGATACCAAATTAGCGATGACACTGCCACAGATAGTATTAAGAATAATATCGCTTGAATAGATCCTGTTGAAATCCACGTTCCTAAAGGATATGGTAAATACCAAAGTTCAAATTGGATTTTTGGAATAGGTGCAAAAGCAATAATTTTGCAGAAAAACCAAGTCAATAATGGTAACACAATTCCTTGAATCCACATTGGTAGCATTAATAATGGATTCCATGCAATACAACCAAATACTACAGGCTCATTAATATTGAATATACCTGGTACTAAACACGCTCTTCCTAGTGCTTTTAATTTTTTAACTTTAGAGAATACTAGCATAATCACAAGTGGCAATGTACACGCAATTCCACCAACCCACATGTATGTTACATAGATAGTTCCTTCTGTAAACATATTCATATTTGCTGCTGTTGCTGTGCCTGCTGCAACCATAGCTAAGTTCGCTGTAATACTAGCAAGTTTAACTGGTTGAGTAACAGGTGTTAAAACCCAACTTGAAATCCCCATCGAATAAATAAAGCAAATAATAAAATTCATTAATGTAAAGCCCCACCAAGTATTTAAAACATTTTGAAGAGGCATAAATATACTTACAATCATACTGTAAAGATTGACATTCATTACAAGAACTACTATCCAACCTAAACACACTACAATGAAAATTGGTAACATTTGATCAAACCAAGTACGTACAAATTCTGGAATTGCTGAATCTTCTTTAAAGAATGAAAACTTACCAAATGCTCCAAAAATCAATGAAGTTACAATACCTGTAATAATCGCAACAAACATACCGCCAGCACCTAATGCAGATGATCCAAATCCAATTTCACCATCCGCAACTACAACAGGTGTTACACAAATTAAGAAGAATACAAGACCAGATAAGCCAGCAATGATTCTTTGTTTACGAAGTTTCTTCTTCTCACAATAATTAAATGGTACTAGGAAAGCAACAAAAAGTGATAGCTTGCCCATTGTCCATCCAAATGGAGTCCAGAAGCTTGGTAAATCAGGAAAATAGTCATTTAATATTGCAAAGCAACAAAACACTGATCCTAATAAAATGAATGGTAATATTTGCATTACCGAGTCTTTAAGTATTATTACCCAACTTAAATGATTAATTTTATTTAACTTTGGTGCAAAACTTGTTTCAAGCCAATTAATAAATTTTTTCATCATTTATCTCCTTATATAATTATTTTATATTCCGTATACTTCTTTAATATGATTCACTGCTAAGTCACCATCTAAACGTGCATAATATTCAGCTTTCATAAGTATTACCTTCACATTTGGGTATTCATCTGTCCATTCACTGACTTCATCCAAAATACATTCTAGATGTGGTCCTACCATGATTAAATCCGTATCTTCTATATAGTTTGCAATCTCGGAATCACTTCTTGCATTTACTTGCCAATCCAATCCTTGTACCTTGGCAGACTTTCTTATATTAGCAGCCATAAACCCAGAACTAGCACCCGAACCACATACTAATAGCACTCTTAATTTTTCCATAAACTCTCTCCTTTCATTTCTTATGACTTAATTATGTAAGAAATAAATTTACTTATCTACTTTCGTTTTTCACCGTAATGGTGCAGATAATTACTTTCACTCTTAAGGTGAAATTTATTGTCTTAACTATTTTCCCTTTCATGTATAATCAATATAAGAGGTGATAGCTTGAAGACACTACACTTAAAATTAATACGTATTTTACAAAATTCTGCTGTTCCTTGTACAGCAAGTTTTCTTGCTTCACAATTAGATGTTTCTTCAAGAAGTGTTAAAAATTATATACAAGAAATAAATAGCCTTATTCCTGATACTATTTATTCATCGCATAAAGGTTACTCGATTAATAATGATAACGCCATTTTATTGCTTCGAAAGAACAAGTCTTCTATTCCTCAAACATCAAATGAAAGAGTGACTTATATAATAAATCAAATTATTAAAGGTAACAAAATAGATACTTACGATTTATGCGATAGTATGTTTATATCTTATTCGACAATTAAAAATGAATTAGCTAAAGTAAAGAGAAAAATTAAACCTTACGATTTAGAATTAGTAATTGAAAATGACACAATTTCAATTGTTGGTTTAGAAAAAAGCAAAAGACAACTTTTAAGTAGCATGCTCTATTCAGAATCTAATACAAATTTTATCAATCCAACAACAATTGCTGCAAACTTTCCAACTATCGAAGCAGATTTTATTCGCTCTATTATATTAGAAACTTTTGATGAATATCACTATTTTGTAAATGATTATTCGCTTGCTAATTTAATATTACATATAACTATAGCAGTTGATAGAATTCAAAATGGATATGTAAACATTGAAAAATTTATAAATTCTAATATTATAAAACTTCATGAACATGAAATGGCTTCAAAAATAGTTAATAAACTTGAAGGAGAATACGGAATTAAATTTAATGATGGTGAAGTTCAAGAATTAACATTGTTACTTGTCTCACGGGCAACTAATCTTGACTATACAAGCATTAATGAGAATAACTTAGTTGATTACATTGGTCTTGAATGTTATGAACTCGTTACAGAACTCATTAATGATACAAGCTCATATTATTATATTGATTTGAGTGAACAAGAATTCCTCGTCCGTTTTGCTCTACATATCAAAAATTTATTAGTTAGATGCAAAAGTAATTACTTTAGCAAAAATCCTCTAACAGAATCCATTAAACACTCTTGTCCATTAATCTATGATGCAGCAGTAGCATTAGCTATTATCATTCACAAAAGACAAGGAGTTTATATTAATGATGATGAAATTGCATATATAGCTTTTCATCTAGGAAGTGCATTAGAAATTCAAAAAAAACTATACTCAAGAATTGCTATTGCTATCTATTCTCCAAATTACTATGACATGAAGACTACTCTAATTGAAAAAATAAATAAACATTTTGAAGATGATATTCTCATCAATAACATTGTCACTTCTGAAGATGAAATAAAAAAAGCACCATGTGACTTGATTATTTCCACATTACCTTTAAGTTTCTGTGCTTCTAGCCCACTTATTGTTATAAATCCTTTCTTACTTGAAAAAGATATTGAAAATATCACTCAAAAAATTAAGGAAATAAAAATTTCTAAAAAACAAAAATTATTTAGAGAACATCTTAAATATCTTATTATCCCTGAATTCTTCGAAAGATTTAACTCATTTAACAATCAAAGTGAACTCATTCATCATATGTGTAGTAAACTATTAAACTTTGATTATGTTGATGAGAATTTTGAAAAACAGGTAATTGAAAGAGATTATATTTCTTCTACCGCATTTGATTCCTTTGCAATTCCTCACGCTTTAAAAATGAATGCAAAAAAAACTGGGATGAATGTCATTATTCTGGAAAATCCATTAGATTGGGGTGAGAAGAAAGTTAATCTCATAATGATGTTATGTTTTAATCGAAATGAAAGATATATTTTTAACGAATTATTTGAACCACTAACAATGATTTTAACTAATAAAGAAAACTTAAAAGAAGTATTAAAAGCAAATTCTTATGAGGAATTTATTGATATACTTTCCTCATTTATAAATGAACCTTGATAGTATTATCAAGGTTCATTTCATTTTATTTATATTATTTTTCATCCAATAAAAGGAATTTTTCTTGTATCTTTTATTGGTTCCGTTACCATCATTATCCAAATCCACATAAACAAACCCATAACGTTTCTTCATTTCACCACTTGCCGCAGAAACCAAGTCAATAGGAGCCCAACACATGAATCCCATTACCTCTATGCCATTTTCTATACAAGAATTTACTTGCTTTAAATGCTTTTCATAAAATTCCATTCTATAAATATCATTAATTTCATCGCTTTCCATTATATCATCCATTCCAATACCACATTCAGCTATCATCAAAGGAATTCGATATCTGCTATATAATCGATTAATAGAAACTTTAAGTCCAATTTCATCTATTGTCCAACCCCATGGTGTTTTTGAGCAATTTTTATTTTCTAGTGAGTAAACGATATTTCCTCTTTTAGCTTTTTTCATTTTATTTGCATCACTTGATACTGTTGCGCTTGAATAATAACTAAAAGATAAAAAATCAACTTTTCCTTTCATTAAAGTTAAGTCATCATTTTCTTCTACTGCAATTGTAATACCTTTATGCTTTAAGTACTGCTTATTATAATTACTATAATAGCCATTTATTTGTATGTCAGAGTAAAAATATATATCCTCTTCTAATTGTTGAGCAAGAAGCACATCCAAAGGCTTGTTTGTCTCAGCATAAACTGGTTCATACCCTAACATCATTCCAAATCTCAAACTAGAATTAATTGATTTACCATAGATAACTGCATTAGCACTTGCAATGAATTGATTATGTGCAATTTGATAAATTGTATTCAGGTTATCTTCAATATTACTTAAATAACAACCTGCATCAATTGGTGAATATCTTGCTATGTTAATTTCATTAATAGTTATCCAATACTTCACTTTATCATTAAATCTATCTAATATAGCTTTAGCATATTTTCCAAAGTATTCAACAACTTTTCTACTGCTAAATCCTCCATATTTTTTAACTAAATTCATTGGTATTTCGTAATGTAACATAGTGACAATTGGTTCCAGTCCTAGTCTTAAACATTCATTTATCAAATTGTCATAAAATAATAATCCTTTTTCATTTGGCATTTCCTCCTCACCAGTTGGAAATATTCTGCACCAATTTATCGAAAATAGAAAAGCATTAAAACCTAACTCTTTCATTAACATTAAATCAGTTTTATAAGTATGATAGAAATCTATTCCAAAATGACTTGGATAATGCAGATTTTGTTCTATAGTGAAATCTCTTTTTGCTGCTTCCTTTACTCTATCTCTTCCAGTTGGTAGTGTATCAAAAACTGATAATCCTTTTCCATCAAGATTGTATGCACCTTCACATTGACTAGCGGATATCGCGCCACCCAATAGAAATTTTTCACCTATTTTCATCTTTATCCCTCCATAATTATGATTATAGTAAACTGCATTTAATTGTAAATACATTCATTTTCCTTGATTCGGTGAAAATTATTGCATCAAAAAAGACATATCTTATAACAAGATATGTCCAGTTAACCACTATTTAGAAATAAAGTAGATAATAAAGATTAAATCTAGAATCCATACTATAGGTTGAACATCTTTATATTTACCACTACCGATACATCCAATTGTATAAATGATAAATCCAATTGCGATACCATCAGAAATTGAATATGTTAATACCATCATAATCATTGTAACGAATGCTGCTGCCGCAACGGCAACATCAGTCCATTCGATATCACGAACTTGTTGAACCATCAAGATACCAACTGTGATTAATGCTGGTGCAGTGATTGCACTTGTAACTACTGATAATAGTGGTGAGAAGAAAATTGATAAGAAGAAGAGTAATCCAGTAACACATGCTGTAAGTCCTGTTCTTCCTCCTGCTGCAACACCTGATCCTGATTCAACAAATGAAGTAACAGTAGATGTTCCAAGTGTAGCTCCTACGATTGTACCTACTGAATCTGCAAGTAATGCTTTTTCAATATTTTCCATTTCACCTTTTTCATTCACTAATCCAATATCATTTCCAACTGCAACTAAAGTTCCAGCTGTATCAAAGAAATCAACAAATAAGAATGAGAAGATAATAACAATTGCTGCAGGACTTTGGAATAATTCACTAAATCCAGAAGTAAATGCCATTAATGTTGGCATTTCAAAATCAAATGAAATAAGTGATGTTGGAAGTGTTGGAAGACCTGCTCCCATTCCCATTAATCCCATACCTACACCAACAATTGCAGTAATTACTAATCCCCAGAATACTGCTGCTTTAATTTTCTTAGTAAGTAAGATTAAAGTTATTAATAATCCAAACACTGCAAGTAAAACAGTTGGATCTTTTAAATTACCTAATGCTACAAATGTTGCTTCATTCGCAACAATAATTCCGGCATTCTTAAATCCAATGAATGCAATGAAGAACCCAATACCTGCACCAATCGCAAGTTTCATATTCTTAGGAATTGAATTGATAATAATTTTACGAATACCCGTAACAGAAATTAATAAGAAAACTACCCCTGATACAAATACAGCTGCTAAACCCGCTTGCCATGATAATCCAAAAACTCCAATAGGTCCACAAACTGTGAATGCAAATAAAGCATTTACCCCCATTCCTGGAGCTAGCGCAACTGGATAGTTCGCAAGTAATCCCATAATTATTGAAGCTATCCCTGATGAAATTGCTGTTGCCAAAAATACTGATTGGAATGACATTCCTGTTGCTGATAAAATATCTGGATTTACAAACAAAATGTAAGCCATCGCTAAGAATGTTGTAAGCCCCGCAATAATTTCAGTTTTAACAGTTGTGTTCTTTTCCTTTAACTTAAATAGTTTTTCTAACATAGTTCCCCTTTTCTAAATACTCTACCAAATAAAAAAGTCCTTCGATAGAAGCACTTAAAAGAAGTGTCCATCGTAGAAAGAAGATTTACGGCCTTCTTGTAGAAACGCTTTTTCCTTATCAAAAAGCTTATACGTGGTAGGTATTACAGTACAATGATACATGAAGCGAAAAGAAAAAAAAAGAAAAAAATATTTATTTTTCTAATAAATTAATAAAATTAACTATTTAACAAATTTAATTTTTCTTTCTTTTTAATAAATGCATTAATTAAATATCCTGTGCTTAATGCCGAAAGTATGGTTCCTATTCCAAATACTCCGCCTAGAAGCCAACCGATAATCACATAAACAACTTCTATAAATGACCTTAAATATTTATACTGAATCTTTAATTTTCTCTCCAACTTAAATAAAACAATATCAATTGCAGTCATTCCTAACTCACATTTAATTAAAAATGCAAATCCCAAAGAAATAAATACTTGCCCAAATATATAATACAAAATCCTAACAACAAGTAATTGACTGTTTGGAATGACCATCGTAAAGAAATCAATAAAGAAACCAATAATTAATGAATATATGATTGTTCCACGCTTTAAGTTTTTTCTATCTATAAGAAATGCAATAACAATAATGATACTGTTATATAAAATTGATGCTGTACCTACAGATATGCCAAAAGAAAGATGCATACCTTCTTGTAATACTGTCAATGGATCTGAGCCAAAACTGCTAAGTAGAAATAAATTGACACCAACTCCTATAAGAATTAATGCCAATATATATCTACTTATATTTACTTTATCGTTTAAGATTCTTTCCATTGGTTTCAATAACTTTTTTATACCAATCAAAGCTATCTTTCTTTATTCTATTTTTTGTCCCATTTCCATAATCATCTAAGTCTACATAGATAACACCATATCGTTTTTTCATCTCAGCAGATGAACAACTGATTATATCGATAGGTGACCACAAACAGTATCCAAATAATTCTACACCATCTTTAATAGCTTCCTCCATTTGAACAAAATGATCATTTAGATAATCAATACGATAGGAGTCATGAATTTGACCATCTTCTATTCTATCTTTTGCACCAAATCCATTTTCAGTAATTATCATTGGAATTTGATAACGATCATAGTATGTATTTAAACAATTTCTTAATCCTAGTGGATCTATTTCCCAACCCCATTCACTTGACTTCAAATAGGGATTCTTTTCTTTATCCGTTGGTTCAAAAGTATTTTTTTCAGAGTTATTTACCTTTGTATAATAATAACTAAATGATAAGTAATCCATTCTATACTCTCTTAATATTTCTTCGTCTTCTGGTTCAAATTCAACATTGATTCCATTGTCTTTAAAATATCGATAGGCATAACCTGGGTAATAACCACGAATGGCTACATCCGAAAAAAAGAATTGCATTTGATTTTTTCTTGTATTAAATAAAATATCTTCTGGCTTACATGTAGCAGGATATGCGATTTTATCACTTAGCATAGTCCCTACTTTAATATCTTCATCATAACGACAAGCAATTTTTTTGGCAATCGCTTGGGCAACTAATTGGTGATGTATAGCTTGATAGAGTGATTGTTTAAGATTATCAGTTTTATCCAATAATACTCCTATTGAGTTAAATGTAACTAAATTTATTTGATTAAATGGAATCCAGTATTTCACTTTTTTATGATAACGCTCAAACAATGTTTCACAATAACGTTCAAAATAATCAACTACTTTTCTTGAACACCAGCCATTATATTCCTTAACTAAGTGAATAGGCATCTCATAATGAGAAATCGTCATTATTGGTTCAATACCCTGAAGAAGTAATTCATCAATAAGATGGTCATAGAACTTTAATCCTTCTTCGTTTGGCTCTGATTCATCGCCATTTGGATAGATTCTTGCCCAGTTAAAAGATGTTCTAAAGCACTTTAATCCTAACTCCTTAAACAATTGTATATCTTCTTTAAAACGATGATAAAAATCAATACCATTTTGTTTTGGATAATACAAATTTTCATCAATTACAAAGGAAGAAAGCGTATTTTTAATTGTGCTATCTTCTTTTCTATCATCTCTATTTGCCTTATCAATGAACAGGTGGTAGTCAGCAATGCATAATCCTTTACCACCTTCAGTATAGGCACCTTCTGCTTGATTGGCTGCTATTGCACCACCCCACAAAAAGTTATCTGGAAAAGTTGTAAAGTTAGTTTTCATTTTCTAATTTACTAATCCTTTCATTAAGCTTTTCAAACATTGTATACAATTGCTTCGCTATATTTAATTCTGAGTAGATTGTCATCAATGTATCTTGAGCATGTGCAAACAACACAGAATAACCATAGCTAATTCCACGTGCTTCTTCCTGAACAATATCAGTTTGTGCTTTATGAGCCAAGCGCATCTCTTCTTGTGCGATGTTTAATTCTTGAGCAGCTTCTTCATAATTATTATCACTAATAAACTCCAATGCTTTTGTAACGTTGTCTCGTGCATTCCCAGCATGGAGAATAATTTGCATAGCGATTAATTCAATTTGCTTATTTTCTTCCATATTAACCCTCTTTAGACATGAAGAAGAAAAGAGTAAACTCTCTTCTTCTTATGCATTCTCTATTTTTCTTTCTTGTTCTTTGTTTACTTCTTGAGTTTCATACATCTTAAAGAATGGATACCATATTGCAGTTGATACAACTAAATTTATTACAAATAGTACTAAACCCGAAATATCATGTGTTACAAGCCATGCAGATAATCCAACTGGACAATACCACATTGAGAATACTTCTGAAGGAATTGTAATTAATCCAAATGTCATAACTAAATATGTAATAGTAGGCAATACTATGGCATTGATCCACATTGGAATCATTAAGATTGGATTCCAAGCTACCGCACCAAATACTACAGGTTCATTAATATTCAGTAGTGTTGGTACAGCGGATGCAGTCCCTAACGCTTTTAGACGTTTTGACTTTGATAATGCAAGTAAAATCACTAATCCAAAAGTTGCTCCTCGACCACCTAAGCTTAGGAAAGCGGTAGTTGTTTCAGCAGTAAAAACATACTGTGCTGCTGCTTCTGCATTTGCAGTAATAGCAACTAATGTTACAGGATTTAGAATTGGTTGGAAAACCCATCCACTAATTCCCATTGAATATAAAACAGTAGGTATTAAATATAGTAATACCATTCCTGGCCATGATTGTGCAATATTAACTAATGGCATGAATAAATTAACAATGAATGTATACAAATCAAATTTACATTGAATAACTACAAACCAACCAATAAATACAACTAAAGCGATAGGTAACATTGAATCAAACCATTCTTTAACAAAGTCTGGCATAACTGAATCTTCTTTAAAGAAAGTCATCTTTTTAAAGCAACTAAATACAATTGCTGTAAATAAACCAGCAGTAATAGCCACAAACATTCCACCAGCTCCAAAATTTGAAAATTGGTAAACATAACCAGCTTCAGTTATTACTGGATTTACAAGCATCATATATAATGAAATACCCGTACATCCTGCAATATATTTCATTTTATTGTTTTTCTTTTCTTCTAGAATATAATACGGAATCAAGAAAACCATAAATAATGAAATCAAACCAAATGTATAAGAGCTAAGCGCTGATAAATCTGGTATTGATGTCGCAAACTTTCTAATAACATTATAAATCGTAACGAGTGACCCTACCAATACCATTGGTAATGTTTTAATAATTGCTTTTTGTAATCCTGAAATCCAAGGATTACTTGCTAGTTTTTCCATGAGTGGCGCAACTTTTTCACTCATCCAGTCCATAAATTTTTTCATATTTTCTCCCCTATTATTTTAATAATTGTAATGCATCATCTAAAACTGCCTTACCATCCAAAATTGCATAATGATCCTGATTGATCAGCATTGCTTTAATTGGATAATTTTTTATAGAATTTTCAATTTCAGAAAATCTATGTTTTAAATGTGGTCCAATTAGTAGCACATCAATACTATCTGCATATTCTTGAATCTCAGTATCACTTGCAGCTTTAATTGAAACTTCAATCCCCAATGTCTTTGCCGCTTTTCTCATGCTTTGCGCAACAAATCCTGAAGAAGCCCCAGTTCCACAAGCTAATAAAATTCTAATCATACTTGTCTCCCTCCTTGTTTACACCTTTACTTTACCGTTTCTGATTAACCCATACAAATAATTGTTTTTCCTGACTCGCGGAAATGAATTTGCTCCATATTATTTCCTAAGGTTAGGAAAATAATTAATTTGTCTAAATAAATTTAGACCACTATAATTGAGTAGTATGGAGATAATATGAAAATTTCTAATGAGGCATTACTTGACATATTGAAAAAAAATAATGACTGGACAGAATCCTCTTTTTTGTCTCAGTATTTTAATGTGTCATCACGAACAATAAGAAATTACGTTAATAAAATTAATAACGCTTCTTCAACAACTTTCATTTTATCCTCTTATAAAGGATATAAAATAAATAGTAGTGTTTCACTATCACAAGATATTTCAAAAAACCCTGAAACTTTTATCGAAAGAGAAGATTATATCATTCGAAAATTACTGAATTCTTCAATCGAAATTAGTACATTCAGTTTAGCTGATGAGTTATATATAAGTGATTCTACACTTGAAAATGATCTTAAACAGATTAAAAAAAGCCTTGCCCAATTCAATTTAGTGATTGAAAAAAATAGAAACATCATCAAACTTGTAGGTGACGAACGTAATAAGCGAAAACTTATCAATTCTTTAATAATTAAAGAAAACAAAGAAAGCTTTATATCTTTTTCGAATATTGACACATTCGCAAATCAAGAAGAAATTCAATTTTTATACAAAGAAATGGAAAAAATATTTAACCAGTATAACTTATATGTTAATGACTATGGTTTAAACAATATTATTCTTCATATTGTCGTTACAATAGACAGGATAAAGAATAACCAGATTATTCAACAAGATATAAATATTAATTTAGTAGAGAATACTAAAGACTTTGAAATATCAAAGCATATTAAAGATATATTAGAAGATCGATTTGGTATCGAAATACCGAAATCAGAACTTTATTATTTAACATTAATTATTTCAAGTAATAGTAATACTTTTGATTATTCATTCATCAGTACTAAAAATATCTCGAATTTTATTGAAGATGATTATATTCAAATAACAAAAGAACTCATTAAAAATCTTGAGAATACTTATTCACTTAGCGCCTTTGATGAAGAATTTCTTATTAAGTTTACAATTCATATTCGAAATCTTTTTCAGCGAATTAAAAATAATAGCTACACCCGTAATCCACTTGTTGATAAAATAAAAAATACATATCCTCTTGTATACGATATGGCTGTATTTATTGCCAATGAACTTTTACATTATACAAAAACCATTATTAATGAAGATGAAATATCTTTCATTGCCTTCCATATCGGATCTTATTTAGAAACTATTAATCTTAATAAAAATAAAATTAGTTGTTATTTCATTTATGCTGATTATCATAACATGCACTTACCAGCGATTGAAAAAATCACAAAGATATTTGAAGATGATCTCAACGTAGTAAAAATCATTTCTCTTAAAGATATTAATACACTTTCTTTACACACTGATTTAATCATTACTACAAATGAGTTATCCATTCAATCTAACATTCCGATTCAACAAGTAAATATATTTGTGAATGACAACGATATTACTTCAATTCGCAATACGATTATTACTCTTAAATTAGAGAAGAAGAAAGTTAATATGCAAAAGAATCTTAATCGATTCATCGGTGAAAAACTCTTCAAGAAAAATTATTACGCTGAATCCCCTTCCCAATTGATTCAAAACTTAGTAACAGAGTGCACAAACTTAAACCTTTGCGATTTAACTTTCTTCGATGAAGTCATGGAACGTGAGAAATTATCCTCAACCTCATTTCCAAATGGGGTTGCGATTCCTCACTCTCTTCAAAACAACAATTATCAATCATTTCTATCTATTGTGATTAACGAAAAGTCTATCAAATGGGGCGATAATGATGTAAACATGATTGTATTGATTGGTACTAGCACAGAAGATAGAGCATTATTCAAAGATATCTTTGATGACTTAATTGCCATTCTTTACGAACCTAAAAATATCCACCGTTTATATACCTGTAATAACTATTCTGATTTTATTATGACTATTTCAGAAATGATTGCGATGAATCAAAACTAAAAAAGAATCCTCAAACATGGTTTCATCGTTTGAATGGATTCTTTTTTTAAAGTTTTATCGGATGATTTGAATCATCGTCTTTGAAATACATTTCAATTTTATCTTTCACTAAGAAGAAAATAAATTTAAACACAAGGAATACACCAATTGCTCCAGCGACATTCAAGATGATATCATCCACATCAGCAGTTCCCATATATGTTATGTGCTGCATCGCCTCAACACCTGAAACCATGATTACCATCGTAAATGTAAAGATAAAGAAGTTATGAAACTTTTTACTGAATAAAGGCAATAATAATCCCATAGGTGCAAACAAGATTGCATTTCCCACCAAGTTACCAAATGAACGCAAATTGTTTTCATCACGCATTGTCACAAAGAATTCTCTAATTGTTTTAAACGGCACATAATTTACATAGTGTTCTGTCGACCTGGTAAAGAAGAAACCATCCAAGAATAACACAGCACTTAAGAAAGTGATATAATACAACAATAAGAATGTTACAAAAACTTTAAACATCTTTATACGAATAATATTATTACGGGCATAGAATACTTCAATTGTTGCCGCAACCATATAAAATACGATACTAGCCATTACGATTAGAAGTTGTTTATATAAACTTAAACTATCATGACTTTTAAACCAATATAAGTTAATACCTATAAACGCAATGAATAAAGGTATTGTAATTAATCTTTTTTTCATAGGAATATACCTCATTTGATGTATTTTATCATTTATGAGTACAGAATACAAATTAACTTATTAGGAAAATACCTAAGTAATGTTGTAGAATAGTAGAGGAGATATGATGATTATGGAAAATAAAATCAAGGCTATTCTAGGAAAAAATGTACAATTTAGACCTACTAATTTAGGATTAACTAATAATATATATAAAGGAAGAGTGGGATTCTATAATGTTGCCATAAGAATTCCTAAGGATGAAACTAAAGGACTCAGCGCTTTTAACAATGAAAAAAATGTTTTGCCACTTATCAAAGATTTAGAGCTTGATGTACCTGAAATCTATTATGATCCTGAAACTAGAGTTCGTATAACACGTTGGATTGACAATGCAATTGAGTATAAGTTATGTACCGATGAAGATAAAATAGAACGGGTAGCAAAATTATTAAAGAAATTTCATAGCGCTAGTCTAAAATCAGGGGTTGAATTTAATTGTGTTGCTCTTTTAAATGAATATCGAAGTCATGTAAAAGAATTGCTTCATCCATTAGATGATTATTATCATTTGATTGATGATATTCAACAAATTCACAACGAACATATCCTCTGCCACAACGATTTAGTGAGTGGAAATCTTTTATTCACTAAGGAAAAAGATTATCTAATTGATTATGAGTACGCAAAGGACAATGATCCTTTATTTGATATCATGAGTTTCTTTACTGAGAATAAAATCACGGATTCAAATTTACGAAATCGTTTTTATGCAATATATTTTGATTCACCACTAACTGCGGTTCAAGTCGAACAACTAAGTATCTACGAGTCATTCCACAATCTATTATGGTGTACTTGGGCAAATATGATGTATGATTTACTACATGAAGAGATTTATCTAGAAATAGCAAATGATAAATTCATGGCTTTACATCAATAATCAATTTAAATTCTTAAAATAAAAAAGCAATTTCTTGCTTTTTTTATTTTGATTAATCTAATTCATCACCGTTTGATTCAATAACTTTTTTGTACCAATCAAAACTTTTTTTCTTCAATCGTTTTCCAGTACCTTCTCCCTTATCATTCAAATCTACATAGACAAATCCATATCGCTTACTCATTTCACCAGTTCCGGCAGATACTAAATCTATCGGTCCCCATGCAGTATATCCAAGTAAATCAACACCATCAATTTCTACAGCATCTTTCATCGCAGAAATGTGTTTTCTCAAATAATCAATTCGATAACTATCATTTATCTGACCGTCTTCACCAATCGTATCTTTAGCTCCTAAACCATTTTCCGTAATGAATATTGGCTTATCGTAACGATCATACATTTGATTCATCAATATTCGTAAGCCAATTGGATCAAATTGCCATCCCCAGTCTGAACTAGGAATATGTGGATTTTTTACACCAGCGAATAGATTACCTTCTGTTTTTTCTAAAGCCGCTTGAGCTGAAACAGTTTTAGGATTATAGTATGAAAATGTAACAAAATCAACTGTATTATTTTCCATGATTTCTAAATCATTCCCCTTGATTGGTAACTCACAATTATTACGTTTTACGCGATTCAAAAAGAATTGTGGATATTTCCCTTTTGCTTGAATATCCGGAAACATAAAATTTTCTTGTTCATCAAGCATTTTTACAAGCTGATCTTCTGGACTACAAGAATAAGCATATGTGCACATACCCGCCATCATTGAACCAATTTTATTATCTTTGTTAATTTCATGCCCAACTTTAGTGGCTAATGCACTCGCCAACATTTGATGATGAATACAATTAAAAGTATCCTGTATGACATTTTCAGATTTACATCTGAAGAATCCATATTGAGCAAATGATAGATGAATACCATTTACTTCATTTATAGTCAGCCAGTAACGAACTTTTCCATTATATCTTTCAAAACATGTTTTCGCATATTTAACATAGCAATCTACGGTCTTACGACTTGTCCAACCACCATATTTTTTTGTCAATGCAAATGGTATATCATAATGAATCAAGGTAACAAATGGTTCTATACCATATTTTAGACATTCATCAATTACTGCCTCATAGAATGCAAGCCCTTCTTCATTTGGGGCTTCTTCTTCCCCACTAGGAAATATTCGGCTCCAAGCAAAACTCATTCTATAGATTTTAAACCCCATTTCCGCAAATAATTTAATGTCTTCTTTGTAATTATAATAAAAATCATTTCCTTTTAATGAAGGATAATATAAATCACTTTTAAAATTCGTTGCTTCTTCAACGCCAATTTTGTAGTTTCTCCGTGTTTGTCCTGATGGAATTAAATCCATATTACTCAATCCTCTTCCACCAACATTATATGCACCTTCACATTGATTCGCTGCAGATGCCCCACCCCATAAAAAATCTTTTCTAAATGGCATACTATTTACCTAATATTTCTATGCAACGATCAATAACTCTTTTCCCATCCATCGTTCCATAAGCAAGCATGTCAATTTGTTCAATTTTTATAGTGGGGTAATGTGCAATAAAATCTTCTGCCATAAATGAAACTTGTGGACCTAGCAAAACAAGATCTGCATCTTTAGTTTCTTCATCAAAATCATCAACCGAATATGCTGCAATCTCAACATCAAATGCTTGTTCCTCGGCAGCTTTCTTCATTTTTGTTACTAACATCCCTGTTGAAACTCCTAAAGCACATAATAATACAATTTTTTTCATGCAAATTCTCCTTTTTTTCCTTTTAAATCATTTATTTCTTTTTGCATCTCAATTAATTCAAGTGCAACAATACCTAATGTTTCTGCCGACATAAGTTGATCTTCAGCATGAAGCAACAACATGTTTTCATTCACTGTATTAATACATTGTTCGGATGATAGTAGCCGAAGATGACTTTTATGTGCTTCTGTGAAATTTTTCTTTCCTTCACAAATCAATTCTTCTGCCTCCTCTAATAATCCCTTACGTGCTTTTCGCATCGCTAAAATATATTTTGATCTTGATTCGCCAGCATAAGTTATTATTTGAAAACAACATAATTCAATTCCTTCCATTTATGCACCAACTCTCTTTAAATATTCTAAAGGTAATGACTTTTTAAATAGTTCGTTAAATTCACAAAGAGATAGATATACTTTATGGACTCCTAATTTACTTGAAATTTCATAGTATAATCCTTTATTCACGACCTTTGTTATTTTGTTTATCGGAACTTTGACAAAGTTACAATATATATTTTTATCTCCAAATAAAACAATTCTATGTGGCAACAATATATATAAGATTACTGCCAAGAATTCTAAACATATCAAGAAAATAGAATAGTCTTGTTGATGTTTTGAAAAACAAACAATTACGAATATTGCGATATAAATACCTACTTCAAGATACGAAAAGAAATTAATTTTAAGTGTAAGTTTCTCCGTTTTATATATTTTCGTTATTTGATACATATATCTAGCTACAATTACGATTAAAATTATTTTTAATGCATAGACTATTATGGCCTCAATCATATATCCTCCCTTTGCAAGAAAGCTGCCAATAAGGCAGCCTATCCAACTTATTATTATCCTTGTTTCTCAATCGCTAATTCAGCTACTTCTTTATCATAAATATTTTTATCATATGATTTATATGCAGGATATAAAATCGCAATATTAACAGCAAGTAGAATTATATAAAGTATTACATTCTTGAAATCAAAACTTGTTAAAAATGATAAGAATATACATGGTACAGTACCAATTACAGATAAATATGGAATCTGTAACATACCCAGCATATAAAGAATATATGGAACTGCTACATCAATCACAAATACTAGCAAAGTAGGAATTAGTAATGGAAAATTCATAACTAATGGAAATCCAAATGTAATTGGTTCGCTAATGTTGAAAAATGCTGGGGCAATTGTAACCTTGGCAACAGATTTCATTTGTGCTGATTTTGCTGCAAGTAGCATTGCTAGAGCCATTGCAAAATATGGTGTGTAAGTCCAAAAATTAAAGGCTTGTGTGAAAATATGTGGCATTGCAAGCCCTGCTGCCCATGCTTCAGCATTTGCAGCTAGATTAGCCGCTAGAATAGGTCTAACTACCGCTTTACCAATATTGTCTCCATGAATTCCAAAGAACCAAAGAAGTCTAACTACAATGATATAAAGAACAACCGCTAATAAAGAGTCTGTAGCCATGAATAATGGTTCAAACATTTTATTGATAGCTGCTGGAACTGTTGTTCCAAATTGTCCAAAAATCAAGTAGAGCGCCATTGTAACTGCTGCTACCCCAATATTAGCAAATAAGCTAGTAAGTGGATCAGCTATTGTTGCAGGGACAACATCGGGAAGTTTAATCTTAAAGCCTTTTTCCTGTAAAAAGATTAGCAATTTAGTTGAAAAATAACCGATTATAACTGCTGGAAACATTCCACTTGCTCCTAAGTATGAAATGTCGATAGCTTTTTCTACCATTGGTGTAGATAATAAGAAAATTGAGAATAATGCAATTGCAATGTAATTTGTAGGACGTTTTTTCTTAATCCCACATAATGCAATTACTGATGCAATTAATGTGTACAATCCCATAAAATCTGTTGAAAATGTAACCCCTAATGTTAACCAGCTATTATTTGCCTCACTAAATGCCTTTATCGCAAGCAATAAAGAATTAGTAGTATCTGCTGGAATAGGTGGATTCTTTAAAATTGTAAAAATAGAACCAATCATAATTACTGATAATGCAACAACCGTTCCTTGTGATAGAACCTTAATAAACTCAAAGTTCACAATTTTGTTAGCAATAGGTGCTAACTTTTTTTGTATATCTTGTGCTTTCACTATGATACCCCTTTCGATTTTAGATTAACGCTATGGCCAAACATTACATCTAATCCCATTATATTTCTTTGAGTATTTCATACAAATTTCCTTTTTCCAAGTAGCTGGAAAATCATAATTTGTAAAGTTTTTTGACGAATTCAATCATATCTTTGCAATTACATAAATTTTTAATTTTTGAATCATTATCAATTATTTCTGCCACACAATCATAAAAATTTTTAAGTATTGCTGCATCATTTTTGACAACTGAAGTTAAAAAGATAATTTCATGTTTATCTTTAAGAATACCTATCCCAACATTGCTTCTTTTTCCAAAATTCGACATTGGGTGGGGTATCCAAACTTTCCCGAATTTTGTACTATGTAATTTTTCTCTGACAAAAATAGAACTTATGTATTCATCTGCATTTTCAATTTCTTGATTTAAACAAACAGCTTTTGCAATTTCAATCAAGGCATCAGTTTCATTCACTTCTCCATTGAAGACCATAAATGTTTTTTCGGAAAATAATTCATAGTTTTTACTGTCTTCAAAAAAATCATAAAAAGATTTATTCGTATATTTATCGATTCTGCTTATGTCTGAATCTGTTACAAAATCTGATATTTCGATAATTGGAAGATTAATTTTATAGTTGATAGGAATCATTGAAATGATTAATTCCAAACTGTTTTCATTTATAATACGTTTTAATAAATACTCTGGATATGTTCCGACAATATTTACTCTATTTTGTAATGCATTATTGATACGTACTTCTGCAAGTTTTGCAGTAACGCCACCAGTCCCACATATAATCGCAACATTTATTTTTTTTCGATTATTATTGAATATGACCGCAATATGACTAGCAATATAACAGATTTCATTTTTTGTGATATCTACATTTAAATGTTTCTTTATTATTAAAATCATATTTGTGGCAATTTCAAAAGCAAATGGATAATTTTCCTTTACATATTCACACATTGAACTATTACTATCTTCAAATATATTCTGAGTAATCCTATGAATCATTGTATTTATATGCTTTTCTAAGTCATATGAATACTTTTTAAAAATATTAATATTAATATCATATTCATTGCATATAGTCACTATGAATTCTTCGCAAATTACTTTCGCAATACGAGTATTACCCATCTTGTTTTTATTGGAATAGATTAAACTCATATCCACTAAATAACCAATATACCTCTTTTCTCTTTCATTTAGAGAAATAGAAAAGTATTCTTCCATTTTTATGAAATCCATACTTGTTGAATTATCAACTTCATAATTAACTTCAATCGAAAATCCATTATTAATCCGATCAAAGACAATGAGTAACATTATTGTCAGTATTTGAATACTTTTGTCAGATAAAATAATATCATTACTTTCAAAATATTGAACGATATAATTAAATAAATCTATGTATTGTGAATCATCATAATAACCAAAATTCTTTAATACTTTTGTAATATACATGAACTTCTCTGAATTATAGTATTTGAAAAGAAGTTTATATACCGTATTTCTTTTATCACTTTCTTTTCCTTCAATAGAAATTGTATTTGCATTAATTTTATAATTTAATCGATTTGAACTAAAAAAATCTTCTACCGTTTCTTTTATACATAATTGAACCGTTGATCTTGAAATGAATAATTCATTCGAAATATCTTTAATTTCAATTGCATCGTGTAATCCAAATAATTCTAAAAAAATATATAAGTTTCGATCGTTATTATTTTCAGGAATGATTGAATACTCTTTTATACAATCATCCAGAACCTTTCTCGCTATTTCTTCATCATATTGCGATATATAGTAAGACTGCTTCTCATCCATATCAACATTTATATTGTAGTGATGTAAATAATCATTAATAGCATGAATATCATTACGAATTGTTCTTGTAGAAACTGAAAGGAGTTCTGATAGTTCATTTCTAGAAATACCTGATTTACTTTCAATTATTTGCTTTAATATTTTTATTTCTCTATTTGTAATCACAAAACCACCCCTATACCCTAATAAATTCTTTTTCTAAATCTATCACTTTATAATTGTGTTGTCTATTCATCATTTTACTTAAAAACTCTATTTTTCGCATAATTGCAAAAAAAAGCCAACAATGTTGGCTTAAATAACAATTGGAGCGGATAGCGGGAATCGAACCCGCGTAGTCAGCTTGGAAGGCTGAAGTTCTACCATTGAACTACATCCGCATGTTAAT